>NZ_JAQQXS010000005.1 GCF_028595305.1 Roseateles koreensis | reverse complement strand
GGTCGTAGGCCTTGGCCTCGCCGCCGAACTTGGCCGACAACACGGTGGCGATTGCAGCCGTCAGCGTGGTCTTGCCGTGGTCAACGTGACCAATCGTGCCGACGTTGACGTGCGGCTTGGTACGTTCAAACTTGCTCTTTGCCATTTCTGCGCTCCTGCGAGGATCTGATCAGACTTCAGAAAAAAGATACTAAGAGAAAAGCGGTGGTGCCCATGACGCGGATCGAACGCGTGACCTCTCCCTTACCAAGGGAGTGCTCTACCACTGAGCCACATGGGCATCGACACAGATTTGCTGACCTTGCTTTCAACGAAACCCGAGAGTCTCAAATCAACAAATCTGTGGCGACGACTTTTCTACTGCCTTCAAACAAAACAAGCACTGGAGCGGGAGACGGGAATCGAACCCGCGTGATCAGCTTGGAAGGCTGGAGTTCTACCATTGAACTACTCCCGCCCGGGAGCCTTGCATTCTATTTCTAGAACCATCTCACCACCCCTTGATGACCCTGCCGCCAGCGCTTTAACGCCTCAACGCCTCAACGCTTAACGCATCAACGTTTACCGCCAACTTCACGAATCAAGTGATGTTTTGCCTTGGTGGAGGAGGCTGGATTCGAACCAGCGTACTCGTTAGAGGGCAGATTTACAGTCTGCTGCCATTAACCACTCGGCCACCCCTCCGAGGCAAGCCCGCAACTATAGCACAGCATTTCTCGAGCGCAAACAACTTTCTCAAAAACTTTGAAATGAGTCGCCACCAAGCTGTACCCACACCCGCGCCTTGCGTGACAACACCCATCAACAACTGCACGGCAACTGCACCACAGCGACACCACCAAGGCGCCACAACAGCACCTTGCCCGCCAAACAGAACGACCCATAGCAACACGACTGACGCAACGCCCCTCAGCCACCAACACACCCCAGCCCGCAACAAGCCACGCACTCCAAAGCACAAGCAGTTTGAGCCCACCGCGTACCGTCATAACAAGTAATACCAATCAGCTACCAAGTTCGTTCCCGCCCGCCAACAGCAGCCACTCGCCCCAGAACCTCGACAAAAAGGGACATCTACGAAGACATCCAAGGTGGCGGCGCTGCCACAGCAGGGAAAACACGGACCTGAAATTGGTAGCAAAGTGGCACTACTGGGTCGTATAGTGGCATGGCATTGGTTGCATTCGTAAGACATTGGTGGAAGCCAACACAGACCATCGCTTGAATGGGTATGGTGCAAGTGGGCTTCCTTTGGAAACTGGCCGTTTCGATTCTTTTGGCCACATCGAGGAGCATTTCATGAAGGTCCAACAAAAGCCGATCGCTGCTGCGGTCACGATGACGCTGCTGGGGTTTGCGCTCGCTGCGCAAGCCCAGCAAGCTGAGCAAAAGCCCGCGCCCGCAGCCGAAACGGCCCAGCTCGAACAAGTGGTGGTGACGGGTATTCGCGCCTCGCTGCAGTCCGCCGCCAACATCAAGCGCAACGCCAGCGCCGTGGTTGACGCCGTGTCGGCAGAAGACGTGGGCAAGCTGCCCGACACTGACGTCGGCCAATCTCTGGGCCGTATTCCTGGCATTTCCGTCGGCCGTGCTTTCGGTCAAGGCGCATCGGTGTCGATTCGCGGCTCTGACCCGCAGATGACTTACACCACCTTGAACGGCCAAACCGTCGCTTCGACCGGCTGGTACGACCAGATGGACGTCGACCGCTCGTTCAACTACTCCTTGCTGCCGTCCGAAATGGTGGGCGGCATGGAGGTCTACAAGTCCTCCCAAGCTGACCTGACCGAAGGCGGCATTGGTGGCACGGTCATCGTGAAGACTCGCAAGCCGCTGGACATGGCCGCCAACACAGCCTTTGTCAGCGCCAAGTACGGCCGCGGCACGATCAGCGACCCAGAGAAGGAAGTTTCCGGCCTCTACAGCTGGAAAAATGCTGCCCGTACCTTCGGCGCACTGGTTGCCGCAGGTCACTCTGACGGTGCCTACATCCGCCGCGGCATCGAAGCCGACAGCCGTTGGTCTTCCGACGTGGCGCCTACAGCTTTCGTGCAAGATCGCAAGCGCGATGCGTTCAACGTCACCTTGCAAGCCAAGCCAATTGACGGCCTGGAAGTGGGCCTGAATGTGCTGAGCCTGAAACTCAAGGCCAACAACTCGAACAGCAGCGACTACATCTTCCACGACGCCAATTGCGACAAACGCGACACCGGTGTTGTCTCCGCCTTCAACCCCAATGGCGTGTGCTTGCACAGCACCACCACTGCGGCCAATCCGTTGATGAACCAGTTCTACCAGAACTGGGCCCGCGCTGCCGAAATGAGCTCGGACAGCGTCACCTTCGACGGCCACTACAAGACCGAAGGCGCCAAGTTCGACTTCGTCGCCGGCAACACCAAGGCCGACGGTGGCACATCGTTGACCACCAACTACGCCTATGGCTGGTGGGACACGCCTGCCAAGTGGCAAGGCACCATCGATGCCACCGGTCATCAAATCTCCGTGAACCCGACGTCGAACCAGTCCTTCGGCGTGTCGGCTTTGCCGGCAACGAGCTCGCCTGAGACCTGGGCGACGTCCAAAGGCCCCAACAAAGATCAGGAAAAGTACGCCCAACTGGACGCGACTTTTGACCTGAACGTCGGCGTGCTGTCGGCATTCAAGACCGGTATCCGCCTGGCAGACCACACCTTCGAGAAGCGTTCTTTCCGTCCGATCTGGAACAGCACCATTGCCCCTGTCAACACCGCCGGCCTGTTTGACGGCTCGGTCGGCGTGGCCAGCTGGAACGTGCCGCGTCCGAACATCAGCGCCATGCTCGACAACACCAGCAAGAACATCTCTGGCTGGATCGAAGACCGCTCGGGCTACAGCGAGTTGAACGAGAAGAACAAGTCGGCCTACGGCATGTTCGAGTTCGACACCCAAGGTATGCGCGGCAACTTCGGCCTGCGCTACATCTCCACCGACGTGAAGAGCACGGGCTACGCCTTTGACGGCTCTCCCCTGGCCGCTGGCGACTACTCGGGTAACCAGAACTGGGGCCGCACGCTCGCCACCAAGTCTGCCAACTACAACGACGTGCTGCCCAGCGCGAACATCTCGTTCGATCTGAGCCGCAATGCCGTGATGCGCGTGGCGGTATCGCAGACCATCACCCGCCCGAACTTTGCCAATATGTTCGGCGTGACGGTGTCGGGCTACGGCGACGACCGCGTCGGCAACGAAACCTGGACCAATGGCAGCGTTTCGCTCAAGCCCATGAAGTCCAGCAACGCTGACATCGGTGTGGAGTACTACTACGGCAAGGGCAATCTGGTCTCCGCCACGTTCTTCACCAAGGACATCTCGAACTTCATCACCGCTGACGTGAAGAGCAACCAGCAAGTCGGCCTGGTTGACCCTGTGTCCAAGGTGGACAACTGGACGGTTCAGACCTACGTGAACTCGGGCGGTGGCCGCATCCGCGGTCTGGAGTTGCAAGCCAACCATGCTTTCGACAACGGCTTTGGCGTGATCGGCAACTACACCTTCACTGAAGGTACGGCACCGGCCAGCAGCTACCTCGACGGCCTGGGCGTCTTCACACAGGCTTCCAAGCACAACGTGAACATGGTCGGCTACTACGAGACCGAGTCCTACGCTGCGCGCCTGGCCTACAACTGGCGCTCGAAGTACATGATTCGTGAAGGCGCTTTCTGGTACGGCAACCGCATGCACGACGCCTTCGGTACGCTGGACGCCAGCCTGGGCTGGAACGTCACCAAGAACGTGAAGCTGTCCCTGGACGCTGTCAACCTGCTCAAGCAAGACGACGTGCAGTACGGTGCTGCTGATGCCTCCAACTCGGCCATCAAAGATCCTCTGCGCGCCGGCTTCCCCGCCTGGTCATTCAAGGGTGAAACCACCTACAAACTCGGCGTGAGCGCCAAGTTCTAAACAGCCTCTGCGCTGTGACTGCAAATGCCCGGCCTTGGCCGGGCATTTTTTATGCAGAGAGACAATTCAGGCGTTTTGTTAGCGGGCAGCCCCCCCGCCTTGGTAGCGCTCCCGCCCTCACTCCTTCACACCCGATTGACCATGTCTGATCCCTACGCCCTGCGCATGCCCCCGGTCATCCAGTCGGTGGATATCGGCGGGCATCCCGTCATCTTCATCGACGATTTTCTGGAAGACCCGCAAGCCATGCTGGACGCCGCTTGCCTCGCCAAGTTTGAGCCCTATCCCGGCGTGTCAGAAAAAAAGGGCTACCCCGGTATTCGTGCTCAGGCGCCCGCCGACTATTCGGCCAATCTCACGGCCTTGCTCGATCCCTTGATCCGGGTGAACTTCGGCATTCCAGAGCAACTCGCCCTGCGCAAAAGCATCTGCGCCTTTTCATTGACCACCACGCCGGAGCAAGAACTCGGCCCGCTGCAACGCACCCCGCACTTTGACGCCAGCACATCTCACCACATGGCAGTGCTGCTCTATCTCTGCGATGAACGCCATGGGGGCACCGGCTTTTACCGCCATAACGCCACCGGCCTGCGTCAGATCACGCCCGAAACCCGCGAGCACTATCTGGACGTGTACTACGACGAGATCAATCAACGGCGCCCACTGCCGCGGTACTTCGATCAATCCGACGAGCAGTTCACCTTCTTGGGAGGTATGCCTGCCCGATTCAACCGCCTGGTGGTCTATCCGGGCAGCCTCTTGCACAGCGCCTGCATCAACCCGGCACTGAGCCTGGACAGCAATCCGCGCAGCGGCCGACTGACGGTCAATACCTTTTACGACTTCGGCACGGCTTGAGCATAAGCGTTGGGGCGAGCCTCCCGGCCCGGCCCTCTCCGCTCGCTGAAATCACACCTTGAAATAAATACCCCGGCGGTCCAGCGCCATCACAATCGCCGCCCACACCGCGACAAAGGCGATCGCAAACGCCAGCGATTGCCCCCAAGGGCCGATGTAGGGCTGCAGCCAACCGAAGCCGGAGGCATACAAGGGCGCCATCCAGCCAAAGCCTTCCAGTAGCACGGTGCACATCCATGCGCCAGCATAGGCCGCGATGGCATTCACGCCAAAGCTGCGCCCCAGCGCAGGCCAGCCAGCCCGATCGATCAGGGCATGCGCCCCCGCCAAGGCCAGAGCGCCCAGGCCGCCGGTCCACAGCACAAAGCTTGGCGTCCACAACTGTTTGTTGAAGGGCAACACGGCAGAGCCCAGCCAGCCAAGCGCCGCAGCCGCCAGCCCCTGCAATAGCAAAGACCGCACGGCGCCACGGCGCAACAAATCACCCGCACGGGCGCCGAGCAGGCAGGTTGCCAAGGCGCCCAAGGTGCTCACAATCCCCTCAGGGTCATGGCCCAGGCCGGTACTCGCAACCCACTCATAAGCGAAGCGGCCCAGCACGGCCGCGTCGAAGCGGGAGGCCACATTGCCCACCTTGTCCAAGCTGCCGCCGCCGAGCAGCAAGGCCGCGTAAGCCGTCAGCAGCGCGGCCAGCAACAACCATTGCGAGCGCTTTCTCAAATAGATGACCGCCCAACCGACCAGCGCGAAGCAGATGCCAATGCGCTGCAATACGCCCGGGATGCGAAATTCCGGCTTGTGCATCAACCACCAGGCCAGCAAATGCAGCACCAAGCCCAGCACCATGATGCGCAGCGCGCGTTGGCCCACCATTTTCGCCATCGGCGCTTTGGACGCGCCCGACTCAATCCGGCCGCCCAAGGCCAGCGAAATCGACACGCCAACGATGAACAAAAAGAAGGGGAAGATCAAATCGGTGGGCGTACAGCCGTTCCACGCGGCATGCTCCAGCGGTGCGTAAACATGCCCCCAATCGCCGGGATTGTTCACCAGCAACATGGCGGCCACGGAGAGCCCCCGGAGAGCATCAACAGATGCATAGCGCTTTGCTGAGCTCATCGCACTCACCCTCATCACAGAAAACGAAACATCACGGCGTCAAAAATCACAGGGGCTCGGCAATGCGGGCTGGCCCACTGGCACCGTGTCGACCTGGGTGACCCCGGCGGCGCGCAATCGCCTCACTTCGGCCAGCACCTGCCTGGGGCTCAGCACCTTTTGGCGGGCATGAAAAACCCAATCCACATCCTGCTCATAAACCCGTGGCTCAGCGCTTTGCGCCAGCAATTCGCCGGGTGAAAACCACAGATTGAAATTGATGGACATGGGCACCACCGGATAGCTGCGGCCTCCGTGTTCGGCCAGCAAACGGCCGTCCAGATAGTGCCGCGTCTTGCCCCCGGCCACCTGCAGCATCAGCACATGCCAGCCGTCGACAGAGGTGAATTCTTCATGGCTCTGGTTATAGGCCAGCCAGGGCTCAATGCGCGCCGTTTGCCAGGTGATGCCGTACAGCCGCGTTTTGTCGCTGCCCCAACCGCCGTTGGGCAGGTACTCAAAATCAAGCTCGCTGAACTCCGGGTCCAGGTCGAACTGCAACGGGCTGACCACGTAGAAGGTCTGAATCACCGGGTCACCATCGGCGCCGCGCACCGGTGTGTCGCTGAAACGCACCCTGGCGGCGTAGGTGCCCTCCAGGTATTTACGTGCATGGCACAGCTGGACCTGCCGGGTGCCAGCGCCCGTACCGTCCGTCACTGCTTGCAGGCGCAACAAGCGATTACCCGGCTGCGTCGGGTCGGCCACCATGCGCAACTGGGCGGGGTCCCACTGGGCCCCAGGCACGCCGGGGTGCCCGGCTTTGCTGCGCGCAGCCCAGCCCTGGTTCAACAGCCCCGCTGTATCGGGGTAAGAGAAATCATCAAAAAAGAGGCCGGCCGATGCAGTACCCGATGCAGTTGCAGCCACAGCTGCGGCCACACCAGGCAGCGCAAAGGCCGAACCCAAGAGCAGACACGCCGCAGCAAATGCTGCGGCGGCCCGGAGAAAAACATTGTGCGCCGCCACGACCACCCCGTCAGCGCGAGGCCAGCGGTGCGGCGCCAGCGTCCGGTGCAACCTGCACTTCGACAGCTGAAGGCAGCGGCATCTTGACGAAGAACATCAGCAGCAAGGCTGGCAAGCCACAAGCGATGGTCCAGAGGAAGAAGTGCTCATAGCCCATGGCCATTTGGATGTCGCCGCTGATGGTCTTGGAGAAGATAAAGCCCAGCTGCATGACGCCTGAACCGAGCGCATAGTGCGCGGTTGAGAAGCGCCCAGGCGCCACCACCTGCATGATGAACAAGATCATGCCGACGAACCCGAAGCCATAACCAAACATTTCCACGGCAACGGCGGTGCCGATGTGCAGCATGTCGCCAGGCAAATGGGTGGCCAGGTAGTAGAAGGTCAAATTGGGCACAGCCATGGCCAGAATCAAGATCGGCATCGCGCGCTTCAGGCTCAGCCACGAGGTGAGATAGCCGCCCAAAATGCTGCCTACCAAAAACGCGGCAGTGCCCACGGTGCCGTAAATGCCACCGACCTGCTCAGTGCTCAGGCCCAGGCCTCCCTTGTCACGCGCCTCAATCAAAAACAAAGGCCCGATGGTTTGCACCTGCCCTTCCGCAAAGCGGAACAGCACGATGAAAAGAATCATCAACCAGATGCCAGGCTTCTTCAAAAAATCGGCCATCACCTCTTGCAGAGTCGTCCACACCGTGGCCACGCTCAGCTGCCCTGCCGAAGCGTTGACCACATTGGGCAACATGCGGGCGTTGTAACTGGCCAGCGCCGCCGACAACACAGCCAGCAGCACAAAAATGGCGGTCCAGGCGTTGAAGACACCCATGCTCTTTTCCAGGTGCCCGGCCAGCACTAGCAGCCCGCCCAGGGTCAGGAATTTCGAGGCATTGAAAAACGCCCCCTGCCAGCCCGCATAGGCCGCTTGCTGCTTGTTGTCGAGCGAGGCCATGTACAGACCGTCGCACGCAATGTCATGCGTGGCCGAGGCGTAGGCCAGCAAGAACAACACGGCAATGCTGGCCGCGAAGTACATGGGCATCTGCACCGCCAGGGCCATCAGGCCCAAGCCCACAGCACCGGTGAACTGCATGGCGACCACCACGCGCTTCTTGCTGCTCGCCAGCTCCAAAAATGGGCTCCACAACGGCTTGATCGCCCAGGCCAGCCCGAGCAGGCCGGTCCAGCGTGCGATCTGGTCATTGGGCACACCCATGTTCTTGAACATCAGGCCGGCCAGCAGCATGACCACGAAGAACTGCATGCCCTGCATGAAATACAGGGTGGGTACCCAGCGGATCGGGGAACCCTGTGTATCAGCAACGGCCATAACAGCCGGGGCCGACGGATCGCGAGGTGTGGTCATGCGGAATTCTCCCTGGGGTCTTGCTGATGTCGCGGGCGATCAGCCCAAGTTCACGGGCGACTGAGCCGTGGCTTGCGTCCGGCCTTCCAGCCAGCCCTTCAGGCCGGCCAGGGCGCCTTCGGCATAACCCCAGGTCACCACGGTCGGGCCTTTGACATCCAGCGCCTGGAACGGATTCCACAGCACCAGGTGCAGATCCGGCCGCCAAGCCTGTGCATATGTGCCATAACGCGCACGATGATTGGAAGCCAGGATGTTGAATCGGCCCTCGGGCGGTACCCGTGACCAATCCAGCGTGTCGATGCTGTCAAGCGCCACGAACTCGACGTCGCTGAAGCCGGCAAACAAGCTGCGTACCAACTCGCCCGACGGGCCCGCCTCTGACACGCCGTCGCTGTCGACGCTGGCCTGGGTGTAGACCCGCAAGGGCTGATCCAGCGCCGGCGCGGCCGCGCCCCGCATGGCAGTGAGGCCAGACGCCCAGGCGCTGCGCATCAGCACGTCGTCTTGCTGTCGGGGTTCACCGACATAACTGTCATGCCGAACGGGGTAGGCCTGTGCCAGCGCGTCCAGGCGCGCGCGCGCCGTTTCGCCCTGGGTCGCCGTCAACTCGCCCTTGTCAAAGGCGTCTTGCAATGCCTGGATGGAAGCGCCCTGCTCTTGCAGATTGCCCTGCGCCAGGATCATGTCGGCTCCCGCCTGGATCGCCAGCACTGCGGCGCGGGCGTAGCCATAGCGCTCGTAGATGGCCTTCATCATCAGCGCGTCGGTGATGACGACGCCGTCGTAACCCCATTCGCGGCGCAGGATATCGCCAAGAATCTTCTTCGACAACGTGGCTGGGTGTTCGGGGTCGATCTGCGGATAGACGATGTGTGCCGTCATCATCGCGGGCGCTTGTGCACGCAGGTCCTTGAAGGGGCGCAACTCCAGCGCGTCCAACTCGGCACGGGATTTATCAACGGTCGGCAACGCCAGGTGCGAGTCCACATGCGTGTCGCCGTGGCCCGGGAAGTGCTTGACGCAGCAAGCCACGCCTTCAGCCAGGGAGCCGCGCATCCAGGCGCCAGCCAAACGCGTCACATCATCGGCGTCTTCGGAGAAGCTACGCTCTGCGATGACCGGGTTGGCCGGGTTGTTGTTGATGTCCAGCACCGGCGCAAAGTTCCAGTTGATGCCGATGGACCGCAGCCCGCGGGCCACCGCCGCGCCCACGCGCTCGGCCTGCTCGGCGTCGTCTGCCGCGCCCAAGGCCATCGCTGACGGCGCCTGCGGCAAGAAGGTGGCGCGCACCACCGAGCCCCCCTCTTGGTCGAGGCCGATCAAGGCCTGCGGCCCCATCACTGCACGCAGGTCACGGGTGAGTTGCTGCACTTCCGCTTCGGTGCCCAGATTTTTGCGAAACAGGCAGACGGCGCGCACCTGGTTGGCTCGCAAAAACTCGGCGGTGGCCGCGTCCAGATGTTTGCCCTGGATGTCGACCATCACGAGTTGGCCGGGGTGGAATGGGGTCATGGGAAGGCTCTATTCGTATTCGCAGGAAATTCGACAAATCAGCAGACGAAGGACTCCCAAAACGAGTGAAAGTGGGCCTCTCACTCGCTCATCGAGCGTCCTTTCATACCTTGGCTCAGTTCGTCTTGGTCACCTTGGCCAGATGCGGGGGCTGGTCAGGGTTGCGACCGCGTGCGCGCGCCAGGGCTTCAACCATGGGGTAGAAGCTCTGGATCGCGGCGATCGGGTCCAGGTCTTCGTTGCCGGTGCAGCTCAGGGTCAGCTCGGCACCGGGCGTGCCGGCCGGCGCGGCCAACAGCACGCGGGCGCCACGGCCTCGCATTTCTTCGGCCAGCGCCAGCAAACCGGCCTGTGCCGGCCCGCGCGGGGCGAACACCAGCATGGGGTAGCCGGCATCCACCAACGCCATGGGGCCGTGCTTGACTTCAGCGCCCGAGAACGCCTCGGCCTGAATGCCACAGGTTTCCTTGAATTTCAGCGCAGCTTCTTGCGCGATGGCCAGGCCCGTGCCGCGTCCGATCACAAACAGTTTGTCGGCGCCCTTCAGTACATCGACCGCCACGTCCCAGCGTTGTGCTGCGGCTTCACGCAGAGCCACGGGCAGTTGCTGCAAGGCGGCCTGCAGGTCTTCATCACCGCTCCAGGCGGCCACCACGCGGGCACCGGCCACCAGTTGGGCGATGTAGCTCTTGGTGGCGGCCACGCTGTTTTCCGGGCCGGCATGCAGAGGGAACACATATTGCGAAGCCTCGGCCAGCGGCGATGCGTCGGCGTTCACGAAGGCCACGGTGCGTGCACCGCCAGCGCGGAAGAACTTCGTTGGCGCCACCAGATCAGGGCTTTGGCCCGATTGCGAGAAGGCCAGGGACACCAGGCCGTCGCAGGCGATCTTGCTTTGATACAGCGTCACCAGCGACATCGGCAAAGAGGTCACCAGGCGGCCCATGCGCGCCATCATCAGGTAAGCCATGTAATGGGCTGCGTGGTCGGAGCTGCCCCGTGCCACGGTCAACAAGGCCGTAGGCGGCTGCTCGCGCAGGGCGGCACCCAGGTCGGCATAGGCGTTTTGGTCATGCGCCAACTGGCGCTCGATGGCGTCAGGCGCGCTCAGCGCTTCTTCGAGCATGCGCGTGCGCAAGTTATCAAGCGAGGTCAATTTCTTCTCCTTCAACAACCACCCGCTGCAGCTGCAGCTCACGGTCCAACACCACCAAGTCCGCCCAAGCGCCAACGGTCAACTGACCCCGATCACTCAAACCCAAATATTCCGCTGCATGGCTGGACACGCGCCGCGAGGCGTCCGCAATCTCCAAACCCATGCCGACCAAGTTGCGCAGCGCCTGGTCCATCGTCAGGGTGCTGCCAGCCAAGGTGCCATCGGGCAGGCGCACGCCGCCCATGCATTTGGTCACCGTATGGCGCCCCAGCTTGTACTGGCCATCGGGCTGGCCCGCGGCCGCCGTAGAGTCGGTCACGCAGAACATGCAGGGAATCGAGCGCAGCGCCACGCGGATCGCGCCGGGGTGCACGTGCAGCAGGTCCGGAATGATCTCGGCATAACGCGCATGCGCCAGGGCGGCGCCCACCATTCCGGGCTCGCGGTGATGCAGGCCCGTCATCGCATTGAACAGGTGCGTGAACCCTTGTGCACCGTGCGACAAGGCGGCTACGCCGTCCTCATAAGTGCCCAAGGTGTGGCCGATCTGCACCTGGTAGCCCGCAGCACGCAGCTCGGTGATCAGGTCCAGATTGCCCGGCAGCTCGGGCGCGATGGTGATCAGGCGAATGGGTGCCAACGCGTGCAACTCCCGCACTTCGGTCATGGCGGCGGGCTTGGCAAAGTCAGGCTGTGCGCCCAGCTTGCCGGGGTTGATGTAGGGCCCTTCCAGGTGCACCCCCAACACGCGCGCGCCTTGGGGGTCGCGCTCGCGGCAGACCTCAGCCAGCGCTGACATCGCGGCGCGGATCTCATCCATCGGCGCGGTCATGGTGGTAGCCAGCATCGAGGTGGTACCGTGACGCACATGCAGCCGGGAGATCTGCCGGGCGGCATCGCCGCCCTCCATGGTGTCGTGCCCGCCGCCGCCGTGCACATGCACGTCGATGAAGCCGGGCAGCACGATCGGCAAGGCTTGCGGATCGTGCCTGACCTGGGCCTCCGAAACCGGCTCGCCATGAATGGCCGCAATGCGTCCGCCGCTGATGTCAAGACGGCCGCGCACAAAGCCTTGCGGCGTCAGCACATAGCCTTCAACTTGTTGAAAATCCCCCATCCCTGCCCCTATCCCCGCCTAAGCCTCGCGCCGCATTTCGGCCACAAAATCGTAGTAATCGCTGCGGCAATAGGAATGGGTCAGCTCAACGGCATGCCCCGATTCCAGATAGCCCACACGCGTGATGAACAACACCGCCTGCCCCACAGGCACCTCCAGCAAGCCCGCCAATTTCGAATCGGCATTGATGGCGCGGATGTGCTGCAGTGCGCGCACCGGCGCCCCGCCCAGGGCCTGCAAATGTTCGTACAGCGAGGCCTCAACGGCCTCCGGATCGGGCAACACCGCCTCGGGCAACACACTCACCTCGTAAGCCATCACCACGGTGTCGGCCAGGCGCAAACGCTCCAGCCGCGCCACCCGCGAGCCGGTGCTCAAGCCCAGGCTGAGTTGCTCATCCGGCGCGGCCGGCGTGAACGAGCGCGTCAACCACCGCGAGCCCGGCTTGAAGCCGCGCTGCTGCAATTCTTCTGAAAAGCTGGTCAGGCGCGACAGCGGCTGCTCCAGCTTGGGGGCGATGTAATTGCCCGAACCGCGCTTGCGCACGATCATGCCCTGCTCGACCAGCCGGTCGATGGCTTTGCGCGCGGTGACGCGGGAGATTTCCAGCGAATCGGAGAGCACGCGCTCGGAAGGCAAGGCCTCATCGGCCAGAAACTGGCCCTCGCGGATCGCCTGCGCCAGCTTTTGGGCCAGCTGCATGTACAGCGGAGACGCCGCGTCGGGGTCGGGTTTGAATTTGAAAGGCATGGCGTCAAGTTCTCAAACGTTGAAGAGCGCTGCGCACAAGATGCAGCGCACCGTCGGCAGAATCACCCTGGGGCGAAACGCAACGGCCGGCAATGGTGCCTGAGAAATCCGGCGCCAGCCGCAAGGCCACGCTGCCGCACAAAGCCAGGGGCAGATCACCCGCCGGGTCCAAGGCCATGGCCAGCCGCTCCAACTCGATGACCGCCTCCTGCACCAAGGCCGCCGCCATCCCGTCGCCGCCCCGATGCTCAAACACCACCGGCGCCAGGCTGGCATAACCCGCTTGGCCCGCCTGTGCGCACCAGGCCAAAACGGCCTCCCGGTCATGGCCGGCAACAGCCCACACCGCGCGTGCCAGGGTGCCGACCACTGCACGGCCGTCCATGGCCTGCTGCGCATGCCGCATGGCCTTGAGGCCAAGCCATGCGCCGCTGCCTTCGTCGCCGCAAATCCAGCCCCAGCCGCTGATGCAGGCCCGCGAGCCATCGCGCCGCAAGGCCTCGCCGATCGATCCGGTGCCAGCCGCCACGACCGCACCCGCTTGCCCGCCGTGGGCGCCAAGCACCGTGGTGAAGCCGTCACTGTCCAAAGCCAGCAGCGCACAGCCCGGTTGCTGCGCCATGAACGCCTCCACCAGATGCGTGACACTGGAGCCCGACATGCCCAAGCCCACCGCCATCTGCGACCAATCCAGCGCCGGCAACCCGGCATTCAGCGCCGCTTGCTGTGCCGCTTGCTGGATATGCCGCCAAGCTTGCTCGGCGCCTTGGCCCAGCGCTGATGGGCCCGCCTCGCCTTGACCCAGGCATTGGCCTTGCAGATCGCTCAAGCGCACCCGGGTGCCCGTGCCGCCACCATCCACACCGAGCAAAAAGCGCGTCGAGGCCAGGGCAGAGTCAGCACCAAGCGGGCAAAGAGTGGTCGTATTCATATTAATACCAGTCTAGTACCAAAATAGAGCCGCCGTCAACCGGTGTTCTACCCGTATTGAGCATTCAGTTCTCCGACTTGTGATTCAATCGACCCGCGCCTCGAGCCATACCAGTTAAGCACCAAGTGAACTCGCCCGGAATGCGTCCCAGGGCGCGACATCCGGCTATCCTTGCAGCCCTATCCCATGGAGTGCGTTTGACGTGAACTTTCTTGCTGCCGCTGACCCCGGCGCCGATCTGCTGCAACGCCTGGCCCGCATCGCCGAGCGCCACCCACAAAGCGCGCTCTATCGCCTCGAAGCGCTGGAACAACGGTACCGCGCCGCCCATGAGTTGGGTGCCGCGCTGGACGCGCTGTACGCGCGCTTTTATCTGCTGGAACACCGTGGCCGGGCGCTGGAGTTGCAACGGCAATTGGTCCATGCCCGCCGCGATGCCGCCGGCCTGCCCTTGCAAGAGGCGCGCATCAGCGAGGCACTGGGGCGCCTGGCCTACCAGCAAGGCGAGTACGCCGAAGCGGCCGCGCAATGGAACCACGCCATCCACCTGAGCCGCCAAACGGGTGATGTATGGCTGGGCGTGGCGGCGCGCATTGGCCTAGGGCAAATCCATTACGCCATGGCGGCCTGGGATGAGGGGCGCCATGTTCATCGCGAAGCAGCTGAGCTGCTGGGGCCGCAACAAGACACCTATCTGCGCAGCAAATTGGCGCTGAACATCGGCGTCGGTTATTTCGAATGTGCGCGCCTGGACGACGCCGAGCGCCACTTCAGCCACGGCCTGGCCGCCGCCCGCAACGGCCATCACCGCGAGTACGAGGCCGAAGCCCATTGGCATCTCGCCCGCGCAGCGCTGGCACGTGGGCGCCTCGACTGGGCCACCACCGACTGCCGCAACGCCCTCAACATCGCCGGCAAGCTGGGCCACAGCTGGCTGGAGAGCGTGGCCAGCCAGACCTGGACCGACATCGCCCTGGCACGCGGCGACTTTACCGGTGCCGTGCGCAGTGCCGAGCATGGCCTGAACCTCGCCCGGCGCATCCACTCACGCCCGCAAGAAAGCCAGGCCCATCTGCGCCTGGCGCGCCTGCTGGAGCAACAAGGGGACCTCGCAGGTGCCCTGAACCACCTCTGGCAGCACCTGGCCTTGCGCAACGAATTGGAGCGGCTGACCGTGCAGGGCCTCAGTGCGCAAAGCCCAAGCCAGCGGGCCTGAGCTTGAACCTGCTGACGCTTATCCGGTGATGGCCGGATAGCTGCCCGTACCGTCCGGCCAGGGCGTCAGCACCTCGAAGCCTGAGGGCGTCACCGCCACCATATGCTCCCACTGGGCGGAGAGGGAATGGTCGCGGGTCACCACCGTCCAGCCATCGGCCATGTCCTTGATGTCGCGCTTGCCCGCGTTGATCATGGGCTCAATGGTAAAGATCATGCCCTCCTCCAGCCGCACACCTTCGCCGCGCTTGCCGTAATGCAGCACGTGCGGCTCGTCGTGATAGATCGTGCCAATGCCGTGGCCACCGTACTCGCGCACCACACTGAAACCATCGCGGTGGGCCACGCTCTGGATCGCGTGCCCCACATCGCCCAGCGTGGCACCGGGCTTGACCACGCGGATGCCAGCCACCATGGCCTCGTAGCAGGTGTTGACCAAACGCCGCGCCATGGGACTCGGCTCGCCCACCAGGTACATGCGGCTGGTGTCGCCAAACCAGCCATCCTTGATGAGCGCCACGTCCAGATTGACGATGTCGCCCTTCTTCAAGATCTTGGTCGGCGAGGGAATACCGTGGCACACCACATGGTTGACCGAGGTGCACAAAGTCTTGGTGTAGCCGTGATAGCCGATATTGGCCGGCGTCACGCCCAACTCGTTGACGATGTATTCGCGGCAGAGGTCGTCCAGCGCCTCGGTGCTCACGCCCGGCTTGACGAAGGGCGTGATCATGTTCAGCACCTGCGCGGCCAAGTGACCAGCCTCGCGCGCTTTGGCGATTTCTTCGGGGCTGCGGATGGGAATTTTGCGTTGGCTGTTGTTCATTAATTTTTACGCTTGCGCGGCTACCGTCCAGACACGGCGTTTGGAGGAATATAGAAGAATCGGGCGGTCGCTGCCTACGTGCCCAAAGATGGGCCCGCCGGTGCATCCAAAGACGCGCTCAACTCCCAATCCAGCGCCAAGCCCCGCTCCCGCAGCCAAGCTTGCGCTTGCGAGAAATGCCCGCAGCCAATGAAGGGCAGCGGCGGGCGCAAGGCCGAGAGAGGCGAAGGGTGATTGGCTTGCAAAATCAAGTGCGCGCCCTGCCCTGCTGACTGGATCAAGGGCGCTTTGGCCTGGGCATGGGCGCCCCAGAGCATGAAGACCTTGGGCGCGGGGTTCTGCGCCACTGCCTGGATCAAGGCATCGGTGAATGACTCCCAGCCCCCGCCCTTTTGATAAGCGGCGTGGCTGGCGGGCGCGCCGTCTTCCACCGTCAGCACCGTGTTGAGCAAAAGCACGCCGCGCGCAGCCCAGGCCTTGAGCGACCCTTCCATGGGCGGCTGCTGGCCCAGATCGCGCTGCAGCTCCTTGAAGATATTGCGCAAGCTGGGCGGAAACTTCTGCCCCGGTCCGACTGAAAACGCCAGGCCCTCGGCTTGGCCCGCGCCGTGGTACGGGTCTTGCCCCAAGATCACCACCCGGCATTGCGCAAGCGGCGTGAGCCGCAGGGCGAGCAAAGGGTCGGGCGGATAAATCACCGCACCAGCGCGGTAGCGCTCGTCCAAATAACGCGTTAGCGAGACGCCCGCGGGGCTGCTGCGCCAAGCCGCCAACAGCGGCTGCCAGCCGGCGTCCAGCGGTGCGCCCCAGTTCATGACCGACTCATGCATCGAACAAGGCCGCCAAGGCCTCGCCGGGCTCAGGCGCCCGCATAAAGGCCTCGCCGACCAGAAAGGCATGCACCTGGGCGGCGCGCATTTTCTGCACATCGGCGGGGCCGAGAATGCCGCTTTCGGTCACCAGCAGTTTGTCCGGCGGTACGCGGTTCAGCAGGCCCAGCGTGGTGTCCAGCGTCACTTCAAAGGTGCGCAGATTGCGGTTGTTGATGCCCACCAGCGGCGTCTTCAAGCGCAGGGCGCGCTCCAACTCGACACCGTCGTGAACCTCCACCAGCACGTCCATCTTGAGGCCATGGGCAATGGCCTCAAGATCGGCCATCTGCGCGTCGTCCAGGCAGGCGGCGATCAGCAGGATGCAGTCCGCGCCCATGGCCCGCGCTTCGAACACTTGGTACTCGTCAACCATGAAGTCTTTGCGCAGCACCGGCAAGGCGCAGGCGGCACGGGCCTGCTCCAGATAGGCTTGCGCGCCCTGGAAGAACTGTGCATCCGTCAACACGCTCAGGCAGGCAGCACCGTGCGCGGCATAACTGCGAGCGATATCGGCAGGCCGAAAATCTTCCCGTAGCACGCCTTTGCTGGGGCTGGCCTTCTTGATTTCAGCGATGACCGCACTGCGGCCCGCCGCAATCTTGGCGCGCAAGGCCGCTTCAAAGCCCCGCGTATCCAGGCGGGCCTCTGCCTCTTCGCGCTGGCTGGCGAGTGAGCGTGCCTGGCGAGCCGCCTTCATTTCTTCATGTTTGACCGCGACGATGCGGCGGAGGATGTCAGACATCTTGCTTGGCTTCCAGGGTCAGGGTCAGGTTCAGGCGGTGCCGCCCAGCCGCTGCGTGGCGGCCACGAATTCATCCAGCTTGGCGCGTGCAGCGCCATTGGCCACCACAATGCGCGCCATGCTGATGCCGTCGGCGATCGAGTCGGCCACATTGGCGGCGTACAGCGTGGCGCCGGCGTTCAACAGCACGATGTCGCGCGCGGCGCCGGCTTCATTGTTCAGAGCACCAATCAACATGGTGCGGGACTCTTCCGGGCCCGCCACTTTGAGCGAGCGGTTGGACACCATCGCCAAGCCAAAATCTTCTGGATGAATCTCGTACTCGCGCACGGCTCCGTCCTTCAACTCCCCCACCAGGGTCGAGGCGCCCAGCGAGATTTCATCCATACCGTCTTTGCCGTACACCACCACTGCGTGCTCGGCGCCCAGGCGCTGCATCACCCGCACCTGAATGCCCACCAGATCAGGGTGGAACACCCCCATCAAGATGTTGGGCGCACCCGCCGGATTGGTCAGCGGCCCCAGGATGTTAAAGATCGTGCGCACGCCCAACTCCTTGCGCACCGGGGCGATGTTCTTCATCGCCGGGTGGTGATTGGGCGCGAACATGAAACCGATGCCGGTCTCCAGCACGCTTTGCGCCACCTGCGCGGGGCTCAGCATGATGTTGGCGCCCAGGGCTTCCAGCACATCGGCGCTGCCGGTCTTGCTGGAAACGCTGCGGTTGCCGTGCTTGGCGACTTGTGCGCCAGCGGCCGCAGCCACAAACATCGAGCACGTCGAGATATTGAAGGTGTGAGCGCCATCGCCGCCTGTGCCCACCACATCGACCAGATGCTTTGAGGCCGGCACCGGCACCTTGTTCGACAGCTCGCGCATCACCTGCGCAGCGGCCGCGATTTCGCCAATGGTTTCCTTCTTGACGCGCAGGCCAATCAACAAGGCCGAGGCCATCACGGGCGACATCTCGCCCGCCATGATGCGTCGCATCAGCGCCAGCATTTCGTCGTGAAAAATTTCGCGATGTTCGATGACGCGGGTCAGTGCTTCTGCATTGGTGATGGGCATGGGGTTCACTCCAGATTTCCTGCCAAGAATCAGATCAGTAAGGGCCAGCCGCAGCAGCAGGCGCCGCTGCACGACCCGGCTCGGCGAAGAATTCGCGCACGGCGGCCAGGGTACGGGAAATGCCTTCGCGGTCCACGCCCAGGTGGGTCACAAAGCGCAGGCCAATCAAGCCCGTGGCCCAGATACCGCGCGCCTTCAAGTGCGCCAGCAAATCGGCGCCCCGCCCATCCGCCACATCCACAAAAACAATGTTGGTGGCGGCCGAGCGCACGCGCAAGCCCGGGATTTCGCGCAAGCCCTCGGCCAGCTGCGCGGCCAGCGCATGGTCGTCGTGCAAGCGCATCACATGGTGGTCCAGGGCATGGTCGGCTGCGGCAGCCAGCAGGCCCACTTGGCGCATGCCGCCGCCCACCATCTTGCGCACCCGCTGGGCACGCGAAATCAGGTCTTTGGAGCCACACAGCATCGAACCCACCGGCGCGCCCAGCCCCTTGCTGAAGCAGACCGACACGCTGTCGAAATAAGCCGTGATGCGTTGGAGCGCAGCAAATACGTCGCCGCCAGGCCCCGCATCGGCAGCCGCTGCGTTGAACACGCGCGCACCGTCCAGATGGCAGGCTAGGCCGTGCTGGCGCGCCAAGGCCGTGGCTTCGGCCAGATAGGGGTGGGGCATCACCTGGCCGTTCCAGGTGTTTTCCAGGCACAGCAAGCGGGTGCGGGCAAAGTGCGGGTCGTCGGGCTTGATGGCGGCCGCAATATCAGCCAAAGCCATCTGGCCTTGCGCATCCTGCGTCAGCGGTTGGGGCTGGATGCTGCCCAGCACGGCCGCACCGCCCCCTTCGTAGCGATAGGTGTGGGCGAGCTGGCCGACGATGTATTCATCCCCACGCTGGCAATGCGCCAGCATGCCGCACAAATTGCTCTGCGTGCCGGAGGCCATGAAGAGCGCGGCCTCCATGCCCGTCAGCGCTGCAACCCGGGCCTGCAGCGCCAGCACGGTCGGATCGTCGCCAAACACATCGTCACCCACCTCAGCGCGGGCAATCGCCGCGCGCATGACCTCCGTGGGTCGGGTGACAGTGTCGCTGCGGAGATCAACAATCATGCCAGCCCCTCGCTCGCTGGGTACACCGAGCAGTCCCCCGAGGGGATGCGGGCTTGCTTGGGGCGGCCCGGCATAGCGCCCACCTGTGCATTCAAATCGAAGCTCATAGCGCCCCGATGAGGAAGTTCTTCAGCATGGCATGCCCATGCTCTGACAAGATGGACTCGGGGTGAAACTGCACCCCTTCCATTGGGGTTGCCGTGCCCGCCAGCTCACGGTGGCGCACGCCCATGATTTCGCCGTCTTCGCTGCGCGCTGTGATCTCGAATTCCTTCGGGCAAGAGGCTTCCTCAATCACCAGCGAGTGATAGCGGATGACGCTGAATTCACGCGGCAGGCCCTTGAACACCCCCTTCTGGTCGGTCGTGATGGTGCTGGCCTTGCCGTGCATCTGGGTCTTGGCCCGGATGATCTTGCCGCCCAACGCTGCGCCCATGCTTTGATGCCCAAGGCAAACGCCCAGAATCGGCAGCTTGCCCATGAAATGCTGGATCGCCGGCACGCAAATGCCCGCCTCAGCCGGTGAGCAAGGGCCCGGTGAAAGCACCAGCTGGTCGGGCTTGAGCGCCGCAATCTCTTCCAGCGTGATTTCGTCATTGCGGGCCACCTTAACCTCCGCGCCGAGTTCGCCAAAGTACTGCACCAGATTGAAGGTGAAGCTGTCGTAGTTGTCGATCATCAGCAGCATTTAGAAGCCCTCCTCAACGAGTTCAGCGGCACGGATCAAGGCACGCGCCTTGTGCTCGGTTTCGGCCCATTCCATCTCAGGCACTGAATCAGCCACCACGCCGGCAGCGGCTTGCACATACAGCGTCTGATCCTTGACCACGCCGGTGCGGATGGCGATGGCCAGGTCCATATCGCCGGCAAAGCTAAGGTAACCGCAGGCACCGCCATAGATGCCACGCTTGACGGGCTCCAACTCGTCGATGATTTCCATGGCGCGAATTTTGGGGGCGCCGCTGAGCGTGCCAGCCGGGAACGCGGCACGGAACACATCCATGCTCGACAGCCCCTCACGCAGATCACCCTCGACGTTGGAGACGATGTGCATGACGTGCGAGTAACGCTCGACTGCAAAGGCATCACTGAGCTTGACGGAACCCGTCTTAGCGATGCGGCCAATGTCGTTGCGCGCCAAGTCGATGAGCATCAAATGCTCGGCCAACTCCTTGGGATCGGCCTTGAGCTCGGCCTCCAGCGCCACATCCTTCTCGTGCGTGCCGCCGCGTGGCCGCGTACCCGCCAGCGGACGTATCGTCACCTGCGTCCCTTCCGCCGTGCGCTCCTGACGCACCAGAATCTCCGGCGAGGCGCCCACAATCTGGAAGTCCCCCATGTCATAGAAATACATATAGGGGCTGGGATTGAGCGAGCGCAACGCGCGGTACAGGCTCAGTGGCGATTCGGTATAACGCTTGCGCAAGCGCTGGCCAAACACGATCTGCATGGCATCACCCGCAGCAATGTATTCCTTGGCCTTCAACACGCCCTCAAGAAAGTCTGCCTTGGCGAACTCGCGCTCCACAGGATGCGCCTGGCCGCGTTTGACCTGCGGGGCGCTAACGCTATAGGTCAACTGATCCCGGAGGCCGGTCAGCCGCTTTTGCGCGCGGAAGTAACTCTCTGGCTGCGCGGGGTCGGCGTAGACGATGAGATACAGGCGGCCCGAAAGGTTGTCGATCACCGCCAACTCTTCACACTGCAAAAGCATGACATCCGGGGTACCGATATCACCGGGCTTCTCGGTCTTGGCCAGCTTGGGCTCGATATAGCGGACCGCGTCGTAACCGAAGTAGCCCGCCAGCCCGCCGCAAAAACGTGGCATGCCAGGGCGCAACGCCACCTTGAAGCGCTTTTGATACGCCTCGATGAAGGCCAGCGGATCTCCCTCATGACGCTCCACCACCTGCCCCTCATGCAGCACCTCTGTCACACGGCCGGTGCTCTTCAACACAGTGCGGGCCGGCAGGCCGATGAAGGAGTAACGCCCAAACCGCTCGCCCCCCACCACCGACTCCAGCAAAAAGCTGTTTTTGCTGCCTCCGATGCCGCCGACACACAGCTTGAGGTAAAGGGAAAGGGGCGTTTCGAGGTCAGCAAACGCTTCGCTGATCAACGGAATGCGGTTATAGCCCTGAGCGGCCAGGCTTTTGAATTCAATTTCAGTCATCACGAAACCCTTGTACGAGTTACGCGGCCGCCCTGTGAAGGTTTGAAGGGCGCGCCGCTGGATTCAGGGCGCTTGGCTGACAAATTTCTCACGAACCCAACCCCTTTCGACGGGGCCATCAGCTCGGATTTGGCGTCAGGGGCGGCACAGTCTGACCGGCCCCGGACATGCAGCATCAAGCGGCTTCAGCGAATGAAGTCGAGCAGGTGACGACGCCAGGGCCAGGCTCCCCGGTCATGCGACCCTTTGATGTGCTTGCGCGTGATGAACATGTTGCGAGTGTAGCAGCGGCAAATGCCGACGCAGCTTGGCGATATTGCAAGGTTTGCATGACGTTTTGACGAAGGTACGCTGGCTGTTCGCGGCGCCCTTCTTGGCCGATACTGCCAGCCCGAAGCTGGCCAAAAACCCGCCCGCTCGCGAGGAGTTGGCTCTTTGATGAGTTGGAGGATTTGCAATGCGCGTGAACTTGATCGCAGTAGCACTGGCTTTACTGGCACCATGGAGCCCGCTCCTGACACCGGCGGCAGTTGCCCAAACACCGACAAATTCGGCAACACCAGCCAGCATCGAAGTGTCAGGGGTCAAGCTCGATACCCAAGTCGACATCGGCGGCCAGATGGTGCCGCTCAACGGCGCGGGCGTGCGCTACAAGGCCATCTTCAAGGTTTATGTGGCGGCCCTCTACTTGGGCAAGAAAACTGATAACGCTGAAACAGCGTTGACCAGCAACAGTCCCAAGCGCCTGCACATCACCATGCTGCGCGAGGTAGACGCCACCGAGTTGGGCAAGTTGTTCACCAAAGGCATCGAACAAAATGCCACGCGCGAGGAATTCGCCCGGGCGATCAACGGCGTACTGCGTGTGGGTGAGGTTTTCTCCAGCCGCAAAAGCCTCAGCGCTGGCGAACACTTCTGGGTGGACTACATCCCCGGCACCGGTTCGGTGATCTCGCTCAACGGCAAGGTCCAGGGCGCCCCGATCAAGGAGCCCGAGTTCTATGCCGCTTTTCTACGCGTGTGGCTGGGCAAAGCGCCCGCCGACGACTTCCTGAAAGACGCCTTGCTGGGCATCAAACGCTCCAGCCGAGGCGCAGAGCGCTGACGACCTCAGGAATAGTGGATCTGGTCCAGTCGATCCACATATTGCAAGGCCGGTACCGTGCGAATCGGCTCGCCGTGGTTGTAGCCATAACTCACCAAAACCACGGGGCAACCGGCCCCGTTCGCAGCCCGCGCGTCGTTGCTTGAATCGCCCACCATCCAGGTCTGGGCAGGTGCCGACCCCAAGGCCTCGCAGCTTTTCAGCAGCGGCAAGGGGTCGGGCTTGCGCCGCTCAAAGCTGTCTCCGCCGAACACATGTTCAAAGTACCCGGCCAAGCCCTTGCGTTGCAACAAATCCTTGGCAAACGCCACCGGCTTATTGGTCACGCAGGCCATGGGCAGACCCAGAGCGCGGGCATTTTCCAGGCCCTCAACGACGCCCGGAAACACGTCTGAATACTCACCATTGAGCGCCTGGTAGTGCGCCTGGTAACGCGCCCAAGCGTCCGGGTATAGCGCGGGGTCACCCCCCACAGCAGCCAAGGTGCTGCGAATCAGATGCTCGCTGCCCTGCCCCACGGTCAACTCGACAAACGGGCGATCAACCACCGGCAGTCCCAACTCGGTCAACACCTGGCCCAGCACCGCAACAAAGTCGCCCAGGGTGTCGATCAAGGTACCGTCCAAATCGAAGATCAGGGCGCGGGGGGGGAAGGCGGGCAAAGAAATAGGGTCAGTCGTCATGCCAGAAAGTCCGTCACGGTGGGTCATGTTGCAGCACGACAGTCTGCCAGACTGGCGTCATTGAAATCTTGGGCAGCTGCGGCCGCCATTGCGGCCCTGGCGGGTACCGCGGCCACGCTCCGCCGTTAGGATGGCAGTCCACACCCGCTTCGGTCATGACACATGTCTTTCGCCACCCCCTCATTGTTGATCGTGCTCGGCGCTGCTGCTGCGGCTCCCGTCATCGGCATGCGCCTGCGCAAACTGCGCTTGCCGGCCGTCGTGCTGGAGCTGGCCCTGGGGGTGGCGTTGGGCCCGCAGGGGCTGGCTTGGGTCAGCCTGGATGCATCAATCAACGCGCTGGCCGGCATGGGCATGGCGATGCTGTTTTTCCTGGCGGGTTGCGAAATCGATCTGCCGGCCATTCACGGTCAACCCCTGCGCTCGGCGCTGGCCGGGTGGCTGCTGAGCCTTGGCGCCGGGCTGGGACTGGCCTGGCTGGGACTGCAGCAAGGCTGGCTGAGCGGGCGCACGCCGGCCTTGGTGGCGGGTATCGCGTT
Source organism: Roseateles koreensis (assembly GCF_028595305.1). Classification (GTDB taxonomy): domain Bacteria; phylum Pseudomonadota; class Gammaproteobacteria; order Burkholderiales; family Burkholderiaceae_C; genus Paucibacter_A; species Paucibacter_A koreensis. Next base: position 270,392 of record NZ_JAQQXS010000005.1, on the reverse strand, counting down.
TTCCACCACCGCGCTGGGGATCCTGGTGCCCATGCTGCGCGACGCCGAGGCGCTGGACACACTTTTTGGCCGGCGGGTGATGGCAGCCGGCGTCGTGGGCGAGCTTGGGCCGATCTTGCTGATGTCAGTGCTGCTGTCAGAGCGGGCAAGCGCCGGCCAGCAAAGCCTTTTAGTGCTGGCCTTTTTGCTGATCGTGTTTCTACTGGCCTGGGCTTTGGCCCGGCGCGTTGCCATACCGCGTTACCTCCACGCACTCCAGCGCACACTCACCCAGGCCAGCCAATTGCCGGTGAGGATCACGATGTTTTTGGTCTGCCTGCTGGCCTGGCTGGCTGAAGAATTTGGCCTTGACCTGGCCCTGGGTACCCTGGCAGCCGGCATGATCATCCGCTTGCTCACGCACGACGCCAAGACCCACCTGTTGCAGGAAAAGCTCGACAGCATCGGCTTCGGTTTTCTGGTGCCGGTGTTCTTCGTTTGCAGCGGCCTCAAACTGGACGTGGCAGCGGTTTTCGGCAGCGCACAGGGGCTGCGTCTGACTGGCCTCTACCTGCTCGGCCTGATGCTCGCGCATCTGCCGATACTGCTGCTGGCACTCTGGCAAATGCGGGGCCGGGAGGCGCTTGGCCTGAGCCTGCTCAGTGCCACCACTCTGTCGCTGATCGTCGCCATGACGGAAATCGCCGATCGCAGCGGGCACATGAAGGCGAGTGAATCCGGTCCGCTGGTGATGGCTGGTGTGCTGTCGGTCGTCTTGCTGCCCCAACTGGCCAAAGTTGCCCTGGCCCCTTGGTTGAAACGGCCGGCCAACTCCGCGCCGAACGCTGCACCCCACGCCTCACCCTACACCGATCAAGACGGGCTCTGAGCACGGCCTTCGCAAGTTCTTGCCGGCTTCACCCACGAGGGGGGGATGCGGTCAGTCGTGGTTCTTCTTGCCGCCTTTTTTCTTGCCTTGGCGCAAATCAGCCTTCGCCTTGCGGACCATGCTGTAGCAGTCCATGTCCGGCAGCGGATTGAGGTCGACCAGATTGGCCTCGGCCTTCAGCAAATGGGCCTGCGCTTTGTTGCGGGCCTCCAGCGTGTAGTTTTCCTTGTGATCCTTGATGGTTTGGCGAGTTTCCTCGATCTCATCTTTGCAGCTCTTGGCCGCGGCGGGCAAGGCGGTCAATGTCGCCGCAGCGGCCAGGGAAATCAGTCCAATGAAATAACGCATTACACAATCTCCAGACAGTCAGAAAATCAACAAAAATCCGCGCCGCCCCGGATCAGAATGGGTGGCCGAAACGCAGATAGAAGCCGCGATTGCCGCTCTTGCCTTGAGCAAATTCGGCGCTGACAAGCATGTTCTCCTTGGGCTTGATGACGTAGAAAACCCCCGCGCCGCCCATCGGGTACAGGTGTTCAGCATCGCAGGACTGCCCATCGCCAAACAAACAGGTGAGCCCAGCAAAAGCTTTGGCGCCCCATTGCGGGCGGAACATGTAGCGGTCTTCAAGCTCGACACTCACCGCATGGCGACCCAGGTACTGGCCCTGCGTATAGCCCCGCATGTCGACTGAGCTTTGTCTGGACCCGGGCGCGTCCCAGGCCAAGCGCACATGGGCATGCACCGCCAGCACCTGCTCCGGCGACATCGGGTGGTAGGTGCGAACGTCGCCACTCACCACGTCGTAGTCGCTGTCACCACCCAGCGAAGCACGATAGGCCAAATTGTGCAACTGCGCCACCATGCCCTGGCGGGGATTGCTGACATTGTCTCGGTCGTCGAACATGACCATCAGGCCCAGACCGGCGGACGTAACGCCCACAATACCTGCCTGGTCCAGCACGTTCTGCGAGTCGGGATCTTCGCCATTGACTTCGTAGTTCGCGCGAATGCCCTGCGCACCCAGATACCAGCCCGGGGCGACCTGATGCATATAGCGCACAAAGGCGCTGTGCAGCTTGTCTTCGCTAACCACCCGCTGGCCACTGCCATTGAAATCCTGGTAGTCGTTGTGCGCATTGCCCATGCCCACGGCGGCAAACAAGCGGTCCCGGTTTTGGTTGAAATACAGCTTGCCGCCCACCCCCAACACCTGCGACTGGGTGTTCGACTTGGTCCCCTGCACGGCCAGCATAGAGGGCGACGAGGCGTCATCCATGCGCGTCACATATCCCGCCAGCACACCGACTGAACTGCCCAGCTTGGGGCTGCTGCTGACCAAGGGCACCAACAACCAGGGCGACTTGGCCTGACGGTCCATGAACCCTTCGTCATCGGCCGCGGGGGCCTCTGTGGGTGGTGCAGCAGGTGCTGTGGCGGCCACCGGTGCCGCAGATATGGCCGCCTGGGCGCCCATCAGCAACGCGCCCGCCAGGGCCTTCGCGGCATATGCCGAGTTTGTATTTGTGAGAATCAACATGGTGTTCCGGATTGTTTGAGTCAGTTTATGCGGCAACCGACCCGTCCCGGCGCGCAGCCTCCCCCCTAACTCCAAGGCCCGCCGGTGCCGGGGCTACTGCCTGACCCACATCAAGCGTCCTGCATCCAATCCCCTCCCGGAAATGCGGGCCAACGCGCCGAGAGGAGAATGCCCACCCAGTTGAACCGATGAGCTGCCACGCCGCCCGACTGAAACCCATGGACTACCTGATCCTCAAAACGATTCATCAAAGTGCCGCCGCCTTGTCGATCACCGGCTTTTTTGCGCGCGGCCTGGGCCACTTCACGGGCGCCGCATGGGTTCACGGGCGCCCGGCAAAAAACCTACCGCACCTGTTGGACACCGCCTTGCTGCTGTCCGCCTTGGCACTGGCATGGACGCTGCGCCTGCACCCTGGCAATGCCCCCTGGCTAACAGCCAAGCTATGCGGTCTGCTCATCTACATCGGCCTGGGCACCGTGGCGCTCAAACCAGGGCGTCCACTGCCACTGCGGTGGCTCGCCTGGGTGGCGGCGCTGGCAACCGTGGGCTGGATGGTTTCGGTAGCCATCCGCAAAAGCCCGTGGGGGTTTTGGGCCTGACCCCCGTGCATCGCCCAATGCCTTTGACCTAGAGGGGGCTGCCTAGACCAATCGTCTTGCGGCACCTGACGGGCAGCTTACGCCGACACTCGCAAGCTCTGCGCGAGCGAACGCCAAGCCGCTTCGCGCCATAAAGTTGCCATTTGCCACACGATAAGGCCGCGTGCACCCGGCCTGCCGGGGCGCCATCAAGTACGCTAACGCCCAAACTCCTCGTTCCATAGGTTTGCTCATGCCGCTTCTTGTTGCACCTCAACCCAGCCGCTACCTGGTGGACAACCCCAATCTCGCGGGGTGGCTGGAAGAATGCGACGACGTGACCCTGGTGTTGGCCACGGCCCCGGCGGGGTTTGGCAAGACCACCGCCATGCTCAATATCTACGGGCAACTCCAGGAGCGCGGCTACGTCACCGCGTGGATTCAGCTCAGCGCGCAAGACAACCACCTGGAGTCCTTCTGCGCCTTGATGCAATCGGCCCTGAGCGCCGGCACCGATGAAGGCGCCGCCCCTCAACCGCTGCCCAATTTGATGGATGCCCGCTACACCGGCTCGCAGCGCGGGCAGGATGTGCTGGACGCGGTGGCCCAGATCGCCAAGCCCACGGCGCTGTTTTTGGACGATTTCGACCATCTGCGCGAGCCCCGCGTCATCGACCTGATGCAGCGCCTGATCGAGCGCCTGCCTGCGCATTGCAAACTCTTCATCACCGCCCGCAGCGCGCCCCTGCTGCGTTTGTACAAACTCAAGGCGCAGGGCCGACTGCTGCAGATCGGCATGACCGAGCTGAGCTTTGATTTTGACCAGGCTGAGCAATTTCTCAACCAGCGCCACCAACTGGCGCTGGACGCCACCAGCGTGCGCCGCCTGGTCAATGCCACCGAAGGCTGGCCCGCCGGCCTGCAACTGGCCGCCCTGGCCTTGAAGGCGCGCGGCGACAAACGCGGCTTCATCGAGAACTTCTGCGAACAAACCGCTGACATCGGCCGTTATCTGTACGAAGAAGTGCTGTGGGACCAGCCGGACGATTTGAAGAACTTTTTGCTGCTAAGCAGCCCCATCAAACAACTCAACCCCGGCATTTGCAACGCCGTGGTGCAGATCAGCAATGCCGCACAGTTGCTGCGTCAGCTGGAACAACAAAGCTTGTTCATCCTGCGCATGGGCGCCGCCGGCAACGAGTACCGGTATCACCCCCTGTTTGCTGAATTCCTGGAGCGCAAGCTGGGTGAAGACATGCCCGAGGCCCTGCCCGGCCTGCATCAACGCGCGGCCAGCTGGTTTTTGCAGACCGGCGACGCCGCCAACGCCATCAATCACGCGCTGCTCGCCGGCAACTACGCGCAGGCTTGCGAGATTCTCAGCGGCCACGCCTGGGGCGCGCTGGCCCGTGGCCACATCAGCAGCTGCCGGCAGTGGCTCAGCAGCGTGCCGCAACACATACTGGCCGACTACCCGCAATTGCTGGTAGTGCTGAGTTGGGCCCACATCTTCCAGTACGACTACGCGCAGGCTGGCCAGATCGCGCGCGAACTGAAGTCCGAGCCCCGTGTGCAGGATTTGCCGGAGTACCGGCTGCTGGAGCCGCTCTCGCTGGTCATGATGGACCGCGTGGCCGAAGGCGAGGCTATTCTCGAAAGCTACGCCAATATTGCGCTCACCGGGCTGAGCGAGGCCGTTTTCACTTGTCTGACCGCCTACGTCGACCTCTGCTCCCATCGCTTCGAGTCCGCGCTGTTGAATGCTGACCGCGCCCGACTGCTGCTCAAGCGCCTTGGTGGGGTGTACGGCACCACCTTCAGCTACGGGATTGCGCAATACACGCTGCTGGCCATGGGACAGGCCCAGCAAGCCATCCAACTGCTGGAGCCCACGGTGGCTGAGCTTGGGCGCAGCGGCGGGCGGCACAGCGTCAGTGCCGCTTACGTAGGCCTTTACCTAGCCGGTGCCTTGTATGAAATCGGCGAGTTCGACCGGGCCGAGAGCCTGGCGCGCGAGTATCTCGACTTGGTGGCCGAACTGGTGTTTCTTGATGCCATCGTGATTGCGCACCGCATCTTGTCCCGCGTTCTGTGCCGGCGTGGCCAGTACGCCGAGGCCAGCGCCTTGATCGTGGCCGGCGCCGAGCTGGGCCGCTCGCTTGGTTTTGCGCGCATCGTGGCCCCCATGCGCATGGAGCAGCAGTACCAGCTGATTCACCAGATGGACCACGGCCATGCCTCGACACCGGTGCGCCTGTCGCTGCATACCCAATGGGACTTCGACGCCGAGCGCATGACGCCCATCAACGATGTAGAAGATCAGGCCGTGGCCGCCCTGCGCCAGGGCCTGCGCGAAGGGCGCGCCGCAGACGTGCTGGAAGCCTGCGCAAGCAAGCGCGTTGAAGCCGGCGCGTTGGGGCGCCAGCGTCGGCACCTGAAGCTGAGCATTCTGCAAGCGCAGGCCTTGCATTTGCTGGGCCGCGACGAAGAGTCCCGCCGCTTGTTGACCGAGTTGCTGCGCAGCCCGCCGGGACAACAACTGCATGCCAGCTTTCTCGAAGAAGGCCCCCAGGTCGTGGCCCTGCTGCGCGCCATTCGTGCCGAGACCATCGACCCCGCCCTGCTGACCTCGCTGGATCACCTGTTGAGCCGGGTTCCAACTGACGTTGTACGGCGCCCCGCCACGGCGCAAAGCAGGGCCAACGGGGGGCCAGACTCGATCGAATCCGCCACATCATCGCCGTCGTCGGGGGCGGCGCCGGTATCGGTGTCAACAGACAGTCCTGCACCTGACGCCCCCCCCATCGAAGGTTTCGAAGCGCTGCCCCTGGAGGGCCGTGACGAACTCGACGGCCCGCATACCACCCCCGCCGGCCTCTCGACCCGCGAGTTGCAGATTCTTCAATGCCTGGCTGCGGGCATGTCCAACAAACAGATCGCCAGCAACCTGCACATTTCCGAGCCAACGGTGAAGTTTCATTTGCGCAACGTCAACCACAAGCTCGATGCCCGCAACCGCACCCATGCGGTGTTTATTGCACGCGAACGGGGCTGGGTGCGCTGATTTTGGGCGTCACGGGGGACAAAACCTATCCTTTCGGATAGGTATGACTAACCCCCGAAACACGCGGTACCTCTCCCTTCGGACGGCGACAGGGCGCAGGCATGCACCTAGAGTGGGCTCCCCCAGACCTGCTTTACCGTCCCATGACTCGCGCACACGCCGCCGCTTTCACCAGCTCCGCACCGACCTTCGCCTCTGGCGCAGTCGGCCGCAGCGTGGGTCACCGCAGCGGCCACCTGGGCGCAGCGGCCAAGCCCGCCGGCAAGGTGAGCCCGGAGGCCAACTGGCGCGACGCAATGACCGAGGCCCTGAACGCACACGACATTTGCCTTGAGCAATTGCTGTGCCAGTTGGGCGTCAAATCGAGCGAAACAGATGCCCGCATGCTCTCCGACGCCTACAACAAGGTGTGGGAGTTGGCGGCCACCCGCAGCAACAATGCAAGCATTGGGTTGACTGAACTGAGCCACCCGATCGTGGCCATGGGTGCCATTTCGCACCTGATTCTTTCCGCCCGCCATCTGGGTGACGCCCTGGCGCATCTGCAGCGTTATTCACTGCTGCTGTCGCCCACCATTCACCTGGAGCTGGTGCACGCCGACGGCCACAGCCGCCTGCGCGCCGAGTACCTCAAGGGCCTGCATCAAGTACCCCTGCAGCGTTATGACTTTCTGGCCAATGTGCTGCTGCAATCGCTGGCCTGGGTGACGGGCAAGGCCGTTCGGCCCGTGGCCATTGAATACCCCTTTGCCGCCCCGGCCGACTTGCGCCCCTGGCAGGAAGCCTTTGCATGCGAGTTGCGCTTCGACGCCAAAGAGTTCTGCATCGTCTTTGACAGCGCCGACCTGCAAACCCCGATCCCCACCGCCAACCCCGGCGTGGCCGCCCTGTGCGTGGCTGAAGCACAGCAACAAATGGCCTCCCACGCCGGCAGCGTGCAACGCCGTGTCCGCCAGGTGCTGTTGGAGCAACTGCCCAAGGGCGACCCCAAACGCGACACCATCGCCACCCTGTTGTGCATGAGTGAACGCACCCTGCAGCGCCGCCTGCTGGAAGAAAGCACCAGCTTCAACAAACTGCTGGACGAAACCCGCCGCGAACAAGCCGAGCGCTTTCTCGCCAAAGGCGGCATCTCCGCCACGGAGATGAGCTTCGCACTTGGCTTTGCCGACCCCAGCAATTTCTACCGCGCCTGCAAGCGCTGGTTCGGCCACTCGCCCAGCCACTTGCGCACGGGCAGCGCAGAGCCCAGCACCGCCGCCAACGCCAACTGAATCAAGGACCGCACGGTCCTTTTTTCTTGCCCCGCCTTGGCAAGCTCAGCCCGAACAGGCGGAGGAGGTGAGAACTTCGGCTCAAACGGCATTTCAGGTCTTGCGAAATTTTTTTTGACGTGTCGGCCCAAAAAATCTCCGCGCCAACCCCGTCTTGATCCCCCCTGAATAAGGGCCATCCAACGAGGCCCAAACCGACCCAGTTGTTGGGGCAATGAAACACCCAACCAGCCCGGTGTCGCCGTGGTGTCGTTTCAGCAGGCCGAAGGCCTCAAAAAGGCTCCGCCGGTCACTCAATTTTCAACACGCATCAGTGCGTTTGATTTCACCTGAAATTCTCAGCTTGTCTTTACAGGTTTAGACAACATTTCAGCACTTCCCCAGGGAAGCCCGACCGGTGGCGCATGAAACCCCTGATTTCAGAGAGAAAAGCGACAGGATTTTGCTGAAATCACAACGGTCAAAACACGCGGTTTTTGGGCCAAAACAGCGTGCAAATTGGCCGCATCAGTGCAAACCCGCTGACCCCCCGCGAATGACCATTGGGGTTCTCACTCCCCACCGAACGGAGGGCCTGCAAGGCCAAGAGCTTGGCTCGCAAAGTCAGAAGAAATCGCCAACTAATGCGCATGATTCGTTCACGCCGCTGACAACTCTGCGCCGAGCCGGATCCCACCAGAACCGGTCTTGTTAAAGAGGTAGGCCGTGACAGTGAACACGGTAAGCGCGTTGAGCAAAAAGAGTTAGTTCAGTTCGTTTCGGTCCTCGTTCAAAACCATATCTGGAGATACACACATGAAATTCTTCCAACTGTCCGCCGTCGCCGCCCTGCTCGCTTCCGCTGCTCTGTCGGCTTCCGCCATGACCGCCATCGATGACAGCGCCCTGTCGCAAGTCAGCGGCCAAGACGGCGTGTCCATCGCCGGTGACCTGAACATCAACATCGGCTCGTTCAAGTACACCGACACCGGCACCGACGGCGGCTCCGTGTCGTTCAACAACATCGGCATCAAGGGCATGTTCGTGATGACCGTGGACATCCTGAACGCAGCCACCTTCAGCGGCGCCGTCGGCACCAGCATGGGCTCGTACTTGGACGCAGCCGCTGTTGGTCGCGTTCTGGGCAACACCACAGCTTTCGCAACGGCACAAGCCGGCTATGACGCAAAGAACGGCGCCGGCGCTTTCGCAGCCCTGACCGCTGGCCAACAAGCTGTGACGGTTGAGTTGACCAACCTGGTCGTCAAGGGTGTGTACGACAACGCCAGCGATGTCGTTCAGTTCGCATTCCCCAACGCCGGTCTGGATTCCAAGCTGGCTCCTTCCGTGACCGTCGGCTCGATCACGATGGGCAACAGCACCAAGTCCTTCGGCTCGGTGGCCATCAACAACATCGACCTGCAAGGCACCAAGGTTTGGATGTGGGCTCACTAAGCTGATCGCTTAGACCTCTGTACTTTTGAAAATTCCACTTCAAGTTAAACAGGAACTCATCATGAAATTCTTCAAGATCTCCGCCGTCGCTGCCCTGCTCGCTTCCGCTGCTCTGTCGGCTTCCGCCATGACCGCCATCGATGACAGCGCCCTGTCGCAAGTCAGCGGCCAAGACGGTGTGTCCATCGCCGGTGACCTGAACATCAACATCGGTTCGTTCAAGTACACCGACACCGGCACCGACGGCGGCTCCGTGTCGTTCAACAACATCGGCATCAAGGGCATGTTCGTGATGACCGTGGACATCCTGAACGCCTCGGCCTTCGCAAGCACCGTCGGCGCTTCGATGGCCTCTTACGGCGCTGACCCGCAAGCCAACCTGAACAACCTGGTCGTCAAGGGTGTGTACGACAACGCCAGCGATGTCGTTCAGTTTGCATTCCCCAACGCCGGTCTGGATTCCAAGCTGGCTCCTTCCGTGACCGTCGGCTCGATCACGATGGGCAACAGCACCAAGTCCTTCGGCTCGGTGGCCATCAACAACATCGACCTGCAAGGCACCAAGATCTGGATGTGGGCTCACTAAGCTCTCGTCTGACTTGATCTCAATGAGTTGAGAGCGAAGAGATGAAAAGGGCCCGGGCTTTGCCCCGGGTCTTTTTTTCCCCGGCGGGCTGTTTGCGCTCAGCACGGGTTTTTACCTAACCACCACGCCCCACGGAGCATCATTCGCATGAGCCGCATCCTGAGCTGTGTCTTCGCTGTGCTGCTGGCCCTCTCGGCCGGTGCCGCGCATGCCATGGCCGCCATGGATGACGAGGATCTTGCCGAGGTGCATGGCCGGGACGGGGTGACGATTAGCGCGGACTTGAGCATCCACATCGGCAACTTCAGCTACAGCACGCAAAGTGCCAGCAACCCCGATGGCGGCTCGATCAGCTTCAACAACATCAGCATTTCGGGTTTGTTTGTGATGACGGTGGACGTGCTCAGCGCAGCCAGCTTCACAAGCACCCTCAGCAACTCCATGGCAGCCTATGGCGCCGATGGCGCTGCCGGCATTGCGCGTTTGGTGAGCAGTGGCCTGTATGACAATCGCAGTGACGTGATCCAGTTGGCAATTCCTAACGCTGGACTTGATCACCGTCTGAGCCCTTCGATTAACGTGGGGTCTGTCACCATGGGCAACAGTGCTGCGTCGTTTGGCAGCATCAGCATCACCAATTTCGACATGCAGGGCTCCAAGATCTGGATATGGGCGCATTGAGTTTTTCTCAGGACGGGCACCACCCCGGTTGCCTGCAAGGCTTGCGCCACCACCTCAATGCCGCCGCTCTGGCCTTGGCTGTGCTGCTCAGTCTGCTGCCGGTACAGGCCGCGCAGGCACAAGGCAAGCCACTGCCCGACGTGGTGCTCTCCGAGGTGTGGGGCCAGGCGATGGTGGAGGTGACCAACACCAGCGTCAACGGCTATGACTTCTCCAAGGTCACGCTCAATGCCGACATCACCTTGAGTGCTAACTTCACCAACATCCGCCTGGGCGAGTACACCAGCACCACGCGCAATGGCACGGGTGCCGACATCGCCATCAGCACGCTGCAGTTTGGCCGCAGCGACCTGGGTGATGCCCAGCGCACGGTGACGCTCAATAACCCGTATATGGAGATGGTGTACTCGGGCAGCGGCAGCACCCGCCAAGTGATTGGCATGCGCTTGGGCTTTGAGGGCATCACGGGCAGTTTGGGAATTTCAGCGCAAAGCATCAGCGGCTCGGTCGCCGTGACCGACAGCCAAGGCCGCACGCTCGACTCCCGCACCGACACGCTCGGCGGCAAACGCTGGGACGGCACCACCTGCGGCAGCGCAGCCTGCCCCTTCAGCCTGGCCGATATCACCGCCATCCAGGCGGGCAACGCCAGCGGGGCGAGCCGGGACTTCTTCATCTCGGTGCTGAAGTCGACCGTGCAATACCCCACCTCCACCGGCATGACAACCGCCTCGGACGCCGCGCAAGCTGGCGTCTGGCTCAATTGGCGTGATCGCTTGGCGGCCACCCTGGGCACCACGATACCGGCCAATGTGGCCAAACCGGGCGGCTGAGGTGTGGCCATGTGGCGCCCCCTTGCATTCCTCAAAAAGTCGCTGGCACACCGGGCGGCTTTTGTCGTTTCAGTTCACATCGCAGCGCTAGGCCTGGCCGTCTTCGCTGCACCGGCGCAGGCCAGTTTGCAGAGCATTTCAGACGATGAACTGGCCACGGTCCACGCCCGCGACGGCTTTGCCTTCAATCTGCAGGGGTTTTCGCTGAACGGCTCGCTCTCCCTGCGCCTGGGCAGCAGCACCGACGCCAGCGGCGTGAGCCTGAACAATATCAGCCTCTCACGCTCGGACGACACGGCCAACACCTACACCGACCCCTACCAACTCACCCTGGTGCAACGCGGCGGGGGGCTGCCGGATAAGGTGGTGCTCAGCGAGCCGCTGAACGCGCAAGGCCTCATCCTCTGGCAATTCGCGGCCGATTTGGAGCTGACCGACGCCAACAGCAACACCTTCAAAGCGGGCGCCTTGCTGCTGCAGAATTTGCGCAGCAGCGGCACCACGCTGGAGATTGCGCCCAATGCCGACGCCGATGTGCAAGGCATTGCCCTGGGGCTCGGGCTGCGGCTGGACCTGGGCGCCCTGACCCTGCGCCCGCGCGGGCGACTCGACACCACCCTGATCGACGACCCCACCACCGCCGAGCAATTCACCCTGCGCGGCTTGCACCTGGGCGCGGCAACGGCAGACGGCCAGCAATTGAGCCCCACAGGCCTGTGGCAATTGAGCTCGTTGAGCAATCAACCGCTCTTGATCAACACCGTGACCGCCGCTGACGGCAGCACCGCCTTGCACCTGAACATTGCCTGGCCCAGCGCCGGGCAGACCGCGCCGGTCGGCAGCGTGCTGATCGACAACATCAGCTTCAAAAGCGACGTCGGCGGCAATGTGGACCTGGGCTCCAGCCGCATTGGCGGCGTACAAATCCAGTACCTGGACATCAAATTGAAGAGCGGGCGCTGAGATGAGAGCCATCACGAAAAAATTGCGCAGCGCCCGGATGCATCAGCAAGTGGCCCGGCTGCTGGGTGCCGCCGGGTTGATGGGCGGCTGCGTTCTCGCCCCGGCTGGCTCCACCAGCTTTGCGGCAACGCCCTTGGACGACGCCGCGTTGTCTGCCGTGACCGGGCGTGACGGCATCGTGCTGAATGCGCATTTGGAGCTGAACACCGCCGCCGACTCCACCAACCGAGTCAGCGTCGGCTTCAAGGTAGCGGGTGCCACCAGCTATCTGGTACTCGACAAAATCAGCGGCACGCTGGACATGCTGGGCCTGGAGGTCAAGGCCATCGCGGGGCCGGGAGGCAGCACCGGCATCAGCGACGTGATCCAGGTGGGGCTGCCCAGCTTTCTCGGTTTCAAGGATTTCGGCATTCGCGCCATCGCGGCACAGGCGGACGCCACGGCGCCCATCACCGCCAGCATGGGCCAAATCCAGCTGAGCGGCAGCGCGCAATTGCAGGGGCAAGTGTTGCTCTGGTCCAAATGAGCCGCTGACAAGCCTCACTAATCAGGCGAATCCACCCCGCTTTGACACTGAACCGCCCCCATAACGCATTACGCTAGCGCGTCCCCCGAGTTCGAGGATTTTCAACCATGCTGATGATTTTGCTGGGCACCCTGGCCATGCTGATCGGTGGCTCCACTTTGGAGACGCTGAAGCCCGCCAAAGACCGCCCGGAGCACCAGTTCGAGCTGCCGATGGCGCAGGTGGGCGGCGGCGTGGTGCCGGCGGCGGTGCAGATTGAGCCTTTGTCGGAGCTGAAATTTCGCAACATCGTGCACCAAGCCTATGACTACAGCTGCGGTTCAGCCGCGCTGGTGACGGTGATCAACAACTACCTGGGCATCCCCGTCACCGAGCAGCAGGCCATGGAAGGCATGCTGGCCTTTGGTGAGCGCGACAAGATCATCGAGCGCCGTGGTTTTTCGCTGTTAGACATGAAGCGCTACGTCAACACCCTGGGCTCGGACAGCGCCGGCTTCAAGGCCGAAATCAAAGACCTGGCCGAGCTTAAAGAGCCCGGCATCGTGCCCATCGACTACGCCGGGTTCAAGCATTTCGTGGTGTTTCGCGGGTTGCGGGCGGGCAAGGTCTACTTGGCCGATCCATCGGTCGGGCATATCGTTTTCTCGGTGGCCGACTTTGAAGAGCTGTGGGATCGTCACACCCTGTTTCTGCTCTATCCCTCGAAAACCCAGGGCAAGGCGGTCAACCTGCTGGCTCTGAACGATCAAGAGCTGGGCGTGATTGACTCCGATCAATTGCGCGCGCAGGCCAACCTCCCCCCGCTCGACACCACCGAGGCGCTGCGCGCTGCGGTACAGGCCAACCTTGGCATTTACACACTTCGACGCTGATCCATGATGACTGCTCTGTTTTCCCGCCCCTCGACTGCTGCAGCCCCGGCCCTGTTGCTCACCCTCTTCATACACGTCGGGCTGGCCCAAGCCCAGACGGCCGCCACCAGCGGCAGTACCAGCACCGATGCCGTGCGCGATGCCCTGGCCAAAAAGGAGGGCGACGTGGATCAGGCTGCCCTGCTCAAGGCCACCCTGACCGCCGCGGACAAGCAGTATTCGTTGATCCGCAAAGGCGCTTTGGCGCTCACCTATGACATGGGCTACGCCTACATCGGCAGTCAGGTCATCAATGCCAAGTTCACCGACTCCACGTTGACGCTGTTCAACATCCAGAACACCCGCTCGCACACCCTCACCAACACCATCTCCACCGACTACGGCCTGATGGACAACCTCACCGGCAACGTCACACTGCCGCTGGTCAGCAAGTACAGCCAGTCCGACTCGTTCTCGGGCATCACCAATGGCATTGGCGACTTGTCCATGGGTGTGCGCTGGCAGCCGCTGGAGTTAAGCCGCGACATGCCCTCGCTCACGACCTCGGCCACCTTCCGCCTGGCCACCGGCCGCAGCCCCTTCAAGACCATCAATGGCCAAGGCCTGGGCACCGGCTCAGGCTACAACGGCCTGACGCTGGGAGCCAACGCCTCCAAGGTGATGGACCCGGTGGCGATCTTCGGCTCGGTGTCGCTGACCCTGGGCATGGCCGCCAGCCACCTGAACCAGACCGTTGGCTCCGCCACCCTGGTGAAGATGAGCCCCGGCCCCAGCCTGGGTTTCGGCATGGGCTTTGCCTACGCGCTGTCGTACAAGGTGTCGACCACCATGTCCTTTCAGGAAACCATCTCTGCCCGCTCACACCTGACCATGCTGGATGGCACGACCAACGCCACGGCCACCCAAACCTCGGGCGTGCTGAGCTTCGGCCTGGGCGTGCGTGCCTCTCCCAAGACGACGATGAACGTTTCGGTCGGCGTGGGCCTGAGCCCCGATTCGCCCAGCTTCACCCTCGGCTTCAACATGCCCTTGAACCTCTGAGGCGGGCATGCATAAGTTCTTCAAAGGCCAGCGCCAGCGCGCGCTGGCTGCGGCCCTGGTGGGCGGCGCCGCTCTGGGCACGGCAGGTAACGCGCAGGCAGCACTGACTGAGAACCTGGCGGTCAGCGTCGTCGGCATGTCGATGGGCAATGCGGTGACTGCCGACCCGCCAGGGCTGGACTCGATCCACTTCAACCCGGCCGGTTTGGCGCGCATCAAGACCAACCGCCGGCAAGATGCTGTGTTCGGTGCCTCGATCAAGCCCTACGCGAGCTTTCACCAGCCCGATGGCTTTGACATCGGGGGGTGGAAGAACGACCCCATCGCCGGCACCTCCACCGGCCCGGTGCGGCAAGCCATCTACCTGCCCATGTACGGCTCACCCAGTTGGAGCCTGCCCGCGGCAGTGGCGGCCGGCCTGGGTTTGGCGTTTCATGAGCCCGACTCCAAATGGACCTTTGGCACCGCCACCTATGTGCCGCAGGGCGTGGGCATTGACCGCACCAAAGATCCCAACGACCCGGCGCGCTTCGACGGCCGCAAGGTCGTGATCCAGCGCTTGGTCTATCTATCACCAACAGCCGCGTACCAAGTCAGCGACACGCTGAGCTTGGGCGTTTCGGTGCCCATTGCGCACCAGGGCTTCATGCTGAACACGGCGATGCGCATGCCCAACGAACTGCTGGGCATCATCGGCAAACTGCAGGACGCCTGGTGCGGCGACAGCGGCAACCCGCTGGACACGCTGGGCTTCGGGCTGTGCGGCGGTGGCAAGGAGGGGCGCCTGCGCCCCTTCAACACCGTGGGCGACATGACCTTCGACATGACCGCCCCCATGGACCCGACGCTGAACATCGGCGTCTTGTGGGAGCCCAAGGACTGGTTTGCCATGGGCGCCGTGTACCAGTTCGGCTCCAGTACCGTGCTGACGGGTCGTTATGACTTCGAAGCCGCGCCGGTGTTGCGCAAATTCGTGCAAGGCTTGTACAGCAGCCTGCAAGGCCCGATCCTGGCGGCCGCCTTCGGCATGCCCACCAGCATCCCGGCCTCGCAGACCGGCAACGCCACGCTGGTGCTGCCATTCCCTGAGCACGTGCAAGCCGGCATCAAGATCAAGCCCTTGTCTTTTCTGCAGTTCAATGTGGACGTGAACTGGACCAACTGGGCGCGCTGGGACAAGATGACCTTCCAGTTCGACCAGCAGATCTCGCTGCTGCAAATGGCCCGTATCTTCGGCCAGGGCGACGCGAGCAAGCTGGTGATCCCGCGTGGCTACAAAAGCCCCATCCACTTCGGCTACGGGGTGGATTTGAGCGTGGGCCAGCACATTCACCTGCGCGGCGGCTACGAGCCGCGCAAGACCTCGGTGCCCTCCTCGGCCATGGACTTGATTGCGCCCCTGCCCGACCTGAAAGTATTCAGCGTGGGCGCAGGCTACCAGGCCGACAGCGGCCTGCGCATTGACGCCACCGCCAGCTACGCGCATGGCCGTTTCAACCTGCCCGCCAACACCAGTTGCAACCTCAACTGCACCAATTTCTCCAATGTGATCTACAACCCCTACGCCGGCCTGGACATCAATGGCGGCATCTACATCCGCTACTTCGGCATCTCGCTCAGCCATCCGTTCTGAGCGGGCCGCCCACCTATTGCCTCCCGTTCCTTCCCCCGCTCCTCCCCCCTGTCCCTCTCCTCGACCCACCTCGTCCATGAAGCTGTCGTTCTCATCTTTCTCTGCCCTGTCCTTCTCCCTCACCCTGCTGAGCGCCGCACTGTGCGGGGCCAACGCGCAAGCGCAAACCTCGCCGCCTGCAGCAGCAGCCCCAGCAGCCTCGGCGGCCCCAGCCCCCGTCACACCGGCACGCCAGGCCTTGGTAGACCGCCTGCTCAGCCTGTGGCATGTGGAAGATGTGGCCGTCGTGATGGTGCAACGCCCGGCGCTCAACGCCATGGAACAAGCCCGCGTGGTGCTGCAAGGCCGCGTCAGCGCTGAAAAGCGCGAGCGCACACTCAAAGACATCAGCACCGATGTGCAAACCTATGTGGACGAAGCCACGCCCTTGGCCAAAGAGAGTGCGCACAAAATGGTGGGCCCCACCATCACGCCCCTGCTGCTGAGCAACTTCAACGACGCCGAATTGCAGCAAATCATTGCCTTGCTGGAGTCCCCGCTGAAAAAGAAATTCGAAAAACTGGTGCCTGAGATGGAGCGTGCCCTGGGCGAAAAAGTTGCGAGCGACAGCGCTGCCGCCATCAACCCCAAGCTGCAGGCGATGACGCAGGCGGTGGGCCTGAAGCTGCGCGCGGCGTCTATCGCGCCTTGATGCGGCGCTGACGCGCTGACCGCGTCTTCTATAGTTCCGCCATGAACACCCAGAAGATGCCAGGGCTTGCCCTGCCGGCCGCTCCAACAAACCTGGGGCCCGATGCCCAGCGCCTGATCGCCTTCAGCCCCGAGGTCGCGGCCGCCCGTGCCGCGGGCAGCCCGGTCGTGGCGCTGGAGTCCACCATCATTTCGCACGGCATGCCTTACCCGCAAAATGTGCAGACCGCCCGGGAGGTGGAAGCCCGGGTGCGCGCCGGCGGTGCGGTGCCCGCCACCATCGCGGTGCTGGACGGAAAAATCCGCATCGGCCTGAGTGACGCTGAGCTGGAATTGCTGGGCCGCTCGCCCGAGGCCCTGAAGGTCAGCCGGCGCGACCTGGCCTATGTGTTGTCCACCGGCAAGATCGGCGCCACCACCGTCGCCGCCACCATGATTTGCGCGGAACTGGCGGGTATTCAAGTCTTCGTCACCGGCGGCATAGGCGGCGTGCACCGGGGGGCGGAGCGTAGTTTTGACATTTCAGCCGACCTGCAGGAGTTGGCGCACAGCTCGGTCGCGGTGGTGTGCGCGGGCGCCAAATCGATTCTGGACATCGGCCTGACGCTGGAATACCTTGAAACCCACGGCGTGCCGGTGTTGGGCCTCGGGCAAGCCAACTTTGCAGCCTTCTACACGCCGGACAGCGGCTTCAAATGCGACTTCTGCATGGACAGCGTGGCCGATGTCGCGCGATTTCTGCACACCAAATGGGCACTCGGCCTGGCCGGTGGCGTGGTGATCAGCAACCCGGTGCCAAGCGCCGATGCGATGCCCAGGATTGAGATCGACGCCATCACCACCCAAGCCCTGCAGGAGGCCGATGCCCAGGGCATTCAAGGCAAGGCAGTCACGCCTTTCATCCTGGCACGCATCAAAGCCTTGAGCAAGGGACGCAGCCTGCTCACCAACATCGCTCTGGTGAAAAACAATGCCGAAAAAGGGGCGGCGCTGGCCGTGGCCTTGGCACAAACTTCGATTTGAGCTCAACGATTCGGATCGCCCGGGTGCTTATGCCGCCCCGACGACTTGACGCATTAACACCGCAGCAACATTTCGTCGCGCCGATCACGTAAGCTCGCCGGTTTATTCCTTGGTGGCCTCGCCTCCAACGGGAGTCTTGTCTTCTGTAGAAAGCCGTTCACATGCGCCGCAAGTCCATTGCCGCGGGTCTGGTTCTGGTCGCCTTGGCGACCGGCGCCTGGTTCCAAATTTCATCGTCCCGCAAGGACAAGGCCCTCACCGCGCAAAATGCCGCGCCGAACGCAAAACCCGGGTCTGCAATGGCCGTGGGCGTGGTCACCGCGCGCCTGCAAGACGTGCCCATCACGCTGGAGGCCACCGGCACCGTCACCGCGCTGAAAACCGTGGACTTGCGCGCTCAGACCACCAATATCGTCACCCAGGTGTTGATCAAAGAGGGCGACGATGTGGCTCGCGGGCAGTTGCTGTTTCGCTTTGATGATCGTACCGACCGGGCCAATCTGGCCAAGGCCCGCGCCCAGCTGGCGCGCGACCGCGCCACACAGGCCGACCTGGAGCGCCAATACCAGCGCGCGCGCGATTTGTTGGCGCAGCATTTTGTGGCCCAAGGTGCAGTCGACACGGCGTTGGCCAATCTGGAGGCCCAGCGCGCATTGGTGGCGTCGGATGCCGCTGCCGTGCAGGCCGCAGAGGTGGCGCTGAGTTTTGATGAAGTCCGCGCGCCGCTGAGCGGGCGTACCGGCATCATCAGCGTGGTGGCGGGTAGCCTGGTTCAAGGCGCGGCCACTGCGCCGGCACTGGTCACCATTTCGCAGATCAGCCCCATCGCCATCAGCTTCACGCTGCCCGAAACCCAGCTGGCCCAGGTGCTGCAAGCGCAAACTCAAGGGCCTCGGCAGGCGCCCGTCGTTGCGACGGTGCCGGGTGCGCAAGCAGTCAGTGAGCGGCTCAACGGGCGACTCAGCTTTGTCGACAATCTGGTCGACAGCAGCACCGGCACGATCCGCCTCAAGGCCGAGTTCGACAACGCGCAACACAAGCTGTGGCCAGGCCAGTATGTGCAGCTGCGCCTGCAACTCCACACGCTGAAGAACGTGGTCACGATTCCGCTGGCGGCCATCATCCAGCGCGGCAATGAGCGCTCGGTCTATATCGCCGAAGGTTCTCCGGCCACGGCCAAACTCGTGCCGGTGACGATTCGCCATGTATTCGGTGAAATCGCGGTAGTGGACGGCCTGGCCGCCAACGCCCAGGTGGTGCTGGACGGCAAACAAAATCTGCGCCCCGGCGTGCCGCTGACCCTGCAAGCGGCGGCCGTGAACCCGGCTGCAGCGGCGGCCTCTGCTGCAGCGTCGGTCGCCACTTCGGGATCCCCGACATGAGATTGACCGAAGCCTTCATCCGGCGGCCGGTGATGACCGTGCTGCTGAACATCGCGCTCATCATTGCCGGCCTGGCCGCCTGGGGCAAGATCCCCGTGGCAGCCCTGCCATCCTTCAATACGCCCATCATCAATGTGCAGGCGGTGCTGCCCGGCGCCTCGCCGGAGACCATGGCCTCATCGGTAGCCCTGCCCTTGGAAAAGCAGTTTTCCACCATCGCTGGGCTGACCACCATTTCCAGCACCAACACGCTGGGCAACACTTCGCTGACGCTGGAGTTTGACCCTTCGCGCAATATCGACGCCGCAGCGGTGGACGTGCAAGCAGCGTTGTTCCGCTCGCTGCGGGCCCTGCCCGTGGAGATGACCACGCCGCCGTCCTACCGCAAGGTGAACCCGGCTGACGCACCCGTCTTGCTGGTGGCGCTGACCTCGCCCTCCATCAACCTCTCTGACCTCAATGACTTTGCGGAGAACCTGATCACCCCCTCGCTGTCCACCATCGACGGGGTGGCTCAGGTGTCGATCTACGGGCAGAAGCGCTTTGCCGTGCGGGTTCGCGTGCGCAGTGACTTGCTGAATCAGCGCAACATCACGCTGGAGGAATTGCAAACCGCCATCAAGGGCGCCAACGCCAACACCCCCGTGGGCGTGCTGGACGGCAGCCGCCAGACACTGACGATCCAGGCCAACAAGCAGCTGCGCAACGCCCAAGAATTCGGCAACATCGTGGTGGCCGCACGCAACGGAGCGCCGGTTTATCTGCGCGATGTGGCGGAGGTGCAAGACAGCTTCGAGACGGTCAAGTCCTTCTCCAACTTCAACGGCGAGCGCTCCATCGTGCTGGCCGTGCAGCGCCAGCCGGACGCCAACACCGTGGCCGTGGTGGACGCTGTCAAGGGCATGTTGCCGCGCTTTGCCGCGCAGTTGCCCGGCTCGGTGCAGATGACAACGCTGAACGACCGCTCGCTCTCCATCCGCGAATCGCTGCATGACGTCTACTTCACCCTCGGCCTGACGGTGGCCCTGGTGGTGCTGGTGATCTACTTGTTTTTGCGGCGGGTGGCGGCCACGGTGATTCCGGCGCTGTCGCTGCCAGTCTCTTTGATCGGTGCGCTGACCCTGCTGTTCGCCCTGGGTTACAGCCTGGACAACATCTCGCTGCTGGGCCTGACCCTGGCTGTGGGCCTGGTGGTGGACGACGCCATCGTGATGCTGGAAAACATCCACCGGCATATCGAAGACGGTGTGCCGCCCTTCGAGGCCGCCGTGCGCGGCGCGCGGGAGATGTCCTTCACCATTCTCTCGATCTCGGTGTCGCTGGTGGCAGTGCTGATCCCCATCTTCTTCATGCCCGGCGTGATCGGCCTGCTATTCCATGAATTCGCGGTGGTGGTGTCACTCTCCATCATGGTGTCGGCGGGTGTCTCGCTGACCCTGGTGCCAATGTTGTGCAGCCGCTTCCTCAAGCCGCACGACCACGTTGAAGAGGGCGCGTTGGGCCAACTTTTCGAGCGCGGTTTCAACGCCGTGCTGGGCGCCTACAGTCGCTCGCTCGACCTGGCGCTACGCCACCGTGCCTGGGTGCTGGGCGTGGCGGTGCTGAGCTTTGCGGCCACCGCCTGGTTCTACGTGGTCATCCCCAAAGGCTTTTTCCCAGAAGAAGACATTGGCCAGATTCGCGCCAGCACCGAAGCGTCGGAAGACATCTCCTTCGCCGCCATGACGGTGCTGCAAGAGCGCGCAGCCGCACTGGTCAAAGCCAACCCCACCGTGGCCAGTGTGGCCACCGCCGTGGGCGGCAACGGCAGCGCCGTCAACACCGGCCGCATGTTTATCAACCTGAAGCCTCGCAGCGAACGAGCGCCCATGGCCAAGGTGATGGAGAGCCTGCGCAAGACGATGAAGACCCTGCCCGGCATCGCGGTCTACCTGCAGCCGGTGCAAAACCTGCAACTGGGCGGCCGGCAAAGCAAGAGCCGCTATCAGTACACCCTGCAATCGGTGGCCGCGGGAGAACTCAACTCATGGGCGTCGAAATTGCAGGAGAAGCTCACCGCCGATCCGCTGTTTCGTGACGTCACCAGCGACTCGCAGCTGCGCGGCCTGCAGGCCAATCTGGTGATCGACCGCGACCGCGCCACGCTGCTGGGCGTACAGATGCAAGACCTTCGCAACGCGCTGTACGACGCCTTTGGCGAGCGCCAGGTGTCAAGCATCTACGCCGAGAGCAACACCTACCAGGTGATCATGGAAGCGAGCGACGGCGACCGGCAAAGTGAAGACGCCTTCAACAAAATTTACTTGCGCGGCCGCAATAACGCACTGGTGCCACTGACCGCCTTTGCCTCGGTGAAACGCGAGCTGGGCCCCACGGCGGTGAATCACCAGGGCCAATTGCAGGCCATCACCCTGAGCTTCAACCTCGCCCCCGAAGTACCCCTGGGTGAAGCCACTGCCAAACTAGACCGTTATGCCAGCGACATGAAGATGCCCGCCACCATCATCACCAGCTACGGCGGCGACGCAGCGGTGTTCAAAGACTCGCAAGGCGGCCAGCTGCTGCTGATTGGCCTGGCGCTGGCGGTGATCTATGTACTGCTGGGCGTACTGTATGAAAGCTATATCCACCCGCTGACCATTCTGGCCGGCCTGCCCTCGGCGGCGGTGGGCGCACTGATCACGCTGCAGCTCTTTGGCATGGAGCTGACGCTGATCGCCACCATCGGCATCCTGATGCTTATCGGCATCGTGAAGAAGAATGCCATCATGATGATCGACTTCGCACTCGACGCCCAGCGCAACGGCGGCATGACACCACAGCAGGCCATCCGCGAGGCCTGCATCCTGCGTTTCAGGCCCATCATGATGACCACCCTGGCTGCACTGATGGGCGCCCTGCCCATCGCTCTGGGCCTGGGCGCCGGCGCTGAACTGCGCCAGCCCCTGGGCCTGGCCGTGGTCGGCGGCCTGATCCTCTCGCAAGCCGTCACGCTGTACATCACACCGGTGATCTATCTGGCGCTGGACCGCTTCAGCGGCCAGGGCCCGGACATGCGCGAAGTGACCGATGTGCGCAAAACCGCGCACGGCGCGGCTGCGCCGACAAGCGTGCAGACATGACGATGACACGCGGCCAGCGCCTCCTGCTGGTCGCCGGCCTGCTGGCCTTGCTGTGGGTCGGCATGCGGCTCAGCGGGCTGGACACGCAATTCAGCCTGGCTCATCTGCGGGCCTTGTTCGGCCTGCACACGGGCGTGGGCCTGCTGGTGTTTTGCCTGGCGTTCATGGCGGGCAATCTGCTGCAGATTCCGGGCGGGCTGTTTCTGGCGGCCGCGGTGCTCACGCTGGGGCCCCTCTGGGGCGGGTTGAGCACCTATGTGGCGGCCTGCTTGTCCTGTGTGGGCACCTTTGCGGTGATACGCGGCCTGGGCGGCGATGCGCTGCGCGGCTGGCAGCAAGGCCCCGCGCGGCAACGCTTGTTTGCCAGCCTGGCCAGCCTGTTTACGCGGCTGTATACACGCTTGCTCGCACGGCTGGACTCACATCCCGTACAGAGCGTGGCGCTGCTGCGCCTGCTGTTTCAAACCGTGCCGGCGCTGAACTATGCGCTGGCCCTCTCGGGGGTCCGGTTCCGCAGCTACCTGCTGGGCACCCTGATCGGCCTGCCCTTGCCGATCGCCCTGTATTGCATTTTCTTCAAGCAATTGGCACTGTGGCTGAAGCTACCGGTCTGAGGCTTTTGCAGTGAGTGCAGTGAGCACGCCAACATAACGCGTTACATCAGTTGGCTCACCTCTTTCACCAAAGCCCTGCTCGACAAACTCAAATGCGTGGGCACGCAAACGCAGCACCGCGCTGGAGCGCGTGCCGTAGCCCGGCGTGGCGATGAAAATGGCCGACAGCGCCCGCTCAATCTCGATCGGAACGCCCGTAGCCGGCAGATCGCCATCAGCGGCCTGATCGGCATCGCGCAGCAGCGCCAGCAGGTTGTCCACCTCGCCGGGTGCATCGCCGGACACATCGGCCAGGGCTTGCCTGAGCTTGCGCAGCTTCGGCCAGGGCGTGTTGAAGTCGGCATTGGACACGGCGCCCAAGCCCGCTTGCAGCGTGACGATGCGACTCTGCCGGCCCTCAAAACCCAACAACTGCACACCATCAAACAGCAGCAGATTGAAAGGGTTGTAGCGCGTGGCGCGTGCGGCCAATGCGGCCAGAAAATCCGCAGCGCTGGCCTGCCCCTGCAAGAACTCGCTGACCAACTCGCCTCGGGAGCGGGCCTGCGCATCAAGCAAGCGCGGGGCGCGGTGATTGGTCAGTGCCGCCACACGCCCGCGGCCTTCATGCACGGCCATGCCGAGCCAGGTGCCGCCGGCTTGCAGGTCACGCCCGGCCAACAAGGCAGCGTCGCCCCACCGGTGCAAGGGCGCGGTCGGGCGGGCGTAGAACTCGTCGCGGTTGGCAATCAGCGTCAGCGGCGTGGCGCTGCCGGGTTGCCAGTTCCAGGCGATCAAGCACATGGTGAACGAGGCAGCGCTCGCCGCTTCAAACCGGCAGGCGGCCGGCCATCCAGGCCTGTGCCAGCCCTTGCACGCCCTGATCCAGCAGACCCATCACATGATCAAACCCGGCAGCAGGCCCGAAGTAGGGGTCCGGCACCTCCTGCCCTTGCAAGCCCGGCGCGAAGTCCAAAAACAGGTGCAGGCGGGATTGAAGTTGCGGCGGGCACAGCTGCCGGAGTTCGCGCAAATTGTCGGCGTCCATGGCCAGAATCAACTCAAAACGCTCGAAGTCCTGCGCAGCCACGCGGCGCGAGCGCCATTTGCGCAGCGGTTTGAGCCCCGCCCGCTGCGCGGCGGCGGCGGCCCGCGCATCCATCGCCTCGGCCTGCGGCGCGGCGCGCGTGCCAGCCGACTCAATGCGCTGAAATGCGGCGTCAGCCCCCGGCCCGAAGTGCGTGCGGCGGGCTTTGAGCAACAACTCCGCCATCGGTGAGCGACACAGATTGGCCGCACAGACCAGCAAGATCGCCGGCACGGTCAGCGCGCCAGTTCCTGGCGCATGGCATCGATCACAGCCTTGTAATCGGGCTTGCCGAAAATGGCGGAGCCGGCCACAAAGGTGTCGGCCCCAGCATCGGCAATCTGGCGGATGTTGTCGATCTTGACGCCGCCGTCAATCTCCAAGCGGATGTCGCGGCCGCTGGCTTCGATGATGCGGCGGGCGGCTTCCAGCTTTTTCAAGGCGCTGGGCAAAAAGCTCTGGCCGCCAAAGCCGGGGTTGACGCTCATGATGAGCACCAGATCCACCTTGTCGATCACCCACTCCAGCACGTCCAGCGGTTCGGCGGGGTTGAACACCAGGCCCGCTTGCTTGCCCTCGGCCTTGATCAATTGCAGCGTGCGGTCCACGTGCTTGGAGGCGTCGGGGTGAAAGCTGACCAAGTCAGCGCCCGCCTTGGCAAAGGCCACGGCCAGCGCGTCCACGGGCTCCACCATCAGGTGCACGTCGATCGGGCAAGGCGTGCCGTCGGGCTTGACCGAGTGCTTGCGCAAGGCCTCGCAGACCATCGGCCCGAAGGTGAGGTTGGGCACGTAGTGGTTGTCCATCACGTCGAAGTGGACCCAATCGGCGCCAGCGGCCAGCACATTGCGCACCTCCTCACCAAGGCGGGCAAAGTCGGCCGAAAGAATGCTGGGGGCGATGCGGAAAGTCTTGCTCATGGCGCGGGCCTTGAAGGAGAAAGGAAATACGGATGAAGGGGCGGACAGCGCCAAGGAGGCGGGTAGCCCGAATTTTAAGGCCGCTTGAATGTCGCCCGTGCTGCCTCGCAGACGGCCCGCGTCACGCACCGTGGGTCATGGTCATTGATCAAGCCCATAGATTGGATGAAGGCGTACATGGTGGTCGGCCCCACGAACTTCCAGCCGCGCTTTTTCAGGTCTTTGGACAGCGCCCGTGAGGCTTCGGATTCGGTGGCATGCTGGGGAGTGGCCAGCGCAGCCGGCTCGAAAGACCAGATGTAATGCGCCAGCGAGCCCTGCTCCGCCACCAGGTCAATACAACGCTGCGCGTTGTTGATCACGGCCTCGATCTTGCCGCGGTGGCGCACGATGCCGGCGTCCAGCACCAAGCGCTCAACATCAGCGTTGTCAAATTGGGCGATGCGCGCAACGTCAAAGCCCTGAAACGCTGCCCGAAAGGCCTCGCGTTTGGCCAGGATGGTGCGCCAACTCAAACCGGACTGAAAGCCCTCCAGGCTGATTTTTTCGAACAGCCGCCTGTCCTCCGCCACGGGGAAGCCCCATTCGGTGTCGTGATAGCGCTGATAGGCCGGAAAGTCCGGTGCCGCGCACCAGGCACAGCGATGGCCACCGTCAGCGGCCTGAAACAGGGGGAGTGCGCTCATTGTCAGATCTCATCACAAGGGTGCCGCGATCCTACCCGCCCCACACGCCGCCCGTCACAACAGCCCCTCGCAGTTCGAAAGGCCTAAACTAAGGCCATGGCAAACCCTCAATTCAAATGCAGCGCGAAGGTCGAAGTTTTGGCCGAGCAGACCCAGGCCGATCAGGGCGTCTACGCGTTCAGCTACACGATCACGATTGAAAATGTCGGCGATATCACCGCGCAATTGATCGGCCGCCACTGGACCATCGTCGATGCCCGCGGCCATGAGCAAGAGGTGCACGGCCTGGCCGTCGTCGGGCACCAGCCGCTGCTGGCACCGGGGCAGAGTTTTCAGTACAGCTCCTGGGCGCAGATCGCAACGCCGCAGGGCAGTATGCGCGGGCGCTTCCTGTGCGTGACGGAAGCCGCCGAGGTGTTCGACGCCGAGGTTCCTGAATTCATGCTCGCCGGCAGCGGCGCCCTGCATTGATGGCTTTTTTGCGCACCGCCAGAACCTGGGATCTCACCGCGCTGCTGAATGCCGCCGACCCGCGCGCCGAGTTGGCGATGCGCAATCTCTGGCTGGCCCGCTTGCTGGAATGGTTGCGGCACCCGGCAGAGCGTGAAGAACGGCCTGGGACTGAGGCGTTCCCCGCCGAGGCCGCCCCGCAAACCGCCCTGCCGCTGCTGCGCCTCAAGCACCTGCTGAATGTGCTGGACCGCCACCCCGAACATGCCCGCAGCATTTCGGAGTTATTGAACTCGATCTGGCGCGATATGGACGCCGTGGGCCTGTTCGCCGATGTGGGCTTTGCACCCCGGGTGGATCTGTGGAGCGAGTTTGCCCACCGCCTGCGCCAGCACCTGCTGCCAAGCACAGCCAACACCACCGATCTGGGCGAGCTTTTCAATCTGCTGTTCCCCGAGGAAAGCGACGAGCTGTGGCTGGCCGCCCTCGACGATGGCTTGCTGCTGCGCATGCGGAGTCTGCTGGCCTTGGCGCATGGCCGGCCACCCGGCGCACCAACCAAGCCCTGGACCGATCCGATGCTGACCGGCTTGTCTGCCTTGATCAGCAACGTGCGTTCCGCCGGATTGACCGGAGCCCTGCGGCGGCGCATGAGCCACGAACTCTTGCTGAACAACCCCTTCGAGCAACTCGCCCGCGCCAACGACAGCCTGATCATGGCCCTGCGTGCGGGCGAGCAGGAAACCGCCTTGCAAGCACTGCAATTCCTGCGGGCCCTGCTGGACGCCTGCAGCCGTGCGGCGGCCAGCGTGCCGGAACATCTCGAACAATTCGGGGTCTCGGTCGATATCATGTTCGCGGTCGAGCAACTGCAGGCCCGCATCCTGCGCATCGAAGCGCTGCTGGACTGCCTGGCCGGCAGCCACCCCCAGCGCGAACTTGCTCGCCTGCTGGCCAGCCTGGTGCGCGTGGGTCATGAGCGGCGCAGCATCCGTACCCTGTTCAGCCGCCATTACTCGCTGCTGGCCCGCAAGGTAGCCGAGCGTAGCGCCGAAACAGGCGAACACTACATCACTCGGGATCGCAGCGATTACCGCATGATGTTGCGCCACGCCGCGGGCGGCGGCGCCATCATTGCCCTCACCACCTTTGTCAAATTCCTGGTCATGGTGCTGGGCCTGGGCGCGTTATGGAGTGGCTTCTGGGCGGGCGCCAACTATGCGCTGAGTTTCGTCGTTATTCATCTGCTGCACTGGACGGTTGCGACCAAGCAGCCTGCGATGACCGCACCGGCGATGGCGCAGAAGCTGCAACACATCGAATCAGAAGCTGGGCTGGAAGCCTTCGTCGACGAGGTGGCCAACCTGCTGCGCTCGCAGATCGCCGGCATCCTGGGCAATCTGGCCGTGGTGGCACCGCTCGTGCTGGGTGTGCAACTGGTGTGCAAAGCACTGTTCGGCGTGCCGCTGGTGGGCGCTGAACAAGCCCATTACGTGCTGCATAGCCTGACCTTGCTGGGCCCGTCGCTGCTGTTTGCGGCCTTCACCGGCATCTTGTTGTTCGCCAGCAGCCTGGTGGCGGGCTGGGCGGAGAACTGGTTCGTGCTGCACCGCATCGAAAACGCCATCGCCTGGAACCCCGGCATCATCGCCCGCCTCGGCGCTGCGCGTGCCGCGCGCTGGGCCGCCTGGTGGCATGGCAATATCAGCGGCATTGCAGCCAATGTGTCTTTGGGCTTCATGCTGGGCCTTGTGCCGCCGGTACTGGCCTTCATCGGCCTGCCGCTGGAGGTGCGCCATGTGACGCTGTCGACCGGCCAACTCGCCGCCGCCATCGGTGCCTTGGGCACACAGATTTTCAGGCTGCCAGAGTTTTGGTGGTGCGTGGCGGGCATCGCCGGAACTGGTCTGCTGAATCTAGGCGTCAGCTTTATTTTGGCGCTGAAGGTGGCGCTGCGTTCACGCGGCATTCGCCTGGCGGATCGCTCGCGCGTGGGCGGCGCAATCTGGCGCCGCATGCGCCGCGAGCCCCGCAGCTTCCTGCTGCCACCGGCCTGAGTGGCGGGGTGCGGCGATGCGCTCAGGGCTGATCACGATCCGGTTTGCGCTCACCGCCCTTGCGGCCTGAAAACATGGTCCACCACACGATGAACACCAACAGCGCCAAGGCGGTCAAGGCTTCCAGCAAGATCACTTCCATTTTGGGCTCGATTTCAAAAAAAGGGCAACGGCTGGGTGCCTGCGCAGCGATTCTAGGGCTGCTGGCGGCCTGCAGCTCAACGCCGCTGCCCCCGATGGCACCGCCCAGGCCCGACCTTGGCACCGAAGGCCGCCCCTCTGACAGTGCAAATAACGCATCACGCCAGCGCAACACACTGCTGCGCGAACATTCGCGCTGGGTGGCTGCGGACTGGAGTGAATTGCCCGGATGGGGTGAAGACCGCGCCGCTGAACTATGGCCCGCCCTGCTGCAAGGCTGCGTCCGCCCGGCCCCTGGATGGAGCGAACTCTGCGTCCGCGCTCGCCAAGACGCACCGCAAGACGACCTCGCCGCCAGCCTGTGGTTGATGCAGCACCTGCGCCCCTACCGCATCGAAAGCCTGGACGGCAGCGCACAAGGCTTGCTGACCGGCTATTTTGAACCGCAGCTGGAGGCCACGCGGCGCCCGCAGGGCAACTACAAGGTACCCGTGTTGGCGGTGCCGCCCGATCTGCAGCAACGCCGCCCCTATTTCACGCGCCAGCAAATTGACTCCGATCCGCAGGCCCGCGCGCGGCTGCGCGACCGTGAGCTGGTTTATCTGGAAGACCCGTTGGACCTGCTGGTGCTGCAAATTCAGGGCTCAGGCCGGCTGCGTTTGAGCGATGCCGACGGCAACCCCCAATGGGTGCGCATGGCCTTTGCTGGCCATAACGACCACCCTTATCAGTCCATCGGCAAGACGCTGATCGAGCGCGGCGAGTTGCGCCCCGGCGAAGCCTCTTGGCCGCAGATCCGGGACTGGCTGCGGCGCAACCCCGGGCGCGTCAACGAACTGCTGTGGAGCAATCCGCGCTATGTGTTCTTCCGTGAAGAGCCGTTGCTCGACATCAATCTGGGGCCACGCGGCGCACAGGGCGTGCCGCTCACGCCGGGCCGCTCCATCGCGGTGGACCGGGCCAGCATCCCCTACGGCACCCCCGTTTGGCTGGACGCCGGGGAGCCCCTCACCGGCCCCGCCTTGCGCCGCCTGGTGATGGCGCAGGACACCGGCAGCGCGATCAATGGCGCGGTGCGGGCCGACTATTTCTGGGGCTGGGGCCGCGAAGCCGAAGCCCAGGCCGGTCGCATGAAACAACCACTGCGGCTGTGGGCGCTGTGGCCGCAAGGCTCATCGCTGTGAGCCCTATTCAACGATCTGCACGCCTTTCCAGAACGCATAACGGCCTTTGATCTCGGCAGCTGCCTCGGTGGGCTCGGGGTAGAACCAGACGGCATCAGGATTCATCTCACCGTTCACGAACAGGCTCAGGTACTGCGCCTGCCCCTTCCAGGCGCAGCCCGTGCGGTGGTTGCTGAAGCTGGTGTACTCCCGCTTGAGCGACTCGGCGGGAAAGTAATGGTTACCTTCCAGCACGACGGTATCGGGGCTCTCGGCGATGACCACGCCGTTCCAGACTGCTTTCATTGTCAAATTCCTTGGTTGAGCGGGAGACTATAGCCATCCAAACGCCGACAATGAGCGGGTGAAACGCTATTACTCCCACCAAGGCAAAGACATTTTCATCACCGCCGGCTCCGCCCGGGAACTGGCGCCCGGCAGCTTCGGCGTCTGTGCCATCGGCGGCGGCGCGGAGGGCTGGTCCGTCGTGCACATCGGCCCCGAAGGCGATGTGGCGGACCTGGGAGGCGAGTACTACTTTGCCACGCCGGAAGAGGCGCTGGAGTTCGTCAAGGAGTTGATCGATCTGATGGTGACTTGAGGCCCAGCAGGTCAGCTGCCAGGGCCTCGGCCACCTCGATGCCATCGACACCGGCCGACATGATGCCGCCGGCGTAACCTGCACCTTCACCGGCCGGGTACAAGCCCTTCACATTGACGCTTTGATAGTCTCGGCCACGTGTGATGCGCAGCGGCGAAGAGGTGCGTGTTTCGACCCCCGTCAACACCGCGTCGGGCATGGAGAAGCCCTTGATCTGGCGCTCAAAGGCCGGCAGGGCCTCGCGGATCGCGTCCAGGGCATAGTCAGGCAAGCTGCCACGGCCCTTTTGTTGCAGATCCGTCAGCGTCACGCCGGGCTTGTACGAGGGCTCCACATTGCCCAGCACTTTGCTGCGCTGGCGCTTGATGAAGTCACCCACCAGCGCGGCCGGGGCCTGGTAGCCGCCCTCACCGAGCTCGTAGGCCCGTGACTCCCAGATGCGCTGAAAAGCCATGCCGTCCAGCGGATTGACTGGGCCGTCGTGCCGGCCGTCCTGGCGGTAGTCTTGCGGATTGATGCCCACCACGATGCCGGCGTTGGCATTGCGTTCATTGCGCGAATATTGGCTCATGCCGTTGGTGACCACGCGCATCGGCTCGCTCGTCGCGGCCACCACGGTGCCTCCGGGGCACATGCAAAAGCTGTAGACCGAGCGTCCGTTGGCGGCGTGGTGCACCAGCTTGTAATCAGCCGCGCCAAGAAGGGCGTTGCCCGCGTTCGGGCCGAAGCGCGCACGGTCGATCAGGCTTTGCGGATGCTCGATGCGATAGCCGATGGAAAAGGGCTTGGCCTCCATGTACACCCCCCGCCCATGCAACATGGTGAAGGTGTCGCGCGCGCTGTGGCCCAGCGCCAGCACCACGTGATCGCTACGGATCTGCTCACCGCTCTCCAGCGTCACGCCCCGAACATGCCCCTTCTCAATCAATACATCCGCCACCTTTTGCTCAAAACGGATCTCCCCGCCCAGGGCCTCAATGTCGGCGCGCATCTTGATCACCATGCTGACGAGGCGGAAGGTGCCGATATGCGGCTTGCTCACGTAGAGAATTTCGTCCGGCGCGCCCGCCTTGACGAACTCAGTCAACACCTTGCGCGTGAGGTGGCGCGGGTCGGAAATCTGGCTCCACAACTTGCCGTCGGAGAAGGTGCCCGCCCCGCCTTCGCCGAACTGCACATTCGACTCCGGATTCAACTCGCTCTGGCGCCACAGTCCCCAAGTGTCTTTGGTGCGCTCACGCACCGGCTTGCCGCGCTCCAGCACGATGGGCCGCAAACCCATCTGCGCCAGAATCAGCGCCGCAAAGATGCCACACGGGCCAAAGCCGATAACCACGGGCCGCGGGCGAGCCTGCCCGCCATGTTCGGCATAAAAATCCGCCGGCGCATGGCCGACAAATTGGTAACGGGTATCGGGCGAAGGCTTGACGTGCGGGTCGCCGGCATAACGCGTGAGCAACGCAGCCTCTTGACCCTCAGCCATCTCGCAGTCCACCGTGTAGATCAGCTGGATCGCGCTTTTCTTGCGCGCGTCATAACTGCGTTTGAAGACGGTGAAGTTCAGCAGCTCCGCGCGGCCATCACCCCGCAGACCCAGGCGTTGCGCAATGGCGGGACGCAAAGCGTCCTCGGCATGGTCAAGCGGCAGGCGGAGTTCGGTGATGCGAAGCATGGTGATGGCTCTTCAATCGATTCGAAAGCACAAAAAAACACAGGCCCTGCCGAATGGTAGGGCCTGTTGTTCACAGCTGCAGCCACGTTGCACAACAACGCGGCCCGAGCCGTGCGGGGATCAACCGCCGTTGGAAGGACGCTTGCCCGGGTTCTTCTTGCTGCGGGTGTGCGAGCCGCGCTCGAGGCTGATCTTCTGGCCACGGGGGGCGGTGAAGGTCACACCGTTGGGCGCTGCGGGACGGGGAGTAGCGCGACGTGCGGCTTCGGTAACGATTTTGTTGCCCATGAATGGCTCCGGTACAAGGGATTGGATGCAAAAAGCAAGAGATCACCAACCCGCTGCCGCAGCCCCGATTCAGACTCTGAACCTCGGGAGTTCCGGACCCTGCACCCGGGCGCCTGTGCAAGCACAAACCCGAACGCTTCATCAAGACCCCCCGGGTCAATCACCCGAAAGCAAAGCCAAACCCGGCGCGACTGAGTTGGAATGAACCGCGCATTTTACGGTGTTCTTGCGCATTTTTGGATTTCAGGTGCTGCGCTGGGCTGGCAGGACTGCAAATTCCAGACAATCGCGCCACACCTTGCCCCCGATCAACGCCCTGAATCGGGGCGTTCGCCTTCAAAAAAATCGACTCTGACCCCAATTAAAGAGTTAAGGCGCTGAGTTGGGTGAGCAGCAGGCGTGCACTGGCGACGTTGGTGGCGCATGGGATGTCGTGCACGTCGCAGGCGCGCACCAGGGCGTTGATGTCGGGTTCGTGCGGTTGCGGCGTCATGGGGTCGCGCAGAAAGATCACCACGTCCACCGCGCCCATGGCCAGGCGGGCGCCAATTTGCAGGTCACCACCCATCGGGCCGCTGAGCAGGCGCTCCACAGTCAGGCCACATTCGGCCTGCAAGCGCCCTCCCGTGGTGCCAGTGGCCAGCAGCGTGGAGCGCTCCAGCAAAGGTTTGAAGGCGCTGGCCAGGGCCACCATGTCGTTCTTTTTGCCGTCGTGGGCGATCAGGGCGATGTTCATGCGCCAGATCTTAGGGCGGGAACGGTTACGGGGCAGCGTCAAGTCAGTCTACGCGTAGAGGTAACACGTTAGGACCTCACGTTGAAGCCATGCCGCAATAGTGGCCAATGAGTGTCCAATGATTGGCCAATGCGCGCAAAAGCGATGGCAGCGCAGGAAATGGCCTGCGACAGCACTCGCACGACACGCTGAGCCTTTACGATAGCGTCCGTCATGCCAAGCAAAACCCCAAGCCCCCATCGCGCGCCCCGCGTGCCCGCCCCCCCGCCCGAGGCGGAAGACAACACCATCAGCCCACAAGAAAAAGTAGCGGCCGCCTCGCGCAGCACCTGGGTCAGCGTGGTGGTAAACGTCGTGCTGACAGCCGTGCAGATCACCGTGGGCACGCTCGCCAAATCGCAGGCCCTGGTGGCGGACGGCATTCACTCCCTGTCGGACCTGGTGTCGGATTTCGTGGTGCTGTTTGCCTCCCATCACAGCCGCAAGGATGCCGATGAGGACCACCCATATGGCCACCACCGGTTTGAAACTGCAGCCTCTTTGGCCCTGGGCCTGATCTTGCTCGGCGTTGGCGCGGGCATGTTGTGGTCGGCCGCGCAGAAGTTGCAAAACCCCGATGCCATTCCCAAGGTGCATGGCACGGCGCTGTGGGTGGCCGGCATCGCCCTGATCGCGAAAGAGAGCCTCTTCCGCTACATGATTGCGGTGGCCAAGCGGGTCAAGTCCAGCATGCTGGTGGCCAATGCCTGGCACGCCCGCTCCGACGCGGCCTCATCGCTGGTGGTGGGCGCGGGCATTGTCGGCAATCTGGCCGGCTACCCGCTGCTGGACCCGGTGGCGGCACTGGTTGTTGGCCTGATGATCGGCAAGATGGGCTGGACCTTCGGCTGGGACGCCCTGCACGACCTGATGGACCGGGCGGTCGATGAAGTCGAGGTGGCCGCTATCAAGAGGACGCTGCTGGAAACACCCGGCGTGCGTAACGTCCACGATGTGCGGACCCGCAAGATGGGCGACATGATCATCGTGGACGCCCACCTGGAGGTGGACGCGCAGATCACCGTTGAAGCCGGCCACGACATCACGGTGCTGGCCCGCCAGCGCGTGCTGCAGCACCACCGGGTGCTTGATCTGATGACGCACCTGGACCCCTGGCATCGCCCCGATCTGGACCACGACCGGGCGCCTGCGCAAGCGGCCTGATCCGGCACTTGGGTCCATGCCTGAGGCAACTCAAGGTTGCTGCAACAAGTTGCCCACGCCGAAGTTCATTGCATTCAAGATGTCACCGTTGTCCTGGCTCAACTCCCACCCGAAGACACCCGCCAGGCCATTCTTGAGCGCATAACGACCCTTGGCGATCACCGCCCGGGGGTCGTCATAGCCGATGAACAGGTGCTGGGTGGGCTGCACCAGATTCCAGGCCTGGGTGGTAGCGTCGAAGCGCGCCTGCCAACCGCGCAGCCCGTGACCCTGCGGGCCGAGGTAGCGGCTGGCAATCTGCCGATAGGGCAAAGCCCCTTCAACCCCAGGGAAGCCGCCCGCCTTGGCTGCACCCGTGCGCGCCTGGGTCACGCCGCTGAAGCCACGCCCATACAGCCCCACGCCCGCCACCAGTTTTGCGGCCGGCATGCCGGCTTGCATCAAATTGCGCACCGAGCGCGCCAGGCTGTCATCGGCCTCGGGCGCGCTGCTGAACAGCGTGGTGTGGTTGCCAATGCCGTCTGACCATGCGCCGTAAAAGTCGTATGTCATCATGAACACAAGGTCCAGCGCAGGCTCTGCACGCTTGAAATCAATGCGGTTGATGATGGGGCTGGTGGTGTTGACGGCCATGCTCACCAGGTAGGGACGGCCGGTCTCCGCGCTCAAGGTGGTGAGCGCCGCGCGCAGGTCTACCAACAAGTCGGCATAACGCTGGCCATCAGCGTCGCTGCCCAATTGCACCCCATTGGCCGCGCCGTTGTTGCCGGGGTGCTCCCAGTCGATGTCGATGCCGTCGAAGGCCGGATGCTCACGCAAGAATCGGGCGGCCGAGCCTGCAAATGCGGCGCGGTTGGCCGCATCCCCATTCATCAAAAAGAAAGGATCCGACCCGCCCCAGCCTCCGACCGAGGCGATCACCTTGACGTGCGGCGCGCGCTGCTTGAGGCGCTGAAAAGCGGCGTCGAAGGTGGTTTCCGCCGCGCCCGTGGTCAATTCGAACGCCTGCTTGCCCTGGCACCGTGCGGCATCTGCCGGCAATTGCCCTGGCCCGCACAGGCGCAAAAAGGCGTACAGCACATGCGTCACGCTTTCACCTTGCAGGGCATCCACCAAGGCCACCGGCTCCCACATCGGCACATACATGCCCACCACTTTGGCGCTGGTGCGCTCCACCGCCAAAGGCTTGCCGCCGAACACCGGGTAAGGGTGGCCCTCTGGCACTGGGCCGGCCGCCTGCGCGCCCCCTGAGAACAAGCTGACAACGGCCAAGGTCAGCGCAGCGGCAAGGCGGCCTGGCGCAAGGCAAGAACGTGAGTGAAATGAGCGCATGGTCAGCAATGGGCGAGCGTTAGGACAGACATTGGGACGGCGCAAGCGTAGCAGAACAATGAGGCCAATCAAATACCAATTAAACCCACACTGAGCCTTTCATCCATACCGAATGAAGATCAAGGTGCCAGATCAACCCGCAGTTGCAATTCGCGCACCTGACGCACCTCGGCATCGGTGCTGCTGAGGGTGCCGCGCTCGCTGGCGCGCAGCGCATCACCACTGCGCGCCACCGTCAACCATGTGCCGAGCGGCACGCTGACCGTGCTGTCCACCCGCGTCTGCAAGTTGCCATTGCTGCCACCATTGCCAGCGCCCTGCACTTGCAACTCGACGGTCACCGGCTGTTGACCACCCGGCCAGCGCGGCGTCATGCGGAATTCGCTGACCTTGTCGACCGTGCCGCTGCGCGGTGCCGCAAACACCTTGGCGCCTGCCATGCCGCCAGGGCTCGCGTTGTTGCGGCCGCTCACGGCGGAAGCGGCTCCTGCTGCGTCCATCTCCACGCCGTAGTCCACCCACTGAATGGGCACTTGCTCGGTCAGCTGCAAGCGCGCCGTGTTGCCGTTGAGCACCAGCAAGCGCTGCGTCTGATGTCGTGTAGCGTCGTCTTCATGCCGCTGGGTGCTCCAGCTGATCTGGCCGCGCGGGGATACCGAGCCCGCCGTCCCCACCACCACGCCACCGTCGCGCGTGCCTGCCAAAACCGCGCCGCTCAGGCTGCTGTTCACCCAACGGATTTCAATCCACAGGTTTTGCCGTGGCCCCCGCTCGGCGGCGGGAGCGCCCTGCACGCCAAGCGCCAAGCTGGCCACACCCAGCCCGGCGCGCCACAAAAAGCGCAAGGCCTGGCGACGATGGGGCATAGCGAAACAGGGCAAGGCACGCATGCCACAAGCATAAGCGCCAGGCGGGCTGACGGCCAGCCTCAGCGCATGCGCTTAGAACTCCGCATGAAAACGCAAGGCAGCCAGGGTCACAGGGCCCCGGTCGGCGTTGTAGGCGGGGTTGCGAATGTGCTGCAGATCCAGGCTGAGCTTGCAGGCTTCGCTCAAGCTCCAGCTGTAATAGGCCTCGACAATGGTTTCGTCACGGTAGTTGAGCTTGCCGTCGCCGATGAAAAACCCATAGCCACCGCCCGCCAGGTAGTCGCGATGTGCGCTGGACAAGGTGTTGGCGATGTAGAGCAGCCCCACCGTATCGGCCTCGCGCCCCCAGCGCAGGCCCTTGAGGCTCAGGCCGATCTGGCGGCTGCCATCCACCTCCTCGAAGGAGTAGCTCTCGGTACGGCCGTCGCCCTCGCTCCAACGCACAAAGCCGCCGAGATCGGCGGTCAGGGCTTGTTCCAGGTGCAGGCCCCAGCCGGATTTGGTCTGCGGGCGGCGTACCGCTGAGACTTGGGGTTCGCCCACGCCGGCAACTTGCAGAGCATCGCGGTAGGCCCCCATGTTTTCACGGTTGCGCCAGAGCAGCAGGCGTGCGGTTCCCGGCAACCCCGCCCAGTGGTGGCTGTGCTCCAGCTCGAATTGGTCGCCATGAAAGTTGGCAAGGGCACCGTTGAGCCGTTCGCCATTCGACTCCAGCGGCACCATGAACCGGCCGACCCGCAGAGCCCAATCGCCTTGCATCCACTCCAGCGCGGCCCCCAAGGTGTAACCCTGCGCATCAGCGGCAAAGTCGTAGGACCCCTGCGCCAGCGAGGCCCAGTTGAGGAACTGGGTGCGCGAGTCATGGCTGTAGCCATTGGCGTCGAAGATATCGGTGATGGCGAACTTGCCCACGGTCAGGCGGACACGGTCCGTGGCCACCTTGCCGGCCAACTGATTTTGCCCAGCAGCCTGCGCCACCTGCTCATCACCCAAGGCCCAGTCCCGACGCAGAAACAGGCGCGGCATGTAGAGCTTGGGCGAGGTGCCCGCCACTTTTTGCATCTCACCGTTGCTGAAAGCACCCAAGCCCACCAAACCCGACAGCGGCCGGCCCTGAATCACCTCAGGGTTGAGGTAGACCTCGCCCAGCACCGGCACGCGCAGCCCCAGGTAGGCGGTGGCGGAGATGGAGTACGAGGCCTCATGCTCAGCGCCCAGGCTGTTGCGCCCGACATAGGGCGAAGTGAAGTGTTCTTTGCTTTGCCCGATGTAGGTGAACTGGCCCGTGGCAACCCAGGGCTGCGGGGCGGCCGCGGCCGCCTCCGTTGCCGCTTCTGCAGCCCCCGCCGGGGCGCACAACGCACAGGACATCAGCAGACCCGCGAGGGTGGGCGTCACACGAAAGGAAGCAGGCAAGATAGTTGGGCGCATGGGAGCAGAGAGGCAATGCATCCGCCGGCGGGATGCGCAAGACAAGACGCGGCGCCGCGATTGTCCCTGAACCCTGTGGCAGAAGGACGACACCCCGGCCACCACGCGAGCTCACGTCACACCCTCACGTCACAGCCTCAAATTACGGCAGGAAAAATCACCGAGGCCCGCAGGCCCCGCCCGTCAACCCCCGACTCCAGCACCAGCCGGGCATTCATCAACTCGGCATAGCGCGTCACGATAGAGAGGCCCAGGCCTGCGCCCTGCCCCAGTTTGGCGGCCCAACTGCCTTGCCGCCAGCGCCCGCTCAGCAAGGCGCGTTGCTCGGGCTCAATGCCCGGCCCGCAGTCGCTCACCGACAAGGCCAAAAACTGCCCCTGGCGCGCCAGGCTCAGGCTGATGACGCCGTGGCCCTGTGCATCGCGGCCATAGCGCATGGCGTTGTCGAGCAAGTTGCCCAGCAGCCCTTCCAGCAAGCCGCGATCGGCCATCACCATCACGGGCGCATCCAGGCCGCTGGCCTCTAACTCCACACCTGCGCGGTCAGCCAGAGGCAGGGTTTGCAGCAGCACATCACGGGCGCATTCGTCCAGGCGCACGGGCTGCAGGCGGATGGCTCGGCTGGCTTCATCCGCCAAGGCCAGGGCCAACAGCTGATCCACCAAATGGCTGGCACGCTGCTGGCTTTGCAGCACCGCCAACAATTGCTCGCGCCACAGCTGCGGGTCGCGCTGGGCCAGGCCATATTCAGCCGCTGCGCGCAGGCCCGCCAGGGGGGTTTTGAGCTCATGCGCCACATTGCCGGCGAACTCGCGTTGCGCGCTGATGCCGTTTTCAAGGCGTTCGAACAAGGCATTCACCGCCGCGGCGAGATCGTGTACCTCGCGTGAGCCCGCTTGCAGGCTGACGGCTGCCGGCAAGGGCGCCAGATCGGCTGCATCACGTTGCGTCAGCTCCTGCTGCAGATTGGCCAGGGGCAGCAAGTCGCGATTGATGACCCGGCGCAACCAAACCGCCAGGATCAGCAGCAAACCCACTTGCGGCACGATGGAGAACAAGAACAGGCGGCGCAGCAATTCACTGCGGCTGCGCGTGGTCAAGGCGACCACCACGCGCGCTGAAATGGGATGGTCGCGCGTCAGCACCACGGCGCGCACATCCTGCTCACGAAAGCGCAGGTCCAAAAACTCGGCCGAACCTTCGGCGCTAGGCGTATGACCGGCGGGCGGCTGCAGCCCGGCGTGGCCGGCGATCAGTTTTCCACTGGGGTCCAGCACCGCGAAATATTCGGACTCACTCTGGTCGAACAGCACGGTGTTGAGGTCGGCCGTGCTGATGTTGAGCGTGGGAACGCCGTCGCGCATTTCCAGGCGGGAGGCGAGCAGCAGGGCGTCGTCCAGCATGGCACGGTCAAACGCCCGTTGGGTGAAAAACGAGGCCACGCCCAAGGCCACCGCACTGCCCAACGCCCAGGTCAGCAGCAGCGGCAACATCACATGGCGCAGCAAGCGCAAGCGCAGGGAGGGGCGCCGCCCAGCCTGCGGGGTGCTGGGCACGGCGGGCGGCAGTTTGCTCACGGCTTGCTCACGGCTTGCTCACGGCTTGCGCCCGGTTTCGTTCAACGTTGGGGCGGCGGGGAGCGCCTCCTCTGTCTCCATCAAATAGCCCAGGCCGCGCAGGGTGCGGATGCCGGCGCCGCTGCCAAGCAGCTTCTTGCGCAGCCGCGAAACAAAGGCTTCCAGGGCATTGGCGCCCAGCGCATCGTCAAAGCCCGACAGCTTGTCCGACAAGATGGCCTTGCTCACCACCCGCCCCGGGGGCGTCATCAATTCCCACAGCACCTCGAACTCACGGGCTGGCAAATCCAGCGTATCGCCGTCGAGAAATACCCGCCGGGCCCGGCGGTCCAGCAACAAGCGGCCTACGCGGGCCTGGTCGTGCAGGTCAAGCCGGCGCCGCACCAGCGCGCGCAGGCGGGCCTCCACCTCGGCCAGCTCGAAGGGCTTGCCCAGGTAGTCGTCAGCGCCTGCGTCCAGCCCGGCGATGCGCTCTTCAGTGCGGTTGCGGGCGGTCAGGACCAACACCGGCGTGCCATCGCCCCGCGCCCGCGCTTCACGCAGCACGTTCAGGCCATGGCCATCCGGCAGGCTAAGGTCCAACAGCACAGCGTCCAACTCAAGAATGCGCCAGAGATAATTCGCTTGCTCAGCGGTACCGGCCAGATCCACATGGTGGCCCGCATCCGCCAGGCTGCGCTGCATGATCTGACTGAGTGTGGGATCGTCTTCAACGACAAGAATTCGCATGGCGAGACTTTAAGGCAAGGTTCGGAGCAAGACTCACGCGAAAACGCCACACAGGGGTCAGGCTCCGGTCAGGGGTTTTGAGGGATAACCCTTGGATGCGATTTCGACCCCTTCCTGCGCTCCTGCTGCTAAGCCTTCTGTCCACCGCCACAGTTAGCGCCCAAACCCTGCCGCCCGACGGACACCTCACCCTCGCCCAAGCCCTGCAACTGGCCGCCGAGAACCGCGACGTGGCCATGGCCCGCTCAGCCCTGGACGCCGCCCGTGGCGACATCCGCAGCGCCGACCATGCGCCCCTGCCTACGCTGACGCTCAAGTCCAGCCAGATGGATTTGGAGCACGGCATTGGCGGCGGGAACATCATCACCGACAAACGCATCGACAAATCGCTGGGCCTGGATTGGACCTGGGAGCGCGGCGACAAGCGCGGCCTGCGCACGCAAGCCGCGCAAGCCCTGGCCGAAGCCGCCCGCGCCGACTTGAACGAAACCCGCCTGCAGCAGCAAACACAGGCCCTGCAGGCCTACCACGAGCTGCACGCGGCACAAGCTCGTGAGCAAGAGGTGGCCGCCATTGCCGACAGCGCACGCACGATGACGCAAACGCTGCGCAAGCGCTTTTCTCTCGGCGACCTGGCGGGCCAGGACCTGAGCCGCGCCGAGATCGAAGCCGAGCGCGCCCGCCTCGACAGCGTGGGCGCCCAGTTAGACCATCAACGTGCGCAATGGGCTTTGCGTGACCTGCTGGGCCTCGGGGGCCGCAAGTCGGCAAGCGGCCAGCCTGTTGCATCTGCGGCGTCGGCGGCGTCGTCAGCCCCTGCACTGCAGGCGCAAGACCCCTGGCCCGCCCTGGATGTGGCGCAATGGGCGCAAGCACCCGAAGCCCGTTTCATGGATATCCTGAGCCGACGCAGCGATGTGCAGGCTGCCGAGCAACGGGTGCAGGCCGCACAGGCCTTGGTCGACGGCGCACTGGCACAACGCAAATCGGATATCACCTGGGGCGTGTCGCTCGACCACTACCCCGGCACCTCCACGCGCCAAGTTGAATTGCGCCTGCAGATGCCGCTGCAACTGGGCTATGGCCAGGAGGGTGAAATCGCCCGCGCCCGCGCCCAATTGCAGCAAGCCCAAGATGCGCTGAGCAAGATTGAAGACCGGGGCCTCAGCGAGCTACGCCGGCTCTGGCAAGAAGCGCGCAGCGCGGCGCTCAAGGCCGACAGCCAGGAGCGTGAAATCCTGCCTCGCGCCCGCCAAGTGCTGGCCCAGGCCGAACTGGCCTACGCCAAAGGCGCCTCGCCCCTGACCGATCTGCTGGACGCCCGCCGCACGCTGCGCGCCAGCGTGATCGACG
The DNA here is from genome assembly GCF_028595305.1 of Roseateles koreensis. GTDB lineage: Bacteria > Pseudomonadota > Gammaproteobacteria > Burkholderiales > Burkholderiaceae_C > Paucibacter_A > Paucibacter_A koreensis. The sequence continues at coordinate 229,391 of NZ_JAQQXS010000005.1, read as the reverse complement.
CGGTGAACGCCCGCGCGGATCACGCCAAGGCCCTGGGTGCCTGGACGCTGCGCATCGCGGCTGAAGACGCTGCGGCGCCCCATTAAGGCCACGACTGGCTCCGTTTTTGATGTCTCTCCCGATCCCCTTTTCGATTGGCAAGCCTGTGAACTTTCAAGCCCTGAACTTCCGCGCCACCGCCGTTTGCCTCGCGGTGGCCGCCACCTGCCTGCTGACGCTGTCGGCCTGCAAAGACAATGCGGCCGCCCCACCTGAGCCCACCGAAGCGATTCTGCAGGGCGATCAACTGATGTTCCCGCAAGGCCACCCGCAGTTGCGCCTGATCAAGCTGGCCAAGGCCGTGCCCACTGAGGCCGTAGACCTGCCCATGAGCGCCAAGCTGAGTTGGGATGAAGCGCGCACGCAGCGCATCTACCCCGCCTTTGCCGGCCGAGTGGAGCGCATCAGCGCCGACCTGGGGCAAAAGGTCAGTGCCGGCGCGGTGCTGGCTGAAATTGCCTCGCCCGATTTCGGACAAGCTCAGGCGGACGCGGCGCGCGCGCATGCCGACGCCACCCTGGCCCGCAAGCAATTGAATCGCCAGAAAGAGTTGCTGGACGCTGGCCTTGTCGCCCGCCGCGACTTCGAGCAAAACGAATCCGACGCCGCGCGCGCCGAGGCCGAGTTAGCCCGGGCCGAGGCCCGCGTCAAGCTCTACGGCGGCAACGCCAACGTCAATCAGCGCCTGAGCCTGCGTGCGTCAGTCAGCGGCGTGGTGGTCGACCGCAACATCAATCCAGGCCAGGAACTGCGTCCCGACCAAAGCGGGCCGGGCGTGCCGCCGGTGTTCGTCATCAGCGACCCGACCCGCCTGTGGGTACTGCTGGACGAGCGCGAGGCCGACGCCGGCGTGCTGCACGTGGGCGCCCGCTTCAGCCTGGAATTGCCGGCCTGGCCCGGCCGCCGCTTCGAAGGCCGCGTGACAGCCCTGGCCGACACCATCGACCCGGGCAGCCGCACCATCAAGGTTCGCGGTGAAATCGACAACCACGACCGCCTGCTGAAAGCCGAGATGCTGGCCACCGCACATGTGCAGCGCAGCCTGGGCGGCGGCGTCACCGTGCCGGCGCAAGCCATCGTGCTGCGCGGCGAAAGGCACTGGGTCTATGTGCAGACCCAGGCCAACGCCTTTGCGGCGCGCGAGGTCAAGCTCAGCTACAACGGCCCGCACGTGGCCGTGGTGGCGCAAGGACTGAAGGCCGGCGACATGGTGGTGAGTGAAAACGCCCTGCTGCTCGCCAGCCAGTTCCGCATGGCGCAAGACGAGGCCAAGCCAGAGGCCGCACCGCCCACCTCCGCAGGTTCGGCCACGGAGGCCAAGCGTCCATGAAACGCCTGATCCAGTTCGCCCTGCACCAGCCGGTGCTGATCGTCCTTGCGCTGATCCTGTTCATCGGCTCGGGGCTGATCGCCTTCCAGAACTTGTCGGTGGAGGCATTTCCGGATGTCACCGACACCCAAGTCACGGTGATCGCGCTGTTCCCTGGTCACGCCGCTGAGGAGGTTGAGAAGCAGGTGACCCTGCCGATCGAGGTGGCCTTGTCTGGCCTGCCGAATTCGATCCGCGTGTTCTCGCACACCCAGTTCGGCCTCTCCTACACCGTCATCACGTATGACGACAACACCTCGGTACAACGGGTGCGCCAAGAGGTCAACGAGCGCCTGGGCGGCGTCGACCTGCCCCCCGGCGTGCAAGCCAATATTGCGCCCAATGCGACGCCGGTCGGCGAGATCATGCGTTACCGCCTGCGCGGTGACGGCAAGAGCAGCACCGATCTGCGCTCCATCGAAGACTGGGTGGTCGAGCGCGCGCTGCGCCAGGTGCCCGGCGTGGCCGATGTGGTGGCCATGGGGGGCTTCATCAAGCAATACGAGGTGCAACCTGACCTTGACAAGCTGCGCGCTTACGGCCTGACCTTCCAGAACCTGCTGGACGCGCTGGGCCGTGGCAACTCCAACGCGGGTGGCAGTTATGTGGCGCAGGGATCGCAGCAGTACGCGATCCGCGGCATTGGCCTGCTGCGCAGCGCGGACGACATCAGCAGCATCGTCGTCACCGCCCGCAATGGCACGCCGGTGCTGGTTCGCGACATCGCCCAGGTGGCCGTGGGCGCGGTACCGCGCCTGGGCGTGGTCGGGCAAGACGACGACGACGACGCGGTCACCGGCATCGTGGTGATGCGCAAGGGCGAAAACGCCAGCGAGGTGCTCAAAGGCGTGAAGGCAAAGATCGCCACGCTCAACGCCCGCGGCCTGCCGCAGGGTGTCAGCATCGTCCCCTTCTACGACCGTACCTGGTTGATGGGCAAGACCTTGTCCACCGTGTTCCGCAACCTTGTCGAGGGCGCGCTGCTGGTGTCGCTAGTGCTGTACATCTTCTTGTCGAACCTGCGCGCCAGCCTTGCCGTGGTGGTGGTGATTCCACTCGCGCTGCTGGCCACCTTTCTGGGTTTGAAGATCATGGGCGTACCGGCAAACTTGCTGTCGCTGGGCGCCATGGACTTCGGCATCATCGTGGACGGCGCGGTAATCGTGATCGAAAACATCATGCACCGCCTGGCAGAACGCGGCGAAGACCTGGACGACCGCAAGCGCCTCAAACTGATCGCCGATGCCACTGATGAAGTCGGCCGGCCCACGCTGTTCTCGATGCTGATCATCATCGCGGCCCACATCCCGATCTTTGCGCTGCAGCGCCACGAAGGCCGTATTTTCCAGCCGATGGCGCTGTCCGTTAGCACAGCGCTGGTGGGCTCGCTGATTTTCTCGCTCACGCTGGTGCCGCTGCTGGCCTACTGGATGTTGCGCCGCGGCCTGCCGCATGGCGACAACCGCGTGGTGCTGACCGCCAAGAAAATCTACGCCCCGGTGCTGGACTGGGCCACGCGCCGCCGCAGCCTGGTGTTTGTCATCGCCGGCCTGGCCTTTGCAGGCGCGCTGGGCCTGGCGAGCCGGCTGGGCTCAGAGTTTTTACCTGAGCTGGACGAAGGCACTTTCTGGGTGAACTGGGACATGCCCTCCAGCCTGTCGCAACAAGAAGCAGTGCACATCCTGCGGTTGGCACGGCAGGCTCTGCGCACGGTGCCCGAGGTGCGCACCGTGGTCTCCAAAGCCGGCCAGCCGGAAGACGGCACCGACCCCAAGACGCTCAGCATGGCCGAGGTGTTTGTCGACGTGAAGCCGCAAGAAGAATGGCGCCCCGGCATGAACCACGAGCGTTTGGTGGAAGAAATGGCCGCCAAGCTGAGCGTGATCCCTGGCATCGACCCTGCCTTTTCCCAGCCCATTCGCGACAACGTGTTGGAGTCGATCTCGCAGATCAAGGGCCAAATCGTCATCAAGGTATCGGGCGACGATCTGGGCGAATTGCAGCGCATCGTCGAGCAGATGCAGCGCGAGTTCAAACAGGTGGCGGGCATCCAACGCGCTGAGGTAGACCGTTTGGGCGCCCTGCCCCAGGTGCTGGTGGACATCGACCGCGACCGGGCCGCGCGCCTGGGCCTGAATGTGGGCGACGTGCAAGACGTGATTGAGGCCGCGCTGGCCGGCAAGGCCACCACTTATCTGTGGGAGGGCGAGCGCAAATTCGCCGTGACGGTGCGCTTGCCGGAGGCGCACCGCGCTTTGTCGGAGCTGGCACGCACACCCATCTCACTGCCCGCCGGCGGCACGGTGCAATTGGGGGCGGTGGCCAGTATTCGCGAGACCAGCGGCGCCATGAACATCGCCCGCGAGGCGGGGCAACGCACCATGGCCATCGGCATTTTCATCAAGGGCCGCGACATGGGCTCGGTGGTGGCTGACATGAAGCAGCGCGTCGACGCGCACGTGCAGCTACCGGACGGTTACCAAATTACCTGGTCAGGTGAATTCGAGAACCAGGAGCGCGCCATGAAGCGCCTGACCGTGGTGGTGCCCATCTCGCTGCTGCTGATCTTCGTGCTGCTCTTCAACGCCTTCAACAGCTTCAAGACGGCCTCGCTGATTCTGCTCAACGTGCCACTGGCGCTGATCGGTGGCTTTGTGGCGCTGTGGGTGCTGGACATTCCGCTGTCGGTTTCCGCCGCCATCGGTTTCATTGCCCTGTCAGGCCAAGCCGTGTTGAATGGCGTGGTGATGCTGACGGTCTACCAACAGCTGCGCAACAACGGCCACACGGTGCTGGAGGCCGTGAAGATGGGCTCCATGCAACGCCTGCGCACGGTACTCATGACCGCCATGCTCGCCGCCCTGGGGCTGCTGCCCATGGCGCTGTCGCACGAGATCGGGGCGGAGACGCAGCGGCCTTTGGCGATTGTGGTGATCGGCGGCCTGCTGACCGCGACCTTGCTGACCCTGGTGGTGCTGCCCGCCCTGTACGTGGCTTGGTTCACACCCAAGGGAGGCGAGATTCCGCCCGAACGAAGTGGCAAACTCTGAACGCCCAGGCGTCCAGGCTTTAACCCGATACATGATCAGAGCCCTTGAATGAAGCAACGTGCCATCGTTTTATTCTGCAGTGTGGCTGCAGCTTGTTTCAGTGCCCCGGCAATGGCTGATGAGGGCGATGCCGCCCCCTTCAAGCTGACTGCCGGGCTGTACGACTACGGCAGCAGCCAGGGCAAAGACCTGAACCTGCGCTGGCGCGGCCACGACAGCGATGCCTGGGTCGGCTATTACCAAGACCCAGACTTCGGCAAACAATGGCGCGCTGGCCTCGACCACAGCTTCACCTTGAACGATTGGGCGCAGCTGCAACCCTCCTTGCAACTGGCCACGCAAGGGTTTATCGGTGGCAGCATCAATCTGCAACTGGGCACCACCTGGTACACGGTGATGGGCTTAGGGCGCACCAATGTGCGGCCCTATTTCAATCTCAATTTCGACCCCAACGACGCGATCACCGCAGGCGTGGGCTGGCAAGGCGCGCAAGGGCAAAACCTGAGCCTCACTCTGATTGCCGATGACCGCCTGGGCACCGGGCAACGCCATGTGCATGCGCTGGCACGCTGGCCGGTGAACGGGGGCGACCGCCTGACGGTCGACCTGCTCTACAAGCAAGGCATGGGCGACGCGGGTTATGTTTACGCCTGGGGGCTGAGCGTGGCCTACGATTTTCCGCACTGGTTCATCCGCCTGACGCGCGACGGACAGCAGAACTTCTCAACCCAGGACGCGGTGCGCCTGGCGGTGGGCACGCGGTTCTAAGACTATCCACACGGTCGCAGAACCGGCTTGCATCAACCCTTCACCACCGGCTGCGCCGCCCCCACGCCACGGCGCCAGGGCCGCAGGGGCCACAACAGATTGAGCGCCAGGCCTGACAGCACCAGCGCGGCTGCCACCATCTTCCAGGCCGGCAGGCTTTCACCCAGCACCCAGGCCGCCGTACTCATGCCAAAGATGGGCACCAGCAGGGCCATGGGCACCACTGTGGCCGCAGCATGGCGTGCCAGCAGCCAGCCCCACACGCCGTAGCCGAACAAGGTATTGCCCACGGCCTGCCACACCACCGCGGCCCAAGTGACCGCGTCGGCCCGGGCCAGGCCTTGCGCCATCACCGCCTGCCCTTCAAAAATGAAGGACAGCAACAACAAGGGCGGCACCGAGAACAGGCTGGTCCAGACCATGTAGGCCAACATATTCACCCGCCCCGCCGCCTTGCCCACCATATTGGCGCACGCCCAGGAGAACGCCGCCGCCAGCACCATCAACAAACCCAGCGGCGTGGCGCTGCCATCGGTATGGCGCGCAATCACGGCAATGCCCGAAGCGGCCAGCAGCAAGGCCAACCATTGGTAGCCCTGCACCCGCTCCCCCGTCACACGCATCGCCAGAAACAGCGTGAAAAACACCTGAGTCTGAATCACCAAGGAGGCCAGCCCCGGCGAAATATGACCCCGCATGGCCAGGAACAGCAGCCCAAACTCCCCCACCCCCAACAACAGGCCGTAGCCCATGAGATTGCGCCAGGGCAGCTGCGGCTTTTTCAGAAAAAAGATGGCCGGCAAAACGGCAAACGTGAAACGCAGCGCGGCGAACAGCAGGGGAGGCAAGGCATTGAGCCCCACGCGAATCACCACGAAATTGCTGCCCCAGACGGCCACCACGGCCAGTGCCAGCAAGAAGTGTCTGAAGGGCAGGCGAGCGTGTTGAGAAGACATGGGATGCACAAGCAAGTTTTGAAAGCAGAGGCTGATTGTGAGGGCGATACGGGCACCGGCTTGCCCCAAAGCTCACGGCCCCCCCCTCTTTGCAGATTCAGCCGCCCCGACCCATCTCTAAATGCCCCAGAGGCGTGAGCGCCCCAGCCTTCACCTCGCCCAGCGAGAAGCTGGTGTGAACGTCCTTGACGTTGGGCAGGTTGAGCAGGGTGTCGATCGAAAAGCGCGAGAACGCGTCCAGGTCGGTTGCCATCACCTGCAGCTCAAAGGTGCCCGCGCCCGAGATGTAGTGGCAGCTGATCACCTCGGGCAGGCCGCGCAGCGCCTCTTCAAGCGCCTTGGTGCTGGCGCCGTTGTTGCGGTCAGCATCCACGCGCACAAAAGCCAGCACACCCAGGCCGACTTTGCGCCGGTCGATCTCGGCCCGGTAGCCGGTGATGTAGCCCTGCTCTTCCAGCCACTTGACGCGCCGCCAGGTGGGCGCGGCAGACAGGCCGATGCGGGTCGCCAACTCGGCATTAGACAGGCGTGCGTCACGCTGCAGCGCCAACAAGATGGCGACGTCATAACGATCCAGCCCAACGGACTGACCGGAAGGCGCAGCCACCTCTTCACGCTCAAGGGTTTTTACTGAAGTTTGATTTTTTGAAGCCATTTCATATCAATCAAAACGATTTGAGCAAGATTGTTGCTCAAGTTGAACTATTGCGGCTACAAATAGCAAGCACCACGCGCAGGCCTTTTCATACACTGCCGGAGCCGGTAAAAAGCCGGTAGCACCGCTCGCACCGCAGCCACAAGCCGCCGTGCGAAATGCCCTGCCACTGCCGCAGCCACAACAGCCCTGGAGCACGCCCACATGAACGCCCCCCTGCCCGAACACCTCTTGCGCGCCCTGGACACCGTCACCCTGGACGACAAATACGCGCTGGACAGCGGCCGGGCTTTCATGAGCGGTGTGCAAGCCCTCGTACGCCTGCCCATGTTGCAACGCACCCGCGACGCGCTGGCGGGCCTGAACACCGCCGGCTTCATCTCCGGCTACCGCGGCTCGCCGCTGGGTACCTACGACCAATCCCTGCAGGCCGCCAAGAAGCATCTGGCCAAGCAACACATCGTCTTTCAACCCGGCGTCAATGAAGAACTGGCCGCCACCGCCGTGTGGGGCAGCCAGCAGCTGGACCTGTTTCCGGAGAAGAACAAGTTCGACGGCGTGTTTGGCCTCTGGTACGGCAAGGGCCCGGGCGTGGACCGTTGCATCGACGTGTTCAAGCACGCCAATATGGCCGGCACCGCCAAGCACGGCGGCGTGATTGCCGTGGCGGGCGACGACCACATCGCCAAGAGCTCCACCGCCGCGCACCAGAGCGACCACGTGTTCAAGGCGGTGGGCTTCCCGGTGTTCTTCCCGACCAGCGTGCAAGATATTCTCGACATGGGCGTACACGCCTTCGCCATGAGCCGTTTCTCAGGCCTGTGGTCGGGGCTCAAGACCATCCAGGAAATCGTGGAGAGTTCCGCCTCGATCGATGTGGCCCCAGACCGCGTGAAGATCATCCTGCCGGAGGATTTCCAGACGCCCGAAGGCGGCCTGCACATCCGCTGGCCCGATGCACCGCTGGAGCAAGAAAAGCGCTTGATGGATTACAAGTGGTACGCCGCGCTGGCCTACATCCGTGCCAATAAGTTGAACTACAACGTTATTTCAACGCCACAAGACCGCTTCGGCCTGATCGCCAGCGGCAAGGCCTACAACGACACCCGCCAGGCCCTGTACGACCTCGGCCTGGACGACGACACCTGCCGCCGGCTGGGCATCCGCCTGCACAAGGTCAATGTGGTGTGGCCGCTAGAAGCCACCATCACCCGCGACTTCGCCCAGGGACTGGAAGAGATTCTGGTGATCGAAGAAAAACGCCAGATGATTGAGTACCAACTCAAGGAAGAGCTGTACAACTGGCGCGGCGACGTGCGCCCCCACGTGCTGGGTAAATTCGACGACGAAAAGGGTGACGGCGGCGAATGGAGCATGCCCAACCCCAGCAGCCATTGGTTGCTGCGCCCGCAGGCCGACCTCACACCCGCCATCATCGCCCGCGCCATTGCCAAGCGCCTGAAAAAGCTGGGCGTGGACGCCGATGTGGAAGCCCGCCTGAACGAGCGGCTCGCCCTGATCGACGGCAAGGAGAACGCGCTCAAGTCCGAAGAAAAAGCCGCCGGCGGCGCCGACCGCACACCCTGGTTCTGCAGCGGCTGCCCGCACAACACCTCCACCCGCGTGCCGGAGGGCTCGCGCGCGGTGGCCGGCATTGGCTGCCACTACATGGTCAGCTGGATGCCCGGGCGCCACACCGCCACCTTCACGCAGATGGGCGGCGAAGGCGTGCCTTGGGTGGGCCAATCGGCCTTCACCCACGAAAAACACATCTTCGCCAACCTGGGCGACGGCACCTACTTCCACAGCGGCCTGCTGGCGATCCGTCAGAGCATCGCCGCCGGGGTGAACATCACCTACAAGATTCTCTACAACGACGCGGTGGCCATGACCGGCGGCCAGCAAGTGGGTGAGCGGGCCGAGGGCCACACCGTGCTGCAGATCATGCAAAGCGTCACCGCCGAGGGCGTGAGCAAGTTGGTGATCGTGACCGACGAGCCGCAGAAGTACGACGGTGTCGCCCTGTTGCCCGGCGTGACGGTGCACCACCGCGACGAGTTGGACGCCCTCCAGCGTCAGTTCCGCGAGATCACGGGCACCAGCGTCATCATTTACGACCAAACCTGCGCCACCGAAAAGCGCCGCCGCCGCAAGCGCGGCAAGCTGGTGGACCCGGCCAAGCGCGTGGTCATCAACGACTTGGTGTGCGAGGGTTGCGGCGACTGCAGCGTGCAGAGCAACTGCCTCTCGGTCGAGCCGCTTGAAACCGACTTTGGCCGCAAACGCCAGATCAACCAAAACAGCTGCAACAAGGACTACTCCTGCGTGAAGGGCTTTTGCCCCAGCTTCGTCACAGTTGAGGGTGGCGCGCTAAGGAAGCCCAGCAAAGAAGGCCGCCGCAGCGCCTTTGACCCGCAACTGCCCGCCGTGCCGCAACCACTGGTGCCCAATGCCGACACCGCCTGGGGCATCGTCGTTGCGGGCGTGGGCGGTACGGGTGTCATCACCATCGGCCAGTTGCTGGGCATGGCCGCCCACCTTGAAGGCAAGGGCGTGATCACGCAAGACGCGGCCGGTTTAGCCCAAAAAGGCGGCTCAACCTGGAGCCACATCCAAATCGCCAACAGCAATGAAGCCATCCATTGCACCAAGGTTGGCACCGCCGAGGCCCGCTTGGTGATCGCCTGCGACGCCATCGTGGCCGCCAACAAGGCCACCCTGGCCGTGATGCGCGAGGGCCATACCTATGTGGCGCTCAACACCCACGGCTCACCCACAGCCAATCTGGTGAACGACGCCAACTGGAGCTTCCCCGGCGCAGCCTGCGAGAGCGCCGTGCGGGCGGCGGTGGGCGCCAGCCAGTTGGGTGTGTTTGATGCTGAAGAAGTGGCCGTCAAGCTGCTCGGCGATTCGCTCTACACCAACCCGCTGATGCTGGGCTACGCCTGGCAGCAAGGCCGCATCCCGCTCAGCTACGCGGCCTTGATGCGCGCCATCGAGTTGAACAATGTGCAGATCGACAACAACAAGCAGGCCTTTGAATGGGGTCGCCGCTGCGCCCACGACCTGGCCGCAGTGCGGGCCTTGTTCGCGGCCAGCCAAGTCATCAACATCGTCAAGCGCCCCGGTGTGGACGAACTGGTTGCCAAGCGCGTCGCCTTTCTCACCGACTACCAGAACGCCGCTTACGCGCAACGTTATCTTGCCCTGGTCGACCAAGTGCGCGCCGCAGAAAAGCCGCTCAACACCACCCGCCTGAGCGAAGCTGTGGCCCGCTACTCCTTCAAGCTGATGGCTTACAAAGACGAGTACGAGGTGGCACGCTTGCACAGCGACAAAAAGTTCACCGATCAGATCGCCGCCCAGTTCGAAGGCGACTACAAAATCGTGCACCATCTGGCGCCGCCCCTGTTCGCCAAGAAGAACGCACAAGGCGAATTGGTCAAGCAACAAATGGGCGCCTGGATCCGCCCCGCCTTCGGCCTGCTGGCCAAGCTCAAAGGCCTGCGCGGCACGGCATTCGACCTGTTCGGCCATACCGAAGAACGCAAGACCGAGCGCGCCCTGATCGACGAATACCGCGCCAGCATCGAAGCCATCCTGAGCAAAGGCCTCACAGCTGAGCGCTTGGGCTTGGCCGTTGACATTGCCCGTATCCCCGAAGAGATTCGGGGTTATGGCCATGTGAAAGCCCGCCACCTCCAGGCCGCGCGTAGCAAGTGGGAGGGCTTGATGGCGCAGTGGAAGCAGGCCCGTTGAGCGAGTGCGGGGCCACAACAGCAGGCCACTTGCCGAATTTCATTAAAGATCCGATTTGACGTTCGTCATCAACTTTGTCTGCTTGCGTGTTGGCGAAGAAAAGGGCCTGTATGTAGGCTCATATGCGATGTCATTGAGGCTTTCGAGGCATGAATAATGTGGGGGCCTTAGAAACGAACATGGGACCGCTATGGTTGCTGCTCCGTTGGGAAAGGATGAGCCCGGGCGCCTGAAGGCGCTGCTCGACCTCAACGTCCTAGACACCGGGCCTGAGCCGGAGTTCGAGGCGCTTGTGCAGGCGGCGGCGGCCGTGTGCGATGTGCCGATTTCCCTGGTCAGCTTGGTTGACTTTGATCGCCAGTGGTTCAAAGCCAAAGTTGGATTGCCAGAGGCCGAACAAACGCCGCGAGACGTTGCGTTTTGTGCGCACGCCATCCTAGAGGACGGTCTGTTTGAGATCGACAACGCGTTGGACGACCCGAGGTTCGCCAGCAACCCATTGGTCGCCAGTGATCCCTACATTCGCTTTTACTGTGGCGCCAACCTGACTTTGAGCAGTGGTGAGAAAGTTGGAACGCTGTGCGTCATCGACCGCAAGCCAAGACACCTCAATGACCATCAGCGCACCGTATTGAGACTGCTCGCCCAGGCCGCAACGGCCGCCTTGGAGCGACGGCGTGACGCCCTGGAGTTCTTCAAAACTGAGGCCAAGTTTCGCGCCTTGAGCGACGCTTCTCCGCTGGGCATCTTCGCTGCCAATGTCGAGGGTGAATGCACCTACACCAATGTGCGGTGGCAGGAGATCCATGGCCTGACGCTATCGCAGAGTCTTGGGCGCGGCTACAGCCAAACACTGCACCCCGAGGATCGCGACCGCGTCCTGGAGGAGATGCGCACAACCCTCAGAGCGAACCAGGATTTTCGCCGCACGTACCGTTTACAACCAGCATATGGCGTAGTGCGTACCGTGCGCGCTTGGGTTAAGCCTGTTGTCGGCAACGACAAAGAATTGATTGGCTTTGTAGGTTCGGTCGAAGACATTACCGAAACCATGGCTATCGAGAAGGCCCTGGAGGCCGAGCGCCAGTTCCTGGCCTCAGTCATCGAAGGCACCGGTGCAGGCATCTGGGAATGGAACGTCGGCACCGGGGCCGTGAGGTTGAACGAGCGGTGGGCGAGCATGCTCGGTTACACGCTGAGCGAGTTGAGCCCGGTCGACATTTCAACATGGCAGCGTCTTTGTCACGAAGAAGACTTGGCCGCGGCATTGACGGCCCTGACCGAGCATTTCGACGGCAAGATTGCGTATTACGACTGCGAGTTGCGAATGCGGCATCGCCAAGGCCACTGGGTCTGGGTTCAGGCGCGCGGCAGCCTGAAGTCAAGGCTTGAAAACGGCGATCCGGAGTGGATGGCAGGCACTCACCTTGATATCTCTGAACGTAAGCAAGCGCAAGCCGCATTGTTGGAGCGTAACCGCTTCATGCATACCCTCGTCGAAGTACTGCCAGGCTTGGTGGCGTACTGGGATACAAGTCTGCATTGCAAGTTCTCAAATAGCGCCTATCAAGCGTGGTTTGGCAAATCAGCTCAGCAGATGAACAACATCTCGTTGGCCGAATTGCTGGGCCCGGAATTGTTCGCGGCGAACGAACCCTACATCAACGCTGCTCTGCGTGGCGAAACACAGCATTTCGAGCGCTCCTTGACGAAATCAGATGGTTCGCTCAGCCATACTTGGGGGCACTACGTGCCCGACAAAGACGTCAATGAGGTGCGGGGATTCTTTGTGCTGGTGGCTGACATCACCGAGATCAAGCAGGCCCATCTCGCGTTGCAATCCTTGAACGATGAGCTTGGGCTTAGAACCCGTCAAGCCGAGTCTGCAAGCGCGGCCAAAGCCCAATTTTTGGCCAATATGAGCCACGAACTGCGCACGCCGATGAACGCTGTGCTGGGCATGCTGCAGTTGATGAAGCGCACTGATCTGACGCCGCGCCAAGCCGACTATGTCGACAAGTCACAACTGGCGGCGAAGACGCTGCTGTCCATCCTGAACGACATTCTCGACTTCTCCAAGATCGACGCTGGCAAGATGACGCTGGATCCTCAGCCCTTCCAATTGAGTCAATTGCTAGACGATCTTGCGGTGATCGTTTCGACCAATGTGGGCGACAAGAACATCGAAGTCTTGTTCCAGATTTCCGATCAAATTCCCAACAACCTTATCGGCGACGCATTGCGCCTTAAGCAAATTTTGATCAATCTGGCGAGCAATGCGATCAAGTTCACGGACAGCGGTGAGGTTGTGATTTCCATCGATTCGATCGCCAACGATGAGCAGCGTGTGGTGGCCAAATTTTCGATTCAAGACTCAGGCATTGGCATCCCGCCGGACAAGCTCGAAACGATCTTTGAAGGGTTTTCGCAAGCCGAAGCCTCAACCACCCGCAGATTCGGTGGAACGGGGCTGGGCCTGGCCATCAGCCAGCGCTTCGTGGCTTTGATGGGCGGTCGCCTGACCGTGCACAGTGAGCTTGGCAAGGGCAGTTTGTTCAGTTTTGAAGTCACTTTCGAAAAAGTAAGCACTCTCGCTGAACCTCAACGCATTTCACCGTTACTCAAGGCATTGCGGGTACTGGCAATCGACGACAACGCGGCGTCGCTCGACTTGCTTTGCGCCTACGGGCATGAGTTTGGCTGGCATGTGCAGGTGGCATCCAGCGGTGCGCAAGGTTTGGCCAAGCTGGCGGACGCGACCGCAAACAAGCAACCCTTTGACGTCGTTCTGGTGGATTGGAACATGCCAGCAATGGATGGATGGGTGGTGTGCGAACGCATTCGAGGCCTCACCAACGACAGCCAGCCTGTGCTCATCATGGTCACCGCGCACGGCCGTGAAGTCCTGTCAAAGAAGGCTGAGCATTCAAATAGTTCCTTGGACGGATTCCTCGTCAAGCCAATAACACCTTCGATGCTTCTGGAGACAGTCACCGAAGCAAGCGTGAAAATGAAAACGAATGGCGAAGTTGCCCCCCGGACCGGCCACGTCAGTGCCATGTTGCTCAAAGGCCTGAGAATTCTGTTGGTGGAGGACAGTCCATTCAATCAGCAGGTTGCCACCGAACTGTTGAGCGACGAAGGCGCCGCCGTTTCATTGGCCGAAGACGGCTTGGCCGCTGTCGATGCGGTGCGGTGTGCACAGCCTCCATTTGACCTCGTGTTGATGGATGTACAAATGCCCAGGATGGATGGATACGAGGCCACACGCAAGATTCGACGTGAGCTCGGGCAGGTGAAGATTCCCATCATTGCCATGACCGCCAACGCGATGCCGACCGACCGTCAGGCATGTCTTGATGCAGGCATGAATGACCACATCGGCAAGCCCATCGATTTTGCTGAGTTGGTTGAAATCGTCCAACGTCACACCCATCGCTTGAGTCCAGCGCCGCTCGAACACTCGCCACCAAGATCAGATGAAAATTCTCACGGTGGTCAGTCCGTGCTGGACATGCCTCTGGCGTTGGTCCGTTTCGGAGGCCGTGAAGCGCTGTTGCAGCGCAGTATCCGAACCTTGATCGCGGCGATTGAATCATTGCCGAAGCAAATGCATGAAGAGGGCATTCGGGACAGCTCAGCGGCCATTCGACTGCTGCACACCATCAAAGGCAATGCTGGCATGACAGGCGCTGTGTTGTTGGCGGACGTTGCGGGCAAAGCAGAGGACCGTGCTGAACAGCAGGCAAAGTCAGGTGATCTCTCGCCGCGCTTTATTGAAGAGCTTCTTCGCAGCATGGATGCCGTGGCGCAACAGTCCGTAGAGGCGCTCAAGGCCTACCTGGCACAGCACGCGCCATTGATGGATCAAACTGCAGTTATCGACCGGCCGGTCGCGCGCCGCGACATGCAACGCCGACTCGAAAATTTGAGCACACTTCTGCATGATGGAAATATGCGCGCAATCGATGAGTTTGATTCATTGCGTTTCGATTTAGGCAGGGTCCACGGCGGTGAAATAGCTGAGTTGGATGCAGCGATCGGCAGCTTAGACTTTCAACTGGCCTTCAAGCTACTCCAAAAATTCCGGAAGACAGCACCGTGAAATCAGGGTTCATAGACTTGCCCGACGACATCGAAGAGGATGCATTGGCCCCAGTGCGCCGCTCGTCGGTCTTGATCGTGGACGATCAGGCGGCGGTGCTACAAACGCTCTATCAACTCTTCAAGGACACCTATGAGGTGTTCGTCGCGACCAGCGGAGCCCAGGCACTGAGCAGGGCCAAGGTGAATCCGCCCGACCTCGTCCTTCTCGACATGGTAATGCCTGGGATGACGGGAATGGAGGTATGCCGGCAATTGAAAGAAGACCCGGAGACCCAGAACATTCCGGTCATATTTCTTACAGGAAATTGCAGCGTCGACGACGAAGCGCGCGCCCTCGATGCAGGGGCGGCTGACTTCATTTCTAAGCCTTTCAATCCAAGAATCGTCTCAGTCCGTGTCAATACGCAGTTACGACTCAAGGCCAAGTCGGATCTCCTCAGACGCATTGCACGGACTGATGCCTTGACGGGCCTGGGCAATCGAAGGCACTTCAACAGCACGTTGTTCAAGGAATGGCGACGCTGCGCACGCAACTCGCTGCCTATCTCACTGGTATTCATCGACGTCGACTTCTTCAAGCGATTCAACGACATCTACGGGCATCCGATGGGCGACTATTGCCTGTCTTCGGTTGCCTCGGCCATGAAGTCGCGCATGTGGAGGCCCGCCGACTTGCTGGCCCGATTTGGGGGCGAGGAGTTTGTTTGCCTGCTGCCCGAAACTCCGCTCAAAGGTGCGATTCACAAGGCACAGGAACTTGAAGCTGCGGTGCGCGACTTGGCAATTTCACATGAGGGCTCAAGCGTTGCTCCGGTCGTCACCATCAGTCTTGGCGTTGCAGCGGCTCTGCCCGCCCAAGGAGATGATCCCGAGACGCTGATTGATGCAGCCGACCGAATGCTCTATGAATCGAAGGCGGGGGGGAGAGGGCAAGTCAGATCTGTTGAAATCACAAGCGCCTGAAGGGGAACCAAGTATTGGGGGTTACCGTATGAGGCAGCATGGTAAATACATCATCCGAGTAGACGGCCGTGTCATGTCAGTTAGCTATATCGGCGCATGGAATGTGGAAGCCGTGCTGGCTTTGCACGCGGACGCCAAAAAGCTTTGGGGCGTATTTAACGACGAGCCGTGGGCCATGTTGACCGACGCGACGCTTTGGGACGGTGGCACGCCGGATGTATTTCAGCGATGGTGGGAGTTTTTTACCGACGCTGCAAGCCATGGCATGACGACAGTCACTGACGTATTACCCTCGTCTTTTCATGCGGTGATGGTCAAAGACCTCGCCCAAAAAGCGTCCCAGATATCCAACTATCGACATAGCGCCAATATTGAAGAAGCCGTTAGATGGTTGGGCAGCCAAGGGTTTCGCAAAGGCTGAAGGCCTAACAAGTTCTAGCAAGAGTCCGCAAAACCACCGTCAATGACTGAAGGTTTGCTTGCCCCTCGCCGGAACTTTCTTTCGCCCACTCACCATCGCCACGACCAGGTTCTCGCGGCTGAGCCAGCTCATCATGGCCACGCCGCACAGGTGCAAGCAGAGCAGTAACGCCAGCAGCCAAGCCAAGCCGCGGTGCAGCGCATCAAGCCAAGCATAACCCCAGAGCCAATCGGTGGTGTAGAGAAAGCCCGTGAGGCTGCACAGGCCTACACAGGCAAGCAGGGCGATCACCATCCATCCACCCAGGGGGTTATGCCCCAGGTAGTGCGGCGCCCGATTAGCCGCCAGCTTGCGTGCGTAGGCCAGCGTGGCCGCCGGATCGCGCACGAAGTTGGCGAACCTGGCGTAGCTGCTGCCCACAAAGCCCCAGGCCAGGCGCAGCGCCACCACCGTGGCTGCCGCGTAGCCCAGCGCATGGTGATTGGGATGAAAGCGGAACCCGGTGGCCCAGGCTGCGATGACGCTCACGGCCAACAAGACGTGCAAACCGCGCACTGCGCGATCCCAGACGCGGACCTCGGCGCTGGCCTCAGCGTTGGTCTGAGTCCCGGTTCGGACAGAGGTCACTTTTTCTCCGGCGCCGAGTTGGGTTCGATGCGTTCAAAGGTCTTGGGGTTGAAGAAAGCCTCGACGCGCTCGCCCTTGGCGTCAAAGCCGTACACCTCATAGCAGGTGCTGAAGGTCTTAACTTGGCGGATGCGCCAACCCTCGGCGCTTAGTTTGTGCTGCAACTCCATTTGGGGGCGCCACTCTTCTTTGGGAATTTTGGGGCAGCTCACATCGCCGTGGGCATGGGCGCCAAAGGCGACGGTGGCCAGCAACAGCGCGGCAAGGGAATGGTTGGTTTTGGTCATTTCACAAGGTCCTCTTGTATCTTGTCGATTGCGGAGCTCAAAATTCGAGCCACATACGCAGCAGGTTGTGATAGCTGGCGGTCAGGCCGATCACCGCCGGATCGCTCTCGCCCATGCGGCTGCGCAGGCTCATCAAATGAGTGTCCATGTCGAAGAGCAGGCGGCGTTGCTCGTCGCTGCGCACCATGCTGTGGATCCAGAAGTAGCTGGCCAGGCGGTACCCCCGTGTCACCGGCTCGACCCGGTGCACCGAGTGGCCGGGGTAGAGCACCATATCGCCCGCCGGCAGCTTGACGCGGTGCTGGCCGAAGGTGTCTTCCACCATCAGCTCGCCGCCGTCATACTCGTCCGGGTCGGCGAAAAACACGGTGCAGGAGACATCGGTGCGCACCCGGCCAGTGCCGTCGCGCAGGTAACGCACGGCGCTGTCCACATGGTTGCCAAAGCTGTTGGCCTCGCCGCCATAGCGGTTGAACAAGGGCGGCGAAATCTGCTTGGGCAAGGCCGCTGAAAAGAACAACTGATGGCGCTGCAAGCCCTGCAGCACCATTTTCTGCAAAAGCTGGGTGGCCTCGCAGCCCTCCGGCAATTGCTGGTTGTTCTTGGCCTGGGCAGATTGCTCGCCCGCCGTAATGCGCCCGTCGCCCCAAGGGGCTTGAGCCAGGATCTCACGCGCCTGACGCAACTCGTCGGGGGTGAGTACATTTTTGACGTGCAACAGCATGGTGATGGTGCCTTGTCCGCTCAGGGTTCGTGAAGCCGATGAAACGTTGGGTTAGAAGCGCACGCCCAGCGTCATCCGCAAGGTGCGTGCCTCTCCCGGCGTGTAAAAACCGGGATAGAGCTGGTCGCCGTAGACTTTGTCGGTCAGGTTGTTGACGTTGAGCTGCGCGAAGAAGTCTTCGGTCGGCTTGAACTCGACCATCGCGTCGTACGCCACATAACCCGGTGCCCGTGCGGTGACCGACGCTGCCGCCGTGCCGCCTTGCAGCGGCCGGTTCTCGGAAGCGCCGCGTGCGCCACCCGCAATGCGCAGTTTGGGCGCCAGCTGATAGCTGAGCCAGGCCGCACCGCTGTGCTTGGGCGTCAGGCCAACGTCGTGGGTCAGCAGAGTGACGGCCGATCCCGCCTTGTCGATCTTGGCTTCTTGGATGAAGGAATAAGACACATAGACCTCCAAGGCCGGCGTGATGCGCCCGGTGATGTCGAACTCCAGCCCTTGCGAATGCCGCTTGCCGCTCAACACCGGGTAGGTGCCGGCAAAGTCGGAGTCGGTCGTGCGCTCGTTGTACTTCTCGGTGCGGAAAAGCGCCGCGCGGGTGGACAACTGGCCATTCAGCCAGTCCAGCTTCGCACCCAACTCGACATTGCGGCTTTGCTCAGCCGGCACGTTGGCGATTTGCTGCGTGGTGTACTGGTAGGTATCGGCCGAGGTGTTGAACGAGGTGCCGTAAGAGAAATGGTAAGACTGGCTCAGGCTGGGTTGGTACAGCACGCCGCCGCGATAACTCCATAGCTCAGGGTAAGACAAATTGGATGGCGTCACCGACGTAGGGGTGGTGGCCGTCGTGTTGTTGGCGTAAACATTGCTGTGCATATCGGCCTTGAAGCGGTCGTAGCGCAGGCCGCCCAGCAGCTTCCAATGCTCGGTCAGCGAGACCAGGTCTTGCATATAGGCGCCAACTGAGGTGCCGGTGAAATCGCTGGTTTGGCGGTAGGTGGGCAAGGCCGCTGTCACACGGCCGTTATTGGGGTCGCCCACGCTGACGCTGCCCTTGTTGTAATTGGTCAGCACCGAGCCGTAAGCGCCGAAGCGGGTGGCTTTTTCATAGGCGGCGTCCACGCCGGTGATCACCTCGTTGCGCAGGCCGAACCACTCAAACCGATTGCTGTAGTCGCTTTGCAAATAGGTGCCGTCGATATCGTCTTTGCGCGGGGCCAGGCCCACGGTGCTCAGCAGCGTTGAGTCGGTCACGGAGGCTGCCGTAGAACCTGTCGGGTAGCTGGCGGTGGTGCTCCACGAGTTGCGCTTGTAGTCGCCCTTGCGGAACTGGGTGCGCAGGGTACCGCCATCAGCAAAGCGGTGCGTCCATGACGCGCTGCCGTACAGCGCCTCCCCCTTCAGAAAGTCGCTCGCGGTGCCGTAGAAGTTTTGCGCCGGTATCTGAGCCGCCACGCTGCCGCTGAGGTAGCGCAGGTTGGACATGGGCACGTTGTCGACCTTCAGATAAAACAAGCCCACATTGAATTCATCCGCGCTGTCGATGCCCCAGCTGAAGCTGGGCGCCACGCCGTGCTTGTTGACCTTGGCGCCGTTGTTGTCGGCGGTGGTGTTCATCGCGTTGACACGCAGCGCCGCTGATTCGCCCAGGCGCACATTGAAGTCGCCGGTGGCGCGCACATAACCCCCTGTACCGACGGTTGTGACCACATCGCTTTGATCCAGCAACTCGGGCTTCTTGGTGACCTGGTTGATCACGCCGCCCGTCGAGCCGCGGCCGAACAGCATGGAGGCGGAACCACGCATCACCTCGATGCGGTCGTAATTGAAGCTGTCGCGGTCGTATTGCGAGGGATCTTTCATGCCGTCGATCAGCAGGTCGCCCGTGGTGGCCACGGGGAAGCCGCGCATGCGGATGTCCTGGTCGGTGCCGTTCTCGGTGGCGGCAAAAGTGATGCCGGCGGTGTAGTGCAAGGCCTGCTTGAGGGTGTCGAGCTTGGCGTCGTCGAGCAGCTTTTCCGTCATCACCGTGATGGACTGCGGAATGTCCCGGATGTCTTGCTGGCCCTTGCCGATGGTGGTGGTGGTGGTTTGCAGGTTCTGCTTGGTGTCGTCGGCCGCAGCGGCCTTGACGCGCACCGCGGGCAGCACCACTTCGCCGGGGGCGGTTGAAGCGGCCAAGGCGGGCGGCACGGGCACCGTGCTTTGCGCGAAGGCCGAACCCACCATCAGGCCGAAGCCGGCGGCAAACGCACCCAGCGGCAGCAGCGCCGGTGCGCAAGTGAGGCCGGGCTTGGCCAAGGTGGAGGAAGCCGGCAGGGCGCAGGCCGCCGTTTCAGGGAATCGCGAGGACATGAGAGGCTCCAAATACTTGGGGGTTCTTGATGATTTGGCTTGCTCTTCGGGTGCGCCCGGTTGGCTGGCTGGAAAGGGGGTGGGAAGGGGGAATTTCAAAGACTCAGTTCAAGGCATCAAGGCTGATCGGCCTGGCTCACGAAGCCGACTTTGGTCAAGCCGGCCTTGGCGGCATCACCCAGGGTTTGAGCCACAAATTTGTAGGGCACGTCCTGGTCGGCGCGCAAATGCACTTCGGGCTGAACGGGCTTGCCGCCCTCGGACGCGAAGCGGCGCGCGGCTTCGGCGCGGTCCACGGCTTGGCCGTTCCAGAACAACCGGCCGGCGGCATCGATGGAGAAGTCAATCTTCTCCGTGGGGGCGCTGAGCACCTGGGCGCTCACCCGCGGCAGTTCCAACTTGACTTGATGGGCCAGCAAGGGTGCGGTGACGATGAAGATCACCAGCAACACCAGCAGCACATCGATCAGCGGCACCATATTGATCTCGGCCATGGGCGCGCGGGCGTTGCGCGCGTCAAAACTCGCAAAAGCCATCATGCGCTCCTCAGGCCGCCAAGGGACGGATGCTTGCGGCCGGCTTGGCGGAGGCCGCGCCCGCTGCGCTCATCGGCGAGCCCATGGCCACAAAGGTGTGCACCTCGTAGGCAAAGGCATCCAACTTGGAGAGGATCACGCGGTTGGCCCGTGTCAACCCGTTGTAGCCCATCACCGCCGGGATGGCCACGGCCAGGCCGACGCCAGTCATGATCAAGGCCTCGCCCACGGGCCCGGCCACCTTGTCCAATGTGCCGGCGCCGCTCAGGCCGATGGCCACCAGCGCGTGATAGACGCCCCACACCGTGCCGAACAGACCCACAAACGGCGCGGTGGAACCCACTGTGGCAAGCACCGTCAGGCCGTTTTCCATCTGCGTCATTTCTTCATCCAGCACCTTCTTGATGGTGCGGGTGACAAAGTCGCCGGCGGTGCCCGCTTCTTCGAGCTTGGCGGCGCCATAACGCGCATGATGAGCCTGGGCGTGCATGGCATGGCTGATGAGATGCGAGAAGGGGTCGCGCGCGCCGTGGGTGGCAATTTCACCGGCCACGGCGTCCAGGGATGAGGCATTCCAGAACAGGCTCAAGAACCGCTCGCTGCGGCGATTGCGCAGCACCAGGGCCAGCCCTTTGATCACGATGATGGTCCAGGAGACGATGGACATCCCCAGCAAGATCAGCAACAGCGTCTTGCCAACCGCGTCGCTTTGCCCGATGAAATGGGCGAAGCCCTGCGCAGACTCTTGGTTCAAAATTTTTCTCCAATTCAAAGTACGAAGTCAACGGTGATCAAGGCCCAGCCTGCGGTTGGCTGCCCGTTCTCCGAATAGGGCTTGAAGCGCGCCCGGCTGGCCGCCGCAGTCGCCGCCTCATCCAGCAGCGGGAAGCCCGTGCTGCGGTGAATCTGCAAGGTTTGAGGAAGCCCGGCGGTGTCGATGTACACCCGCACGATGGCCGTGCCCGCCTCACGCCGGCGCTGCGCGGCACGGGGGTACTCAACCCGCAAGGGCACGAGGTATTGCACGGCAGAGGCCGGAATCAGCTTGGGCGGCGATACAGCCACGTGCGACTGGACGGGGGCCGCTGTCGAACTGGGCAAGGATGCAGCTGAGGCTTGCCCCTCCAGCGATCCCACCGGTGCCGTGGATTTAGCCTCCACTGGCGCCGGCACCGCGAATTCGGGCGTTAGCGCGGCCTGCGCTGGCGCAGCCGCCACCGGCAGCCGCCGGGGCTCGGCGCGCGCGGGCGAAACCCGGCTCGGCGCGGGCGGCTGCGCCAAGCGGGTAGGCACAACCGCCGTTGGCGCCAGCATCTCGACAAAGATGGGGGCCATCTCCAGGGATTTTTGAGGGGCCGCCACCGCGTGGCAAAGCACCCACGCTGCCCACAAATGCACGCCGGCAATACCCGCGAGCACGACACGCATCTGCCCACGGCTCAACAAGCCACTGCCCAACAAGGTGGAGCGCAGCGGCGAAAACGCAGGCATTGAATGAGTCACGGACATGCTGAATGAAAGTCTTGCAAACAAGAGGAGCGCGGGATGTGAACACCTGCGGCGGGCGCATCGCTTGGGGCGCCACCTCAAAAGCATCCCGAAATGCACCCAAAAGCGCACCCGAAAGTGCACCCACCCGTTGTGACACGCAGTTCGTCACACCGAATGTCATCTTAATTGAGAATCACTCTCATTTGCAATACAAATTCAAACCTTGGGCGCTCTGCGGCTTTTCCAAGCGCGGAGCTTCATGCGGTGAGGCGCACAAGAATCCCAAGGGATTCAGCCCTGTGGGGCACCGCAAATAACCTGAAACGCCCCACCCGATGAGCCCTATTTCGACCGACTGGGCGCGGCGGACGCATCCCCCAAGAGATAGCGGGCGCCCGCACCGTTGCACGAAGCTTGGTCAGCCGGGTTGTAGAGCGCGCATTTCTTCAAAGAAAGGCAACCACAGCCGATGCAGCCGGTGAGCTTGTCCCGCAGCAGCGTCAGCGCGGCGATGCGTGCATCCAGCATGGGCTGCCAACCCCTGGACAAGCGTTGCCAATCGGCCAGGTTCGGCGTGCGTGCATCCGGCAGAGAAGCCAGTGCCTGCCGAATCTCGTCCAGGCTCAATCCCAGCGCCTGCGCTGCGCGGATGAAGCCGACCCGTCGCAAAGTGCTGCGCGCATAACGCCGTCGCCCCGCGTCACTGCGGCCGCTGACCAACAGGCCGGCCGTTTCATAAAAGCGCAGCGCGCTGGCGGCCACGCCGCTGCGCCGAGCCAACTCGCCAATCGCAATCCAATCACCGTCCGCGGCATCGCCCGCCTTTGTTCGATTCTTTGCCATGTCACTCTCCTTTGCGCTTGACATCAAGTTAACTTTAACTTTGAAAATGAAGGCAAATCAATCACGGAGCGCGTTATGCCGACAAGCACCCCCTCGACCGCCGACATACTGCGGCGCCTGCTGGACGCCGACCAGGATCTCCCGCCGGAGTACAACAACGGGTTCGGCAATCACTTGCCCATGGCGTTGCAGGCACTGCAGGCGATGGGCGCCGACACGCTGCGCTTGCAACAGTTCCGCACGGCGTACGGGCAACACTTCAAGGGTCAACCCCGGCTCCTCGCCGAGGCACCGACGACTGATTGGCAATCACTGCGCGGCCATGGCGATGCGGCCTATGGCCCGCTGCGGAGCCACTTTGCGCAGGCGCTGGCTGACGTTGGCATGGCGGCCACGTTGCGACAGGCGCTGCCCGATCTGCTGCCGGGCATCACTGCCGCAGCCTTCCACGGTCTGATCCGAACTGCCCATGCAGTGGAGGCCGAGCACCACGGCGAGCTTGCGTCCGGCCTGGCTTACTGGGCGGCCCGCTGGCAGGGCCTGACGCCCGCAAGGGTGGCCGGGCCGCTGCTGGATTTCGAGAATTGGGCGGCGCAATTGGTGGCCGATGCGCCCACGACTTCAGTGAACGGCCCGTTGATCTCGGTGCGCATTGAGGCGGCCCTGCAAACGCCGGCCTATCAGCGCCTGGGAGCCGCGTTGTCACCGCAAAACGAGCTGCCGCAATTACTGCGGCGTCTGGCAGGCTTGGCGCTTGAGCGCTATCTGGTCAGCCGCAATTTCACCGTGCTGCACATGATCACGGGCCTGCGGGCACTGCGCGTGTTGCTGCCATGGGTTGAAGTCGAGATGCCCCTTGCGCAAGCGATCTTGGTGCAGGCTTTCACCGCAGCGTATCTGGCAGCCCGTGTGCTTCCTCTTGCGACCCCTCTGACCGAGCCCTCCGAGCAGGTCAGTCTGAGCTGGCCGTTACTGTGCAGGGCGGCCACCGAGTCGGACGACGAACATGTGGTCAAACTGGTGCACGCCTGCCGCGAGGAAGCGGCGTTCTACGGCGACCCTCGTTACCTGAGCGCCGCCACCTTGGTGCTGGGGGCCGCAGCCCGCACCAAGCATCTCTTGCCGCGTTGAAATTGCGGCGGGCGGGTCAACTTCGCCGTGCCGCCTTTACGCTGTCGGCCATGCCGCTGAACATCGCTTCCAGCAGCGCCAGCTTTTTGCGTGCCTCAGAGCGCTTTTTGGAGGGCAGGGCCTCGATGTCGATGAAAGGTGCGGCCAAGTTGGGCAGCTCGAAGTTGCCATCGGGACGGGGCGTGGCCTCCATCTCTGTCCAGGTTTGATCGTAGTTGGAGGTGATATGCCAACGCCGCCACAGATTGATGCTGATGCGGTTACGGTTGCTCACCAGCAGCACCGGTTGGCAGCCGAGCAGGTAGGCGAAATGCCGGGCCGCCAAGATCAGCAGGCCCGCCGGACGGGTGCTGTAGAGGTCTCGTGTGGCCTCACGCACCAACTCGCGCGCCTGCTCGGTGGCCTTGCCTTGCAGCCGCCCCACCATCAAGCAGGGCTTGCCGTCTTGCTCAAAAATCACCAGCGACGCGGCAAAGATGTACTCACCCTTGTAGATCAGGCGCAGGCACAACTCGCCCTCACGGTGCCCTTCGTGCAGGGCGCTCAGCTCAAGCGCTGCGACGGCGCCGGATTTACACGACAACTCGCACAGTTGAACCGGCTGCTGCGAAGCCTGCCGCACCCAATCGCTCAGCCCGAAAGCGCTCAAAAAACGGTAATGTGTGATGAGAATGTCGACCCGCTGCGCGCAATCAAGGCGCGTGGACAGATAGGGCCTATAAATCTTGCTGTGCGCAAAAGGAAATTGCACCAGCTTGTCGTGCAGGATGTCGCTTTGCTCGACGAACTCCAGCCAACGGCGGCTCTGCTTGGGGTGCAAAAGGCTGCCAAAGAAGATCTTGGCACGATCCTTGGGCTTGAGGGCTACCCGGGGGGGCTTGGAATTCATGGCGGGGCAGCAAGGGCCTGACAGTGGTCAAGCTTGAGATTGTCCCCGAGTTTGAACATCGCACAACGAAACAATGCGCAAACCCCAGCGCCCAAAAAACTAGGCCGACAACCTTCACCCTTGCGGGTGTTGATTGTCGGCATAGCGGTCCTCCCCTCGACCAATGCGCCGAGGTCCAGGCGGCGCATCAATCAGGGCTCAAGTATTCACCTGCAGGGTGCATTGCGCCATCCTTCGCAATAGGGATGCCGAAAGACATACCCCCTAAGTTGAGCCGAAGCCTCTCTTAAGCCACGGCCACACGGGCGGGCTGCTTGCTGTCGCGCAGTACATCGTCTAGCACGTCCAGGTAGTAGGCCAGCGGCGGCGTGCGTTTGCCCGGGTGTTTGGCCAGATCGTCCCAGCGGCGCAATTGCAGCGCGCGGCTGGCAAAGGGTTGCGAAAGAAAAGCAAAGCGCTCCTCGATGCTCATTGGCCCGCCTTGAAGCGCCAGAGAATGGCGCGACGCCAAGGTCAGGTTGTCACCATAGCCTTCATCGGTTGCGACCAGATAACGCTTGGCCTCGACGTGCAGGCGTATGGGCTCCAACACACTGGGGCCAAACCCACCTCCGGCCAAAAAAGTCAGCGCACTGCGCTCATGCTGGTCGTTACACAAGCCTTCGTCCGGCGCACCGCCCATCAACTGGCCCAGGTCGTGCAGCAAGGCCGCCGCAACCAAGGTGGTGTCGGCATGCGCCCATTCGGCCAGCTGCGCACATTGCAGCGCATGCGCGACGGCAGTCACAGGCTCCCGGCGGGCCAGCTGGTTGCCGTTGTAGAGCGTCGCCCCACGGCGCTTGAACAGCGCTTCAATCTTGCAAACAATATCCATGCGAGCCCACCCCAAGACGATGTACCCCCCTATCTTGTACCCAAGCTCATGACCCCGCCATGACATCCGTCTGCAGTAGGCTTGCAAGCGCTGGGGATTCAAATTCACTGAACCTTGGCGTCAAGCCACGTGAATCTGCTGGCCCGCTTCCCGGCAGACACTTGCGTTCAGTTCTGTTCAAGTCCGTCTCACCCACAAGGTCAGCCATGTCCTCATACCGCACGCCGTCGGCCCAGCCTGTCTCCATCGCCCGCTACAGCATGGTCGCCATCCTGCTGCACTGGATTTTGGCGCTCGCCATCGTGGCGGCGTTTGGCGTTGGCCTGTACATGGCGGATCTGCCCCTGTCGCCCACGCGGCTGAAGCTCTTCAACTGGCATAAATGGGCGGGCATCACCATCCTCGCCCTGTCGGCCCTGCGCCTGCTGTGGCGCTTGACGCACCGCCCGCCGGCCGACCTGCCCATGCCCGCCTGGCAGGCCACGGCAGCGCACCTGACCCATGGCCTGTTGTACGCCATGTTCTTCGCGGTACCGCTGGCCGGCTGGGCCTACAGCTCGGCAGCGGGCTTCCCGGTTGTGTGGTTCGGGCTGGTGCCCTTGCCGGATTTCGTCCCCAAAGACAAGGCCCTGGCCGACATCCTGAAAGACGCCCACGAATTGCTGGCCTGGACGCTGGCCCTGCTCGTGCTGATGCACCTGGGTGCAGCCCTGAAACACCAGTTGCTGGACCGCGACGGCTTGCTATTGCGCATGCTGCCCAGCCGCCAGCACTGATTGAAACTGCCCCGCCCCTAACCCTGGGAGTCCACACCATGACCCGCATTAACTCGGCCAAAGCTACGGCCCCATCCGCCGCCCCACACACAGCCCGTCACCGGGTGTGGGCTACCGCCCTGCCCCCCTTGCTGGCCCTTGGGGCCACAGCGCTCATGCTCTTTTCTGCGGCGCCGGCCCAAGCCAAGAGCAAGCCCGTGCTCACCACGCAAGACACCACAGCAGTTGCGGCAGCGCCGACCACAACAACGTCCGCGGCCAAATTGCTGGCCGCACAAAGTGAACTGAGCTTCACCAGCAAACAGATGGGCGTGCCAGTGAACGGCAGTTTCAAGCGCTTTGACGCGCAACTGACCTTCGACCCCAAAAAGCCCGAAGCTGGCCGCATTGCCTTCACCATCGACCTGGGCAGCGTCACGCTCGGCGCGCCGGAGTTTGACGCCGAGCTGGCCAAGCCGGCCTGGTTCGATGTCAAAAAATCGCCGCAAGCCAGCTTTCAAAGCGCGGCCATCAAAGCCTTGGGCGGTGGCAAGTATGAAATCACCGGCAAGCTGACCCTCAAAGGCCAGACCCGTGACCTGACCTTGCCCATTGCCTTGACGCAGTCAGGCAACACCACCACGGCCACGGGCGGCTTTGTGCTCAAGCGGCTGGAGTTCAAGGTCGGTGACGGCGATTGGGCCGACACCTCCATGGTCGCCAATGAAGTGCAAGTGAAATTCAAACTGGCACTCAGCGGCATCGCGCCGCTGTAACGCTTTAACGCTGTAACGCGGTATTACCGCAAGGCCGCCATTTTTCTTCCCTGACTCACCCCGCTCCATTTTTTTCACCGTTCCACCCAAGAAAGACTTGTTCATGAAAAAAGCTCTCCTTGTCGCCGCATTGGCTGCTGCAGCCGGCCTGGCCCACGCGGAAACCGCGACCTACGCGATGGACCCGACCCACACCTTCGTGACCTACGAGATCACACACTTCGGCACCTCCACCAACCGGGGTCGCTTCGACAAGAAAGAAGGCACCGTCCAGCTTGACCGTGCCGCCAAGACCGGCCGCGTGGAAGTCAGCTTCGAGCTGGCCTCGGTCAACACCGGCGTGGGCCCCATGAACAAGCACCTGTTGAGCGACGACTTCTTCTCTGCAGAGAAGTTTCCAACCGCCAAGTTTGTTGGCGACAAGTTCAGCTTCGACGGCGACAAGGTGAGCGAAGTCCAAGGCGAGCTGACCCTCAAGGGCAAGACCGCGCCGGTGACGCTCAAGGCCACCCACTTCAACTGCTATCAAAACCCGATGCTCAAGCGTGAAGTCTGCGGCGGCGACTTCGAAGCCGTCATCGACCGCACCCAGTGGGGTGTTGATTACGGCCTGGCCTATGGCTTCCCCAAGAACGTCAAGCTGATCATCCAAGTCGAAGCCGTCAAGCAATAAACCGGCCGTCTCCTGCAAAGCCCGCTGACTGTCAAGTTCAGCGGGCTTTTTCACGTCCAACAACAAACAGACTGTCGGTCGAACCTGCAGTTCACCCCCGCAGCTTCACCACGCATCGCCTGAACCGGGCGGGGGGCAACCGACTTGCGTACAGTGCAAAGCCAAGGCATCAGCAGGTCCATTCCATGAACGCAGGCAAGACATTGACGAACTACGAGCGCTGGCAGCGCTTTTCGCAAACCGTGGTGCAGGGATTTCATGTCTATGCCAACTGGCTGGTCGGCATCAGCTGGCGCCGTTTCGTGGTGCTGGCCATCGCCCTGATCATTGCCGCCAATATTCTGCAAGAGCTGCCGCCCTTCACCTGGCGCATCAATCACCAGGTGGTTGAGGACCCCATCGACGCGGAAGAACCGCCCGCCCCGCCAACGCCAACCCCAGCACCCGCCCCCGCCAAGACCGCCAAGCCGCAGATCAAGCTGGACAAGCCCCTGCACTACGAAATCAATATCGACGAAAAAGGCGTGCGCATCGCCCCCTCGGATGCTGCTAACAGCAAACCCGCTGCCTCAGCGGCGTCGGATGCAGCAGCCAGCGCGCCCGCTAAGGAAGACAACCCACCCGCCGTTCACGTCGATTTACCCCCCGGCGCCAACGCCGCACAGGTGAAGCAAGCCATCGAAGAAGCCAAGCAGGCGATTGAAGAAGCCATCCGTGACGCCCGGGATGCCGCTCAAGAAAGTGCCCGCGAAGCGCAACAGGCCGAGCGCGACGCGGCGATGGAGGCACAACGCGCCTCACACAAGCTACGCAACACCACCACCGTGGTGCGCCTGGGCGACTATTTGGTCAATCTCGCGGTGCTGTTTGTGCTGGCCTCGGCGGTCATCAAGATCACCTACAAAGGCCGCATCCAGGCCGAGGTGAAGGCCGCGCAAGCCACCGAGACGGCGGAGGCCGAATCCCTCAAGCGCCAGGTGGTGGAGGCTCGCATGGCGGCCATGCAGGCGCAGGTGGAGCCGCATTTCTTGTTCAACACGCTGGCCTCGATTGACCATTTGATTGAAACCGACCCACCGCGCGCCTCGATCATGCAGAAGAATCTGATCGCCTTGCTGCGCGCCTCGATGCCCACCATGCGCGAGGCCAACGCCAGTGGGGTGCGCGATCTGGGGCGCGAGTTGGCTGTCATCCGGCCCTATCTCGAAATCCTCAAGGTGCGGATGGAGGAGCGCTTGCAAACGGTGATCGATGTGCCGGACGGCTTGCTGTCTGCCGAGTTTCCACCCATGATGATTCAGAGCTTGGTCGAGAACGCGATCAAGCACGGCCTCGAACCCAAGGCCGAGGGCGGCAGCCTGAAGGTCAAGGCCGAAATCGTTCACGGCAAACTCGCCGTTAGCGTGGCAGACACCGGTTTGGGCTTTGGCCGGGCGGCAACCGCCGGCACAGGCGTGGGCCTGGCCAATATCCGTGAACGCCTGAGCCTGCTGCACGGTGCCAAGGCCAGCGTGTCGATCACCGAAAACAAACCCTCCGGCTGCATCGTGACCCTTAGCGTGCCCTACCGCAGCTGCGCACAAGATGAAGGAAGCCAAGCATGAAAACGACCCTCAAACTGATCTTGCTGATTGGCCTGTGCGTGGCCTTGACGAGCGCACTTACCGGCGGCTTGCTATGGCATTTCGCCTCAAGCTCGCCGGACTTTCACCTCACCATCAACGGGCAGGAATTCACTCAGCTGAGTGAATTCAAAGGCATGGCGGGCGGGTTGTTGGGCTGCGTGATTGCCGGCCTGGTGCTGTGCATCGTGCTGCCTTTGGCACTGCTATTCAGCGTGGCCTTGCCGGTGTTGATTCTCGGCCTGGTTTTCGGTGCCCTGCTGCTGGCATTTTTGGGTGTCGGCGGGCTGCTGTTCTCGCCGCTGATCCTGCTTGCTCTGCCGCTATTTCTGCTGGCGCGGCTGCTGCGATCCCCCAAGAAGCGGACGCGGCCCGCCTCATCCCAAGCCGGCCCGGCCTCGCGGGGCTGAAGGCCGCAATTGGCCGCCCACCCATCGACTCACCCCCATCCCTAACGCCATGACCACCCACACCCCGCCCACGCCCGTACGCGCCATCATTGCCGACGACGAACGCCTGATGCGCGAGCAGTTGCGCAGCCGCCTGGCCGATGTATGGCCTGAACTGGACATCGTGGCCGAGGCCAAAAATGGCCTCGAAGCCGTGGCCCTCGTGCGCGAGCACCGGCCCGATCTGGTCTTTCTGGACATACGCATGCCGGGGCTTACCGGCGTCGACGCAGCGCGCCAGATCGCCCAGTTGCCCGAGGACGAAGACTGGTTGGTGCCCGAGATCGTGTTCATCACTGCCTACGACCAGTACGCCGTCGAAGCATTCGAGCAAGGTGTGGCCGACTATGTGCTCAAGCCCGCCGAGCGGGAGCGCCTGACCTTGACGGTGGACCGCATCAAAAAGCGCCTGGCCGCCAAGCAAGGCAACGACGCCGACAACCTGAGCGCCAGCCCCCCACTGCAACAACTGCTGCACAAATTGTCAGCCCAGCTGAATCCGGGTGGCAAACCCAGCTACCTGCAATGGATTCAAGCCACCGTAGGCCAGGCGATTCAGATGATCCCGGTGGAAGAGGTGCTGTTCTTCATCAGCGATGAAAAATACACCCGCGTGCAAACGGCGCGCGTGGAAGCACTGATCCGCAAGCCGATCAAAGAGCTGGTGGATGAGCTCGACCCGGCCCTGTTCTGGCAAATCCACCGCTCCACGCTGGTCAACGCGCACGCCATCGACGGCATCACCCGCGACTTCCGGGGCCGGCAATTGGTGGGCGTGAAAGGTCACGCCGAAAAGCTAGAGGTCAGTCGCAGTTACACGCACCTGTTCAAGGGCATGTAACTCGAGCGTTAGGACGTTGCCGGGGCGTTGTTAGGACGTTTTGACACCCTTGGGCGACAACCAAGCCACGATGCAGGTCTGCCCCGCCCAATATAAACTCAGCACGTACAGCGTGGCTTGCGGCACGGGGCCGGCAAATTTGTTGGTGGCCAGCACCGCGTCAGACAGCACGAACAACAAGCCGCCCAGCGCCAGCCAGCGCCCACGCACCGCCTCAGGCTCAGCCTGCGCACGCCACCCAACCACGGCCGCCTGCGCGCCCATGGCGGTCAGGCACAGCACATAGACGATCACCGGCCCCTGCAAAGGCGTGGGCACGCCGGGCCACAAATGGCTCAGCACACCGCCGGCCAGCAAACCGTAGCCCAAGAACGGCCAAGGCCAGGCGGCAAACCGCTGCACCCGCGTGAAAGCCCACAAATAGCAAAGATGGGCGCATAAAAAGGACAGCAGGCCGAAGATGAAGCCCTGCTCGGGCCACAACAAGGCCACATCACCCCCCAGAGAAAACCACAGGCCACGCAAGACCCAGGGACGCGTACGCGACTCCTGCGGCAAAGCCTGCCCTCGCGGCCACGCATAAGCAATGATGAAAAACGTGGTCAGCGGCTTCAGTACAAAGAAGTAACTCGTCAGACGGGCGCCATCGGCCGCAATGGCGGCGATGGCCGCAAGCAGTATCAACAGGGGCAAAAACCTACTCAATCTCATCGTCAATCTTTCGCTTGTTGTGCCGCAGTTGAGGCCGCGCCCTTGGCGGCAAACGCTTCCCGCAGGCGCTTGAGTTTCTCGCGCGGGTCTTCTTTGGCTTCGCCTTCGTTCAGGCGCATCTCGGTGATGAAGCGGCTGGGGATGCCCATCACCAGTTCGCGGCTCTTTTTGCGCCGCCGCAGGGTGCTCACGGCTAACGTCGTGCGGGCACGGGTGATGCCCACATACATCAAGCGGCGTTCTTCTTCCAGACGCTGAGCGGTCATCTCTTCGTCGTCGGCCTTAAAGGGCAGTAGGCCTTCATTGACACTGGCGAGAAATACATGCGGCCACTCCAGGCCCTTGGAGGCGTGCAAGGTAGTGAGCGTGACTTGGTCCTGCTCCTCGCCGCGCTCGGCCATGGAGAGGATCACGCTGATGGTTTGCGCCACCTGCAGCACGGTTTGTTTTTCGCTCTCGAAGGTGGCGCCGCCGTCTTGCGTAATTTCACCACCGCAGCGCTTGGCCACCCAGTCGACAAAATCGAGCACATTGTTCCAGCGCGCTGCGGCGACTTTTTCGTTCTCTTCGTTGTCGTAGAGATGCTGTTCGTAGGCAATCTCCTTGAGCCACTCCAACATCAGCGCCTTGGCCTCCTTGGCGCCGCTGGTGTGCTTGGCCTTGAACTCCAGGTCGGTGATGAAGCGGCCGAACTCGTGCAGCGAACCCAGCGCGCGCGTGGTCAGCGCCGCACCCAAGGACTCGGCAAACAGCGACTCGAACATGCTGCACTTCCAGCGCCCCGCGAACTGGCTGAGCGAGCCCAGCGTCTGGTGACCAATGCCGCGCTTGGGCGTGGTGATGGCACGCAAAAATGCCGGATCATCGTCCTGGTTGACCAGCAGGCGCAGCCAGGCGCACAGGTCCTTGATTTCGCTCTTGTCAAAAAAGCTCTGGCCACCCGACACCTTGTAGGGAATCTCAGCCCGGCGCAGCGCTTGCTCAAAAATGCGCGCCTGGTGGTTGGCGCGATAGAGGATGGCGAAATCAGCAAAGGCCTGACACTTGCCCTCGGCGCGCAGGGCCTGAATGCGGGCCACTGCACGCTCGGCCTCGTGCTCTTCCCCGTCGGATTCAAGCAACTGCACCGGCTCGCCATCGCCAAACTCACTCCAGAGCTTTTTCTGGAACAGCTTGGGATTGATGGCAATGACGTTGTTGGCGGCGCGCAAGATGGCGCCGGTGGAGCGGTAGTTCTGCTCCAGCGGGATCACCTTGAGATTGGGAAAATCCAGCGGCAGGCGCTTCAGGTTTTCGATGGTGGCGCCGCGCCAGCCGTAGATGCTTTGGTCGTCATCGCCCACGGCGGTGAACATGCCTCGGCTGCCCACCAGTTGTTTGAGCAGATCGTACTGAATGGCATTGGTGTCCTGGTATTCGTCCACCAACACATAACGCAATTGCTCCTGCCACCGACCACGCGCCTCAGGATGGGCTTCCAGCAAACGCAACGGCAGGCTGATCAGGTCGTCAAAGTCCACCGCCTGGTAGGCGGCCAGGCGCTCTTGATAACGCTCCATCACCACGGCAGCAGCACGCTCGTTATCGTCTTTGGCGACCAACAAGGCCTGCTTGGGCGACAGGCCCTGGTTCTTCCACAGCGAGATGATCCATTGCCAGGACTTGGCCTGGTTGGCGTCCACCGTGCCCCCGGCGTCCCGCAACAGGCCGAGCACATCGTCGCTGTCGAGAATGGAGAACTGCTCTTTCAACCCGACCAGCGTCCCCTCCTGGCGCAGGATGCGCACGCCCAGGCTGTGGAACGTGGAAATCACCAGGTCCTTGGCCGCACGCGCGCCAATCAGGTGCTTGGCGCGCTCGCGCATTTCTTGCGAGGCTTTGTTGGTGAAGGTGATGGCGGCGATGTTTTTCGACGCATAGCCGGCCTGCAAAAGACGGGCAATTTTCTGGGTGATCACCCGCGTTTTGCCCGATCCTGCGCCAGCAATGACCAAACAGGGCCCGTCCAAGTGATGGACAGCCTCAAGTTGTGCGGGATTCAGGGTAGAAGGTGCTTCGGCCACGGGACTTCTTCAAAAGGGCTGAGCATGATAGCGAGTGGTGCGCGTCTTGGTACACCGTCTTGGCATAACGCGGTCATTCGACTGAACAGGCCGCATCGCCCTCCAAGGCACCAGGAAAGGTGCCGGCAGGACGCTTTTTCCCGCAGAAATCATCCGCCACGGCCGGCACGGAGGGCACCCGCTCGGGCGCTTTTCGCCAAGCCAGATTGAGCTGATCGGGTGCAGCAAAGGTGGCCTCGGCCTGCATGGCCTGGTTCATTTCACGCTTGAGGCTGCTGCCATTCTTGAGCATCACCTTGCCTTCAAACAAATTGCCGTACAGCTGGGCCTGCGCGCCCTCCCCACGCAAGCTGATGCCGGAGGTGTTGATGAGGGTGTTATGGGCTAGCAAGATGTGCGTGCTGTGGTTGACGTCCAGCCCGACATCGTTGCAATGCGCCACGATGTTGTTGGCGGCCAGGCCGTTGCTGTGCTCAAAGTGCTCGCAGCCGTCTGCTCGGCAAAAGGCGGGGCCGGTGCCACCGCCGCCGAATGAAATCCCCACACGCACACCCGTGCGCGAGATTTCGGACGCAGAGCAAATCACCAGATTGCGCTCGATGCGGGCCCCTTCGCCCCCGCCTTTGACGAACAGGCCATAAGACACTTGATCGCCCTGCTCTTTGACAAAGTTGCGCACCAGGTTGTCGTCGATGTGCCAAAAATTTCCACCCACCAGATCGACACCCACCACCGGCAGCGAAGTCTTGCGGGGCCGCGCGTTGCTCAACGTGTTGTGACTCAGAAGCCCATGGTCGGGCCACCGCCCGTCAACCCCGTTGATCTTGACGGGCGCGTTGAAATTTTCAAGCACGCTGTTGCGCAGCACGAAAAAATCAGCCGGCCCGACAACATGAAATGCGTGCTCGCAATCACTGTCGCGCAAGCAGACGCCGGTGATCGTCAGATCTTCAAATACCCAATACGGCTGGTCAACCAGAAAGCCTTCAACCGTGTTCATTTCGATCCGTGTTGTGTCGGGCACGGCCGCACGCACCACGATGGGCGCCAAGCCAGAGCCTGGTCCGCCGAGCTTCAAGGACTTTTGAAATCGATAGGTGCCCGGCGCCAATTCGATCACCATGCCGGCGTGGGCCTGCTGCAAGGCCTGACGCAATTCATCCGCCGTGTTGACCCCCACGCTCGCTGCCACACGCCCCTCCCCCACACGCGCCGGCTGACGCCCCTTACCCAGTTGGGGCAGTTGCACCGACACGACCGGCCGCTCGACACGTTGCTGCAGCTGCAACAACACGGGGCGAAAGATGGCGTGCAACTCTTCATACGGCGCCAACGCGGCGTCGGCATAACGAATCAGTTCATTGGGGCTGCGGCGGCCCATTTCGTCCCAAACCTGCTTGGGAGAAACGTCCAGCACAGCAATACAAGCCCACGCCAGCGCGACTCCCAGCAAGGCCACGCCGCTCAAGAGTACGAGAAGGAATTTCGTCGCAAATTTCATAGGCGGGTCAATGTCCTGGCGGCATGCGGGCTCGCGCCTTGCAAGGTCAGGGCGTGAAGCAATAGGGTGTAAAACATGAAGGAGATGCGAGGTGTGTCCAGCAGACTGTCTACCGCGCCCACGATCAAAAAGCCGAGCAAAGCGGCGGCCAGGGCTGGCGCCACTTCGTGCTGACGTCCACGGCCGACGCATACATTCCAGAACGCCAGCCCCACGGCAGCAAGCAACAGCAACAGGCCCACAATGCCCTGTTCATACAGCACATGCACGATCAGGTTCTTGGCGTGCCAGGGCATGTGGTGACGATCGCTGGAGAAGAACCAGCGGGCCATTTCTTGGTCAAAATTGCCGTTGGCCAGCAAATCGCGGCCCGAGCTGTCGTGCAGGGCCATCTGGGTCAAGTCAACCTGACCGCGCATATTGCCCACCGCCAGGGCGAAGGACACCAGGCGGGGTGCATACCAGGCTCCGCCCATTTCAGCCGCCGTACCCAAAGGAATTTGCAGCGTTTGCCAATCAGGGCTGGCCGCCAATTCTTGCGTGTGAGACAGGCAACTGTCCGGGTAGAGCAAGTGCCGCGCACAAACCTCCACATGCAGACTGACCGGCTTGACAGCGCGGGCTCGCAGCATCAACTGAACGTTGCCCTGAGGCGGCGCAATCCGCTGCCACACCCGAAACATTTCGCCATGCCCGAGCATGTGCTGACCCGCACTGAGGGCCAAATAACTTTGAGCCTCCTCGTGCTTGACGCGGTAGTCCCCCACATGCGAGTCGGGCAGGCCGCTGAAATATTGGCCCGCCAGAAAACGGCCCGCCCCTTTGCCCAGCCACCGCTCATCCGCGCCGGAGAGCAACCCCAGGCTCTGACGCCAATGCCGCTCGCGGCCCTGCCAATCATCCTGGCTGTTGGCGGCTCGGTTCAACAAGTAGGTGCCGCCGCTCAACGCTGCCACCGCCGCCGAGGCAATCAGCAGGCCCACAAACATCAAGGCTTTGTGGCGCCACTGCTGCTGCGAATTGCGCCGCCCCCAAGGCCACAGGCCGGGCCGCAGCAGGGTCAACAACATCAAGCCCGCCAACATCAGCACCGCCAACAAGGTCAGCACGCCGGCTTGCATGCCGCCCCAATTGCCCGCCACCAGCACCGTGCCGCCCAACAGCCACAACCAAGCACCCACCAGCAAGACCGCGTGCGACTCATGCCAAGGCCGCGCCCGCAAGCGCCAGCACAAGCCCAAATTCAAGGCCAGTACCAGGGCGTACAAAACGTAGGCCAATTTAGTGAACCACAAGACCAGCAGCCCGCACAGGCTGCTCAACACGCAAGCCCCCACCAGCCCGATGAACCAGGCGCTGCGCCGTTGGCGCAAGGGCTGCTGCCACAAAAGTTGCGGCAGCGCCAACAAGGACAAGGCCGCGCCCACCAGCGCCAGCAAGGCGCGATAGCCCCCTCCGCCCGCAAACACCAGACCCGCCGACACCAGCAAAGCCAGCGCCCATAGCGCCATACCCACACGCACTTCGCCGGCCGGTGGCCTGCCAGTGGCCGCAGTTGCTGGCCTGTCAGCAACTGCAACGGCATCAATTGCGGGCACCCCTGTTTGACGCGCGCGCAAGACCCCCATCAACACCACGCCCAAAGGCACCGACACATAGACGATGCGAGAAAAGGTGGTCAATGCCACGTACGCAGCCAGCAAGCTCAGGCCGGTAAGCGCAGCAAAGGTGGAGCGCGTTTGCGCACGCAGCAAGGCGAGCACCGCGAAGGGAATGCTCATGGACAAACAGGCATCCAGGGCGGCACCGCCGACGTGCATTTCCCAGAACAAGGCGGTGGTGCGGTAGTCGCTTGAAAAATTGAGCAGCCCCGGAAACGCCACGCGCTCCCACAAGGCCGCCAGGCTCACGCACAAGACCGCCAGGCTCAGGCCCCAGAGCAGGGTGCGCCCCACTTGCTTCGGCTGGCGGGCGCCAACCTCCATCCACAAAGGCAGCATCAGCAGCGCCTGAAAGAAACTCTTGCCCACTCGCACACTGTTCAAGGGCTCGTGGTAGCCCTGAAACCAGCCCCATGTCAAGCCGCCGGCATCCGCCACGCCGCGCACCGTGGCAGTCAACAATGCGACGGCCATGGCCAGCAACAGCAAGCTCACGGCCGGGGTCAGCACCAGGGCCTGGCGCGCTTTTGTCGAGGATTGCCGATGCCGTTCACGCGGGCGCGGCGCCAAGCCCCAAGCCAGATAAGCACCGGCGGCTGCGGCCAGCACCAGCAGGTCCAGTTCTTCAACCGTGAGCCAACCGGACCAAGAAGCCAAGCCCAGGATTGGCAAAACGCCCAGAATAAGCGGTGTCCACGTCCAGGCACGGAAGGCCAATGCCAACACCAGCGCAAAGAGCGCCGCAGCCCCGATGCCAGACAAGGGATGGTGACTCGCCAACCAAGCACCGGCCAGCGCGCAAGGCAGCCCCATCAACAAAGGCAAAAAGGCCAGACGCCTCGAATGAGGTGATGCTGGTGGCGTGGCTGGGGACGGGGTAGATCGACTCATAGACAGACCGCCCACACCACGGTCGCCATGCTCAAGGCCGCAACGCGCCAGATGCGACGGGCGGTGCCTCCTGAGCGGCGGCGCTCAGCGGGGACTCGGCGTTAGGGTCAAACGTGCCGCCCTCACCTGGCACCACGCCCGACGCCGCCGACAGGTCCGGCTTGATCCCATAACCCTGAGTTTTCACGGCCGCCTTGCCCATTGATTTGAGTGCGGGACGGGTGTCGCCATGGCCGGTTGGCACAAGCGTCGCGGTATCGCGTGCGGGTTCAGGCGGAGCATCGGTCAGATCGACAGGCTTGCCCGGTTGCTGTTGCTGTTGCAGTGACACGGGCTGCGGATCGGAGGGCAGTGCCGCCGCGACCGATGGGCGCAAGGCCGCCAGTTCGCTGTCCGGGCCCTTGGCCGCGAAATGCTGCCATTGAACCCTCAGCACATCACGCGCCACCCAGGCCCCGGCCATCAGCACACCCAGCAAGACCAAGGCCGCCAGCCATCGCCCCCCGCTGCGCGCGGGCGACCACGGCGAAACCGTTGATTCAATGGCCACGGCCAGGGGCTCCCGCAGTTCAGGCATCGGCTTGAAGCTCAGCGCCGAATGATCCTGCCCAGCCAGCCAAGCCTTCAAATCATTGGAAAAATCATCCACGCTGGCATAGCGAAATTCAGGCTGCGGCGCCAGCGCCTTGTGGATCAAGGCATCCAGACTGAACTGCGCCTTGGGGCTCAAGGCGGGCTCCACGTCGCCAGAGCCCGCCACACCGGCCATTGCCTCGCCCATCACCAGCGCGCGCAGCAGCGCACCCACGCCAAAAACTTCGCTGCCCAAGTTGGGCACTTCACCCGCCAAGATTTCGGGGCTGGCATAGCCCGCTGCAGAACTCAACGCCATCACATGTTCAAAAGGGCTGCTGGGTTCAGCCATGCGCATCAGGCCCAAGGCCATCAGTCGAACCTGATGGTCATGGCCCAGCCACACCATGGAGGGATCGATTTCAGCCCACAGCCAGCCTTGCTGATGCGCGGCGCGCAAGGCCTCGCAAAACTGCAGCAACAAGGCCAGGCGCTCCCTCAAGGGCAGAGCGGCGGCCGCCTGCAACAGAGGCCGACCCTGGCCTCGCTCGAAAATCAGATACGGCTGCCCCGTAGGCGTGACGCCGCTGTCCGTGGGGGGGGCGAGCGCGGGATGGCTCAGTTGTTCAAACTCTGCAGCCAGATCCCCAAACCGCAACATGACGGCTATAGAACGCTCGTCCCGGGGCAAAATCGAGGCGACCGCCGTTTGGTCCTTAGCCAAAGCGTGGCTCACACCGTACCACTGGGCAGGTTGGCCGGACGACCCCCAGGGCGCCACGCCACCACTCTCCAACGCAGAGCGCACCCGCCATACGCCCAGGGCCAAGCCCTCGCTCATGGACACAGGAGCGGCAGGCGGGGGAAGGTTTAGTTCTGGCATGCGCATAGGAAAGTTACCGTGATGTTAGTGTGCTCATCGCCAGTTTTTGCCCCTCTAACTACAAAGCCCCACAGATAGGGGGAGTGCGGCGACAGTCACGCCACAAGGGCACACGAACAGTCGGGCAGGCATCATCCCAGTTTTCAGGTGACAAATCGACAGACCCTACGCGCAGGCGCATATCCCCAAACTGTATGAAAAGCACGCCCCCCGACGATCAGATTGACACTACGATCGAAATTCAGCGAAAAACAGATACCCATATCTATCAATAGCGCCGTTTTAATCCGTAATTTTTGCGGCACAAGTGAGAAATTTTCGGCAAAATTGACGAATGCCAAACAAACAAATTCAAACCGCCGACGAAAGTCACGACTGCAGCACGATGGAGGTCGCCCGCATGCTGGGCTTGGCCGTTCGATCGGTTCAGTTGATGGTTGATCGTGGCGAGTTGGTGGCCTGGAAGACGCCCGGCGGCCACCGGCGCATTTCCCGCAGCTCGGTCGAGGCCTGGACTGCACAGCGCATGAATGGCGCAAGCGCATCACGCACCGAGCGGAGCGCACGCGCTGAATGGGCCGCCCCGGCGCTGCCTCCGCGCACCAAAGCATCCCGCAACGCGCCCCCCTCAGGTGCGCCCCGGATGCTGCTGATTGAAGATTCCGTTCACTTCCAAAATTTAGTGTCGCTCCTCGTCGGTCAGCAATTTCCAAGTTTGGAGTTGCACGTGGCCCATGACGGCATTGTCGGATTAGCAATGTGCGGTAATTTGCTGCCCGATGTCTTGATCGTCGATATCTTGCTGCCGGGCATTGACGGTGCCACGCTGATCACCAGCCTGCGCTCGCAGCCTCAATTTGCGCAAAGCAAACTGATTGTGGTGACGTCACTGAGCGAGGCTGAACGCGCGCCATACGCCTTCGCCCTGGAGGGTGTGCCTGTCATCCACAAGCCCAATCTGGTTCGTGACTTGCCAGGTTTGCTGCGCGAAGCCTTGGCGGAAGCCGGCTATCCGGCGGAGCCTCTGGCCTGAATTTGAGCGCGGCCCGCGTCGCCCATTGAGATCAGCCGCGCAACAACGTAACGACCTCAAATCGCCAAGGGGTCCACGTCCACCGCCCAGCGTAGCAGTCCCTTGTGCGTCCGCTTGAGGGCGTGAAGTTCAGGCATCCACATCGACAACAGGTGCTGCAAAGCCCCACGGCTGGCGGCTTCCACCAGCATCTGCATGCGCTCGACGTTAGCAACCCGGGCCACGCTCATGGGGATGCAGGGATAGATCAGCACCTGTGAGGCCGGCGGCAATTGCTGGGCAAAAGCTGCGGCTGCGTCGAGAAAGCCCTTGGCGACCTCCACCGTCCGCCCTTCGGCACGCAGCAGCGCCAAATGGGCGAAGGGCGGTAGCCCGGCGGAGGCGCGCTCAGCGAGTTGGCTCTTCGCGAATGATTCGAAATCATGCTGGACCAGCGCCTTGTACAGGGCGTGCTCAGGGTGCCAGGTTTGCACCCACATCTCACTGCGGGCGGCCTGCTCGGCATCGCGCCCTGCCCGCCCACCTGCTTGCATGAGCAGGGCGAACAGCCGCTCCGGCGCCCGAAAATCACTGCTGAACAAGGCACCATCTGGGTTGACCGCCGCCACCAAGGTGATGCGGCGAAAGTCGTGCCCTTTGGTGATCATCTGGGTGCCCACCAGGATATCCACCTCGCCATCGTGCACTGCTTGCAAGGCCGCTTCCAGCTGACCCTTGTGCTTGGTCGAATCGGCATCGATGCGAGCTACGCGCGCGCCGGGAAAAGTCTCGGCGAGTTGCTCTTCCAGCCGCTCGGTACCTCGCCCGAGCGGCGCGATGTCCTGATTGCCGCAGGTGGGGCAGGCAAACGGCACTCGCTCGGTGAACCCGCAGTGGTGACAGCGCAAGGTTCGGTCACCTTTGTGAAAGACCCGCCAGGCGCTGCAATGCGGGCAGTCGCTTTTCCAGTTGCATTCACCGCAATGCAGCACCGGCGCGTAGCCGCGCCGATTCAAGAAGATCAGGCTTTGCTCGCCGCGCTCCAGCCGCGCTCTCAGCGCCTGAATGAGCGGTGCAGTGAGCGCCGTCGTCACACCCTTGGTCAAGGGCAACATCTTCATGTCGAACAGGCGCACTCTCGGCAGGGCGCCGCCGCCAATGCGCCCGGGCAACACCAGGCGCTTGTAGCGCCCTTCATTGGCACGCTGCCAGCTTTCGAGCGAAGGGGTTGCCGAGCCCAAGATGACAGGTATTTTTTCCTGATGGGCGCGGTAGACGGCCAAGTCGCGTGCTGAATAGCGGGCCCCGTCTTGCTGCTTGTAAGAGGGGTCGTGCTCTTCATCGACCACGATCAGTCCCAAACGGGGCAACGAGGCGAACACCGCCAGACGCGTGCCCAGCACCAGCTCTGCCTCGCCCAGATGGGCCGATAACCAATGGCGCAGGCGCTGCGCGGGCGTCAGTCCGCTGTGCAAAGAAACCATGCGCCGGCCGGCAAAGCGCTCGGCAAAACGCGCCTCCAATTGCGGCGTCAAATTGATCTCAGGCACCAGCACCAGCACTTGGCGGCCTTGGCTAAGGGCATGCGCCGCCGCCCTCAGATAAACCTCAGTCTTGCCACTGCCTGTTACACCATAAAGCAGCACGGGTGCGGGTGCCGTTTGCGGCACATCGGCCTGGAGCAAGGCATCCAACTCGGCCAGAACCTGGGCTTGCGCGGGATTGAGCGTAGGGCCGGCTGCATCCGTGACTGAAACTTCCTCCCCCGGGCTGCCAATCGACGCGCCAACGGGCAACTTCGCTGCACGTTTCAGGCGCAACTTGAGCTGCTGGCTGTCCAGATCGCGCAACTGCGGCGGCAGCACCGACAAGGCCACCTCGCCAATGCTGCGTTGGTAATAACTGGCGGCGAACTCGATCAAGCGGCACCAGGTGCGGCTGAGCGGCGGCAAGGCGTCCAAAGTGGATTGAATGGGGCGCAAGGAAGCAGGGTCGATCTCCGACGCGGAATTCCCCGGCCAGACGATGCCCAAGGTTTCTCGCCGCCCAAAAGGCACCCGCACCAAACTGCCGGGCGGCAAGGGGCCAGGGCTCAGATAGTCCAGGGGATCGATCAGTCCGCTGTGCTGAGGCGCATCCACCGCCACTCGCAAGACGGTGTCATGCGCTTGCAGCG
The DNA here is from genome assembly GCF_028595305.1 of Roseateles koreensis. Classification (GTDB taxonomy): domain Bacteria; phylum Pseudomonadota; class Gammaproteobacteria; order Burkholderiales; family Burkholderiaceae_C; genus Paucibacter_A; species Paucibacter_A koreensis. Next base: position 186,963 of record NZ_JAQQXS010000005.1, on the reverse strand, counting down.
TTTCACTCATGGGGCCCCAGGCACAAATCGGCCAAGGCGCGCATGTTCGCGAAAGTTCGCCTTAAATTTGCGCGCTAAGTACATGATTTGAATGGGCAAAAATATCGGTAAGAAATCTGTGGATAACTTTGTGGGAAAAGTGCGAGAGACACAAGGACGACAGCCTTGTCATCGCCACTCGGCCGGATGAGCCGTTTGGCGCAGTGAATCCACAAACCATTGAAATTCAATCACTTAGCATTCAACCGGGAAAACCATGATGGGATTCATCCCATGAAATATTCCGCTCAGCACACTGCCCCGTTTTGGGGATAAGTTGAAACCTGAGTGCTTACTTCACGAATGGCCGCACCAAGAAAAGGCGCGGGGCCCCGCACAGCCCCAGCGCTAAGCGTCAAACCGGCTGGCGCAAATGACGTGAATAGCGGTGCACCTCATCCACCAAAGCCGTCACATGCTCAGGCGGCGTGAATTGGCTGATGCCGTGCCCCAAATTGAACACATGCCCGTCCCAACCGCCATCGGCGCGGTGCGGATTGCCAAAGCTGTCCAGCACGGCCCGCACCTGCTGGCGCACCGCATCGGGCGGCGCAAACAGCACGTTCGGGTCCAGGTTGCCTTGCAGCGCAACCCGGTCACCCACCCGCGCACGTGCACGCCCGAGGTTGGCCGTCCAGTCCAGGCCAACCACATCGGCGCCGGCATCGGCAATCTCGTCCAGCCACAACGCACCGCCCCTGGTGAACAGCAGACGCGGGATGCGTTGCCCTTCGTGCTCCGTCTTCACTCGCGCCAGCACCTGGCGTGAGTACGCGAGGCTGAATTGCTGGAACATGCCATCGGCCAACACGCCGCCCCAGGAGTCGAACAGCATCACCGCTTGGGCGCCGGCTTCGATCTGTGCGTTCAAGTACTGGGCCACGGCCTCGGCGTTGATGGCCAGGATGCGATGCATCAAATCGGGGCGGGCGTACATCAAGCTCTTGACCTGACGATAATCGTCTGAGCCACCACCTTCAACCATATAGCAGGCCAGGGTCCAGGGGCTGCCCGAAAAACCGATCAGCGGCACCCGACCATTCAAGGCCTTGCGGATCGAGGACACGGCGTCGAACACGTAGCGCAGCTTGTCCATGTCCGGCACCGCCAGGGCGGCTACGGCCGCTTCATCGCGCACTTGCTTGGCGAACTTGGGGCCTTCACCCTGCGCAAAACTTAAGCCCAGGCCCATGGCATCGGGGACGGTGAGGATGTCGCTGAACAAAATCGCAGCGTCCAGGTCATAACGTTCCAGCGGCTGGAGCGTGACCTCGGTGGCATAGTCGCGGTTCGTCGCCAATCCCATGAAACTACCCGCCTTGGCCCGCGTCTCGCGGTATTCTGGCAAATAGCGCCCCGCCTGGCGCATCAGCCAGACAGGGGTGTACTCGGTGGGCTGGCGCAGGCAGGCCCGCAAGAAGGTGTCGTTTTGCAAAGGAGCATTCATGGCCGGGCATTATCCTTTGCTGTGAACCTTGCCATTCGATTTAACGCAAATGGGCAGCGATACTGAGCGCAGCTTGTGCCGCTGTTGCAAAGCGCAACAGCGGCTTCATCTGCAGTTTTGCTTCTATCGCAAAGACCTTCCCCGGTCACTTTTTGGAGGACTTCACATGACCCAACTGATCCGACGCGGCGCCCTGTCCGCAGTTGCCGTGGCCGCCACGCTCAGCCTGTCGGGCTGCGGCTACAACCAGTTTCAACAACTGGACGAACAAGTCAACGCCAGTTGGTCCGAAGTGCTGAGCCAGTACCAGCGCCGCGCCGACCTGATTCCGAACATCGTCAACACCGTCAAGGGCGAAGCTAACTTCGAGCAAGAAACGCTCACCAAGGTGATTGAAGCCCGAGCCAAGGCCACCAGCATCCAGGTCACGCCCGAATTGGCCAAAGACCCCGAGGCCCTGAAGAAATTCCAGGCCGCGCAAGGCGAGGTCAGCAGCGCCCTCTCCCGCCTACTGGTTGTGAGTGAAAACTACCCTAACTTGAAGGCCAACCAGGGTTTTCAGGATCTGCGCGTGCAGCTGGAAGGCACGGAAAACCGCATCACCGTGGCGCGCAATCGCTACATCAAGACCGTGGCCGACTACAACGTGCTAACCCGCAGCTTCCCCAGCAACCTTACCGCCAAGGTGATGGGTTATACCGTCAAGCCGAATTTCACGGTAGAAAACGTGGCGGCCATCAGCACGGCGCCCGCGGTGAGCTTTGACGCCAAGCCCGCCGTGCCGGCTGTGCCTGCAGCGTCCAAGTAAACCCGTCGGCCGGCCATGATGATCCGCTGTCGCCGAGCCCGCCAGTTGCTGCTGCCTGGGCTTTCGCTGCCCCACCTCTCGCAGCTTTTCTCGCTGCTATGCCTGATGCTCTGGGCGGTGGCGGTGCACGCGCAAGACTTGGTGGCAATTCCGCCGCTGAGCGGCCGGGTGATCGACCAAACCGCTACCTTGCAAGCTCCGCAACAAGCCGCGCTGGAAGCCAAGCTGGCGGCGTTTGAGCAAAGTGCAGGCTCGCAGTTGGTCATCTTGCTCGTGCCCACCAGCCAGCCCGAAGACATCGCCGCCTTTGCTCAACGGGTGGGAGACAGTTGGAAGATCGGAAGGCGCGGCGTGGGCGACGGCATGCTGATTGTCGTGGCCAAAAACGACCGCAAGGTGCGCATCGAAGTGGCGAAAGCCCTGGAAGGCGCCGTGCCCGACCTGGCCGCTAGCCAGATCATCCAACGTGTCATCACGCCCGCCTTTCGGCAAGGCGACTACGCCGGCGGGCTGGATCAGGCAGTGGATCAACTCAGCGCCCGCATCCGCGGTGAAAACCTGCCCTTGCCCGCCGCCGACGCTCCGGGCAAACATCAAAACCAGGGCTTCGATTTTGAGCAGTTGGGGGTTTTATTCCTGATAGGTGTGCCGGTCTTGGGCGGCGTGCTGACCGGTGTCTTCGGGCGCAAGCTCGGCAGCTTGCTGACGGGCGGTGCTGCGGGTGCCATCGGCTGGTTTGTCGCCGGCAGCCTGATCGTGGCTGGCTTGGCCGGGTTGGTGGCCCTGGTACTGGTTGGCGTGATCGGGGTGGGATCAGGCACGGGTCGGCGCGGCGGCCCGCCCATTTTCCCGGGTGGTGGGTTTGGGGGCGGCGGAGGCGGCGGCTTCGGAGGTGGCGGAGGTGGCTTTTCCTCCGGTGGCGGTGGTGATTTTGGAGGCGGTGGCGCTTCAGGGGGCTGGTAAGAATGCTGAAACGACTGCTCAAACACCGCTGGACAGATCACGGCGATGTCAAAAAATGCCTGCCAGATAAGGCCCTCCGCACGCTCGAGGGCCTGGTTCGGCAGAGCGAAGCACGCCACGCAGGCCAAATCTGCGTTTGCGTGGAGGCTGGCCTGCCGCTGTCTTACCTCTGGAAGAAGCTAACGCCGCGCCAACGCGCTGTGACCCTGTTCGGCAAATTGCGCGTCTGGGACACCGAGGCCAACAATGGCGTGCTGATCTATCTGCTGCTTGCCGACCAAGCGATTGAAATCGTGGCAGACCGTGGGCTCAATGCCAAAGTCAGCGCGGCGGAGTGGCAGGCCCTGATTCAGCAACTGCGCCAGCATCTGGCGGGTCGCAACTTCGAGCCTGGGCTCATCGAAGCGATCGCCGGCGTCGACCGCCTGCTCACCCTGCATTTCCCCCTGTCGCCGGGTGTCAGTAAACCCAACGAGTTATCGGATCGGGTTGTTCTCCTCTGAGCGTCAGAAGCCGAGCCCTCACACCACGTTTCGCAAAGGCTTGAGCTTGCCGGTGAACACCTCGGTCAGCGGCGCTTGGCCCAGTGCCGGGAACCGGATCCGGTCGGGCGGCAGCGCCACATCGGGCAGATGGTCCAGAAGATGGCGGATCAAGGTCAGGCGGCCGCGCCGCTGATCATTGAAATCTACCAACGTCCACGGGGCATGGCGGGTATGCGTGGCCTGCAGCATTACCTCGCGCGCATCGCCGTACGCCTTGTAGCGCGAGCGAGCCTCCATGTCGACGGGAGACAGCTTCCAGCGTTTAAGCGGATCGGCCAAGCGCTCGGCAAATCGCTCCTCCTGCTGGGCCTGGTCCACGGTCAGCCAGTACTTGAACAACAAGACACCGTCATCCACCAGCAGCTTTTCAAACACCGGCGTCTGGTGCAGAAAAGCCTGCGTCTGCTCGGGCGTACAAAAACCCATCACCGTCTCAACGCCCGCCCGGTTGTACCAGCTGCGGTCAAACAAGGCGATTTCACCCGCCGACGGCAAGTGCTCCACATAGCGCTGAAAGTACCACTCGCCCTGCTCTCGCTCACTGGGCTTGCCCAAGGCAACCGTGTGGCATTGGCGTGGATTCAAAGTCTCGGCAATGGCCGAAATCATCCCGCCCTTACCCGCGGTGTCCCGCCCCTCCATCAACACCACCAAGCGCTTGCCGGTCTTTTGCAACCAGCGGGCCATAATGTTGAGTTCCAGGTGCAAGGGAGCAAGGTGCTCCAGATATTCGCTTTTGCTGAGCTTCTTCGACGGCGCGGGTCCAGACAGTGGCACTGTCTTCTTTTTAGTGCGGTCAGACTTTGCCGTGATTTTCGTTTGGCTCTTCATGAACGCTCCTGATGCGGCGGGACAACTAAAACCGCGTTGACAATATCAGAGAAGAGTCAGGTCTTGACGGCCCACCCAAACATCGCCAGCTTCGAGTCGAATGGGGTGCGCCACCGTTGCGGCTTCGATGCAAAGCATCTGTTTATAGCCGTCCGCCGGCATGTCCGCCAACTGCACACATTTGGTGGCACCCGGGTTCCACACCACCGCATCGTCAAAGCCCTGCTGGCGGATCTGCAGACGGCGCTCGGTGCTGATGCCTTGCTCGCGCAGCAGCAGCGGCTCTTTGACTTGGGTGTAGATGCGATCGAGATCCCCCCCCGGCAGCAGCAAATCTACCCGCTGCATTTTCTCGACGTTCTCGACTGAGTCCCAGTAGTGAAGCCCAGACAATCCTTGAACACTGGCTTCGTCCAGATCATTGACGCGGAAGTAACTGTGCAGAGCAGCGGTAAAGTCAAACGCCTGTTCGCTTTTGTTTTCACAAGCCAGTTCAATCTGCAGATCGCGCCCACTCAAGCGCACGCTCAATTCGAGCTCAAAGGCATGGGGCCAGAACATGCGCGTCGCGGCATCGTCCGTCAGCCGCAAGACTGCCAGTGCATCCTCGCTCGTTTGTTCAGCCAGCACCAACTGCCACGGCTTGCTGCGCGCAAAACCATGCTTCTGCAATGGCCCCCTCCCCGCAAACTGAGGAAAGATCACCGGCACGCCGCCCCGCACCGCCTGCCCGGACGCAAAGGCCGACTGCGGGGACAGATAAAACTGCTCCGCACCCCCTGCAGGCACCCAGGAAACAATGTGGCCGCCATGCAGCAGGATGGTGGCGCGGGCACCGTCGGGGGATTCGAGAACGATGGCGTCCATGCCGTGTTGGCGAGAGATAGCGATGGGAGTAGACATTGGGGAAGGCCTCGGCGCGCGTTCATGGCCTGATCAGGCGTGCATGGAACGGTACGGTTAGGTTTAAATCAGATGCAGGGAAGTTAGCAGATGAGCAAAGAAAACGCCCGCGCAACTTTCGTTGGCGGGCGTCGATGTTCTGCTGACGGCCTGTCAAAGCAGGCCTCCTGGCAAAACTTCAGCCAATCACTTCTTGCGGAACTTCTGCAAAGCCGCAATCTGCGCAGCCATGACAACGAATTCGCTTTGAGCGACGGCGAAGTCGATGTCGGACTTGGCGTTCTTCATCGCTTCTTCCGCCAGTTTCTTGGCTTCAGTTGCCTTGGCTTCGTCCAAGTCTTTGCCGCGGATAGCGGTGTCGGCGAGTACGGTCACGGTGCCAGGTTGCACTTCCAGAATACCGCCGGCCACGAAGACGAATTCTTCGCCGCCGTCAGCCTTCTCGATGCGTACAGCGCCCGGTTTGATGCGGGTGATGAAGGGCGTGTGCTGGGGCAAGATGCCCAGCTCGCCGCTTTCGCCCGGCAGTGCAACAAACTTGGCTTCGCCGGAGAAGATTTGCTCTTCGGCGGAAACCACATCCACATGGATAGTTGCCATATCAATCTTCCTTTAGCGTAAAAGTCCAAAAGAAGCTTCAGTAAGCAAGTAGTCGGGTCTGAGGCAAGGCGCCGCGTGCAAAGCGGGCGGGTGTCCGCTTTGCACGGCAACGCCGCATCAGGCCCAAGTACGCCGTCTTACTGGAGCTTCTTGGCCTTCTCGAAGGCCTCGTCGATGGTGCCAACCATGTAGAAAGCCTGCTCAGGCAGGTGGTCGCATTCGCCAGCCACAATCATCTTGAAGCCGCGGATGGTTTCCTTCAGGGGCACGTACTTACCGGGCGAGCCGGTGAACACCTCGGCCACGTGGAAAGGCTGCGACAGGAAACGCTGGATCTTGCGAGCACGGGACACGGCCAGCTTGTCTTCAGGCGACAGCTCGTCCATACCCAAAATCGCGATGATGTCGCGCAGTTCCTTGTAACGCTGCAGCACTTGCTGAACGCCACGGGCAGTCAGGTAGTGCTCTTCGCCAACCACGTTCGGGTCCAGCTGACGCGAAGTCGAGTCCAGCGGGTCCACGGCGGGGTAGATACCCAGCGAAGCGATGTCACGGGACAACACGACGGTGGAGTCCAAGTGAGCGAAGGTCGTGGCAGGCGAGGGGTCGGTCAAGTCATCGGCAGGGACGTAAACGGCCTGGATGGAGGTGATCGAACCGACCTTGGTCGAGGTAATGCGCTCTTGCAGACGGCCCATTTCTTCGGCCAGCGTCGGCTGGTAGCCCACGGCGGAAGGCATACGGCCCAGCAGAGCGGACACTTCGGTACCGGCCAGGGTGTAGCGGTAGATGTTGTCCACGAAGAACAGCACGTCCTTGCCTTCGTCACGGAAGGATTCAGCGATGGTCAGGCCGGTCAGGGCCACGCGCAGACGGTTGCCTGGAGGCTCGTTCATCTGGCCGTAAACCATGGCGACCTTGGACTCTTCGAGTTGCTCGAGGTTCACAACGCCCGAATCGGCCATCTCGTGATAGAAGTCGTTGCCCTCACGGGTACGCTCGCCCACACCCGCAAACACCGACAGACCGCTGTGGGCCTTGGCGATGTTGTTGATGAGTTCCATCATGTTCACGGTCTTGCCCACGCCGGCGCCACCGAACAGACCCACCTTGCCGCCCTTGGCAAACGGGCAGATCAGGTCGATCACCTTGATGCCGGTTTCCAGCAGCTCTTGCGAGGGGCTCAGTTCGTCGTAAGCGGGTGCTTGACGGTGGATGGACGCGACTTGCGTCTGCGCCACAGGACCGCGCTCGTCGATGGGCGCGCCCAGCACGTCCATGATGCGACCCAGGGTGGCCTTGCCGACCGGGACCTGGATGTTTTCGCCAGTGTTGAAGACTTCGGTGCCGCGGCGCAGGCCGTCGGACGAGCCCAGGGCGATGGTACGCACCACGCCGTCGCCCAGCTGTTGCTGGACTTCCAGCGTCAGCGTGGAGCCTTGCATCTTCAGCGCGTCATAGATCTTCGGCATCTGGTTGCGGGGGAACTCCACGTCCACCACCGCGCCAATGCACTGAACGATCTTGCCAACGGCGTTGGTTTGAGTGTTCGACATATCGTTTCCTTCAATCAGTATTCGTTGCGTCTGGTTCAGCGTGCTGTGGGGCTGGGATCAGCCCACAGCGGCCGCGCCGCTGACAATCTCGGACAACTCTTTGGTGATGGCCGCCTGGCGGGTCTTGTTGTAGACCAGCTTGAGCTCACCGATCAAGGTGCCGGCGTTGTCGGTTGCAGCCTTCATCGCCACCATGCGTGCCGATTGCTCGGACGCCATGTTTTCTGCCACGGCCTGGTAGACCTGCGCCTCCGTGTAACGCAGCAGCAGATCGTCGATCACTGTTTGCGCGTCCGGCTCGTAGATGTAGTCCCACGAGTGCGTGCCGCCTGCCGTCTTCATGCCTTCGGTGTTCAACGGCAAGAGCTGCTGAACCACCGGTTCTTGCTTCATCGTGTTGATGAACTTGGTGTAGCACAGATAGACAGCGCTCAGTTGGCCGGCCGCGTAAGCGTCCAGCAGCACCTTGACCGGGCCAATGATCTTTTCGATATGCGGCTGATCACCCATCTGGGTGACGTGAGCCACCACCTTGGCGCCGATGCGGTTCATGAAGCCCAGGCCCTTGTTGCCGATGGCAACGACCTCAGCCTTCTGGCCGGCAGCTTCCAGGTCTTTCAACTTGGTGGTCGCTGCGCGCAACAGATTGGTGTTCAAGCCGCCGCACAAGCCTTTGTCGGTCGTCACAACCACGAAACCAACCGCTTTGGCTCCCTCGTTCTGAACGAGGAAGGCGTGTTGATATTCGGGGTTCGCCTGGGCGAGATTGGCGGCAATGTTGCCAATTTTCTCGCTGTAGGGACGGGCGGAACGCATGCGTTCCTGGGCCTTGCGCATCTTCGAAGCCGCAACCATTTCCATGGCCTTGGTGATCTTCTTGGTGTTCTCGACCGACTTGATCTTGCCGCGAATTTCCTTGCTTGATGCCATGATTTCTCCTGTTCAGATGGGGTGACTCAGTACTTGATCCACCCCGTCATGGGCATTAAGCGAAGGACTTCTTGAAAGAAGTGATGGCGGCGTTCAACTCGGCTTCGGCATCCTTGTCCATGGCCTTGGCGGCTTCCAGCTTGGCCAGCAAAGCGGCGTGGCTGGTTTTCAGGAATTGATGCAGGCCGTGCTCGAATGCCAGAACCTTCTTCACGTCCAGGCTGTCCATGAAGCCCTTGTTCACCGCGTACAGCGTGGCAGCCATCAGGCTGATCGGCTGAGGCGAGTACTGAGCTTGCTTGAGCAACTCGGTCACGCGGGCACCGCGGTCCAGCTGCTTGCGGGTGGACTCATCCAGGTCGCTGGCGAACTGCGCGAAGGCAGCCAATTCACGGTACTGCGCCAAGTCGGTACGGATACCGCCGGACAGGCCCTTGATCAGCTTGGTCTGCGCTGCACCACCGACGCGCGACACCGAAATACCGGCGTTGATGGCGGGGCGGATACCGGCGTTGAACAGGTTGGTTTCCAGGAAGATCTGGCCGTCGGTGATCGAGATCACGTTGGTCGGAACGAAGGCAGAAACGTCACCGGCTTGGGTTTCGATGATAGGCAGTGCGGTCAAAGAACCGGTCTTGCCCTTCACTTCACCCTTGGTGAATGCTTCGACATAGTCGGCGTTCACACGAGCGGCACGCTCCAGCAGACGGCTGTGGAGATAGAACACGTCGCCAGGGTAGGCTTCGCGGCCTGGAGGACGGCGCAGCAGCAGCGAGACTTGACGATAGGCGACGGCTTGCTTGGACAGGTCGTCATACACGATCAATGCGTCTTGGCCGCGGTCGCGGAAGTACTCACCCATCGTGCAGCCCGAGTAGGCCGAAACGTACTGCATGGCGGCGGATTCAGAGGCCGAAGCCGCCACGACGATGGTGTACTCCATCGCGCCATTGGCTTCCAGAGCGCGCACCACGTTCTTGATCGACGAAGCCTTCTGGCCGATCGCAACGTAGATGCAGGTCATGTTCTGACCCTTCTGGCTGATGATGGCGTCGATGGCGACAGCCGTCTTGCCAGTCTGGCGGTCGCCAATGATCAGCTCGCGCTGGCCACGGCCGACGGGCACCATGGAGTCGATGGACTTCAGGCCGGTTTGCACGGGCTCATCCACAGACTTACGGGCGATCACGCCGGGAGCAACCTTTTCGATCACGTCCGTCATCTTGGCGTTGATCGGGCCTTTGCCGTCGATGGGGTGACCCAGGGCGTTGACCACGCGGCCGATCAGCTCGGGGCCAACCGGCACTTCCAAAATGCGGCCCGTGCACTTGACGGTATCGCCTTCGGAGATGTGCTCGTAGGCACCCAGAATCACGGAGCCGACCGAGTCGCGCTCCAGATTCAAGGCCAGGCCGAAGGTCGGTTGACCATCAGCACCAGCGGGGAATTCCAGCATTTCGCCTTGCATCACATCGGACAGGCCGTGGATGCGGCAGATGCCGTCGGACACAGACACAACCGTACCTTGGTTGCGCACGTCGGTCGAAGCGCCAAGACCCTCAATACGGCTCTTGATCAGTTCGGAAATTTCTGCAGGATTCAAATTCATTGCGAGGCTCCCACCTGGCCGGGCTGCTGCGAGCATTTTTGCCACAGCACCCGACGCAGGGATGAACGGTTAGGTGTCGTCGTCGCGTTACGCCGCAATCAAGCGGTGAGCGCCACTTTCATGCGTTCCAGGCGGTGTTTGACCGAGGTGTCCAGCACCTCGTCGCCAACCACCACGCGGATACCGCCAATCAGCGTGGGCTCCAGCGTGACTTGAGGCAAGAGCTTGCGACCGAAACGCTTCTCCAGCGTCGCCACCACGTCGGCCAGCTGTGCCGGCTCGATGGGGTAAGCGCTGAAGATTTGGGCGTCAGCCACGCCCGCTGCCGCATTGGCCAGCGCATGAAACTGCGCCACCACCTCAGGCAGCGCGCCAAGGCGGCCATTGGCGATCACCGTCTGCAGAAAGTTCAGCAGCTCGGGGGTCAGCTCTTGCTTGGCAGCGGCCGTCAAAACGGCCAGCACCTGCTCAGGCGTGGACTTGGGCGAGTCGGCGAATTGGCTCAAGTCAGCGTCTTGCGACACCACCGCCAACACGTCGAGCTTTTGAGCCCAAGCTTGCAGGTCATGCTTTTGGGCGACCTGGTACAGCGCTTCGGCGTACGGACGGGCAATGGTTGCGAGCTCGGCCATGATTACAGTTCCGTCTTCAGACGACCCAGCAACTCGGCGTGCACGCTGGCATTGACCTCACGCTGCAAAATCTGCTCAGCGCCTTTGACGGCCAGTGCAGCCACTTGCTCGCGCAGGACTTCACGGGCACGCACGGACGACGCGTCGGCTTCAGCTTGCGCATCAGCCACGATCTTGGCAGCCTTCTCTTGCGCTTGACCGGCAGCCGCCGCCACGATGGCAGCCGCGCGCTTTTCAGCGTCGGCCAACAGCTTGGTGGTTTCGTTGCGAGTCAGAGCCAATTGCTCGTCGACCTTCTTGTTCGCGTTGGCCAACTCGGACTTTGCCTTGTCAGCTGCGGCCAAACCGTCAGCGATCTTCTGCGCACGCTCATCCAAGGCCTTCATCACTGGAGGCCAGATGTAGCGCATGGTGAACCACACAAGGATCGCAAAAACGATCGCTTGCAGGAACAGGGTTGCGTTGATATTCACAGAGCTATCCTTTCAACTGTGAAAGGGCCCATCAATCAGATGGCGAAAGGCTTGGCGAATGCGAACAGCAGAGCGATAGCCACGCCGATCAGGAAAGCGGCGTCGATCAGACCAGCCAAGATGAACATCTTGGTTTGCAGTTCGTTCATCAGCTCAGGTTGGCGAGCCGAAGATTCCAGGAACTTGCCACCCATCAGCGCGATGCCGATAGAAGCGCCCAGAGCGCCCAGACCAACGATGAGACCGCAAGCCAGCGCGACGAGACCGAGGATGTTTTCCATGATTTGCTCCTGAATGGAATTGAAAGAAAAGAAAAAAAGAAACGAAGGGTAAAACTAGAACCGAATGACAGACAAGTACAGATCAGTGATGATCGTGCGCTTGGCCGGTGTAGATCAGGGTCAACATCATGAAGATGAAGGCCTGAAGCGTGATGATCAGGATGTGGAACAGCGTCCACACCGTGCCCGCCACGAGGTGGCCGAAGCCGAGCCAGAAACCACCTGTCAAGGGGTTCAAGTCCCAGGCCCAGACGCCGCCCATCAGCGCGATCAGCATGAACACCAGTTCACCGGCGAACATATTGCCGAACAGTCGCATGCCGTGAGACACGGTCTTGGCAGCGAATTCAATCAGTTGCATCAAGAAGTTGATCGGGTACAGGAACCACTTGTCACCAAAAGGTGCTGCCAGCAACTCATGCGTCCAACCGCCGATGCCCTTGATCTTGACGCTGTAAAAGAAACACATCAACAAGACGCTGGTCGACAAGCCGAGGGTGGTCGACAAGTCAGCAGTGGGCACCACACGCATGAAGGCATGGTGCGGATCGTGACCGATGGAAGCGTTGTAGTCGCCCCAGAGCTTGGGCAGCAGGTCGACAGGCAGCATGTCCATGAAGTTCATCAGGAAGATCCAGACAAACACGGTCAACGCCAGAGGCGAGATCACCTTGCGGCTGGTGGCGTTGTGAATCACGCCCTTGGCCTGGGTCTCGACCATTTCAACCAGAATTTCAACCGCCGCCTGGAAGCGCCCCGGCACGCCGGACGTGACCGCGCGAGCCGCACGCCACAGCAGGAAACACCCGATCAAGCCAAGAATGGACGAATAGATCAACGAATCCAGATTGAACAGACTGAAGTCGACAATCTTGGCCTGTTTGACCATTTCACCCGAGAAATTCATTTGCATATGCTGCAAATGGTGCTGGATGTACTCACCCGCATTCGGTGCGTGTTGTGCGTGCTCTTCGGCTGCCATCGTCAGATTCCGTCTCGCTTAACTTTGTTCAAGCGACCCTGCCAAAACAGGGTCAACCAATTAACTTTCAAACACCCGACCAAAGCCACCAGCAAGGCTGGCCAACTCAGATCCGGCATCCATACCGCAGTCGCTGCAAGCATTGCAACGGCCGTCATTATCTTGATCAACTCCCAGAACATGAACCCCAGCACCTCAGCGCCAGGGATCCCTCTGGAGAGCCCGGTCATGCCCCAGGCCATCAAGGCATTGGGCAAAACCACGGCAGCCGCACCACTCAGTGCCGACCACCCTTTGCTGCCCTGCCCGGTGAAAACCCACCAGAGCAAAGCCACCGCCACGCCAGTCACAGCCTGAACTGCAACCACCCGCCAAGGCGATATGGACGGGTACTTGATCGCCAAGGTCTGAGCCTCTTGACGCGTCAGGGCCTTGAAATCCGGGTCTTCAACCTCATCACCCCAATCAGACGTTGACCGGTAGGTCTTCTCCTGTTGTTGTGACTGTTGCTGCTGCGTTGATTCCGCAGCCAGCCCAGAAGTCTGGGGCATTTGGCTTACAGCCAAGTTACCCCTGTCGCCCTTGATCTCAGCCATGACTTTTGGAACGCCTGTCGGCAAAACCCATAGATTATATGGGCAAACCCGTGTCTTTTTAGAGCCACATGCCCAAGCCTGGTGCTAAGAGGCCCCGTTACAGGAGGCACCAACCGCTCAGTTTCAGGCGGAGAGCCGGACCTTGCAGGGCGCCAGCCCCGGGATTTCGACCCTGATTTTAAGGACACAACCGGCCCAAGGCTGGGCTGCCAGCTCCTCCGCGGGGCGTTTTTCACGAGCCGTGGTGACATAGAGCGTGCGCAGATCAGGGCCGCCAAAGGTGGGCATGGTCGGGCAGCGCACCGGCAACGCAAGATCTTGCAACACCTGCCCCTCTGGCGAGAGGCGCAGCAGACGCTGCCCCTCGAACATGGCCACCCAATAGCACCCGTCGACATCAACAGCCGCGCCATCGGGACGCCCCCCGTAGTTTGCCAAGGGCTGGCCGGCGGCCCGCGGAGGGAAGCGCGCAAACACCCGGCGCTCGCCCACCGCGCCGGTGGTGACGTCGAAATCCAGCGCATAGATTTCATGCGCTTTGGTGTCTGACCAGTAAAGTTGCTTTTGATCCGGACTCCAGGCCAGGCCGTTGGAGGTCACGATGCCGTCAGCCATGCAAGTCATGGCGCCGTCGGCATAACGGTACAGCCCGGCGTTTGGCAGACGGGCATCATCGATGGTACCGACCCAGAAGCGCCCCTGCGCGTCTGGCTTGCCATCATTGAATCGTTGTTTGGTGCCATCGAAGGGCGCAGCCGCCAATCGCACATGCGCGCCCGTATCTGGATCAAGCCGCCACAGGCCGTTGCGCTGCGCCACCAGCAAGCCGCCGCCTTCGACCCAGGCGATGCAACCCGGTTCACTATCGAGTTGCCAACGCCGCAGGCCACCGCTAGCGGGGTCGAGGCACAAGACCTGTCGCTCAGCGATGTCGACATAAAACAAGCTTTGCGTTGCTACATCCCACAGCGGCGACTCACCCAAGGTGGCGGGAATGACTCCTGCCAATTCGACTTGGAACAATTTCTCATTGGCAGGCATGGCGGGAACTCAAGAGCAAGGCAAACAGAAGATGGCGCAACTCGCCATCCTAAGCTCGTAACCCGTCGTAACCGCAGCAACGCTGTTCGACTTTCAAAGGAAGCTTGCCTGCAGCAGCGTTGCAGCGTTAGCAGCCGATCGTTTCAACGCGCTGGCTTGGCGGCAGCCGGGCCTTCAGGGCGGGCCATTTCGGCCGTGCACCATAAAACCGGCACGCTCACTCAAGCGCGCGTAATAGGCATTCAAAGCCGGCAGCGCGGGGCGCTCCGGCAAAGGCGCCTGCACCCACCGATGGACCGACAATCCCAGCACGACATCCGCCAAGGTGAATTGCGGGCCTGTCACGTAGTCGCCCGTGGTTTCGAGTTGCCGGGCCAAGATGGCCGCATGCCGATGCCAAGCGGCCACACTCGCGGCAAGTTGCACGGGGTCTTGATGCGCCACGCTCTGGCGCACCAGACCCATGAAGGCATAGCGCCAAGCGTTGTTGAATTCACCCGCTTGCCAGTCCATCCACTGCTCCACAAGCGCTCGCGGGCGCGGCTCAACGGGCAGCAAGGGCGTACTACCCTCTCGTGTCGCCAGATAGCGGCAGATGGCGTTGGACTCCCACAGCACGAAATCGCCATCGATCAACACGGGCACCATGGCATTGGGGTTCAGGGCCAGAAACTGCGGCTGTGCCGTGTCAGCAAAGCCCGCCCCCCAGTCTTCGCGCTCAAAGTCCAGCCCCAACTCGGCGCAGGTCCACAACACCTTGCGCACATTGATAGAGGCGGCCTTGCCCAGGATTTTCAACATCACAGCACTCCGAACGACACCTAACGCCGGATCACAACCGCACTTGCCCTTCGATCAGCGGCGTCACGTCGCCACCGATCCAGACTTCACCCGCGTCGTCGCGCTGCACATAGATGCGCCCGGCCCGGCCCAAAGCGGCGCCCTGCGCGGCCACATAACGTGCCGGTGCCAGACCAGCACCCTGCAACCACAAGGCCAAACCCGCATTCAGGCTACCGGTGACGGCGTCTTCCGGCACGCCCAGCCCGGGCACGAAGGCTCGCACCTCGAACTGCTGCGGCGAGCCGGCGGGATACGCTCCCACCACACCCAGCTTGAGCCCCGCCATGGCGATGAAATCCGGGCGAAGGGCCAACACCGCCTCCGCGTTTTTCAGTCTGGCGGCGAGCCATTGCGGACCGTTGTCCACCCACTGCACGTCCAGCACATCGTCAGCGCCGACTTGCAGGGCGCGCAGGACCTGGGCATGCACCTCCGGCTCGACAGGGCCGGAGCGGCGCAGCGGCGGCGCAGCAAACGACAGCCGCTCCTTGTTGCGATCGGCCACGCGGCGCACACGCACCAAGCCGATGCCACACTCCTGCACAACCATGCCCTTGGCCTTGGGAATGCCCCCGTGCATCAACCAGCAATGGGCCGTACCCAGTGTCGGGTGGCCCGCAAAAGGCAGTTCACCGCCGGGGGTGAAGATGCGCACCCGGTAGTCCGCCGCCGGATCGCTGGGCGGAAGGATGAAGGTGGTTTCGCTGAGGTTGGTCCAGCGGGCGAAAGCCGCCATCGCCGCTTCACTCAAGCCTTCACCATCGATCACCACCGCCAGCGGGTTGCCTCGCAATGGCATGGCGGTGAACACGTCCACCTGCGCAAAGCGTCGGGCTTGCAAACTCATGGTGCGTGCTCGGCTGAGAGTTGCAGCGCTTCACGCAACACCCGCCCGAGAATGGCCACGCCCTCACCGATTCGAGTCGGCGTGAGCGTCACGAACGACAGACGTAGCGTGCGTGGGTCCGGCGCATGGGCATAAAAGGCCGCCCCGGGCACGAAGGCGATGCCCGCGTCCACCGCCTTGGGCAGCAGGGCCATTGCGTCCAGACCTTCCGGCAAACGGACCCAGAAGAACATGCCGCCCTTGGGCGTTTGCCATTCACAGCCCGGCGGCAAATGCTGTTGGAGCGCCTGGGCCATGGCATCGCGATTGGCTTTGTAGAGCGCGCGGATTTTCGGCACGTGCTGATCCAGAAAGCCGTTGCGGATTACCTCATACACCACCCGCTGATTGAAGCCCGGCGTGTGCAGGTCGGCGGCCTGCTTAGCCTGCAGGAGTTTGGGATACAAGGCCGGCGGCGCAATCATGTAGCCCAAGCGGAATCCCGGCGTCAGCACCTTGGAGAAACTGCCCAGGTAGATCGACCCTTCGGGCCATAGCGAACTCAACGACGGCAAGGGCGCCTCGTCAAACCACAAATCGCCGTAGGGGTTATCTTCCACCACCGGTACACCGGCGGAGCGTGCGGCCGCCATGGCCTCCTCACGCCGCGCCGCACTCATGACACGGCCGGTGGGGTTTTGATAATTGGGCAACAAATAGGCAAAGCGCGTGCCGGGCGCGTCATGCGGCAGACGGGCCAAAGCCGCTGGCGACACGCCCTGCTCATCGCTGTCCAGGCTGGCAAAAATCGGCTCGTAGGGGGTGAAGGCCTGCAGCGCGCCCAGATAGGTCGGGGTTTCAACCGCCACCGGGGCGCCGGCATCACACAGGATTTTGCCGACCAAGTCCAAGCCCTGCTGAGAGCCGCTGGTGATCAGCACCTGATCGGGCGAAACCTTCATCCCGAGCGTCTTGGCGCGCTCTGCCACCCATTCACGCAATGGCCCGAATCCTTCGCTGGCGGCGTACTGCAAAGCCTCGCTCGGGGTGTGGGTCAGCACATGCTCACAGGCCGCCTTCAATTCGCTGACAGGAAACGTGTCGCTCGAAGGCAAACCACCGGCCATGGACAAAATGCCGGGTTGCTCGGTGACCTTGAGAATCTCGCGGATGATGGACGGATTCATGCGCGCAGCACGGCGCGCCAAATGGAAAGCTGAAGGTGGCGTGGACAACATCTGATTCGTCTCCGATTCTCTGCAACAAGGCATATTCAAGAACTTGATTGTGAGGTGATTTTGCAATCACGCTCACCAAACCGTGGGGTCAAGCGTTCAACATCGGCCAGATGCTGGCCAACAACAACAGCGCCATTACTGCATTGAAGCGGCGCCGGCGTGAGTCCTGCGCCAGCCAGCCACTTAACTTGGCGCCGCCAAAGGCCCACAGGCTGACGCAAGGCAAATTCACCGCCGCACACAAAGCCCCCAGCACGAGCACCGCCCACACGCCGCCGTGCGGGCCGATGAAACCCGCCACCGCGCCCAGCGCCATCATCCAGGCCTTGGGATTGACCCACTGAAATGCTGCCGCACCCCAAAAACTCATGGGACGCGACGCCACCTGCGGGAGTGTCCCAGTGACCGGCACCGTGGCTGAAACAGGAATAGCAGGGACGGCCGACGACTCAGCATGCCAAAGTTTCCAGGCCAACCACACCATATAGCCCACACCGAGCGCCTTGAGCCCCTGATGCAGCTGCGGCCATTGCGCCAGCAAAGCCCCGGCCCCCAGGCCTGCCGCTACCAGAAGCACAAAAAAACCCACGCTGATGCCCAAAATATGCGGCACCGTGGCGCGAAGCCCGTGATTCACCCCAGAGGCCAGCAGCATCATATTGTTGGGCCCGGGTGTGATCGAGGTGACTGTGGCGAAGCTGGAAACCGCCAAAACCGTTTGCACATCCATGTCCGAATCCTTGCGTGAATCGCTGCCGCCGCCGAACCGGCAAATTGGGCAGATTGCCGGCCCAGTCTATCGACATCACTGATACAGAACCAATACACTCAACAACACAAACTCAACGTCTGTATTGGTATGCCCACCAACACAAGCACCCCCGCGCTCTCCCGTGAAGCGAGCACCCCACTGGCGAAACAGCTGGCGGCCCGTTATGCAGAACGCATTCAGCAAAGACTGCTTCTGCCCGGCCAACGCCTACCCTCAGTACGCGAGTGCGCGCGCCATCACAACGTCAGCCCCTACACGGTGGTGGCCGCCTACGACCAGTTGCTGGCCCAGGGCTTGCTGGAGGCCCGCAAGCAGCGGGGCTTCTTCGTGCGTGAATCGATGCCCACCCCCGCCCGTACGCCAATCAACGCCGCGCCGGTACGTCACACACCGGTGGATGCCAGCGCCCTGATCCGCGGCATGTTCCAGGCCGATGCCAAGCGCGCACCCGGCCTGGGCACCCTGCCCGCCGAGTGGCTGGACCTGCCCATGATCCACACCGCCATGCGCAAGGTGCTGAGCGAAGGAGACGCCAGCGCCCAACTGGCCCTGCACTATGGTGAACCAGCCGGCGACGCACGCCTGCGCGTCGCCCTGGCCCAACGCCTGAGCGACATCGGGCTCAATGCCGCGCCCGAGCAGATCGTCACCACGGTTGGCGCCACGCATGCCCTGGACTTGTTGACCCGCAGCCTGCTCCAACCCGGTGATGCCGTCTTGGTGGACGACCCGGGCTGGGCGATTGAATTTGCCCGCCTGAGCCAGGCCGGCATGCGTTTGCTGCCCGTGCCGCGCGGCGCGGACGGGCCCGACTTGGCGGTGATGGCGCAACTAGTGGCACAGCACGCGCCCAAGCTCTATGTGACGGTCTCGGTCCTGCACAACCCCACCGGCAACAGTCTGTCCCTGGCCAATGCCTACCAATTGCTGCGCATGGCTGAGCAGGGCAATTTTTTGATCGTTGAAGACGACACCTACGCCTTTCTTGCCCCCACCCACATGCCTCGGCTGTCAGCCTTGGACGGCCTGCGCCGCACCGTCTATGTGTCGGGCTTTTCGAAGATTTTGACGCCCGCTTGGCGGGTCGGTTATGTCGCAGCCAACTCCGAGCGGATCGCCCGGTTGACCGAACTCAAACTGATCAGCACCCTCACCACCAGCCCCGTGCCGGAGCGTGCTGTGGCGCACTGCCTTGAAAAAGGCCTGCTGCGCCGGCATGCCGAGCGGGTGATGAGCCACCTCGACGCAGCGCGGCAGCGCAGTTTGCGGCTGGCCGTCAGCGCGGGCTGCCAAGCCGTGACGCCCGCGGCCGGCCTGTTCGGCTGGATCGACACCGGCATGGACACCGAACGGCTGGCCCAGCGCATGATGGACCAAAACTGGTTGATCGCGCCAGGCGCCTTGTTCAGCCCAACGCGGCGTGCCAGCACCTTGATGCGCATCAATTTTGCAACCTCGCAAGACGCGCAGTTCTGGAAGCTCCTGGCGCAATTTCGTCGAGATAAAAGCGGGCGGCATTGACGGCGGAAAGGTGGTTACAGCAACAGGTACAAAGCACCTGAAAATACCCCTAACTTGACGGGTTGGCGATACGCCACGAGGTTCATTGAATCGAGAAAATAGGCATGAGCAAACCCCAACACGGACTGATTCCAATGCAACTGATTCGCCAGAAAAAATTTGCCAGCACCGGCCGGCGTGCGGCCTACACCGCCTGTATCGCCGGTGCCGCGCTAGCACTCAGCGCCTGCGGAGGTGGTTCGTCCAACAGCGACACGCCAAGCGCTAAGGCCTTTGCACTCTCTGCAGCGGCCAAGCAGGCGCGTGGCGGCAATCTCCAAAAGACATCAAACATCGTCGGCACTGCCACATACAACGGGCAATCGCTCGGCTTCACCGGCACCGCCACAATGACAGTGGCGTCTGCCACAGTGAGCACCACCTTCAATGGCCAAGCGGCCCTGCAAGGCTCGGCGACGCTTGCGGGGTCATTGACGATCAACGGCACCGTCACGCCACTCTCAAACTTGAGCAACTATTACCAAGACGCCAGCACCGGCAAACCACTGGGTTCATCCGCCAGCGGCAGCTACTGCGTGGTGACCAGCTACACGCCACCTGCAGACACCGCAACGGTGGGTGCCACGGGGCAGATCCTGAGCGAGTCCTGCTACACCGATGCCAGCATGGCCACCGCCACAGGCAACAGCGTGGAGACCTATGTCGTGTCGGCAGGCTCCAGCGCTGATACAGCGCTTGTGTCCATCATCGACACAGAATTCAATGCACTGAAGCAGCAGATCGGAACCACCCAACTCGACTTCACGGTGGACTCGGCAGGCAACATCTCGCTGCTGGACGTCAAGGTCAACCAGACCGTGGACGGGATCGCCGTCAATTTCACGATGAAGTGAGCGGCAAAGAAGATCGCCCCCAATGAGCACGCAAGTTTTGCGTAGGATGCGGCTACCGCCAACCCACGCACCGCTTGCTGCGGCGCTTCTCAAGCATGACGCAAGACCCCAAGCCCCTGGCCGCTCACCTGGCCCTGGCCGCCGCGCTGGCCCGGACCTGGGGCACATCGCAGGCGCTGCGAGCCCCCGAATGGCAAACTGCCGTACCTGACGAGGCGACCGCCTACGCCGTGCAGGAGGCACTCAGCGAACAGTTGGCCTGGCACCCACTGCCGGACGCAACGGAGGCCTCTGCAGGCACACCAACCCGGCTACCGGTCCGCCACTGGAAAAGCGGTGGCGCGGCACGAGATGCCGCCTTGAGCCATGCGCCGCTGGCACCCGCCGGCGTACGCACCAGCCCGGCAGACTTTCAAGACCTGGCGCTGCGCCTCCTGTGTGTGGAGGCCGAAATTGCGCTGCGCCTGGGCACCCCTGTCACACCGGCCCAAGCGGCTGCACTGAACCCGGCCGAGGCTTTGCAGTACGTGGATGCTTTCGCGGTTTCCGCCGAATTGGTGGCCTCGCGCTGGCAGGAGAGTAGCAGCACACCAGCCTTGTTGCGTCAGGCCGACTGCCTCACGCACGGCGCACTGGCGCTGGGCCCGTGGCAGGCCATCACGCCGGGCAAACTACCCGATTGGTCAACACTCGGCTGCTGGATTCAACGTAACGAAGCGCCCCCCGTGCGTGCGCAAGGCAGCCACCCACTGGGTACCCCGGCTTGGCTGGTGCCCGCCTGGCTGCGCCATCTGACGCGCCATGGCGCCACCGTTCCGGCAGGCACCGTGGTCACCACGGGCGCTTGGCTGGTCGTGGGCGGCATTCAAGCCGGCGACACGCTACACGTCGGGTTTGAGGGTTTGGGAGAAATCTCCCTGCGAATCTAACACCCGCTGCGGCTGCCGTTGAGGAAGCGGGAATGGGAATGGAAATGGAAATGGACGCAAGTTCTCAAAACCAGGCGCCTGTCCACAAGCCCATGCGGACCCAGCCCAGGCCCAACAACAACACGTAGGAAAAGGCCACAGTCGGACGCAAAAGCTGGCTCAACACCTGAGCCAGTAACTTGAAAGTTCCCGGGCGAGCGGCTTGCCAGTCGCTGTGCAATTGCATGGCCCCAGCGCCATACGCGTCGGGGGCGTCCCTGCGCAGGCCTTGCTCCACCGTCAACAAACGCGCACCCAGGCGGCTTTGAAAGGTTTTGAGCACAGCCTCCTGCAGCCACAACACCGCCACCAGCGCCAGCACCAAGCGCCCCGGGTGCAGCTGCGCGAGCAACAACAGCGCAGCCAGCTTGTTGGCCCAGGCCACAAACTCATAGGCCTCGAACTTGCTCTGTAGCGCCAGCCATTCCTGCTGCAGATCCATTCTTTCTCCTTTCAATGTTTGTGACCGGGTTTGTGCCTGTACTTGTGCATGAACCCGGGCCTGCCGGCTCTACTTGGCGTCGAGCGTTTCCCAGCGCTCCATCAGCGCCAGCAATTCGTCGTCCAGCTGGCCTGCGCGCTCCGTCACCTCGGCAATGCGGGCGGCCCCCTGCGTGTAGAGCTCGGTGCCGTTGAGCAAGGCATTCAGCTGCACCTGTTCGGCTTCGAGCGCGGCGACTTTGGCGGGCAGTTCGTCCAGCTCGCGCTGCTCTTTGTAGCTGAGCTTGCGCGGCTTGCTCACCACCAGGGCGTCGGGGGATACCACAGGCGCGGCTGCCGGAGCGGGCGCAGCAGCAGCAGCGGAGGCCGGTGCCGAGGCTTCCTGCTTGGCCTTCAAGGCCGCAGCCCGCTTGCTCTGCACCAGCCAGTCCTGCACGCCGCCTTCGTACTCGCGCCAGCGCCCATCGCCCTCGTTGACGATGGTGGAGGTGACGACGTTGTCCAGGAAGCGCCGATCGTGACTCACCAAAAACACAGTGCCGTCGTAGTCTGCCAGCAGTTCTTCGAGCAGCTCCAGGGTTTCAATGTCGAGGTCGTTAGTCGGCTCGTCCAACACCAGCACGTTGGCCGGGCGGGCGAACAAACGGGCCAGCAGCAGGCGGTTGCGCTCGCCGCCGGAGAGGCTCTTCACCGGTGAATTGGCACGCGCGGGCGAGAACAAGAAGTCGCCCAGATAGCTCTTGACATGTTTGCGCTGGCTGCCAATTTCAATCCACTCGCTGCCCGGGCTGATGGTGTCGGCCAAGGTAGCGTCGAGATCCAGCACATCGCGCATCTGGTCGAAATAGGCCACATTGATCTTGCTGCCCATCTGCACGGTGCCGCTGTCGGGCGCCAACTGGCCGAGGATCATTTTCAACAGCGTCGTCTTGCCGGCGCCGTTGGCCCCCACCAGGCCGACCTTGTCGCCCCGAAGGATGGTTGCGGTGAAGTCGCGCACGATGGTGCGGCCACCAAAGCTCTTGCTGACCGAATCCAGCTCCGCCACGATCTTGCCGCTGGCGCCGCCGGTGTCGATGTCCAGCTTGACCTTGCCTTGCACATCGCGGCGTGCGGCATGGGCCAGACGCATGGTTTCCAGGCGCTGGATGCGGGCCACGCTGCGCGTGCGGCGAGCCTCCACGCCTTTGCGGATCCAGATTTCTTCCTGCGCCAGAATCTTGTCGAAGCGCGCATTGAACAGCGCCTCATTTTCCAACTCATAAGCCTTGGCGGCAGTGAAGGCGGCAAAGTTGCCGGGGTAGCCCCGCAATTGGCCGCGATCCAACTCGACGATGCGGTTGGTCACGTTGTCCAAAAAGCTGCGATCGTGGGTGATCAGCAGCAGGCTGCCCTTGAAGTTATTGAGCAACTCTTCCAGCCAAGTAATGGCGTCGAGGTCCAAGTGGTTGGTGGGCTCGTCCAGCAACAACACATCAGGTTGGGCCACCAGAGCGCGGGCCAGCGCCACGCGCTTTTTCAAGCCACCGGAGAGCGAACCCACGATGCGCGAGCCGTCCAGATTCAGGCGTTGCAGGGTTTCATCAACGCGCTGCTCCCAGGTCCAGCCACCGATGTGCTCGATGCGCTCCTGCACCCACTCCAGATCGTCCTCGGGGTCATAGCGCTCATAGCGCTCGCGCAGGGCCTTGGCTTCCGCCACGCCTTCGCTGACCACATCGAAGATGCTCGCCTCGGGCCGCAAGGCGGGCTCCTGAGGCACGTAAACACTGGTGAGTCCTTGCTGCAACTGCAAAAGCCCGTCGTCGAGTTTATCGATCTGGGCGAGGATTTTCAGCAACGACGATTTGCCGGTACCGTTGCGGCCAATCAGGCCGACACGCTCACCCGTTTCGAGTGAGAAATTGGCGCCATCCAGCAAGGCAACGTGGCCGTAAGCGAGATGGGCATTGGAGATGGATAGGACTGCCATAGACCGCGATTGTCCCCGACGCGGGGCCTGTACGAAAAACAGGCCACCAGAAACTTCCCGCCAGATGGCCAGGTGAGTGTCAAACCTAGGCATGCAACACACGGCAGGCGCCTGCGCTAGGCAATTGGGGCTACTCCTCCCCTCCCCACAAATCCAGGGGTTTTGGCGCCACAAAACGCCCTGGGGTTCTCCCTCCCGATCAAATGGAGGGTACGCAAACCCAAGAACTTGGCTCGCAAAGTCAGCGCGAAGCGGGGACTCCTGCGCATCATGGCGTGGCCGATATTCCCGACCCAAGGTGCCCGCCATGATCCATCCCAGCCCAACCGCCATGACGCGCCGAGACTATTCCTGGTTTCGCATGGACGCCGCCAGGAATCTCATGGTGATCAACAGCGTGCTGATGTTCGACGGAGTGCTGGACTTTGAAGGCTTGCGCGCCACCATCGAGCATCGGCTGCCCAATTACCCGCGCTTCACCCAGATCGTCAGCAAGCGCTGGGGCGCGCCTTGCTGGGTGACAGACGAACGCTTCGACATCCGCCGGCATGTTGAGCTGACGGTGCTGGACGGACATTTCACCGACACAGAATTGCAGCAGCACTTCACCGGGCAGGCCCTGGACGCCTTGCCCCACGACCGCCCACTCTGGCATATGCAGGTGGTGCAGCATCAGGGCAACGGGTATGCGATCGTGTTCCGCCTGCATCACTGCATCACCGATGGCGAAGGCCTGGTCCACGTGCTCAAGCACCTCACCGACGACAGCAGCGACCACGGTTTCGCGCCGGCGCTGGAGGGGCACCCCCGCCACTGCCGGGCCAGTGTCAACCCTTTGTGCAAAAAGGCGCACCGCGTCCTGTTTTGGAGCAAGATCACCGCGCAACTGGCTCGACTGACCTTTTTGCGCCCCGACCTGCACACGCAACTCAAGCGCCCGCTGACGAAAGAGAAGTCGCTGCTGATCCTGCCGCCGCTGGATCTTGCCCAGGTGCGCAGCGTGGCCAAGCGCATGAATGCCACCATCAACGATGTGTGGGTGGCTGCCGTGTCCAATGCGCTAAGGCGTTACCTACAGGAACAAGGTGAAGACGTGGACAAGCGCGCCGTGCGGGGCGCTGTCACCTTCAATCTGCGCAACAAGGGCGACGCTTTCTTGCTGGGCAATCACTTCGGCCTGGTGGCGGTGAACTTGGCCAGCACCGAGCCCGACCCCTGCGAGCAACTGCGCCAGACCAGCCGGCACATGCGTGCGATCAAGGCGTCGCACCAGCCGCATGCCACCATGTTTTTCCTGACGCTGACGGGCTTTTTGCCGCGCGTACTGCAAAGCCTGCTGCTGAAGATTTTCACCTCCAAGGGCTCGGTGGTGCTGACCAATGTGGAAGGCCCGCCGCAACCCCGCTATCTGGCGGGTGCACGCCTGTCGCGCGTGGCCTGCTGGGTGCCGCAGGCCGGCACCATGGGCGTGGGCTTTGCGCTGATGTCTTACGCGGGGCAAATCCAGGTCAGCCTGTTCGCCGACCACAACCAGGTGTCGGATGCGCCGCGCCTGATGGCACTGGTGGGCGAAGCCTTCAGCGAGTTGGAGCGGGTCACACGCAACCTCCCCGCGGCGGAGCAAGCCGCAACAACGCCCGCGGACGCGCTGCCGGGTGTCGGTGCGGCCATGGGCTAAAGGCTGAGGACTGATGAAGCGCTGAAAAACGGTGGGGGCAGCGTTACCATCTTGGGGCTGTTGCGTCCCCACCTTGATCTCGTATTTTGAGCACCCCACTCATGCCACAACCGACCTTCACCCTGCGCGTTGGCGCGTTCACATCCGCCACCGTCGCCGCACTCACCCTATTTACAGGCATACCAAATGCCCAGGCGCAGGCGCCGATCGTCATCAAGCTCAGCCATGTCGTCACCCCCGACACGCCCAAGGGGCGGGCGGCCTTGCGATTCAAACAACTGGCCGAAGAAGGCTCGCATGGCCAGGTGAAGGTGGAGGTGTACCCGAACAGCCAGCTATACAAAGACAAGGAAGAACTGGAGGCGCTGCAGATCGGCTCAGTGCAGATGCTCGCGCCCTCGTTGTCCAAATTCGGGCCGCTGGGTGCGAAGTCGTTTGAGATGTTCGATCTGCCCTATATTTTTCAGACAGAAGCGCAATTCCAGCAACTCACGCAGGGCAAGATCGGCCAGGATTTGTTGGCCTCCCTGGGCAGCAAAGGCATCAAAGGGCTGGCCTACTGGAGTGGCGGCTTTCACGTCTTCTCGGCCAACAAGCCCTTGCGCAAACCCGATGATCTGAAGGGTTTGAAGATGCGCATCCCCTCCTCCAAGGTGTTGGAAGCCTCACTGCGCACCATGGGCGCCTTGCCGCAGACCATGCCCTTCTCGGAGGTGTATCAGGCCCTGCAGTCGGGCGTGGTCGACGGCACGGAGAACATTCTCTCCAGCTACACCTCGCAAAAATACTATGAGGTGCAGAAGTTCATCACGCTGACCCAACACACCCACACGGGCTATGCGCTGATCGCGAACAAGAAGTTCTGGGACGGGTTGCCGCCCGATGTCCAGGCCGTGCTGAACAAGGCCGTGGCGCAAGCCACCGAGTATGAAGAACAACTCGTGGCCCAGGAAAACAAGGACGCATTGGCCGCGCTGAAAGCCAACCCCAAGGTCCAGGTGATTGACCTCACGCCGGCTGAGCGCGAGGTCTGGCGCAAAAAGCTGTTGCCGGTGCACCAGGAAATGGCCTCACGCATCGGTGCCGATCTGCTCAAGCAGGTCTACCAGGTCACGGAAGCGCCCAAGTAAGCGCTCGATTTACCGTGATTGACTGTTCTCAGGCTCCATGCCGCCTGGTGCCAGGGCGGCGGCCATAACGCAAAGCCAGTACGGTCAGGCTCAGTACGCAGAACAGGGCGCCCGCACCAAAGGTGCTGGCCGGCCCGTGCCGGTCCCACAGCCATCCCGCGGCGCCGCTGGCCAACAACAAAGCCACGCCGCTGAGCAGGTTGAAAAACCCGTAGGCCGTACCGCGCAAATCACTGGGCGCGGTGTCAGCGACCATGGTGGCCAACAGGCCTTGCGTCATGCCCATGTGCAAACCCCAAAGTGCCACGCCGCCCAGCATATGGCTCCAATGCGAGGCCCGGGCCAGCACCAGATCGGCGGCAATCAAAACCAGCAGACCGGCGGCCAACAGTCGCGGCTTGCTAACCCGGTCAGACCATTTGCCAAACGGGTAAGCCGCCAGTGCGTACACCAAGCTCATGGCCACCATCACCAGCGGCACCAGCGCCAAGGGCACCCCCACCTGCCGGGCGCGCAGTACCAAAAATGCCTCGCTGAACCGAGCCAAGGTGAACAGCGCGGCAATCATCACCACCCACCAATAATTCGCCCCCAGGCGGCGCAAGCTTTCTCGCCGGATCGGATTCACCCGCACTTCACCAGGCGCCACGACCCGCGGGGGCTCTTGAATACCCACCACCAGCAACGCCACAGCCAAGGCGCCCGGCAACAAGGCCACCCAAAAGATGGCGC
Source organism: Roseateles koreensis (assembly GCF_028595305.1). Taxonomy (GTDB): domain Bacteria; phylum Pseudomonadota; class Gammaproteobacteria; order Burkholderiales; family Burkholderiaceae_C; genus Paucibacter_A; species Paucibacter_A koreensis. The sequence continues at coordinate 159,713 of NZ_JAQQXS010000005.1, read as the reverse complement.
GAAAATCATTGGCCCACAGCAACATCAGCCCCACCGCCAGCAACGGGCCAACGAACGCACCCACCGTGTCCAGCGATTGACGCAGTCCAAAGGCCGCACCGCGAATGGCGGGCGGCGCCAGATCGGCCACCAAAGCATCGCGCGGCGCGTCCCGAATGCCTTTGCCGATACGGTCGGTCAGGCGCGCCGTCAATAGCAGTCCCAGGCCTGGCGCCAGCGCGAACAAGGGTTTGCTCAAGGCACCCAGCACATACCCGGTGACCACCAGCGCTTTGCGGCGACCGAGGTAGTCGCTCAAGACGCCGGAGAAGACCTTGACGATCAACCCGGTAGCCTCCGCAGCACCCTCAATCAGGCCCACCGTCAGGGTACTGGCGTGCAACACCGTCACCATGAAAAGCGGCAGCAGGCTGTGGATCATTTCGGAGGAAATATCCATCAACAAGCTCACAAAGCCCAGCACCCAGACGCCCGCGGGCAGGCGCCGCAACTCGCGCAACGCGGTATCACTCATGCGTCAATTGCGCCGCATGATGGCGCAGATGATCTTCGATGAAGCTGGTGATGAAGTAGTAGCCATGGTCGTAGCCGGCTTGCCAGCGCAGGTTCAGGGGCTGCCCCGCCTGCTTGCAGGCGGCCTCGAACACCTCGGGCTGCAATTGCATGTCGAGCAGAAATTGGTCCGCCAGGCCCTGGTCGATCAGGATGCCCTGCGGGAACGGTGCCCTGGCCTGCTGCGCCATCAACGCGCTCGCGTCATGTGCCGCCCAATCCGTTTGCATGCGGCCCAGATAGCCGGTAAAAGCCTTCTGCCCCCAGGCGCAGCGGCTGGGCGCTGCGATGGGAGCGAACGCTGAAACCGAGCGGAACAACTGCGGATGCCGCAAGGCCAGGGTGAGTGCTCCGTGGCCGCCCATCGAATGGCCTGAAATGCCCACGCGGTCAGCCGGCAACTGCAAATCGGCCCGCACCAAAGGCAGCAACTCTTGCGTGATATAGCTCTCCATGCGCCAGTGCTGCGCCCAGGGCGGCTGCGTCGCGTCGAGGTAAAAACCCGCCCCCACGCCAAAGTCCCACGCCGCCGCCTCACCGGGCACCTGGGCGCCGCGCGGGCTGGTGTCAGGCATCAGCAGGGCCAAGCCCAATTCGGCGGCCACGCGCTGTGCGCCGGCCTTCATGGTGAAGGTCTCCTCGGTGCAGGTCAGCCCGGCGAGAAACACAAGCAAGGCCCGGGGCTCGGGTGGCACAAAAAGCGCAAAGCGCATGGGCAGGCCGATTTCAGCCGAATCATGCCGGCAAAGGCGCTGGTGGCCACCAAAACTGCGGTGAGTGGAGAGCGTTTCAAACATGGCGGGCTTTCTTCAATCTAAGCTTGGCCCAGCATATACGCAGCCGCGCTGAATGCTGAGGCCGCAACTCAAGCCGCCGTTGTGCCGGCCCCAGCTTGTGCGCCCAGCAGCACCTGCATGGACGCAGTGAGCGCAGCCGCCTCACGCTCGCACAGCGCCAGGCGACGCAGCAACCAAGGGCTCAAATCCTGCTGGCTCAGGTGAAGCGGCCAGACCTCCGTCGACGCGGCATCGCTGGCATCTTCGCGGTCCAACTCAAAACCGGCACCGATGATTTCTCCGGCATACGCCGCAGGGCGATAGGTCGACGAGGCGGCGCCACTCAGGGGGCCACTCACCTCGCGCTTCAAGGTGCCTTGCAGCGCGGCCAGGCTGGTGGCCAGAGCGGCCGGCGCCTGCCCGGCATCCAGGCGCTCACGCCGGCGGTTCAGCAATTGCTGCTGCGCCCCCAACAGCGCCATCAACCGGTAGCCATGGCTCAGCACCGCCTCCAGCTCACGCTCGGGCAGCCGCACCTCGCGCGGCTCGACACGGGTGCGCTGTGCCGCTGCGGCCAGAGCGGCCAGGGCCGTGTAGGCTTGCTGGCGGCTCAGGCGCTGTGCGATTTGTTGCTCAGGATTGGGCGCCCAGCACAACACATTGCCGGCATGGCGGGCCAAGGCCGCCCGCAATTGCGCGCACACGCGGCCGAGGCTGCGCCGCTCCCACGCCGGCAGCACAAAACAAAATGCCCAGGCCAGCAGTGCGCCGATGACGGTGTCGGCCAAACGCTCGGCCACGGCCGGCCGTGTGCCCGCGTGCAACATCAAGGGCTGCAGCAGCGCCATCAAAGTGGCCGCAGTAGCCGCCACCCGGTAGCGTTGATTCACATAGGCATGCGCCACGCCCACCGCCAGCACGAAGACCAGACTCAGCAGTCCGTGCGAGGGCAAATGCGCCAAGGCGAGCACCAGCAAACAGCCCATCACGGTACCGATGATGCGGTCGTTGCGGCGCGCCAGGGTCTGCTCCAGGTTGCCCCGCAACACCACCGCCACGCTCAGCACCAACCAATGCGGGTGGGCTGCCCAGGGCAACATCAGGCCCAGCACATAGGCCAGCGACAAGGCTAACGTGCCCCGCAACGCATGACGCATCACGCCGGACTGCAGCGTGAGGTGCGGCTTGAGCGCGGCCAGCGGCCAACCCTCAGGCGACACAAAGGGCTGCAGCTGCTCACGGGTCCAGGCGTTCTCTCGATCGGGCCCCTGGCAGCGCGCCACCATGGCGGCGATGTCGTCGAACATGTGGCCGATGCGGCTTTGCAGTGCATCAACCAGATGGCGCCGAGGGTCATGCGCCGGCGCGGGCACCGCCTCCAGGCGGGTGATGAGTTGCGCGCGCCACTGCGGCACCGACACCTCGGGCAAGGGCGCGCCCTGCTCCACAAATTTTGCCAATTGCTCCAGCGTTTCCGCCAGGGGCAGCAAGGTGGCTGCGAGTGCCATGCGCCAGGCCAAGGCCGCGTCGTCGTCGCCCAAGAGATGCAGATCGAGCCGACTGGCCAGCAAGAGGTCGCGCAACTCGATCAGGCCCAGCACCAGATCGATCTGCCGCCGGCTGTGCACCGAAGGCTGCGCCGCAAACACCTGGTCGCGCGCGGCCTGCAGCGCCTCGGCCAGCACCACGTCGTCGGCGATCGAGGCGCGAATACCTGCGTCCTCCAGCGACAACCCGCCACGGATGCGCTCCGCCCGCGAACGCAAGCGCTGCACGCAGGCGCGCAACGCAGCCGCCACCGCAAGTTCACGGTAGCGCCGCCGCAGCAGCACCGCACTGAAGCGCGCCCACAATGAATAGCTCAGCGCCCCGGCCAGCACCCAACCAGCATGCGTGAACGCCTCCTGCGGGCCCGCCGGCGCCTGCCAAGCCATGGCAAACACCAAGGACAGCACCCCAGTGAAAGACAAAGGCCCGGCCCGCGCGCCCCAAGCCATCGCCATCAAGGTGCCGAAGGCAATCACCGCGATCAAGGTCGTCATGCCGACTGCGGAGGACCGTAGCAAGCCCACGGCCAAGGTCACCAGCGTGGCGAGTAACACCGCCGGGATCACCCGCCGCCACACGCGGTACGGCGGGTTGGGCACGTCGGGCAGGCTGGCAAACACGCCCCCCCCCACGGCGGCGAGCCCCACCGGCAAGCCAAAGACCGCACTGAACGCCGCCTGCACCAGGCTCACGCCCACCGCCACGCTCAGGCCGTTGAGTTGATAGGCTTTGAGCCTTTGGCCGATCGGGCTGGCCCGGAGCAGAGAGCCTGTCTTCATCCTGCCAGCGCGCGCTCCAGCGCATCGATGAACATCTTGGCCACATCGAAGCCGGTCTGGTCGGTAATTTCCTGGAAGCAGGTCGGGCTGGTCACATTGATCTCGGTGAGGCTACCGCCAATCACGTCCAAGCCCACCAGCAAGAGGCCGCGTGCAGCCAGACGTGGGCCCAGGGCCTGCGCGATTTCACGGTCGCGCTCGCTGATGGGCTGCGCCACGCCCTTGCCACCCGCAGCCAAATTGCCGCGCACCTCGCCACCCTGCGGGATGCGCGCCAGACAGTACGGCACCACCTCGCCACCAATCACCAGCACGCGCTTGTCGCCCTGGGCGATTTCCGGCAAGTAACGCTGCACCATGACGGTTTCACGGCCGTCTTTATTGAGCGTCTCGATGATGGCGCCCAGGTTCAGGCCGTCAGCACCGACACGAAAAATCCCCATGCCGCCCATGCCATCGAGCGGCTTGAGAATGATGTCCCGGTGCTCGGCATGAAAGGCGCGGATCACAGCCGGCGAGCGCGTCACCAAGGTGGGCGCGCAAAACTCCGGAAACTCCATCAGCGCGAGTTTTTCAGGGTGGTCGCGCAAGGCGGCTGGCTTGTTGAACACGCGCGCGCCCTCACGCTCCGCCTGGCCCAGCAAGTGGGTGGCGTAGAAATACTCACTGTCGAACGGCGGATCTTTGCGCATGATGATGGCACCCGTGTCTTTCAGCGCCAACTCCTGCGTGACGGTCACGTTGAACCAATCGGTGGCATGCCCCGTCAACACGAGCGCCCGCGCCTGCCGCGCCACCACGTGGCCGCCCGAGCGCCACACCAGGTCCGACACCTCGCAGGCCCAGATCTCGTGGCCACGGCGCGCGGCCTCGCGCATCATCGCAAAGGTGCTGTCCTTGTAAGTCTTGAAGGTCTCGATCGGGTCGGCAACGAATAGCAATTTCATATCAGGTCCAGGCTGGAGAGACGGGTTCGGGTCACTATCTTGACCGCAAGTGTTGCACCAATAAGGAAATGCTGCCGGCCACCACGCCCCAAAAGGCGGAACCGATGCCCAGCACGCTCAACCCGGACAGGGTCACCAAAAAGGTGAGGATGGCGGCATCGCGGTGCTTTTCTTCTTTCAAGGCCGAACTCAGGCCGCCGGCAATGGTGCCTAGCAGCGCCAGCCCCGCAATCGCCGCCACCAGTTCCCGCGGAAATGCCGCCAACAACCCCACCACCGCACCGCCCGCCAAACCCAGAGCGATATAGAAAACGCCCGCCATGCTGGAGGCCACATAGCGACGGCGCGGGTCCTCATGCGCCTCGCGGCCCATGCAAATGGCCGCCGTGATGGCCGCCAGATTGAAGGCATAACCGCCAAACGGTGCGAACAGCACGCTGGCCAGGCCCGTCACGGTGATGCTGCGCGACACCGGCGTGGTGTAACCCGACGCGCGCTGCGCCGCCACGCCCGGCAAGTTCTGCGACGCCATGGTGACCAAAAACAGCGGTAACGCGACGCCGATCAAGGCCGCCATGCTGAAACTGGGTGAGGTCCAGACCGGCTTCGCCCAGGCCCACTCCACCGCCGACCACTGCAAACGCCCCTGCCACGCCGCCACCGCCACGCCACTCAGCAAGACACCGGGCACCGCGTACCGCGGCCAGGCCCGCTTGCCCAGCAAATAAGCGCCCGCCATGGCCAGCACCAGTGTCGGCGCGGTCTTGACGGTCAAGACTGCATCCAGGCCAAACCGCGCCAGCACACCCGCCAGCAAGGCGGAGGCCACCGCAAGGGGAATGCGATCCATCAAACGCTCAAACCAGCCGGTGGCGCCAAACAACACCATCAAACCGCCACAGACCAGAAATGCGCCAATGGCCTCGCTCATCGGCACCCCCGAGGTGGCGGCGATCAGGGCCGCGCCGGGGGTGGACCACGCCGTCAGCACCGGCTGGCGGGTCCACAAGGACAGGCCCAGACTGGTGAAGCCCATGCCCAGGCCCAAGGCCCACATCCATGAACTTGTTTGCGCCGGGCTGGCGCCCAAAGCCTGAGCCGCCTGGAAGACGATAGCAACCGAACTGGTGAAACCCACCAAAACTGCTACAAAGCCCGCCACGATGGCCGAAAGAGAAAGATCGCGAAGCCAAATTTTCATGTCCCCGAGCATAACGAAGCGTTCAAGTTGACCGCCCGTTCAACAGTCGCTACCTTCACATCATGTGCCGATTTTTAGCCTATCTGGGTGACGCGATTTTCTTGGAAGAGTTGGTTTGCGCGCCGCGGCACTCCCTGGTGCGACAGTCGCTGCGTGCCGATGAAGCCAAGGCGGTCACCAACGGCGATGGCTTCGGCATCGGCTGGTACGGGGAGCGCAACAGCCCAGGGATCTACCGCGAGGTGATGCCCGCCTGGTCGGATGAAAATCTGCTGGCCCTGTGCAGCAATGTGCGCTCGCCGCTGTTCTTCGCCCACGTGCGCGCGGCCACCGGCACCGGAATCTCGCGGCAGAACTGCCACCCGTTTCATTACGGCCCCTACCTCTTCATGCACAACGGGCAAATTGGCGGCTATGGGCAGCTGCGACGGACGATGGAGGCACGCCTGCCTGACCATTTGTTCGAGCACCGGCGCGGCGCCACCGACTCGGAATTACTCTTCCTGATGATCATCAATCGCATGGAAATGGGCGAACCGGTGGCACAGGCGGTCGGGCAGGTGCTGAATGAAACCCTGGCCATGATGCAGGTGCTGCACATCGAGCAACCCTTGCGTTTTTCAGCCGCGCTGGCGAACGGGAAGGACATCCACGCTTTCCGCTTTGCCAGTGACCGCCGGGCGCCCACCCTGTACCTTCATCGTTATGCAGCACAGGGCGAGGTGATTGCCTCTGAGCCACTTGAAGGCGACCACGACGGCTGGGAGTTGATCCCGCAAGGCACGGTGATTCACCTATCCGCCCAAGGGCGGAGGGCTGAAGCCCTCGTTTGAAACGCCGTCAGGCGTCGCTCGGGTCCATCGCGAAAGCAAAGTTGTTCTTGCCCGCCCTCTTGACCGCATACATCGCCTGATCGGCCGCCTTGAGCAGGGTGTCGGCGTCCTTGCCATGCTGGGGATAAATCGCCATACCAATGCTGACGCCCACCAACAAAGGCTGGTCTTGAAAATGGATGGGGTGCGTCAAGGCAGCGATGATTCGCCCGCCAATGTGCCGCGCTACCGCCTCGTCAGCCACCGGGCCCAGGATGACCACAAACTCGTCGCCCCCTATGCGGGCCACGGTGTCCACATGACGTAACTGCTGACTCAAGCGCTGCGCAACCTCTTTCAACACCGCATCGCCAGCGGCATGCCCATGGGTGTCGTTGACCGCCTTGAAACCATCCAGATCGAGAAACATCAGCGCAAAATTCTGGCGGGCTCGGTCGGCCTGCGCCATCGCCATCAGCAAACGATCTTTGCCCAACCGCCACAAGGGCAGGCCGGTCAGATTGTCATGGTTGGCCATGCGCGAAATCATGTCGCGCTGCATCTCTTGCTGTCGGGCGTTGTCACGCACCCAATCCATCAGCATGTTCAAGGAGCGCGAAATCACTTCCAGCTCAGACATGGACCGCACCTCGAATCGCATGTTCAGATCGGGTGATTGCTGAAACACCTGCAACTCTTGCGACAAGTCCTGAATTGGTTTGGCTATCTTGCGATACACCGTTACCGCCAGCACAAGGCCCACCGAAATGGCGATCAAAGTCAGGGCGATGGCCCTGTTTTTCGAAGACGCCAGGGTTTCCCGGGACGCCAGCAGCACCTCATGCGCGGTGTTTTGTGTCCGCCTGCGACCCTCGCGATAAAGTCCTTCCACCACATCGATGTCGGCATCCAAGGCCTGCCATTTTTCCAACCCATTGGCGGCTCGCCCGGCCTGAACCAAGGCAATGATGGCCGTGCGCTCTCGCACGACCTTACTTCGGGCCTGAATGATGTCTTGATAGAGCGCACGGTCAGACTCGGTACGGGTGAAGCGCAGGCGAACCTCGTCCAGCAAACGGCTAGTGCTGTTGGTCGCCTCCTTGTATTCCTCCAGCAAACCCGTCACCTCATCGGCACTGTGCGAATGCAGCAACTCCAGAACAATGGACCGGTTCTTGTGCAGATTCACCTCCAGGGCGTCGAAAGTTTCAACGGCCGGCAAGACATGATTGCTCATGGCTTCGGTATCCTGCTGCACATCACGAATCATCAGAAAGGCGCTGATCGTCACGATCAGCAGCCCCGCCGTCAGCGAGGCAATAACCAGCAGGAATTTGGCACTGAGGCTCATTCAATCACCCTTCCATGACCTTGAGCGATACCTTAATGTTCCGGGGAGATCAGGCCCCATGCTAACTCTGAATATAGATGGTGCAATGCGCAGTTAATCGGTTTGTAGCTGCCCGCCATACAAACATCGCTGACTGCCGAAAATGCAAACGGGGGCCGCTTGGGCCCCCGTTTGCTCGGTAGTCATCTCTCCTCAATCGACCTAAATCTCCACCTTGGAGCCCAACTCCACAATCCGGTTGGCGGGCAGGTGCAGAAAGTCTGCCGCGGCAGAGGCATTGCGGTGCATGCTGGCAAACAGCTTTTCACGCCACAAGGCCATACCGCTACCGATGGTCGGGATAACGATATCGCGTGAGAGGAAGTAACTCGTTTCCATATCGTCAAGCACCACGCCATGCGGCTTCAGCAGGGTGAGCGCCTGCGGCACATCGGGCTCGTCCTTGAACCCGAAGTTCAGGCTGACCTGCCAGCAGTGGTGACCGAGGTCTTCGATGCGAACACGCTGCTCGGGGTCGATCCAGGGCACCTCATGGTGCTTGACAGTGACAAAGACGTTCTGTGCGTGCAGCACCTTGTTGTGCTTGAGGTTGTGCAGCAAGGCGTTGGGCGTCATGCCCGGCTCAGCCGACAAGAACACGGCGGACCCCACCACCCGATGCGGTGGGCTGATAAAGACAGCCTCCAAAAAGCTGCGCAGATCGATAGCATCTTCACGCAGCTTGGCGGCCAGCAAGCGGCGACCCTGCTTCCAGGTCAGCATGACGGTGAAAACCGCAGCGGCAATGGCCAGGGTGAACCAACCGCCCGAGAACACCTTGAGAATGTTGGACGACAAAAACACCAGCTCAATGGACAGGAAAAAGGCGGTCGCGCTCCAGCACAGCCAAGCCGGGTATTTCCAAAGGTAGCGAATGACGAAGAAGGTCATCAGCGTGGTCAACACCATGGTGGCGGTCACCGCGATGCCGTAGGCGGTGGCCATCGCCGATGAAGAACCGAACAAGGCAACCGCAGCAATGATGGCGCCAAACTGCATCCAGTTGACCGCCGGGATATAGATCTGGCCAGTCTCCTTGATGGAGGTGTGGATGACCCGCATCCGCGGCAGGTAGCCCAGCTGAATCGCCTGCTTGGTGACCGAGAAAGTGCCGGAGATGGTGGCCTGCGACGCGATCACAGTGGCCATGGCCGCCAGGCCCACCATGGGCAGCAAAAATGCCTCGGGAACCATGCGAAAGAACGGATTCTCCACTGCGGCAGGTTGCGCCAACAGCAAAGCGCCCTGCCCAAAATAGTTCATCACCAGGGCCGGAAACACCAGCAAGAACCAGGCAAGGCGAATCGGCGTGGGGCCGAAATGGCCCATGTCTGCGTACAGGGCTTCCGCACCGGTCACGGAGAGAAACACCGCCCCCAGCACAATCAAGGTGACGTGGCCATGGGTGAGGGCAAAACTCAGCGCGTGGACCGGGTTGATCGCCGCCAGCACCGCAGGCTCGCGCAAGATCCAGATCAAACCGAAGTAGGCGATGACAAAGAACCAGACCAAGGTGATCGGGCCAAACATCACCCCCATGGCGCCGGTGCCGTGCTTTTGAATGGCGTACAAGCCCAGCAAAATGCCCAAGGTGATGGGCACCACATAGGGCTGAAACGCCGGCGTGACCAGTTCAAGACCCTCGATGGCCGACAACACGGAAATGGCCGGGGTGATCACACCGTCACCATAGAACATGGCCGCCCCCATGATGCCCATGAGCAGCAAGGCCAGCTTCAGCCGGGGCCGGCCCGACACCGTTTGCCCAGCCAACGCCAGCAAGGCCATGGTGCCGCCTTCGCCGTTGTTGCTGGCCCGCATGATGAGGGCTACATACTTCAGAGACACTACGATGGTGAGCGTCCAAAACACCAGGGACAAGATCCCGATGATGTTCTCAGGGGTCAAGGGCACATGGCCGGCGTTGAACACTTCTTTCAGCGCATAAAGCGGGCTGGTACCAATGTCGCCATAGACGACGCCCAATGCACCCAGCGTTAGCGCCGCCAACGCAGAAGGGCTGCGCACCGATTTTTCTGAACTCACGAATTTGGCACGGCCTTAAATGCCGCGTTGATCGAAAGTCGATATTCTGCGCTCAGATTTGCTGCAGTGCATCAAATCACCCCAAAGCGTTGGCGCCGCCCGACTCCGCCTCAGGCGTAAACCTCAGCCTCTGGGTCGGTGACTTCCAACTCATAGCTGGCCGCCAGCATACCCAGACGCGCAATAACGCCATACATATAAAAACGGTTAGGCGCGCTGACGCCAGGCTTTTCACCCGGGCGCGGCAGTTGGGAGGCTTGCGAAAAGGCCAGTGGCACGAAGCTCGCACCGGGCGCGTGCAGGTTTTCGTCCACCCCGCGTTCGGCATGAACACGGTAGAAACCGCCCACCACATAGCGGTCCATCATGTAGACCACGGGTTCGGCCACCGCATCGTGCACCCGCTCGTGCGTCACCACGCCTTCTTGCACAACGATCTGGTGCGCGGACGCCCCGTCCGGCCCCCTACCCCAAGCGCTACGCTGCATCAACTCCGGCAACTCCTTGGCATCGCGAACCGTCAACACCCCCGCGCCATAGGTGCCCGCGTCGGGCTTGATGACGACAAAAGGTTTCTCCTGAATGCCGTATTCCTTGTATTTGCGGCGCGTTTTGCTCAACACCGCATCCACCTGGGTCTGCAAGGCCTCCAGCCCCTGCCCGGCGCTGAAGTCCGCACTTTGCAGGGGAATGAACATGGGGTTGATCAACCAAGAGTCCATGCCCAGAAGTTTGGAGAACTTCTTGGCCACTTCCTCATAGGCCTTGAAATGCTGGCTCTTGCGCCGGCTGGGCCAACCGGCATGCAGCGGCGGCAACAGGTATTGCTCGTGCAAGTGCTCGATGCTGCGCGGCACCCCAGCAGATAAGGCGTTATTCAGCAGCACCGTACAGGGGTCGAAGCCCTTCAGCCCGACCCGGCCGCGGGTGCGCAGCAGGGGCTCCAGGGTCAGGGCGCTGCCGTCAGCCAGTGACAACTCGGTCGGCCCAGTGACGGTCGGGTCCAGACTGCCCAGCCTGACGTTCAAACCCGCCTGACTGAAAATGCGAACCAAGGTCGCAAGATTGCTGAGATAAAAACTATTGCGAATGTCGTTTTCCGGCACCAGCAGCAGGTTCTTGGCCTCGGGACAAATCTTCTCGATAGCAGCCATGGCGGCCTGAACCGCCAGGGGCAACATATCGGGCGTCAAGTGATTGAACCCGCCGGGGAACAAATTGGTATCAACCGGTGCCAATTTGTAGCCCGCATTGCGCAGATCCACTGAGCTGTAGAACGGCGGAGTGTGCTCCATCCACTCCAGACGGAACCAGCGCTCGATCGCCGGCATGGACTCCAGGACGCGTTGCTCCAACTCATTGATCGGGCCGGTCAGTGCAGTGATGAGATGGGGAACCATAGGGGTGCTCGCAAGAGAGATGACATCATTCTAGGAGCGCCGCTCGGCCCCGGGAGGGTTGACAGATGAGGCCAAATGCAAGGATGCCAAGACCCGCCCATGCATTGAGCTGCGCATAAACGTTCTAATATCTGCCACGAGCCCGCTTTTTATCGCTGCCTATGACATCCAAGGTTCTGATCATTGACGATAACGCTGAAATTCGGCGGCTGATTCGCTGGTCCCTTGAAGACTGCGATGTGACCTTGCAAGAAGCGCCGAACGGGACTTTAGGCCTGTCGATGGCGCAGACATTGCGCCCTGATCTGGTGTTTCTCGACGTGATGATGCCCGGTGAGATTGATGGCGTCCAAACTTGTCAGCGTCTGCGCGCAGAGCCTTCACTGGCCGGCATGCTGATCGTGATGGTCAGCGCGGACGCCCGTGCCAAGCAACGCGCGCTGGATGCTGGGGCCAACTTCTTTTTGGGCAAGCCCTTCAGCCCAGCCAAGCTACTGGAGTTGACTGAAGTGCTGTTGCGCGCCCGCAAAGCGCATCCGGTCGATCCCCAAACCCCCTGAGCAGTCGGCGCAAATCACATCGGCAATTTGCGTTGCCCTGATGGCCGAGGCTCCACGAAAAAGGTGTGGATAGCCCCGACCCGGTTTCAGGGGACAGACAAGCCAAACGAAGCCCTACAACATCTTCAGCGAGATACCTTTTCCCCCGCACCAACGAAAGCAATGACCTGATGCCATTTGCAACTGAAGGAATATGAAGGGCAGTCAATTCACATGGCTTCGTTTGCATCTTGGCCTGAGTTGGGAAGGAACGTTTTCTGACTTTGAACAGTCAAAAGAGGTCTGGCTTTGGGACTTGCAATGAGACCTCGGGTTGCGATCTTGGTCATTGTTGGCGCACTCCTGGGGCTGCTCATTGGCTACCCGATGACAATAGGCGTGTTCATGGGTTTCTACAGGCTGCAACACCCATGGCATGGTGAGCTTTCCACCGGCCAAGTTTGGGATTCATTTTTTTACGCCTTCCTACCGCCATTCCTGTTGTGGCTGGGCGGTGCCATTGCCTTCGTTTTAACTACAAAGCGGCGTCAACACGTTTTGAAATGCTCGGTGGCCGCGATTGCAGTTTTGGCTCTGGTAGCGTTTGTGTCTCAATTCAAAGGCTGGGAGCATTCGCCCTCGCAGTATTTGATCTTTACGTTTCTATTCAGGCCCGGTCTGATGCTCTTGGCTGCTGCATTGACTTGGAGGCTTTGGCAAGCCAAGTAAAGCGGGTTGTCTTGCCGGTCTCGCTCAAAGACGAAGGTAAGTCTCCCTTTGCCACGTTGACACGATTGCTGGGGCTCACCCAGCGGGCGTCTCCACCTGGGCGCTATTCCACTTGAGCATAGGTGGCAGCCCGCCCAGCGATGGCCTTGTCTGCTTTGTTGCGGTCACGTATGCCGGGTGCACTCACACCTTCGAAGTCGTGGGCCAACGCAAGCCTCGTGATCTCCCGCAGTTCTAGCTCCTGGTCACAGACGATCTGGCACCGAGCAAAGTACACGTCAGCTTTAGGTTTACACCGGTCGTTATGAATCAAATCGCATGGGGCCAACCCCATAGAAAAAGCCAGCGGGACATTCGTCCGGCTGGCTTTTCGTTGGAAGCGCGACCTGCGCGCTTCGAGCACCGTTTGTGTTACTTGTGGTAGGCCGTCTCGCCGTGCGAGCTGATGTCCAGACCTTCGCGCTCTTCTTCTTCCGTCACGCGCAGGCCGATGACCATGTCAACGATCTTGAAGGCGATCACGGAGACCACGGCAGACCAGACCACCGTCAAACCGACGGCCTTGGCCTGAACCAGCACTTGGGCTGCGATCGAGTAAGCGTCGGGCGTCACCGAAGTGGCGGTCACCCAGTCACCCACAAAGCTCGGGCCACCCAGCGCGGGGGAGTTGAACACACCGGTCAGCAAAGCACCAATGATGCCGCCCACACCATGCACGCCGAAGACGTCCAGCGAGTCGTCAGCGCCCAGCATCTTCTTCAGGCCGGACACACCCCACAGGCAGGCAAAGCCGGCGATGACACCAACGATCAAGGCACCGCCGATACCGACGTTGCCGGCAGCCGGTGTGATGGCAACCAAGCCAGCCACAGCACCCGAAGCGGCACCCAACATCGAGGCCTTGCCTTTGTGCAGTGCTTCACCTGCAGACCAAGCCAACACGGCAGCAGCCGTGGCAATGAAGGTGTTGATGAAGGCCAGGGCGGCAGTGCCGTTGGCTTCCAGCGCGGAGCCGGCGTTGAAACCGAACCAACCCACCCACAGCAGCGAGGCACCCACCATGGTCAGCGTCAGGCTGTGCGGCGTGAAGGCTTCTTTGCCGTAGCCGATGCGCTTGCCGATCATGAAAGCACCCACCAAGCCCGCCACAGCGGCATTGATGTGCACGACGGTACCGCCAGCGAAGTCCAGCGCGCCCCATTGCCACATCAGGCCGGCGGTGCTGTTGACCTTGTCAACGACGGCGGCACTGGTGTAGGCGTCCGGGCCAGCCCAGAACCAGACCATGTGCGCGATCGGCAGATAGCTGAAGGTGAACCACAGCGCCAGGAAGGCCAGCACCGCGGAGAACTTGGCGCGCTCAGCGAAGGCACCCACGATCAGGCAGGCGGTGATACCGGCGAAGGTTGCCTGGAACGCCGCATAAACCATCTCAGGAATGACCACACCCTTGCTGAAAGTGGCCGCGTTGGCGAAGGTTCCGGCGACATTGTCCCAGATGCCTTTCATCATCAAGCGGTCCGTACCGCCGATGAACGCATTGCCTTCGGTGAATGCCAGGCTGTAGCCGTAGATCACCCACAGCACGACGATCATCGAGAAGGCCACCATCACTTGCATCAGGACGGACAGCATGTTCTTGCTGCGCACCAGACCGCCGTAGAACAGCGCCAGGCCCGGGACCGTCATCATGATGACCAGCAGCGTGGACAACATCATCCACGTGGTGTCGCCCTTGTTGGGCACCAACACAGGGGCGGAAGCGGCATCCACGCCCGACGCTGCAGCGTCAGGTGCAGCGGAAGCAGCCAGGGCTGGCGTGTCAGCCGCAGGAGCGCTGTCAGCGACGGCGGTGACTGCCGCCGAGGCCGGGGCAGACGCGGTGTCTTGCGCCCAAGCGGCCGGTGCGAGCACCGCGGCAGCCAAAGCCAGACAGGCAAATAGTTTCTTCATTGAAGTCTCCAACAGGGAGCAGGGTGAATGAGGAGGATTTAAATGGGACTGCGCCGGGCGCATGACGGCGCGATAAGCGCCGGAACGCGTTACAGCGCTTCGTTGCCGGTTTCGCCGGTGCGGATGCGCACGACCTGGTCCAGCGGCGACACGAAGATCTTGCCGTCGCCGATCTTGCCGGTCTTGGCTGCGGACTCGATGGCTTCGATGACTTGTTCGACCACAGCGTCATCCACCGCCGCCTCGATCTTCACCTTGGGCAAAAAGTCCACCACGTACTCGGCGCCACGGTACAACTCCGTATGGCCCTTTTGACGGCCAAAGCCCTTGACCTCGGTGACAGTCAAGCCTTGCACGCCAATGGCACTCAGGGCTTCGCGCACTTCGTCAAGCTTGAACGGCTTGATAACGGCAGTGATCATCTTCATGGTTCAGTCCTCGCAAAAATCGTCAAAGCAATCGAATCAGAAAGTCTTCTTCACGGAAACCACCAGACCGGTCTTGCCCAGGTTCTTCATCGATGTCAATGACGAACCGCCGTAGTAGGCGTCAGAGTCGGTGCCGATGACGGCCGCGCCAAAGGTCAGGCCGGCGTAATCCTTGTTCACCGTGAGGGAGTAGTCGGTGTAGCTGGCGGCGCTGTTGTGCGCGACCTTTTGATAGCCGATATGCGGGGTCACCGTCAGGCCTTCGGCCACTTCGAAGGTGGCGGACACATCGAGGTAGCCCGAGCCCTTGCTGTCGACGTTGCCGAACAAATCAGTAACGCTGTGCGAATACTTGGCGGTCACCGGGCCGAAAGTCAGCGCGGCATAGAGCTCAGTCGTGTTGGCGCTCGGGTTCAGGTCATTGCTGGGATAGACGTAATTCAGCACGCCCACATCCAGCGTCAGGCCCTTGGCCACCTCGGTCTTGTAGCCTCCATAGAGGTCAATCTCGACGTTCGCGCCACCGTTATAGGGGGCATCCTTGATCCATTTGATCGTGGAACCCCAGGCGCCGATGTAGAAACCGCTTTCGGCAGCGTAGTCCACGCCACCTTGCAAGGCGGGATCAAGGCGCGATTGTGAAATACCGCGATAGCGGTACTCATTGGTCACGCTCACGTTGAAGCTCAAGGGGCTGACAGGTGCGGCCTCTGCAGCGGCAGCGGGGGCTTCTTCAGCGTAGACAGGCATGGCGCCGGCCACCAAAGCGAGAGCAAACAGAACGGAGACTGACTTCATCGTAAAACTCCTGGCAAGTTGTTCAAAAGATGAGAAGGGCACGCTTTACAAAGCATCGAAGTCAGTAAAGCAGATTCCGTGCCAGCTTTTTCAAGTCGCGAACTTTCGCGCTTTGTTACCGTTTGCAAGGGCCAACCCTTGCACCGTGCCCTAACAAGCGCACCACGGCGGGGTATGCAGCACCCAATACGCACTCATTTGGGTTGCGCACCAATTTCGTGCATTACGGATTTGCCCCAAATTAAGGAAAATGCATGTCGCTCGCCCTTGTCCACAGCCGCTCCCTGGACGGCATGAACGCAGCCGCCGTTAGCGTGGAGGTACATCTGGCCAACGGGTTGCCCAGCTTCACCCTGGTCGGCTTGGCCGAGACCGAGGTCAAGGAGTCTCGCGAGCGGGTGCGCGCAGCCTTGCTCAACAGCGGGCTCTCATTCCCCCACAACAAAAGAATCACGGTGAACTTGGCGCCGGCCGAGTTGCCCAAGGAAGGCGGGCGCTTCGACCTGCCCATTGCGCTGGGCTTGCTGGCCGCCAACGGTCAAATCGACGCCAGCCAACTGGCCAACTTTGAATGCGCAGGAGAACTCTCCCTGGGCGGCGAACTGCGCCCCATCCGCGGCGCACTGGCCATGAGCCTCGCCCTGCGCCGGGAGCATCAACAGCGCAGCCTGATCCTGCCGCAAGACAGCGCGGCGGAAGCGGCGCTGGTGGACGATGTGCAGGTGCTGGAGGCCCGGCATCTGCTCGACGTGGTGGCCGCCTTACAGACAGGCAGCGAACAGCCGCTCCCCCGTGCACAAGCATTGCCGCGCCAAGTGGCGCCAGCGGGCCCCGATCTGCGCGATGTCAAAGGCCAGGCTGGCGCCAAGCGTGCGCTTGAAATTTCTGCAGTTGGCGAGCACTCACTGTTGTTGGTAGGGCCACCAGGCACCGGAAAGTCCATGTTGGCGCAACGCTTGGCAGCCTTGCTGCCCCCCATGACCAATGAACAAGCCCTGGAGTCGGCCGCGGTGCTGAGCCTTTGCGGGCAATTCCAAACCCAGGCCTGGGCGCAGCGCGTCATGCGAAGCCCTCACCATACGGCGTCCGCCATCGCCCTGGTCGGTGGCGGCAGCTCGCCCCGGCCGGGCGAGATTTCACTGGCCTTGCATGGCGTGCTCTTCCTGGATGAATTGCCAGAATTCAATCGAACCGCCCTGGAAGCGCTGCGCGAGCCCCTGGAGACGGGCCGCATTCTGATCTCGCGGGCGGCGCGGCAGTCTGAATTTCCGGCACGCTTTCAACTGGTGGCGGCGATGAACCCCTGCCCCTGCGGACACTTGGGCAACCCGCTGCATACCTGCCGCTGCAGCCCGGAACAGATCACGCGCTACCAGGCGCGACTCAGCGGCCCGTTTCTGGATCGGATCGACCTCTCCATCGAGGTACCGGCGGTGCCGCCCGCCGAGTTGGCCGCCCTGGCCTGCGGCGACAGCAGCGCCGTGGTGGCTCAACGCGTTGCCGATGCCCGGCAACGGGCGGTCGATCGACAAGGCTGCAGCAACACCCGCCTCACAGGCGCCCTGCTGGAACAGCATGCACAGCCAGACGCCAAAGGGCTGGCGTTTTTGCAAAAAGTGACCGAACGCCTGGGTTGGTCGGCGCGCAGCTATCACCGCGTGCTGCGGGTGGCGCGCTCCATCGCCGATCTGGAAGCCAGCCCCGACATCCACCAGCGGCATATCGCCGAGGCCGTGCAGATGCGGCGCGGGCTGTATCGCGCTTAAGAAAGGGGGCGCCTCCTCAGCCGCCTCCCCCGGATCAACCGCTCCAGTCGCTTCAGGGCTGCCGAATCACCTCGCCATCACGCAAGCGAACCACCTCACCAACCCGCAGTTGCGGGTCATGGTCGTATTCGGTGCTGGAACTGCTGCCATCGGCATGGTTGAAGCGCACCACCCACGCGTGGCGCGCCTTCTGCTTCTTTTCCATCTCGTTGCCGAAGTAACCCCCGGCCGCTGCGCCCCCCACGGTTGCCAGCTTCTTGCCGTTGCCACCGCCAATCTGGTTGCCCAGCAAACCGCCCAGCACAGCGCCGCCAATGGCGCCGATACCGCTCGCCTGACCTTCACGCTGGACTTGCTGCACGCCGGCCACCGTTGCGCATTCAGCACACAAAGCAGGCGCCTCCTTGGCCGCCGGCCGGGGTTCAGATTCCAAAGGCGGCGCCATCGACGACTCGGGCTGACGTGCCGGCACTGGCGCATGGTGCGCGACCTGCTTGCTGCCCGACGCCACGGAAGGCAAGGCTTTTGCAGCCCCCACAAGTGGCGCTGGCGGCGCACTCGCCGACACAGCACTCGCGGGGGTCGCGACAGCGGCCACGGTAGATGCAGCCGTAGCGGGCGTCGAAGCCGCGACAGGCGCTTCCGACACCAAGGCTGCAGATGAGGCATGAGCGGGGCCGCCCTCCACACCGCTTTGCGAGCGGCCCAAGGCGTAAACGCCCGCCAACAAGGCGAGCAGCAGGACGATCCCGATAGAACGTTGAGAAGCGGTGTTCATGATCTGACAAGAAAGTGAGGGAAAACCATAGTTTTCTAGCATGCCACGCAAAATTGCGCCAGTGCCTCAACCCACGCGCCAAGGTGTAAGCACGTGTTGAATACCCGTTGACGATTCGAATCGGTTTCTCGGTCCTGCCTTCAAAGCAAAGGCGCCAAGGCACGCTGAGCGGCCTCTTGGGTCAAGGCCATGCGCTGGGCCCAGTCGGACACCTGATCGGCCCCGATCCGGCCGACATTGAAGTACGCGGCGTCCGGATGGGCAAAGTAGAACCCCGAGACACTGGCGGCCGGCGTCATGGCCATCGACTCGGTCAGGCCCATGCCAATCTCTTCCGGTGCCAACACGCGGAACACCTCGCGCTTGACCAGATGGTCCGGGCAAGCCGGGTAGCCCGGTGCCGGGCGAATGCCACGGTACTTCTCGGCAATCAACTCGTCGGCGGAAAGCGTTTCGTCCGCCGCATACGCCCAGAACTCGGTGCGCACACGCTGATGCAGGCGCTCGGCAAAGGCTTCAGCCAGACGATCGGCCAAGGCTTTGAACATGATGGCCGAGTAGTCGTCCAGATCGGCAAGGAATTGCGCCTCTTTCTTGTCCACACCCAGGCCCGCAGTGACGGCGAACAGGCCGATGTAATCGGGCACCTGCCCTTTGGGCGCGATGAAGTCAGACAGGCAGCGGTTGGGCCGCTTCACCCCGTCCACCACCGGCCGCTCCGACTGCATGCGCAAGCCGTGCCACGTCATCAGCACCTCGCTGCGTGATTCGTCAGTATAAATTTCAATGTCATCGTCGCTCACTTGCGCAGCCGGGTACAGGCCGAACACGCCATTGGCCTGCAGCCAACGCCCGCTGATGAGCCGCTGCAGCATGCGCTTGCCGTCGCTGAACACGCGTTGCGCCTCTGCCCCGACGATTTCGTCCTTCAAGATTGCGGGGAAGGGCCCGGCAAGGTCCCAAGTCTGGAAGAAGGGGCCCCAGTCGATACTTTCAGCCAATTCCGCCAAGTCGTAATTGCGGATCACCCGGCGGCCAATGAACTGCGGCTTCGGCGGCACATAACTCGTCCAATCAACGGCGTGCTTGTTGGCCCGCGCCTGCGCCAGCGTCACCATGGGCGTCTGCTTCTTGTTGGCATGCAAATGGCGGACTTGGTCGTAGTCGGCCTTCAGTTCGGCGATGAACTTGGCGGCGCGCTCGTCCGACAACAGATCACTGCACACACCCACGCTGCGCGAGGCATCGGGCACGTAAACGACCGGACCTTCGTAATGCGGCGAAATCTTGACGGCAGTGTGCACGCGGCTGCAGGTGGCGCCGCCGATCAGCAGCGGCGTGCCGCGCGAGCTGAAGTACGCGTCCCGCTGCATCTCCGCAGCCACATGCTGCATCTCCTCCAGGCTGGGCGTGATCAAACCAGAGAGACCGATGATGTCGGCGCCCTCTTCCTTGGCCTTGGCCAGGATGTCCTGGCAGGCCACCATCACGCCCATATTGACCACTTCAAAGTTATTGCACTGCAGGACCACCGTGACGATGTTCTTGCCGATGTCATGGACATCGCCCTTGACCGTGGCGATGACGATCTTGCCTTTGGGTTTGGCTTCGGCACCGGCCGCGATCATGGCCAGCTTCTCTGCCTCGATATAGGGCAACAGATGGGCCACCGCCTGTTTCATCACACGGGCCGATTTGACCACCTGGGGCAAAAACATCTTGCCCGCGCCAAACAGGTCGCCCACCACATTCATACCGGCCATCAGCGGGCCTTCGATCACGTGCAGAGGGCGCCCACCCTTGGCTTGCACCGCCTGCCAGGCTTCCTCCGTGTCCTCGGTGATGAACTCCGTGATGCCATGAACCAGCGCATGGCTCAGGCGCTGATCCACATCGCCCACACGCCAAGCCAGCCGGGCGCTGTCGTCGCGCGCCATGCCTTTGGCCCGCTCAGCCACCTCGATCAATCGCTCACCGGAGTCGGGTCGCCGGTTCAGCACCACGTCTTCGACACGCTCGCGCAACTCTGCATCCAGGTCGTCATAGACGCCCACCATGCCGGCGTTGACGATGCCCATGTCCATACCCGCTTGAATGGCGTGGTAGAGAAACACGGTGTGAATGGCCTCCCGGACCGGGTCGTTGCCGCGAAAGCTGAAGCTGACGTTTGAAACACCACCACTGACTTTGGCACCCGGCAAGTTGCACTTGATCCAGCGCGTGGCCTCAATGAAGTCGACCGCGTAGTTGTTGTGCTCCTCAATGCCGGTGGCAATGGCAAAGATATTGGGGTCGAAGATAATGTCTTCAGGCGGAAATCCGACCTCGTCTACCAACATGCGATAGGCGCGCTCGCAGATTTCAGTCTTGCGCGCGTAGGTATCCGCTTGACCTTTTTCGTCAAACGCCATCACCACCGCCGCCGCGCCATAACGCCGCACCAAATTGGCCTGCCGCTTGAATTCAGCCTCGCCTTCCTTGAGCGAGATGGAATTGACGATGCCCTTGCCTTGAATGCACTTCAAGCCGGCTTCGATCACGCTCCATTTGGAGCTGTCGATCATGATGGGCACGCGGGCTATTTCGGGCTCACCCGCGATCAGGTTCAAAAATCGCACCATGGCAGCCTGGCTGTCCAGCATGGCCTCGTCCATATTGATATCGATCACCTGCGCGCCGTTCTCGACCTGCTGCCGAGCCACCGCCAGCGCCTCTTCGAACTGCCCGTTCAAGATCAAGCGGGCAAATGCCTTCGAGCCCGTGACGTTGGTACGTTCCCCGACGTTGACGAACAAGGTTCCGGCACCAATCTGCACGGCCTCCAAGCCGGAAAGCTTCATTGCGGGGGGGGTGGGTTGTGCAGCAGACGACATGGCAGCCTCAAAAATTCGATGACCGCGAACTCACCGCGGCCCAGTACAGGGATTCGGTGAGCGCCGTTGCAGGAGAGCACGCAGTCGGACTCATCCGCTGGCACCCCTTGTTCAAGCCTGGCACGCCCCTGAAGGCCTGTCGCAACGCTCCTTGAACCGAGCTGGATTTTACGCTCAGCCGGAGCGCTCGAGTCCTAATTCTCAAGTTCAACGGATTTCAAGACGACAATCTACAAAAAAGAGAGCGATGCCGATTTGGACCTGATCCCGTTTCCTGCTGTTGCACTGCGCTTTGGTCACCCCTTGCCCTACTCCATTCGGGACGCCGAAGGGAAGCTGCTGGTCATCAAAGGCCAAGTCCTGCATGACAGCCCCCATATGCGGGAGGTGATTGCCCGTGGCGTGTGGGTCCAGGCCCACGAAACCAAGGAATACCAAAAAGCCCTGGCCCACAAGATGGACACCTTGATGCACCAAGGTGCCGCGCTGGGCGACATCATCAAGGCCGAGGCAGACATCGTCAAAAACGAACGCCAAAGCGCCCGCCCGGAGTTGGGCCTGCAAGCCGCCTGGGCTGATTTTCACGAACATGCCGCCAGCCTCTTGCGTGAGCCTCGGGTGGAGGACTTTCGCCCGCGCTTTCAGCAGCTGCATAACGACGCCCTTGCACGGCTTGCGCGCCAACCCGATTCAACATTGACGCTGCTGATCTTTGAGTCCAGCCAGGACTTCTCGCGCTATAGCAGCCGCCACGCGCTGCTGTGCCTGGTCTTGGCTGAATTGTGTGCTCGCCATTTGGGATTGCCCGATGACCATCGACTGGCCCTGACGCAAGCAGCGCTGAGCATGAACATCGCCATCACCATTGCACAAGACCGCTTGGCCAGCCAGCAAGACGCAGCCACCGAGGCCCAGCGGCGCACCTTGATGGGCCACGGCGATCGCAGTGCGGCGCTGCTGGAAAGCCTGGGGGTGAGCGCCGAACTTTGGCTGCATACGGTGCGCCTCCACCACGAAGTGGGGCCGGGCCCTTTGGCGGGCCGCTCGCCGGCCGAGCACCTGGCCCGCCTGCTGCGCCGCATCGACAGCTATGCCGCACGACTCAGCCCGCGACGCACCCGCCAAGCCATGGCCGGCGCAAGCGCCAGCCGGTCGGTCTATCTGGATGAGTTGCGTCAACCCGATGAAGCGGGTGCCACCCTCATCAAAACGCTGGGCTTGTACCCGCCGGGGAGCCTGGTTCGCCTGGCCAATGGAGAAGTTGGCATGGTGTTCAAGCGTGGTCACAGCGCGACGGAGCCCATGGTGGCTGCGCTGCTGGGCAAGAGTGGCAATCCGTTGAGTGAGCCAGTACCGCGGGACACACGGCTGACCACCCAGGCCGTCGCCGGCAGCCTCGCCCCGCATGAACTGAAATTGCTAGTGAATATGGAGCGGTTGCTGAAATTGTGAGCGCTGCGCGCGATGCACCGCCGCCAACCACCCGAACAGGCGCTTGCTCGACCGCGTTGAGATCATCAACGCAGCCCAAGGCCTCAGCTCCCAACAAGAGGGTTCGACTCGAAGGGGCAACTCAGGCGCTCGGGTTGCGGCGGTGCCAGCCTTCTTGACACGCTGCACTGAAGGGTCGCCCGCTGAATAAAGGCGCGCGCATTCCGTCTACGCTGACCGCTGTTCAGCGGTCCCGCTTCATGCGGCGGCGCGAAAGCCCGGAGATCATCAGACAACCGGCCACCATCATTGCCAAGGTGCCAGGCTCTGGCACGGCGGCAGTCGGGATCAACTCATAGGCATGCGCAGTGCCTCCCGGCGAATTCGCCGTACCCACGATCACACCCTGGTCACTGATCCCGGTGGCGGAGGTCGCGGTGTTGTTGGAAAAGTCCCAACCCTCGGCGATCACCGAAGCCGGCACGAGACTGGCAATGCTGTAGGTCGCTGTGCCATCAAACAAAAAGGGTACAGAGTAGGCCCCGCCCCCGCTGCCCAGCACCTGGCCAGAAGCATTGATGGCCACACCATAGCCACTTGAGGCCAAAGCCGGCAATGCCATTTGGGTGAGCGTGCCGTTTGAAGACCAGACCACCGGCGTGCAGCCGCCCCCATTGACATTGCTACAGCCTGCAATCGCTCCGCTGCTGTTGATGGCATAGGGCGCCGTGCCGTTCATGCCGGAAAGCGGTGCCAATTCGGTCATCTTCCCGCTCACAGTGTCATAGACTAGGCCCACGCTCAGGGCGGCATTGTTCGGGTTCACACCTTGACCAACGATCAGTCCGCTGGCGTTGATGCCCTTGGCCACGGTCATGAAGCTTCCATCCGCAGCGGTCGCGGAAATGATGGACGGGACACCGTTGTTCCACATGGCAGCCCGTTGACTGCTGCTTGACCCGACGCTGCCAACGATGATGCCGTTGTTGTTGATGCCATTGGCTTGCCCCGTCAAGTAGTCGCTCGGCAGGGCGAGTGCCGTGCCCACGCCACTGCTGCTCCACGTCATCGGGGTCTGGCCATAGCGCAGGTTGTTCTGTCCAACACCTACCGATACCCCGCTGTCATTCACGGCCAAGGCGTTTGAATAGACATAGGGGCTGCTCATGCCGATGATCGCGCCCCCGCTCGACCACATGACCGGCGTAAAGCTGGTGCTGCCCAGATTGCGCCCAACAATGGTTTGGCCGTTGGCCGAAATCGCCGTAGCCTGCGAGCTGTCACCGGCGGACATCACGCCCAGATCCACGAAGGTGTATTGCGGAGCATCGGCATGCGCGGAAGGGACTGCGGCGCAGAAGACCGATGCCGCGATGGCAATCTTTGACATATGCATGAAGATTCCTCTGAATGATTGAAACCTCCGAAGGTCCGCCTGAAATGACGGGTCCGAGGTTGGAGGAGTCCATTGTTCGAGTCAGTCTCTCCGCCAATCTGTCAAAAATTGGACAGAACAGGGTGCGCCCCAGGGGCGCATTTCCATTGCCATAGGCTCAAAAATCGTCCAGTCGTTCCGACTTTTCGAACTGTGCCTTGTCGCTCCAGTTGGCTACAACCCGCCCCGGTTAGCCGGTTGAATTTCGGCAAAACTGAACCACTGATACTGCCCGGGTTCAATGCCATGCTTGTTGATTTCAAGGTCGACGCCGCCTCCCAATGCACACAACGTCCGCAACATACAAACCGGGCGCTACAACCTCGCACCTGCGCAAGTCAACAAGCCCGTCAATTAGCGCACCGTTATCTGGCCCAAACCCTGGGCTTCAGCGCTTGTTCTGCTGCAACCCTCGAGCGGCTGGTGGGCGGCGGGCACTTGAAGGTGCTGGCCAAAGACGAGCATCTGATCCACAACGGCGAGCCCTTTGACATGCTTGCCGTCATCGTCGACGGCGCGTTAAATTTCAGCCAGATGCGCATGGACGGGCAACGCTATCTGCTGGGGGTACAGATGGCGGGGGACACGGTCGGCTACGTGCCGATGGTCGACGGCTCGCTCTATCCCTATGACACTTGCGCGCGGTCGCCGGGCACCCAGGTTCTGCTGATTCCAGGGGCGCATGTGCGCCAAGAGCGCTTGCGAGACCCAGGCATCGGCCGTGCCATCGAATTGCAATTGGCCTACCGAATGCGCATGGCCTACGCCAAGCTCAACCGCGATACCGGGCAGGCCATCGACATCCGCCTGGCCAGCACCCTGGTCCTGTGGGCCAAGCGTTATGGCATTCCCCGATCAGGCACCTTGGTCATCGAGCAGAAAGTTTCGCAAGACGATTTTGCAGACATCCTGGGCTCCAGCCGGCAACGCATCAACTTCGCCCTTCGCAAACTCAAAGAGGCTCGGTTGATTGCGCTGCGCTATGGCTGCATCGTGATTCTTGACCTGGACAAGTTGATCGAATTCGCCAGCGACAAGGTGGACATGAGCCCCGCGTTGTCGCCGCCCGACTTCAGGCGCTCACCAGATTGCTGAAGAACTTGTCGCCGCAAACCCGCGGCTTGTAGGCCGAGACCTGCTGCGCAATGGCGGCAATGTGCGCAGGCGTGGTGCCACAGCAGCCACCAACGATGTTCAAAAATCCACTCTTGGCGAAGTCTTCCATCAAGCGCCCGGTGACATCGGGCGTCTCGTCGAAGCCGGTATCGCTCATCGGATTGGGCAAGCCTGCGTTGGGATAGCAACTGATCGCCGTGGCGCCCGCCGCCTTCGCCAATTCTTCGATATAGGGGCGCATCAACGTCGCCCCCAAGGCGCAATTCAAGCCAATGGCCAAAGGCTTGGCGTGACGCACCGAATGCCAAAACGCGGTGACCGTCTGTCCGGAAAGAATACGACCCGAAGCATCGGTCACCGTGCCAGAAATGATCACCGGCAGGCGCTCGCCGGTGTCTTCCATCAATTCATCGAGCGCAAAAATGGCGGCCTTGGCGTTCAAGGTGTCGAAAATCGTCTCCACCAGGAACAGGTCGACGCCGCCATCGAGCAAGGCTTTGCCCTGCTCGTAGTAGGCTGCGCGCAAGGTGTCGAAATCGACATTGCGCGCGCCGGGGTCATTGACATCCGGGCTGATCGACGCCGTGCGCGGCGTCGGGCCGAGCGCACCCGCCGCAAATCGCGGTTTGTCCAGCGTGCTGTATTTGTCGCAGGCCTCTCGGGCCAGGCGTGCCGCCGCCACATTCATCTCGTAGGCGTAGTCCTGCAGGCCATAGTCTTCCTGCGCCACCGAGGTAGTGCCGAAGGTATTGGTTTCGATGATGTCGGCGCCCGCCGCCAGATACTGCTCGTGAATCTCGCGAACCACCTCGGGCTTGGTCAAGGGAAGTAAATCGTTATTTCCCTTGAGGTCCTTGCCATGCGCAGCAAATCGTTCACCACGAAAATCAGCCTCGGTGAGTTTGTAGCGCTGCACCATGGTGCCCATCGCGCCATCAAGTATGACGATGCGCTTTTGCATGATGGCGGGCAGCGCTGCGCCGCGGGTGTAGTGAATGGCGTTCATGCGAGCATTGTAGGAAGGCCAGATTTACCGTGCCGGGCGGCCGGCATTGGGACGTGGGCCACGCGGCCCGCGCTGCCGTGGGTCAGCGTCACGCTCGCCTCCCGCCCGCTGCGGGCGGCGGGGTTGCTGGGGTTGACGGGGCCGCTGCGTGTCTCGCGGCTCTTGCGCGGGCTGGGCGGCACGCTCGGCACGCGCAATCTCCAGCAGCCCGGGCAGCTCGGCTTCCGTCACGCCTTTGAGCACGCAGAAATTGCTCAAGGTCAGGGTCGTGCGCTCAAAATCATGCAAAAGCCCCGCGCGGTTGCGGGCCTGGGTTTGTTCCAACTCGATGCGCTCTTGCTGCAGACCGCGTCGGCGTGCCAACTCTTCGCGAGCAGCCAGACGATGTTCTTCGCTCAACTCGCCGGCCTGCTGACCATCTAGATCGAAGCGATGCGTGGCCCGGCCCAGCGCAATCAGGTAACCGGTGTTACCGGTGAAGCGGCGCAGAAACGCCGAGAGCTGCGCCTTCGTGAACAGGCCCGGGGCGCGCTCTTGGATGTCCGCCTGGATGCGCAGCTTCAGCGGCTTGAAATCACGCCCGCCAAACAGGGCCGGAAACAAGGCACGCAACTTGGCGGCACACTCGGCAGGAGACAGGTCGGCGGCCACCGGAGCAGCTGTTGACGGGGGAACTACCGGAGCGGCGGACGCCTCCTCAGCACTCGGGATCGAGTTCAGATCGGGCGTCTCGTTGGAAGAATCATTCATGGCTGGCGCGAAAGGGCTTCAAAAGTTCAAGCCTCTATTGTCGTTCACCCGCCGCGCCTGCCGGTATCCCCAAGACTCAAACCCCGAAAACCTGCTTGAGCAAGGCGCTGCCCGTGCCCACGGGGTCTTGGCGAATCCGGCGTTCCTCGTCAGCAATCATGTGGAACAAACCGTCCAGCGCGCGCCCGGTGACGTAATGCGGCAGGTCGGCGTCCTCGCTCTTGATCAAGCCCAGCCCAGCGGCTTTGCCTGCCACCGCGTTGTACTTGTCGGACAAGGCCACCTTTTGCGTAGCCTGCGTCACGATAGGCAAAAACTGCCGGGCCAAAGGCTCGCGCGTCTTGCCGGCAAAGTACTGGGTGATGGCATCGTCGCCGCCTTGCAAGATGCGCTTACCGTCTTCCACGCTCATAGAGCGGATGGCGGAGCTCAGCAAGGGCTTGGCGGCGGGAACAGCGGCCTCCGCCGCACGGTTCATCGCCACCAGCAGATCATCAACCTGCTGCCCCTGCCCCATCATCTTGAGCAACTGCACGCCATCCTTCAACTGACCGGGCAAATCGATGCGCACCGCCGGGTTGCCCTGAAAACCATCTTTGCGCCCCAGGTTGGCGATGGCCGAATTCGCGCCCCGCTCCAGTGCCGCACGGATGCCCGACACGGCATCCCCTTCACTGAGGCCGGCCCATGCAGGCAACGCCCAGGGCGCAAGCAAGGCCCCGGCCCACAGGCCCGAGCCCAAAACAGCCTGGCGACGATTCAAAGACATCATGGAGCGGCTCCGTCAAAGAGAGAGTGAATTCAGACTGTAGCGCCCGGCGCCGCGCCCGCCTCAGGCGCCTCGGGCTCATGCACAGACACCACATCTTGATCAATGGCGCCAAACACGCTCAAGCCGTCGCGGCCTTTCATTTCGATGCGGATACTGTCGCCAAACTTCATGAACTCGGTCTTGGGCACGCCCTTTTCAAGGGTTTCAATCGCACGCTTTTCAGCGATGCAGCTGTAGCCACGGCTCCAATCCTTGTTGCTGACTGCCCCTGAGCCCACAATGCTGCCGGCACGCACCCGCCGCGTCTTGGCGAGATGGGCAATCAGCTGACCGAAGTGGAAATTCATTTCAGGCCCGGCTTCACACTGGCCGACTTTGCGGCCGTTCCACATGGACTGCAAACTCAAATCCACCCGCCCCCCGGCCCAGGCCGCACCCAATTCGTCGGGCGTAACGGCCACCGGACTGAACGCGGTGGCCGGCTTGCTTTGAACAAACCCTTGACCTTTGGCCAACTCCGCCGGGATCAAATGCCGCAAGCGCCAGTCGTTGGCCAACATCAGCAGCCGCACGCCTTCCAGCGCCTGCCCGGGCGTGGCGCCCATGGGCACATCGCCGGTGATGACGGCAATCTCCGCCTCGAAGTCAATGCCCATCGCCTCGGACACAAAACGCGCCGGTTCGCAGGCGCCCAGAAAATCATCGCTACCGCCCTGGCACATCAACGGGTCCAGCGCGGCGTTCTCAGGCATATCTACCCCCGCCGCCTTGCGCAACAGCGCTCCATGGTTGAGGTAAGCGCAGCCATCGGCCCATTGGTAGGCGCGCGGCAAGGGCGCCATGCACCGTGCGGGCTCAAAATTGAAGGCATGCCGCAACTTGCCATGATTGAGGCTGACCGAAAGCGCCTCCAACTGGGGCGACAAAAAACCCCAGTCGTCCAGCACCTGCTGCAGGCGGCTTGCAATACCGTTGGCGTAGTGCGCCTGGCTCAGGTCACGCGAAACGACGACAAGCTGACCATCACGGGAGCCGTCTTTATAGGTGGCAAGTTTCATGGTTGAGGCACAAGGCGGGAGGGATCCATAGACAATTCGCATTGTCCCCTGCCCGCCCGGCATCGCCCATGACTCCCGCATCCTGATGCCGATCCCCCTCAAGCCCTTCAAACCGGCCAAGCCACTGGCCGTGGCCCTCGCGCTCAGCCTGCTGGGCCACGGGCTTGCGCTGTTGCCGCCGCAAATACCACGGCCCCGCCCCAGTGCGACGCTGAGCAGCAAGGGCGGCGCATTTGCGCTGGCCCTGCAAACCCGTCAGCTGCCCTCGCCCCCCACAGCGGCAATAAAGGCACTAACTACCCACGCCGCCGCCATGGCCACTGCCCCCCCGACCCACAACGCCCCAACGCTGGCGCCCGCGCCGACGGAGCCCATCGACTACGCTGCCGAGGCAAGGCCTGCGAACAACACCGAATCCACAACGCCCTCGGCCCCCTCCACAATCACCGCGCCCGTCGCGCCCGACACACAACTCCGCCCGGGCCGACCCGCTCCCAGCGGCGAATGGACCTATCGCCTACGTAGCGCCGAGGGCGAGGGCACGGCGCGCCTGAGCTGGCATCAAGACAACGGCCGCTACGCCTTACGTCTGGAGCGGGACATCGCCGGGCACCCCTTGCCCGCCTGGGTCAGCCAAGGCGAGTTGAATGAAGCGGGCCTTGTACCTCAGCGTTATGTTCAGCAGCGAGGCGGGCGTGATCGTGCGGCCATCAATTTCCGCCAGGCAGAAAATTTGCTGAGCTTTTCAGCCAGCAGCGAGGTGCTGCCGCTGGCGCCCGGCACCCAGGACCGCATCAGCTGGTGGCTGCAGTTAGCAGCCCTGGTGGAGGCTGATCCGGCCTACTTCACCCCGGGCCGTGCCTTCTCCCTGCGGGTGGCCGGCCTGCGCGGCAACGCCCTGGCTTGGCAGTTCGAGGTGTTGGACGTCGAGGCCTTGCCCCCCGATGCGGATAACCCTGATCAGCCAGCCATACCCGTCTTCATACACGTACACCGGCTGCCGCAAGGCCCGTACAGCGGCGACGTGCACCTCTGGCTGGACCCCGGGCGCCACCATCTGCCAGTGGTTTTGCGCTTCGAAATGCCTGAGCAGCAGCATTGGTCGCTTCAGCTGATTCCCTCTACGCCCGCCTCTGCGGCGTTGCACTGAGGCGGCAATGGGATCCGCTCCCCCTGGCTAGGGGGAATAACGTCAATTTTTTACGTCAGCCACACAAAATTCCCGCCAAAGAACTGCCGAAATGCTCGGCAATCTGACACTATTTGTGCACGGCCACGTTCCTGAACTTGCCGATAAGGCTTGAAGAAGGCTCGGTTGGCCGCAATTGATGCTGAAAGGAGATTTCCATGCATATGCTCTACAACTCCCCCAGCTTCAGTGTTGTCAAGTTCGACATCCAGGTGAATGAACCTGCACCAGGCGAATTCCTGCAAGCCAATCCCGAGTTGCAATTGCATCGCGGGGGCTACGAGATCGTCGATAAATTCAGTCGCAAAGAAATCTTCATCGAAGGCGCGCTGGCGCAACAATTTCAAGATGGCGTCGAAGCCTTGATCGAACAAGATCCCACCGAGGAAGACCTCGACGACTACATCGAAAGTTTCGCCAGCATGGGGCATCAACCGGTGGTCATGCATTGAATTGAACCCGCGTCTGCCCGGCCCCTCATCCCAGGTTCCCGGGTGGATGCAAATGAGCGCTTGTACTGTGCACGCAGCTAAGCCAAGATGGGGTTGCGCCACCGCAGCGGTGGTAGCCTGATCAAGAGGGATGCCATGGTGATGAAGCGCTCTGCCGCCAGCTCTCCAGCCAAGCCAGCCTTGGCTGCTTCCGCACGAACCGCAAAACAGGCAAGCGCCAACCCGGGCGGCGAGTTCAAGGGCGAGGCCCATGTGCTGGCCTCTCCTGGCCTCAAAGAGGCCCCGGTGCTGGACCGCATGTGCTCTCAGTTTGTGTTGACGCTCACGGTCAAACACGCCGGAAAGTTCAATCTGCGCCGTGATTTCAATGGCTTGTTGTCCTTCACAGGGCGGCATCTGGTGTGGCCGGTTCGGGTGCTGGGCCGGCTGCGCGATTATTTGCGCCAACGCTGTCAAGGTAACGAGTTATGGGCAGGGCATGAAACCCTGAGCCACGAGGACTTTTTGCTGCGCTACGGCGTGTGGACCGGCCCCTTCTCAGAGTCGACCCTGTTTTTCTACCTGGACGAATACGTCAAGGACGCGCCCAAAGACATGCTGGCCCTGCTGGCCACCACCAGCGAGTGGCTGGATCGCCAGCTCAAACGCGAGTCCACGCTGGTTGAAACCAATATCGACGCGTTAGGCAATCTGCTGCAGCTCAATCCTGCTGAGCGAGCCCTGCTGCTGTACGGCACCTTGGCGCGCTACCAACGCGAGTTGCGCGGCGCCTTGGTGGAGTTCAAGGTCAACACCGCGCAAGAGGCCTTCGCCACCATTGCCGCCGTGGCGGGGGTGAACGCCCAGGAGGTGGCCGAAGCCCTGCGGGCCGGCTCCCGGCTGGAGCGCATCGGCATGGTGGAGAACCTCATCTCCGAGCACAACATCACCGACCTGGCAGACCTGATGAAGGTCAGCGACCAATTGCCGCCCGTGCTGATGCGCGAGTACAAGGGCCCGCACGACCTGATGGCGGTGTTCACCCGCCCCGCCAGCGCCAGCACCTTGGCGCCGGCGGATTTCGATTTCGTCACGGAAGATCTGGATATGGTCGCCAGCCTGTTGCGCCAGGCCGTGGCCCGCCACGATGCAGGCGTCAACATCCTGCTTTACGGCCCCCCCGGCACCGGCAAAACCGAGCTGGCCAAGGTGGCCGCCCATGCCGCGGGGCTGGACTTGTATGAGGTCGAATATGCGGACCGCGATGGCAACTCGCTTTCCGGCCGCGATCGCTACCGGTCCTTGCAAATCAGCCAGGTTTTTCTCAAGGCCAGCGCGCACGTCGCCCTGCTGTTTGATGAAGTGGAGGATGTGTTTCCTCCGCTGTCCAGCGACACCGCGCAGTTGATGGCGCGGCTGGATGCCAGTGCTGAAGCACCCACCAGCGGCTCGGTCAGCGGCAAGGCCTGGGTCAACCAGATTCTGGAAACCAATCCGGTGCCAGTCATCTGGGTCACCAATCGCATCGAACAAATCGACCCTGCATTCCGGCGCCGTTTTCAGTACCACCTAGAGCTGAAATCCCCGCCGCCCGGCGCCCGCCTGCGCTTGGTTACCTCGGCTTTGGCCGACGTGCCGGTCGGCCCTGAATTCGCGGCCCAATTGGCCGAACGCCGTGGCCTCACGCCGGCCCAGGTGCGCACCGCCGTGCGTTTTGCCCAACTGGCCGGCCCGATACAGGATTGCGAACGCCTGATCCTGCGCCAACTTGAAAACGCCGACAAAGCGCTCGGCCATTCCGCCCAGCAACGCGGCGCGCGCCCGATGGTGACGCAATACGCACTTGATCTGCTGAATTGCGAATCCAAGTTTGAAATTCCGCGCATCGTCGCCGCCTTGCAGCGCCGCAGCAGCGGCAACCTGTGCTTCTACGGCCCGCCCGGCAGCGGCAAGACCGCCCTGGCCGAACACATCGCCCAAAGCCTCAAGCGCCCGCTGATGGTGCGGCAAGCCAGCGACCTGAGCAGCAAATTCGTGGGGGAGACCGAGCAAAACATGGCGCGCATGTTTGAAGCAGCAGCCTCTGAAGGCGCCGTTCTGCTGCTCGACGAGGCCGATAGCTTCTTGCGCAGCCGCCGCATGGCCGAGCGCAATTACGAGGTGTCCGAGGTGAATGAAATGCTGGCCGGCATGGAACGCTTTCCTGGCATCTTCATCTGCACCACCAATCTGTTTGAAGATCTGGACGAAGCCGCCTTGCGCCGCTTTGCATTCAAGATTCAGTTCAAACCGCTGCGCGCCGAACAGCGGGAACGCATGTTCCGCCGTGAAGCCTTGAGCGATGACGACGCCACGCTCACCGCCGAGCAAACCAGCCGGCTGGCGACGCTGGATGTGCTGACCCCCGGCGACTTTGCGGCCGTGCGGCAGCAAATCGAAATCCTGGGCGAAGCGCTGTCGGCGGACGAGTTCCTGGCCCAGTTGGAGGCCGAACACCGCAGCAAGCCGGGTGTGCGCATGCGGCGCGATCTCGGCTTCTTCCGGCATTGAAACTCTGGCATGGTGGCGCCATGCGCCCCTCAGACCTTCTTCATCGTTTCGTCCGTTTTTGCCGCCCGCTCTACACCGCCGGGCATCGCACGGCCTATCGGGCCACGCTGGGGCATCAGGTAGGGGTCGGTAGCGTTTGGCTGCTGATCGCCGCTGCCGCCAACAACACCCTGGCCGCCCCGGCCTGCCCGCCCCTGGCGGAAATGCCCAGCACGGCCCAGGCACAAGCACTGGCCCGCACGGCACCCGACCGCGGATTTCTCTTTCGCCTGCGCCGCGACGGTCATGACTCCTACCTGTACGGTAGCCTGCACATCGGGCGCATGGCCTGGGTCTTTCCCGGACCGCGCCTGCGTGAGGCGATGCAAGAGAGCGACACCCTGGCACTGGAGTTGGACATCAGCGATCCCGCCACTTTGCAGGCCTTGGCGCAAGGCCCCGCCCACGCCCGCCCCTACACGCCCAGCGCGAAGCTCCAGCAGCGCCTGGCCCGGCAGACCCGCCTGGCCTGCCTGCCCGAAACGGCCCTCAGCCATTTGCACCCCTTGCTGCAATTGAGCAACCTGATGGCGCTGGATTCACGCTGGGATCGGCTCGACCCCAGCTACGGCCAAGAGATGATGCTGGCCGGCTGGGCGCAACAAACCGGCCACCCCATCGTCGCCCTGGAGTCGGTGGACACCCAATTGCAGGCCCTGATTCCGGACGACCCGAAAACGGCTGAAACCCAGCTGCAAAGCGGCCTGCAACAATTGGAGCAAGGTGTGCTTCGCCGCAGCACCGCGCGTCTGGCCACCGCCTGGGCCGACAGCGATTTTCCCACGCTGGCCGCCTATGAAAGCTGGTGCCACTGCATCTTCAACGCGCAAGACCGGGCCGAACTTCGCGCCCTCAACGACGACCGCAATCCCGGCCTGGCCGAACACATTGCCGCGCTGCACCAGCAAGGCCACCACGTGCTGGCCGCAGTCGGCAGCCTGCACCTGACCGGCCCGCAAGCCCTGACCCTGTTGCTGGAGCGGCACGGCTTCGAGGTTCAGCCAATCCATCCGACGTACCATCCGGCGTACCATGCGGCAGACTCCGCCGCCGACCGGAATCCGGCGCGAAGTGCCTCGTCAACTTCGGCCAGAATCTCAAACACCGGTAGCCCACTCGATCCACCGTGAAGGAACTTCCATGGCCGACAACAGCTTCAGCAAATTTGTCCCGGGTTTCGATTTTCTGCAAGGATTGGTCAAAAACGCTGGCGCCGCCTTGCCCGGCATCGGCCAATGGGTGGCCCCCACGCTGAACCCTGAAGAGCTGGGCAAGCGCATCGAAGAACTGCGCACCGTGCAATTCTGGTTGGAACAAAACGCCCGCATGCTGGGCGCCACCATCCAGGCGCTGGAGGTGCAGCGCATGACCCTGTCGACCTTGAAGTCGATGAACGTGCCGCTGGCTGAACTGAGCAATGCCCTGAAATTGCCCAGCGCAGACACCGCCAATGCGGCCTTGTGGCCGGCGATGCCCGGCCTGAGCCCGGACCTGTTGGCCGCAGCAGGCAAAAGCCTGCCCCAATCGGCATTGGCGGCGGGTGGCGCCGCAGCGGCAGCCGCCGGCTCGGCCGTCACATCAGCAGTCAGCTCGGTCGCCCGTGCGGCCAGCAAGCCGGCAGCCAAGTCTCGCAAAAATGACGCCGGCGAGGCGTCCGCCCTGCCTTCCGCGGTCGACCCTTTGCAGTGGTGGGGTGCCCTGAGCCAGCAATTCACGCAATTGGCTGCCAATGCCATGAAGGACACCGCCACCGATGCCGCCAAGAATTTGGCCGGTGCCATCGTCAAGCAATCCTTTGACGCCGCCGGAGACACCTTGCGCAAGGCCGCCAGCGTGCCTGGCGCGGTGGCCGGCAGTGTGGTGGGCAGCATGAGCAAAGGCGTGAGCAAAACACTGGGGGCCAAGCCCGCGCGTGCGGCGGCCAACAAGCCTGCCTTGCGCAATGCGGCCAACGCCGCGGCCAAGCGCAGCCCAGCCCGCAAACCCAAGGCTTGAAATCATCACGACGTTTTAAGCGCCAACTCCTGAAAGGCCCCCGTTTGAGCACCGCCCTGCCGCCGCCCGCTGTAGACCCCACCCTGCGGGTGCAAACTCAAAACCGCGTGGTGACGGCCCTGCTCCAGCACCTGCCAGCGCACGCCCTGCTGTGGCACACCGAAGACACCGTGCCTTACGAATGCGATGGGCTGACCGCCTACCGAGAGCGGCCCCTGCTTGTTGCGCTGCCTGAAACCGAGGCCCAGGTGGCCGCCGTGCTGCAAACCTGCCATCAGCTGAACATTCCGGTGGTGGCCCGGGGCGCTGGCACAGGCTTGTCGGGTGGCGCCATGCCCCACGCGCAAGGTGTGACCCTGGCTCTGGCGAAGTTCAAGTCCATCTTGAAAATCGACCCTGTTGCCCGCACCGCGCGCGTGCAA
Source organism: Roseateles koreensis (assembly GCF_028595305.1). Lineage (GTDB taxonomy): Bacteria > Pseudomonadota > Gammaproteobacteria > Burkholderiales > Burkholderiaceae_C > Paucibacter_A > Paucibacter_A koreensis. Next base: position 124,204 of record NZ_JAQQXS010000005.1, on the reverse strand, counting down.
TGCGGCGTGCGCAACCTGGCCATCTCCGAAGCCGCCGCCGCGCATGGGCTTTATTACGCCCCCGACCCCAGCAGCCAGATCGCCTGCACCATCGGCGGCAACGTGGCCGAGAACTCAGGCGGTGTGCATTGCCTCAAATACGGACTCACACTACATAACGTATTACGTGTACGTGGCTTCACCATGGAAGGCGAGGCCATCGAGTTTGGCTCCGAGGCGCTGGACGCAGCCGGGCTGGACCTGCTGAGCCTGGTGATCGGCAGCGAAGGCATGCTGGCCGTCATCACCGATGTCACGGTCAAGCTGATCCCCAAACCGCCGCTGGCGCGGTGCATCATGGCCAGCTTCGATGACGTGCGGCGGGCGGGAGACGCGGTGGCACAGATCATTGCGGCCGGCATCATTCCCGCCGGGCTGGAAATGATGGACAAGCCCATGACCGCGGCGGTTGAAGACTTTGTGCACGCCGGCTACGACCTGTCCGCCGAGGCCATTTTGCTGTGCGAAAGCGACGGCACCCCCGAAGAGGTGGCCGAAGAGGTGGCGCGCATACAAGCCGTGCTCGTTGCCAGCGGCGCCACCCGCATCGAGGTGAGTGCCGATGAGGCGCAACGCCTGCGTTTTTGGAGCGGCCGTAAAAATGCCTTCCCTGCGTCGGGCCGCATCAGCCCCGATTACATGTGCATGGATTCGACCATTCCGCGCAAGAATCTGGCCGCCATTTTGCTGGCGATTCAAGAGATGGAGCAGAAGTACCAACTGCGCTGCGCCAATGTGTTCCACGCCGGAGACGGCAACCTGCATCCGCTGATCTTGTTCGACGGCGCCGACCCCGACCAACTGCGCCGCTGTGAAGAGTTTGGTGCCGAAATTCTCGAAACCAGCGTCGCCCTTGGCGGCACGGTCACCGGGGAACACGGTGTCGGTATCGAAAAGCTCAACTCCATGTGCGTGCAATTTTCAGCCGAGGAAAACGCCCAGATGCAAGCGGTCAAACAGGCCTTCGACCCGGCCGAACTGCTCAACCCCGGCAAGGTCATTCCGACCCTGCACCGGTGCGCAGAATATGGCCGCATGCATGTGCGCCGCGGCCTGCTCGCCCACCCTGATCTGCCGAGGTTCTGATGGGCATGCAGCTCGAAGAGATTCAAGCGCAGGTACACGCCGCCAGCGCCAGCGCCACACCCCTGCAACTGCGCGGGCATGGCAGCAAAGCCTTTTATGGCGAAGCCCCGCGCGGCGTGGTGCTCGACCTGAGCGAATTCAGCGGCATCAGCAGCTATGAGCCCAGCGAGTTGGTGGTGACCGTCAAAGCCGGCACCCCCATCACCGAGCTGGAGCAAATGCTGGCCGAGCGGCAACAGCATCTGGCCTTCGAGCCCCCGCGCTTCAAAGGGCCGGGCGGCCAGGGTACGGTCGGCGGCATGGTCGCCACGGGCCTGAGCGGCCCGGCCCGCGCCAGCATGGGCGCGCTGCGTGAACATGTGCTGGGCGTCACGCTGCTGAACGGCCGGGCGGAGGTACTGAGCTTCGGCGGCACGGTCATGAAGAATGTGGCGGGCTACGACATTTCCCGTCTGATCGCCGGCTCCATGGGCATTTTGGGCGTGATTCTGGAAGTCTCCTTGAAGGTCTTGCCGCGCCCCGTGGCACAAGCCACCCTGCGCTTCGAATTGGGGCAGGAGCAGGCGCTGCAACAACTCAACCGCTGGGGCGGGCAGGCCCTGCCCTTGAACGCCAGCGCTTGGTGGGACGGCGCGCTGCTGCTTCGGCTGGCTGGCGCCCAGGCGGCGGTGGACGCAGCCACCCGCACGCTGGGTGGTGAGCCCATCGACACCGCCCTGGCCGAACCCTTCTGGCAAGGCTTGCGCGACCACCACGACGAGTTTTTCCAAGGCGCCGAACGCGCGCTGGAACATGGCGCCAAGCTCTGGCGCCTCTCGCTCCCGCAGACCGCACCCGCCCTGACCCATCTGCACGGCGAACAATTGATCGAATGGGGTGGCGCCCAACGTTGGGTCACCACTGCCCTGCCGGGACGGCAAATTCGTGAAGCCGCAGCCCAAGTGGGCGGCCACGCCACGCTCTTCAGAGCCGCCGACAAATCCGCCGGCGCTTTTGCCCCCCTGTCGGCGCCGATCAAACAGCTTCACCAACGCCTGAAAAAATCATTCGACCCTCAAGGCATCTTCAACCCGGGGAGGTTGTATGGCGACCTTTGATGCATTGAACACCCCGGCCCAAACTGCCGGATCGCCCGCCGACTTTGGCTGTCGGGCTTTCAGCCACCGGACACTTGACTGATGCAAACCCAGCTCGCCACCGAGTTCCAGAACACCCCCGAAGGCCAGCAGGCTCAGGCCATTTTGAGCCGTTGCGTGCACTGCGGCTTTTGCACGGCCACCTGCCCGACCTTTCAACTATTGGGCGATGAGCTGGACGGGCCACGGGGCCGCATCTACCTGATCAAGCAAATGCTGGAAGGCGCCCAGGTCACACGCAGTACCCAAGAACATCTGGACCGTTGCCTCACCTGCCGCAATTGTGAGAGCACCTGTCCGTCGGGCGTGCAATACGCCCAGTTGCTGGACATCGGGCGGGAGATCGTCGAAGCCAAGGTCCAGCGCCCATCCGGCGAGCGCGCAGTGCGCTGGTTGCTGAAAGAAGGCTTGACCTCGCCCGCCTTTGCACCCGCGATGAAACTGGGCCAGTGGGTACGCCCGCTGCTGCCGGCCAGCCTGAAGGACAAGGTGCCGGGGCCGGCACCGCGCGCCGCTCACGACTGGCCGCGCCAGCAACACGCACGCAAGGTCGGTCTGCTGCTGGGCTGCGTGCAACCCAGCATGGCGCCCAATATCAACAGCGCCACCGCCCGCGTGCTCGACGCCGCAGGCATCCAGACCATGGTGGCCGATAGCGCAGGCTGCTGTGGTGCCATTCGCAGCCATTTGAACGATCACGCGGGCGGCCTGGCCGATATGCGCCGCAATATTGACGCCTGGTGGCCTTTGGTAGAGGGCCTGACCGACGCGGGTAAGGTTGAAGCCCTGGTCATGAATGCGTCGGGTTGCGGCGTTACCGTGAAAGACTACGGCCGCGCACTGGCGCATGACCCCCACTACGCCGACAAGGCGGCCCGCATCAGCGCCGTCACCCGCGATCTCAGCGAGCTGTTGCCTGAGTTGCTACCCGCCCTTCAGGCACGCCTGCCCGCCTTGCCCGCAGGCCAGACCCGCGCCAAGCTCGCCTATCACCCGCCGTGCACTCTGCAGCATGGTCAGCAATTGCGCGGCGGTGTCGAGCAGAGCTTGCGAGCGCTCGGATTTGACCTTCAACTGGCCTCTTGCGACAGCCATTTGTGCTGCGGCTCGGCAGGTACCTACTCCATCTTGCAGCCCACGTTGTCAAAACAATTGCGTGACCAGAAGCTGCGAGCCCTGGCGCCGCTGCATGCGCAGACCATCGTCTCGGCCAATATCGGCTGCATCCAACACCTGCAAAGCGGTACGCAAACACCGGTGCGGCACTGGGTGGAGGTGCTGGACGAAGCGCTGGCCTGAAACCGCATGTTCGCATATCGCCCAACTTGTCATAAAACAAGGGCAAACCATAACACCACTGTCATACCGATTCTAGAAAATATAGTTTGGACAACAGGAGGAGGAGCCCGCGAGGGCCCCTGGGCAAGCCAGTGCCGCCATGTGGCGGAATCAACCAGGCATGCCAGGAGCCGGATACCGCCAGGGGTGGTATCCGGCTTTTTTTTGCCCACTGCTGTTCGCGCTGAACACTTCAACACCCGCTGAAGCCTTGCAGGCGTCAGGCACACTGCGCGCATGGGAATTGGACTTCTGTTTGCCTTGGCCGCTGGCCTTATGTGGGGTTTGGTGTTTGTGGCCCCGCTGCTGCTGCCCGAATATCCGGCGGCGCTCTTGGTGGTGGGCCGTTACTTGGCTTTCGGCTTGATTGCCCTGCCCTTGGCGGTGGTGGACGCGAGGGCCTTGCGCAGCTTGCAAATCAAGGATTGGCTGGAGGCCTGCAAGCTCAGCGCCATCGGCAATTTTCTCTACTACCTGTGCCTGGCCGCCGCCATCCAACGCGCAGGCGCGCCCTTGCCGACGGTCATCATTGGCACCCTGCCGGTAGTGATTGCCATCGCCTCAAACCGACGCAACCAGGCCCGCGACGGTTTGTTGCCCTGGCCTCGGCTGGTGCCAGCCCTGCTGTTGATCGGCTTGGGCATTGCCTGCGTCAATCAAACCGAGTTGGCGCATTTGGCCGCGCAAGCGCAGTACCCGATCCGCCGCTACGTTGAAGGCGCTTTGCTGGCCCTGATCGCCCTAGCCTGCTGGACCTGGTACCCCATCCGCAATGCCGACTGGCTGCGCAGCCACGTCGATCGCAACCCACGCGTCTGGGCGACGGCACAAGGCTTGGTGACGCTGCCCATGGCGATACTCGGCCTTGGCCTGCTGTTCGCGCTGCAAGCGACTGGGGCGCCGCTGCTGGCTGCTGACTTCACGCTGCCCCTCGGGCCACGGCCCTGGGCCTTCGCCGGCTTGATGGGGGCGGTCGGGCTGCTGGCGTCCTGGGTGGGCACCCTGTGCTGGAACGAAGCCAGCCAGCGCCTGCCCACCCACTTGGCGGGGCAATTGATCGTCTTTGAAACCCTCTCAGCCCTGGCCTACGCCTTTGTGTTGAACGGCCACCTCCCTTCCCCATTGACGAGCTTGGGCATCACCTTGCTGATCGCTGGAGTGTGGTGGGCCTTGCGAATCAAGCCGGCGCCGTAAATGAAATCATCCACAGGCCCAGCCTGTGAGCACAGATATCAGATCTTGGGAATGCGGATACGGCTGACCATCAACGACCCTGACACCGCATACATCAGCACCAGCGGATGAAAAGTGAAGCCGGCCAACGCCATTTGGCCCAACCACATCTGCTCGCCAATCGCCCCCTGGGCCGCCGCAATGGCCAGCACAAGCACCAGCACCAGAGAGGTGGGAATGGGCGTGCCCTCGAAGTACTTGACCTTGTCGCCCCCGGCGCTGAGTGCTTCAGCCGTGATATTGAAGCGGGCCAGGCGCGAAACGCCACACGCCACAAAAAACACCAGCACGATGCGGTCATACAAACCCTGCATGCCGCAGCCGTAGGCAATGGCCGCGGGTGCCACGCCGAAGGAGATGATGTCCGCCAGCGAGTCCAGCTCGCGGCCCAGCACCGACTGCTGTTGGCGCCAGCGGGCAATGCGCCCGTCCAACACGTCAAACACCAGGGCCACGGGAATCAGCGCACAGGCGTAATACAGGTGCGCCACCTCGTGGCTCTGCAGAAAACTCATCACCGCAAACAAGGCACCCATGCCGGCAAAAGCATTGCCCAGCGTGAACCAGTCTGCCAGATGGAATTCACGAATCATTGAAAAGGGTTTAGGACGTTGGCTCATGGCGCAAAGCATAAGCGATGCCCCGCCCGTCGCGATGACAAGCGAGCCCAGCCGGCGCAACGATGGTCAGCCGCTCAGGTTTTGGCCTGCACAACGACCTCATCGTCCGGATCGCGCTTGAAGGTCTTGCGGATCAGGTGCGGCAGCAGCAAATGCAAGGGCATGCGCATCCAGTGCGCGCGCAGGTAGAGCCAGCGGCGGGCGGCTCCCGTGCCCGCGCTTTCGCAGCTGGGGTGGTCGGGCTGCAAAGCGCGAATGAACACGGCATCCATCAACCGCAACACCAGAGCGTTAGGCGCAAGGTCTTGCAAGGCTTGGTGCGCTTGCTGGGGCACAGGGGTTTGCAGAATCAAAGCGGTGTAGCGCAACGCGTAAAACAGCACCCGCCCCACGCCCAGCTCGCGCGCCCGTTGCTGCAGCGAAGGCCAAAACTCAGCGTGCCCGCCGAAATGGCGCAGCAAGGCGTCCAGGTCCACCAGATCACGCAAACCCTTGTCGAACTCACCATCCAGAAACAAATGGCAGGCGCTGTGCAACACCAAGTCCGCATCGCCCAGCCGGGACAAGCCCGGCCAAGCTGCCAGGGGCTGGGCAGCGGCCAACAACAAACCGGCGTCCAGGCGAATGCGCCCACTCAGCGGCAGGATGTTGTGGTGCACGTCGATGACGGTTTCCCGCAAGGCGTGCTGCATGGGGGGGATTTCATGCATCCACTCGCGGTAGTAACGCTGGTCATATGCGTCATGGTGACTGTTTTGCCAGCCCGCCGCCATCAACGAAGACTCAACCCCCGGCACGCGCTCACGCGGCACCAGAATGTCCACATCCGAGAACAAACGCCCCTGCGCCACTGGCAACTCCGCCAGCACATAGGCAGCGCCCTTGAGCATCACCACCGGCATGCCCGGCATGTCTTGAAGCGCGGCGGCGATCTGCCGGGCCTCCCAGCGAACTGCGCGCACCTGGCTGTCGGCCACCCGCCGAATCGAATCAAAATGCTTGCGCGGCCCCACGGGCAATTGCGCATGCACCCCAGCACGCTCGAATGCCACCTCCAGCCGTGCCATCAGGTTGGCGCGCCGCGCCTGCTGCATCAACAACTCCCACTGGTGCAAAGGCCAAGCCAGACAGTCCGCCGGACGCGCCAAGGCCTGCACCAGCAAACTGGCGCGGGGGTTCATGCCGGCACCTCTGCCAGCTGATTGAAGTACGCGGCGGCGGCCTCCAGATCGCTGTACTCGAAGCGCATGCAGTTGGCGGCGCTGACCATGCCGACCAAGGTTTCAAAACCCTGCCGCCCGTGCAGGTGGTAGTTGAAGGCGTTGTCCACCAAGGCCATCATGGCCTCGCCTCGGGCCAAGGGCTTGGGACACACGGGGCTTTGCGCCACATAACGCGGAAACACCACCCACGCCAGCCGTGCCCGCTCCTGGTTGCGCAAAACGCTGTCGGCAGGCGGTTTCATGTGCGCGACGGTGCCTTTCACGGTGTCACGCGTAAGCGGCCCGAACACGGCCGCCGGCGCAAAGCGCTGAATCACCTCGATGGAGCGGTTCTTCAAGCTAACGGGACGTGCCAGCGGCACCAACTCACCGCTAACGGGATCAATCAGCGTCAACTCATCCGACAACAAACGCCAGCCGCGATTCACCAGACCCGCGCACAAAGTACTTTTGCCCGAACCGGGTGGCGCCGGCAGCACGATGGCCCGCCCGCCACGCTCAACCACGGCGGCATGGATGATGATGTACTGATGGCAGTGCCCGGACACACACCAGTTCAGGCCCCACTCCAGCATGGCCGAGGCATGCGGCAAAGCCATGGGTTTGAAGGGTTGAATGCCCTCGAAGCTGAACTGTGCCTGGGGTCGCAGCCAATGTCGCAAGCCGTCAACCGCATCGATGCGGGTGTCGAAGTCGCAAAAATCTTCTGCCATGCCCAGTTGCTGGTCGGCGTACAAGGTGGCCAAGGCGCCCGCCACAGACTCCAGCTGCGAGCGGATGCGCACCCGCACCGGCCCGGTGTGCAAGAGCACCCCTTCGCCACGCAAACGCCGGGACAGCTCGCCGGGTTGCAGCTCGACCAGCCTCACGACGCCACGCGCTCGATCAAACCGAGCTGCCAAAGGTAGTTCAAGCTGCGCTGCATTTGATCCAGCAAGGTGTCGGAGGGCTCTTCGCTCAGCAGGTGGCGCGCCAACTCAGGCGTCTTCCAAGCACGCGCCGGTGATTCCAGCAAGCCCTGGAGCAAGGCGCTGCCGCTGGCTGTGAGCAAATGCGTGTCGCCCGAAAGGGCGTTGAACACGAGGAGGTCTTCGTCCAGCCAACGCAAGGTGAGCGCATCGGCAAACGCCGCACGCCAGCACGGCGGCACGAGAGAACCCTCTGTCACCACGTCCGCAAGAACGGAATGCGTCAGAATGAAACGCCAACACCCATGGTGTAGTCAAGGTATTTGCAGATCTTGGCCGCAGACCAAACCGCCTCACCTGACGTGGGCCTGTAGCCGCCCGCCGAGCAATAGCCCGACCAGATCGCCCGAATCTGAATGAGAGACGGCACGGTCTGGCCCGCCAAACAGTTGAGGTAGGCCGCGCCAATCCGCTGGCTGACCGCTTTATCGTCAGACGTGCCCCCACAACTGCCCTGCAAAACCTCCAGCAAGGTATTCGACGCATACTTGCTCGTGCTCGGGAAACAAGTCGAGAAATTTGCTGTCGATTTGCACGAGCTGGGCCAATGGGTCGTGTCGCCAGACCAGTCGGCTGGCCGCTTGCGCACGCCGCAGGTCGGGTCAGACACGGTACCCACCTGCCGGCTCACATTGGCCGACTGAAAACCGGTGGGGCCATGGCACTCGGCATTGCTGCCTGCCAACACCGGCCGGCTGGTCACAGTCATGGCCACAGGTGCCAGCGCCAAGCCGCCCTTTAAAAGGCGGCGGCGGGCTTCAAGCTTGTCAGCCGGCAGACCGGCACCCAAGCCATGAGCTGAGTCTTGCTTGGTGTCGAGCGAAGTTTGATTCTGCTGGTTCATGTCCGTAGGTTCCCTGCCGCTATGTTGTGCACCCTAGCCGACAGGATTGACGACCGACACCAAGCGATGTGATTGGGACGAAGTGTTTCATACAACACCCCTCTCCACCACCGCCCGCACACCCTTGAACAGGTGGTTGCTTTCAGATTGCGGTAATTTTTTGGGTAGTTTTACCCGCTCCCTGCCGAAATACCTCGGGATGACCGGGCAAACCGGCCACATAGCCTCAAAGATTGGGGCTGTCAAAGGTATTGCACGCCTTCAATTGCCCCGCGTCCAGACCGGCTTTGAACCAACGCACCCGCTGCGCGCTGCTGCCGTGGGTGAAGCTCTCGGGCACTACCGTACCCTGGGCCTTGCGCTGCAAGGTGTCGTCGCCAATTTGCGAGGCAGCATTCAGCGCCTGTTCTATATCGCCTTGTTCCAGCCAACCTTTGCTGTGCTGCGACAGATTGGCCCAAACACCGGCGTAGCAATCGGCCTGCAACTCCAACCGCACGCTCAGGGCGTTGTAATCACGCTCAGACATGCGTTGGCGGGCACGGTCCACTTTGTCGGTGATGCCTTGCAAATTTTGCAGATGATGGCCCACCTCATGGGCAATCACATACGCTTGCGCGAACTCACCCGGCGCACCCAAACGGTCACGCAAGGTGTCATAGAACGACAGGTCGATGTAGACCTTGCGGTCGGCCGGGCAATAGAACGGCCCCATCGCGGTCTCACCCGTGCCGCAACCCGTTTGGCTGCGCCCGCGGAACATCACCAGATGCGGAGGCGGGTACTTCTGCTGCTGGGCCGCGAAGTAGGCGCCCCACACATCTTCGGTATCGGCCAACACCGTGGCAACGAAGCGGGCACCCTCATCCTGCGGCTTGGCGCCGGGCGCGTGCTGCGTGGCGGGCGCACTCACCGGCGCACTGCCGCCGCCACCGCTCATCAAACCCAGCACCGTCAAAGGATTGATGCCAAACACCCAGGAAACCAGCAAGGCGACAACGATGCCGCCCAGGCCGACGCTGCGGCCGCCGCCGATTCCAAAACCGCCACCACCCCCTGCGCCGCCCCCACCGTCATCACCGCGCTGGTCTTCGACGTTGTCGCTTTCGCGTTGACCTTCCCATTTCATCGACCGGCTCCTGTGCATCTCTGTTCAGCGGATTGTGCAGCCAGTCTTGCCGAAGGGGCGGGCAACTGGCCCCAAAATAGGCCCATTCCATGGAGATGCCGATGAGCGACATCCACGACCCGCATGACCCTGCACTGACTGCACAGCTGATGGCTTGCCATGACGACAGCCCCTTGCTGACCGCCCTGTTCGATGAGCACGACGTGCTGCGTTATGCCAACCCGGCATTTCAGGCCGCCTATGACGTCGAGCCTGACGGCCAGTTGAACTGGGCCGCCATCATGCGGCACAACCACGTCACGCGACGCGGCGCCATGATCGAAACCCAAGACATCGAGGCCTGGATTGCCTCGGTACTTTCACGTCGCGGCAAGACCGCTTTCCGCGCTTTTGAAGCCGATCTGAGCGATGGCCGCTGGATCTGGATGACAGAGACCCTGCAAAAACAAGGCTGGCTGCTGTGCGTGGCCAGCGACATCACCGCGCTACGGCAAGACAGCCGGGCCTTGCGGCAGGCCCACGCCCGTGCCCTGGCCGCCGCCCAAACGGATGTACTCACCGCCCTGGGCAACCGCCGCCATGGCCTGCTGATGCTGGACCAGGCACTGCTCGACGTCGACCATTGGCCGCTGTGCGTGGCCTTGATCGATCTCGACGACTTCAAGCAAATCAACGATCAGTTGGGACACGCCGCTGGGGATGCCGCCCTGATTCACTTCGCCCGCCAGTTGCAAGCCACAAGCCGGCGTGAAGATGGCTGCTCCCGGCTGGGTGGCGATGAATTTTTATTGATTTTGCCGACCGCCGGGCAGCCGCAGGCAGAAGCCATCATCCAACGCCTGATTGAACGAGTGAACCAAGCTCGCCCGTTGCCCGAGCATCCGCAAATGGGCTACAGCTGCTCCGTGGGCTTGGCCCAGGCCCAGTGGGGTGAAAGCAGCGAGGTGCTGCTCAGCCGCGCTGACGCGGCGCTCTACCGCGCCAAACAAGCCGGCCGCAACCGCTACGCGGTGGCAGACTGATCAGCCGGCCACGCTTCAACTCGCAAAGCCGACCGACACCCTCAGGCGGCGTACCAGAGCGCAGCAAAAAAATGGCAGCAACTGCCCGCCAGCACAAAAATATGCCACACGAAATGGGCGTAACGAATGCGGTGGTCCAGCAAAAAAACCACCGCCCCCAAGGTGTAGGCCAAACCACCCGCCGTCAACCAGGCCAACCCGGCGCTGTCCATGCGCCCCATCAGGGGCCCGATCGCCACCACCACCAGCCAACCCATTGCCACATACAGCCCGGTCGACCAATAGGGGTGGCGCAGGCGGTTGAACAACTTGGCCGTCACGCCCACCGCCGCGCTGGTCCAAACCAGGCCGAACAGCGTCCAACCCCAAGCGCCATGCAGCACACCCAAGGCAAATGGCGTGTAGCTGCCGGCAATGAAAATGTAAATGGCCGCATGGTCCAGGCGATTCAGCCACAGCTTGACGCGCCCTTCAGGCACCGCGTGATACAGCGTTGACACCAGGTACAACAGCATCATGGTGAGCGAAAACACGCAGGCAGCCACGACATTGAGCGTGCTGCCCTGGCGCGAGGCCGCCACGGCCAAAATGGGCAAGGACGCCACGGCCAGCAAAAAGCCCAGGCCATGGCTGATCGCGTTGGCGATTTCTTCGCCCAAAGATTGATTTCGTGGGGTCATCGGTGCATTCTTGCAGCTTGGCCGGCCCAACACCCCGTTGGCGGCAGCCCTCTCGCATTGTTTTTGCGTCATGTCAAACATCAAGCATCCAAGTTCGTGTCGTGCGGCCTTGAACCGGCGAAACCTGCTGACTGCAGGGTTGATGGCCGGGCTGACTGGCGGGATGGCCATCGCTCCGCCTGCATGGCCCCAAAGTGCCGAGGCCGACATCATCGTCATGCTGGAAGACTTGCACCCCTACTCCTATCGCGACACGCAAGGGGCGCCGGCAGGTTATGCCGTCGAGATCGCCCATGAGATGCTCCGCCGCGCCGGGCTGAATGGCCGGTTTGAAATCACCTCCTGGTCGCGTGTCCTGGCCAAGGGCCGCACGGTACCGGGGGTGTTGATCCCCGCCATTGTTCGCTTGCCTGAACGTGAAAAAGAGTTTTACTGGGTGGGTACAGCGGCACGCCGCCAAGCCATGCTGTACCGCCGGCGGAACCGCGCGGATATCTCGGTGAGCTCGATGCAAGACATTCACCGCTATCGCACGGCAGTGGTCATCGGCGATGCCTCCGAACATGAAATGCTGGCCCTGGGCTTGACGGCAGAACGCCATCTCGACCGCAGCGCCGACTACGGCATCGCGCTGCGGCGTTTTTTTTCAGACCGGGCCGATCTGCTGGTCATCAGCAAATCCCTGGCCCCCACCGTTCTCAAGCAATATGGCTACAACATCGCCGATCTGGAGCCCGTGCTGAAGTTGCGTGAATCCGCATCCTCCGTCGCTTTGAGCCTAGGCACCGAAGCCGCCACCCGCAACAAACTCCAGCAGGCGTTTGACGCCATGCACCGCGATGGCGCGCTGGCCGAGTTGGCCGCCCGCTATCCGGCGATCACGCTGGATTGAGCGCGCCGGCGTCGCCCCGCATCAATGCGCAAGCGTCGGCGCAGGCAAAGGCAACGCCCGGCCTTGCGCCTGGGCAGGCACACGCACGTGGAGGAGCTGCGCCAGCGTGGGCGCCAGATCAGCCACTTCAACAGCGCCCTTCACCTCGCCCTGCCCCACCCAGGCGGGGCCCCAGGTGAGCATCGGCACATGGGTGTCGTAGGCATAAGGCGTGCCGTGCGAGCTGCCTTGCGGCCGGCTCGAAAACAGCCAGCCCGGTTTTGCCACAATCTGCAGCGGCGCCGCACGGTCGGGGTGCCAAGACTTGCGCATCGCATCCAGATACGGCGTTTGCTTGTCATCGCTCTGCAGTTGCGCCAGCGTGAAGACATCGGCAATGCCGTCCATCTTCAACAGCAAGCCCTTGGCAGCCTGGTACACCACCGCTGACTTGAGGCCGCGCTGGGCGATCAAGGGCTCGTTGAACAACAGCCCCGCCGCCGAAGCGTGCGTCACCCAAGTCCCGGCGCCGAACTGAGCGGCCAGGCTGGCATTGAGCGCCGCGATCATCTTGCCCGGGTCCACACGGCCGGCGTCACGGCCTTGCGTGCGAGCCCACTCCGGCGTGTCGGCAAAGCCGTGGTCGGCGGTCAGTACGGCCACGTAGTTACCGGCACCGATCTTGGCGTCCAGGTACTGAAAGAATCCCTGCAGGTAACGATCCAGGTACAGGAAGTGGTCGTGCGACAAACGCGACTCCGGACCAAAGGCGTGGTTCACGTAGTCGTGGCTGGACAAGCTCACCGACAACAAATCTGTCTTGGCGCGCGTGCCGCCGCCCAGGCCTTCTCCCTCGATCGCCGCACGGGCGAAGGCCAGAGTCAGTTCATCGCCAAAAGGTGTGGGCAAAATTTTCGGATAGAACTGCGGGCCGATTTGGTCCAACTTGGCACCCAGCACCACAGGCAGGCGGTTGCCATTGCCCGCGTCGGCCTGCCAGGCCTGGCCGTCCGGCACCGAACGGGCGTAGGCCGCCTCAGGCAGCAGTGGCGCCCAGGTCTTGTGGAAATAGGCATCGGCCGGCTTGGCGGCGTTGAAGTTCTTCACCCACTGCGGGTGCTCGCTCATGTAATAAGTGCTGGAGGCGAACTGGCCCGTCTCACCCATGAACATATACGCTTGGCCCTTGTGGCCGCCCGGCAAAATCGCCCCGCGGTCCTTGCCCGACACCGCAATCACCTTGGCCGCCGGGTCTTGCTCGCGTAGCACATCGCCCACCGTTTCAGCATGCAGATTGCGCGGGCTGGTGCCGGCCAGCGGCGCCGTCTTGTTATCGATATAGGTGTAGGCGGCATCGCTGGTGCAGTACACCGACTGGCCGGTTTTGGGGTCGACCCATTCATTGCCGATGATGCTGGTGCGCTGCGGGTAAGCGCCCGTCAGCATCACCGAATGGCCGGCCGCCGTCACCGTGTGGCCATGGGCGTAATGGGCATCGGCAAACCAGGTGCCCCGATCCAAAAAGCGCTTGAAGCCGTCGGGCTGCAGCTGATCCCGGTACGCCAGCACCTGGCGCATGGGCAGGCCGTCAATCACCATGAACACCAGCAGCTTGGGCGCAGGTGCCGCGCTGGCTTGCGCCGCAGGCGGGGTGGCTGCGGGCGTAGCCCCCGGGCCCGATGTGGAACAGGCTGACAGAGCCGCCAGCGACAGCAGCGCCACCGAGATTTTGAGCTTGAGCATAGAGCTTGAAGTAAGAAGTTTGAACCAGGTCGCAGCCGGTATAACCCACCCGCGCCAGCACACAAGCTTAACTTCACGGTGTGACAGCTTGTCACACAAGTAGGCCAATCGGCACACCATCCGCGCCGCCTGGCGCACACTCAGCGTCCAAGCAGATGGCGCGCGGAGGCCTCGCTCACAGGCAGATGGTGGATTTTTTGCCGCTCACCCTGCAAGGCTTGCAGCGCCAGCCCCAGCAAATCCCTGGCGCACAAGCGCTGCCCCACGCCGCAGGCGGAGGCCATGCGCAGGCTCAAGGCAATGCCCTGCTGCTGCACCTCATACGTACCGCCCAATTGCCGCGCCAGGCGTTGCTGCACCAACAAAGGCTTGACCTGCGCCATGTTCTGCAGGATCACGGCAAACAAATCTTGCCCTACGCGCGCCACCACATCGCGGGCCCGCACCCGCGCACGCAAACGGTCACCCAGCGCCACCAGCACAGCACCGCGCTGCAAATCACTGATCTCTTGCGGGCCGTCGCGGTGAAGGCTGTGAGGCGCGATCAGCAGCAGCGCGGGCTCCGCACCGAAGCGGCGGCTGCTCAACAACTCCCTGTGCAGCAACTGCGCCAGCGCGGCCTTGTCCGGCAACGCCACCACCACCCGGCTCGGCGGGCTTGCAGGTTGGTCTGACGACCTGTTTGACGGCTGAGCCAATGTTGAACCCAAGGGCAGCGGTGAATCCATCTCGGCAGGGTGCAAAGGCATAGGGAGCTCACGAGGAATAAAGTTGAGGCCATGACTGCAGCGCGCGTTCTCCAACAGGCCTCCCCAGACCTTGCGAACAATCATGCCCTCATCACTTGAAACGCAATCGAGTCGCCATACCCGACACGCCAGGCTCAAAATATTTTTAAAAGCATAGGTTTCACCGACTCCGGCGAGAATCTTGCTTCGATCTAACTTAGGTCTTGTCCGCCCCCCGCATCCCATCCCCAGCCAGCCCCATCCCAAAGTGAGCACCAGCGCCAGCGAAATCACCCAAATGCTTCAGGCCGCCGCCGCTGGCGATGCCCAAGCGGGCGCGCAAGCCATGCAACTGCTGTATGCCGACCTGCAGCGGTTGGCGCACAGCCGCATTCAACGCTCGGGCGAGATAACCCTGCTGGACGCCACCGGCTTGGTGCACGAGTCCTACCTGCGTCTGCAGGCCCAGGGGCAGCTGGAATTTGCCGATCGCGGCCACTTTTTGGCTTATGCCGCCAAGGTGATGCACAACATCGTGATCGACATGGTGCGGGCCCGCCAGGCCCAACGGCGCGGCGGCAACGACTGGCACGAAGTCACCTTCAACACCGCCATCGCCGAACTACCCGCCCAGCGTGACGACGAAATCATGCGCGTGCATGAAGCCCTGGCAGAACTGGCGGCGATGGAGCCCCGGCTGGCGCACGTGGTGGAAATGCGTTACTTCGGCGGACTGCTGGAGTCTGAAATCGCCTTGAGCCTAGGCATCACTGAACGCACCGTGCAGCGCGACTGGCAAAAGGCCCGGCTGTTTCTCTCCATCGCCCTGCAAACCTGAGCCCCCGCATGCGCGAGATCGACAAAGCCCGCTGGCCCCAACTCAGCCCCCTGCTGGACGAATTGCTGGACCTCACCGGGCCCAACGCCCAGCAAGCCCGCGCCGCCCGCCTGCTGCAAATCCGGGCCCAAGACCCCGAACTGGCCGCCGACCTTGCCGAATTGCTGGCCCGCCAGGCCGGCCACCATGCCCAAAACTATTTGGCGCCGCCCCTGCTGGCCGCCATGCCGCCGGCAACAGCGCCCACAACGCCCCCCACCCCGCTGCACGCCGCTGGCCAGCAGGTGGGCGCCTACACCCTGCTGCGCCAGATCGGCCAGGGCGGCATGGGCGCCGTGTGGTTGGCCGAGCGCACCGACGGGCGCTTCGAGGGCCAGGTTGCCATCAAATTCTTGGGAGAGCACCTGCTGGGCCAGGGCGCGGCACAACGCTTCGCCCGCGAGGGGCAGATCCTGGCGCGCCTGGCCCACCCGCACATCGCCCGCCTGCTGGACGCCGGGGTGCTGCCCGAGTCCGCCACGCCCTATCTGGTGCTGGAATACATTGCCGGCGAGCCGATTGATCGCTACTGCAACAGTCGCTCGCTCGACACCCGCCAGCGCGTGCGCCTGTTTCAAGACGTGCTGGCCGCCGTGGCCCATGCGCACACCCGGTTGATCCTGCACCGCGACGTCAAGCCGTCAAACATCCTCGTCACGCCCGCAGGCGAGGTGAAGCTGTTGGACTTTGGCATCGCCAAGCTACTGGACGAAAGCCCGGATAATGGATCGGCTGGCTCCGCCGCGCACGCCGGCGAGAGCGAGCTGACGCAACAGGCCGGCCGCGCCTACACGCCCCGCTTTGCCGCGCCAGAGCAGGTTCAAGGCGAAGAAGTCACCACCGCCACGGACGTGTACGCCCTGGGCGTACTGCTCTACCTGCTGCTCAGCGGCCTGCACCCCACCACCCGAGGCACCGAAACCCAAACCACTCCGCTGGAGCGCATGCGCACCGTGGTGGAGGTGGAACCCCAAAAGCTCTCCGACGCGGTGCGCAGCCAGGGCCGCAAACCCGCACCCGGCCCAAAGGCACTGACGCACAGTGCCAAACTGGCGCGCGAATTGCGGGGCGACTTGGACACCATCGTCGCCAAGGCGCTCAAAAAAGTGCCGGCCGAACGCTACACCAACGCCGCCGCCCTGGCTGACGACCTGCGCCGCTGGCTGGCCCATGAGCCCATCAGCGCCCGCCCCGACAGCGCCTGGTACCGCACACTCAAGTTTGTGCGTCGGCACCGCTGGGGCGTGGCGGCCGGTACGACCGCAGCCCTCTCTCTGGCAGGGCTCACCACCCTCAGCGTCGCCCAGTCCTGGCGGGCTGAACGGGCCGAAAAAGTTGCCCGCCAGCGCAGCGCCGATGCCGATGACCTGCTGGGTTACTTGCTCGGTGATTTTGCCGACAAACTGCGCCCCATCGGCCGCCTGGAGTTGCTGAACAGCGTGGGCGCCAAGGCCCTGGCCCACCTGAGCGCGTCCCCCGACGCGCAAGCCAGCCCCACCAGCCTCCTGCAACGCGCCAAGGCCTTGACGGTGCTGGGCGAGGTGAGCGTCTCCAAACGCGAACTCGACACCGCGATTGAACCCTTGAAAACCGCCCGCCGCCTGCTGGCCGGCCCGCCGCCCGCTGGAGTTGCCGCCACCGACTGGCGCAAAGCCCAAGGCACAGCGGCATTTTGGGAGGGCCATATTTATTACACCAAGCGGCAGTTTGGGCCGGCGCGTGCCGCCTGGGAGGACTACCGCCGCCGCAGCGCGGAATGGCTGGCGGCAGCGCCGGGGGAGTTTGATCCGCTGGTTGAGTTGTCTTATGCGGAGAACAGCTTGGGATCTTTGTTGCTAGATACCGGGGAACTGCTGGGAGCAACAGCACGATTTCGTGGATCCATGGAACTAAAGCAGCAGGCACTTAAGCTCAAGCCTAACAATCTGGATTTACTGTCGGGCTTGGCGAATAGCCATAGCTGGCTCGGTAGGACGTTGCAAATGCAAGGCGAGTTTGCACCGGCTCGCCGCGAATTTGAAGCTGGATTGCAATATCTGGCTTCAGCACGACTGCTTGCACCGAATGACCTGGTCTGGGTCTCTGAAGAAGCGCTGATGCGCATCCATTTGGGTAACAACCTTTTTCGCCTAAAAGCGCGGCCCCTGGCTGCCTCTGAGTTACAGCGTGCGAAAGCCCTATTGCAAGGCCTGCTAGAACAAGAACCGAATGACCGCGTCGCATTGAATCGACTCGCCCAAGCGGAACTTGGATTGGCCGATAACTCGACTGCAGTTGACTCGATTCCCCGCCTGCGCGCGCTTCTGACCTCTTGGCTAAAGCAAGATCAAGGCGCCACTGCGGCCTTTGCTACGCGGCGCCTTCCTGTGAGAGCGCGAATGACACTTGCGTTGAGTCGCCATTTAGAAGCCCTCCATAAGAGAACCGAAGCCCTTGAACTTCTGGAACCACTGCTTGGCGCACTGGTCCAAGCTACCGCGCAAGGCCAGGAAAACATTTCCCTTTACACCGAACAAGCTCGTACGCGCATGGCGCTAGCCGAATTGAGACAGGCGGAGCATCAAACAGATTTGGCGCAAGCTCAATGCAGGTTGCTGATTGCCGAACTGCAAGGACAACGTCGACTTTTGCGGCTTCATTTCGAGATCACAGAGACCTGGGTTCAAGCACATTCCTGCCTGGGTCGCGACGCCGCAGTCGAATCAGAACGCATCTGGCTGCAGCAACGCAACCCATCCTGAAATCATTCAAGTCAAGCAGGGAGGACTACCTCATGACATCTGAACAGTATTACGTCAAGGCAATTTCCGTCGGCGGATTTGCGCAATGCAGCTATTTCATTCTGAACGAAGATGGCAGCTACACGCAGGTCAAATCACCGCTGCAAGTCTCGCCCACGTCGACGGCGTGTAATTTCCTGCAGCACCCCGACTCAGTGTTGCTTCTGCAAGCCGCCGTCTTCAAGACACTGCCGGTCTCGACTAACTTTGCCAGCTACAACTATGCCCCCATCAGCAATGGCAGCGTGGCCGTAAGCATGCCCGATAACCGCACCGTTACCAAAGGAGTGGTGCTGACTTTTAGCAATCCCGACGGTACCCAGCTTTTTTCAAGCAGTGATCCGGAAGTCAAGAATGACGACACTTGACCGCGCCTCTCCGCGAGTTCTGAGCGCAAGCGAGGTCGGGGCTGTTACGGGTGGTCCGCAAGTCAACAATAACGACGAATGATTACGTCTTGAACCCACAAGTGACGGCAAGACAGGGCCTGCGTTGAGTTACCCTGCGCCCCATGCCGCCTCGTGATTCATCCATGACGCCACCCACAGCCACCCCGCCCTCCTCGCTGGGCCGCCCACTGAGCGGCTGGCGGCTGCGGGTCTACACCGTCATCTTCGAGGCCGACACCCGGGCCGGGCGCCGCTTTGACTTGACGCTGATGGTGATGGTGATGGTCAGCGTGGCCCTGGTGGTGCTGGAGAGCGTGACCGGCCTGCGCGAGCGTTACGGGGCCTGGTTTGCGGCGCTGGAGTACTTTTTCACCGCCGCCTTCACGCTTGAATATGTGCTGCGGTTGGCCTGCGTGCAGCGGCCGCTGCGCTACGCGCTGAGCTTCTACGGCATCGTCGACCTGTTGGCCGTGCTGCCCACCTACCTGGCGATTCTGGAGCCCAGCCTGTACGCGCTGGTGGATGTGCGGGCGCTGCGCCTGCTGCGGGTGTTCCGCATCCTGAAGCTCAACGCCTACATGCAGGAAACCATCAGCCTGGGCCGCGCGCTGCGCGCCAGCGGGCGCAAGATCATGGTGTTTTTGTCGGTCGTCCTCACGGTGGTGCTGATCATGGGCACGGTGATGTACGTGGTGGAGGGGCCGTCGCACGGCTTCACCAGCATCCCGGTGAGTGTGTATTGGGCAATTTCTACCCTGACCACGGTGGGCTTTGGCGACATCACACCCAAGACCGATTTGGGCCGCGCCATTGCCTCGCTGATGATGCTGCTGGGCTGGGGCATTTTGGCCGTGCCCACCGGCATCGTGACGTCTGAACTCAGCGCACAGCGCTTTCAATTTCCCGCCAAAATCACCACGCGCAGCTGCCAGGCCTGCTTGAGCGAAGGCCACCAGCCCGACTCCGATTTTTGCCGCCACTGCGGCGCCCGGCTGCCGCCCTATCTGCGCGATTGAAGGGCTTGGCGTGGCGTGGCATCCTGCCTTGGCGCCTGGAGACCTCTGATGTTCAAACCCCACTCACCCATGAAACGCCCCTGCCTCAACTTGACTCAGGCGTTGACCCTGGCCGGCCTGCTGGCGCTTGGTGGCCTCAGCGGCTGCGCCGGCCTGCCGGGCGATTTTTCAGCACTGCAACCGGGCCTGAGCAGCCGCGCCGAGGTGCTGGCCCGGCATGGCGCACCCACCCGCACATGGGATGAGGCGGAGGGCGCGCAAACGCTGGAATACGCCCAGCAGCCCTTTGGCGTGCGCTGCTGGATGGTGACCGTGGGGCCAGATGACAAGCTGCTGCGCCTGCGCGACGGCCTCTCGCCCGCCGAGCGCGCCCGCATCGTGCCGGGGCTGCGCCCCGAGCAGGTCAGCCGCATCCTGGGCACCGAGCGCAGCCGGGTATTCTTCCCGCTCAGCGGCGAAGACGTGTGGGACTGGAACATCGAGCCCGATCAAACCGGCTACCCCATGCGCCTCAACGTGCACTTCAAAAACGGCGTGGTGCTGCGCTCCAGCCAGAGCATGGTGTTCCCGAGCAAACTGGCGCCGTTTTTGGACTGACGGGCTGGTGCGGTAGAGCGGGCGCAACCCGTGGATACCCCGTGCCCCCCCGTGACCCCTCCCCTGCATACCGGGATTTGCACCGATGGGCCGCGCCAGCGCCGGCCCTACGATCAAGCCAGCCCCTCCACCGCCACCTGAAAGGCTGTTCATGAACACAAGTCTTCAAACGCTGACCCTGGGCCTTTGCCTCGCCGCCGCAGGGCTGAGCCCGACCCTCGCCACGGCGCAAAGCGCCGCCCCGGCCCCCACGCTGACCCGCACCCTGGTCACCAAGGGCGATGTGTCGGTGCCCGGCCGCGAGGGCGTGGTGATGAAGGTTGAATTGCCCGCCGGCGCGGTGGCGGGCTGGCACACCCACCCCGGTGAAGAAATCAGTTATGTGCTGGAGGGCGAAACCGTCTTGCTGGTAGCCGGCCAAGCCCCGCGCAAGGTGGTGGCCGGCGAGGGCTTTGTCATCCCCGCCGGGGTGGTGCACAGCGCCCGCAATGAAAGCCCGGCGGCCGCCAAGCTGGTGGGCGTTTATGTGGTGGAGAAGGGGCAGCCGCTGGCCTCGCCCGCCGCCGCCCCGGCCTCGCCATAAGGCCCAAACCACTCGGCCACCGCGGCCTGCTGCGCCGGGCTGCAATGCAGGCCCAGCTTGCTGCGGCGCCACAGCACGTCGTGCGCGCTGCAGGCCCATTCTTCATCACGCAGGTAACGCAACTCGGCCTCGAACAAGCCGGGCGCCACCTCGGCCCCCAGATCACTGAGCTGGCGGGCCGCGCCCAACACCTTGGCGACGCGGGCGCCGTAGGCATGGGCCAGGCGCCGGGCCAGCGTAGCGGGCAGGTAGGCATGCTGCAGGCGCAGACGCTCGACCAAGGCCTCAAACTGCCGCTGCGGGTTGATGCCCGGGCCGGCTTGCGCAGCGCCGATCCAGTCCGAGAAATCGCCGCCCGGCAAATGCGCCCCGAGGGTCCAGGCCGGGCGCGACTCGCCCAACATGCGACTCACCAAGTCGGCCGCATCTTCAGCCAGCTTGCGGAAGGTGGTGATCTTGCCGCCCCACACGGTCAGCAGCGGCGCGCCATCGGCATGGGTTTCAAGCGCATAGTCGCGCGTGACGGCCGAGGCGTTGCCGGTGGCATCGTCCAGCAAGGGCCGCACGCCGGCATAGGTCCACACGACATCCTCGCGCTGCACGGGCTGGGTGAAGTAACGGCTGGCCTGCTCGCACAGGTAGTCGATCTCGTCGGCACCGATGCACACCTTGGCGAGGCCGCTCAAGGCGGCGGCAGGCACCTCCACATCGGTGGTGCCAATGAGGGTGAAGTCCCGCTCGTAGGGGATGGCAAAGATGATGCGCTTGTCGGGGTTTTGGAAAATATAGGCATGGTCGTGGTCAAAGCGGCGCTTCACCACAATGTGGCTGCCCTTGACGAGGCGCAGGCTTTGCGTGGCCAGGGTTTCATGCCCCGCCGGGCGGGCTACCTGACGCAAAAACTGCTCGGCCCAGGGGCCGGCGGCGTTGACCAGCGCACGCGCACGCACCACACGCTCGCCCAGCGGGGTGGCGATGCGGGCCGTCCAGCCCTCGGCGTCGCGCTGCACCTGGGTGACGGGGCTGCGGCTCAGCACTTCGGCGCCACGCTCGCGCGCGTCGATAGCGCAGTGGATCACCAGCCGGGCGTCGTCCACCCAGCCGTCTGAATAGGCAAAGCCGCGCCGGTAGCGGGTCTTCAACGCAGCGCCGTATTTGGAGCGGCGCAGATTGATGCCGGTGGAGCCGGGTAACCACTCGCGCTTGGCAAGGTGGTCGTAGAGGAACAGGCCCATGCGAATCATCCAGGCCGGGCGCATGGCCGCGTCGTGCGGCATCACAAAGCGCAACTGCCGCATGATGTGCGGGGCGCTTTTCAGCAGCACCTCACGCTCCTGCAGGGCCTTGCGCACCAGCGAGAACTCGTAATACTCTAGGTAGCGCAGCCCACCATGAATCAGCTTGGTCGATGCCGACGAGGTGTGCGAAGCAAAGTCTTGCGCCTCCGCCAACAACACCCGCCACCCCCGCCCAGCCAGATCACGCGCTACGCCTGTGCCATTGATACCGCCGCCCACCACCAGTACGTCAAAATGATCCATCACCACATCGTATCGCCATGGGGTTGAAATTCGCCAGTCAGTGTCGGTCAGTAATAGTCGGCTTCATGTTGATACCGAACGGCAAGCAACACGACAAGCTGAGGTGACGCGATTTCGTATTTCAGCACGTACCCTGAAGCGCCAAAGGCGCATGACCAGTTCGCGGCGAAGTGTGCAGCGCGACCCAGCCTCCTTGCGAAACAAGAAGGGCGTCTTCATGGCGCAATTGCGTTGCAAGATCAAGGCGGTGCTCAACGAAGACCTGCCTGCGCTTGCGACTTCAGGCCGCGCAATCTCAATAATTGCCGAGCCCTACGGGTCACGCTACATTGCCGCATGACCTATCTACTTGCACTAGACCAAGGCACTTCCAGCTCACGTGCCATTGTTTTTGATCCGCAAGGCCGCATCAAGGCGCAGGCGCAGCAGGAGTTTCGGCAGATTTTTCCGCAGCCGGGCTGGGTGGAGCACGACGCCGATGAAATTTGGTGCAGCCAGCTGGCCACCGCGCGGGCGGCGCTGGCGCAGGCTGGCCTGGGCGCCACCGATATCACGGCGCTGGGCATCACCAACCAACGTGAAACCACGGTGCTGTGGAACCGCAAGACGGGCGCGCCGCTGCACCACGCCATCGTCTGGCAAGACCGCCGCACCGAGCCGCTGTGTGCCGAGCTGCGCGCCCAGGGCCTGGGGCCGCTGGTGCGTAAAAAGACCGGGCTGGTGATTGACGCCTACTTCTCGGGCAGCAAGCTCAAATGGCTGCTCGACCACATCCCCGGCGCCCGCGCGCAGGCCGAGCGCGGCGAGCTGGCCTTCGGCACCATTGACAGCTGGCTGATCTGGCGCCTCACCGAGGGGCGCGTGCATGCCACCGATGTAAGCAACGCCTCGCGCACCCTGCTCTTCAATGTGCACACCAACACCTGGGACGACGAGCTGCTGCGCCTGCTGGACATCCCCCGCGCGGTGCTGCCCGAGGTGCATCCCTCATCCCACCGCTACGGCGAGGTGGCGGCGCAGCATCTGGGGGGTGAAATCACCATCGGCGGCGTGGCGGGCGACCAGCAGAGCGCATTGTTCGGCCAGGCCTGCTTCAAGGCCGGCATGGCCAAAAACACCTACGGCACCGGCTGCTTCATGCTGATGCACACCGGCGCGCAGTGCCAAACCTCCGCCAATGGTTTGATCAGCACCAGCGCCGCGCAAATCGATGCCCAGCCGCAGTACGCGCTGGAGGGCAGTGTCTTCATCGGCGGTGCGGTGGTGCAGTGGCTGCGCGACGGCCTGCACGCCATCAAGGGCAGCGGCGAGGTGCAGGCCCTGGCCGAGAGCGTGCCTGACGCGGGCGGCGTGATGTTTGTGCCCGCCTTTACCGGCCTGGGTGCGCCGTACTGGAACGCCGACGCGCGCGGTGCCATCGTCGGCCTGAGCCGGGGCAGCACGGTGGCGCACATCGCGCGGGCCGCGCTGGAGAGCATTGCCTTCCAGAGTGCCGCGCTGCTGCAGGCCATGAGTCGCGACGCGGTGGCTGCTGGCGGTGCACCGGTCACCGAGCTGCGGGTGGACGGCGGCGCCTGCGTGAACGACCTGCTGATGCAGTTTCAGGCCGACCTGCTGGGCATTCCGGTGGTGCGCCCGCAGGTGATCGAAACCACCGCCCTGGGCGCCGCCTACCTCGCCGGCCTGAGCTGCGGGGTGTACGACAACATTGCAGCGCTGGGCCAGCACTGGCAAGGGGAGCGAACCTTCCACCCGACGATGCCACGCGAGCGCGCGCAAGCCTTGATGGCGAACTGGGAGCATGCCGTTCGGCAGACTTGCGCTGACTGAGCCGCCGCCAGCAAATATCGACCGCACAAATGAAAAGGCCCTGCCGGATGTGCCGGCAGGGCTTGGGTTCAACTCAGCAAAGTCAGCGGGGCTGACAAAACTCCGCGAAGCGGTACTGGCCAGTCAATGCAACGTGGCCAGGAGAGTTTGGATAAGCGCTCTTACTTGAACTGATAACCGATGCTGCCGTAGATGAAGCGGCCACGTGCATCAACGAACGAGCCCGCATAGCCCGCGGCGTGCGAGCCGTACGAAGGCACTGCGGTGTACGGCGCAGCTTGGTCAAACACGTTGCGCATGCCCAGACGCAGCGTCGTGTCCTTGAAGCCCTTGTAGCTGGCGGACAAGTTCCAACGGCTGGAGTTCTTCACATCGTGGTCGGTACTGCCGCCAACGCTGTTGTAGACCAGCAGCGCGGATTCGTTCCAGCCCTTCACGAAGACGTTTTCCAGGCCCACGGTCCACACGCCGCGGATCCACTCGGCCGTGGCCGTGTGCTGCCAGCGCGGCACCGGCTGAACCACCGAGCCATCACCGGCGGAACCGACGTAGCTGATGTACGGCGTGTCCTTGCCGACCTGACGCTCCCACTGGCGCACATAGGTGCCGGCGATGCCCAGGTTCAGGTTGCCGTATTCCTGGAAGTTCAGGCGGCCACGGATGTCGATGTCCAGACCCGAGGTGCGCATGCCACCCAGGTTTTCGATCGGTGTGTCGATGTAGGAAATGATGCCGGCGTTGGCGCCCGTCTGGATGCGGTGGATGCGCGACTGGTACAGGTTCAACAGGTAGTTGTCGCTCAAGATCGCATCGCCGCTGACCTGGCTGATCTGGTCGGTTTTCTCGATCGACCAGTAGTCCAGCGTGGCGGAAATCGACTTGGTGGGCTCAAACACCATGCCGATGGTGTACTGCTTGGAACGCTCAGCCTTCAAGGTGGCCGACGCGGTGTTCAGCACGTTGAACTGATTGTCCACGCAACGTGGGTCTTCATCAGCCAGCATCGCGGCCGGGCAGGCCTTGTCGGTCGCCGGGTTGGCGCTGTTGGTGAACGACGCGGGGCTGTGCACGTCCCACAGGGTGGGCGCACGGAAGCCGGTACCGTACGAACCGCGGAACATCACTTCCTTGGTCGGCTGATAACGCAGGGCGGCACGCGGATTGAAGGTCGAGCCGAAGTCGCTGTAGTGGTCGAAACGAGCGGCCAGCGTGGCCTCCCAACCCTTGGCGAACGGCAGGCTCAATTCCGAGAACACGGCGCTGATCGAGCGCGAGGCCGTGGTTGCGGGCACCGTGCCTTCGCCACCCACGTGCAGGCCTGCGGCGTAGTCGGCGTTGACGGGGTTGTCTTCTGCCTTTTCATTGCGGAAGTCAACACCCACGGCCACGGCAGCCATGCCACCATCCATCTTGAAGATTTCGCGGCTGGCCTTGGCGTCCAACTCGATCGTGGTGCTGCTGGACTGGCGCATCGGGCCTTCCATCCGCGCGCTATTCCAGGCGCTCATGTCAGCGCTAGGACCGAAGGGGTTGATGTTGCCGGTAGCGAGTGCGGCGATGAACTTGGCCTCGTTGACGTAGTTCTTGTACTCCAGCGAACCCTTGGCCTTGGCGTAAGTCAGGCCCGTGTCGTAGTCCCAACCAGAGAACAAACCGCGCGCGCCCAGCACCAAACGCTCTTGCTCATTGGTGTTGATGTTGGTGCGGTTGCCCAGGGGCACGGCACGCAGTGCCACTTCAACACTGCCGGTGCCGCTCGGGTCCCAGTCGGCTGCGGTGTAGCCCAGCTTGGTCAGCAAGTCTTTGGGGAAGTAGCGGCTGCTGGTGGGCAGTTGGAACGAGGGGTACTCGCCCGTTGTACGGTCGAAGTGACCTGCCAGCGAGTCGATAGGCACCGGCGCAATGCGGCCAATGCCGTGGGCGCGCGCGTACGAGGCTTCCGCGAACAGCTCGTTGTCTTGATCAAGCTTGAAGCTGAAGCGGCCGAAGAAGTCGCCCTTCTCCTGGTCGGGCAGATTGTCCAACGAGGCGGGATAGATGAAACGGCAACGCATCTTTTTTGTGCCGTTGGGCGTGGTGCCGCTCAGCGTCTGCAGCACGGTGACCGAAGGATCGCAAGCCGAGAAATCAGCGCCAGGGTTCAACGTTGAAAACGCGCCGGGCGTGATGTTCAGGTCCACCAAACGGCCCGGAAAGGCACGGCCCGAAGTCGGTGCGCCAGCATCGGGAATGTCGCCAAAGCGGTTGTACAGCTGCTGGTCGATGGCGCGCAAGCGAGTGTTTTTCTGCAGATTGGCGGTCATCAGCAGATTGAAGCGGTCGGCGTTGTAATCACCAAACCCGACGGACAGCGTGCCGCCCTCTTCAGCACCGCCGATGCGCGGCTGCGTGGTGCCGTAGCGCACCGAGAGTTCGCCGTGCTTGTAGTCTTTGCGGGTGATGAAGTTGATCACACCGCCGACAGCGTCGGTGCCGTAAACGGCGGAGGCGCCATCACGCAGTACCTCGACGCGCTCGATGGCGGCAAACGGGATGCTGTTCAGGTCGACCGACACATTGCCGCCGATGGAGCCGAAGGGGTGGTTGGCGAGGCGGCGACCGTTCAACAACACCAGCGTCGAGTTGGCACCCAGGCCGCGCAAGTTGGCGTTCGAGGTAGCGTAGCCGGAACCTTGGGTGGAATCGGAGAACGCGCCCGAATTGGCTGAGACGCGGCGCAGCAGGTCTTCAACGCTGGTGGCACCGGTCTGCTCGATCTGCGCGCGGGTGATCACGGTCACCGGCAAGGCGGTCTCGGACTCAAGCCGCTTGATGGAGGAGCCGGTCACGGTGACGCGCTCCAGGACTTCTTGTTGCTGGGCCTGCGCCAAGCCGGCCAGGCCAAGGCCGCCGGCGTAGATCAGGGCCAGTGCAGTGCACAGGCGATTGGTTTTCATAGGGATGTTGTCCTCTCAGAGGCAAGTCAAGGGGGGGAGCTTGACGATGCCCTTGCCCGACTATTTCCCGGTGATACGGGAGTGGACTGCGGGCAAGAGCAAGTCTCGTCAATAAGCAGACTTTTATTGTTTTTGCATCCCTGCAAAGGGCAAACCCGGACTAACCCTTCTTAGTTGTCTATACACGTCAGCAATAGGGTGTTAACTCTAATTAACAAAGTCCCCAAAAAGACATTCGACGCGTCTGACCTGACCCTGCCACTCCCCAAAAACCAGCGTCTGACGGCGGCTGGGCTCAAACCCCCAGGCGCTGCCCCGCGCCCAGCAGGGTCAGCACGCCCAGCACCGCAAAAATCAGCGCAGCAAGGCCATGCACCAGGCGCACCGGCACCCGCCCGGCGAGCTTCTCACCCAAGAGCACGGCGGGCACATTGGCCAGCATCATGCCCAGCGTGGTGCCCGCCACGACGGCCACAAGGCTGTCAAAACGCGCCGCCAAGGCCACGGTGGCAATCTGCGTTTTGTCGCCCATCTCGGCCATGAAAAATGCCACGATGGTGGTACCCAGAACGCCCAGCTTGAGCTTGGCGCCGCTCTCTTCTTCCTCATCGATCTTGTCGGGCACAAAAATCCAGCCCGCCATGGCGACAAAGCCGATGCCCAGAACCCACCGCAGCGTCATGGGGCTGAGTTGCGAAGTGATCCAGGCACCCAGAGCCCCTGCAAAAGCATGGTTGACCACGGTGGCAATGAAGATACCCAGGCAGATAGGCAGGGGCTTGCGAAAACGCGCCGCCAGCAAGAAGGCGAGCAACTGGGTCTTGTCGCCGATTTCAGCGAGGGCGACGATGCCGGTAGAGACGAGGAAGGCTTCCATGAGAATTGGGTTCTTTCGCGGCCGGCATTTTTGATCATCCCGTTCAACAACCATTGACCACGCCAAAACCAGCCGCAATGCGGGTCAGCATGGCCAAAGGTCTTGCCAGGTATGCATGCACACTGCGCGCGCCATGGCCGTGTTGACCAAGTATGTTGACGCGAGCCCGCTCACCCTTGCCGGGCGGCGGCGACTACTCCCCAATGACGGGTGAAATTCTAACGCAGCAGGCGTCCCGCACTCAGCCCTGCACCAGCATGCCCTTGCGCTCGATGTAGCTCACCACCTGATCCAGCCCGCTGAGGGTCTTCAGATTGGTCATCACAAAGGGCTTGGTGGGGCCGCGCATGCGCAGGGTGTCGGCCTGCATCACCGCCAGGTCAGCGCCCACATGCGGGGCCAGATCGGTTTTGTTGATGACGAACAGATCGCTCTTGGTGATGCCGGGGCCGCCCTTGCGGGGGATCTTCTCGCCGGCGGCGACGTCGATCACGTAGATCGTCAAATCGCTCAGTTCGGGGCTGAAGGTGGCGGCCAGATTGTCGCCACCGGATTCAATGAACACCACGTCGGCATCGGGAAACTGCGCCAGCATACGGTCGATGGCCTCCAGGTTGATGGAGGCATCTTCACGAATGGCTGTGTGCGGGCAGCCGCCAGTCTCCACGCCCATGATGCGCTCAGCGGGCAAGGCGCCGCTGACGGTCAGCAGGCGCTGATCTTCTTTGGTGTAGATGTCGTTGGTGATGGCCACAAGATCCCAGCGCTCACGCATGGCCTTGCACAGCATCTCCAGCAGCGTGGTTTTGCCGGAGCCCACCGGCCCGCCGATGCCCACACGCAAGGGCGGCAGTTTCTTGGTGCGATGGGGGATGTGGTGGAGTTTGGCAGTCATCAGGATCTGAACAGTCGGGAGTATTGAGTTTCATGCCGCGCCGAAAGAATGGCCAGCATGGGCGAGAAAGCTTGCCGATCAGCGTCCGCCAAGCTCATGGCGTGAGCGACTGCCGGCGGGATGCCTGCCGTCAACCGCGCCAGAATGCGTTGCCCGGCGCTTTGGCCCAAGGGCACTGATTTGATCGCGGCCTGCACCATGTTCTCGGCCCAGCCGAAGGCATAGGCCTGCAAGGCGTCGCCATGGGCCGCGCCGCTGGCGGACAGCGCGAGCGCCATCACCAAGGGGTAGGTGAAGTCGCCCAGCGCCGTACAGGCCTCGATCTGCTCGGGCGTGGCGGTGGCGTGGTTGCGCAGCCAAAGCAGCAGCGAACGCCCCATCTGCGCTGACTGCAAACGAAACTCCTGGCTCTCACGCGTCTGCAGCACCCAGTTGTTCAGGCTGCGCAACCGCGCATGGTCGGCGGCATCCCAGGCCAGCAGGGCCTGCGCCACCACCGCCAAGTCACCGCGCCCCAGGCTCAACTGAAGCTGTTCAGACAAGTACTGCGCGGCGCTCGCCTCGTCGTGAACCCAACCGTGCGCAACCGCCGCCTCCAGCCCCTCGGAATAAGAAAATCCGCCGACAGGCAAGGCCGGCGAGGCCAGCCACAACAGTTGCAGCAGCGCCGACATCAGCCGTGATCGTGCCCGCAACCGGGGCCGTGCACATGCGGCGCGGGTGCAGCGCGTACCGGGATGGCAATCACCTTGGGCGCGGCGGGGGCGGCATGACTGTGATCATGGCCGTGTTCATGCGCGTGCCCATGGCCCGTCGAACCCGCGCCATAGGCTCCGCCTTCGGGCTCAAAGCCGGCCGTCACTTCGTCCACATTCAAGTGCATGGCGCGCAGCATGTCGGCCAGCACGTGGTCGGGCTCGATCATCAGATGGTCGGGGCGCAGGCTGATCGGCACATGCCGGTTGCCCAGGTGGTAAGCCGCGCGGGTCAGATCGAACGGCGAGCCATGGGTGGGGCAAGTAGTGATGCGCAACAAGGGCTGGGGCGCCGCAATCACGCGCAGCAGGGTGCCGTCTTCTGCCACCATCGCATCGCCACCGCGCACCACCGTGCCGCGTGGCAAGAACACGCCCAGCTCGCGGCCTTCGCTGTCGGTGGCCTGGAAGCGGCTTTTCTGGCGCGTGTCCCAGTCCAGTTCAACGGTGGCCGCGCGTTTGAGCAGCACAGGCGCCAGGCCCTGGCCTTGAGAAAGCAATTTTGAAACTTGCAGCATGGTGCCAATGAAGGGGTGTTGAAGCAGGCCTCAGTATCGCTTGCGCCGCAAATCAGCGCGGCGCCAGGGTCAGAGTCATGAAGCGGCTGTTAGGGTCTTCAGCATAGGCCGCGAAGGGCCCGCAGTCGGTAAAGCCATAGCGCTCATACAGCCCATGGGCAGGCTCGAAAAAGGCGTGGGTGCCGGTCTCCAGGCTCAGGCGCTGAAAGCCCAAGGCTCGCGCCTGCTCGAACACATGCGCCAGCAAGCGCCGGCCAATGCCGTGGCCACGCAAGCGGGCCGCGCTGCGCATGGACTTCAGCTCAGCATGGGCCTCATCCAACCGCTTGAGGGCGACTGTGCCCACCAACTGCTCGCCCTGCCACGCCGTCCAGAAATAAATGCCGGGCGCGCGCAGCTTTTCCACGTCCAGCGCAAACACGCACTCCGGCGGCGAGGTGCGGTGCATATCGTCCAGATGCTCTTGCAAAAAGGCAGCCACGCGCGGGTCGCTCAGGGTGGCATCAAGGCAGATTTCAAGCGGCAAGGGCGTCATCGTCAAAACTCAAGAATCAAAGATCAAGACTCAAAACAGGAAATAGCGCTGCGCCATCGGCAGCACGCTGGCCGGCTCACAGGTGAGCAGCAAGCCATCAGCGCGTACGGCGTAGGTTTGGGCGTCCACCTCCATGCGGGGGAGATAGTCGTTATGAATCATCTGCCGCTTGCCGATGCCGCGAATGCCGCGCACCGCCGCCAACGTCTTGTTCAACCCATAACGCTGCCCCACACCGGCCGCCAGGGCCGACTGCGAAACAAAGCTCAGGCTGCCTCGCGCCAGGGCACCGCCATAGGCGCCAAACATCGGCCGGTAGTGCACCGGCTGCGGCGTGGGGATAGACGCGCTGGGGTCGCCCATGGCGGCCATGGCGATGCTGCCGCCCTTCAAGATGATGCTGGGCTTGGCGCCAAAGAAGGCGGGCTTCCACAGCACGAGGTCGGCCCATTTACCCACTTCGACGCTACCCACTTCGTGGCTGATGCCGTGGGCAATGGCGGGGTTGATCGCCAGCTTGGCCACATAACGCTTGACCCGCGCGTTGTCGTTGCCAGGGCCGTCGCCGGGCAAGGCGCCGCGTTGCACCTTCATCTTGTGCGCCGTTTGCCAGCAGCGGATGATGACCTCGCCCACGCGGCCCATGGCCTGGGAGTCGGAGCTGAACATGCTGATGGCGCCGAGGTCGTGCAGGATATCTTCGGCGGCAATGGTTTCGCGGCGGATGCGGCTTTCGGCGAAGGCCAGGTCTTCCGCGATGGCCGGGTCCAGGTGATGGCAGACCATCAACATGTCCACGTGCTCGTCCAGCGTGTTGATGGTGTAGGGCCGCGTCGGGTTGGTGGAGCTGGGCAGCACATTGGCCTCGCCCACCACCTTCAAAATGTCGGGTGCATGGCCGCCGCCCGCCCCTTCGGTGTGAAAAGTGTGGATGGTGCGGCCCTTGAAGGCGGCCACGGTGTCTTCCACAAAACCGCTCTCGTTGAGCGTGTCGGTGTGGATCGCGACCTGGATGTCGGTGTCTTCGGCCACGCTCAGGCAGGCGTCGATGGCGGCGGGCGTGGTGCCCCAGTCTTCATGCAGCTTGAGGCCGACGGCGCCGGCATCCACCTGCTCGCGCAGGGCCGCGCCCGTGCTGGCATTGCCCTTGCCCATAAAGCCGAGATTCATCGGAAATGCATCGGCCGCCTGCAGCATGCGCTCGATGTGCCAGGCGCCCGGCGTACAGGTGGTGGCGAAGGTGCCCGTGGCGGGCCCGGTGCCGCCGCCGAACATGGTGGTGACGCCGCTGCTTAGCGCCTCTTCAATCTGCTGCGGGCAGATGAAGTGGATGTGGGTGTCGACCGCGCCGGCCGTCACGATCATGCCCTCGCAGGCGATAACCTCGGTGCCAGGGCCGATGATGATGTCCACCCCCGGCTGGGTATCGGGGTTGCCGGCCTTGCCGATGGCGAGGATGCGGCCGTCTTTCAAGCCGATGTCCGCCTTGACGATGCCCCAATGGTCGAGGATCAAGGCGTTGGTCATCACCGTATCGACAGCCCCCGCAGCACGCGTGCGCTGCGACTGCGCCATGCCGTCGCGTATGGTCTTGCCGCCACCGAACTTGACTTCCTCTCCATAGCCTCCGGCGCGCAGGGTCAGGTCTTGCTCAACCTCGATGAAGAGTTCGGTATCCGCCAGGCGGAGCCGGTCGCCCACGGTGGGGCCATACATTTCGGCGTAGGCCCGCCGTCCGATTTTGTTGCTGCTCATAGTTTTCCCTGCACCTGGCCGCGAAAGCCGTAGACCACCCGCTCGCCCGCCAGCTCCACCAACTCCACCGTGCGCTGCTGGCCCGGCTCGAAACGCACCGCCAAGCCGGAGGCAATATTGAGCCGCATGCCGCGTGCGGCCGCGCGGTCAAAACCCAGCGCCGCGTTGGTCTCGGCAAAGTGGTAATGCGAGCCGACCTGGATGGGCCGGTCGCCCTCGTTGCGCACCACCAGGCTGAGGGTGCGGCGGCCGGGGTTCAGATCCAGCTCGCCTTCGGGTGTCAACAGTTCACCGGGGATCATGGTGGGGCCTTGTTCTAGGAGGGAATGGGCAGCGCCATCGGCGCTTCAAACATCAAACAATCGGCTGATGCACCGTCACCAGCTTGGTGCCATCGGGAAACGTGGCCTCCACCTGGATGTCGGCAATCATCTCGGCCACGCCGTCCATCACGTCGGCCCGGGTCAGCAGGGTACGCCCCTCACTCATCATCTGCGCGACGGTCTTGCCGTCGCGAGCACCTTCCATCACCGCCGCACTGATAAAGGCTACCGCCTCGGGGTAGTTGAGCTTCAGGCCACGCGCCCGCCGCCGCTCGGCCAGCAAGGCGGCGGTGAAGATCAACAACTTGTCTTTCTCTCGGGGCGTCAGTTCCATGGGGCGGGTTCGGGTGATTGGTGTGGTGGGGGTGCGTGCGGTCCAGGCAATGTAGCAAACGGCGTGCCGCCCAAAGGCTGCGGTGCTTTCAGGCACGAAAACTGCACCGGCTTGGCGCATGAGCCCTTTGCCCGCCCCCGCTGATGCACCGCAGCACGTCATCAAGATCCGGCGGGACTACAACGCCTGGGTGGCCAGCGAGACCTTGGAGGACTACGCCCTGCGCTTCACGCCGCAACGCTTTCGGCGTTGGTCGAACTGGCGGGTTGCGAACACCGCGTTCGGTGCCTCCTCCTTTTTGATTCTGGAGGCCGTGGGCGCCACGCTGTTGATGCAGTACGGCTGGGCCAACGCCTTGTGGGCGATTTTGGCCACCGGGCTGATCATCTTCATGGCGGGCGTACCCATCAGCATCTACGCGGCCCGCTATGGGGTGGACATGGACTTGCTCACCCGGGGCGCAGGCTTCGGCTACCTCGGGTCGACCTTGACCTCGCTGATCTACGCCTCATTCACCTTCATCTTCTTCGCGCTGGAGGCGGCGGTCATGGCCTACGCGTTGGACCTGGCGCTGGACATTCCGCCGCGCTGGGGCTACTTGCTGTGCGCACTGGTGGTGATCCCCCTGGTCACCCACGGTGTCTCCGCCATCAGCCGCCTGCAACTGTGGACGCAGCCGCTGTGGCTGCTGATGCTGGTCTTGCCCTATGCCTATGTGCTGCTGCACGAGCCTGCTGCATTTGCGGGCATCACGCACCATACAGGGGAAAAGTCAGGCGGTGCCGATTTCAATCTGCCCAGTTTTGGTGCGGCGCTGACGGTCGGCATCGCCCTCATCACGCAGATGGGCGAGCAGGCCGACTACCTGCGCTTCATGCCGGCGCAAACGCCCGCCAATCGTCGGCGCTGGTGGGCGGCCGTGCTGATCGGCGGCCCGGGCTGGGTGCTGCTGGGTGTGCCCAAGATGTTGGGCGGCGCCTTGCTGGGCTGGCTGGCGCTCAGCCACGCGGTGCCTGCCGAGCGCGCGGTAGATCCCACCCAGATGTACCTCGCCGCCTACGAATATGTGTTTCCGCACTATCGCTGGGCGGTGGCCGCCACGGCGCTCTTCGTACTGATGTCGCAGCTGAAGATCAATGTCACCAACGCCTATGCCGGGTCGCTGGCGTGGAGTAACTTTTTCTCCCGGCTGACCCACAGCCACCCGGGTCGGGTGGTGTGGGTGGTGTTCAACACCGGCATCGCCTTCATGCTGATGGAGATGAATGTGTTCGAGGCGCTGGGCGAGGTGCTGGGCCTGTTTTCCAACATCGCCATTGCCTGGATCATGGCGGTGGTAGCAGACTTGGTGATCAACAAGCCACTGGGGCTCTCGCCCCCGGGCATCGAGTTCAAACGCGCCTACCTGTACGACATCAACCCCGTCGGCGTGGGTGCAATGGCGCTGGCCTCAGTCTTGTCGGTGACAGCGCACCTGGGCGTGTTCGGGGCGATGGCACAGGCCTTCTCGGCCGTGATTGCAATGCTCACCGCGCTGGCTGCGGCCCCGCTGATCGCCTGGGTCACGCGCGGCCGCTACTATCTGGCGCGGCAGGAAGCCAAGGCCACGGATCAGGGCAGTTATGCCCGCTTGACACCGCGCAACTGCGTGATTTGCGAGCGCAGCTATGAGGCGCCCGATATGGCGCATTGCCCCGCCTACCAGGGCGACATCTGCTCGCTGTGCTGCTCGCTGGATGCCCGCTGCGGCGACCTGTGCAAGCCCGACGCACGCCTCAGCCGCCAATGGGGCGCGCTTCTGCAAGCCACCCTGCCCCGGCCACTGTGGCCGTATCTGGACAAGGGGCTGGCGCATTTTCTGCTGCTGATGGCACTGCTGCTGCCCTTGCTTGCCGCCCTGCTTGGCCTGCTCTACCAGCAAGAATTGCAAGGCCTGCCCGAGCTGGGTGTGGCGGCACGGCCGGCTCTGCGCAGCGGCTTCTTGAAGATTTATCTGGCCCTGCTGGTGCTCAGTGGCGTAGGTGCCTGGTGGATGGTACTGGCGCACAAGAGCCGCGAGGTGGCCCAGGAAGAGTCCAAACGCCAGACCCAGGCGCTGATGCGCGAGATCGCCTCGCACCGCCGCACCGACGAAGCCCTGCAAGCCGCCCGCCAGCAGGCTGACCTCGCCAACCAGGCCAAGAGCCGCTACATCAGTGCCATCAGCCACGAGCTGCGCACGCCGCTCAACAGCATTTTGGGCTATGCCCAGCTGATGGCAGAAGACGCGCAGATCCCCCTGCATCGGCAACATGCGGTGCAAGTCATCAAGCGCGGCGGCGAGCACCTGATGCAGCTGATCGACGGA
Organism: Roseateles koreensis; assembly: GCF_028595305.1. Lineage (GTDB taxonomy): Bacteria > Pseudomonadota > Gammaproteobacteria > Burkholderiales > Burkholderiaceae_C > Paucibacter_A > Paucibacter_A koreensis. The sequence goes on along the minus strand of NZ_JAQQXS010000005.1, from coordinate 88,656 downwards.
ACGCTGGACATTGCCCGCATCGAGGCGGGCAAGTTGTCGCTCATCTCCGCGCCGCTGCAGTTCTCCGATGCCATGCATGAACTGGCGGACATGTTTGAGCCCCAGGCGGCGGCCAAAGGCCTGGCCTTTCATTTCGAGCCGCAAGGCACCTTGCCCGACTGGGTGCGGGGTGACGAAAAGCGGGTGCGGCAGATTCTCATCAACCTGATCGGCAACGCCATCAAGTTCACCCGCCAGGGGCAGGTCAGCGTGCGGGTGCGGTACGCCAGAGAGATGGCGCAGATCGAGATCGAAGACACCGGCCCCGGCCTCACGGCGCAAGAGCTTGCACGTGTTTTCGAGCCCTTCACCCGCGGCGACAGTGCTGCCAGCTCAGCCCCGGGTGCCGGCCTGGGCCTGACCATCGCCAAGATGCTGACCGAGTTGATGGGCGGCGAGTTGAAGGCACGCAGCAAGACCGGCGCAGGCACCGGCGCCGTGTTCGTGCTGCGGCTGTTTCTGCCCGAACTGCATGAACGTGCTACCGAACGACTGCGCACCCGTGCCCCGCAGGCCCGGCGAGCTTATGCCGGGCCGCGCCGGCGCATCTTGGTGGTGGACAACGAAGAGCCCGACCGCCAGTTGTTGACCGAGCTGCTGCAGCCGCTGGGTTTCGAGGTTCGCAGTGCCGCCAGCGGCCATGACGCGCTGGATTTGATCGTGAGCGGATTTCGCCCGCACGCCGTGTTAATGGACCTGGCCATGCCCGGCATCGACGGCTGGGAGACCATCCACCGCCTGCGCCAGCTCTACGCCAAAGAGCCACCGCCCTGCATCGCCATCGTGTCGGCCAATGCCTTCGAAAAGGGTCAGGAGAACGGCGCAGGCATTGGCGCCGAAGACTTCATTCTCAAACCACTGCGCCACAGCGAGTTGCTGGATTGGCTGGGAGGGCGCTTGGCACTGGAATGGCTGGCCGAAGATCCCGAAAACGTCAAAGGTAACACCAACGCTAAACACTCGACCCAGCCAGCGGCCAGCGCCGCGCCGACCCCAGTTGCAGGCGCCACCCCACTCGACCCGCAGCACCTGTCCGACTTGCGTCAGGCCTTGCAGTTAGGCTATTACCGCGGCGTGCTGCAACAACTCGACCTGCTGGCTGCGCAGCACCCGCAGGCACAGGCTTTTTGCGAGCACCTGCGCGGCCTGGCCCAGCAATTCCAGTTCGACGCCATGCTTCGCCTTCTCGACACCCTCCATGCTCACTGACTCCCAACACAGCCCGCGGGTATTGATCGTCGATGACGTGCCCGACAACCTGGCCGTTCTGCATGACGCACTGGACGAATCCGGCTACACCGTGCTGGTGGCACTGGACGGCGAGAGCGCCTTGCAGCGCGCCGCCCAGGCCCAGCCCGACATCGTGCTGCTCGACGCAATGATGCCGGGAATGGACGGCTTTGAAGTGGCCCGCCGGCTCAAGGCCAACCCGGCCACCAGCCACATCCCCATCATCTTCATGACCGGGCTGACTGACACCGAGCATCTGGTCGCCGCCCTGGCTGCCGGCGGCGTTGACTATGTGACCAAGCCCATCAAGCCCAAAGAAGTCCTGGCCCGCATGCAAGTGCATATGCAAGGTGCCCGCCAGGTACGCCAGAGCCGCCATGCCCTGGATGCTTTTGGTTATGCCAGCATCACCGTGCGCGCCAGTGACGGCCGCCTGATGTGGCAGACCCCGCTGGCGCGCGAGCTGCTGGCGCATTACTTCGGCGGCCCGGCGACGCATGCATCCCAAACTCCGGCCCCCGTGCTGGCTTGGCTGCGCGAGCATTTGCCCGCGGCGCGGGAACAGCACGTCGAGCCCCCACGGCTGGTGGTGGAGTCCGGCGCGCGGCGCCTCTCCTTCAGCCTGCATCAGCAATTAGGAGGCGAAGACAACACGGCGGAGGCCGACGACTGGCTGATCGTGATGCGCGAGGTCTCAGACGCGGCCTTGATCGACTCCCTGGCGCTCGCCTTCAAGCTCACCGCCCGCGAAGCCGAGGTGCTGTACTGGGTGATCCAGGGGAAAATCAACCGCGATATCGGCGACATCCTGGGCGCCAGCCCCGCCACCGTGAAGAAGCACCTGGAACGCATCTTCGCCAAGCTCGGCGTTGAAACCCGCACCTCCGCCGCCGGCATGGCCCTGGGCCGCATGCGGGCCCTGCATCCGCAATGGGAAATTTGAGACTCAAAGCAAATTCATTGCAAGTTTGCGACAAAAACATAACTATTTATCGTTACGGCATGCGATAGAAAAATTGACTTTTGTCACCCATACTTGAAAAAGGCCGCAAAGGGCCTCGGGATAGTCACCGTCACTATCCACGATGAAGGCTGGAGGCCGTCACATGGCCGAAGCACAGATGGCATTGAAGAAGGGGGATCCGAGCAGGCCCGAATTTGGGCGATTCTCACGGAGCAGCGCCATGCCAAGTCTTCTGCAACATGCGAATCAAGCAGAACAGCGAGCAACACAAATTCTTGAAAGCCTGCCCGCACCGCTGATGGTGTTGCGGCGGGATCGCCATTTGCTATTCACCAACCGGTCTGCCGACAAAATGCTCGAAGCCGGCGAGGCCGAGCAGCGTGCGCAGCACCTGATGCAAGTCGGGCAGATCAATGCCCCCAAACTGGAACAGGTGCTTCACCAGGCAGCTCGAGGAGACTGCGCGCAAGCGGCACTGTGGTTCAGGGGCACGCTGAAAACAGGGTGGCTGCATGCCTCACGCCTGCCGAGCGATATGGCACGGCCCAACGACTGGCCCGACGACAGCCTGCTGCTGCTGATCCAACGCGATCAACCTGAATTTTCACAATATGCGCGCATCGAAGCCCTGTGCCGGGAACGGCACATCAGCAACGCCGAGCGCCAAGTGCTAACGCTCTTGGCCAGTGGGCTGGAGGTGGAGGCCACGGCGGCACAACTGGGCGTGCAAATCAGCACGGTGCGCACGCACGTGCGGCACCTGCTCAACAAGACCCAGGCTCATTCACTGATGCAGCTGGTGCGGTGGCTGGGGAGCAGCACCTCGCTGCCCCATTGATGTGTTGACGATCCCCAAAGTGAGGCTTGCGCCAGGAGGAGGACTGGCAGCATTGACTCACTCGGCGCGCGCCACTACTTGCGAGCTGAGGGGTTTGACCACGGCCACGGGCTGGTCCTCTGAATCTTCACCCGGGCGAAGGGGTCTGAAGACCACCAGAAATGCAAAATTCTGGTTCGCCTGCCCGTCGTTGACACACTGGATTTTGCCAATGGCATGCCGCAAAGGGCTGCGAAACTCCATCGGCCCGCCCGCGAGCGCGACGTCTGCCAGCTGATTTCCCTCAAGGCGGAAATCCACCCGTACTTCGGCGTTGCGGTCAACGTCGCGAATGCTGCGCGCCAGCGAGAGCTTGACGGCCTCTCCGTAGTCGGCACACCGGGCTTGCACATCCTCCCTGGGTGCCACCGAACGTGCGCCTTGCACGTCCACCGGTGGCAACTGGCTTTGCGCCAGGGCCTGCACGCCGCACCCGCTTGACACAGCGGCGATAACGCCTAAAACCAGCGGTCTTGCACTGAAGATTCTTGCATTCAATTTCATGACGAAACTCCTGGTGAAGTTCAAAACGAGCAGCCCCATCACTGCCCCGCCCTCACACTAGTTGCCGCCACTTCGCAATGCAAAGCCTTCCCGGTGAAACCTCCTCATGACTGTTGATTTTCGTGCCACTTGGGTGCAGCTTGGGTATTAGTGGCACGGACTATTGCGGCACGATCGGGCTCATGCCCAGTTGGGTAAACAAGGCGTTCGCCGCGGGCAGGTTCAAACGCAGGGTGTAAGTGGTGCGCCCGACCTGGTTCTGAAAGCCGTAGAAAATCTGCCCGCCACGTTCCACGAAGATGCGTTTGTAGCTCAACCTATTGGCCATCATCGGCAAGCCGGTAAAGCTCATCACACGCGCGTCGCCCAGGGCTTCAATCTTGTAGCTCCCGGTCCCCAACAAGCTGCAGTTGCGGATGCTGCCATCGGCATTACGGACCAGGCAGTTGTAGTAGTTGACGCCGTTGCCGCTGCCCGTAAAGCTCATGCGCAACGCCGCTGTCGTGGTGTAGTACTTGCCGCTACCCGCCGGTTGGGTTTGCGCGTTCGGCAAAGAGCCCAAACCCAGCGTCGAGTTGCTCCACCATTCATTGCTCGCCAGGGAGGCACCATCGGCGTTGCTGCCTTGTGCAAAGACGCAGGGCACGCCGGGGCTGTGCGCAACCATGTCCTCCAAAGTCGCAGGCGCACTCCGATAGGCAGAGGCATTGGTGGAGTTGACCTTGGCGCACTCAACGGTCGAGCTGGTGACTGCGTTGCCACCCGCCGCGACCGCCGCATTGAAGATCGACACCACATTGCTGCTGCGCACATCGTAGGCATAGGCCGCCGTGCTCGGTACGACGGATATCGCCCAGAGCTTCGATTGATCTGGAAAGGTGGCCGTGCCCAGCAAGGCCATGTTGGCCGGGCCGAAGGTGGCATAACTGACACCTGAGTCGGCACCAGGGAAGCTGCGAATCTGATTGGTGATCACATCGCTGAGCGATTTACCCGAGATGTCCTGCGCCGTACGAAGCGAGGTTCCCACCTCAAAGCCATCACAGTAGTTGTAATTGCGGTGCCCAGTGGCGTCGGTTTCGGAATTGCTGCTGCGGGTGCCCAAAGGGCAGGCAACCCAGGCGCTGCCATTCCAGTGCTGGTCAGCTTGCCGACCCGGATCGGTGTTGTAACCCCAGGTGTTGACGGTACCCGCAACATTTGCGCTGTGCACATCGTAATAGTGGGTGAACTTGTTAGCGTCAGGTGTGTTGTCGGCGGCCGTGCTCTCCATCGCACGGTAGTACCAGTTGTTCGCATCCGTAAACGTAAAGGCCCGCAAGGTTGCACCGGCGGCTGGCGTGCCTGAGGCAGCGCTGTTGTCAATCGGTGCCTTGTTGCTGGCCACCGTCGCCGCGGCGTTCGTGACGTCCAGGCCCGTCTGCGTGCTCACCAGCGTGGTCGCCAGAGCGGCCAGCGCTTTGTCTTTGTCAGCTGCGCTCGAACTACCGCTCACGCTGGCGTCGGTTGCCGCTGCGGCAACCGCCGGCAGCACAGCAGCAATGGCTTGCCGCGCGGCGTTGTTGATATCGGCCTGCGCGATGGTGTTGCCTGCGGCATCCTTGGTACCCACCAAGGTCTTGAGCACATCCAACTGCGCCTGCGTGGCGAGCACCACGGTACGCGCCACAATGGTGGCGGTGGCATCACCGCCGCTGATGTAGTTGCTGAACAAGGAGGCGGCCAACCCTGTCTGCGCCTTCACAAACGACTCTGCCGCCGCCGTGGTCCCCCCGGCCGCAACGAGGTGCTGCTGCACCATATCGGTCAGGGGGCTGATGACGGCCGGCTGGTCAGCCGGTGCGCTGAGCACATAAGGTGTGGTGATGGCACCGTGGTCGGCATCCACCGCATCCGTACCGATGCTGGCGATGACCGGATATTTGCCCACATCGGCAATCAAGATGTCCAGCGAGACTTTGCCGGAGGCGTCGGTCACGCCGCTCGGTTCACCCGTGTCGCAAATTCCATTGGCATTTTTATCCAGGCAGACCACGGCGCCTTTGATGGCCCCGTCGATCACGGCGATCTGCACAGACTGTGTGGTCGGCAGGGGCGCAGGCGTATCCACACTGGCGCCACCGCCGCCCCCGCAGGCGGTCAAGTTCGCAACGGCTGCGAACAACGCAGTCAATGAATACCGCTGCCGCGCGGTGACAGAAGGGTGTAGGTGCGAGTCCATCGAGGGCCCCTTGTAGGGTTTGAGGAGGTGCACAGTGTTTTTCCGCACCCCCGGCCCGTCAAGGTAATCATCACGTTGAAAATTTCGAATGAGCCGCTCGCTCACCCGCCCATCAAACGGAAGAAGGCCGCCCAGTGCTCTCACCCCGCTCATACACCACGTTAGCGCGCCCAACCAGCAACGGGTCCAACGGACCGATTTTGTCCAGGTCTTTGTTGGCATAGGCCATCTGGTGCAGCACATGGCGCATGGCGTTGAGACGCGCGCGCTTTTTGCAGTCTGACTTCACCACGGTCCAAGGCGCTTCGGCGATGTCGGTGTGATAGAACATGGCCTCCTTGGCCTGCGTGTAGTTGTCCCATTTGTCGAGCGAGGCTTTGTCAATGGGCGACAGCTTCCATTGCTTGAGCGGATGCGCCTCGCGCTCCTTGAACCGGCGGCGCTGCTCGGCCCGGCTCACCGAGAACCAGAACTTGATCACGTAAACGCCCGAGCGTGTCAGGTTGCGCTCAAACTCCGGCGCCTGGCGCATGAACTCGGTGTACTCGTCGTTGGTGCAAAAGCCCATCACTCGCTCAACGCCGGCACGGTTGTACCAACTGCGATCAAACATCACGATCTCGCCCGCTGTGGGCAGGTGTTGCACATAGCGCTGGAAGTACCACTGGCCGCGCTCGACGTCGCTTGGTTTTTCAAGCGCCACCACACGCGCACCACGCGGGTTGAGGTGTTCCATGAAGCGTTTGATAGTGCCGCCCTTGCCCGCCGCGTCGCGCCCTTCAAACAAGATCACCACTTTGGCGCCGGTGGCCTTGACCCAGGCCTGCAGTTTCAATAACTCAACTTGCAGGCGGTACTTCTGCTTTTCATAAGCGCGCCGCGACATCAGGTTCTTGTAGGGGTAGGCGCCGCTGCGCCATTGCGCCGACAACTCTTCATCAGGGTTGGGTAGGGCATTGGATGCAGGCAATGCATTCAACTCACTCAGCAGCGCCTGACGCAGGGCTTGTGCGTCATCGGGAGAGGCGCCAGCCACCACCGCCTGCACAGACTCCGCCAGACCTGCGGGGCCGCTGCTTGACATGATGTCGGTCAGCGCCGCCAATTCGCGCGCCTGCGCCTTGCTGACCGCGTCTTTGACCGCACGACGAGCAATGCGCACGGGGTCCAGCGAGCCAGCGGTGTCGCCGCTGCTGCTGCGGCGGGGCTTGACGCTGCCGTTCAAGGCGGAGGATACGGAAGCGGTTGAATCAGCCGGGGCCATCGGGAGGGCTGAGGGGTCAAGCTGGGCGGAACGGGCGGTGCGAGGCTTCATGGTGGTCGGCTCGAATGAGTGTCACGAATTTGTCACGTTGACATTCTTGCGAGCAACGCGCCTTGATGCAAGGCAAACGCAGGCGCGACAAACAAGGTGCCGCAGCGGGCATCACCTTGGAATTCTTCGCAGATGCACCAAAACCGCGCCGCCATACGGTGCACGCTTGCACCACGGCGAGCCAGTCGATGCTGCAGTAGCCACCCAACGGCCGTCTGCTTGCCGACCCACAAGCCCGGGCGATGCGCCGGATAAGTGCCCGATAGGTTTCTGATAGGCAGGGAGGGCAGCATTGGACGCAAAAAAAGCCCCAGGCTTTGAGGGCCTGGGGCTGAATTCCACCCAGGGGCGGTGGAGGAGACAACTGAAGATACTTTACCTTTGCAGCTTCCGTGCCAGCTTTTATTGTTCGTAAAAAAATGTGAGCAGGCCTGTCTTTCTGCTGTCTCTCTGCTGTCTCTCTGGCAACGCCCACGAACGCCCGTGTACGCCATCCGCCGTATATCCCACGCGGCACCTCACCCCTAGCATGAGCTTGCCTTTTCCAGTTCAACCAGGAGCGCAGCTGATCATGCAAAACCGTCGTTTCACACTCAAGACCCTGGCCGCCGCCACGGCCATCGCCGGCATTGGTACTTTGGGTCTTGGGACCGCGCAGGCCGCCGACACCATCAAGGTGGGCGTGCTGCACAGCCTCTCGGGCACCATGGCCATTTCTGAAACGGTGTTGAAAGACACCGTGCTGATGACCATTGACGAGATCAACGCCAAGGGCGGCGTGCTCGGCAAGAAGCTCGAACCCGTGGTGGTGGACCCGGCCTCCAACTGGCCGCTGTTCGCCGAAAAGACCAAGCAGTTGCTGACGCAAGACAAGGTGGCCGTGATCTTTGGCTGTTGGACTTCGGTGTCGCGCAAGTCGGTGCTGCCGGTGGTGGAAGAGCTCAACGGCCTGCTGTTCTACCCCGTGCAGTACGAAGGTGAAGAGCTCAGCAAGAACGTCTTCTACACCGGCGCTGCGCCCAACCAGCAGGCCATCCCTGCTGTTGATTATTTGATGAGCAAGGACGGTGGCGGCGCCAAACGTTGGGTGCTGCTGGGCACCGACTACGTCTACCCCCGCACCACCAACAAAATCCTGCGCGCCTACCTGCACAGCAAGGGCGTGAAGGACACCGACATTGACGAGAAGTACACCCCGTTTGGGCACAGCGATTACCAGACCATCGTGGCCGACATCAAGAAGTTCTCGGCCGGTGGCAAGACCGCCGTGGTCTCCACCATCAACGGCGACTCCAATGTGCCCTTCTACAAGGAGCTGGGCAACGCCGGCCTGAAGGCCAAGGACGTGCCGGTGGTGGCCTTCTCGGTGGGTGAAGAAGAGCTGCGCGGTGTGGACACCAAGCCGCTGGTGGGCCATTTGGCCGCTTGGAACTACTTCATGTCTCTGAAGAACCCAACCAACACCGCCTTCATCAAGGAGTGGAGCGACTACGCCAAGGCCAAGGGCATTGCCGGCCACAAGGACAAGCCGCTCACCAACGACCCGATGGAAGCCACCTACATCGGCATCCACATGTGGAAGCAGGCGGTTGAAAAAGCCAAGAGCACAGATGTAGACAAGGTGATCGCCGCCATGGCCGGCCAGACCTTCACCGCGCCCTCTGGCATCACCTCCAAGATGGACGAGAAGAATCACCACCTGCACAAGTCGGTGTTCATCGGCGAGATCAAGGCAGACGGCCAGTTCAACGTGGTCTGGAAGACACCCGCCCCGGTCAAGGCCAAGCCCTGGAGCCCCTACATCGAAGGCAACGACAAGAAGCCTGACGAGCCGGCCAAGAAGTAAATGCAGCTGGCGCGCTGAGCTGAGCTCGGCGCCGCGTCGGCACCGCCACGCCCGAACCCAGGGCATGGCGGGCCGACGATTGACCCTGACCGACTGAGTACCCCATGCCCCGACTCCTCAGCGTTTTGTTCCCGCTGCTGCTGGCCAGCGTCAGCGCCCACGCGCTCGACAATGCGCAAGCCTTGGCTCTCGTGCAAGGTGAGCCCGACGCGCGCATTGCGGCACTCAATCAAGCCGTACTCAGCGCTGATGCGCCCACGGTCACCTTGTTGAAAGCCCTGAACGAGGACGCGGTGCGCGTCAGCGGCGGACAGGTTTGGATTGTCGACGGCGCCCAAGCCCATAACGCGGTGACCGGACAGACCGCAGCGCTCCCGGCCGAGGCCGAAGAGGTCATGCTCAACAACCGCCTGCGCGGCGAACTGGACACGGCGCTGGCCGCGCTCAAGCTATTCAGCCCGCGGGCCGAAGAGCGCTTGGCCGCCGCACAAGCGCTGGCCAAAGCGCCCAGCGAAGCCCGCCTGGCGCTGCTGGACAAAGCCTTGGCCCAAGAAACCGAGGCCCCCTTGCGCGACGCCATGCAGTTGGCCCGCGCCGCCGCCTTGCTGAGCAGCGAAAACGCCGGCAACCGCATCCAAGCGGCCCACGACTTGGCGCTGGCTCAAAGCCCCGCCATCGAGTTGCTGCTGAATGAGCGCATCGCCATCGAGCCCGACGCCACCGTCAAAGGCGCGCTGGCAGCCGCCCTCCACAAGGTGCGTGAAGGTCTCGCCTGGGGTGAGCGCCTGGGTGCCTTGTTCACGGGGCTGAGCCTGGGCAGCATCTTGTTGCTGGTGGCCCTGGGCCTGGCCATCACCTATGGGTTGATGGGCGTGATCAATATGGCGCACGGCGAGCTGATGATGATCGGTGCCTACGCCACCTGGCTGGTGCAGTTGGGCTTTCGCAAGTACCTGCCTGCCGCTGCGTTTGACTATTACTTGCTGGCGGCCCTGCCACTCGCGTTTTCCGCTGCGGCCGGGGCCGGTGCGCTGATGGAGCGCCTGGTGCTGCGCTGGCTGTATGGCCGCCCACTGGAAACACTGCTCGCCACCTGGGGCATCAGCCTGGTACTGATGCAGACCGTGCGCAGCCTCTTCGGCGCGCAGAACGTGGGCGTTGAAAACCCCGCCTGGATGAGCGGCGGCCTGCCCCTACTGTCCAACCTCAGCCTGCCCTTCAACCGGCTCTACATCATCTTGTTCGCAGCCCTGGTGCTGGCGGGCGTGGCCTTGATGATCCAACGCACACGGCTGGGCCTGTTCGTGCGCGGGGTGACGCAAAACCGCCGCATGGCGGCTTGCATGGGCGTCAACACCGCGCGCATCGACACCTATGCCTTCGCCCTGGGCTCAGGCATTGCCGGCCTGGCCGGTTGCGCCTTGAGCCAGGTGGGCAATGTGGGCCCAGACCTGGGACAGAACTACATCGTGGATGCCTTCCTCGTGGTGGTGGTGGGTGGCGTGGGCCAACTCGCCGGATCGGTCTACGCCGCGCTGGGCCTGGGCCTGGTGAACAAATTGCTCGAAGGCGTGGTCGGCGCGGTACTGGCCAAGATCGCAGTGCTTCTCTTCATCATCGTCTTCATCCAGAAGCGCCCGCAAGGCATCTTCGCCATGAAGGGGCGCTCGGCAGAATCATGAACAACAACAGCACGCTTGAATACAACACCCGCGGCGCCCCCCAGGCCGCTGCGGCCTGGCTGACCCCACGGGGATGGACGGCCTTTATCGTCGCCGCCCTGGTGGTTTGCGCACTGGTCCCGGTCTTGAACCTGCTGGTGCCCGCCGACAACGTCCTGCATCTGGGCGACTACGGCGTGGCACTAACGGCCAAGATCATGTGCTACGCGATCTGCGCCCTGGCCATGGATTTGATCTGGGGCTTTGCCGGCATCTTGTCTCTGGGCCACGGGCTGTTTTTTGCGCTGGGCGGCTACGTCATGGGCATGTACCTGATGCGCCAGATCGGCACGGATGGCCAATACCAGAGCGCCCTGCCCGACTTCATGGTGTTTCTCGACTGGAAGGCCCTGCCCTGGTTCTGGCGCCTGAGCGACAGCTTTGCCGCCACCTTGGCGCTGGTGGTGCTGGTGCCCGGCGCGGTGGCCTGGGTGTTTGGCTACTTTGCCTTTCGCTCGCGCATCAAAGGGGTGTACTTCTCCATCATCACGCAGGCGTTGACCTACGCCGCGATGCTGCTGTTCTTCCGCAATGAAACGGGCTTCGGCGGCAACAACGGCTTCACCGATTTCAAGCGCATTCTGGGCGTCGCCATCGCCACCCCCGCCATGCGCATGACGCTGTTCGTGCTGACCGGGCTGACACTGCTGGGCTTCTACCTGCTCGCCGTGTGGGTCACGCGCTCGAAGTTCGGCCGGGTGCTACAAGCGGTGCGTGACGCCGAATCCCGACTGATGTTCTGCGGCTACTCGCCGCTGCCCTACAAGCTGGCGATCTGGACGCTTTCAGCCGTGATGTGCGGCGTGGCCGGTGCGCTGTATGTGCCGCAGGTGGGCATCATCAATCCCAGTGAAATGAGTGCCGCCAATTCGATCGAAATCGCCGTTTGGGCGGCGGTGGGCGGGCGCGGCTCGCTGATCGGCCCGATTGCCGGCGCCTTTGCGGTCAACGGCGCCAAAAGCTGGCTCACCGTGAGCGCCCCTGAGGTATGGCTTTACTTCCTCGGTGCCTTGTTCATTGCGGTCACCTTGTTCCTGCCGCAGGGATTGGCCGGCCTGTTTCAAAAGATTTTTTCCAGAAAGCCCCAAGCATGACGCCCGAGCTGATGGAGCAAGGCCACGAGCGCCTAGAAAAAACCCGGGCGCCCGCGCCCCAGCAAGAGTCAGGCGACCGCCGCGCCGGGTACGCACGTGTGCATGAACCCGGCACGCTGGACGTGACGCATGGCCGCATCTTGTACCTGGAGGATGTGTGCGTGTCCTTCGACGGATTCCGCGCCATCAACAAGCTTTCGCTGGACATTGCGCCGGGTGAATTGCGCTGCATCATCGGCCCCAACGGCGCGGGCAAAACCACGATGATGGACATCGTGACAGGCAAGACGCGACCCGACTCGGGCCAGGTATTTTTCGGCAGCACCATTGATCTGCTGCGCCATAACGAGGCGGAGATTGCCGCCATGGGCCTGGGGCGCAAGTTCCAAAAACCCACGGTGTTTGAGCCACTCACTGTGTTCGAGAACCTGGAGTTGGCACTCAGCGGCCCGCGCGGCGTGGCCGCTGCGCTATGGCACCGCCTGAGCGGCGAGCAGCACGACCGCTTGGCCGAGGTGCTGACCCTGATTCAGCTGAGTGAAGAACGCCAACGGCCCGCAGGTCTGCTGAGCCACGGCCAGAAGCAGTGGCTGGAGATTGGCATGCTGCTGATCCAGGACCCCAAGCTGCTGCTGCTGGACGAACCCGTGGCCGGCATGACCGATCAAGAGACCGAACGCACCGCCGAACTGTTTCTGACCCTCAAGGGTAAGCACACGCTGATCGTGGTGGAGCACGACATGGGCTTTGTCGGCCGCATCGCCGAGAAGGTTACGGTGCTGTGCGAGGGCTCGGTGCTGGCAGAAGGCTCGCTCGCGCAGGTGCAGGCGGACGAGCGGGTGATCGAGGTCTATCTGGGTCGCTGAACCGAGAGTCAACAAGATGCTAACTGCGAAAAACATTCACCAGTACTACAGCGGCTCGCACATCCTGCGCGACGTCTCGGTGAGCGCCACGGCGGGCCGGGTCACCGTGCTGCTGGGCCGCAACGGCGTGGGCAAGACCACCTTGCTCAAGTCGTTGATGGGGCTGGTCCCCATCAAGAGCGGTACCGTCGAATTCAACGGTCATGCCATCACCAAGGCCACGCCCTATGAGCGGGCCCGTGCGGGCATCGGCTACGTGCCGCAGGGCCGCGAAATCTTCGGCCGCCTGACGGTGGAAGAAAACCTGCTGATGGGCTTGGCCAGCAAGCCAGCCGGCACGCCCATTCCCGCTGCCTTGTTCGAGCTGTTTCCGGTGCTCAAGCAAATGCTGAACCGGCGCGGCGGCGACCTTTCAGGGGGGCAGCAGCAGCAGCTGGCAATTGCACGCGCGCTGGCGGCACAACCCAAGCTGCTGATTCTCGACGAGCCCACCGAAGGCATCCAGCCCAGCATCATCAAGGACATCGGCAGGGTGATCCGCCAATTGGCCGATGTCGGCCTGAACGGGCAACGCATGGCGGTGCTGCTGTGCGAGCAGTACTACGATTTTGCGGAAGAACTCGCCGACGACTACCTGGTGCTGGAGCGCGGCGCCGTGATCTCCCAAGGCACCGGCGCCGAGATGGTGAGCCGCGGCGTGCGGCAGATGGTGTCGATCTAAATACCACCCAGCCCCGCCCCTCAAGGCGCAAAGAACGCCTTGTACGACAGGTGATAGACCAACAAAGGCAGCGGCATGCGCAACCAGTGGCTGCGCGTGAACACCGCCTTGTGCGCCAGGCGCGTGGTGGCGCCATAGGCCGACCCATGCGCGGGCCGCAGCGCATGCTCGAACATCCAGCGACGCAAGGCGTCCGGAAACGGGCTGCGCCCGATCGGCTTGAGCGCCGCCAGCACTTCGGCAGGAATCAGCGTGCCATACAAACGCCCGCACTGGGTCAACGCGTCCAGCAAAGGCAGCGACAGACGCAAATGCCGGGCCCGGGCCAGCAGTTCAGGCCAGTACGTGTCGTCAGCGCCAAAATCGCTCAGCAGCAGATGCAAGTCGTGCAGATCTCGCAAGCCCTTGTGGAACTCTCCGAAGAACAAATGGCAGGCGGAATGAATCACCATATCGGCCCGGCCCAGCACGCCAAAGAAGGACAAGTCCCCCGTCATCTGCCGGGCGGCGTCGAAGAAGTCTTGCGGATCCGGGCGAATGCCCGAGGTGGGCGGGAGAATGGTGTGGTGCACGTCCAGCACCGTGCCGCGATGCTTGTGCTCCAGCGGCGGAATTTCGTGGGTCCACTCCCGGTAGTAGCGCTCATCGTAGGCATTGGTGTGCAAGGGCAACCAGCCCTGCCACTGCAACTGCTGCTCCGCCCGGGCCAGCGCTGCCTTGGGCACCATGATGTCGAGGTCGTTGAACAGCCGGCCCAGGGACGCCGGGTGGCCCAAAGCGCAGTAGGCCGCGCCCTTGAGCAGCAAGACCGGAATACCCTGGGGCTCAAGCACCGCTTGCAGTGCGCGCAATTCACCCTTCACCGCCAAGGCGTGTCGGGCCGCGATGACCCCGGCGCCTTCCAGATGCCGCCGGGCCCCCTCGGGCGCCGACGCCATGACGCCCGCAGCAGCCAGCGCCGCGTACAGCTGCGCCATCAACTCCGCCGCCCGGCTTTGCCACACCAGCGCCTCCCACTGGCGAACGCCATACGTGGCCGCGCGGCCCGGCTCGCGCAGCGTTTCAACCAGCAGATGCGCAAACACTGGGGCGCTCATGGTGTGCTCATGGGGCGCTCAGGGGCGAGTGTCCACAGACGTTCGATTTCAGGGATCACCTGATCGAAGGAAGCATACGCAATGCGATGCGCGTGTACCTGGTCGATCAAGCGACCCAGCGCGTTGAAACCCCGGCCACCCAGCACGGCGAAGTTGAAGGTGTGCCGGGTCAGCTCCGCCAGCGCATGGGCTTGCCCCTCGGGTGAAGACTGCAGCGCCGCGCCCGCCTGGTACTTGGGAAACACCAGCATCGCGGGCCGGGCTGGCATTGCCATGGCCTGGACACTGCCCAAGGGTGGCCGCATATGGGCAATCGCGCCCTTGGCGGTATCGGGACAGAGCGGGCCGAAATGCGTGTCCGGACTCAACGCACGCACGATGTCGATGGAGGTGTTTTTCAAGCTGACCGGGCGAGCGATGGGATAGGCCAGCCCGTCCTTCAGGGAGATCAAGGCCATTTCGTCCGACAGCAAGCGCCAGCCGCGCAAGACCAAGGCGGCGCACAAGGTGCTTTTGCCCGAGCCCGGGTCTGCGGCCAGCATCAGGCAGCGGCCGCCGCGCTCGACCACCGCCGCATGCATGACCAGATAGTCGTGTGCATGGGAGTAGATCACCCAGTTCAACCCCCATTCCAGAATGGGAAAAGCCTGTGCAAATGGCAGGGGCTTGAAGGGAATCCGCCCGTCGCAGTCGAAAATCACCTGCGCCCGGAAGAAGCGGCGCAGCGGGCTCGGGCTGCGAACCTCGATCTCGAAGTCCACATAAGTGTCAGCTTCAAGCACCGGAAAATCAGCATACAGCTGGCGAAACTCTGCTGCGAGCTTGGGCAGCGGCGTACGCAGCCGGATGCAGAACGGCCCGCAAGGCAGCAACAGCCCGTCGTGAGACAGCCGCGCTCGCAACTGCTCAAGGGATAGGTCGGCGATCCTCAAGACAGCGGGTCGAAAATTTTGAGCCCCGACAATTCCTCGGCATAGGCACGTGACACCCGGGGCCCGGGGTGCACACCCAGCGCAAGGCCGGGCCGCTCAAGAATGCCGGCCTGCGCCACCACCTCGAACACTTGCGGGGTCTTCAACAAGTCCTCGAACGCCAGCGGCAATAAATGGGTTTCGCAGGTTTCACCCACATAAACCACCAGCCCGTCTGGATAGGCCCGCCACAGCACCTCAGACCGCAATTCAAGACGCATGCCAGGCGGGCGTGGGTGCGCCATGCAAGGGTGCGGTCACTCCGCCGAACCGTTGCACCACAAATTGGCCGTATGGCCGTAGATGTCCACCTGGGTGACAAAGGCGGCAAGGGCGGTCTTGGGGGAGAGGTTGGCACAAGCCGCCTGAAAAGCGGCAATCACTGCAGTCGCTGTTTGCAAGCCGACCACCGGGTAGCGCGAACCATAGAATTTGGCGTTCAACAGCGCTGCCACAGCCTGCATGGCCGTGTTGTCAGGCACACCAAACGCATTGCCATACCCTGACCCAGGGCCCGCGGTCTGCCCAGGAAAGACCTGGTCCAGACGGATGCCAGACCCGCCGGTGCCGTTGAAGAAATTCACCCCAAACACCGTGTTGAATGCCATTGATTTCGAATAGACCGAGTTCAGCGACGGCGAGTTGGTCCACAGCGCCGTACCGTTCTGATTTTGCGGCCCCCAAAACCCCGGGCTGCAGCCGCAGGGATTCGCATGGGCAGCCCGAGACAAGTTGCCGGAGGCAATCTCAGAAGCCGTGCAAGTGGAGGCAGCCATGACAGAGCGGCTCGGCAGGGTCAGCAAAACCACCGTTCCGGCGCCACCCAACCGACGTCGGCCTTGATCGACGCTTTCGACGTTTTCCTTGGAGCCGGGTTCCCGGGTCTCCACCGCACTCGTGTTTTCGTCATTCATGACTACCCCGCTTGGCATCTTTGAACCCTTTGCCCTGCGGTGGCACCGCACTCGCGTGACAAAGCCCGTTCATCAAAAACGCGCCGCCCGCATGAACTCGCAATGAGGCAAAAAAGGCGCGTCTTTAACACACATCATAGGACCCTTTATGTACGACGACATGACAATTCAGGGTAAACACACCCCCCTCATTCAAGCAGGGTGTTGCACTCGGCAAGGCCCTGAAAGCGCCGCAATACCCTCATGTCCGCCCCCAGGAGCTACATCGCCCACAAACGCGGCGGCGGCGCACTCAAACCCCACAAAGCATGCCGCCAAGCCGCCCAACACTGACGCAGCAGCAACAGACTGGGTTCCGTCAGATCACTCAAGGCCCGCAGCACCAAAACTTGCGGGTGCGCCGCACTCGCTCCCGCCAAAACAGGCCCGGCCAGATCGGTGCCGGCCGCATCAATCAGGCGGCGCACCGCGTCCAGGGCGCGCTCCTGCCGCTCCCGCTCTAACGGCGCGCCCGCAGCAAACGTCAGCGTGGCCAGACAACGTCGCCCGGCCAGGCCGAGCTGGCCGTTCATCAGCAACTCGTCTTCGGCACGGATGAGGCCACGCTCCAGCCACACGCCCTCAATTTCCAGGTGCTGCTCAAAACACCCACGGTCAAACGGCGCACCGGCCGTCGGCAAACCCAAGGCCGTGATGTCCCAGGCCATCATCTCTGCGCCAGGGGCCAGCGAGAACCTTGCTTCATTGACGGCTTGGCAGGCCGGGTAAGCAATGGCCTCCAGCGGCAACCATTCCAGCCGGGCGCCCGCATCAAGGTGCGCCGTCACCCGCTGAACCGCACGCACGCCGGCTTCGCTGCGATAAAAACGAGTGGCGCCGGGTGTGGTGACCAAGCCATGCGCGCCCGCCCCCACGGTCACCTGCACATCCAGGGTGTCGCCGCCCACCAAGCCCCCAGGCGGATGAACCATCACGTTATGGCAAATCGCTTCGCCCTCGGGGTACAAGGTTTTCAGGATGCGCAAAGGCCCGTCGTGGCGGTACCGGGCAACGCTGCGGCCCTGCTCCAGGCTGAGTGCCAGAGCCAGTTCAGCACGCCAACTCATTGCATCGGCACCACGGCAAGAGCGAATAGGGACGGATGGTTAAGAATTTTCAAAGGGTGCGCGGGTACATTCATGCGCACATTGTGCCCAGCTTCAAAAACTTCATTTGAGCCCGCCGCCAAAGCGCATTCAGTGGCACAACCGCTTTTCCATATAAACACGAAACACACCGCCACGCCCTGCATCAAACGGCGTGCACCGACGAAAACCCTGCCGCTCATACAAACGCTGAGCGGCCGTTTGGCGCACGCCCATTTCCAGCCGCAAGCAATCTCTGCCCGCTTTCAGCGCTTCGGCCTGCAAGACCTCGACCAAGGCCGCGCCGAGCCCGCCGCCGCGCCAATCGGGCAAGACCATCAGTCGATCCAACTCAGCGTGGCTTTCATGCAGCCACACCGCGCCACAGGCCAGGGCCCGTCGGTGTGCATCACGCACCACGGCCAAGCGCACATGCGCCTGCAATAGTGCATCTACCGGCCTGGGGCAAAGCGCCGGAGCGGGATAAAGCTGTAATTGATAAGCGTCCAGCGCCGCGATCAAAGCCTGAACATCGGCTTGATCGGCACGCTCCAACTGGAAGCTCACGGGGGGCAATTTCATGGAAAAAGATAGGGCTGACACAGCGCACAGAGACGCAAAAGTCATGCCTGAACGCTGCGGACCGCAAGCCGATCCCCTAAATTGACGCCTTGCGAATCAGCCGTAAGGCCGCTGCCGCAGCCATTTGGTGGCGATGTACTTGATGCCCTCGACCACCGGCAGGCCGGCATGCAAGGTGTCAGCGTCTTCCAGCCCCGCCGCGGTGACGTCAGCGAAATAAAGCGCAGCCCCCCGACTCGGGCGCACCTCAAAGCCGATTTTTGGAAATCGCGTGCCGCCGCCTGCCGTCACTTCATCCAGATATAACAAACAAGTGCCGACCCGCTGGCCGCCCGTTTGTAGATGCCGTTGGCTGCCCGGCAAGTCTGGATTGAAATAATCGTAATGGGCGCGGTATTCGCCACCGATGGCATAACGCAATACTTGCAAGCCTTCACCATGATCCACCGGCCAGTGCAGCAACTCGGCAAGGCGCGCCTCGATGCGCGCAATCAAGGGCGTCTCGCCGCGTTGAAACCAGGCCCCAGCGCTGCTACGTGCCTCGTCTTGGCGGGCCTCTCCCTGCTGCTCGTCCACCACAGTGGAGCGGCTCAGGCGCGACTCCGCCAAGGCCATCAAGGCAAGGCACTCGTCGGCGCTGAGCATGTTTTCAAACAGCACCACCTGCGGCTGGTCCAACACCGCAGCAATGCGCACGGTTTGCCCATCGCTGGCTTGAAGGCGGTTGGCGTTTTGATTGACGTGGGGGCGCAGGGCGGGCTGAGCGGCAAATGCAGCAGTCTCGGCCGGCGCCTGGACCACACCAGCATGCGCCGACAAGGCCAAGCCCTGCTGCCACGCCGCAGTGCTGGCTTGCAGCCGCTCCCAGCCAAGTGCACATGTTTCACGCAGTGCCTCGCGGGCAACCCCCTGAGAATGACCGCCTTTGACCAACAACTCATGGAGTGAAGCGGCGGTACAGCCGCGCGTCACGTTCTCATGCAACCAAGCCCGCCATTCCGGCGTCAATTGCAGCAAGGACATCCGACCTCCGAGCCTTCAGGACCAAGAAGGCCCCTACTCTACTGAATGTTCGTGACGGCCCATTCACACTCACCATATGCACCGCACCACCAACCGTTGCCCATCGACGCCGATCGCGCCGTCAATCAAGAGGTGGTCAGACGCGGCAACAAATGGACGAGACGCAACCGTCCGCTGGGCACTTCAACCCACCGATAAAAGGCCATCGCGGCCAGATTGCTCAGCGCCCAGGCCGCCAGCAGAAATGCCAAACCGGCGCCGGCGCTGCTCAGGCCTTGATGCGCAAACACCGCGTTGATCAGCAGGCAGACTGGAAAGTGCACCAAAAACAAGGCGTAGGAATGATTACCCAGTTGCGCCACCAAGGCACCGCCGCGGCGCAGCGCCGGCAAGCCCAGCTCATGGCGCCGCTGCCACCAAGCCAGCGCCAGCGCCGTCAGCAAGGCCAAGGCGGCGCGCTCGCGAAACTCCAGCGCCAGCGCAGCCACCACCAGGCAAGTCATCAAACCCAGGCCCAAGCGACGCTGCGGGCTCAGCCCAAACCAATGCACCAGCGCGCCCAAGCCATAGGCGCCGAAAAAGTAAAGCGCCCAAGCGTCCAGGCTGGCATCGCGATTGAAGACAAACAGCGAGGCCATGCACAAAGCAAGCACCAGCAGCGGCGCCATCAATATGCGCAGCAAACGGCGCCCCTGGCCCAAACCACGCGCCGGCAGCAGGCTGCGCGCCACCCACAGCAACGCCAGCAAGGTGGCAAACAATTGCAAATCCATGGCCACGTACCACGCGCCCACCGTCAGCGACTCAAACCCCAGCACGTCCTGCAGCAACAGGCCATGCGCCAGCAACTGCTGAAAACTCACGCTCTGTGGTGTCAACTCGGGCAACCAGGGCTCGACCAGCAGAGAGCACGCCAGCGTCAGCAACACCGCCGCCATGAAGGGCAAGACCAGTCGGCGGTAGCGGCGCCACAACAGGGTCGGCACCGACGCGTCCAGGGGTTGGCCCCGCGAAGACAAGGCACGCGCGCTGAGAAACCCGCCCACCACCAAAAACACTTGCACGGCCAAACGCCCATAGTGATAAAGCGCCTGCATCAAATGCGGCAGCCAAGACTCGACCGCTTGCGCGATCGGACCATAGGCTGACAGATGATGCAGCACGATCATCTGCGCCGCTGCCGCCTTCAGAAGGTCGACATGCAGCAGGCGAGATTTCTGGACATGGAAGCTCATGGGCCCGGAAAAAACAAATGCACCGGCGACAGACCGCTCGGTGCAAAAAATACGCAAGGGGTGCCTGATTAGCGGCAAATTTGCACAATCAGGCTAAACGTTAGATTGTAGAGTGCCTGACCCTTTCGCGCCAGCCCACGTCAAACCCGGACGCTAGCTCGCCTGTTGAGATCGAGGACGCGCACTTCACACGCTTACAACTTGCCGGTGAACACCCGCCCAAGCCAGCCCAGATACCAGTCCAGAAATTTCTGCCACGCCGATTGACGCGGGCTTGCAGCGGGTGGCGGGGGCTGGCGTGGGTCTGGTTTCATGGTTCAGGTTTCATCGGCAAAGGGATCAACGGTTTAGTATCCCTGTCCATGGACAATATGGATCTGACAATTTTGCGCCAAGTCGCCACGTGGGCAGCGCAAGGCCGACGCGTGGTGCTGGGCACCATCACCCGCACCTGGGGCTCCGCGCCCCGGCCCGTGGGCTCAGTGGTGGCGGTGCGCGACGACGGCGTGATCGCCGGCTCTGTCTCGGGCGGCTGCATCGAAGATGACTTGATCGCCAAAGTACGCGAAGGCGCCCTGGACTTGGCCTGGCCCCAACTGCTTCGCTATGGCGTCGGCGCCGAGGAGGCAAGCCGCTTTGGCCTGCCCTGCGGTGGCACGCTAGAGTTGATGCTGGAACCCGTGGGGCCCGCGTCGCAGATCGAGCCGCTGCTGGCACGCCTGGACCGGGGCACGCGTGTCAAACGCGTACTGAACCTGAGCGATGGCAGCGTCACCCTGCAAGAATCCGAGGCCGACGCCGACCTGTTGACCCTGACGGCGCAGACCCTCACCACCCACCACGGCCCGCAGTGGCGCCTGCTGATCATTGGCGCCGGTCAAATGACGCATTACCTCGCCAGCATGGCGCTGGGGCTGGACTATCAGGTGCTGATCTGCGACCCGCGCGAGGAATATGCCGAGAACGGGCAGGTTCCGGGCGCCCGCTTGACGGCCGAAATGCCCGATGACGCCGTGACCGCCTTTGCGCCCGACGGGCACAGCGCCATCGTCGCCCTGACCCACGACCCCAAGCTGGACGACCTTGCCCTGATGGAGGCCTTGAAGAGCTCTGCCTTTTATGTGGGCGCCATCGGCTCACGGGTCAATCAAGCCAAGCGCCGGGCCCGGCTCGCCGAACACTTCGGCCTGAGCAAGGCCCAGTTGCAGCGCCTGCACGGCCCGGTTGGCCTGCACATCGGCGCCCGCACGCCACCGGAGATTGCGCTCTCCATCCTGGCGCACATGACGTCAGAACGCTACGGCGTGCAACTGAGCAGCACCGTCAAAACCCGCACGCCGACATGATTGCGCGCACGCCGTCTGCGGTGTTGGGCCAGGTGCTCGGCTTGATGCTCAGCCTGCCCCTGGCCGCTGCAGCGCAGCCGCAGCAACAAGCCGGGCCGTCAATCCGCGAGCAGGAGATTGCGGAGTGCCGGCCCGGTGAAATTCAAACCTGGGGCGACGGCACAGACCACCCGGCGGTGGCGGAAAAACTCATCTTCGTCTACGACCACCGCGGCGCCCCCCCCTGGTTCAGCGCCCGGTTGGTGATGGCGGCCCTGCAACGGGCGGCCGAGGCGTGGTCGCGCTGCGGGGTGCCCAGCCTGGTGGCCCAGGGCGTAATGTCACCGGCGCTGATGGCCGTCAACAAAGGCAATGTGCAGGTGCTGTGGAGCGACGCCGAAACGCGCGGCAACTTCGCCCTGGCCAATTTGAGCCAACGCCGGCTGGCCCTGAGCCCGGCGGGCTTTGTGTTGCTGAAGACACGCAACCCGAGCTACCCGGCGCAAGAAACTCTGCAAATGGCGATCTCCCACGAGATGGGGCATTTGTACGGCCTGGGCGCACATTCACGACGCTGCGTCGACGTCACGTCTTACTACGACAACGGCAAAGGCGATCTTTGCAGTGCGCGAGACCGCTCGCAACTCAAAACGGTGGTGGAGTACCGCGCCAACTTGCCCACCGCCTGTGACTTGCAGCGCTGCCGCATGGCCAATGGACAGGCGCAGGCGGTGCCCGGCATCAACCACTGACGGATGAACGCCCTCGGCGTGGTCGACTCCGTTTTCGCTGCGCTGCCCACACTGCAAATTTTGGAGAATCTTTGCTGCAGTGCACAATACACCTGAACTGACGGCAAGGACGGAGCGTTTCATGCGGCGTGTAGTGTTCAATCAAAAGGGCGGCGTGGGCAAATCCACGATCACCAGCAACTTGGCAGCCATTGCTGCGCATCAAGGCCTGCGAACCTTGGTGGTCGACCTGGACGCGCAAGGCAACTCCACCCGCTATCTGCTGGGTGACGCGGCCGACGACGCGGCGCCTGGTGCCGCGGAATTCTTCCAATCAACGCTGAGTTTCAGCGTTAGGCCGACCAAAACGGCGGACTTCATCAGCCCCTCAGCTTGGGAGCATTTGCATGTGATGCGTGCCAGCCCGGCGTTGGAAGAACTCCACAGCAAATTAGAGAGCCGCTACAAAATCTACAAATTGCGGGACGCCTTGCAGGCGCTTGAAAAAGACTACGACCAAATCTGGATCGACACGCCGCCAGCGCTGAATTTCTACACCCGCTCGGCCCTGATCGCGGCCAATAGCTGCCTGATTCCCTTTGACTGCGACGACTTTTCACGCCGCGCGCTCTACGGTCTGCTGGAGAGCGTGAACGAGATTCAGGCCGATCACAACAGGGATCTGCGGGTGGAAGGCATTGTGGTAAACCAGTTCCAGCCGCGCGCCAGCCTGCCCCAGCGCACGGTGCAGGAGTTGCTCGACGAAGGCTTGCCCGTGCTGCAACCCTACCTCAGCGCCAGCGTGAAGATCAAAGAGTCGCATGAGCTGGCCCGACCCATGATCCATCTGGATCAACGCCACAAGCTGACCCAGGAATACCTCGCCCTGTTCAACGGGCTTGGCGAAAACACCTAAGCGCCGCAGCGGCACCGTTCACATAATCCGCCATTCAATGGACAGCTGAGCGCGTCGCTTTCAGGCGATGCGCTCAGCTGCTGCGTTATGGCGGACTGGAAAGGTGGGCACTTTGGCGACAACGACTTCCAAGCTGATACTCGACTATGTCTTCGATTACGAGGCGCAGGCGCCAAATCAGGTCTACCTGACCCAACCCCTGGGAGGCGGCCGGGTTGAAGACTACAGCTGGTCACGCACGGTAGACGAGGCTCGGCGCATGGCCGCCCACCTGCTATCGCTGAACCTGCCGCGTGGCGCGCGCATCGCCATCTTGTCGAAGAATTGCGCCCACTTCATCATCGCCGAACTGGCGATCTGGATGGCCGGCGGCACTACGGTGGCGATCTTCCCGACCGAGACCGCAGACGTTGTTCGTTATGTTCTGGAACACAGTGAGGCCAGCCTGCTGTTCGTCGGCAAGCTCGACAACTGGCCTGCGCAACAGCCCGGCGTGCCAAGCCATCTCCCCTGCATCGCCCTGCCCCTGGCGCCAGCCACGGGCTTCGAGACCTGGCAAGACATCATCCAACGCACGCCGCCGCTACCGGGCCGCCCGCAACGCACGCCCACCGAGTTGGCCATGCTGATCTACACCTCGGGGTCGACGGGTGAACCCAAGGGCGTGATGCACAACTTTGAGCGCGTCACGCGTACCACCGAAGCCAGCGTGGCCTTCGTCAGGGCGGTACTGCCTGCCGGGACGCCGATGCGGGTGCTGTCCTACCTGCCCCTGGCCCATGTCTACGAGCGGGCGGTATTGGCCTGCGCAAGCATGGTAGACGGCAGCACCCATGTATTCTTCGCGGAGTCGCTGGACACGTTTGTGCAAGACTTGGCTCGCGCCCGGCCCACGCTGTTCTGCTCAGTGCCGCGCTTGTGGCTGAAGTTCCAGCAAGGCGTGTTCAGCAAAATGCCCGCCGCCAAGCTGGATCGCCTGTTGAAGCTGCCGCTGATTGGCGGACTGGTGCGCCGCAAGGTGCTGCGCGGCTTGGGCCTGGACCAGGTGCGCATGGCGATGAGCGCCTCGGCGCCGATCCCGCCGGAGCTGATCGAGTGGTATCGCAAGCTCGGCCTGAATCTGCTGGAGGGCTATGGCATGACCGAAGATTTTGCCTACTCGCACAGCTCAACCACGCAGCTGCGGGCGACCGGTATGGTGGGCGCACCCATGCCCGGCGTGCAGACCCGAATCAGCGCGGACGGAGAGATTCTGGTCAAATCACCCGGCCAGTTGGTGGGTTACTACAAGCGCCCGGATCTGGATGCTGAAATCTTCACCGCCGATGGCTTTTTCCACACGGGCGACAAGGGCGAATACAACGCGCAAGGCCTGCTCAAGCTGACGGGCCGCGTCAAGGAGTTGTTCAAGACGGCCAAGGGCAAATACGTGGCCCCGGCACCGGTGGAAAACCTGCTGAACGCCCACCCCTACATCGAGTTGAGCCTGGTTTCAGGGGTGGGCCAGCCGGCAGCCTATGCCCTGATTGTCTTGAACGAAACGCTGCGCCCCAAGATCACCGACCCAGCCGTTCAGGCCGATGTCGTGCAGCAAATGACCCAATTGCTGGCGCATGTCAACGCGCAGTTGCCCAGTTACTCGCAACTGCGCATGCTGGTGCTCCTGCGCGACCCCTGGAGCATCGAGAACGGCTGCCTGACGCCCACCATGAAGGTACGGCGCACACGCATCGAAGCTGCTGTGGCGCCACGACTGGAAGCCTGGTACGCGGCCGAAGGAGTCGTGCAATGGGCTTGACGCCGTCCATAAAACTCACCGCAGGGTGTAGCCGCGAGCGTCCATGCAGGCCTCCACCGCGCGGCTGAACACCGACGCATCACCCATCGCGCTGGGTTGGGTGGTGGCCCAGCGATTGCAGCCCTGCCGGTCTGCTTCGAGTTGCGCGGCGCTCTGCCCATTGCGCGGATAGATGACGGGCTCCGGCTTGGCTGGGCTCGCCACGACAGCAGGTGGCGCGGCAGAGGGCACCACGGCACTCACCGCTTGTGCGTTGTCAGCCCCAGGCGGTGCTTGCACCACCACATAACCCGGACCCGGTTGCGCCAGGGTGTAGTAAATGCCGTTGGCGTAGTAATACGGCATACCGCCAATGCTGAGCGTCACGTAGGCCGACGGCAGCAGCGGAATCACGACGCCAAAGGGCGGCACTACCACCCTGAAATTGGGGCCATACGGCCGATACCAGACGCCGCCGCTGAACCAATATCGATCCCGGCCGAAGCCCACCGCCAAGGCGCCATGCGGCACGCCAGCCACCACATAGCCACGCGCCGGATAGTAGTGATCGTGATGGAAGTGGTCGTCATACACCACGTGTCCACCATGCCCACCATGGCCGCCATCAAAATCCCGGCCCCCTTCATGAGCATTTGCCACACCTGCCACACTCGCCATTGCGACCAGGCCTATCCAAAACACAGTCTTTTTCATCATCAGTGCATTCATCACAGCCTCACAAGACACAAGAGAATCAGAATCGGTGACCCATCGATATTTCAACGCCACCCTCCTGCGGGCGGCTGACTGCTTCGCTGTTTCCAGTTGGTAAAGTTGCACGGCCCGGCATCCCTTGCGACCGCACCTTCACTGCACCCCACTGCACCCCACCTCACAGAGATTCACCCATGCTGCACCTTCACTATCACCCCAGCGACGCCAGTTTGATGCCCCACATTTTTCTGGAGGAATTGGGGGTGCCGTTTGAACTGAAATGGGTGGACCGGGCGAACAACGCGCAGAAGTCGCCTGACTACCTCAAACTCAACCCCAATGGGCTGGTTCCGGTGCTGGTGGACGGGGACTTGGTGCTGTATGAAACCGGCGCCATTCTGCTGCACCTTGCCGACACGCATCCGCAAGCGCAAATGCTGCCGCCCGTGGGGTCGGCGGCGCGCGCCCAGGTTTACAAATGGATGTTCTGGCTCAGCAACACCCTGCACGCCAACATCACCGTGTACTACTACTCTCAACGTTATGTAGCTGACGGCAACACAGGCGGAGCAAGCGAAGTCAAGGCGCGCGCCGAGACACGCATCGGCCTGTTGCTGGACCAATTGGACCAGCAGTTGCAGCACAGCGGCGGCCCCTGGTTGCTGGGCCGCGACTACAGCCCGGCCGATTGCATGGCGTTCGTGCTGAGTTGCTGGACGCGCAACTTTGAGCGCCCCGCCCACACCCGGCCCCATCTCGGCCCCTACCTCCAGCGCATGCAAGCTCGGCCGGCCGTTCAGCGCGCGGCGACCACCGAGCAATTGCCGCCCAGCTTCTTCGTCAAGAACTGAGCTCGAAATGCGGTGCCCCATGTCGCTCTCCACCGCGCCTGCGGCCAAAGCGCTGCGCTGGGCCGCCGTAATCGTCGCCCTGATGTCCGGTGCACGCATCGCCCAAGGCGCCGAGATGACTGTTGCCGCAGCCTCCAGCCTGAGTAATGCCTTCAAAGAGATGGCGCCGGCCTTCGAGGCTCAACATCCGGGCACTCAACTGCTGTTCAATTTCGCAGCGTCCGATGCATTGCTCGCGCAGATCGCCAAGGGCGCGCACATCGACGTATTTGCATCAGCAGATCAGGACGCCATGGACCGCGCCGAAGCCCAACAGTTGGTGCAAGCCCACAGCCGCCTCAACTTCGCGGGCAATACGCTGGTGCTCATCACGCCCATCACCAGCACGCTGACGCTCAAGACCTTGTCTGACCTGAAGAAGCCTGAAGTCGCCCACCTGGCCATGGGCATGCCGGAGGGCGTGCCCGCTGGGCGCTATGCCAAAAGCGCGCTCGAAGTCGCGGGGCTCTGGTCGACCCTGAGCCCCAAGGCCTTGTATGCCCGGAACGTGCGGCAGGCGCTGGACCATGTGGCGCGAGGCGAAGCGGAAGCGGGCTTCGTCTACTCCACCGACGCGGCCTCGCTCAAACGGCGGGTCAAGGTCGCGTTCCCCGTGCCGACGTACGCACCGATTCACTACCCCGCCGCCGTGGTTGCCGGTAGCCCCAATGCCGAGAGGGCACGGCAATTCATCAACTACCTGCGCTCATCCGCCGGCCAGGCGGTGCTGACGCGCCATGGGTTCTTGCCGCCCTGAAACGGGTCATGCGTAGGGTGCAGGATTTCGGCGTCAGCGCTTTTTCTTGCGCCGCAAGCTCGACAAGGTTTCTACGCGCTTGAGCAGTTCTCGGTCGTTCCACGGCTTTTTGAAAATGCCGTACAGGCCCTGAACCTGATGGACCCTGGCCTGCATCTCGTCATGGCCGGTGATGGCAATGACGGGCAGATCTTCCGTCTCCAGGCTGCCCTGCACGGCGGCGATCAACTCGAAACCGTCTTTATTGGGCATTTCCAGATCGGTGATCAGCACGTCGAACCGCCGCTCCGCCAGGCAGGCCAGGGCTTCCACCCCGTCGCGAGCCAGGGTGACCGGATAGCCGGCGCCTTCAAACAAGCGGCCCAATTTGGCCCGGGCAACGGCCGAATCGTCAACCACGAGCAGGTGCACCGACTCGGGCTGCAGCGTGGAGGGCGCAACGGTGTCGCGCGCGGTCGGGTCGTCACCGCGGCGGGCACTGATGACGAACACCACAATGGCCAGGGGCACCGCAATCAGCAGTGGCAACAAATAAGGGCCCAGCGCAGCTGGCAAATCAAAAGGCATGATCAGGATTCCTTTGCGAAGCCCAATCTACCACCCCACTCAAGACAGCCAAATGCAAAAAAGCCGACCCTAGGGTCGGCTTTCAAGGCTTTCAAACAAGACGCAAGGCCTCAGCGCTGCTCGCCCGCCACCATACGGTAGCTCAACGCGCCGATGACGGCACCCACGATGGGCGCCACCCAGAACAGCCACAGTTGCTGCACTGCCCAGCCCCCCACATAGAGCGCCACGCCGGTGCTGCGCGCCGGATTGACGGAGGTGTTGGTGACCGGAATGCTGATCAGGTGAATCAGCGTCAGGCCCAGGCCGATGGCGATGGGCGCAAAGCCGGCGGGGGCGCGTGAATCGGTAGCGCCCATGATGATGATCAGGAAGAAGGCCGTCATCACCACCTCGGTGATCAGCGCCGCTTGCATGGAAAAGCGACCCGGCGAGTGTTCACCGTAGCCGTTGGACGCAAAGCCGCCGGCCAGATCAAAGTCGGCCTTGCCGCTGGCGATCAGGTACAGCACGCCGCCTGCGGCCAAACCGCCCAGCACCTGCGCCACGATGTAAGGCAGCAGTTGCGAGGCCGGAAAGCGCCCCCCCACGCACAAGCCCACCGACACCGCCGGGTTGAAATGCCCGCCCGAAATATGACCCACGGCATAAGCCATGGTCAGCACGGTCAAGCCGAAGGCCAAAGCCACCCCATGGAAACCAATGCCCAGGCTGTTGGGAAACACGGCTGCCAGCACCGCACTGCCGCAACCGCCCAGCACCAGCCAGAAGGTCCCCAAAAACTCCGCACCATATTTGTTCATCGCCTGCATCCTTTATATGTTGTGAATCAATCAACCCGTCGCATTGCACCACCCCTGCGGCCGATTGGCTAGGCCGCCCATGAAGACACATGGCCTGGGCACAGGGATGACAACCAGGGCGGATTGTGTGGGTCGCTGACCGCCTCTTGGTCGACGATAGGGGACAGTTTGTCCCATAAATCAGCTACATGCCTCGGAATTCCTACGCGGGTTCGGGCCAAGCGCGCTGGGGGGCACGCAAGCGCTCGAAGGCGGCGGACAGTTGCATCACCCCCAGGTCATCAAAACGCCGGCCAACGATTTGCAGGCCAATGGGCAAACCGGTGTCGGTGTAGGCGCAATTGATGGATGCCGCCGGCTGCTCGCTCATATTGAAGGGCAAGGTGAAAGCGATGTGCTCGAAAGGCTGCGCGGGATCGTTCAAAGGGCTGGCCCACTCGGCCGCAAAGGCTGCCACCGGGCTGACGGGCGACAGCACATAGTCAAAAGGCTGGCACGCCGCCACAGCGGCTTCACGAAAAGCAGCCATCTGGCTGTAGCCCTCGAAGAGCTCGTCCGCGCGCAGATGGGCCGCCGTCTCCACCCAAGCGCGGATGTAGGGCAGCACCTTGTCCTGCCGCGCCGCCGGCAATTTTCGGAAATCCAACCAGGAGCGCATGCGCCAGAACTTGTCCAGCCCCTCAACCATGGCCCGGGTGCTGAAGCCCGCCATCGGCTGCACCTCGGCGCCCGCTTGCTCAAAGCGACGGGCAGCATCCAAAACTGCCGCCGCCGTTTGGGGCTCAACCGCCATGCCCCAGCCGGCGTCCAACATCAGCCCCAATTTCAAACCCTTGAGCGCAAGCGGCGGAGCCCGCCAGTCCAAGGCCTGTGTGGGCAGGCTGGTGGGGTCGCGCCAATCCGGCCGGCTGAGTTCGGCCATCATCAGCGCGGCGTCAGCCACGGTGCGTGTCATCGGCCCGGCCACCCGGCCCGCGTAAGCCGGCTTGATGGGAATGCGCCCGCCGCTGGGCTTGAGGCTGAAGATGCCGCACCAGCCTGCGGGCAAGCGCAGCGAGCCGCCAATGTCGGTGCCCACATGCAAGGGGCCATAACCCGCTGCCGCAGCGGCAGCAGCCCCGGCACTCGAGCCACCCGGGTTCTTGCGCAGATCCCAGGGGTTGCGGCTCAGCGGATGAAAGCTCGACAGCCCCGAACTCAGCATGCCGTAGTCGGGCATGGTGGTTTTGGCCAACAGCACGGCGCCGGCCTCGCGCAGGCGGGCCGCGGGCGGCGCGTCTTCCGTAGCCGGGATCAGGTCGCTGGCGGCCGTGCCCAAGGGCATCGGCGTGCCCTGGGTGGCAATGTTCTCTTTCAAGGTCAAGGGCACGCCGTCCAGAGCCAGCGCTTCACCCCGCAACCACCGGGCCTCCGACGCCCGGGCTTGCTGCAGGGCCCGTTCAGGGTCGAAGGCATAGAGCGCCTGCAGTTGCGGCTCCCAGCGTTCGATGTGCGCAAGCACCGCGCGCGTCACCTCCACGGGTGAGAGTTGCCGGCTGCGGTAGGCCGCCAGCAGTTCAACCGCGCTGAGCGCATGCAAGGCAGGGTCAGCACTCATGGTTTAACAACGGGCTTAACGACAGGCTTGGCGAGAGGCTTGGTTTTGTCTGCGGCTTGCAGCGCCCGGGTGGCTTGCATCATGGCGCTGACATGTCCCTCGGCGTCGAGGCTGGCGTGCACCGCGGCGATGTGACCATCCGCACTGATGAGGTAAGAAATGCGGTCGGCCATGCTCGGCATCAACATCAGCTTGGCGTCGTAGGCGGCCATGACCTTGGCGCCGGCGTCCGCAGCCACGGCAAACTTGTTACGGCAGGCTTCCACCGAGAACTTTTTCAAGGTCTCGATCTCGTCATTGGAAATGCCGATCACCGTCACTCCCATCGCCTTGAACTCATCGGTGGCTTCCGCAAACTGATGCGCCTCAATCGTGCAGCCGCTGGTGAAGGCCTTGGGATAAAAGTACAGCACCACAGGCCCATTCTTCAAGGCCTCGGCAAGTTTGAACTTGAAGGGCGTGCCGCCCACCGCCGCTTCGGCGCTGAAATCCGGCGCCGGGGCGCCCACCGGCAAGGCCGCTAGCGCCACCGCCCCATACCCACTCAGGACCAAGCCGAGCAACGTGCTGCGCAGACCGGCACTCCGGAACGCCGGAGTCTTCTTGAAATCGAAATAGGACATGGGTCGAGTCTCCATCGGTGGTTGTGTTGGCACCGGGCCGCCACAAAATCAAAAATTGAATCATGCCTGCAAGCGGGAAATTGCGCTTGAGCTTGCACCGGCACCTGCGCTTGCAAGTGGCGTTAGCCCGCCCACAGGTTGCCGCACTGAATCCGGTGCAAAATCGTGCCGCGTCGGCTCTCCCCCGCCCGTCCCCAACTCTTTTGTTGCAGCCCTACAAACCAGCCGCCGCCATGACCCGTCCTCGTTTTCTACCCGACAACTTCACGCTCTGTCTGCTCGCCACCGTCACCTTGGCCAGCCTGTGGCCGGCCCAAGGCCTTGTGGCACAAAGCTTCGAGTTGATCACCACCCTGGCAATTGCCCTGCTGTTTTTTCTGCACGGCGCCAAGCTGTCGCGCGATGCAGTGGTGGCAGGCCTCAGCCACTGGCGGCTGCATCTCTTGGTGCTGGCCTGCACCTTTGTTTTGTTTCCGCTGCTGGGGCTCTTGCTCAAGCCTTTGTTTGGCCTGATGTTGACCCCCGATCTGGCCGTTGGCATGCTGTTTCTGTGCACCCTGCCCGCCACGGTGCAATCGGCCATTGCCTTCACCGCCCTGGCGCGGGGCAATGTGTCGGCCGCCGTGTGCAGCGCCTCAGCGTCGAGCCTGCTGGGCGTGTTCATCACGCCTTTGCTGGTCAGTGTGCTGGTGGTGAGCGGCGATGTGGCGCGCTCCGGCACGCTGGATGCCGTGGGCCATATCATGTTGCAGCTGCTGCTGCCCTTTGTGGCGGGCCAATTGCTGCAACCCTGGATTGGCGCCACCGTCAAACGACACGCAGCCGGGCTGAAATTCGTCGACCAAGGCTCCATCTTGCTGGTGGTTTACACCGCCTTCAGCGCTGCGGTGGTGGAGGGGCTGTGGAAGCAGGTTCCGCCCCTGGTGTTGCTGTCGCTGACCGTGGCCTGCGGCTTGCTGCTGGCCCTGACACTGACCTTGACGACCTGGAGCAGCCGTGCGCTCGGCTTCGGCAAAGAAGACGAGATCACCATCGTCTTTTGCGGCTCCAAGAAAAGCCTGGCCAGTGGCGTGCCCATGGCCAAAGTGCTGTTCGCGGCGCCCGTGGTGGGCGTGATGCTGCTGCCGCTGATGCTGTTCCATCAAATTCAGCTGATGGTGTGCGCCGTGCTGGCTCAGCGTTATGCGCGCCGCGCACGCGCCGGCGCTGAAAGCTAAAAGACCTTCTTACAACACCAACAAGCCGGCCGTCACCCAAGTCAGCAAGGCTTGCAAGACCTGGGCGGCGGCAAGGTCGGCCGAGCCTGTCAGACCGGTGGCAGCCGCTTGCTCGCAAATTTCGGCAAAACAATCGCCGCGGGCCATCGCCTGCAGCAACGCCGCCTCGTGGGCAGGCAGCGAGCGCCAACGGGTTTCCAGCGCCTCACGCCACACCAGCAGCAAATGCACCTGGGCTTGCGGCTCGGGCAGCACGGGGTCGGCCTCGCCAGCATCGGGGTCGACGGCCCGCAGGGCTCGCCATGCTGGCTCGATGGCCCATGTCATCGGCACCAGACGCACAGTCGGATGGAGCCTGAACACCTGCTGTGGCCAAGCCCCAGCCGGCCATTCGGCGAGCTGCACGATCGTCAGCGGCGGGGCATCCGGGCCGTCGAAGGCTTCGCGCAAGGCCCAGTCCATACGGGCAAAGTCGATCAGGGCGGGATGCGGCACCCATGCGTCGCCCACAGGCCCGCCCATGTACTCAGCCAGTTGGTGGCCGAACCAGCGGATCGACGGATGCGCGGACGGGTGGGCGTCCACATAGGCTCGCGCCAGGGCGTCAAAGGCTTCATCCCCCATGGCACGGCTCAAGACGGTGTAGTTGTCGCGCAGGGCCGCCACCAAGCGGGCGCGGTACGCCTCGGCGTAAATCGGCAAGCCGGGTGACGTGACACCCCCCAGGCCGAACGGCTGCGCAGCGGCAGGATTCAAAACGGCGCGCTGCAGCGCCAGCTGCTGGACCCTCAAGCAGGCCAGCGGCGGCAAGGGCTGCGACGGCTTTGGCGGTTTCGGCGCGCTGTGATCAAGGTTTTGCACGGGCATGACGCGGCCTCAAACAATCGCCGCTGCGGCGCGCGGCGCAGCAATCTGCGTGGGTTTGAGCGCGGTGGCAGCCAGTTGGCGCGCCTGGTCCAGCTCAAGCAACAAGTCATTCAAGGGAGGAATGTGGTCGTCCCGCTCGATCATGGTGGGCTTGAAGCCCAGGCGCAGCAGGGTGTAGACATAGAGCTGCCAAACCGCGTCACAGACGGGTGCATCGTGCGTGTCCACCACCAGCGTGCCGCGATCTTCATGCCCGGCGAGATGGATCTGCACCACCTGGCTGGCGGGCATGCGGTCGATGTAATCGCGTGGATCAAAGCCATGATTGCGGCTGGACACATAGACGTTGTTCACGTCCAGCAATAACTGGCAGCCGCTACGGCGCAGCAGCTCGGCCACGAACTGGGCTTCACTCATTTCATCGGCCGTGAATCGCACATAGCTGGAGGCGTTTTCCAGCACCAGCGGGCGCTGCAGAAACTCCTGCACCTGCTGGATGCGCGGCACCAGATGCGCCAGCGCCGACTCTGTGCAGGGCATGGGCAACAGGTCGTGCAGATTGCGGTGATCCACGCCGGTCCAACACAAATGGTCTGAGACCCAGGCCGGTTGTACCCGCGCCGCCAAGCTCTTCAAGGCTTGGAGATAGTCCAGATTCAAATCGTCGGTGCTGCCGATGGACAGCGACACGCCATGCATGACCATGGGGTAATCGCGCCGGATACGGTCCAGATGGTGCAGCGGGCGGCCACCCGGCACCATATAGTTTTCCGAGATGATTTCCAACCAGTCCGGGCGCAGCCCTCGGGACAATGGCGACTCAAAAGCGCTGTAATGCTCGGGCCGCAGGCCGAGACCGAAGCCATGAACAGGTGTTGTCATAGGATATTTCGCTGGATAAATAGCCCGTGCTGTGGGTCAGGTCTTGCAGGCTACGGGCCACGCCCCTGGGCTTGCACAGCGTGCAGTCCCAGGAGCGCTGACTGTCAGTGCAGGATCGCGCTTACTTTTCGACCTTTCCGCCCATTTTTGTGCACTCGTCCGCCGACTTCTTGCTGACCCAGCCCTGGCCCTTGCAGCTGTTCTGGCCCTTGCATTCGTTCTTGGCGGTCTTGCAATCGGCCGTGCCCTTGCAGCTGTTGACGCCGGAGCACTTGACCATGCCCATGCCGTCGTCAGCCGCTTGCGCGTTCACGCTGAAGCCGGCACTGGCGAACAAGGTGGCGGCGGCGGCAGCGATGCTCAGGCCAGCGGAGAGAGATTTGAAAGTCTGTTGCATGAGGAACTCCCGATCAGTAAAAACAAGTGGTTAGAGACAGAACAGGTCGCTGAAATGCTGAAGCCTGTGCTGCTTCAGTCGCTGCCGGCGTGCCGTTCTTACAGCGGCATTGAAAAATATTTGTGCGCTGCGTAATTCGCCGGGCCGCGCCTTTTCGAAAACCCCCGCCCCATCCAGCGCCCGCGTCACGGAGAATGGCGCCCTGACTGATCCATCGCCCCATGCCACTGTTTGTTTCACCTCCTTCGCCGGCTTGCTGCCCGGCACCTCACCTGGCCGCCACGTCATGAGCACAACGGCGTCGCCCTGGCGCTGGATTCCATCGCTCTACTTCGGCCAAGGCCTGCCCTATGTGGTGGTGATGACGCTGTCGGTCATCCTGTACAAAAACCTCGGGCTGGACAACACAGACATCGCGCTCTACACGAGCTGGCTCTACCTGCCCTGGGTGATCAAGCCGCTATGGTCACCGCTGATTGAGCTGGTTCACACCAAGCGGGCCTGGATCGTGGCGATGCAGTTCCTCATCGGCCTCGCGCTGGCGATGGTGGCCCTGACGCTGCCGGGGCCGCAGGCCTTCAAGCTCAGTCTGGCGGTGTTCTGGCTGATGGCCTTCGCCTCGGCGTCGCACGATATTGCGGCCGATGGCTTCTACATGCTGGCCCTGCCCCGGCGCAGCCAAGCGGCCTTCGTCGGCGTGCGCTCCACCTTCTACCGGCTGGCCAATATCGGTGGGCAAGGCGGGCTGGTGTATCTGGCGGGTGAATTGCAGGAGCGCACCGGCTCGATGACCACCGCCTGGTCGCTGGTGTTCGGCCTGCTGGGCGGCCTGTTTGTGCTGATGGCGGTGTATCACTGGCTGATCTTGCCCCGGCCTGCCCTGGACGTCGAGACGCCCGAAGCGGCACGCCCGCCAGGCGGCCTGCTGACGGGCTTTGCGAGCGTATTTGCGGAGTTTTTTCGCAAGCCCGGCATCGGCGTGGGCATCGGCTTCTTGCTGCTGTACCGATTCCCTGAAGCGCAACTCCTGAAGCTCGCTGCGCCCTTTCTTCTCGACACGATCGGCGCTGGCGGCTTGGGGCTGAGCAACAAGCAAGTAGGCATCGCCTATGGCACGGTGGGCTTGACCGCCCTCACGTTGGGCGGCTTGGCAGGCGGCTGGATCATCTCGCGCGTGGGGCTCAAGCGGGCCCTGTGGCCGCTGGTGCTGTTGATGCATGTGCCCAACCTCGCCTTTCTCATTTTGGCCCTGACCCAGCCTGACAGCCTGCTCGTGATCAGCCTGGCATTGGCCGTCGAGCAATTGGGTTATGGCCTCGGTTTCACGGTCTATCTGATGACCATGATGTGGTTGGCCGAAGGCCCTCACAAGACCGCGCATTACGCCCTCTGCACCGGTTTCATGGCGCTGGGCATGATGCTGCCGGGCATGTGGAGCGGCTGGCTGCAAGCGCAGCTCGGCTACCTGCATTTCTTCATCTGGGTGTTGATCGCCACCGTGCCCTCCTTCGTCATGACCGCCCTGATCAGGGTCCCCGCCGACTACGGCAGGAAAGACTGAACGCGTTCTAATGCCCTCCATGCTTTCGCGCCGTACTCTTTTAACCGCCACGGCGGGCGCCCTGGTAGCCTGCGCCGAATCGCCCCTGCGGCCCGACCAGCCTCGCCCCCTGCCCTTGCAGGCCGCAGCGACGGGAGCCATGGATTGGGCCGCTCTGGCGCCGCCCCTGCCGCGTGAAACCCGGGCGGCCTGGGTGGCCACGGTCGGCAATATCGACTGGCCCAGCCGCAAGGGGCTCAAGCCCGTCGAGCAGCAGGC
This sequence comes from Roseateles koreensis, assembly GCF_028595305.1. Lineage (GTDB taxonomy): Bacteria > Pseudomonadota > Gammaproteobacteria > Burkholderiales > Burkholderiaceae_C > Paucibacter_A > Paucibacter_A koreensis. Next base: position 52,430 of record NZ_JAQQXS010000005.1, on the reverse strand, counting down.
TGAAATGTTCGCTCTGCTGGACCGCGCCGTGGCGCTGAAGCTCACCACCCTCATCCTGCAGGTTCGCCCGGGTGCCGATGCCCTCTACGCCTCAGCCCTGGAGCCCTGGAGCGAATCGCTCACGGGCACGCAGGGCCAGGCCCCCGAGCCCTTCTACGATCCGCTCGCGATGTGGATCGAGCAAGCCCATGCCCGTGGCCTGGAGTTGCATGCTTGGTTCAACCCCTTTCGTGCCCGGCCCTCACAGGCGCGCTCGGCGCCGGCGGCGCTGCACCTCAGCCAGACGCAGCCACAGTGGATCAGGCGTTATGGCGACCAGCTGTGGATCGACCCCGCAGAGCCTGCCGCCGTTCAACACACGCTGGCCGTGATTCAAGACGTCTTGACCCGCTACGACGTAGACGGCATCCATCTGGACGACTACTTCTATCCCTACCCGGTCGTGGACCCGCTGACCAAGGCGGAGATCGACTTTCCCGATGAGCCGGGCTGGCAGCGCTACCGGCAAGAGGGCGGCACCCTGAGCCGCGCCGACTGGCGCCGTGACAATGTGAACCAGCTGGTGCAGCGCCTCTACCAAATGGTGCGGGCCAGCGGCAAACCCTGGGTTCAACTGGGCATCAGCCCCTTCGGCATTCCCAAACCCAGCCTGCGGCCGACCGGCATCACCGGCATGAGCCAGTACGACAAGCTCTATGCAGATGTCGAGTTATGGCTTACCCAAGGTTGGTTGGACTATCTCTTGCCCCAGCTCTACTGGCCCATGGCGCAGCCGCCCCAAGCCTTTGGTGTGCTGCTGGACTATTGGCACCGGCAGAACCCGTTGAGCCGGCACGTTTGGGCCGGCCTTTTCACCAGCCGAGTGATCCCGGCCGGCGACAAGGCGGATGGCTGGCCCGTCAGCGAAATCAGCGGCCAGATTGCCCTGCAACGCAGCCGCGCGCCCGGCACCGGCCATGGCCACTTCAGCATGGTGGCGCTGATGCAAAACCGCCGCGGCTTGGCCGACACCCTGGCAGCCGAGGTGTATGCCGAAGCCGCGCTACCCCCGGCCACGCCCTGGCTCGACCCACGCCCGCCTGCCCCCCTGCCGCCCCTGCTCATGCGTGCGGCCACTGACGCCACGGCGGCAAGCTGGCAACTGAGCTTTGCGCCTGCAGGCAACACCCCAGCCCCGCAGCGCCCTGCCGCAAGGGTGCTGCTTTGGACCCTGCATGGCACGCAGTGGCGCTTGTACATCAGCCCAGGTGAGCCGGACCGCTGCACGTTCACGGTGCCCGCGCAAAACCTGACCGGGCTGGTCGTTGCTGGCCTCAGCCGCAGCGGTGTCGAAGGACCCCGGCAGGCGTACCGGCTGGGCGACTGAACGACGCCCTCGGGCTCGGGTTTTCAGGCCATCAGGCCATCACGCCTTCAGCGCTGCCTCGATGTCGGCGCGTATTTTTTCAGGCGCGTCGTTGGGGGCATAACGCTTGATCACCTGGCCGTCGCGGCCAATCAGGAATTTGGTGAAATTCCATTTGATCAGCTCAGTTCCCAAAAATCCGGGCTTCTCGCTTTTCAGCCATTGCCACAGGGGATGCGCCTCAGCGCCATTGACCTTGACCTTTTCCATCATCGGAAAACTAACGCCGTAGTTCAGCTCACAGAAGGATGAAATCTCCTCATTGCTGCCAGGGTCTTGTCCACCAAACTCGTTGCTGGGAAACCCGACCACCACCAAGCCCTGGTCGCGAAAATCTTCCCACAGGGTTTCAAGCCCTTTGAACTGCGGCGTGAAGCCGCAGGCGCTGGCTGTGTTGACGATCAACAGCACGCGGCCTCGCTGGCTGGCCAGATCGGCCGGCTTGCCATCAATAGAAACTGCCTGAAAGTCGAAAGCGCTTTGGGCCATGAGTGCATCTCCATGCTGAGTGTGGCGGCAATGGTAGCCCGGCTGATGCCCCGGCGCAGCGGCTACCGGCCCATGCCCTTTTGGGGGCTTCAGGATTACAGGGCTGACCCAATATCTCGACGGCATCAAAAATATTTCATCTCGAGTAGAAATGGGGCTTGAAAAACCGCCCCCGGGGAGCTACAAGACAGCGCAGCCCTGCGCGCCGCGGAGGCGCCCGGGTTTGCAGGGCGTTCCTGGGTTCGCCTCGCTTGAATTTGCCGACATCGGGTTTTCTTACGCAACGCTATGCACAGGAGAGATTCTTTTGAACCATCTGGCCTGCTTCACCCCGGGGGATCTGGCTGCCGCATCGGCGCCTGATCTGACAAGCTACCGCTGGCGACTGCTGGCGCAGGGGGATTCCTGGTTTTCCACAGCGGACGACAAGCTCAACGCGCATGCCAATCTGCTGCAGGAGATGGTCTACAAAGAGCCAACCTGCGCCGTCAACTGTGCCGGCAAAGGCGGGACCCTGAGCCACTTGGTGGATCTGGAATCCGCCCCCGATTTTGTGCGTCTGCTCAGCGACAAAGACTCAACGGTCTGGGACGGCGTGCTGCTGTCCATGGGTGGCAATGACCTGATCTCGGCAGCGCAAACACCCGCCCACGATGCGGCAGGCAATCGCGTCCCCCTGCACCTGCGCCTGCTGCGCCATCAAACAGAGTGGGGTGCCCCCTCCAGTGGCGTTGCGCGTTATTTTTCCGAGCCCGGTTGGGCCACTTACAGCGACTACTTGCGCACCAATGTCCGCCATCTGCTGACGCTGCGCGACCAGGGCCCATCAGCCGGCAAGCCCATGTTCATGCATTGCTATGCCGTGCCCATGCCACGCCCCGCTGGCGCGGAAGATGTCGGGTTGGGGCAGTCCGGGCCCTGGCTTTACCCGGCCTTGAAAGCGTATGCGCTACCAGCGGCAGATTGGGCGGCCGTTAGCCGGCTGATGGTGTTTCACCTGGCTCAATTGCTGAAAAGCATGGCCGCCGACCCGGTGCAGTTTCCGGGCTTGCATGTGTTTGACTCCACCACGGTGCCGCTGGCCCCGGCAACGCCCGGCAGCAGCGGCAGCAGCGGCGACTGGCACAACGAGATTCACTTGAACCACAGCGGCTGCTTCAAGATTGCCCGCGCCTGGTCTGAACACGTGGAGGCGGTACTGAGCGGGGCCCACACCGCGGCCCCCGTCAAACGCAGCCGCCGCTGAAGGCACGGCGTCGGCGGTAGCCTTCGCCTCAGTGCACCTCGTCGCAGCGGGCCAGCGCCAGCAGGCGCTCAACCTCTTCGCGGTGGTTCACGCAGTTGTGTTGGTGCCAGCGGCGCACCATCCACATGGTCACCGCGACGATCCCGCCGAAGATAGAAATGGCGATAAAGGCTGACAAGCCCCAACGCGTCATGCCCGTGTACAGCGCGCCCAGCGCCAGGATACAGGCCTGCTCATTGAAGTTCTGCACGGCAATGGACCGCCCAGCACCCATCAGGTTGTGGCCCCGGTGCTGCAGCAGCGCATTCATGGGCACGACCAAATAGCCGCCAATGACGCCCAACACGATCAAGAAGGGAGTCGCCGCCCAGACATTGGTGATCATGTTCAGGCCGATGATGAGCACGCCCATCAAAATTCCCAGCGGGATCACACGGGTGGCGCGGTCCAGGCGCATATACATCGAGGCGACCACCGCACCGATCGCGGTGCCAATCGCCACCACCCCGCCCAGGGTGGATGCTTGCGTGGTCGTGTAGCCCAGAGCCATGGCGGCCCAGGCGAAAACGATGATGCGCAAATTGCCCGACACACCCCAGAACAGCGTGGTGGTGGCCAGGGAGATTTGCCCCAGCTTGTCTTTCCACAGCAATGAATTGCACATCGCAAAGTCCCGCACCAGGGTCAAGGGGCTGTGCGCCAAAGGCTGCAGCGCAGTTTGCGTGCGGGGGATGTAGAGATTGAAGCAAGCGGCAATCACATACAAGAACACCAGGCTGGCAATGGCCGCCTCGGGCGGTGTGTCAACACCGGTGTCGATGAAGGGAAAGTCGAAGCTCAGCAAGATCGGCGCAAGATGGGGCCCCACCAATTGCCCGCCTAAAAGAATGCCCAGAATGATGGAGGCGATGGTCAGCCCCTCAATCCAGCCATTGGCCTTGACCAATTGGGAAGGCGGCAGCAACTCGGTCAAGATGCCATATTTGGCGGGTGAATACGCGGCCGCACCCAAGCCGACGATGGCATAGGCCAGCAAAGGATGCGCGCCGAACAGCATCATCAAACAACCCACGATCTTGATCAGGTTCGAATAGAACATGACCTTGCCTTTGGGCACCGCGTCGGCAAAAGCCCCCACAAAAGGCGCCAAAAGCACATAAAACAAGGCAAACATGGGGCCAAGCGCAGGAACTTGCCAGGCTGGCGCGCCACTCGACTTCAACAGTTCAATGGCACCGACCAACAATGCCTGATCAGCCAGCGAGCTGAAAAACTGCGCTGACATGATGATGGAAAAGCCTTTTTTCATGAGCCCATTCAATACTGCGGGAAAAAGGCCTGCCGGCTGGCGCGGGATTGAACCCAGCGCTGACGCCGGGAACCTACGGGTCGGCAAATAGGATGCTGCGGCGGCTTTATAGCATGCCGTCCCAACTTAGGAGCGTCCCGCAGGCGCCAGAAAGACCCGCCAGCAGTGCCACAATTCGCCCCATGCCACGCCCAATTGAAGCCCTGATCCACACTCAAGCCATCGCCCACAACTTGGCTCGCGCCCGCGCGCATGCGCCCGATGCCCAAGTCTGGGCGGTGGTCAAAGCCAATGCCTATGGCCACGGTATCGCTAACACCTTTGACGCTATGCGCAGTGCAGACGGCTTTGCGCTGCTGGACTTTGCCGAGGCGCAGTTGCTGCGCGAGCTGGGCTGGCGCGGCCCCATCTTGTTGCTGGAAGGCTGCTTCGAGGCCCGCGACCTGGAGTTGTGCTCGCGCCTGAAGCTCTGGCATGCGGTGCACAGCGAGCAGCAGATTGACTGGCTGGCCATGCACAAGACCCATGAGCCGCACCGGGTGTTTCTCAAATTGAACAGCGGCATGAATCGCCTGGGCTTCACGCCCCAAAACTTCCGCGCCGCTTGGACCCGCCTCAATGCACTGCCCCAGGTGGATGAGATTTCGTTGATGACGCATTTCTCGGACGCTGACGGCGATCGCCTCGGAGCCTGCGGCATCGCCGAGCAACTCGCCAACTTCGAGCGCGTCACCGCTGACCTGCCAGGCGAATGCAGCCTGAGCAACAGCGCCGCCATCCTGCGCCACAGCGAGGCGCTGCGCAGCGATTGGGTGCGCAGCGGCATCATGACGTATGGGGGCGTGCCCGATTTTCCCGTTCACGATCAACAGCACTGGGACCTGCGCCCGGCCATGACGCTGCGCTCAAAAATCATCGGCGTGCAACAACTGCAAGCCGGTGACACCGTGGGTTATGGCAGCAGCTTCACGGCCGACAAGCCCATGCGCATTGGCGTCGTCGCCTGCGGTTATGCCGACGGCTACCCCCGCCACTGCCCCACCGGCACGCCGGTGCTGGTGGAGGGGGTTCGCAGCACGACGGTGGGCCGGGTTTCGATGGACATGCTGGCGGTGGACCTGACGGATCTCCCGCGTGCCGGCCTGGGCAGCGAGGTGACGCTCTGGGGCCAGGGCCCCAAGGGACAGGTACTGCCCATCGATGAGGTGGCCCACGCCGCCCAGACCATCGGTTATGAGCTGATGTGCGCATTGGCGCCGCGCGTACCCGTGACGGTCGAGCGGAGCGACTGAGCGTGCATCTGCACTGGACGCCGGCCGACTGGGAGCTTGATTTCTCCTTCATCCGCGCCAGCGGGCCAGGCGGCCAGAACGTCAACAAGGTTTCCAGCGCCGCGCACCTGCGCTTTGACATCCGGCGATCGACCCTGCCCGCAATCGTCAAAGAGCGCCTGCTCAGTCTGTCGGATCAGCGCGTGACGCTAGACGGCGTCATCGTCATCAAGGCGCAGGAGTCACGCAGCCAAGAACAAAACCGCGCCGACGCCGTGGCCCGACTGATCGCCCTGGTGCAAAGCGTGGCCCACACGCCCAAAGCGCGCCGCGCCACCAAACCCAGCTACGGCTCCAAGCTGCGCCGCCTGGAAGGCAAAAGCCTGCGCAGCAACATCAAGGCCGGGCGCGGGCGGGTGCTGGATTGATGTGGCGCGGATTGAGGCACATGTCACTCCGCAGAAGCCTGCTTTTCCTCCGTGACGAACAGAACTATCTTGTTGTCCTCGCGCGGCGTTACTACACCGCGCGCAATGGCGTGAAAGCGGGCGTAACCCCATCACTCTGCCAATATGTGGTCAGGTATCGCGGCAACGAGGGCTGGTGCAAAGCGTGACGCGCAGCGGCAATGTCGAATGCGCCCGGCCTGCGTCAATAGCGCCTGGGCGCGTCGCTGTTCACCCGGGCGTTTTCCAGCCGTTTGATCATGGCCTGCAACTCACCGCTGGCCTGCATCAGGCGAATGGTCGCGGAGACCTTGGCTGCCACCTCGCGCTTGGCGGGCACCAGCACATGGAACAGTTCACGCCGATTGAAGTCGCCGATATTCTTCACCACGCCTTCCAGGCTCAACTCCTTGATGGCGTCGGCGCCATTCAAGGCGGCGTCGATGGCGATGTCGATCCGCCCCGACTCCAGGTAGCGGAACAGTTGAGCGTTGTCGTCCGCCTGCACGACAGGCAGACCCTCGGTGGCGACGGCCGCATGCACATCGCCCTTGACCACCCCCACCCGGTAGTCTTTGAGCTCACTCAGGCTGTTGAGGGTCATGGCCCGATCGACCCGCGCAAAGGCCGAGGTCACCAGCGCATAGAACGCAGGTTCAACCTGAATCAGCTGCGGGTTTCGCGAAAAATACGCCGCCACTCGCGACACCTCGCCGTCCACCTGATTCATCCGGGTCAAGCGCTCAAGTCGGGCGGAAGGATAGGGTTCGATCCGAAGGGTCAGGCCAGCCCGCTTGTAGATGGCGCGCAGCAATTCAGCTGCCACGTCCTGCAAAGCCTCATGCTGAATGATGCCCAGCCGTACATCAACCTGTCCTCCAGCAAACGCGGGCAGGGCCACGACAGCCAACAAGGTCAGCAGGGCGTTTCTCTTCTTCATGTTGAAGCGCAGGCGAATGCTGCGGCGAGCTGAGTGAATCAGCCAAACATATTACAAAATAATTCAGGAAAGTTTCGAGTGCTTACACCGAAACCCTGGCGTTTCAGGCACTGCGTTTGAATGCCGAGAGCAAGAGCCCTGCTGCAATGAACAGGCTGCCGAAGGTGCGGTTCAGCGCCTTGACCTGCTGGGGCGAGCGCAAGGCCTTCAGCACGCGCGCAGCAAGCACGGTGTAGCCGGCCATCACGACCAGATCGGTGAACATCAGCGTGGCGCTGATGGCCAGGTACTGCGGCAACAAGGGCTGGTGCAGATTAAGAAACTGCGGCATCACCGCCAGCAAGAACACGGTGCCCTTGGGGTTGACCGCGTTCAGCATCCAGCCCCGCAGCACCAACTGGCGCAGGGTGACTTGGGCCGCGCCCGCCTCATCCTGCTGCACCAAGGGCTTGGCCGGTGCGCGCCATTGCTGTACGCCCATCCACACCAAGTAGGCGACGCCGGCCCACTTGACGATGGCGAAGCCGAGGCTGGAGGCGGCAATCAAGGCGCCCAGGCCCACGCCCACCAGCATGATCTGGGTCAGGATGCCCAGGATGAGCCCGAAGGTGGTGAAGTAGCCGCGCTTGAAGCCATGGTTCAGGCCCGAGCTCATGGCGGCGATGGCCCCCGCGCCTGGCGACAGGCTGATGGCCCAGCACGCCGCAAAAAAGCCCAGCCAGACTGAAAATTCCATGATGTACTGCTCCGCAAACGACTCGGGTTTTTACCATGTCGCGGCTTTTCTCGCCGTCACCGGGCGGACAGCCCCTGCCGGGCGCGGACAATCCAGCCATGGCCACCAAAGAAAAATCCGTCTACACCTGTTCTGAATGCGGCGGCAGCAGCGCCAAATGGCTGGGCAAATGCCCCAGTTGCGGCGCCTGGAACACCCTGATCGAAGGCATTGCCGAAACCCCGGGCGGCAAAAACCGCTACCAGGCCCTGGCAAAAAGCCAGCCCGTGGCGACGTTGTCAGACATTGAGGCCACCGATTTCGACCGCACGCCCACAGGCCAGGAAGAACTCGACCGCGTGCTGGGCGGTGGCATTGTGGCGGGCGGCGTGGTGCTGATCGGCGGTGACCCAGGCATCGGCAAATCCACCTTGCTGCTGCAAGCGGTGGACGATTTGTCTCGCCACCTGAAGGTGCTGTATGTGACGGGCGAAGAGTCAGGCGCGCAGATCGCCATGCGCTCGCGGCGCCTGGGGCTGGCGGGCACACAGGTGCGAGTGTTGACCGAAATCAGCCTGGAGAAAATTCTGGCCACGCTGGATGCCGAGCAACCCGCGTTTTGCGTGATTGATTCGATCCAGACGCTGTATTCCGAGCACCTCAGCTCCGCCCCCGGCTCGGTCGCGCAGGTGCGCGAATGCGCCGCCCACCTCACCCGCAAGGCCAAGGCCTCGGGTTGCGCCATGGTGCTGGTGGGGCATGTGACCAAAGAGGGCGCCCTGGCGGGCCCCCGGGTGCTGGAGCACATCGTGGACACGGTGCTGTACTTTGAGGGCGACACGCACAGCAGTTTTCGGCTGGTGCGGGCCATCAAGAACCGCTTCGGCGCGGTCAACGAGATTGGCGTCTTTGCCATGACGGAAAAGGGCCTGAAGGGCGTGGCCAACCCGAGCGCCATTTTTCTCTCCACCCATGGCGAGCCGGTGCCGGGCTCCTGTGTGCTGGTGACGCTGGAAGGCACGCGCCCCATGCTGGTGGAATTGCAAGCCTTGGTGGACGCTGGCGGGCCCAACCCGCGGCGACTCTCGGTGGGGCTGGAGCGAGACCGCCTGGCCATGCTGCTGGCGGTGCTGCACCGGCATGCTGGCGTGGCCACCATGGACCAAGATGTGTTCATCAACGCGGTGGGCGGCGTGCGCATCAGCGAACCAGCGGCCGACCTGGCCGTGTTGCTGGCCATTCAAAGCTCACTGCGCGGCAAGGCACTGCCGCGCGGCTTCATCGCCTTTGGCGAAGTGGGCTTGGCGGGTGAAGTGCGGCCCGCCCCACGCGGGCAAGAGCGACTGAAGGAGGCCGCCAAACTGGGCTTCACCGTGGCCGTGGTGCCCAAGGCGAACGCGCCCAAAAAGCCGATTGAAGGGCTGACCGTTCACGCCGTCGAGCGCATTGAAGACGCGATGAGTTGTGTGCGTGGCCTGTGAGGTATTGACGGTCAAACAGCCCAAGGGGCGAGGCCCCAACAACCGCTATTGAGGCTGCTCGGGCGGATGGGCTTGGGAGGTCTGAGGGGCCTGGGGGCCGCCCATCAACGCCCGGCCTTCGCGCTTGTTGCGGTACATGGCTTCATCGGCGCTCTTGGCCAGGCTCAATTCGTCCAAACCGTCTCGCGGGTACATGGCCAGACCGAGGGAGCAAGTCACTTCAACCCGCACGCCGCCCAGCTCCATGGGCATGGCCACTTGGTTGAATATTTTTTCGACCACCAACTGGGCAGTTTCAGCCGTCATCGCGCCGGTCAGCAAGACGACGAATTCATCCCCGCCGATGCGGCCCACCGTGTCGGTCTCGCGCACCGCGCTGCGAATTCGCTTGGCCACGGTTTGCAGCAACTGGTCGCCCACGCCATGACCGTATTGGTCGTTGATGGGCTTGAAGCGGTCCAGGTCCAGCAAAATCAAGCCCACGCGCTCTTGATAGCGCCGCGCATTGGCCAGCGCAAAACGAAAGCGTTCGTCAAAATGCGCCCGGTTGGCCAGCTCGGTCAGCGGGTCATGCAAGGCCATGAAGCGCAAACGCTCTTCAGACTGGCGCCGCAGATTGATGTCCGACAGCGTGCCGACCATGCGCACCGATTGGCCCAGCGCGTCCCGCTCTACCACCATGCCGCGCGACAGCACCCAATTCCACGGTCCGGCAGCTCCGCCCGCCCCGGCCACCCGATATTCGCTCACCAGAGATGCTGTGAACCCGTCCAGGCAATGCTGAAACTCGGTGCGCACCCGCTCCAAATCCTGCGGATGAATGGCGGCACGCAACTGGTTCATGGAGGAGAACTCCTGACCGGGCGGCAAGCCCATGATGGCCTTCCAGCGCTGCGAGCAGTTGATCAGGCCGCTGTCCACATTCCATTCCCACACCCCGTCACCCGCGCCCTCCAAGGCAAAAGCCCAGCGCTGCTCGCTTTCGCGCAGGGCCTCTGTCATGCGCTCGGCCAAGGCATGCGCGCGCTCGCGCGAAGTCAACATCATCCACAGCAACAAGGCCAGCAAAGACCCCAGCAAGCCGCCGACCCAAGGCACCATCCACGCCACATCGGCGGCACGAATGCGGGCAAACTGCGGCCCGGCCTGCAGCACCAAAGTCCAATCCTGCCCGCCCAGGCTGAAGGTTTTGCGCGCGCTATGCAGCGTTTGCCGGAGATCGCTCAACTCGTCTCTCCCGCCCCGGCCGGCACTGCGAAACAGCAAACTTTGCGTCTGCAGGCGCTGGCCGTCGTACAGAGCAAGGTTCAAGCCCTCGGGCAACTCGGCGTAAAGGCTTGAGAACAAACGTCCGGTGTCCACCGGCGCCACCACCCAAACCTGCAACTGCTCACGGCGGAGGGGCACAGTCGCCGGCAACCCGCCGCCCTTGTAAACGGGGAGCACCTGCAAGTAGCCGTCGCCAGCGCCGAGCTGCAAGGCGCGCAAATACAATTTGTCAGACAGCAATAAGCGCCCCTGATCGCGCGCCTGCTCCAGCAGCGTGCGAATCTGCGATTGGCGTATCAGCACCTGTTTGGCAACGTCGGGCCCGACACTCCAAACCGATTCGGCCCGCGCCCAGGGCGCCACGCCGTCACTTGAATCGCCCGGCCCAAGCTGGCCCGCAGCCCGCACAATCATCAACCCTTGAAGGCCGGCAAACTCCGCCCCCTGTGGAAGGGCTTGAACGTAGAGGCGCAACGCACCTTCATCGGCCTGCGGATGCGCAGCCAAAAAACCCTGCAAGCCCTGCAAAACCTGGCGCTGCGATGCCATCTGCAATTCAAAGCGGTGCGCCAGATCATGCAGGCTGGACTCAAATGCTTGCTGCAGCAGGGCCTGCTCACGTTGCGACTCAAAGCGCCAATACCCACCGGTCAAAACCAGAGAAATCGCCAAGACAAGCAAAGGCAAACCCACATGCAAGGGCTTCAAGGCCAAGCGCGTACCGGAAGGCTTTGTGCAAATTTCAGGCGTGAGCAGGGGATTCATGATGAGGCACCGTGAATGAACCCAATGACCCCCATGAATCGCCGCCGAAGTTGCTCCAACCTTCGCTGCACCGCAGGCATGACCATCCCTTGTCAGTTGGCAGGGCGGCACCTCTAGTCTCGAGTCACTAGGGCCCAGGCCTGCAGAGTCTGAGAATGCACGCCAGCACGCCCGTCAACACGCACAATGGCAACCTGACGGTGACTGAAGCACTCCGCAACAGGTCACAGAATACGCCAAGCTCATGACGAATCAAACAAATTTCTCGGCCGGGCACCCGGCGGGTGGCGCGCCTCGCGCTGAATTGCCCGTTAAGCCGCCTATTGAGCCGCCTTATTTTGCAGTTATGTTCACTAGCCAACGCACGGCCGGCGATGCAGGATATGGCGACACGGGCGAGCGCATGGCCGCACTTGCCGCTGAGCAAACGGGTTACCTCGGCGTCGAAAGTGCGCGTGACGCGAGCGGGCTCGGCATCACCATTTCTTATTGGCGCAGCGAGGCCGACATCGCCGCTTGGCGCCGGCACGCTGAGCATCAACTGGCGCGCGACCAAGGCCGCCGGGACTGGTACCAGCACTACACTGTGCGCGTGGCCAAAGTGGAGCGAGCATACGGCTGGTCTCGCGCCGACGGCCCGGCTGACCCACAGATTTCCACCTCATCAGGAGACCCGCAATGAATCCCTGGGTGGGCGGCGTGTTGGCAGTGGCGGCCATGTTTCTGGGCGGCGGCTTGTGGGGCTGGAAGGGCGTCATCCTGGCGCTGACGGGCGTGGTGTTCTGGCTGCTGCTGCAGTTCTCGCGTTTGATGCGCCTGATGCGAGCCGCCTCGGTGACCCCGGTGGGTCACGTCGAGAGTGCGGTCATGCTGAATGCCCAGTTGCAAGTGGCCATGCCCGTTGCCCAGGTGCTGGCCCTGACCCAGAGCCTGGGGAAGAAGGTGGCGGCGGACCCCGAAACCTTTGTCTGGCAAGACGCGGGGGGTGAGCGCGTGGAAGTGCTGCTGCGCCAGGGCAAGGTGCAGAGCTGGCGTTTGCTGAGATTGCCGGCCGGAGCCGCTGAAACGACCGAACCGGGGCCGGTCAGTACGCCCGCGCCTTGAATCGGCTTTTGCCCCGCAACGAGCCGCCCCGTAGAATTCGGGGTTTCGATTCTTCACCGGCTTAAAAGCCGGGCTGGACAACAAGGACTCCCATGGGCTTGGACGACCGCGACGGCAAAATCTGGATGGATGGGCAACTGGTGGACTGGCGCGACGCCAAGATCCACGTCCTGAGCCACACCCTGCACTACGGCTGCGGCGCCTTTGAGGGCGTGCGGGCTTACAAGACGGATCTAGGTACCGCCATCTTCCGCCTGAAAGAGCACACCGAGCGCCTGTTCAACAGCGCCAAGATCCTGCGCATGAAGATCCCCTTCAGCTTCGAGCAGGTGGCCGAGGCGCAAAAGCAAGTGGTGCGCGAAAACCAGCTGGAGAGCTGCTACCTGCGCCCGCTCACCTGGATTGGCTCTGAAAAGCTGGGCGTCAGCCCCAAGGGCAACAAGATCCACCTGATGGTGGCCGCCTGGGCCTGGGGGGCCTATCTGGGCGAAGAAGGCATGAAGCGCGGCATCCGCGTCAAGACCAGCAGCTACACCCGCCACCACGTCAACATCACGATGACGCAGGCCAAAACGGTCAGCAATTACACCAACTCCATCCTGGCCAATATGGAGGCCACCGACGACGGCTATGACGAGGCGCTGCTGCTGGACGCCTCCGGTTTCGTCTCGGAAGGTGCAGGCGAGAACCTGTTCGTCATCAAGAACGGCGTGGTCTACACGCCTGACTTGTCGGCCGGCGCGCTCAATGGCATCACCCGCAACACCATCTTCCACATCTGCGAAGACCTGGGCCTGAAACTGGTGGAAAAGCGCATCACCCGCGACGAGGTGTACATCTGCGACGAAGCCTTCTTCACCGGCACCGCCGCCGAGGTCACGCCCATCCGGGAGTTGGACCGTATCGAAATTGGCGCCGGCTCACGCGGGCCCATCACCGAAAAAATTCAGGCCGCCTTCTTCGACATCGTGAATGGCCGCAATCCCAAGTACGCCGACTGGCTCACCTTGGTCTGATGCCCTCCTCAACAAGAATTCAAGGAACAAATGCCATGAGCGACCCAAAATCAATGGTTGAAGTGACCGCCCACGACGTGCAGGGCCCCGGCGTGGTGGCTTGCCCCAATCCCAAGATGACACTGTGGAGCAGCCACCCCAAGGTGTTCATTGACCTCAGCCACGACGGCCGGGGCAAGTGCCCCTACTGCGGTACCGTCTACAAGCTAAAGGCCGGTGAAGTACTGCATCACGCCCACTGACCGCTCCCACAGCCATGCAACGACCCAAGGCCCAGACCGCCGCCCTGCTTGCCGCCCCCGAAGACACCGAGCAGCAGTTCTATGAAGCGCTGCAATCGGCCGATCTGGACCGGCTGATGGACGTCTGGGCTGACGAAGAAGAAGTCTCTTGCGTGCATCCCGGCGGCCCCCGCCTGGTGGGCTGTGGCGCGATTCGCGCCGCCTTTGAAACCGTGTTTCTGCAAGGCGCCATCAACGTGACGCCCGAGCGGGTGCGGCGCATCCACACCGGCGACACCGCCATCCACCAAGTGCTGGAGCGCATTCACCTGGAAACGCCCGAAGGCCGCCAAAGTGCCTGGGTGATTGCCACCAATGTTTACCTGAAAACGGCATTTGGATGGCGCATGGTGGTGCACCACGCCAGCCCCGGCACCGCCCACGACATCCAGGAAATTGTCGAAGAACCAGCGACCCTGCATTGAGGGCAGCTGGCCCCACACGCCGCCCCGACAGTGGGGCCGGTTGTCGAATCGAAAACAAGTTGATGCTCCTTTGACCATGAACTATCAAGCCCCTGGCTGGTTGCCCGGTGGGCATGCGCAAACCATTTGGCCCGCGCTGATGTCGCGCAACAGCCCTGCGCCAGCACTGCGGTTTCAGCGCGAACGCTGGCAAACCCCGGACGCCGACTTCATTGACGTGGATTGGCTGGCCGAGGCCCCGCCGAAAGCGCCCACGGACGCAACGCCGGCAAACATAACGCGCCCACTGCTCGTGCTCTTCCACGGGTTGGAGGGCAATACGCAAAGCCACTCTTCGCAAGCTTTTGCCAGCATGGCGCGAGCACGTGGATGGGCTTTTGCCCTGCCGCATTTTCGCGGCTGCTCGGGCGAATTGAATCTGGCGCCACGCGCCTACCACTCCGGCGATTTCGAAGAAATCGACTGGATGCTCAAGCGCTTTCAAGCGCGCTGGAAGGGCCCGTTGATCGCCGCTGGCGTGTCGCTGGGCGGCAATGCCTTGATGCGCTGGGCCGAAGAAAGCGGCAGCGACGCAGCGCGCAGCGTCCACGCCGTTTGCTCGGTCTGCTCGCCGCTGGACTTGGCCGCCGCAGGACGCGCCATCGGCGAAGGCTTCAATCGGCTCGTCTATACCCGCATGTTCCTGCGCTCCATGGTGCCCAAGGCGCTTGAAAAGCTGGCCCAGCACCCGGGCCTGTTCGATGGCGAACGCCTGCGGCAAGCCAAGAATCTATACGAGTTCGACAACCTGTTCACGGCCCCGCTGCATGGCTTCCGAGACACCGAAGATTACTGGGCGCGCGCGTCCGCCAAGCCGCACCTGCGCCATATTCGCGTCCCCGCGCTGGTGCTGAATGCCCGCAACGACCCCTTCGTTCCAGCCCACAGCCTGCCCACGCAGACGGAGGTGGGCAGCCATGTCACACTGTGGCAACCTGCACAGGGGGGGCATGTGGGCTTTCCCCGCGGGCTGCCGCCCGGCCATGTGCTCGACATGCCTGACCAGGTGTGCAACTGGCTGGCCACCCATCTGCCCTGAACAGACTCTGACCCCTTATGGACGCCATCGTCGAAGCCGCCCTGAAAAAATGGCCCCATGTGCCGCATTGCTACGGCTGGCTGGCGCTGGATGCCCGCGGCGACTGGTACATGCGCGACGAGCGCACGCAAGCGGCCGGCCCCTTCCCGCAGGTCAAGGGCAGCCGCGTCACGCACGACAAACTGCGTGAATTCATTCAGCGCAATTACGCGGCAGACGATCGCGGTTGCTGGTTCTTCCAGAACGGGCCCCAGCGGGTCTACTTGGAACTGGAAGCGGCACCCTGGATCTGGCGTGTGGCCGCTAACGTGCTGACCCACCACCAAGTCACCAGCCATACGGGCTTGACCACGGACGTCAGCGCCAGCTTCATGGACGAGCACGACCGCCTCTTCCTCGCCACGCCCCTGGGCATGGGCCTCGTGCACAGCATGGACATGCTCTGGGCTGCCGAAGCCGTGCAGGCCGGTCAATGGGACCCGCAGCCCCGCGCCTTCAGCGATTTGCTCGAAGATTTCAAGGTGGTGCTTCAACCTCAGCCGTAAAAAAACCGACCCAAGGTCGGTTTTTCAGGAGTTGAAGCACAAAGCGCACAAACGGCGCGTCAATAGCGCTTCACTCAAAAGGTCTTTACTCAGCAGCCGACGCGGCGCCAGATGCCGCTGCAGCGGGCGCCTTGGGCTCGTCGAACTTGGCACCACCCTGGTTGGCCATGTACACCACGGCGCGGGCCACTTCATAGTCGCTGAAATCGCCGCCACCCTGTGGGCTCATCGCGCCCTTGCCGCCCAAGGCGGAGTGCAGCAATGCCTCGAAGCCGGTCTTGATACGCGGGGCCCAAGCTGCTTGGTCACCAAACTTCGGTGCCCCTGCGGCGCCCGTAGCGTGGCAGGCCGAGCACTGCGCCTGGAACACTTGCTCACCCGTTTTCATGACGCCCACGCTGCTGGCGTCTTTGATCTCGATCGAACCAATGGGCTGGATACGCGCGGCCACGGCCATGGCGTCCAGCGCTTCGGTGCCGGCGGAAGGCTTGGCATCCGTCGACACATAGTTGGCCAACATGATGATCACGATGATGGGCACCAAGAAGGCGAAGAACACAGCCCAAGCCAATTGCTTGGGCGTCTTGATCGGCCCGGTATGCGCGTCTTCTTCGTGATGGTCGTTCGCGTGATCAGGGGTTCCGCTCATGAAATCCTCGTTGGCTTCGGCAGTAGGAATGCGAGGCCCCACAACTGCGGGACCAAAACCGCGAGATTATAAGTCGCCAAGTAGCGACTTACGCCGCGCCCTGCACCCGCGACGTGGCGCCAGCGCGACTGCAGGACCGCAGACAAACCCGTGTGTCGCCATGTACCGCTCAGGGCAAGCGCTTGCTGGCGGCCAACTGTGCGGCCGCAACTTCCTGCAAGGCCTGAGCTTGTGCAGGCGTGATGCCCAAGTCCCGCGCCGCCGTTTCGCTTGCACCCAAACTCAGCGGATTGAGCCCAGTCAACCTACCAAACAGGGTCAAGGCACTCAGATAAGAGCCAAATTTGCTGGCGTGGATGCGGTCCAACCACCACAGGTCCAGGCCTGCCGCTGTTGCGGTTGCTGTCGTCGCATCAGACGAGGCAAAAAACCCACGCCCCTGGGCCACGCCGGTATCCACCGCACGCTGAAAGGCATCCCCCACGGGCACCACGCCCGCAAACCCCAGGTTGCCAGCCACTTTGGCATCAGCAGCCACACGCAGATCACGACTCATCTCGGCCAGGTTGGCGTAATAGCGGGGGGTCAGCGCCTGACCCTGCCGAGGCAGCGGCGCGCCGTCAGGGCTGGCCCTGTCCGGATGGGTCGGCACATGGGCTTCCACCATATCCGGCCGGGCCCAGGTCTGCACCAGATACACCTGCGTCTGCGCACTGGCATGGGGATTGGCCGCGATCACATGCACTCTTTCACAGGTGTCAGCCGACAGACCGGCCACCTGGCAAGACGCCATACCGCCAAACCACTGCGCCTCGGTCGACTGCAAGGCCTGCCCCTGATGGATGAAGCGCTCCAGCAAATCGGCATACACATTGAACATCTGCGGATGGGCACTCTTGCCTTTGCCCTCCGGCAGGGTGCCATCGCTCAACTCTTGCAGCACCACTTTCTGCCAGGCTTGCGACGCCACATTGCCGCGCAAATTCCAGGCCGCACCCGGCGTGTTCAAAAAATGACCACGCAGCGGCAAAGCGTTGCGGGTCGATAAAGACACCTCGTAATTCAGCCCGGCCTGCTCGGTCATCTTCTTGAACACCCCCGGGACACCGCCCCAGGGATGCGGCTCGAACGAGCCTTCGCCGGGCGTTCCAGCGGGATGGCTGTTGGTACCGCGCGGGTCCAGTGCGTTGAACGCCGCCGTCAAATCATGCACCTGAGCGGCGTTGTAACTCAGCACCGGATCGACACGGCCAAAGGTGAAGCTATTGCCCACGAACAGCACCTTCACCGGCTTGGCATTTGATGCGGATGCATTGACGTTTGCGCTCTCAGATGGCGTCGTTTCAGTGGCCGCATCACCAGGCACCAGCGGCGCAGCAGCGCACCCACCGCCCCACATCAACGTCACGCCAACAACAGCCACGAGGGCCTTTGCGCAAACTGCAGGAATACGACTCAAATCCGCCATCGGCAGGCCCTCCAAACGCACGCCAACTCCATGCAACGGCCCATTGTGACCCCAACACCCCACCACCCGGCGACAGTGCCCGAACTACCGGTTAGAATGCCGGCTGCCCTCCCTGCGACCGTGGTGAAGTGGATATCATTGGGCCCTCCGAAGGCTTAGGCGCAAGTTCGATTCTTGCCGGTCGCACCAGATTAGTGAATCAGGATGGTTCACAAAGTGACAAGTCGGGCATAAGTTGGCTTTATTGCCACCACAGGCCTTATCGCAAGTACGGCCACCCATATTGTTGAAGCGCGCAGCTGATACGGCCCGCCCCGCAGTGGCACGTTGAGTAGTCGCGCTGAGAACCCGCACCCCCATCACGCCCCCCCCTATACCGGGGGAGGGGCTGGGCAAGCCGAGGCCGTACTATCCGGCGGTCGAAATCAAGGGGGGGTGAGATGGCAAACTCGAAAATGGCCGGACGGTTCCGCGTGCTACTCGCCTTAGGCGCTGCATTGGTGGCCTCAATGGCTCAGGCCGATGTGGTCTACACCTACACAGGAAACGCGCTCAACCGAGGTGACAGTTCCATGATCGGACGGCATGTCTCGGTGACTTTGGATTTTCTCCACGCCCTTGCTCCAAATACAAAAATCAACATTCCGCACCTGGCCGACCACGTAAGCGCCGGCCTCCTGAGCTACGGCATTTCGGGCGGCGGCCAGCAGTACACGGACGGGTCTGCTTATAACCACATGGATGACTTCCTCAGCGTGAGTACCGACGGAAGCGGCAATATCTCCAACTGGGAGGTGGCTATCTTTCCTCTGGAGGGTTCGATCCTCACACAACGTGACGAAGATCTGGTGCTGGAAGAGGGTGGGCTCAATCTGGCTTACAACTATTCGAAGCCTGGCACCTGGACCTTGCTGGACACCACGGTGCCTGAACCTGGCACGCTGGCGCTGGCACTTGGAGCCGTCTTCGCCCTCTCGGCAACGCGGCGCCGGTCGAGCACTCGTTGAGAATGAGTAGGGGCTCGCTTTTGCTTGACGTGCAGGCAGCAACCGGCCGTCTTCTTGCAAACGTTAAAGCGCCTTGAGCCTGCAGGTTTCGTTCTGACAACCCGCCACCCCACTCAAGCCTGCGGCACAAGAAAGCGACGCTCCCAGGCACTGATCTCGTTGAGATAACTGTCGTACTCCAGGGCCTTGACGGCCAAATAGGCCTGCACGAACGCAGCGCCCAACAGTTCTGGGGCATGGGTGCTGGCGGCCATTTGCTCGTGGGCGGAGACAAAGCTGCGCGGCAGGCTTTTCGGTTGATCGTAGGCATTGCCCACCAGGGCTTGGGTGGGGGCTTGCTTGTCTTGCAAACCCGCCAGGCCGGCGGCCAGGTTCGCGGCAATGGCGAGATACGGATTCGCATCGGCGCCAGCCACGCGGTTTTCCACCCGGCGATTGGCAGCGGAGCTGATCGGCACGCGCAAGGCGGTGGTGCGGTTGTCATGCCCCCAGTGAAAGTTGACAGGGGCCTGGCTGCCGGTCACGTAGCGGCGATAGGAGTTCACAAACGGCGCGTAGACCAGCATTAAATCGGGCGAGTAGCGCTGCAGGCCCGCAATGAAATGTCCAAATTCCGGGCTGGCACTGCCATCGGGCAGGCTGAAGATGTTGTGCCCTTGCACGTCCAGCACGCTCTGATGCAGGTGCATCGAGCTGCCAGCCTGGCCAGCCATGGGTTTGGCCATGAACACTGCATTCAGCCCATGCTTCAAGGCCACTTCCTTGGCTGCATACTTGAACAAAAAGGCTTGGTCTGCCATGGTCAGCGGGTCGCCGTGGGTCAGGTTGATTTCGTACTGGGTGACGCCCACCTCATGGATCCAGGTGTCGCCGCCAATGCCCAAGGTGTCGATGGCAGCGTGGAACTCATCCCAAAACGGCGCCAACTCGTTCAGCATGTTCAGGCTGAACGCCGACTGCCCCACCTCCGCGCGCCCACCGCGCCCGGTGGGCGGCACCAAGGGCTGCGTCGGGTCGACATTGGCTGCAGTGATGTAGAACTCGATTTCGGGCGCCACCACGGGCTTCAAGCCCACCGCCTCGTAACGCGCCAACACCTGCTTGAGCACCGAGCGCGGCGCAAAGGCGCACAACTCGCCGCTGAGCTCCAGGCAATCATGGATTGCAAGATAACGGGGCACCGAACTCCAGGGCACCGGCTTCAGCGTGGCGAGATCCGGGATCAGGCGAACGTCCGGGTCTTCATCGGGAAAAATCGGGTCATAAGAATAATCACCCGTGACGCACTGCATGGAAATGGCCTGGGCAATGCGCAATTCCTGCCCCCGCGCGAAACTCGCAGCGGGCATCAGCTTGCCACGCGGGTAAGCCGACACGTCGGGAAACAGGCATTCAACGTCGCGAACGCATTCTTCATGAAATCGTTTTAAAAGACTGGCGCTGCTGGTGGGCATAAAAAGTGAGGGTTGAAAAAAGAAGAGGAATTGACAGTCAAACCATCAGCACGTCGACAGCCGAAAGCGGCGATGGGATTTTGCTGACCCGATGGCAGCTGTGCAACGGTGTACACCCGAACGCTGAGCGCCTGACGCGCAGATTGTCCGAATCCATCTCTTTTCCGTCCGCATTCAACCTTTTTTGTCATCACCAAGAATCGCATACTCATTCCTTGAAAAGGGTACGAGGTACTTGGCCGGCCTCAACCCACAACAACAGGAGACACCGCATGCTCATTCGTCACAACGCAGACATTCGTAGCCTGGAAGCCGCCCAGCCCGACCCATTTTCAACGCACACCAGCACCTACGCGCTCATTGCAGAGAGTGCAAAAAAATGGCCTACGGCCACTGCCTTGTCTTTCTTCGCCCACGCCGAAGATTTCAAGCGCCCGCAGCGTTGGACTTATGCCGAGTTGCTGGCCGACATCACCCGCAGCGCCAACCTGTTTCGCCGCCTGGGCATTCAACGCAAAGACGTGGTGGCCTTTGTGCTCCCCAACCTGCCCGAAACCCATTTCACCATCTGGGGCGGCGAGACGGCCGGCATTGTCTTCGCCATCAACCCGATGATCGAAAGCGCGCAAATGGGTCAGCTGCTGAATGCGGCCCATGCGCGCTGGCTGGTCACGACAGCCCCGGCAGCGGACGCCGAGACCTGGGCGCGTGTCGGGCAGGCCTTGGCAGCAGCCGACTCGGTGCAGGGCATTTTGGTGGTTGACCCCATGCGCCACTTGCCAGGCGATGTGGCCCGGCCCGATGCAATGGCGGCGCTGCCCGCCACCTTGCAAGGCCGCCCGGTCCTGGACTTTCATGCAGCACTGCAGCAAGAGCGCGGCGACGGCCTCAACTTTGAACCCCCGAAAGCACAGGACACGGCCTCCTACCTTTGCACGGGGGGCACCACAGGGCTGCCCAAGATTGCCCGCCACACGCACCGCAATGAAACGGCCAACGCCCTGCAGCTCGTGGCCGTGGCGGAGGATTTGTTCATGGCGCCCGGCCGCAATGTCCTGACGGCCCTGCCCCTGTTTCACGTGAATGCGCAGATCGGCACCGGGCTGGCCGCCTTTGCCGCCGGGGCACATGTGGTGCTTGCCCCGCCCGCGGGCTATCGCGCCCCGGGCTTGGTTGCGAACTTCTGGAAAATTGTCGAGCACTACAAATTGGCGTCGTTCTCCGGGGTGCCCACCATCTATGCCGGACTGATGCAAGTGCCCGTTGCCGGCCATGACTTGTCGTCTTTGACCTATGCCGTTTGTGGCGCGGCACCCCTGCCGGTGGAACTGGCCCTGCGGGTTCAGGCTGAAACGGGCCTGCGCATCCTGGAAGCCTATGGCCTGACAGAAACCACCTGCGCGGCGTCCGTCAATCCAGGCGATGGCCAGGCCCGCATCGGCTCCATCGGATTCTCGCTGCCCTGGCAGGCCATGCAGGTCGCCGTCTGCAATGAAGCCGGCCACTTCTTGCGATGGGCCGGCACTGACGAAGTCGGTGCAATTTGCATGAACGGTCCCAACGTCATGCCCGGATACCTGGATGAAGCGCACAACCGAGGCACATTCTTTGAAGCGCCCGGGCCCGATGGCGTCACGCGCCGATGGCTCAATTCTGGCGACCTGGGCCGCCAAGACGCCGACGGCTTCTTCTGGCTGACCGGCCGCAAAAAGGAGTTGATCATCCGGGGCGGCCACAATATCGACCCCAAAACCATCGAAGAAGCGCTGGCCAAACACCCTGACGTGGCCATGAGCGCTGCCGTGGGGCGCCCCGATGCCTATGCCGGCGAAGTGCCGGTAGCCTATGTGCAGTTGAATGCCGGTAGCACCGTCAGCATGGCCGACTTGATGGCGTATGCCGCCGAGTTCATTGGCGAGCGAGCCGCACAGCCCAAGGCCATCCGGATTCTTGCCAGCTTGCCGCTGACTGCAGTCGGAAAAATCTTCAAGCCCACGCTGACAATGATGGAGATTGAAAGCGTCGTTCGCGAAGAAGCGCAGCGCCTGGGCGTCATACTGGACACACTCCGCGTCGCCCAAGACTCACGCCTTGGCATCGTGGCCCATTGGAAGCTGGGCAGCGGCAACGCGGCCGAATTCGCGCGCGCCCTGGGCGTACACGTCTTCAAGAATTTTCCGCTGGATTGACCGTCACGACAGCGTTGCGCCAGCTACCCCGCGCCGACCTCGCTCACTCGGGCTTGGCGGGCGCAGGAAACCAGGCGCTCTTGGGCACAAACTTGGCTTGCGCCGGGTCGCCCAAGTAGTGCGGCGACATGATCTGCACGCCATACTCGTTGAACACATCCTGAATATTGGCGTGCAGGGTGCTGAGCACCTCCGCCCGGGGACGGGGCTGGGCAGGAACGGCCTGACACACCAAGCGGTACTCCGGATAAAAATCTGACAGCGCCGTCTGAAACACCACCGGCGCGGGATGATTCAGCACACCTGGCGTACGGCGTGCGGCTTCGACAAGCATGGCCTCCACCTGACGCCATGCCGTGTCATACCCAATGGTCACCGTGGTGTCGACGATAAAGCCTGGCCCTTTGACCGTGCGCGAATAGTTTTTGGTGACTGTCCCCAGCACCACCGAATTGGGCAGCGTCAACTCCTCGCCCAGACCGGTGCGAATGCGGGTGGTGAACATTCCGAGCTCTGTCACCGTGCCCTCATGGTCGGCAATGCGCACATATTCGCCGACCCGGATGGTGCGGGAGAACATCAAGATCATGCCGCTGGCGCCCTGACCCACCACGCTGGACGAACCCAGTGAAATCATCAAGCCCAGCAGCACCGACACGCCCTTGAATGCCTCGCTGCCGGAGCCCGGCAGGTAGGGGTAGGCCATCACCAGTGCAAACAACCAGACGCCGATGCTGACGATGCGCCGGGTGGGTCGCACGGTGTCGCGGTCCAGCCAGCCCCAAACAACATCCCCGTTCTCGATACGGTCGAACAAGGTGGCCAGCATATTGTTCACGCCGCGGCCAATCGCGAAAATCACCACCGCCACAAACAGGTCCGGCAAGGCGTGAAGCACGCTGGTGCCCAGGCGCTCCGCCACCTGAAACAAGTAGTCGCTGAGCTGCTCACCCCAGGGCCGGGTGTACGGGAATTTACTCAGCACATAACTCAGCCATTGATAGGTCAGCAGCGTCAGCACGGCCCAGCTGAGCAGGCGAACGACAAGGCGCGTGGCCGCCGCCAAGCGGTCGCGCTGCAACAACTGCACACCGGCGATTTGCAGGCTGCCGGTAATTTTTCCCACCAACCACACCAGCTTGGTGCTGAGAAGGTTGCGGCCCCGCAGCACCAGGGCAAATAAGGCAAAAAACACCGCTGATGCAATGGTTGCCGCGATCACGCCATGCCAGAGCCGTGAGCCATCCCGGCTTTCACGCGTCTCCGCAATCATTTGTTCGAGCTGAAATTTGGCCTTGGCGGCGGCTTTGTCCAGCGTTTCATGCCGAGCCACATCGACGTCATCCGGAACCAGCAAAAAAGCCAGCTCCCCGTCGATCATCAACACACGGCCCTGAGGCACCTTGTTGATGCTCACCACGCCCTGGGTCAGTCGCGTCAACTGCTCGTCAATGGCCCACTGCGCGCGGCGCGCACGTTCGCCGGGCGTTGTGCCCAAAAAGGTGCCCCGAAAAATGGCGATCTCTCGGTTAAACACCACCAGCGAATGCGATTCGTCCCCGGCAGAAGGCATCGCGGCGCTGGCAGTCATGCCGGGCAAGGCGGCCCCACCGCTGGGCACTAAAACCTGTGCAAAAACTCCGGACCACATGCCCAACCACAGCAGGACGACCCGGACAAAACAACTACTCCAACGGTGACGAATCGATGCGTGCATGGCGAAAAATGGGCAATGGCGAAGGGGTCTCAAACAAGAGATGCTCGGTTTCGCCAAGCATATCGCCAGTGTTGCCCCCAAAGTCAGGGACAAAGCGACAAGAAGCGTTGCGCCAAGCACCAAATCGGCGCAAGCATTTCCAGTAGGCTCAAGTCTGTACGGTCGCGCACCAAAATCGACCGGTTTCGGCGCACACTGGCCCACCACACTGGGCACAGGCCTTGCAATGGCCTATGCATCAATCGGGTTCACGCCTTCGGAGTCTTGTCATTCATGCATGCGCTTACTCTCCCCGCCGCGGGCCATTACGACGAAATGCTGCTGTCCAGCGGTGCCATCCGCCCGCACTACCAACAGTTTGCCAACTGGTTGCATGCCCAAACCCCCGACGCCCTGGCGAAAAAGCGGGCCGAAGCCGACCTGCTGTTCCACCGCGTGGGCATCACGTTTGCGGTCTATGGCGATGAGGCAGGCGCTGAGCGCCTGATCCCCTTCGACACCGTGCCCCGCATCGTGCCCGCCTCCGAGTGGCAGATGCTGGAAGCCGGCCTGCGGCAGCGGGTCAGCGCCCTGAACAAATTCTTGTGGGACATCTATCACGACCACGAAATCATCAAGGCCGGCCTGATTCCCGCTGAACAGGTGTTTGCCAATGCGCAATACCAGCCCGCCATGCAGGGGCTGGATCTGCCGCACGGCATCTACACCCACATCACGGGCGTGGATCTGATCCGCCACTCGGACGGCGGCTACTACGTGCTTGAAGACAATCTGCGGGTGCCCTCCGGCGTCAGCTACATGCTGGAAAACCGCAAGATGATGATGCGGCTGTTCCCCGAGCTGTTCGCCCGCTACCCGGTGGCGCCGGTGGCCCACTACCCGACCTTGCTGCTCAACACCCTGCGGCACGCCAGCGAGGCCGAAAACCCCACCGTGGTGGTGTTGACCCCGGGCCCTTTCAACAGCGCTTATTTCGAACACGCCTTCCTGGCGCAACAGATGGGGGTCGAGTTGGTGGAGGGCCAGGACTTGTTCGTCAAGGACGAATTCTTGTACATGCGCACCACCGTGGGCCCCAAACGGGTGGATGTGATCTACCGCCGCATCGACGACGCCTTTCTCGACCCACTCGCTTTCCGCGCCGACTCCATGCTGGGCGTACCGGGCTTGTTGTCGGTGTACAAGCAGGGTCATGTGATTCTGGCCAACGCCATCGGCACCGGCGTGGCGGACGACAAATCCATCTACCCCTATGTGCCGGACATGATCCGCTTCTACCTGGGTGAGGAGCCGATTCTGTAC
The DNA here is from genome assembly GCF_028595305.1 of Roseateles koreensis. Classification (GTDB taxonomy): domain Bacteria; phylum Pseudomonadota; class Gammaproteobacteria; order Burkholderiales; family Burkholderiaceae_C; genus Paucibacter_A; species Paucibacter_A koreensis. Next base: position 26,859 of record NZ_JAQQXS010000005.1, on the reverse strand, counting down.
AACGTCCCCACCTGGCAGTGCCGCAAAAAGGCCGATATGGACCACGTACTGGCCCATATGGGCGAGTTGGTGGTCAAGGAGGTGCACGGCGCCGGGGGCTACGGCATGTTGGTGGGACCGGCATCAACACAGAGCGAGATCGAGGATTTCCGCGCCCGCGTCAGCGCCAACCCCTCAAACTACATCGCGCAACCCACGCTGTGCCTCTCCAGTTGCCCCACCTTTGTGGAAAGCGGCATCGCCCCGCGCCATATCGACCTGCGGCCCTTCGTGCTGACCGGGCGTGAGGTCACCATGGTCGCGGGCGGCCTGACCCGGGTGGCGCTCAAGCAGGGCTCGCTGGTGGTGAATTCGTCGCAAGGCGGCGGCACCAAAGACACCTGGATTCTGGAGGCCTGATGCGTACCCGCCACCGCCCCCTCACCAGTTACGCCCCGCGCACTTGCCTCCCCCTTCCCCTGAAAGCCCGTCATGCTGAGTAGAACCGCCGCACAGCTCTACTGGATGAGCCGTTATGTCGAACGCGCCGAAAACCTGGTGCGCATGCTGGATGTGACCCATTCGCTGTCCCTGCTGCCCCAATCACGCGGCGCCATGACGGAGTTGGCCGCACCCTTGGCTGTCACCGGCACCCTGGAGTCCTATACCCAAAGCCATCAGGCGCTGGAAGCTGAAGGGCTCTTCCACTACATGGCCCTGGACTTGAACAACCCCGCGTCGGTTTTGAGCTGCCTGCGCCAGGCCCGCGAGAACGCCCACGCCGTGCGCGGGCAGATCACCAGCGAAATGTGGGAGGCCATCAACGCCACCTGGATTGAAGGCCGCACCATGGCCAAGCGCGGCGTGCCTGACATGTCCGGTTTTTTCGACTGGGTGAAAGAGCGCTCGCACCTCATACGCGGCGCCACCTACGGCACCTTGCAGCGCAATGACGCCTACTGCTTCATCCGGCTGGGCACCTTCATTGAACGTGCCGACAACACCGCCCGCCTGCTCGACGTGAAGTCCCAGCTGATCGAACCCGCCCAGCCCAGCCTGGTGCCTGTGAAGGTTGAAGTGGAAAGCGCCCCCGACTTCTACACCTGGAGCGCGCTGCTGCGCTCGCTGTCGGCCTTCGAGGCGTATCACGCCGTGTACCGAGACCGGCTGGACGCGCGCCGGGTGGCCGAGTTGCTAATCCTGCGCGCCGACGTGCCCCGCTCACTGCGCGCCTGCGTCGACGAAATCTGCGAGGTACTGCCGCAAATTGAAACCCGCACCGACTCGTTGGACGCCGGCCGCATTGTCAAGCAGCTCGCGGGGCGCATGGCCTTGCGCCTGCGCCACGGTACGGTGGACGAAGTGCTGGACCTGGGTGTGCACGATTGGTTGACCACCTTTCTCACCAAGTCGGCACAATTGGGCGATGCCGTGCGTGAAGCCTATTTCGACGCGAACTGACCACTTGAGAGCCCGCCGTGCACCTCGCCATCCATCACGAAACTGTCTATCGCTACGCCAGCCCGGTGAAGCGGAGCACCCAATACCTGCGCCTGACGCCCGTTGACGGCGCACGCCAACGGGTGATCAGCTGGCACCTGAGCCTGCCGGCACACGCCAGCCGCTGCCTGGACGCGTATGGCAATGCGATGCATGTGCTGGCCCTGGACAAACCGCACAGCGAGATCCATCTTTATGCCCGTGGCGTGATCGAGACCGAAGATGCCCCTCCCCAGCCCGACGCCCAAGACGGCGCGTTTCCGCCCCAGGTTTTTTTGCGCGATTCCCCGCTGACGCAGGCCGATGCCGCCTTGCGCGACTTTGCGTTGGCCTATACGGCTCGGGTATCGAGCGATCCCCTGCAGGGCCTGCACGAGCTGATGACCGCGCTGGGGCAGCACATGCCCTACACCCCCGGCACGACCGATGCCGCCACGCCCGCCGCCGAAGCCTTTGCCCGCCGCCTGGGCGTGTGCCAGGACCACGCGCAAGTCTTCGCCACCTGCGCCCGCCTGCTCGGCATCCCGACGCGTTACGTCAGCGGCTACCTGGCGGCCGACGCCGAACACGTGGCCAGCCACGCCTGGGCCGAGGCCCGCCTACCGGGCAAGGGCGATGTAGGCGGCGGCTGGCTGGGTTTTGACGTCTCCAACCAATGCCTGGCGGACGCCCGCTACGTCAAACTGGCCATCGGGCTAGACTACCTAGACGCATGCCCCGTGCGCGGCATGCGCCTGGGCGGGGGTGTTGAAGCCCTGCAAGCTGCGGTACAAGTCACGCTGGCCGCCAGCCAGCCGCAGGATTGACAACCCAGGGTTGAGGATAATCGGCCTCACTCCCCTTCTTTCACGACCGAACGCCCGTCGCTCTCACCTATGACATATTGCGTCGCCATGTGCCTCAAAGCGGGGCTGTTGTTCGCGTCGGACTCACGCACCAACGCCGGTGTGGACCAAATCGCCACCTTCCGCAAAATGAGCATCTTCGAGGTGCCGGGGGAACGCCTGATCACGCTGCTGAGTGCCGGCAACTTGGCCACCACCCAAAGCGTCGTGAGCCTGCTGCGCCAGCGCCTTGTCGACGAAAAAGAGCATCTGTACAACCGCCGCTCAATGTATGACGTGGCGGAGTTGGTGGGCCGCACGGTGAAAGAAATCGTCGCTCGCGACGCCAATGCGCAAAGCCTGGGCCAGGGTGTCGACTTCGGCGGCAACTTCATCGTCGGCGGGCAGATCAAGGGCGAGCCGCCCCGCATCTTCCACGTCTACGCCCAAGGCAATTTCATCGAAGCGACCGACGACACGCCCTATTTCCAAATTGGCGAATCCAAGTACGGCAAGCCCATCATCGACCGCGTGGTGACCCCTGACACCTCGCTGAAAGAAGCGGCCAAATGCACGCTGATTTCTTTTGACTCCACCATCCGCAGCAACCTCTCGGTCGGCTTGCCCATCGACATGCTGCTCTACCGAGCCGACAGCTTCGCGCCTGCCGAGCCGCACCGCATCACCGCCAGCGACCCCTACTTCAACATGCTGCGCACCGGCTGGGGCGAAGGCCTGAAAAGAGTGTTCGCCGAGCTGCCGGATGAGGACTGGTTCAGCTGAGCCAGTCGCGCTGCCGAAAGGACAGCAAAAGGGCTGCCCAGGCTTGCACAGTCAGCCCATGTAACGAGTTATGCAGGCTCACTCCACTCGCATCGAATAGTCGACTGCCCGCACGTCCTTGGTCAGGCGGCCGATTGAAATGCGGTCCACGCCGGTGGCCGCGATCCAGCGCAGCTGGTCCAGCGCCACGCCGCCTGAAACCTCCAGCAGTGCGCGACCCGCGGTCAGCGCCACGGCCTCGCGCATCAGGGCTTCGGTGAAGTTGTCCAGCAGCACACTCACGGCGCCAGCAGCCAGGGCTTCTTGCAGCTCGGCCATGTTTTCCACCTCAACCTGGATATCGACCCCGGCGTTCAAAGCCTGTGCAGCCCGCAGCGCCGCCCCCACCCCGCCGGCGGCGGCGATGTGGTTTTCCTTGATCAGGATGCCGGCATACAGCGCCAGCCGTTGATTGGCACCCCCGCCCACCCGCACCGCGTACTTTTGCGCCAGGCGCAGGCCGGGGATGGTCTTGCGGGTGTCCAGCACCACGCAACCGCGCGGGTTGGTGCTGGCGCCCTCAATCACCTTCACGTGCGCACGGGTCAGCGTTGCGGTGGCCGACAGCATTTGCAGAAAATTCAGCGCGGGGCGCTCGGCCGAAAGCAACGCGCGGCCATCTGCTTCGAGCGTGCAGACCCGGGTGTCAACGCCCATGTCAGCCCCTTCGTCGTACAGCCAATGGACGCGCGCGCTGGGATCCATCTGCTGAAACACGCCGTCGAACCAGTCGCGCCCGCACAGCACCGCTGCCTCACGCACACGCACATGGGCTGTCACCCGACGGCCCGCCGGCACCAGCTGTGCGGTCCAGTCGCATACGCCGATGTCCTCCATCAAGGCATCGCGGATATTTCGTTCGCGCGCTTCTTGCAGCGTTTCGTTGTGGTCGAACATGGCTTGGTCAGTGGAATTTGAAGGGAAGTACGCAAACAACCGAGCGGGGCAATCCTCGCCAGTTTAGAACTCAAAACGCTTTCACGCGGGCTCGCCGATCCACAAGGTCAGCTCAGCCACACCGTCGATCTTGCCTGTTATCAAATCGCCAGGAACGACCGGCCCCACGCCGTCGGGCGTGCCCGTGTAGATCAAGTCGCCGGCTTGCAAATGGTAGAGCTGCGACAAATTGGCGATGATTTCAGGAATGCTCCAGATCATGTCGCCCAGGTCGCCCTGCTGTTTGGGCTGCCCGTTGACCGCCAAGCTGATCGCGCCGCTCTTGAGCAGGCCCGTTTCACTGGCGCGCACCAACTCAGAAATCACGGCCGACTGCTCAAAGCCTTTGGCCGTATCCCAGGGGCGCCCCGCGGCCTTGGCCTCGGCCTGCAAATCGCGGCGCGTCATGTCGAGGCCTGCGGCATAGGCCCAGATCGCAGCCTGTGCGGCTTCGGGCGTCACCTTGAACACCGGTGCGCCAATCGCCACCACCAACTCCATCTCGTAGTGATAGTTTTGCGTGCCCGGCGGATACGGCAGCGTGGCGCCCGAGGGCGTCAGGGCGTTGGCCGGCTTGGTGAAATAAAACGGCGGCTCGCGGTCGGGGTTGCCACCCATTTCACGGGCATGGGCGGCGTAATTTCGCCCCACGCAAAAAATCCGGCTGACGGCATAACGGGCGTTGCTGCCGCGCACGGCCACGCTGGGTTGCTCGGGAAGCGGAAAGACATAAGTGCTCATGCTTGTGCTCTGGGTCAGGACTCACTCAACAAGGTTCACAGCATACTTGCTCTGCTTGCGCAGCCCGTACAAGCCGCTCAGCCCGGCCGTTACGTGATCGTTGCATAGTCGTTACGCGGCCGGAAGTCGCACGCCTCCCATGATTTACCGGCTTTGATTTGGCAAGGCCCGCTGAATGGTTTAGTGTGGCGCCCATGTCCCTCCCGAAAGCCCCTCACCGCCGCCCCCTGCAAGGTCGCACGCGCCACCCGACGGTCCCAGCGCTGGTCCTGGCGACCCTGACCTTGTGTCTGATCGGCTGTGCCAGCCGCCCACCCGCCACCGGGAAAAACACAGGGGGCGCCACCGCCTCGGTTGGCAAATGGCCGGATAAAGACGGCGCGGATGCATCCCCTCCGCCCAATCTACGGGGGGTGCCAAATGCCAACCCGCAAATTGAGGCCATCCGCAAAGGCGGGCCCAACAAGCCTTACGAGGTGTTGGGTGAGCGCTACGAGCCGGCCACCGACGATGCCCCGCTGGTACAGCGGGGGCTGGCCTCCTGGTATGGCAACAAATTTCATGGCCGCCCGACCTCCAGTGGCGAGGTGTACAACATGTACGCGATGACGGCCGCGCACGCCACCATGCCGATCCCGAGTTATGCCCGGGTGCGCAACCCCGCCAACGGGCAGGAGGTGATTGTCCGCATCAACGATCGGGGGCCCTTCCACAAGGGTCGCATCATTGACCTGAGCTACACCGCCGCGCTCAAGCTGGGCGTGTTGCACGGCGTTTCCAATGTGGAAGTGACACGCATCACCTATGAAGATATTCGCAGCGGCAAATGGCAGGGCGACCGTGCGGCGGACCCGGTAGTCGCCGCAGCCGTCACCACGCAAGGCGCCAGTCAGGTTGCAGAGATGGTGGCCGCGCCGGCTACTGTCGTCGCTGCGGCAGAACGGGCCGGGGCCCTGCAAGCGCCGGAGCCGGCCAGCTTGGCCAAGGTGGCGGCGCCCGTCAGCCCCGTGACCGACAGCCCCGGGGTCATGCCCAGCCAGGCCGCGCCCGGTTTTTGGGTTCAATTTGGGGCATTTGCCAAGCTGGACGGGGCCGAGTCCTTCCGCAAAAAATTGGTTCAGGAGGCCGACTGGATGGCACCCTGGCTGGCGGTGTTCAAGGACAAGCAATTGCACCGCCTGCAAGCGGGCCCCTATGCCTCTCGCGAAGATGCACGCCAGGCGGCCGAGCGGGTTCGCTTGGCTCTGGCTGTCACCAGCGTGGTGATCGAGCGGCGCTGAGATCGCAAGCCCATGCCGACCTTCGACGCCGAGACCTTGATGCTGGTGATTGCCGTATTCAACGGCTTCATGGTGCTTGTCTGGGTCTTGTTAGGGCGGGTGTTTCAAATTGCCCCACAAACCAGCCTGTTGCTGGCGGCTGCCCATCTGATCTTGGTACCGAGCTTTTACTGCCCATCCTGCGGTGCGCTGTGGCCTGAAGCTTTCGGCACCTGGATTGCAATCCAGCCTTTGTTATTCGGCCTGTGCCTGATCAGCCTGGGCGTCAATCGCCTGATGCGGCTGTATTCCAAGGCCCGCTGGCTGATCGGTGTCACCGGCCTGACCAGTCTTGCCAGCCTGGTGTTGAATGTTGCGGGCAGCCCCGAAGCCGGCTTATTCGCCCATTCGCTCGGTTGCGGTCTGTTGGCATTGCAAACCACCCGGGATATCTGGACGGGACGGGACGCCGACCTGCCGCGCCCAGTCACGCTGTTCCTGGTTCTGCCTTATGCCTTGCTGACCTTGCTGCTACTGAGCGAAGCCCTGGCCGTGATCATCTGGCCCGCACCACCACGCTGGATCATCGGCGGACAAACCCCCAAAGCCTCGGTAGTTTGGCTGTATCTGCTCATCTCGCTGTGCATCGGCGTGGGGCTGGCAGGCCTGCTGGTGGGGCGTCTCGTCAAGCGCATCAAGTACATCAGTCTGCGCGACCCGCTCACCGGTGCGCTCAACCGGCGCGCGTTCGAGGTGGCATTGCAAAACCTGCAAGCCCTGACCGAGCGAGGCCACAACCACTGCCTGATCATGCTCGACGTCGATCATTTCAAGCAGGTCAACGAAACCTTGGGGCATGCGGGCGGAGATGCTGCATTGCAGCATCTCACCACGATCCTGAACGCAAACATGCGCGCCCTGGACCAACTGGCGCGGCTGGGCGGCGAAGAGTTCTGCCTGCTGCTCGCCCACACGCCCCTGCGTGAGGGGCTGCGCGTGGCGGAGCGCGTGGCACAGGCCCTGCGTGCCTCACCCGTGCAATGGCGAGGCCAATCCTTGGTCATGACCGCGAGCTTCGGGGTGGCCCCTTGCCTGCGCGACGACCCCTTGGGCGAACGCAGCCTGGCGCAGGCCGATGCGCTGCTCTACCGCGCCAAGACAGATGGCCGCAATCGTGTCTACGTTCAGCCCAGCGAGAACGAGCGCGTGAGCGATGGAATCCCCCCTTCTGCCCCCTCCGGGTTCCACGCGCAACAGCCCTCGGCGGGAGGGCATTGATGTCCAGCTTTCTGGCACACGGCGACCCCGCCACCTTGCTCACCGCCATGGTGTTGATCTTCAGCGTGGCCTGCTTTTCCTGGGGCGCGATGGCCCACTCCAAGGTCGTGCCCACCAAGGTCTCACTGTGCATGGCAACGGTCAACATCCTGATGGCCGCATCGTTACTCACGCTGGCACTTCGCGGCGTGGTGCCAGACCTGCTTAGCGAATGGGGCTCGGACGTCTTTTCCATCTGCGCGATGGCCGTGCTGCGGGCCACCATCCCGGTACTCGCCAACAAGCGCCTGGCCTGGCGCAGCGGGGCCGTAATTAGCGCCGGCGCAAGTGCACTGCTGGCCTCGCGACCCTACGCCGGAGGGGGGATGCATTGGCACGCCGTAGTGGTGTTTGCTGCATTGGCCACCTTGACCCTGCTTGCGGCCGTGGACGCTTGGCGTGAACTGCGCACAGAGGTCAAGCGAGGCATGGCAGCCCTGTTGTCTGGTCCGCTGTTTATGGTGTGTTTGCTCCTGAGCTATCGCCTGGTTCAAATCGTCATCAACGCAGAGGGGCCCGCCAATCTGCTCGACACCCAGCGCAGCAATGTGCTGTTTCTGTGGCTCGGCTTGCTGATGAATCTGCTGCTCAACGGCACGATTGCCCTGCTGGTGCTGCTGCAGTTGATCCTGCATATCCAGCGGCTGACGCGCCTTGACCCGCTCACACAGGCTTTGAACCGCCGCGCGTTGCAAGAGGCCATCCGCATCGAACACACCCGCTTGCGACGCGGCAAACCCTATGCCGTGTTGATGATAGACATGGACAACTTCAAGCACCTGAACGACACCCTGGGCCATGCTGCCGGCGACGCCGCACTCAAACGCCTGGTGGAAATACTGGGCGACTCTGTGCGCGATGTCGACCACCTGGGCCGCTGCGGCGGCGAAGAGTTTTGTGTGGTCTTGCCCCTCACAGATCTGGCCGGAGCCACGCTGGTCGCCGAGCGCATGCGCTACACCCTCGAAAACGCTGAGTTCATCTGGCAAGGGCGCCCATGGCCCTTGACTGCCAGCTTCGGTGTGGCCGAAGCCCTGCCCAGCGACACGAGCGAAGAAAGCGTGCTGATCCGTGCCGACCAAGGCCTGTTCAAGGCCAAATCACAGGGCCGCAACGTCGTCCAAGCCCGCGAGTCCTGAACAGGCTCGCGTCCACCCTGCGCATCAAGCCAAGGCGACCCGATTGCGCCCGAGGTGTTTGGCGCGGAACATGGCGCTCTCCGCCCGTGTCACCAACAAATCACTGACATAGGGGGGCGCGTTGGCCAGGCCAATGCTCAGAGTCACGTCCAGCGCCGCACCAAACTGCGACCAGGGGTAGGCCTCCACCGTCTCACGCAGGCGCTCGCACACCTCGAACGCGCGGTCCGCCACGGTGTCGGGCAACACCACCAAGAATTCCTCCCCGCCCCAACGCACCAGCAAATCGCTGCCACGGGTGTTGTCGCGTAGCATTTGCGCCAGGACTTGCAGAATGCGGTCCGCCACCGCCCGCCCATACCGGTCGTTGAGCAGCTTGAAATGGTCCACATCCACGAGCGCAACGGTTAACGCCGCCCCGGTACGCTCTGCGCGGCGCAGCATGGCGGGCATGCGCACGGCCATCAAGCGTTGATTGCCCAGGCCCGTCAACGGGTCGAACAACTGCCCGTGCGGGTGCGCCGACAAGGCAGCGTCCAACTCGGCGGTATCCCGCTCAGTGGCATCCAGGTCCTCCGCCACACCGTCCAGCGCCCGCACTGCCTCGACCCTGCTAACAAAGAAGCGGGCCTGTGCCCGCATCTGCGCGGCGTTACGTTCCTGCGCCAGGCCTTGATACTGCTCCAGGTGCCCGAGCGCCGTCTGCGCATGGCCCAAGGTCTTGTGCGCCCGATACGCTGCATGATGAAGTTGCATGGCGATATGGGCTTTGATGCGCCCTGCGGATGCTGCCAGCGTGGCATCAAGATCGGCCGCAGCCTCCTCAGCCTGCCCCTGCGCGAGCTTCATTTCTGCCAGGTTGCAACGCAGCCGCCAACCCAGGGCAAGAAAGCCTTGCGCATCGGCCAGTTGCAGCGTCACTTGCAGCAACTCGTCCGCCTCGATGCAACGATCCATGCGCATCAACGCCTCGCCGCGATTGGCATCACCCAAGGCCAGCAAGAACTTGTCGCCCAGGGCCAGCGCCGGTGCGCGCACCGCCAACGCATGTTGATAGGCACGGTCCAGGGCTTCTGAACACTCGCGCTGATGTTCCGGCTTTGTGCTGTGGTGCAGCAGGTTGAACAGGCCCAACGCCACAATGGCCAGGTTGCTATTCGACACCATGCGCTCGTAATCGCTGGCGTCATCGCCCAGCAAGGCACTCGCTTCATTCATCAAGCGCTCAGCCTGCCACGGGTCGCCCATGCGCTCCAGGCAAGCGCCCACCGCGTTCAAGGACACCGCGATCAATCGCTTGTCGCCCAACTCGCGGGCGACGGCGAGACTTTCATTCACAAAGGCGAGCGCCAGCTCGAATTCGCCCACTTCGGCGGCACCAAATGCCGCCCGGCGAAGCAATTCGCACAGCCGCGGTGTGCTGCCTTGCTGGCGCAACTGCGGCAACAAGGCCTGGCTGGCCACCAGCACGGCCGGCATATCGCCCAAACGGTAAAAATAGAACACCCGCAGCGCGCCGGCCGCCAGATGCTCCTCCAGAAAACCAAGCGCCTGTGCGCTCTTCCAGGCCTTGTTCGCCGCGGCCAGCCCCTGCTCGGCATTGCACTGCTGCTGCGCCTGGGCTTGCGCCAACCACTGCTGGATCTGCTCGCCCGTTGCTTCGCTGCCCTGAACGTCTTGCATAGTGGCCAAAAACTTGATGAAGCCGCTAGCGTAGCCGAAGACAGCGGGCTTGCTGCCTTGCCATCAGCAATAACTTCGAGAATCAGCGGCTTTGCGGCATCACAAACTCAGCACCTTTGGCCACACTGGCGGGCCAGCGCTGCATCACGCTCTTTTGCTTGGTGTAGAAGCGCACGCCCTCTTCGCCATAGGCGTGCATATCGCCGAACAAGCTCTTCTTCCAGCCGCCAAAACCATGCCACGCCATCGGCACCGGGATGGGCACATTGATGCCCACCATGCCGACCTGGATGCGGCGGGCGAATTCGCGCGCCACATTGCCGTCGCTGGTGTAGCAGGCCACGCCATTACCAAACTCATGCGCGTTGACCAGATCCACCGCTTGGGCAAAATCATTCACACGCACGCAGGCCAGCACAGGGCCGAAGATTTCTTCCTTGTAGATGCGCATTTCGGGCGTGACGTGGTCGAACAAGGTGCCGCCGGTGAAGAAGCCATCCTCATGACCCGCGACCTTGTGGCCGCGGCCATCCACCACCAGAGTGGCGCCCTCTTCCACACCGATACCAATGTAGTTCTCGATGCGGTCACGCGCCTCGCGGGTGACGATGGGGCCCATCTCGGCGTCCAGCGCCATGCCGTTCTTGATCTTCAAGGCGCGCGCGCGCTCGGCCAACTTGGGGATGATCTTGTCCGCCACGTCGCCCACCATCACCGCCACCGAAATGGCCATGCAGCGCTCTCCCGCCGAGCCATACGCAGCGCCGATCAGGGCGTCCACGGTCTGCTCGATGTCGGCGTCAGGCATCACCACCATATGGTTCTTGGCGCCGCCCAGTGCCTGCACGCGCTTGCCGTTCTTGGCGCCGGTTTCGTAGATGTACTGCGCAATCGGCGTGGAGCCCACAAAGCTCAGCGCCTTCACGTCCGGATGGTTCAGCAAGCCATCAACCGCCAGCTTGTCGCCTTGCACCACGTTGAACACGCCGTCCGGCAAGCCCGCTTGCTTGAGCAGTTCGGCCACGAAAAGGCTGGGCGAAGGGTCGCGCTCGCTGGGCTTGAGGATGAAGCAATTGCCGGTGGCCAGAGCCATGGGTGCCATCCACATCGGCACCATGAAGGGGAAGTTGAAAGGCGTCACGCCCGCCACCACGCCCAGGGGCTGGCGCAAGGTCCAGTTGTCCATGCCGGTGGAAACCTGGTCGGTGAAATCGCCCTTGAGCAACTGCGGGGCGCCGCAAGCGAATTCAACGATATCGATGCCGCGCGCCACTTCGCCCAGCGCGTCCGTAAAGACTTTGCCATGCTCGGCAGTAATCATGGCAGCCAGCGTCTCCTTGTGCTGATTCAACAGTTCCAGAAACTTGAACATCACGCGGGCACGGCGCAGCGGCGGCGCATCTGCCCAAGCCGGAAACGCGGCTTGAGCCGACGCCACGGCAGCGTTGACATCGTCCAGGCTGGCCAGTTGCACCTGACGCGCCACGGCGCCGGTGGTGGGATTGAACACCGCCTGGCTGCGGCCAGAGGTGGCGGCTTGCAGCTTGCCGCCGATGTAATGCGTCAGGTCGGCGGTGCTGGCGTAGGCGGGAACAGGGGCGAGTGTCGAAGCGGTCATGTCGGTGTCTCCTAGAACTGGCCTTTAGTCTAGGCAGGAAGGGGGCGTCTGCCAATCCGATTTCACCGATTTGATTGTTCGATAATGCGAACAATCATGCCTCATCCCAACACTCCCATCGACAGCAGCAAACCGGCGGAGTTCCGCCATGAGGTGCTGTGGGGCCAGCTCCATACCCTCACAGTCATTGCGCAGCTGGGCAGCTTCACCAAGACCGCGCAGCGCCTGGGCTTGTCCAAGGCGGCCGTCAGCCAGCGTATTGCCGATCTGGAGCGCGCCATGGGCCAGACCCTGGTGGCACGCACCACCCGCTCGGTGCGGCTCAGCGAGGCCGGGCAAAGGCTGGTGGAAGAAACGGGGGCCAGCTTCGCCCACATCACCCAAAGCCTGGGCGCCGTCCGCGACGCGGTGGGTCAGGCGCGCGGGTTGGTCCGCCTCACCGCGCCAGTGGCGCTGGGCCGCCAGCACGTGGCGCCCTTGCTGAACCGCTTCTTCCAGCGTTACCCGGAAATCCGGGTGGAGCTGGATTTGTCCGATCGGCTGGTGCCGCTGACGCAAGAAGGCTTTGACCTGGCCATCCGCCACACCAGCGCCCCGCCGGACAGCCACGTTGCCTTCAAGCTCTGCGACACCCGCACCGTGCTGGTGGCCAGCCCGGCCTATGTGCAAGCCCACGGCGCCCCTGCGCATCCGCAAGCCCTGGGCGCGCATGCCTGCCTGGCCTATCTGCGGCCCGGGCCGGCCGTGTGGCTGTTCGAGCGCACCGAGGGCACGCAAACCCAGCGCCAGCGCTGCCCGGTGCAGGGCCCCTTGCGCGCCGGCAACAGCGAGATCCTGCGCGACGCCGCGCTGTCCGGGCTGGGCCTGACGCTGCTGCCCGATTTCACCGCCGCCCACGCCTTGGGCACTGGCGATCTGGTGGCGCTGATGCCTGACTGGCGCCCGGCCGGATTTTTCGGCGATGCGATCTACGCAATTCACCCCTGGAGCAGTCAAACCCCACGACCGGTGAAACTGCTGATCGACCATCTGCGCCAGGGCTTGAAGGCGGGCTTTTGAAACCATGTTTTACCCGCCCTGAATCCCCGTGCCCCAAGCCCACCGGACAAATCAGCGGGACAATACACGCATGAGCACGCCCCCCAAGAAATCCACCCGCCCGCCATTCGCCCGTCCGGGCACGCCTTCTGGCACGCCGTCGCGAGGGGCCTCTGGTGGGCCCTCCCGTGCGCCAACAGGGGGGCCATCGCGCGGGCCTGCAACGCCACGCCCGAGGCCGGGCCAGAGCGCCTCGCCCCCTGCCGCCGCACCGATCGAGAAGCCTCGGCTGCGCCCGCTCAACGACACCGAGATGGCGCAGCTTGAAGCTTTGCTCGATAGCGTGCCCGCCCCGCTGGAGCCGCTGGATGTCAGCATGCTGGATGGTTACTTGGTCGGTGTGCTGCTGCAACCCAAGGCGGTACCCGCCTTTCAGTGGAGCCGCTACGTGCTCGACAGCGAGGGCCGACCCGCACCCGCGGGCTTTGACAGCCACACCCTGATGAATCTGGTGAAGCGGCGCTACCAGGAGCTCAACCAGGCCATCGTCGACCGCCAGTGGTTCGACCCCTGGGTGTTCGAGCTCGAAGACGAGGCTGAGCCCTCTGAGGTGCTGTTCCCCTGGGTGGCGGGTTTCGCCTTGGCGACGGATGTCTTCCCCGATCTATTGCGTGGCGACCCGTCGGAATTGCTGGAGCCGCTGGCCGCACTCTTCATGCACCTCGACCCCGACGATCTTGAAGATGCCGACGATTTGCTGGAAGAAATCGAGACCCTGGAGCCCCCGTCCGACGTGAGCGAAGCGGTTGAAAGCTTGGTCAGCGCCTGCCTGATGCTGGCCGACACCAGCCGCCCGCAACATCAGGCGGCCGCGCCCCAGCGCCCGCCAGCCCGGCGCGGCCCACCGCAGCGCGGGCGTTACTGAACCTGAAGCCGCGAGGCCTCAGCGCGCAAACAAGCGCGCCGCGTGCAAGCCCAAGCCCGTGGCCACCGACGCAAAGCGGTCGCCGCGCACATGAATGGCCTGGGGATAGTCGGCTGCAATGCGCTCCGCCAGCAGGCGCAGGCCGGTGGAGCCGCCGGTGAAATACAGCGCGTTGATCTGATCCGGCCGCAGCCCAGCCATGGCCACCGTCTCACGCCCGGCTTGCACGATGCGGCCAATGTCGGCGTCCAAAGCGGCCACGGCCACGGCCTCGGTCAACTCGATCTGTAAGCCGGTCTCGACCACGCTCAGGTCAATGACCGTGTCGCCACCACCGGACACCGCAATCTTGGCGCCTTCGGCCCGCGCGGCCAGCTCGTGGCCCAGATGATCTTCAACCACCGTCATCAGGCGTTTGTGGTGCTGCAAATTGCCGTAGAAGCTGCGCATATTGCGCAACTCCGCCACGCGCCCAGGGCTGTACACCGTGTTGATCAGGTGCCAGGTGGCCAGATCGAAATAGACGCCGCTGGGCACCTCACGCGCCGGCGCGCCCGGCCGCTCGGGCCCGTAGGAGCCGTAGCCGAATTCACGCAGCACGCTGGCCAGTTCGACGTGACGGTCAAAGTCGGTCCCGGCGATGTGCACGCCGTGGTTGGCCAAGATGTCATCCCGGCGATCAAGCCGCGACATGCGCTGCGGCCCCACCCGCACCACTGAAAAGTCAGAGGTGCCGCCGCCAATGTCGGCCACCAGCACGATCTGCTCGCTGTCGCACTGATGCTCGAAGTCAAACGCCGCAGCAATCGGCTCAAACTGGAAATGCACCTCTTCAAAGCCTGCCGCATGCGCGGCCGCTTCCAGCGACTGTTGTGCGGCGGCGTCCCGTGCGGGCTCGCCATCCACGAAGAAAACCGGGCGCCCCAGCACCACCTTGTTGAGCGGTGCGGCCGCCCCTGCGGCGAGCGCCTTGTTGCGCAAGCGCTTGAGGTAACCCGCCAAAATATCGGCATATTTGACGCCGCGGCCGCCGCCCACATCGGTGGTCTGGTCGATCAGGCCCGAGCCCAGAATGCTCTTCATCGAGCGCATCAACCGGCCGTCTGAGCCTTCGATATAGGCGGCCACAGCGGCGCGGCCAAAGGCGCGCGGCGGGCCGTCGGCGTCATGGCGACCTTCAGCGAAATAAAACACCGCCGTCGGCATGGTCAGATGACCGGGCTCCAATTCCACCAAGGCCATGCCGGGATGGGCATCGCTGCTGTCCTTGCGCGGGATCGCAATGGCCGAGTTGGACGTGCCGAAGTCAATGGCGCAAAAGCTGGCCAGGTGCGCACTGGAAGACGCTGGCGCGGGAATATTGGAACTCATGGGGGCGGGTGTCAGGTGGGGCGAGGATTGTAGCGGCCCGCCCCGCACCCAGATAGCCCGGGGTTCAGCAGCCGTAGCAGTTGAAATTCATGTCAGGTCGGCGCCCTGCCATCAACTCCGCCAACGCCAGGCCCGAGCCCGCGCCGTGCGTCCAGCCCAAGGTGCCGTGACCCGCGTTGAGCCACAGGTTGGACGCCTTGCGGCTGCGGCCGATGTAGGGGATGTTGGTCGGCGTGCTGGGCCGCAAGCCGGTCCAGTAATTGCGCTCGGTGAGGTCGGCAACCCCGGGGAACAAGGCTTCATAACGGTTCACCAGCGCGTCACAGCGCACCTTGGAGGTGGCGCGGTCGAGGTCGGTGTCGAAACCAATCAATTCCGCCGTGCCGGCGATGCGGATGCTGTCGCCCAGGCGCGAGATGGCGATCTTGCGGGTGTCGTCCAGCAAGCTGACCACACTGGCGGCTTCGGGCTTTTTCAGCCGCAGGGTGGCTGAATAGCCCTTGGCCGGGTAGATGTTGAGAAACTCGCCCAGCGGGCGCACCAGGGCCGGCGTGTAGGAGCCCATCGCGGCCACAAAAGCATCCGCCTTGAGCGTCTGGCGCACGCCTGAGCGGATGTGCGCGATCTGCACTTCATCAATCTCGCTGCCGCTGCGCGACAAGGCCAGCACATCGTGCTCCCACAAAAACTGCGCACCGCGCTGCTGGCACCGCTGGGCCAGCTTTTGCGTGAAGACGCGGGCATCGCCCGACTCATCGCTGGGCGTGAACGTGCCGCCGTAGATGTTGTTGCCAAAGCTGGCCAGCGCAGGCTCCACCTTGAGCACCTCTTCGCGATTCAACACCCGGCGATCAACCCCGTGGCGGCGCATGATTTCAGCGCCAGCTACGCCCGAATCGAAATCCGCCTGTGAGGAGAAAAAGTGCAGGATGCCGCGCTCCAGGCGCTGGTACTCGATGCCGGTCTGCGACACCAGATCCTTGAGCGCTGCATGGCTGTAGCGGCCCAGTTGCACCAGTTGCTCCACATTGCGCTCGAATGCCGCGTTGGTGCACTGGGTGAGAAAGCTCAGGCCCCAGATCCACTGCCGGGGGTCCAACGTCGGGCGGAACAGCAAAGGCGAGTCATCACGCAACAACCACTTGGCCACCTTCAGCGGTGCACCGGCGTTGGCCCAAGGCTCACAGAAACTGACCGAAATCTGGGCACCGTTGGCATAACTGGTTTCCAGCGCAGCATCCGGCTGCCGGTCCACCACGACCACCTCGTGGCCCTGTTCAAGAAGGTACCAGGCGGTGCTGACGCCAATGATGCCGGCCCCGAGTACGACTACTTTCATTGAATCCGACTCCCGTTTTTCAGGCCCGCAGTGGAGCCCACAACAATTGAACACCCAAAAACCACATCAGTGCGGCCACAAACGCATCGATAAAGCGCCACACCCAAACCCTTTGCAGGGCGGGTGCTGCGGCCGCAGCCCCAAAGCCGAGGAAAGAAAACCACATCACCGACGCAACGCTGGCCCCCAAGGCAAACGCCGCGCGCCCGTCCGCGCCCGC
The DNA here is from genome assembly GCF_028595305.1 of Roseateles koreensis. Lineage (GTDB taxonomy): Bacteria > Pseudomonadota > Gammaproteobacteria > Burkholderiales > Burkholderiaceae_C > Paucibacter_A > Paucibacter_A koreensis. The sequence goes on along the minus strand of NZ_JAQQXS010000005.1, from coordinate 10,148 downwards.
CTGAAAATGCGCCGCACCCACAGTACCCAGGAGCACCACGGTGTCCAGATACACATGCGGGTTCAGAAAGGTCATGGCGGCCGCGCTCGTCAACGTCGCTTGCAAACTCTGCGCCACTCCCGCTGCCTGCAAGGCACTGCAGCCAGCCCAGGCCCGTTGCGCAGCACGCAAGCCATAGGTCAGCAGAAATAACGCTCCACTCCAGCGGAATACCTGCATCAGCACCGGCTGGCTGACGATCAAGGTCCCCAGACCGAACACACCCAGCACGATCAGCACGACATCAGCCAGGCTGCACAGCACAACCACCGGCAACACATGGTGTCGCATCAAGCCTTGGCGCAACACCAAGGCGTTCTGCGCGCCAATAGCCATGATCAGGCTGGCCCCAGTGAGCCAGCCTTGGCTCAGAGCGACGGCACTGGGAGAGGCAAACATAAGACGCGGATTGTCAGGAGTTTCCGGAATTTTCAGAAGCAATATGAATAGTTCTGCCAGTACATTAACCGTACTTATGAAAGACCTTGACTACGCCAGCCTGGATTGCCTGACCGCACTGGCCGATGAACGCAGCTTCGAGCGGGCCGCGCAGCGCTTGTCCATCAGCCAGAGCGCGGTGTCGCAACGACTGCGCAGCCTGGAGTCGCAGGTGGGGCAGCTGCTGGTGGTGCGCTCGCGCCCCCTGCGCTTGACCGAACCGGGCAAGGTCTTGCTGCGCTATGCACGACAACTGCAGGCCATGCGCACCGACATGGCGCGTGAGTTGGGCGGCCGGGTCACGCCGAACGAGCGCATCGCCATCGCCGTCAATGCCGACAGCCTCGCCACCTGGGTGCTGCCGGCCCTGGACCGCGTGGTGCAGGCCGGTTTGAAAGAAGGCTTCGGGCTGGAGCTGGTAGTCGACGACCAGGACTTCACCCACGACTGGCTGCGCCAGGGCGAGGTGCTGGGCTGTGTCAGCACGGTGCGCCAAGCCCTGCGGGGTTGCGCAGTGCAGGCCCTGGGAGTGATGCGTTATGTGGCCGTGGCCAGCCCGGCGTTTGTGCGGGAGCGCCTCCCCCGCGGGCTCAATGAGGCGAACTTTGCGAGCACGCCCTTCCTGGTTTTCAATCGCAAGGACGACAGCCAGGCGTTGTGGGTGACCAAGGCCTTTGGGGTGCGCAGCCCGCGCTTGCTTGAGCGCTACGTGCCCTCCAGCGAGGCGTATGTGCGCGCCGTCAGCATGGGCTGGGGGGTGGGCGTTGCACCGGAGTTGCAACTGCGGCCCCTGATTGCCAGCGGCGAGTTGCAACTGTTGCGCAGCGATGTGAGCGTCGACGTCACTTTGTACTGGCACCAATGGAAGCTGCTGTCTGAACAAACTGCAGCGCCAGCGCGGGTGGCCTTGCTGGACCAGATTGGTCAAGCCTTGGCGACGGGCGCACGTGCTGCGCTGCACCAAGCCGAGGCGTGACTTTTCCCCAACTAAGTGCAATTTCACCCGCATCTTGGGGATTAAAAATGTGTCGGGATACCGCACACTCAAGACACAGAGACAAAAACGCAAGCCCGTGCGGAAATTCTGTAAAGAATCTCCGCCTCGCGACAAGCGGTTCGTGAATCCAGCCCCTGGTGAGTGGAGCCAGGGCTCTCTTGAGAGACAAGCGAGGTTTGATATGCGATTCGCACCTGCACTGCGCTTTTTCCGCCGCAACCCGGCCGCCTCGCTGGAACAAGACCCTGCCGACATGGGCACGGCCTTCGGCATGGAAGCCAGCTTGGACGGCAGCAACGACTACCGCAGCCACACGCCAGAGCCTGTGCTGGAGTCCCAGCGCATCAGCCCGAACGGCCTGCACCAGGAGTCCCCGCTGGCTTGGTTGTCCAAGCGCAGCAGTTGATGTCACTCGGCGCCTGACGGGCGCCGAGTGGTCGCCTAACGCACCACCAGCACGGGTACTTTGCAGTTCGCCATCACTTTGGTGGTGACCGAGCCCAGTACCAAGTTGCCCAGTGCGCTGTGGCCGTGCGAGCCCAGCATCAGCAGGTCAAAATCGCCCTTGTTGGCCGCCGCAACAATCACCTCGGCGGCGGAGCCCGACTTGCTGACAAACTCGGCCGCAATGTGCTGCCGCTTGAAAAATGCCCGCAGGGTCTTGAGCACTTTTTCGCTCTCGTCGGTGTAGTAACTCTTCAACACCTCGCGGTCCAACACGGCGGCCGCACGCGGTGGCACCGACGGCACCACGTGAATCACGGTGTACTCGTGGACTTCGCCCAGCCATTCGTCATGCGCGGCCAAATAAGCCAACATGCGTTTGGTGTACGGGCTGCCATCTACGGCGACAAGAATTTTCATGAGGAAACTCCCCGAACAAAGGTTTCAATGTGCCAGCGTACTCACTTGCGCGCTTGACCCAGATCAATCAATGCGGGCGACCATAGCGCAGCTCACCCGCACCCGCAAGCCCCGGGCATCAGCCACCGCCACGATAGACTGAGCGCATGCGTGTCCAGCTAATTTCTGACCTTCATCTTGAGCGGTATCCCGACTTTCAACCCAAGGCGGCGGCGGGTGCCGAGGTGCTGGTGCTGGCGGGCGACATTGGCTCCTACCAAGCCGGCTCGCGCTTGACGTCGGACGACTTCGGGCTCGAACGGTTTTCGCCAAGGCGCCCGGGCGCCCAGTGGCCACGCGTGCTCTACGTGCCCGGCAACCACGAATTCGACGGGTTGGAGTACGCCGACGCCTACGCGCGGCTGCGCGAGTTGTGCACCCAACTCGCCATTGAATGGCTGGACCGGGAGGTCATCACCATCGGCACGGTGCGCTTTGTCGGCGCGATTCTCTGGAGCGATTTCGACGCCTTTGCCAGCGCAGCGCCGACCCTCACCCAGCAATTGCAGCTGCGTGAAAAAGCCTACCGGGCGGCCAATTTTTATCTGCGCAAGAACAGCACCCGGCGCGGCGATGCCCCCGTACTGGCCGAAGGCATCCGCACCCTGGCGCTGGAAAGCCAGGCCTGGCTGCGACACGCCTTGCAGACGCCATTCGAGGGCTGCACGGTGGCGGTGACGCACTTTGCGCCCACCCTGCGCAGCGCCGATCCGCGCTATGGCCTGACGCCGGGCACCGCGGGCTTTTGCAATGCCATGGACGACCTTTTGCCCCTGGCGGACGTCTGGATGCACGGCCACCTGCACTGTGCCAACGACTACGAAGTGAGCGGCCAGGACGCCAGCGGGCGCGATTTCGCCTGCCGTGTTGTCGCCAATCCCCTGGGCTATTTCAGCAAGGGTGAGCAGGCCACGTTCCGAAGCGACTGGGGGATTGATCTGCCCTCGCGCTGAGCCCATGAAAAAACCGCCCGGCGCTGGCTCAGCGCATGGGCGGTTGTTCAGTAGAGGAAAGCGCTGCGGCCCCTCAGTTGGCGCCGTGGCACTGCTTGTATTTGCGCCCAGATCCGCAGTGGCAGGGGTCGTTGCGGCCCAGCTTAGGGCCCTCGCGGCGCAGGGTCTCCACGTGGTAGCGCTGGGTCTGGGTCAGGTCGCACAAATCGGCCACGGTCACCACGAGTTCTTCAATGGCGTCGTCCAGGTCTTTGAGCGGATGCTCGCGGTCCAGTGTAGCAACCACTTCTTTTTCTTCGGGTGTTTCGGCGGGCAGATGGCGGTACAGGCGGGCCAGCGCGGCCATCACGGCGTCGTCATCCATCTCGGAGAGTTCCGGGAAGCACAGGGCGGCGTGTTGAAAGCCGGCCACCCATGGCATCAGCGTGCGCGAGATCAGGCTCATGCTGTCATAGGTGGCGCGAGCGGCGGCTTCGTCCGGGTCGCTGGGTGCTTCTTCTTCGACGGCAGGGGCGGCCTCAGCGGAACCTTCGGCGGGCTCTTCAAGGTCCAGCACCACGGGGTCGAACCAACCGTCTTCGACCATGGCGCGGTTGAGTGCGCCATGGCGGCGCTCCGCCAATTCGCGGATGCGTGCCAACCAAGTGGCGTCGACTTCTTCGGGCAGCACGCCACCGTCGTAGTCGAAAATATTGGGCAGCCACTCATCAATTTCAATCAAGCGCGGCTGCACCAGCACACCGCACAGGTAACCATCCAGCATGGAGGCATCCAGGGCTTGCAGGGGCGCCGGTGTCGTGGCGAGAAGTTCGTCGAGTTCAGCGAACTCGGATTCGGTCAGGTCGAGGGTACTCATGCTCGGATTGTCGCCGCAGTTCCGCACAAAATGAAACCCTCAACTGGCGTCAAACGCCGATGGGGTGGGCTTCGTTCGCCAATTGGGCACGGCGCGCTGACTCGGTCAAACAGGCCCGCATCCAGCGATGGGCGCTGCGGCTTTCACTGCGCAAGTGCCACAGCATGTCCACGTTCACCTTGGACAACAGCACCGGCAATGGCCGCTCCAGCAACTGTGACTGATAACCCGTTGCCTCGACGAAGCGTGCCGGCAGCACCGTCAAGAGGTCAGAGCGCGCGACCACGCGCCCGGCGGTGAAGAATTGGTTGACCGTCAGCACGATCCGGCGCTGGCGATTCACCGCGTTGAGCGCCTCGTCCACAAAACCGTGGGGCCGCCCCGAAAAGCTCACCAGCAAATGGTGAGCGGCGCAGTAAGCATCCAGATCCAGAGCTTGGTCTGCCAGAGGATGGCCGCGCCGCATCACGCACACATATTCGCTGTCATACAGGCGCTGCTGGCGGATCGGCGCCTGATGGCCCAAAGACTGCAAAGTCGCCACTGCACCTGGGAAGTAGCCCACCGCGAAGTCAACCTCCCCCTGCTCCAGCAGGGCACGCGGGTCCCGGGTCGTCAAGGGCAGCACATGCACATTGGCCAGGGCGCGGGCCTCCTCCAGTTGCGCGACCAGGGGCGGCAGCAATTGGGCCGCCGTCGCATCGGCCATGGCGATGCGAAAGGTGGCTTCTTCCAACTGCGGCTCAAACTCACCCGGCGCCAGCAAGGACTGCAAGCGCTGCAGGATATGACGCACCTCCGGCCACAAGCTCTCGGCCCGTTGCGTGGGCCGCATGCCAAAGGCTTGCCGCACAAAGAGTTCTTCACCCAGCGCTTCGCGCAGGCGCTTCAGCGCATGGCTTACGGCGGGCTGCGTCATCGCCAGGCGCTGCGCAGCCCGGGTCAGATTGCGCTCGGCCATCACGGCGTCGAAGACCCGCAGCAGGTTCAAGTCCAGATTCAGGAAGTTCATGGCAATGCGTGCCTGCCGCAGTTATATTGATATTGTTTATATGTTAAATAAAAACAATTCATTTGTTGCATGTCTAGGGTTTACCCCATAATCCGCCCATCGGTTCACAAACCATCACCGCAGACGACGCTCGGCAGGTCCAAAACAGCCACCAGAAGCATCGCTTGCTGACCCAAGGAAAGACATCATGAGCGTCGCAACCCAAACTTTCGGCCTGCCCCTTCGCCACAATATGCGCCAAAACGTGCGCCATGGCGGTTCGTTCACCTCCATCGGTGCACGTGTCTGGCTGCACATGATCGCTACGGTCAAGGCCCGGCTGGCTGCCTCAGCGAATGCCCGCGCCGAGCGCGAGATCCTGGCACTTGCCGCTGAATATGAGAGCAGCATGCCTTCATTTGCCGCTGAACTGCGCGCTGCCTACAGCCGCCGCTGAGCGCAATCGGCAATGCCCACCGGCGGCCAGTCATTCCCCCGGTGCTGTTACTCAAAGGGCCAAAAGGCTTCTCAAAAGAAAAGGCCCGCTGATGATTTCAGCGGGCCTTTTCTCTTTGTAAAACCTTGCAGAACCGAGTAGGGCCACAAGGACGGCCACTCAGGGCCGCTCAGATGGGCTAACGATGCGCTTACTCCGCCGCGAGACGGGTCTCGATCATGGCCTTGGTTGCGGGCAATTCAGCCGGCAAGTGGTAGGCGAGTTGCTGGAACAATTCATCGTGCAGCTTCATCTCGGTGGTCCAAGCGGCCTTGTCGATGTGGGTGGTGATGTTGAACTGCTCCTGCGTGAAATTCAGGCCGGTCCAGTTGATGTCCTGGTAACGCGGGGTCACACCAAAGGCGTGCTCTTCACCCTGGCCAGAACCTTCGACCCGGTCCAACATCCACTTCAAAACCCGCATGTTTTCGCCATAACCTGGCCACACGAATTTGCCGTCAGCACCTTTGCGGAACCAGTTGACGCAGTAGATCTGCGGCAGCTTGGCGCCCGAGGTGGCGCACAGCGCCGCCAGCTTCTTGCCCATGTCCAGCCAGTGCTGGAAGTAGTCGGCCATGTTGTAGCCCATGAAGGGCAGCATGGCGAAGGGGTCACGGCGCACCACGCCCTGCTGGCCAGCCGCCGCGGCGGTGGTCTCGGAGCCCATGGTGGCGGCCATGTACACGCCTTCCACCCAGTTGCGGGCCTCGGTCACCAGCGGCACCGTAGTGGAACGGCGGCCGCCAAAGATAAAGGCATCAATCGGCACGCCGGCCGGGTTGTCCCATTCGGCGTCCAGCGCCGGGTTGTTGATGGCTGACACCGTGAAGCGCGCATTCGGGTGGGCCGCCTTGGCGCCCGTTTCCTTGGCAATCGCGGGGGTCCAATCTTTGCCTTGCCAATCGATCAGGTGCGCGGGCGGCGTGTCGGTCATGCCTTCCCACCACACATCGCCTTCGTCGGTCAGCGCGACGTTGGTGAAGATGACGTCTTTGTTCAAGCTGGCCATGCAGTTGAAATTGGTCAGCGTGTTGGTGCCCGGCGCCACGCCAAAATAACCCGCTTCAGGATTGATGGCGTACAGGCGGCCGTCGGCAGCTGGTTTGATCCAGGCGATGTCGTCACCAATGGTGGTGACCTTCCAGCCATCAAACGCGGCCGGCGGGATCAGCATCGAGAAATTGGTCTTGCCGCAGGCACTGGGGAAGGCGGCGGCGAAGTGGTACTTCTTGCGCTCGGGCGAGGTCACGCCCAGGATCAGCATGTGTTCTGCCAACCAGCCCTGGTCACGCCCCATGGTGGAGGCGATGCGCAGCGCGAAGCACTTCTTGCCCAGCAAGGCGTTGCCGCCATAGCCCGAGCCGTAAGACCAGATTTCGCGCGTTTCGGGGTAGTGCACGATGTACTTGGTCTGGTTGCAAGGCCACTTCACATCGGTCTGGCCGGCTTCTAGCGGCGCGCCCACAGTGTGCACGCAAGGCACAAACACGCCATCGCTGCCCAGCACGTCCAGCACTGCCTTGCCCATGCGGGTCATGGTGCGCATGTTCACAGCCACGTAGGGGCTGTCCGACAACTCCACACCGATGTGGGCAATGGGCGAACCAATGGGGCCCATGCTGAAAGGCACGACGTAAAGCGTGCGGCCCTTCATGGCGCCCTTGAACAAGGCCGGTGTGCCGTCCTTCTGGCCAGTTTGCAGCAACTCGCGCATGTCGGCGGGCGCCATCCAGTTGTTGGTCGGGCCGGCATCTTCCTTCTTGGCAGAGCAGATGTAGGTGCGGTCTTCAACACGCGCCACATCGCTGGGGTCGCTGCACGCCAAGAAGCTGTTCGGGCGCAGGGCCGGGTTGAGTTTCTTGAAAGTACCGGCCGCCACCAGTTGCGCACACAGGCGGTCATATTCGGCTTGGCTGCCGTCACACCAGTACACGTCGCGCGCTTGCGTGAGTGCCGCAATCTCGGCCACCCAGGTGATCAACTGCTGGTGTTTCACATAGGCCGGCACATTCAAGCGCAGGCCTTCCATCACGGGCTGGTTCATAGCTTTCCCAATCAAAGTTAAATCAGTATTGGGTCAAGCTCGTTAGCAAGTGCTCACCTACAAGGTTCACGCTGCAAGTCGGGCCTGACCCAATGCCGCTCAACGCAGCATCCGGTCTCAAACGCGGATGCAGTGACAAGGCAAGACCGACTCGGGACGGTGTTCGGGCTGTTACAGAGATGCGTCATCGATCGATGAGCGCACCCGCCGATTGTCACCCCAATGTAACCACGCCGTAACTTCCGGAGAACCCGCATCTATGCATTTCGGGAATAAAGTCATGCAGGCCAGGCGTATGCATTCGTCGAGGCTCGACAGGACGTTGACAACCTCGTCGCGCGACATCGCCACTGGTAAGCGCCGCTGCGGTCGCGGGCGGCCGATCTCAGGCATCCTGGGTAGTTGCACACCCAACACTTTGCCGTAGAGGAACAGCAGGGCTGGCAAGGCCTGCCTGTGCGTTGCCGGTACCACTTGCCGTTTGCTGGCCAACCAGGTGTCAGGAAGGATTCAACGGCAGCACCATCAAGGTCCCGAGGATGGCGTAACCCGTAATGTCGAATGAAGGCTCGCACCCAGAACACGTAGGCGTCCTCGGTGCTGCGGCTGTAGTGCAGGAATCGGATGCGCTCGCGAAGTTGATCTAGCAGCCGCGGCGCCTTCAACGAAGGCAGGGTCGCTGAAACAACTTCGGGGCTAAGCGCCTTGCGCTTGGCTGCCCCCATTGGTGCGATAGACGGATCTCGCATGTGCATCTCCAATGCACAAAGCTGCCCCTATGTGGGTTGCTACCGAGCAATCCAGCCAGAAATGCAGCTCAGAATCTGAGTGAGATTTTTGCCTGTTATTTAATACTGTTGTTTTGTACGGCATATGCCACACAAAGCCAAGCTGCAAGCCGATTTCAGCCTTGTCACATCGGACATGTTATGGAGACAGGGGGCTAAGTTATGCGTCACTGCTGGCTCCATATATCCAAGTTGGGCCCGCAAACCCACTGCCCCCAACGCCCCACACTATGAACACACTTCAGTCACTCTTCGCGCAGAAGTCTTGGTCCAACAACGAGTTATTCAATCTGCTCGCCACGGTCACCTCTGAGCAGCACGCAGCCGCTGTTCATACGGCGACTCGCACCCTCAACCACATCTATGTCGTTGACCGCATCTTCCAAGCTCACTTGCTTGGAGAGCAACATGGCTACATGGCCACGAACACGGACGAAACCCCGGAACTTGGTCAACTTCAGTTCTCTGTGGCCCAGACTGACGCCTGGTTTGTAAGGTACGCATCCACGGTCACCGGTGGTCAGCTGAGTGAGAGCATCGCGTTCCGCTTTACAGACGGTGATGCTGGAACAATGACCAGGGAAGAAATTCTTGTTCACGTCATAACGCATGGCTCGTATCACCGAGGCAATGTGGGTCAGATGCTCAAGGCAATTTCTATCGCGCCGCCCCGAGACCTTTACACCAAGTTTTTGCATGCCAGTGAACCGGCGCGCAGGCGGGCCTAACCCCTCACTCAAGCCGAGCCCCAACAGCCGTGCACTTGGCCGGCGCGGCCGTGCGGGGCATCATCAGCCGCGCCGGCCAAGCGCCCGTCTGCTGGGTCCGGCTTAGCTCGTTAGGCCTCACAAGACATGCCGTCTGACCTCGAAAGCCGCTCTCTTCGGTTTCTGGCGACGCTTCTAGGCGCCGAGTCACTGGACGACCTTCTTGGCGACCCGAAGTTCGATGGTCAGCGCCGCGCCGACTATCTTCTTTTCGGCCGTCGCGTGATCCTGGAGTTGAAGTCGCTCGAAACCGATACCGCTTTTCCTGCATCCAAGCCCGACCGTCGCTTCGCTGAAGGCGAACGCTAGAAGAGAGGAGAAGTGACCACAGCCAGTGTCCTGCTCCCCACCAGCCGTACCAATCTATACGAGCAGGGGTCCGCAATTCAGGAGAATCGCGGACATGAGAAAGAGCAAATTCACCGAGGAACAGATCATTGGGTTTCTCTAGCAGGCTGAGGCCGGCATGGCGGTGGCGGTGGCGGAGATTTGCCGCAAGGCGGGTTCTCGGATGCCACGTTCTACAAGTGGCGGGCCAAGTTCGGCGGCCTGGAGGTGTCCGAGGCCCGACGGCTGCGCGAGCTGGAGGCTGAGAACGCCAAGCTCAAGCACCTGCTGGTCGAGGCCCACCTGGACATGCATGCGCTCAAGAGCGTGCTCGGTGTAAAAAGATTGCCCCACAAGCCTGCAGGCGCGGCGTTCAGACAGCTGATGGTCTTGAATCAGCGCTGAGTCCGCGAGCTCCGGCAGGAATCAGTCGGACCTGCAAAATTCGTTTTTCCCAGCGTGTGGCTGAACGAGGTCGTCTCTGTCTGCGCCGTTAGGGAGCGAGTTGAATGCGACGGACATTCTGGTGGGCCATGGCGCCGTTGAGCA
>NZ_JAQQXS010000004.1 GCF_028595305.1 Roseateles koreensis | reverse complement strand
ATGGCCATGATTTCCCCTTCCGAGTAAGTTGATGAGATACCGTACTTCCCATCGTGGCACTCAGTTGCCGTTTGCCGCAACGCGGCTAGCTCGGGACGGGGAAGTCCCTTTCATTCGTTAGCCTTCATGAGATACATCACTCTCTGCATCGCCGCCGCTGCGCTCTGGCCGTTCGCTTGCCGCGCGGGAGGACCGTCGGAGCAAATGCTGCGCGACCTGGCCAAGGCCAAGCCGTCGATCCGCTGGGATTCCGCATCTGCGGTGGCTGGGGACTTCGATGGCAGAAGTAGCCGAGGCGGCGCAATGCTTGGGTATGCGGGAAGCAAGGTTTACCTCGCGATTCAAGCTGGATCGCGCGGAAAGAGCCTGCGCTACCAATACCTGGAGTTTGGCGTCGGGCCTGGGGCTCAAGCGGCCATATGTTCTGCTCCCGCAAAACTGGAGGTGTATCCGCTCGAATGCTCAATGGAGGAAGGGGAGCTTCCAGGCTGCAAGGCTACCAAGGGCGCGTCTGGGCTTAGCATCGTCGACGGGGATTGCGATTCCATTCACCTGTATTGGGATCATGTTTCAAACCGCATGCAGTGGTGGCGGCGATGAAGGCTAACCTCTCATTCCAGCGGACCGCCTTCGGCGGTCGCTGAATTTCAACGTTGAGCGACAGCTTTCCGGCAATTCGTTTCGGCAGGGCCGACGACAGCTCTGGGCACGAAGCCGCCCCACAAGCGGCAAGCACGAATGGCCACAACCGCTGCACTTCTACCAGTCGCCAATGCGTCTCGGCTCCGGGCGACCACCCCGACCTGAGCCCTAGACGACGATTCGCCGGGCCTCCAGGCACAATCCGGGTGATCGGGGCGAGCCCGGCGTCGGGCCTGCCGGGAAGCCCATCTTGAAGAACGGAGCAGCATCAATGGCACTGACGAAGAAGGGCGAGTTCTGGTACGGGACGACGTCGGGCGACACCCAAGCCGAGCTGCGCAGCTACAGCGTTGCGAATCGCCATGAGGCCGTCCGGTTTGCCGCGTCCAAATGCGACTGCGGGTGCCGGACTTTCGCGCTGCAGACCGATGAAGAAGCCGGCGTGGCGATCCGCACCTGCACCGACTGCGGGCAGGAACACCTGATGGGCGACAGCGCGGACTACATTGAAGAAGCCGTGCCCGAGGCGCACGAGTGCGTGTGTGAAAGCGAGGTGTTCGAGCTGATGTCCGGCGTCTCCGTCTACGAGGGCACACATGACGTGCGCTGGTACTACATCGCTTGCCACTGCGTCGAATGCAATCTGGTCGGGGTCTTCGCAGATTGGAAGTGTGAAGCGGGTGATGCGGCGGCCTTCCTCGCCAAGGTATGAACGGCCGAACCCCGCAGAGATCAGGCTCGGCGTCACGGCTCAAGTTTCAAGCCCTTGCTCGAGCAATACCTGGCCTTCTCGCGCTGGAGCGCCACGCCTCGGCACGTCGAAGGCGCCAAGATCACACTTACCGCGCGAGCGGCCAAGGGGTGTCATGAAGTGGTCGGTGGACGGGGCTGTATCAATGACCGTAACCGCTGCGGTGCAGTCCATCGCAGTGGATCTGGGACTTGGGCTTTGGGCACCTCGCAGTTGGCCACCTCCGTCAGGATCGTGCCCTTTGCGGAAGTTCACCCGGGCTTGTCGGATTCATCGAGCCGCTGCAGAACAGCCCTTTACAAGGCTGAAGCCTTTTGGGGGCTCCCGGAACCGATCTTCGATGCGCTCAAATCGGTGGTCTCTTATTTCGCGGCGGCGAAGACGAGCTATTCGGGTTTTCGTTCTCTCGCACGGATCGTCGGCGCACTGAAAATGCGTTTCACCCAGGCATCGGTGGCATGGGCAGCAAAGCTAACATCCGCGCAAATAAAAGACGGCATAGGCGACACACGCAGCCGCGGATGGCGTTGGCGGGGGTATCCGGATGGTGAAGCAGAATGATCTGACCACTGACCACATTCGCAGCCAGTTCCTGCAACAGGTTTGGCGAGGATTGCTGGTGCTAGCGGTACTTGGAATGCCTGGGTCCTGGCTCCGCGCCATGCAGACCGGATTGCAGCCGGTCTATATCGTCCATACGTTGGCGGCGCTAGCGATCGTCACGCTGTATGTCCGGCGGAATCGCCTGCCCCATAAGTTCTCCGCTACAGCCGCAGTCTTGACCATGTTCGCCATTGGCGCGGGTGGCCTATGGACATTCGGTTTTTATAGTGCAGGACTAGTCTGGGTAATTATCAGTTGCACAATCTGCGCGGTCCTGTTCCCCCGTCGAATCAGCAACGGGTACATCGTCGGCCAAATGCTGTTCGTGCTGGGCGTCACCGCCGCTTTTTCCCAGGGTTGGCTGGCGATTGCATTCGATGCCAATGAGTACATTCGCAAGCTGCAAAACTGGGTCGGCGTCCTGATTGGCACGAGTGTTGGCATCCTCACCATGGTGCTGGGCCTTAGGTCATACAACGAGTCGATCGTTAAGCTGATTGACAAAATCAGCTCCCAACGTGATGAGATCGAACGGCAGCAGGCCCTCATTTCCCACCAAGCCAACCACGATGCGCTCACCGGCCTGCCGACACTGCGTTTGGCGCGCGATCGGCTGGAGCAGGCCATTGCAGGTGCCAATCGCCGTCAGTGCAAGGCCGCAGTGATCTTCATTGATCTCGACGGGTTCAAAGCGGCCAACGACGGCCATGGCCATGAAGCTGGCGACCTTGTGCTCAAGGAGGTGGCTGAGAGAATGCGTGCGACCCTCCGGGCAGTGGACACAGCTGCTCGACAAGGGGGCGACGAATTCGTCATCATCCTGAACGAAATTTCGACCTGCGAGGATGCCGTCCAGGTTGCCTCGAAACTGCTGGAGCAGATTGCGCAGCCCATCGAGTACAAGGGCGCACGGATACAGGTCGGAGCCAGCATTGGCATCGCCGTGTGTCCAGATCATTCAAGCAATATGACCGATCTGCTCCATCTTGCTGACGAGGCCATGTATCGTGTCAAGAAGACCGGTAAGAACAATCTGCAGCTTTGCGACGTACCGCATCCGGCGTGAGGCCCGAATGCCGACTAGCCGGACTGAACCGTTCTGAAAACGCGAGGCTGTAGCGTATGGAGAGCGGTTGCATCTGCGCGAGACACCCCCCCTTGAAAGCTGATCAAGCGCCCCTATAATGAGTTTGCTAGCACTCGCATGTGTTGAGTGCTAAACCTCTGGAAGGCGACCCAACGGGTCGCTTTGCGTTCGGGTCTGACCCCGTTTTTGTTCTTTTCCCATGCTGGGTGGCCGCATTGGCGGGCACCCCTTTGCTTTGTAGTACCGACAAAATCTCAAGGAGATGTGATGAAACTGCGTCCTCTGCACGACCGCGTGATCGTTAAGCGCCTGGAACAAGAAACCAAGACCGCTTCGGGCATCGTCATCCCTGACGCCGCTGCTGAAAAGCCGGATCAAGGTGAAGTGCTGGCCGTTGGCGCCGGCAAGCGCAACGACCGTGGCGACCTGATCGCCCTGAACGTGAAGGTCGGCGACCGCGTTTTGTTCGGCAAGTACAGCGGCCAGACCGTCAAGGTTGATGGCGACGAACTGCTGGTGATGCGCGAAGAAGACCTGTTTGCGGTTGTTGAGAAATAAAGCTACTGCGCCCCTGTCATGCGGCGTTGGTCGAATGCTCGGAATCCTCACGTACAGGAAGTACGTTCCGGCATCCGCAGCTTCGCCCGCCTTGCCTGACTGGCGCTCGCTACGCTTTCTTTCCCAACAACAGTCGGTAAAACAGGCGTAGCTCTCTTTTACGAATTTCGGAGAAATTTCATGGCAGCAAAAGACGTAATTTTCGGCGGCGAAGCCCGCGCTCGCATGGTTGAAGGCGTGAACATCCTGGCCAACGCGGTCAAGGTCACCCTGGGCCCCAAGGGCCGCAACGTGGTGCTGGAGCGCTCGTATGGCGCCCCCACCGTGACCAAGGACGGTGTGTCCGTGGCCAAGGAAATCGAGCTGAAGGACAAGCTCCAGAACATGGGCGCGCAGATGGTCAAGGAAGTGGCTTCCAAGACGTCTGACAACGCTGGCGACGGCACCACCACCGCCACCGTGCTGGCTCAAGCCATCGTGCGCGAAGGCATGAAGTACGTGGCCGCCGGCATGAACCCGATGGACCTGAAGCGCGGCATCGACAAGGCGGTTGCCGCCCTGGTCGCCGAGCTGAAGAAGGCCTCCAAGGCCACCACCACCTCCAAGGAAATCGCACAAGTTGGCTCCATCTCGGCCAACAGCGATGAGTCCATCGGCAAGATCATTGCCGACGCCATGGACAAGGTCGGCAAGGAAGGCGTCATCACCGTCGAAGACGGCAAGTCGCTGGACAACGAGCTGGACGTCGTCGAAGGCATGCAATTCGACCGCGGCTACCTGTCGCCCTACTTCATCAACAACCCGGAAAAGCAAGCCGCGCTGTTGGACAACCCCTTCGTGCTGCTGTACGACAAGAAGATCAGCAACATCCGCGACCTGCTGCCCACGCTGGAGCAAGTGGCCAAGTCCGGCCGTCCGCTGCTGATCATTGCTGAAGACGTCGAAGGCGAAGCCCTGGCAACGCTGGTGGTCAACACCATCCGCGGCATCCTGAAGGTTGTGGCCGTCAAGGCGCCTGGCTTCGGCGACCGCCGCAAAGCCATGCTGGAAGACATCGCCATCCTGACCGGCGGCAAGGTCATCGCTGAAGAAGTCGGCCTGACGCTGGAGAAGGTCACTTTGGCTGATCTGGGCCAAGCCAAGCGCGCTGAAATCGGCAAGGAAAACACCACCATCATCGACGGCCTGGGTGCTGCAGCCGACATCGAAGCCCGCGTCAAGCAAGTGCGCATCCAGATCGAAGAAGCCACCAGCGACTACGACCGTGAAAAGCTGCAAGAGCGCGTGGCCAAGCTGGCCGGCGGCGTTGCACTGATCAAGGTCGGCGCTGCGACCGAAGTCGAAATGAAGGAAAAGAAGGCCCGCGTTGAAGACGCCCTGCACGCAACCCGCGCTGCTGTGGAAGAAGGCATCGTGGCCGGTGGCGGCGTGGCTCTGCTGCGCGCCAAGCAAGCGGCTGGCACCATCGTCGGCGCCAACGCCGACCAAGACGCCGGCATCAAGCTGGTGTTGAAGGCCATCGAAGCCCCCCTGCGCGAGATCGTTTACAACGCCGGCGGCGAGCCCAGCGTGGTGATCAACGCCGTGTTGGGCGGTTCGGGCAACTACGGCTTCAACGCTGCCAACGACACCTATGGCGACATGATCGAAATGGGCATTCTGGACCCGACCAAGGTGACCCGTACGGCTCTGCAAAACGCAGCTTCCGTCGCTTCGCTGATGTTGACGACCGAGTGCATGGTCGCTGAGTCGCCGAAGGAAGAAGCAGCCGGCGGCGGCATGCCTGGTGGCATGGGCGGCATGGGTGGCATGGGCGATATGGGCATGTAATTGCCCCACCCTCCGGCATGACCCGCCCAGGGTCATGCCTGAAAAACAAAAAAGGGCCGCAGCTCATTCGCTGCGGCCCTTTTTCGTTGGCAAAGCACGAAAAGGCACTTGCCTCGGGGGGGCTCCCTAGGATGTCCCTGATTTCAGGGCGGCTCGCCTACATAATGTTCGACTCCCCGTTCCCAACGCACCATGGCCGCCCCCAACCTCAACACGCTCCTTTCGGCAGCGCAAGCCCATCTACCCGGGCTGAGCCTCGGCTTGTTCAACGCCCTGCAAGATGAGTTCAAAGCAAAGCCGCAACACTTTGCGCTGCAAGAACCCTGGCGCCGGGTGCAGCCAAGTTTCGTGGCGGACTTCGAATCCTCCATGCGACAAACTCTGGCCGCCAGCCCCCAGGGGGACAGTCCCTCACCACAGCGGTCCGGCAGTTTGGACAGCCTCAGTTTGGTGGACGAACGCCAAGCCTTGCAGGACGTGGCCATCGCCCACGTGATCAACACCGTTGAGCAGCAATGCGCGCCGGAGTTGCACCAGTTGGGAAATTTTTTTGCAGCACTGCGCGGCACCGCACGCGCCCGTAAAAATGAAAATCCTTTGCGGCCAGCCCTGTTTGCCCACGCGCTGCTGCGTGCCTTGTCCGGCGTTGAAATGGACCCGGAGCGGCGCTACGGCCTGATGCAGGTCGCGGCCACGCCGCTGGCCCTGGGGCTACAAAGCCTGTACATGGATCTGTGCAGCTTATTGCGGGCCGCCGAAATGGATGCGCTGCTGGTCACCCATGCCTCGAAAATTCGCGATGGCGATGCGGATTTGCGCCTCAAAGACGCACGCCGCCAGACCGAGCCCGCCACACTGGACGGCCTGACCCGGCGCGTCAATCAACACAACAGTCGACCACAGAATCTGCCCCGCAGCCCAGCCGCCACAGGTAGCAAAGAGCCAGTATTCATCAAGGCGGGCGGGCAGGACATGCTCAGCCGGCTCTACGACCAAATTCTTGCCGACCCGCGGCTGCTGCCACCGCTAAAAGCACTGCTGGCCCGGCTGCAGGTGGCGGTGGTGCGTTTGTCCCGCAGCGACGCCAGCCTGCTGCACCGTCAAGACCACCCCACCTGGCGCTTGCTCAATCGGGTCGCCGCGCACGGCATGGCGTTTGACCGGGTGGACAACGAAAGCCTGCAAGCCTTTCTGCAATTCATGGACCGTGAGTTGCCGCTGCTGATTGAAAGCGCCACGCCCAGCGCGCTCTTGTTTCAGCAAGTGCTTGACCGGGTGGACGCCCACATCAGCGCCCAAGCCCAACAACGCAGCCAGGGCAGTGCCAGTGCCTTGGCCGCGCTGGAGCGCGAGCAAATGCGCGGTCAATGGCTAAAGCTGGTCGCAGAGCAAATCAGCGCTCAGAGCTTTGGCGCGCCGCTGGGGCCGCGCGTCTTCCAGTTCCTGCACACGCAGTGGCCCCGCGTGATCGTCCAGGCCATGGTGCAGCAGGGTGAAGATGCCCCGCAAGTCAGTGCCCGAATTGACTGGGTTGACCGCCTGCTGGACAGCCTCCAAACCGTGCCTGAAGAAACCTCCCGCCAGGCCTTGCGGCACAAACTGCCCGCCCTGCTAGAAGGATTCAAACAAGGCTGCGACAGCATTGCGTTGAGCCCGGCCGACACAGAGCCCGTGCTGCAAGAACTGATGCAAATGCATGGCCGCCTGCTGCGCGGCCTCCCCGCTTTGCCAGAAGGTTATGTGCGGCAGGCCACGCCCGTTCCCGGCACTGTGCCTACATTGGCACCGTCGCCAGAGGCCACGGTCAGCCGCCTGCTGGTCGAGCGCGAATCACGCATGCCCGACCACTGGACCAACACCAAGATCGATCGCGGCCAGTTGCCCACCATGCCGGTGCAGCTTTACGACGAAGCCAACTCGCCGACGGCGCAAACGGCCCGCGATCAATGGCTGGACCGCATCCGCCTGGGCAATTGGTATCACCTGTTCGTGCAGGGCGAATGGGGCTCCGCCCAAGTGGCCTGGATCAGCGAGAACGCGAAGTTCTACCTGTTCATCGGGCAAGACCCCTCGGAGCGCCATTCGCTCACACGCGGCGCTGTCGAGAAATTGCTGGCCAACGGCTTGATCACCAAGCTGGACGAAGAGAGCTTGGTCTCCCGCGCCATGAGCACCCTGATGCAGGATCTGGACGACGACGAGAGCGGCGGCTGAGGCAGGCCCGCCGCCCTGCGGCGGCTTCAGCAACTCACTCCGCCGCAGCTTGCGGTGTGATTGGCGCCACGGCAGGATCAGCCAAATCAGCTTCAACCTGCGTCGGCGCAACGTGCACCCACTCGTACAGCGCACGCGCCACATCCTCGACGCCCTTTTTCTTCAGGGCCGAGAACAGCGTCACCGACACGTCGGACGCCTCCGTAGCCATTTCGCCCAGAAAATCCTGTGTACCGAACAGCGCCGCGTCCGCCTCTTTGCGGTTGAGCTTGTCAGATTTGGTCAGCAGCACCAGCAGCTTGATCTCACCGCTGCTGACGCGCGGCCTGACAAATTCCAGCAGTTGCTTGTCGAGATCGGTGAGGCCCAAGCGGGAATCCACCATCAGCACCACGCCGGACAAGCTGCGTCGCACCTCCAGATAATCGGCCATCACCTTCTGCCAGCGCAGCTTGGCCGAACGGGCCACTGCGGCGTAGCCGTAACCCGGCAAGTCGGCAAACCAGGCGTTGGCGGCGTCCTTGGGGCCCAGTTCGAACAAATTGATGTGCTGTGTGCGCCCAGGCGTCTTGGAGGCGAACGCCAGACGCTTTTGCTGCGCCAGGGTATTAATGGCGGTGGATTTGCCCGCATTGGAGCGCCCGACGAAGGCAATTTCCGGCAATTCATTGGGGGGCAGGTGCACCAATTCGCTGGCGGTAGTCAAGAACCGGGCGGTGTGGGTCCAACCCAACACCACCTTGTCAGTTGGATCATCCGCAGGGGTTTGTTGCGGTGTTGCAGAGGTGTTGGTCATGTTTAATAGGGCGCTAGTGAATTGCCATTGTAAAATCCCTGGGTTGCGCTTACCGAATCAATATATTCATGATGAAGACTGCTGCTTTGTTGAAACCTCTGGTTTTCCTGTTGTCGGGCTTTGTGTTGACGTCTGCCGCGATGGCAAACGAGGGCGCAGCACCTGCCAAACCCGACTTGGCCAAAGGTCAAGCCATCTCCAGTCAAGTTTGCGCGGCCTGCCACACGGCAGACGGCAGCCGGGGCGCGCCAACCAACCCGATTTTGCAAGGTCAGCACCCTGAGTACTTGGCCAAGCAGCTGAATGAATTCAAGTCCGGTGTTCGCAACAACGCGATCATGAAGGGCATGGCGTCAACGCTGTCGGACGAAGACATCAAGAACGTCACGGCCTTCTACGCCACCAAGCACGCCAAAGAAGGCTTCGCCAAGAACAAGGACACGGTCGCCCTGGGCGAAAAGATCTACCGTGGCGGCATTGCCGACCGCCAAATCCCCGCCTGCGCAGCCTGCCACGGCCCGAGTGGCGCCGGTCTGCCTGTGCAGTACCCGCGCCTGGCTGGTCAGCACGCTGACTACACCGAGGCCCAATTGAACGCCTTCCGCGCCGGGACCCGCACAAACAACGTACAGATGGCCGGTGTTGCCGCCAAAATGAACGACCGCGAAATCAAGGCCGTGGCCGACTACATCGCCGGCCTGCGTTGATGCCTTTGATGCGCTGTTCGGGCCAGCGATGCGCCTGAGACAAAAGGCAATCACGTCAAAAAATACAAAAGGCCGGTGAGTTTCACCGGCCTTTTTTCATCCTGTTCCGCCCCTGCACCGCTCCCGCGACAATCTGCCCCATGAGTGACACGCCCCTTGCTCCGCCGCTCCCTTTGTCGGCGCCCGCGCCCTTGCCCGCCCGGCGTCAACCCCTGATGCGCGAGTTGCTGGATCTGCTGGCGTCCATGCGCTTTGCCGTGTCCTTGCTGACCGTCATCTGCATCGCCTCGGTGATCGGCACCGTGGTCAAGCAGCGCGAACCGCTGAACAACTATGTCAACCAGTTCGGGCCATTTTGGTCTGAGGTGTTCGGCAAGCTGGATCTCTACACCGTCTATGGCGCCTGGTGGTTTTTGCTGATCCTGGGTTTTCTGGTCACCTCCACCAGTTTGTGCATTCTGCGCAACACTCCCAAGATCATTCAGGACCTGCGCAACTACAAAGAGCATGTGCGCGAGCAGTCGCTGCAATCGTTTCACCACAAAGCGCTTGGCCATATGGCGGGCGGCACCGAAGCGGCCTTGGCCCAGGTCTCCAGCTTGCTGAGCGGTGCGGGCTGGAAAGCCAAGATCCAGGTGCGCGACCGTGGCGTGATGGTGGCGGCCCGCAAAGGTGCCGCCAACAAGGTGGGTTATCTGGCAGCGCACTCGGCCATTGTGCTGGTCTGCCTGGGCGGCCTGCTGGACGGCGACTTGCTGCTGCGCGGCCTGATGTGGGCGCAAAACAAGTCGGTTTATGAAGGCGGCGGCCTGATCAGCGAAGTCACCGCCGACCACCGCCTGCCCCCCGGCAACCCCAGCTTTCGCGGCAATCTGATGGTGCCGGAGGGCGGGCGTGCCGCCACCGCTATCCTGTCCATGCCCACCGGCGTGGTCTTGCAAGACCTGCCCTTTGACGTGGAGCTGAAAAAGTTCATCGTCGAGTACTACGACACCGGCATGCCCAAGCTGTTCGCCAGCGATGTGATCATCCGCGACCACGACACCGGCAAGCTGACCGAAGCCAAGATCAAGGTCAATGAACCCCTGATCCATCAAGGCGTTGCCCTGTACCAGAGCAGCTTTGACGACGGCGGCTCCGAGCTCAAACTGCTGGCGTACCCCCTGCAAGGCGGCGGCAAACCCGTGGCCCTGCAAGGCCGCGTGGGCAATACCGTGACGCTAAAAACAGGCCCTAACGACAAGGACGCACTCACCCTGGAACTGGGCAGCCTGCGCGTCATCAACGTTGAAAACATGAGCAGCAACTCCGGCGCCGACACCAGCACGGATGTTCGCCGTGTCGATCTGGTGGACACCCTGGGCAAGCACCTGGGCAGCGGCGCCCGCAATCCAAACGACAAGGCCTTGCACAATATCGGCCCGTCCTTCAGCTACAAGCTGATCGACGCCGCGGGGCAGCGCCGCGAATTCAACAACTACATGTCGCCCGTAACACTGGAGGGCCAATCGGTGTTTCTGGTCGGCGTGCGGGAGAACCTCAATGACGGCTTCCGCTACCTTCGAATCCCAGCGGATGATCGCGCCAGCATGCAAAGTTGGCTGAACCTGCGCGCCGCGCTGCTGGACACCCCCCGGCGCGAAAGAGCCGCACGCCGCTATGCCGAGATGGCCACCCCCGCCGACAAACCCCAGATGTTGCCGCAGTTGCAGGCCACGGCGGCTCGGGCGCTGGGGCTTTTTGCGGGTGTCGAAAAGACCAAACCCAAGGTAGGCTCGGCGGGCGCTGCGGATGTTGCGGCATCAGGCAGTTCTGCTGCAAGTGCCGGTGCCGGTGCCAGCACCGCCACCGCCACGGCCGAACTCCAAGGCGGCCTGCCCGCGCTGTCCAACTTCATCGAAACCGAAGTACCGGCCGCCGAGCAGCAACGGGTCAGCGAGGTGCTGCTGCGCATTCTCAACGGCAGCCTGTTCGAGCTGTACAAGATCAGCCGCGAGCAGGCCGGCCAAACGCCGCCTGCCACAGACGCCCAGACGCAGACCTTCATGACGCAATCAGTGCTGGCCTTGTCGGACAGCATGTTCTACCCTTCGCCGGTGCTGGTGCAGTTGGATGAATTCAAGCAAGTACAGGCCAGCGTGTTCCAGGTCACCCGGGCGCCGGGGCAAAAGCTGGTGTATCTGGGCGCGATCTTGCTGATCATCGGCGTGCTTGCGATGCTCTACATCAAAGAACGCCGCCTCTGGGTCTGGCTGGAAAGCGCCCCGGGCCAAATCGATACCACGCGCGTGCGCATGGCCTTGTCCTGCACGCGAGAGTCCCCTGACGTCGCGACCGAATTTGAGCAGCTCAAGGCTGCTCTGCTGAAGGAAGAAAGCGTATGAACACCGCATCTACTGCCCTCAAACCGGGTCTAGCACCCAGCAAAACCCTGGGCCGGCAAGGCTATTTCACACAGCGCAGCGTGGCCGACTGGCTGTTCGCTGCAATGATCCTGGGCGGCGGCCTGTTTGCCTTCCAACGCTACGGTGTCTCGATGAATGGCTACGAAAAAGGTATCTTGACTTTTGCCGTACCCGCCCTGATCGCCTTGGGCTGGTTCTGGCGCCCCTTGCGCCTGCTCACGCTGTGCGTGGGCATCGCCAGCCTCAGCGCGATCCAGCTCTACGGCCAGCACAGCGACAGCTTCGGCGCCGATCTGGCTGCGGCGGACCAAGTGTTTTGGCTGAAATACATGCTCTCCAGCCAAAGCGCCATCATGTGGATGAGCGTGCTGTTCTACATGAGCACGCTGTTCTACTGGGGTGGCTTCTTCACCCAGCGCGGCAACAACAGCACGGCCGAGTTGATCGGCTCCAAGCTGGCCTGGGGCGCTGTGTTCATGGCGCTCACCGGCACCATGGTGCGTTGGTTTGAAAGCCACCAGATCGGCCCCGACATCGGCCACATCCCCGTCAGCAATCTCTACGAGGTGTTTGTGCTGTTCGCTTGGCTGACGGCGCTGTTCTACCTCTACTACGAAGCCCGCTTCAAGACCCGCGCATTGGGCGCCTATGTGCTGCTGGTGATCAGCACCGCCGTTTCCTTTTTGATCTGGTACACGGTGGCCCGCGACGCGCAAGAAATCCAACCCCTGGTGCCCGCCCTGCAAAGCTGGTGGATGAAGATCCACGTGCCCGCCAATTTTGTGGGTTATGGCACCTTCGCTCTCTCTGCCATGGTGGGCCTGGCCTATCTGCTCAAGGCCGCCACGCCGCGCGCCCTGCTGGTAGGCCTTGTGGCCGTGCCGGCTGCAGTCATCGTCACCATTGTGGCCACCCGTTTCGGCGCGGGCCTGTCGCCCGAGGTGGTGGCCGGGCTGGACGGCTGGGTGCGCAAGGTCGCCGGCCTGACAGCCTTCTTTGGCCTGTGCATCGCCCTGCGGCACAAGCTAACCGCGCGCCTGCCTGAGTTGGTGATCCTGGACGACCTGATGTACAAGGCCATCGCCCTCGGCTTCGCCTTCTTCACCATCGCCACGATTTTGGGAGCCTTCTGGGCGGCCGAAGCCTGGGGCGGCTACTGGAGCTGGGACCCCAAGGAAACCTGGGCCCTGATCGTCTGGCTCAACTACGCAGCCTGGCTGCACATGCGCCTGATGAAGGGCCTGCGCGGCACCGTGTCCGCCTGGTGGGCGCTGGGCGGCCTGTTGGTCACCACCTTCGCCTTCCTGGGTGTGAACATGTTCCTGTCGGGGCTGCATTCCTACGGCACGCTTTAAGAACGAGTGCGTCGACAGCCGGGGCCCGCCCCTTGTCGACACCCGTCAATCGGCGAGGGTCCAGGGTGGCTGGGCGAACCGTTCCACCAAGAAGTCCAGCAAGGCGCGCACCGCCGGGGACAGATGCTTGCGCGATGGGTACAGTGCATAAAGCGTCATGTCGGGCGGGTTCCAGTCCGGCAGCAGCGCTTGCAGGCTGCCATCGCGCAGACGGGGATTCGCCAGATAGGTCGGCTGCAAAGCGATGCCGCCGCCCGCCAAAGCGGCCTGCAACAGCGCCGTCGCTTCATTGGCGCTGAAATGGCTGGCCACGCGCACTTCAGCGGTCTCATCGCCGCGCTGCAGTTTCCACACGCTTTTGCCAAAGTTGGCGTAGCTCAGACAACGGTGGGCCGCCAACTCAGACGGTTGCTGCGGCACGCCGTGTGCGCGCAAGTACTCGGGCGAGGCCACCAGCACCGAGGTGCAGGGCGCCAACCCGCGGCCAATCAACGCGGGATCGGGCTCCGCGCTGATGCGCAAGGCCAGGTCAATGCGCGCCTCCACCAGGTTCAAGGCCCCCTCGCTGGCATTCAGATCAATTTTGAGTTGCGGGTGTAGCTTCAAAAAATCTGCGATGGCCCCGGCCACCTGCGCATAGGCCAATGACATGCTGCAGGTCACGCGCAATTGCCCGCGCAAGGCGCCACCGTGGTGCTGGGTTTCTTCTTCCACGCTCTCCATCAAGGCCAACATTTGCTGGCTACGGCGCAGGCAGCTTTCACCCGCGTCGGTCAACGTGACGCTGCGTGTGGTGCGTTGCAAAAGTCGTGCGCCCAACCACTGCTCCAACTCGCCCACATAGCGCGTCACCATGGCCCGCGACATCTCCAGCTTGTCGGCCGTCGCACTGAAGCTGCCACTTTGGGCCACCGCCACAAACACCTGCATGCCGGTCAATCTATCCATGATTTGATCGATTTATGAAATAGTAATGCCTATTTTAAGGGGTTTATATGTTCATATATTGAAACTAAAGTTCACTCCAACGCTGCCAAACAGGCGTTCCACACCCCCCCAGATTGGAGTTCACCATGATCCGCACCACCGTTATCGCCGCCTCATTGCTCATCGCATTCACCGCTGCCGAGGCCGCACAGCCACTGACCGTGAAGGTGTACAACGCCGGCAGCAATAGCTTCAATGTCAACGCCACCGTGATCTACGGCGCCACGCAAGCCATGGTGATTGACACGGGCTTTAGCCGCGCGGATGCGCTGCGCATCGCCGCCAATGTGCTCGACAGCGGCAAACAACTCACCACCATCTATGTGAGCCAGGCCGACCCTGATTACTACTTTGGCGCCGAAACACTGAAAGAATTCTTCCCCCAAGCCGACGTCGTGACGACCCCCGCCGTGCTGGCCAAATTAACGGCCAAGATGGCAGGCAAGGTCGCCTTCTGGGGCCCCAAGATGGGCGTCAACGCGCCCCACCAACCCGTGGTGCCCCGCGCACTGGAAGGCAACACCCTGACGCTGGACGGCCAGACGATTGAGATCCGCGGCACGCAAGGCGTTTTGGCACACCGCCCCTACGCGTGGATCCCGTCAATCAAAGCCATCGTCGGCAACATCGGGGTGTTCGGCAATATGCATGTGTGGACGGCCGACACCCAAAGCGTCGCCGAGCGTAGCGCCTGGATCACCCAGTTGGACGAAATGGCCGCGCTCAAGCCTGCCTTGGTCGTGCCCGGCCACATGAAGGCCGGCACTGCCGTCGACGCCAGCGCCATCACCTTCACCAAAGACTATTTGCTGACCTTCGAGAAGAATCTGGCTGCGAGCAAGACCAGTGCCGAGCTGATCAACGCCATGAACCAGGCCTACCCACAACTGACCGAGGGTGCAATGTCTTTGGACCTGGGCGCCAAGGTCAACAAGGGCGAAATGAAGTGGTGAGGGGATAACACCAAGGGGACCGGACTCCGCGGCACACACACACATCCAGCCCATTCATCCGCGGTCAAGCAACTTCAACGCCGTTAGCGTAAGCTTTTGCGACTTGGCACGACTCATGCCAAACCCCCTTCGCAAAGGCTGCCATGAAGACCCCCTCTTTGAACCTGATTCCCACCTCGGAAATCACCCCCCAAGCCGTTTTTGAAGCCCGCCGCGACTGGCTGCGCCGGATGGCCAGCGGCGCGGCCGGTGCAGCGCTCGCCAGCTGGGCGGGGCGCGAAGCGCTGGCGCAGGGGCAAACACAAGGGCCGGGCAAGCTGCCCAAGCTGGCAGGCGCCAAAAGTGCGGTGCCCGGCGCCATGACGCTGGACAAGCCCAGCACCTACCAAGACGCCAGCAGCTACAACAACTTCTACGAATTTGGCACCGACAAGGCCGACCCGGCACGTGCTGCGGGCACGCTGCGGCCGCGGCCCTGGAGCGTTGCCGTGGAAGGCGAAGTAGGCAAGCCCGGCACCTTTGACCTCGACAGCCTCCTCAAGCTCAGTCCCATGGAGGAGCGCATCTACCGCCTGCGCTGCGTGGAGGGCTGGTCCATGGTGATTCCGTGGGTGGGTTACTCGCTGGCCGAGTTGATCAAAAAAGTTGAGCCCACGTCCAAGGCCAAATTCATCGAGTTCATTTCTCTGGCCGACAAGGCGCAGATGCCCGGGGTGCGCTCCGGCGTGCTGGATTGGCCCTATGTAGAGGGCTTGCGCATCGACGAAGCCATGCACCCGCTCACCCTGCTAACCTTTGGCATGTACGGCGAGGTGCTGCCCAACCAGAACGGCGCGCCGGTGCGATTGGTCGTCCCCTGGAAGTACGGTTTCAAGTCGGCCAAATCCATCGTCAAGATCCGCTTCGTGGAAAAGCAACCCACCAGCAGCTGGACCAAGGCCGCCCAGCAGGAGTACGGCTTCTATTCCAACGTCAACCCGCATGTCGATCATCCGCGCTGGAGCCAGGCCACCGAACGCCGCATTGGTGAAGACGGCCTGTTCACCAAAAAGCGCCCGACACTGATGTTCAACGGCTACGAAGCACAGGTGGCTTCGCTGTACGCCGGCATGGATCTGAAGCGGAATTTCTGAACCATGAAGCCCCAAAAATCCCTCTGGCTGCACCCCGCCGCCAAGCCCCTGCTGTTCGCCCTGTGCCTGCTGCCGCTGGTCTTGCTGGTCTGGGCGGCCGCCCATGACCAGCTGGGCGCCAATCCTGCGGAAGCCCTGATCCGCCGCCTGGGCGATTGGACATTGCGCGGCCTGTGCCTGACGCTGGCAATCACCCCGCTGCGGGTGCTTGCCGGCCAGCCGACGCTGCTGCGTTTTCGGCGCATGCTTGGCGTATTCACCTTTGCCTACGGCTGCCTGCATTTGTTGGCTTACGCTTGGCTGGATATGGGACTGGAGCCGGCCGACATCGCCCACGACATTGCCAAACGCCCCTTCATCCTGATGGGCTTTGCGGCATGGGCCCTGATGCTGCCGCTGGCCGTCACCAGCTTCAACAAAGCCATCCGTTACTTGGGTGGCAAGCGCTGGCAGGCGCTGCACAAGGCGGTGTATGTGGTGGCGGTGATCGGCATGCTGCATTTCATCTGGATGCGCGCAGGCAAACACAATTTCACCGAACCGGCGATCTATGGCGCCCTCCTCGCCCTGTTGCTGGGTTGGCGAGTACGCAAATTCTGGCGCGAGCAACGCCACCGCCTCGCCATCCGGGCGCCAAGAGTCGTCTTGTAAGAACCTGCCCGCGATCACCAAGAGAGGCCAAACAGGGATAATTGCAGGTTGATCCTGCCCGCCTTGAGCCTCTCACCATGCCCGATTCACTGCCGCACTTGACCGATGTTGCCATTCTGGGCGGCGGCCCTGCGGGTTGCAGCGCAGCGTCATGGCTGTGCCAATTGGGCCTGCGGGTCGCGTTGATTGAGCGGGCGCCGCAACTGTGCGCCAACCTGCAGGGGCTCGATTTCGAGCAAGAGTGGGTGCTGGGGCACCCGGGGCAAAGCTTGGCCGCACTGGGCCGCCAGCTTGCCGCGCATGTGAGTACCTTCAATGCAGCCGATGGCGGCATTCAAACGCTGCTGGGCCAGCAACTTACGCACCTGGACTGGACGCCCGCCAAAGGCTGGCAATTGCAACTGAATGGGGGGCAGCCTCTGGAGGCGCGCGCGCTATTGCTGGCTACCGGCCTGCAGCCGTTGCGGCCCGAAGCTTTTTTCCCGAGCCCACAAGGCCATGCCCGTGTGCTGGATGCACCGGGCCTCACGGCACGGCGCACGCAGTTGCCGCCAAGCCGCATCCTGTTGCTCGGCGGCGGGGACAACGCGGTCGAGAACGCACTGTTTCTCCAGGCCCGTGGCCACCAGGTCACGCTGTGGTCGCGCAGTGATTGGCGTGCCCAGCAAGGCCTGGTCGAACGGGTTCAGGCACTGGGCGAGGCCATGACCACTCGGCCACGCTGCCCTTTGCCGACCCTGTTGCGGCCCGACGCGCAAGGGGTGACTGTGCAATCCCGCAGCCACGGCGAGGAGCGCTTCGACCATGTGGCGGTGCTGCTGGGCTACGAGGCCACGCCCGAAGCTTGGCTGATGGTGGGCGATGCCTTGCAGCGAGCGGGTGTCACAGCGCCTTCGCAACCCTTTCGCGATGAACCTCGCTTCGCCGCGCTGGGCCTGTTTGTGGCGGGCGACGCAAGCGGCCGTCAACACCCCTGCGTGCAAACGGCCCTGGGCGACGGCGTGGTGGCGGCCAAGGCGGCGGAAGGTTTTCTGCGTCCGCTGAAAGAAGGCCAGGCGCCGCTGGCCTTGCGGCGCAACAACCGCCAGATCATCCACATCAGCGGCTTGCGTTTCGGCGCCAATTTGGGCGTGCTGGACTTCGAACGCGAAGGGCCACAACCCATTCAAGTCGATGCCGAAGTCAACCTCGGCGCGCAGACCATCGTCTCTCGCGATGCCGACATCGGCCATGTGCTCGACTACCGCAAAGTGCGCTTGATCATCATCGAAGAATGCACCGCCGAGCACACCGACCTGCTGGAAGCCCTGCTCGGCAAACTCTGCACCCGTTTGATGAAATTGCCGGGCGTGGCAGGCGTGCGCATCAAGGTCACCAAGCTTGAAATTTTCCCGGACTGCCAAGTCGCCATTAGCGCCGAATGCGGCAACTGGTGACCTACCGAACGCCTGCGCAAACTGCCCTGAAGAACACCTTTTGAATTGATGACCCGATGAGTCCCTTGACGATGAACACCCCCCTGCCCGAAGACGACACCCCTCAGGACGCCAAGTTGTCGGTGGACATCAAGAAATTGTCCAAACGCCTGCACCGCCAGGTGGGCCAGGCGATCACCGACTACAACATGATCGAAGAAGGCGACAAGGTCATGGTGTGCCTGTCAGGGGGCAAAGACAGTTACTCCATGCTCGACATCTTGTTGAACCTGCAGCAGCGCGCGCCCATCAACTTCGAGATCATTGCTGTCAACCTCGATCAGAAGCAGCCGGGCTTTCCGGAACACATCCTGCCCGAGTACCTGAAAACACGCGGCGTGCCCTTCCACATCGAGGAGCAAGACACCTACTCCATCGTTAAACGCCTGGTGCCAGAAGGCAAGACCACCTGCAGCCTGTGCTCGCGCCTGCGCCGGGGCAACCTGTACCGCGTCGCTGAAGAGTTAGGCGCCACCAAGATTGCGCTGGGCCACCACCGCGACGACATCGTCGTTACGCTGCTGCTGAACATGTTCTTCGGCGCCCGCATGAAGGGCATGCCGCCCAAGCTGGTGAGCGACACGGGCAAACACGTGGTGATCCGCCCACTTGCCTATGTGGCCGAGCCTGATCTGGTGCGCTGGGCCGCTCACCGCGAGTTCCCCATCATCCCGTGCAACCTGTGCGGCAGCCAAGAGAACCTGCAACGCGTGCAAGTCAAGGCCATGATCAACGAGTGGGAAACGAAGTTCCCGGGTCGGGTGGAGAACATGTTCACCGCGATGGGCAAAGTCGTGCCCTCGCACATGATGGACCGTGAGCTGTTTCCCTTCCGCACCATCCAAGCCACCGGCGTACCGGATGCGGCAGGCGACATTGCCTTCGATGAGGATGAAAGCTGCGCACCACCGTCCACCCAAAGCGTTAGCGCGGTGATCCCCCTGAGGCGCAGCTGAGCGCAGGTAAACGCAAGTGAGCGCGCCCACAAACTGCCGCAGTCAGCGCAGGCGCGCCGTTAACACGACAGATACAGTCGCTCAATCATTCAGGCCGACAATGACGCCATCCAGACACACGAGGAGAGGCGCAACATCATGAACCGTCGTCGACTTTTCACGGCCAGCCTGGTGGGCTGGGCTGCCGTTGCCGTGCTGGGCCTCAGCGCCTGCAACGGCATCTACACCGTCAGCAGCGAAGTTTCCACCTATGGCAATTGGACGCCCGAGCGCAAGCCCGGCAGCTACGCCTTCGACCGCCTGCCCTCGCAGCAAATGCCCGGTGACGCCGCCGAGGTGCAAACCCGCATGGAAGAAGGCGCCCGCGCAGCCATGGCCAAGGCGGGCTTCACCGAGACCCCTGATACCCAAGCCGCCGACTACCTTGTGACGCTGGGCGTGCGAGTGAACGCCAGCGACCGTGCGCCCTGGGACGACCCGCTGTGGTGGCGATGGCACGGCAATTACACGGCTTGGCGCTATGGCTTCGGGTATGGCTACGCGCTGGGCCCGCGCCGTGGCGGGATCCCCTTTCCCGGCGACCCTTTGATGGATCGGCGTTTCGACCGAGCCGTGGCGGTGTTGGTGCGTGATCGCAAAACGGCTGAGCCGCTGTACGAAGCGCGTGCCAGCAATGAAGGGGTGAGCCCCGGTGACCGGGCCTTGATCGGCGCCATGTTCGATGCCGCGATGAGCGACTTCCCACAGGTTGATCCCAAACCCCGCCGGGTGACGGTGCAGGTCAACACGCAAGCACAGGTACAAGCACCAGCACAAGCGCCGGTGCCCGCCCCCGCGTCAGCACCGCACTGAAGCGTCATCCACGCCAGCCATAATCGCGGCTTCAACACTGAAGTCGCGATTTTTTATGGCGCTGAACATTGTCATCATGGCCGCGGGCAAAGGCACCCGCATGAAATCGGCCCTGCCCAAGGTCTTGCACAAGCTGGCCGGGCGTTCGCTGCTTCAGCACGTGCTCAGCATGACCGACGGCCTGCCGGCCCAGCGCCGCATCGTCATCACCGGCCACGGCGCCGAGCAAGTGGAAGCGGCGGTGGCCGCACCCGCTTTGCAATTCGTCCGCCAGATGCCGCAACTGGGCACTGGCCACGCCATTCAACAAGCCGTGCCGGCACTGGAAGGCGAAGGCTGCACCTTGATCTTGAACGGCGACGTCCCGCTGATCAAGCCCGCCACCGCCCAGCGCCTGGTGGCGGCCTGCGGGGGCCAAGCGCTCGTCTTGCTGACCATTCATCTTGAAGATCCCACCGGCTATGGCCGCATCATCCGTGAAGGCGGCGGCAGCGACGGCCCAGTGCAGGCCATCGTCGAGCATAAAGATGCCACCCCGGCACAACGGGCCATCGCCGAAGGCTACACCGGCATGATGGCCGCGCCCACTGGTGCCCTGAAGCGCTGGGTGAGCCAGCTCAGCAACAACAATGTGCAGGGTGAGTACTACCTGACCGACATCGTCGCCATGGCCGTGGCCGAAGGCGTACCCGTGCTGGGCGTTGCCGCCCCGAACGAAACCGAAGTGCTGGGCGTCAACAGCCCCGTGCAACTCGCCGACCTGGAGCGCCGCTTTCAACGCGAACAAGCCCTTGATTTGATGGAAGCCGGCGTGCGCCTGGCCGACCCCGCCCGGCTGGACATTCGCGGCCAGCTGCGCTGTGGCCAGGACGTGGAGATCGACGTCAATTGCGTGTTCGAAGGTCAGGTCAGCCTGGGCGATGGCGTGCGCATCGGTGCCAACTGCGTGATCCGCAACGCAGAAATTGCGGCCGGTGCCCGCATTCATGAGTTCACCCACATCGACGGCGAAAAACTCGGCGTGAAGGTGGGCGAAGGCGCCTTGATCGGGCCGTTTGCCCGCCTGCGGCCCGGTGCCGACCTGGGGGCCGAGGTGCACATCGGCAACTTTGTGGAAGTCAAAAATTCCACCCTGGCGCGCGGCGCCAAGGCCAATCACCTGGCTTACCTGGGAGATGCCACGGTGGGCGAGCGCGTGAACTACGGCGCGGGCTCCATCACCGCCAATTACGACGGCGCCAACAAGCACCGCACCGAAATCGGCGCCGATGTGCATGTGGGCTCCAACTGTGTGCTGATCGCGCCCATCACCATCGGCGCGGGCGCCACCATCGGCGGTGGCTCCACCATCACCAAACCGGTGGCTTCCGGTGAGCTGAGTGTGGCGCGCGGGAAACAGCTGTCGATCAGCGGCTGGACACGGCCGACCAAGAAACGCTGAAAAACGCCGCAAATCGGCCCGACGCGTGATAATTTCACACCGTCAGCCGCTTGCGGCCCCACCTCCCCCGCAAGCACGGGTCGCGGTTTCGGCCTTCAGCGCCTACGATCAAGGTTCAAGCAGTCAGGGCGAATCATGGCAATCAAATTGACACCAACGGCGCAATTCAATCACGCAGACTTCGCGGATTTTGCGGAGTTCGCGGAGTTGGGCGATGCGCCGATTGACGCCTGCCATGTTTTTCCTGAACCACTGAACGTCGACGACATCGCATTGGCCCGGGCTGAGCAAAACGCCCGCAGCGCCGCACTTGAGACCGAAGCCCTGTACCAAGCCCATTGCGACAACGCCGCACAAGCCTGCTGGTATTTGTGCCGAAGCCTGGGCCTGGCCCGCCAGATGGAGGCCGGGGGGGAGCCAACCTTGGAATTGCTGTTCCAGCTACTGGGCGCCCTCACCGATTTGCCCGCCGACATTGCCAGCCAACCCATGCCTGAACAAGTTGGGGCCGACTCCTTGGGTGTGTTTGAACTCTGCCAGCAACTGACAGCGGCCCGCGAGCAAAGCCAGGAAGCCTGGGCAGACGCCGATCTGGCGGCGCCGGCAAACGCGCTCCCGCACTGATCTCTTCCGATGTTGAGTACGGCAAACCCGCCTGCGCTCAACATCACTCCAAAAGAGTCGGCTGCCACAATTTGCAGCAAATCATTGAAACTCGTTTCATATCAATGACTTGTTGATGCAGTAGGCAGCTTACCCACGCATTTATCCACAGCCTGCGGGGACAGATCCCAGCTGCGCCCGCGCTGGGTTCAAGCCCATTGATGCTCGAACGAGGACACCAAGCGGCTGATCCGGGACACCGACACTCCCTGCATCCGCGCCAGGCACGTCATGGACAGTCCACCCTCGGTGTGTGCAAGGTACAGCGCCTGCTCGCGGGAGGCACTGCGGCGCTGACAATCGGCCCACACGGCGGATGCCGCCCGGCCGGGCTGGGCCAGGCGCGCCGATACGCTACGGCGCCCTCCGCTAGCACGCCCCACTTTGCCCAGTTGAGTCAAAGTGCGTTGAACAAAAGCCTCGTCACCAAGGAAAATCTGGCGCCGTAATTGCCCCGGCCACAGCTGCAAATCGGGTGCTGATGCCACCAGCCGCGCATAACGCGCCGCCGCATGGCGCCGATCGGCAGCGCCGGCCAGGGGTCGATCCAGCACATAAGCCCACAAACCATCGGCCTCCAGCCAGGCCGGCACAGGCGCCAGGCCCGCATGCGCGGGATAGCTCGACCACGGCCACGCGCCGGGCTCCTTGGCCAAGCCAAGGCGATATGCATTGAGCTCGACATAACGGCAAGCGTCCAGCAAATGGGCTTCGCGGTCGACCAAGATACCTTTGAAGCGGCCATGGAACAAAGCCCCCTGCCCCCCATGCCGCCGGCGGTAAGCCTGCGTGTAGACCCCGCACAAATGGCGCATCAACCGCGACAAATTGGCGCGCCGGGTGAAGAGCAGCACATGGAAATGATCCGGCAGCAGGTTGTACGCCAACACCTGCACATCAAAGCGCTGCTGGGTTTGCGCCAGAAGACTCAAAAACGTGAGCCGGTCCGCATCATCGACAAACGCATCAGCGCCCGGATCACATCGCGCGGTGATGTGATACGCAGCGCCGGCAATTTCAATGCGAAGTGGACGTGCCATGCCTGAAAGGTAGTTCAGGCCGAGGCAAAAGGCAAGACTTGACCCTGATGGATGCAGTCTAAATAACTCGCTATGTCAACATCATCACAAAGACGTAGAAATTTGCCCTGGCGTCATTGCGTGGCGTGCAGGCCTTCCAGCACCCGCAGCACAGCGTCGTCACCCATATTGCGGGCATCGGCCAATTCGCCGCCATTGGTGGCCTTCAACACGTCCCCATCGCGCCCGAGCACCGCCACAGCAGGAATGCCCTTCTTCAAGCTCACCCCCATCTGCTGCGCCAGATCAACGTTATGGTTGAAGCGGCCCACGTCCACCTTCACCACCACCCAACGCCGGGAGACAGGGGCCGCTAAGTTGCCTTCGTTCATCTTGCGGTCCAAGGCACGGCAGTCACTGCACCAGTTGGCGCCGAAAACGACCAACACGTTTTTCTTCTGCGCATTCGCCGCCGCGAGGGCCTGGTTGAGCTCACTGCGGGCGTCCGCCTGCTCGTTGTACACCGCCTTGGGCGACGCGGCAGCACCGCTCACCTGCGCCTGGGCGGGGTGCACTTGCGCACCCCAGGTTGCCACGGCCAATACCGCCGCGCCCAGCCAGGCTGTGCGGCGTTCACCGCCGAGCGTGCTGCAGCTGCATGCGATTTTCTTCTGCATGAACGTCTTCCAAAAGAGAGAATGAGCGTCAGTTTGCCACGGGCAGGCGCCTTGCGTGCATCGCTGCTCCTGGCATCCTTTGCATCTTTTGCCCCTCTTGCATCTCCTTGCTGAAAGACACTTCATGGCGGCTGCCAGCCTTCTTCTCTTGTTGGACGATATTTCCGCCGTTCTGGACGACGTGGCCACGCTGTCTAAGTTGGCCGCCAAACAAACCACCGGCGTGCTGGGCGACGATCTGGCCCTGAACGCGCAGCAAGTCAGCGGCATCGCCGCCGAGCGTGAATTGCCCGTGGTGTGGGCTGTGGCCAAAGGCTCGTTCAAGAACAAGGCCATCCTGGTTCCCGGGGCCTTGGCCGTCAGCACCTGGGCGCCCTGGGCCGTCACGCCGGCGCTGATGGTGGGCGGGGCCTACCTCTGCTTTGAAGGCTTTGAAAAACTCGTGCACAAGGCGCCGCCGCATGCCGCCGCGCCCGTGATCGCAGACACCGCGGCCGAGACGCCCCTGCCTGATTTGCATGACTTCGAAACTGAGCGGATTCGGGGTGCGGTCCGTACCGACTTCATCCTGTCGGCCGAGATCATTGCCATCACCTTGGGCACAGTGGCCAGCGCACCGTTTCTCACCCAGGTGATGGTGTTGACGGGCATTGCCATTTTGATGACAGTCGGCGTGTACGGCTTGGTGGCCGGGATTGTCAAACTGGATGACCTTGGGCTGCACTTGGCCCAGCGGCCGAGCGCATTCAGCCGCGCGCTGGGCCGCCGCCTGGTGACCGCCGCGCCCGTGCTGATGAAGATTTTGGCCGTGGCCGGCACGGTCGCCATGTTTCTGGTGGGCGGGGGCATCCTCGCCCACGGCTTACCCCTGCTGCATGAAGCGCCCGCGATGCTGGCTAGTTTCATGGGGCCTTTGGCCGTCTTGGCGCCCATGCTGGTCAATGGCTTGCTGGGCGTGGTGGCGGGTGGGTTGCTGCTGGCCGGCATGAAAATGCTGCAGGGTTTTCGTACCATTTTTAGCTGAAGGTAGGATAGAGACATGAAAGTTCACAACATCGAAATCCAAAAATTCAAAGCCGCCAGCAACAACATCCATGGCCAGATGCTGTTCAAGGTGGACGTGCTGATCACCCCGAAAACACCGGTGGAAGGCATCGAGCCCACCAGCGTGATTGCCCTGACCGAAGCCAACGCCCGGGTGTTGATGGCCTTGCTGAAAACACAGCTGGCCGAGTTCGACGGCAAAAAAGCGCGCAGCCGCTTCTGACTTCCATGGCTTGAAGCCGCCAGAGCGGCGACAATCAGGCCATGGAATATCCTCAGTACGACCCCAACTCCGACCACCAGCCGCTCTCCGACGAAGAGTTGTCCACGCTGGATGACATGCTGACCAAGCTGCCCAGCGTTGACGCCATGAACATCGAGGCGCTGGACGGCTATCTGGCCGGCCTCTTGCTGAGCCCCCAAGTGCTGCCCAAGTTGCCGGGCGCAGCCTGGTTGCCCGAAGTCTGGGGTGGCGATGGCGAGGACCTCGCCGCCGAGACCAAACCCGAAAACTACCCCTTCGTCAGCGGCAAGCAACGCAAACGCGTGATGCTGCTGGTGCTGCGCCACCTGCGCTCCATCGCTTGGCAATGGACCGCCAAACCCGAGTTGTGGGAGCCCATCTTCAGCGTCGCCGAGCAAGACGAAGGTGAAGACCTGATCGATGCCGAAGAATGGGCCCTGGGCTTTTTGACCGCCGTGGATCTTGCGCCTGACGCCTGGACCCCGCTGTTCTCCGACCCGGTCACCGGCCCGCTGCTGGCCCCCATCACCCTGCTTGGTGGTGATGAAAGCCAGCAGACCGAAGCGGAACAAGCTCGCATGGCTGACCCACAGCAACGCGACGAACTCAGCCGCGCCGTGCTCGACAACGTGCTGCAACTCTGGGCACTGCGCAAGGCCGACTGATGCAAGACCGGGCCCGATATTCCCGGGCCGCTGCAGCGGTCCTCACCCTGAGCCTGGGGCTGGGCGGCTGCGGCACGGCGGTGGTCAACCCCGTGACCGGGCGCACCGAACTCACCGTGATGGACGAGGCCAGCGAAGTGGCCGAAGGCGCCAAGGCCCATCAGCAGGTGATGCAGGAATATCAGTCCGTGGCCAACCCCAAACTCCAGGCCTATGTGAACGAGTTGGGGCAGCGCCTGGCGCAAGCCTCGCACCGGCCTCAGCTGAGCTGGCACTTCACGGTACTCGACAGCCCTGAGGTCAACGCCTTCGCCTTGCCCGGCGGTTACGTCTACGTGACCCGGGGCATCATGGCCTACCTGGACAATGAAGCCGATCTGGCTGGTGTGATGGGCCATGAAATCGGCCATGTCACGGCACGCCATGGCGCTCAGCGGGCGACACGCCAGCAGACGGCCGGCTTTGGCGTGCTGGCGGCCAGCGTGCTTGGCGCCGTGCTGGAAGCCCAGGGCCTGGGCGGTGCCTCGCAAGCGCTGGGGCAAGCCTCTCAAAGTGCTGCCGCCGGCTACATCGCCTCCTACAGCCGCGATCAAGAGCTTCAGGCCGATGAACTCGGCGCTGAATACCTCTCACGCAGCCACTACCGCCCACAAAACATGGTGGACGTGATTGGCGTGCTCAAACAGCAAGAGCGCTTTGCCGCCGATCAGGCCAAGGCCGAAGGCCGCCCGGCGCCGCAGGGCGCCAATTGGTTGGCCAGCCATCCCAGCAACGACCAGCGCCTGGCCCAGATCAGCGCCATCGCCGCCAGCTATGAGGGCGAGACTGCCCCGTACCGTGACGATGGACGAGAACGTTATCTCAAGGCCATCGACGGCATGACTTTCGGTGAAAGCCCGGCCCAGGGCCTGAGCCGAGGCCGCAATTTCTACCATGAAGGCCTAGGGCTTGCGATTACCGCACCACCGGGCTGGAAAATCCATAACGGCAGCGATGCACTGACCTTGATCAACGCGGCAGAAGACGCCGGCCTGGCGCTCAAACCCGTGCCGGCCCAGGCCGGCAGCAATCACGAAGACATCGTGCGCCGCATGCTCAATCCCGAGCAGGGGCAGTTGGAAAAACTCACCCTCAACGGCCTGCCCGCCAGCCATTTCTCCGGCGTGGTGCGTAACCCCCAAGGCGCACGGCAGAACGTTGAGCTGACGCTGATCAGCGGCCCCAATGCGCACCAGTATGTCTTGCAGTACCTGAGTCGCGATGCCTACGCGCTATCCCGGGCCATGCCCCAGATGAGGGAGGCCGAGGCCAGTTTTCGGCCCCTCACGGCGGCTGACCGCCAAGCCGCCCAGCCTTGGACCCTGCACCTACAGGCCTTTCCGGTCGGCGGTTTTGCCCAGTTGGCCAAAAGCTCACCCCTGGGCAATCGCGCCGAAGCGCAACTGCGCCTGCTCAATGGCGCGCTGGATACCGACCCCAAGCCGGGTCAACGCATCAAGGTCATCGCCAAAGGGTCTTGAGCGCCCTCCACATTGGGAATACCGCCCCTTGGCTGGATGCTTTCAGCAAAGCCCATCACAAAGCTGGATTGCTCTTGCCCTGTCCCAAATGACGCAGCCAGAAGGCCTCGTACTTGCGATGCCAGCCGGCGGCCTTCACCGCGCCGCCCATGGCGTGTTCGCCGTCCGGGTCCAGGTAGAGGTCGACCAAGGCGTCTTTGCCGGATTCCAGCAGGGCGCGATAGACGTTGACCGTGTCCTGATACAGCACGTTCGGGTCCACCATGCCATGCACCAGCAGCAAAGGTTTCTTCAAATTGCGCGCCATGGGCAGGAGCGAGTATTTGCGCAGATTAGGCTGGCTGCGCTCCGCCTTGCCGATGGTGCGCCCGGTGTACCAGCTGTTGTAGTTCTCCCATTCGGTGGGGCCGGCGCCGGCAATGCCTGCAGCGAACAGATCAGGCTTGCTGTACATCGTGTACTGGGTCTGGAAGCCGCCAAAGCTCCAACCGTTCAGGCCCACCCGCGCCGGGTCCACGCCGAGGTGCTCACTGAGGTAGCGGTGGGCGTCTTCCAGGTCTTGCGCCTGCGCCAGCCCAGCCTGCTCCCAGTTGGCGTCGGAAAAACGCCGGCCGTAATTGCTGTGGCCGCGCGTGTCCACTGCCACCATCACATAGCCGTGCTTGGCCGCCATATACATGCCAAACACATAGGCCGTGGGCTGAAAGCTGTCGGTCTCAACGATGTGGCGGTCATTCAACGGGCCGCCGTACACATACATCACGGCCGGGCGGCGGTCCGTGGCCTGCCAGCCCGCGGGCTTGAAGGCGTAGGCCGACAAGGTGTCGCCATGACGGTTTTTGAAAGTGAAGCGCTCAGGGCGCAGCACGTCCATCTGGGACCAGGCCTTGTCGTGGCTGTCGGTGAGCACCTTGGCGCCCTCGGTTGCTGAATCGGCGGTACCCATTCGATCCGCCTTCAGCAGCTTGAGTTCGGGCCGTGCCGTCCATTGGCCGGCATTGGCCGCCGCCCATTGGCCGTCGCGCGACACCACTGCCCCACGGTGGTAATCGCCCGCAGCACCCAGCGCCTGCATGCGGCCGTCGGCGACGTTCACGCGGTAGACGTTCATGGCGCCGAAATCGTCTTTGTTCGCGGCGACAAACAGTGTCTTGCTGTCCGAGGTGAAGCCCAGCACCTCGTGCGCCTCGAACTCCCCCTTCAGCAACGGGCGCAGCGCACGCGAGGCAATGTCCAGGCTGTAGGGCTGGCGATAGCCGGCATCGTCCAGCACCAGCACCAGTTGCTTGCCATCGGGCGTGAATTGGGGTTTTTGCACGCTGACCACCTCGTGGCCCACGTCGCCACGCCGCTCCAGCACCACTTCGGGCGGCGCCGATTCATCTGCACCGCCCAGGTAAACGCGCAGCAGTTCTTTCTCACGTTCCCAGGTTGAGAACACGTAGTGGCTGCCATCACGGGCCCAGGCAACCGGGCTCATTTCAAACCAGCCGTCGCCGCCCGCCTGCGTGAACACAGGCGCAGCCTGCTTGCGCGGGGCTTCACCCACGGCGGGCACCTGGCGGATGTACAGCGCCAAGGGCTTCTCGATGCGCTTGTCGTCTGAAACCTCGCGCTCTTCCTTCTTGGCCTTCGCAAAGCGTTGGCTGTAGTCCATGATTTCCACCTGGCGCCCTGTCGGCGCCGGGCCGGGCTTGCCATCAACGTCAGGACCGCTCAAGGGCGCATTGGCGACCAGCGCCATCCAGCGGCCGTTCTCGCTGATGACTGTTGAATCGATGCGGTACTTTTTCTCGGCATCATCGGGGTGGATCAACTCGCGGTTCAGCACCTGCACGCCGCCCTGGCGCAAGCTGGCGCGAAGCACGCGCTTGTCATCCATGAAGACATAACCCTGATCGTCAGGGGTATAGGCCAGCACGCGCAAATCCCGTTGCGTGCCCTGCAAGGGCTGCAACCGGGCCTCGCCAGCCACCCACCGAAAGAGGCTGCCGCGGTACTGCAGGATCAGTTCATCTTGCTTGTTAGCCCACACAAACTGCGCCACGCCGGGGTAAAGGTCGCTGGGCTTGAGCTTGTTTTTGGCCAAGCTCTTCTTCAGTTCATCGCGCAACTCCCACAGCGTCTTTTCTTTGTCGGCCTTGTCTTTGTCAACGGTGTCTTTGGCAGCTATTTCTGCAGCAGGCGTCGCAGCGTTGGCGGGTGTGCCCGAGCGCTTTGCCGCCAAGGCGCCCATGGCGGCTTTTTCGGCCTCGGCGTCAGCCTTGTCTTTGGCTTTCTGCGCGTCATCCCTGGCCTTTTTTTCGGCCAATTCCTTTTTCACGCGCTCAATGCCGGCAGCCTCCCACTGGCCCAGGTCAACATCCTGCCCTTGCAGATACGCGGCTTGCGCCTCTTCTTTGGCCTGGCGCTCGGCCAACTCGCTGCGCTTTTGCGCCAATTTACGGTCGAAGCGCGCCAAATCTTCAGGGGCGTCAAAGGCCGTCATGAGCGCGCGTGAGCTCAACCGCTGCGTCTTGCCAGTCTGGGTGTCGTACACATACAAGTCCGTGCCAGGCTCGCCAAAGGGATTCCACAAATAAGCCAGATAGCGGCCGCTGCGGCTAAAGCTGAGTTCCTTGGCGTTTTCGCCTCGATAGGATTCGGCGCGAAACAGCCGCTCCAAGCTCAGCGCCTGGCTCGCCACCGGGCCGCCCTGCACACCGAGAGCAGCCGCCGCCTGCGGTGGCGCAGCGGGCGCTGCGAGCCAGTCGGACTGCGCCGGCGCAGCCAGCGCAAATGCGCACAGCAAGGCCGCCGCCAAGCGCGTGGCTGTCAGGCGGCCTCGCCCTTGGGTTGCACGGAATCCCTTGTTGAAAGCTTGATCAGCCAATCTGCCATCTCCTGCGTGTAAGTCGCTCATCACCCCGGGTGCGGGGAGCCGAGATTCTAAAAACCGAAGCCGGGCCCGGCCATTGGTCATGCCCCCTTGGCGGATAAACTGAGGCCCTCATGTCCACCTCCCCACTTTTTGACGTTGGCAGCCTCTTCGCTGTCCTTGGCTTGCTGGTCTGCACGGGCTTGGCGCTGCGCATGGCCGTCGGGCCCAAGCGGCGGCGGCAATGGGACCAAAGTTTTCACAAGGCGGTTGACGCTGCGCGCACACGGGCGCGCAAGCTAGCAAATTGGCAACAAGACCGGCGACACCAAAAGGCTGCTGCAGCCGAAGCGGCCGAAACCATCCGCCGCGCCAAACGGAAAAGCGAGGGGCAATGGGACGGCAATGTGTACCGCCCCAAGCAGTTTCAGGATAAAGAGGACTGACGGGACATTACCCCGGCAAGCGGCAATCGTGACGACTTGTAAGGCGGGTCATCGCACCGAGGTGTTGGCCCGTTATGACCCTATCGCGACGATCAAACCGTCACCTTTCTGGAGCACAAAATGAAGATTTCTCGCAAACTTGCCCTGCTGGGGCTGACGCTGATGCTCAGCGGCACTGCGGCCATGGCGACGGATGTCGGCGTTTCGGTGACCATTGGCCAGCCGGGTTTTTATGGCCGCATCGACCTGGGTAGTCCGCCCCCTGCGGCAATGATTTACGCCCAGCCCGTTGTGATTCAACAGATGCCCGGGCCGGTTTATTCCCCGCTGTACTTGCGCGTGCCTCCCGGCCATGAAAAGCACTGGAACAAGCATTGCCGCGAATACCAGGCCTGCAACCGGCCGGTGTACTTCGTGCGCGATGACTGGTACCAGCGCACCTACGTGGAACGGCGCGACGACCGGGATCACCGCGAATACAGGGAAGACCGCCGGGAAGACCGCCACGATGATCGCCGGGACGATCGCCGCGGGGACCGCCGTGACGACGACCGCCATCACGATGAAGGCCGCGGGAACGGCAATGGCCACGGTCGTGGCCATGACCGCAACCGGGACTGATCCGGCGGGCTGAACCAGTCCGCCGGAATCAGCCGGCTGGTGCAGCCACCCGGCTCAGCACCGGCTTCAAGGCCTGACCCGTGTGGCTGCCCGCAGCCACGATGTCTTCCGGCGTGCCCTGCACCTCGACGGCACCACCGGCCGTACCGCCATCAGGGCCGAGGTCGATCACCCAATCGGCTTCGGCAATCACATCCAGATCGTGCTCGATCACCACCACCGAGTGCCCACCCGCCACCAAGCGATGCAGCACGCGGATCAGGCGCTCGACATCAGCCATGTGCAGGCCCACCGTCGGCTCGTCCAGCACATACAGCGTGTGCGGCGCCTTTTGCCCGCGTCGGCCCACTTCGTCGCGCACCTTCACCAACTCGCTCACCAGCTTGATACGCTGCGCCTCACCGCCCGACAAGGTGGGTGAAGGCTGGCCCAGGGTCAGATAGCCCAGGCCCACATCCTTGAGCAACTGCAGCGGATGGTGGATGGCCGGCATGGCGGCGAAAAACTCCACCGCCTCGTCCACCTCCATGGCCAGCACGTCGCCAATGCTCTTGCCGCGCCAGCTCACACCCAAGGTCTCGGGGTTGAAGCGCTGGCCATGGCATTGGTCGCACAGCACTTTCACGTCTGGCAGAAAGCTCATCGCAATCGTGCGCATGCCCTGGCCTTCACAGCCCGGGCAACGGCCTGCCCCCGTGTTGAAGCTGAAGCGCGCCGGCGCGTAGCCACGGGCCTTGGACTCCAGGGTTTCCGCAAACAGTTTGCGGATCGCATCCCAGAAACCGATGTAGGTGGCCGGGCAGGAGCGTGGGGTCTTGCCGATAGGGGTTTGGTCAACCTCCAGCACCCGGTCCACCTGTTCATGCCCTTCAATCCCCACGCATCCCAACCACTGGGCGGGCGCCTTGCGCAGGGGCACCGCCTGCGCCATATTGGCCAACAGCACGTCGCGCGCCAAGGTGCTCTTGCCGCTGCCCGACACACCAGTGACGGCCACCAGGCGGTACAACGGCACGTCCACCGTAACTTGCCGCAGATTGTGCAAACTGGCTTCCAGCACGCGCAGCCGTGGCGCATCGGCCAACATCTCGCGCCGCCCCTGCAAAGGGTGGATCAGCGGATGAGCCAGGAAACGGCCCGTCACAGAATCTGCCTGCAGGGCCAAGTCAGCGGCCGTACCCTGCGCCACCACACGCCCCCCGCGTTTGCCGGCGCCGGGGCCGATGTCGATGATGTGGTCCGCACGGCGAATGGTATCTTCGTCATGCTCAACAACCACCAAGGTATTGCCCTTGTCGCTCAAGGTCGACAAGGCTTTGAGCAGGATCTGGTTGTCTCGCGGGTGCAGGCCGATGGTGGGCTCGTCCAGGATGTAGCAAACCCCTTGCAAATTACTCCCTAACTGGGCGGCCAAGCGGATGCGCTGCGCCTCGCCGCCTGACAAGGTGGGCGCCGCCCGGTCCAGCGTCAGGTAGCCCAGGCCAACCTCCTCCAAAAATTCCAGCCGGCTGCGGATCTCACTCACCACGTCCCGTGCGATATCGGCGTCACGCCCGGCCAGCACCAGTCCTTGCACCCATTGCCGGGCCTCGCCCACGCTCCAGCCTGCCACGCTGTGGATGGCTTGGCCCTCAAACGTGACGGCGCGAGCCGACGGATTCAGGCGTGCGCCATGGCAATCGGGGCAGGCCTGGTCCACCAAACCCTCGATCTCAACCTCCTCGCCGGCAAAGCTCTGCTCGCGGCCCTTATTGTCTTTGTCGGGCTGCGAGTCATCCAGCGCCTTGCGTTGCTCGCGGGTCAAGGCCAGCCCGGTGCCGACGCAACTCGTGCACCAGCCATGCTTGGAGTTGTAGGAGAACATGCGCGGGTCCAGCTCGCCATAGCTGGTGCCACAGGTGGGGCAGGCGCGCTTGGTTGAAAACACCTTCACTTGGCCCAGGCCCGCCGTGCTCTGCCCGGCGGCCTGCAAAGCCTTCAGCCCATCAAGGGGCGACAGCAGGTGCAGCACGCCCTTGCCCAGGTCCAGCGCCTTGGCCAGCATGTCACGCAGCGCCTGCTCACGCTCAAGGGTAACGACCAGATCACCCACTGGCAGCTCCAGGGTGTGCTCCTTGAAGCGGTCCAGGCGCGGCCATGGGCTGGTCGGAACAAACTCGCCGTCCACCCGCAAATGCGTGTAGCCACGGGTCTTGGCCCATTTGGCCAAGTCGGTGTAGAGACCCTTGCGGTTGATCACCAGAGGCGCCAACAGGCCGATGTGCTGGCCCCTGAAACCGCCCTGCGCCGGCTCGCGCAGCAACTGCGCCGCGATGGACTCGACACTCTGCGGCCGCACCGGCGTGCCGTCATGCATGCAATGCTGGATGCCCAGCTTCACGTAAAGCAGGCGCAAAAAGTGCCACACCTCGGTGGTGGTGGCTACCGTACTCTTGCGCCCGCCCCGGCTGAGCCGCTGCTCGATGGCCACGGTGGGCGGAATGCCCCACACCGCATCCACCTCCGGCCGCCCCGCCGGCTGCACGATGGAGCGCGCATAGGCGTTGAGCGACTCCAGATAACGCCGCTGCCCTTCGTTGAAGAGAATGTCAAAGGCCAGCGTCGATTTGCCCGAACCCGACACCCCGGTGATCACATTGAAGCGGCCGCGCGGGATGTCCACGTCCACGCCCTTCAAATTGTGCTCACGCGCGTTGACAATGCGAATGTTCTCGTCCACCTGGCGCCGTGCGCGCAGGACGGATTGCAAGGGCCGGCCCTCAGCCACCTTCAATGCCGGCCGGTCCATGTGCAAAGAGTACTCACGCAGGGCCTGCGCGGTGTGCGAGCTGGCGTGCTCCTTGACTTGCTCAGGCGTGCCCTGGCAGACCAGTTCACCGCCTTGCTCGCCGCCCTCGGGGCCCAGGTCGATCAACCAGTCTGCAGCCCGGATGACATCCAGGTTGTGTTCAATGACGATCAGCGAATGCCCGACCGACAGCAGTTTGCGCAAGGCCCGCATCAGCTTGGCGATGTCGTCAAAATGCAAACCCGTGGTGGGTTCGTCGAACAAGAACAGCGTGCCCTTTTTGGCCAGCGCCTGGCGCGGCTTGCTGGCTGCCTCCGCTAAAAATCCCGCCAGCTTCAGGCGTTG
This sequence comes from Roseateles koreensis, assembly GCF_028595305.1. Lineage (GTDB taxonomy): Bacteria > Pseudomonadota > Gammaproteobacteria > Burkholderiales > Burkholderiaceae_C > Paucibacter_A > Paucibacter_A koreensis. Next base: position 264,541 of record NZ_JAQQXS010000004.1, on the reverse strand, counting down.
CGCCTCACCGCCTGAAAGTGTCGGCACCGGCTGGCCCAGCTTCACGTACTCCAGGCCCACATCCACGATGGGCTGGAGCTTGGCGATGACCTCACGGCGGTCGGCAAACACCGCCACCGCCTCGCTGACAGTTAGCTCCAGCACATCGGCCACGCTCAGTTCGCGGCCATGCAGGGCCAGCTTGACGTCCAGCATTTCGGCCCGAAAGCGCCGCCCGTCGCAGTCCGGGCAGCGCAGGTACACGTCGGACAAAAATTGCATCTCCACGTGCTCGAAGCCTGAGCCGCCACAGGTGGGGCAACGCCCATCGCCCGCGTTAAAGCTGAACATGCCGGCGGTGTAGCTGCGCTCGGTAGACAAGGGCGCGGCGGCGAACAGCTTGCGAATTTCGTCAAAAGCGCCGACATAGCTGGCCGGGTTGGAGCGCGCCGTCTTGCCGATGGGAGACTGGTCCACAAACACCGCGTCGGCCAGCCAATCAGCGCCTAACAGGCGATCGTGCAGGCCCGGCGTCTCGCTGGCCTGCCCGAACTGGCGGGCCAGCGCGGGGTACAGAACGTCCTGCATCAGCGTGCTCTTGCCCGAGCCTGAAACCCCCGTCACCACCACCATGCGATGCAGCGGGAACTCGACGGTCACGTTGCGCAGATTGTGTTCACGCACACCCTCCAGAATCAGCTTGGGCGTGCTGGCGTCCACCGGGCGCTTCAGGCCCATGCCCACGTGCTTGCGCGCGCCCAGGTAGGCACCGGTGAGCGTGTCGGCGGCGCGAATGGCTTCGGGGGTGCCGTCAAACACAATCTGGCCGCCGCGCTCGCCGGGGCCCGGGCCCATGTCGATCAAGCGATCAGCCGCCAGCATCACCGCCGGGTCGTGCTCCACCACCACCAGCGTATTGCCGGCATCCCGCAAGCGATGCATGGCCTGCACGATGCGATTCATGTCACGCGGGTGCAGGCCGATGCTGGGCTCGTCCAGCACAAACAAGGTGTTGACCAAGGAGGTACCCAGGGCCGTGGTCAGGTTGATGCGCTGAACCTCGCCACCACTCAAGGTGCGGCTCTGGCGGTCCAAGGTCAAGTAGCCGATGCCCACGTCGCACAGGTATTTCAGGCGTTTGCGGATTTCATCCAGCAGCAGCTTGAGCGCATCGTCCAGCAGGCTGCTGGGCAACTGCAAAGCATCAACAAAGTCGCGCAGGCGGTGCAGTGGCAGTTGCATCAAGTCGTGCAAGGACAAGCCCGGCAGCGCCTGCAATTGCGCACGCGTCCAATCCACGCCCACCGGCATGAAGCGCTGCGCCTCGGGCAAGGTGGCATCAGCCAGGTCTTTGCTGCCAAGGCGCCACAGCAGGGCTTCGGTCTTCAAACGAGCGCCGCCACAATCACCGCATGGGGTGTAACTGCGGTATTTGGACAAGAGCACGCGGATGTGCATCTTGTAGGCCTTGCTTTCGAGATATTCAAAAAAGCGTTTGATGCCGTACCACTGCTTGTTCCAGTTGCCCGTCCAGTTGGGTGAACCATCGATCACCCAATCGCGCTGCGCCTGGGAGAGCTGGTTCCAGGCAGTGTCACGCGGTATACCCGCATCACCGGCATAACGCAGTAAGTCCTCGTAACTGTCTTTCCATGCGGGGGTGCTCAGGGTTTTGACGGCGCCGTTGCGCAGCGTCTTGCGTTCGTCCGGAATCACCAGGCCCAAATCAACGCCAATGACGCGGCCAAAACCCCGGCAGGTTTCACACGCCCCCATGGCAGAGTTGAAGGAGAACAGCGGCGGCTGCGGGTCCTGGTAGCGCAGATCGCTCTCCGGGCAGTGCAGCCCGGTGGAATAGCGCCACAACTCAGGCTCCGGCCCCTCTTCGGCCGGCAGCACGTAGACGTTGAAGCGGCCACCACCGCGTTTCAAACTCAGCTCAATGGCCTCCATGGCACGTTGCTTGTCGGTGCCCTGAATCCGGAAACGGTCAGCCACCACATCCAACAGCTTGTGCGGTCCCGTCGGCGTGGCCACCTCGCGCTGCGCTTGCACCCGGGTGAAGCCGCTGGCCGACAGCCACTGCTCGACCTGCTCCGCCGAGGTGTTGCCCGGCAGCTCCACCGGAAAGGTCAGCACCAGGCGCGGGTCACCCGCCGCCAGGCTGCGCGACATCAGTTCGGCATAAATGCTTTGCGCCGTGTCATGGCGCACCGGCTGCGCGGTCTTGCGGTCGAACAAGGCCGCCGCACGCGCATAAAGCAGCTTGAGATGGTCGTTCAACTCGGTCATCGTGCCCACGGTGGAGCGCGAGGTACGGACCGGGTTGGTCTGATCGATGGCGATGGCTGGCGGCACGCCGTCTACCTTGTCCACGGCAGGCCGGTCCATGCGGTCCAGAAACTGACGCGCGTAAGCCGAAAAAGTTTCGACATAACGCCGCTGCCCTTCTGCATACAAGGTGTCAAACACCAAGCTGGACTTGCCCGAGCCGCTGGGGCCGGTCACCACGGTCAACTCTCCCGTGCGCAGATCCAGGTCGAGGTTCTTGAGATTGTGCTGACGAGCGCCGCGAATGCGGATGAGACCTTCTTCTGACATGGGTGCTGCCTGTGCGCTGAGACCCGGCATTCTAGAAGTTAGAAGGCCGGCTTGACCTGCGGTCAATGAGGGTTAGGGGGGTCATCATCCACGCTTTTTGTTACCTCTTGACGCCGCCCCGGACTTGCGCCACCGCCGCCATCGGAGAAAATCCAGCGGACAAGGCGGCGTCATTTCCGCCCGCTCACAAAAAGGTAATTGTTCACAAAACAGGGTGAGGCGATTGCCGGATAGACTCGCCCGCTCCGGGGTTCTGGTGTGTTCAAAGGCGAAAGCGATCAGGCAGCCCACCGATGTGGGCTGTCCAGATAAGAGCGAAGAGCGGGAGTTTCCGACATGACGATGCAAGAGGCCGTTGCCACCAGATGCCCGGCAACCCTGAACAGCAGCCCGCCAACGCCCGGCCCAGCTCCCCATGCGGGTGCCCAGGACCTGCTCCGCACCTTGCTGCGCGCGACCACTGACACCCGGCAACAAGCCGACTTGATGACTGAAGCCCAAGAAAAGACGCGGACAATTCCTCGCATCCTGCTTGTCGAAGACAACCCGATCAATCAAGTGGTTGCCATGGAGTTTCTATCCCTCATGGGTGTGGAGACTTGCCTGGCCGCCAATGGCGTCGAAGCCCTTGCGGCCTGCGCCGCAGAGGCGCCGGACTTGGTTTTGATGGACATCCAAATGCCCGGGATGGACGGGCTGGAATGCGCACGCCGCCTGCGTGCGCTGCAAGCGGCGGGCACGCTGGGCCAGTTTCCGATCCTGGCCCTCACCGCGCATGCGCTGGACAGCGACATCAAAGCCAGCCTGGAAGCCGGCATGGACGAACACCTGACCAAGCCCCTGGATTTTCAAGCCCTGCGGCAACATCTGGCGCGCTGGGTCAAGCTGCCAAGCTGAGCGCCCTGAGTTCACGCCCGCTGGAGCAAACCGCCAACTCAATCGCCATCGGCATTCAAAAAGTCGGCCACCGCCTGCCATTGCGCTGGCACGTTCAAGGCGGGTGCATGCCCGCAATCCGGGATGGTGACAACCTCCGCGCGCGGGCCGCGTAGCCGCATGGCCTGCGCAGTTTCGGGCAGCAGCAGGTCAGAGCTTTCGCCCCGCAGGCACAACACCGGCAGACGCAAGCTGTCCCAGGCCTCCCACAGGTCGTAGTCCTGCGGATGCACGATGAATTGCCGCACCATCGCGGGGTCGTAATGCGGTGTCACCCGGCCATCCGGCAAGCGGCGCACTGAACTTTCGGTCAACCGCCGCCACTGCGCATCGGTCAAGTACCCATAGGGCTGATACACCCCACGGAAGTAACGCTCCAGTTCACTGACTGTGTCAAATGCCGCCGGGTTGCCGGCATAGCTGCGAATGCGCTCAATCGCAGCGTCCGCCAGCTGCGGGCCGTTGTCATTCAAGACCAGGCGCCGAATGCGCCCCCGCAAGGCGCCCGCCGCCGCCAACGTGCCGATAGCGCCCCCCATGGACGTGCCCACCCAATGAAAGCGCTGCAGGCCCAATTGATCAACCAAGGCCGTGGCCTGGCGCACATAAAACGCCAGGCAGTACTCCTCATCCGGCACGGGGCTCCACTGCGACAGGCCGCGGCCCGGCGTATCCGGGCAGATCACGCGGTAGCGCCCCGCCAGGTGGGCGGCCAGATCGTCCATATCTCGGCAGGTGCGCGCCAGGCCGTGCCAGGCGATCACGCATTCCGAGTGCTCGCTGCCCCACTCGGTGTAATGCACTTCCCGCCCCAAGCAGGTCAGGTAATGGGAGCTGTGGCTCATGGGTCGTTTCGCTCCGTCGGTCGGTCAGTCAATCATGTTATCGCCGCACCTTTCGATACGAAGTGGCGATGCAGCAAAGCGGGCGGTGGTACGCCCGCTTTGCCCGGGCTCAGTCCGGCACGCTCAGTGTGGTTCCGCTCATGGTGATCAGATCACCCGCGGCAGGCGCGGCGGCAATGGCCGGCACGTTCAAGGCACCCAGGGCCGGCGCGGCACCCGCCGTGCCCCCGCGTGGCAGTGTGCGTACCACTTGGCTGGGTGGCAGGGCCTTACCGCTGCGCAGCTTGTCATACACGGCATCCAGCGCCCGGTTCAGATAGATGTGCAGCGGGATGTAGCGCGAGTCATAGCCCGGCAAAAAAGCGTTGTCGATGAAGGTGTCGAAGTGCTGCGCATTGGTGACTTCGATATAGCTCAGATTGCTGGCCGCACCCTCAACCTTTTTGTTCAAGGCGGTATAGGGCCGAGAGGTGTGGTTGACCGGCAGCAAGGCGTCGTTGCGCCCGTGCACGATCACCGCTGGGCGCCCATGCAGATTGCCATTGCGATAGGTCTCAGCAATGCCAGCTTGCACCGCCAGCGAGGTGGTGTCTGTGCCTGTCAGCAATTTGCGCAGGCACTCGGCACCATCGGCATTGATGTCGGTCGTGCCGCTGCTGGGCGAGGTGGAGAACACATTGCGCACCGGTACGCCGACGCTGTTTTCATTGATCACGTTCACCCCGGCGGAAGGCGGCACCCCATTGCCCTTGGCAAACATATCGGCCAGCGCTGCCGGTGCGATGGCGGCGGGCAGGCCAACCGCCGTGGTGGCCGCAAAGCCATAGCCGCAGAGCTTGTCCTTGACGCTGGCCCGGGCGTAGGCGTTAGCGTAGGTGACTGAAACAGCCTCCGGCACCTCGTAGTCACCCAGGGAGGCGTGCAATACGTCCGACTCAGCCTCCCAGCCGCTGTCGTGCAGCTTTTGCAGTGCGGCATTGGCTTGGTCGAGCGTGGTCGCGCCGCTGATGATGCCCTTGTTGGCCAGGCTCTGGCAGCGCTTGGCCTTGTAGCTGGCATAAAAGGCCACCGCACCCGGTGAACCCGCCGCCGCCGTGGCGAGCGAGGCACAGTTTTGCAGCAGATTGGCCTGTGTGATGTAGTCGTACAAAGGCTTGCCAAAGCTCAGCGGCGTGCTGCCGCCGCGCTGCACGGTAACGCCCAAATTCGGCGGCAAGGCGACCGCAGGTTCAGAGACCGCCACGCCGTCGATCAGGCCCGCCGTGTCCAACTCAGCCGCAGCGACGGCAGCCCCGCCGCCGTTCGAGAGGCTGGAGGCAATCACCACCGTGTTGGCTGGCGTGATCGTCATCCATTTGCGGCCGTCACCCATATCTTGCCCATAGCGTTCGTTGAGCACATAAAAGGCCAACTGCACGGCTTGCAGGGTGAACAGGCCCCAATCTTTTTCAGGGTTACGTTGCGAATGCGCATGCTTGAAGGCCAGCCGGTTCGGCGTGGTCGCGTTGAAGCTGGAAAGCTCCGCTGCGCTCAGCTTGGCCCGGAAGGATGCCGCCGTGCCCGCCGCCGCGGCAGTGCTGCGCGTGCCGTCCAGCACCGCAACCGTGTCGGTCGCCAGATCGTGGCCGGCGGAGTGCGTGCCCTTGTCGGTGTAGGCCACCGCACAGCCCTTCTTCAAGCCCCACTCACCTGTTGAAATGGCCCCGTAGATACTGCGCGAGCCGGAGGACGCCGCCGTGATGATGCAGGGCAGGCTCGGGTTGAACGTGCTGGGCACCTGCACCATCAGTGTGACGTTGCGCTGCCCCGTCCCGTCGTCGCTGTAGGCCACGGTCTCGGTGCCGGCCACCATGCCTTCACCGCTGCCGACCGTGCCGTCGGAAGTCACATTGGGGCCGAACAAACTGCCATAGCCGCCGTTGGGCGCTACATCCACGATGGCCCGGTAGTTGGTGTAGATGGCCGCGCGGCGCAACTCCGCCGCCGTGGGATTGAGCGGGTCAGCATAGGCCGCCAGCGAGGCGCTGGCCAAGCCACTCTTGCCCAGGCCGGCCGTCAGCAAGTCGTCGCTGACACCGTCGTAGCTGCTGGTCTTGAGCCCCACGACAAAGTCTGGCTTGGTGTTGACCACCAGCGGATCTTTCACCCCATCGCCGCCGCAAGCGCACAGCCCCGCAACCGCCGTCACCGTCATCCATCGCATCGTATTCATCAGAGAAATCTCCTAGTCATGCTTCGAGGAAGATATGGCAACGCCAGCGCGCAAACGCCCGACGATGCCACTGGGAAAGTGATAGACCGCCAAGACAAACAGCACACCCAGCCACAGCAACCAGCGTTCGGGCGCCACCAGTTGCGACAGCAGCGGCACGCCCTCCAAGGCGCTGGCGCCGAGCTTCATCAGGTCTTGCAAATAGTTTTGGGCCAGCACAAACAGCACGCTGCCCAGCACCGCGCCGTAGATCGTGCCCATGCCGCCGATCACCAAGATGAGCAGCACGTCCAGCATGATCTCGAAGGAGAGCGAAGTGTCTGGCCCGTTGTAGCGCAGCCAGAGCGCCAGCAAGGCACCCGCCAACGTGGCGAACAAAGCCGCCAGCACATTCGACAGGCTGCGGTAGACCACGCTGCGATAGCCGATGGCTTCGGCCCGAAAGTCGTTTTCGCGAATCGCCTGCAGCACCCGGCCAAAGGGCGAATTGACGATGCGCAGCATCAACAGCACCAAGCCCAGCGCGGCAAAAAACAGCAGGTAATAGCAGACAAAGCGGCCGTCGATGGTGGCGCCCAACAGCGGCTCTTCGAGGTACTCGGTGGCCGGCTGCAAGGCCTCGGGCAGTTTGAAGCTCAGCCCGTCCTCCCCACCCGTGAAGGCCGACAACTGCGAGGCCAAAGTTAAAAAGGCCGAGGCCACCGCCAGCGTGATCATGGCAAAAAAGATCGCCTTGACCCGCAGGCTGAACAAGCCAATCAACAGCGACAAGACCAATGAAGCCGCCAGCGCCGCCCCCAGGCCGACCAGCACCGCCGCCCAGCCCGGCTCCATCAGGGTGCTGGCAATGGCAATGCCGTAGGCGCCGATGCCGAAGAACATGGTGTGCGCAAAACTGACGATGCCGGTGTAGCCCAGCACCAGGTCGTAGCTGGCCACCAGCACAATGAAGACCAGAATCTTGGCCGCCACATTCAAGGCCCGAGTGGAGGGGAAGATGAAGGGCGTGAGCGCCAGGCCCAGCACGCACAGCATCAATAACGCCGCAAGCCAACGGCTGCGCGGCAGGTCATGGGAGAGCAGTGACTTGATCATGGTGAAGGCGGCGTCCTCAGCGGTTCGTCACGGGGTACAAGCCCTGAGGGCGCCACAGCAGCACCGCCACCATCAGCCCGATATTGGAGAACAGCGCCAGCTTGGGCATCAAAAAGCCGGTGTAATTCGCCATCAGGCCCACCGCCAGGGCGCCCACAAAGCAGCCCAAGGTGGAGCCCAGGCCGCCGATGATGATGACGATGAAGATCAGCGTATTCACCTGCGCGCCGATCTGCGGCGTGACGCTCTGCTGGTACATGCCCCACATCACGCCGCCCAAGCCGGCCAGCGCAGAGCCGCCGACGAACACCCCGATGAACAGGCTGCGGATGCGGTAACCGAGGCTTTCCACCATTTCGCGGTCTTGCACACCGGCGCGAATCAACAAGCCAAGCTTGGTGCGATTCAACAGCAGCAAGAGCAGCAGAAACACCAGCAAGCCGGTCAGCACCGCCAGAACACGAAACTTCTCCACAGCCACCTCGCCCTGGGCGCCGAACAGCAAGGCCCCGCGCAATGCCTCGGGCATGGGCAGCGGAATCATCTGGGCGCCCCACACCAGCTTGATCAACTCCTCACCAATGATCATGCCGCCCATGGTGATGAGAATCTGCTTGAGGTGCATGCCGTAGACCGGGCGCACCAGCACGCGCTCAAACGCCAGGCCCACCGCGCCCGCCACGCCCATGCCCACGACGCAGGCCACCCCCACGGCAAACAGATTGCTCAGCAAGTTGGGGCTCAAGGTGTAGCCACTCATCGCGCCCAGCACCGTGGTGGCCATGTACGCCCCCAGTGCAATGAACACGCCATGCCCGAAATTCAACACATCCATCAGCCCGAACACCAGGGTCAGGCCAGAGGCGATGACGAAGACGATCAGCCCCATGGCCAGGCCGGCCACAGTGAGCGTCGCCCAGGTGCCGGCGCTGCCGATCAAGGGCCAAGCCAGCAGCGCCAGCGCCGCCAGCCCCAGCAAGGGAATGGCGTCGAAGCGGGTTTTGGGGATGGCCGAGGACGCCGGTTCAAGCGAGGCGCTGCTCACGGGGGTGGAAGTGTTCATGGCTTCAGTCGCTGCCTTGTTCATTGATGGGCCGCCAAAGACAAACCCAGCAGGCGTTGCTGCAGCGCCTCGTCGGCCACCAGTTCGGCCATGGCACCGGCATGCACCACGCGGCCATCGTCCATCACGGCCACGTGGTCGCCCAGCGCCTTGGCCACCATGAAGTTCTGCTCAACCAGCAACACAGTGGTGCGAGTGGCTTTGAGCGCTTGCAAGGCGGTGATCATGCTGCGGATCATGGCCGGCGCGAGGCCCTTGCTTGGCTCGTCGATCAGCAGCAAGCGGCGCGGCTCGATCATGGCGCGGGCGATGGCCAGCATCTGCTTTTGCCCGCCGCTGAGCTTGCCTGCTGGGTAAAGCCAGAATTTTTTCAAGGCGGGAAATAGACCGAACAGCCATTCCAGGCGCTGCGCGTCCAGCGCCTTCAAATGGCGTGCGCGGCGGGCCGCAAGCAGCAGGTTTTCAGCCACCGTGAGGTCGGCGAAGATGCCCATGTTCTCGGGCACATAGGCAATGTCGCGCTGCGCGATTTCAGGCGTGCTGACCTTCTCAATCGACTGACCGTTAAACAGCAGCTGGCCCTGGCTGGCTCGCCACAAACCCATGATGGTGCGCAAGGTCGTGGTCTTGCCCGCGCCGTTGCGGCCCAGCAGCATGGTCACCTGCCCTTCAGGTACTTGCAGGTCCACGCCATGCAAGATGTGATACGCCCCAATGTGGGTGTGCACGCCGCGCAGGCTGAGCAAAGGCGTCGGAAGTTGGGAGGGTGCGCTCATGCGGCCACCTGCACGTCTTGTTCGACCGCGAGACCCAGATACGCTTGCTGCACCACGGGCGAGGCGATCACGGCGGCGGGCTCGCCGTCGGCGACCAACTGGCCGTTGTGCAGCACGATGATGCGGTCAGCAAGCTCGCGCACCACGTCCATTTTGTGCTCGACCAACAAGATGGTGTGCTGCCCCTCGGCCTTCAAGGCGCGAATCAAATCCAGAATCACCGGCACCTCGTCCACGCTCATGCCAGCGGTTGGCTCGTCAAATAAATAGACCAGAGGTTTCAGGGCCATCAACATCGCCACTTCAAGCTTGCGCTGATCGCCGTGCGGCAAACTGGCTGCGGGCGCAGCCGCCTTGTCGCCCAGGTGGACGCGCTCGACGATGGCCATTGCCTCGTCCAGCAGATCGCGGTGATGCAGCCAAACCGACAACATGCGCAGACCCCGCCCGGCGCGCGCCTGCACGGCCAGCCGCACGTTCTCAAGCACGCTGAGATTCGGGAATAGCTGGGTCAGCTGAAACGCCCTGCCCAAACCCGCCCGGGTGCGCAGCGGCGCTGGCAGGCGGCTCAAGTCGCGCCCATCCAGCAAGACCTGACCCTCGGTGGCGCGCAGCTGGCCGGAGATGAGGTTGAAATAGGTGGTCTTGCCGGCACCATTGGGGCCAACGATGGCCGTCAACGTGCCGGGCTTAAAGGAGCAAGACACATGGTCCACCGCGACGTGTCCGCCGAATTTGATCGTCAGGTTTCTGGTTTCAAGCATGCGTGCACACCCGCGACTGGCCTGCGGTCGCGACAAAGTGATTCTTCGAGGTTTTGCGGTGTATCGCGTTCGCGCTTGCGCCGTTTAGCGCTTGCGCGATTCGGGCGCCTGACCCGCGCCCGTGCGAGCCCTAACGCTTGTTGCGGATGGGCACATTCATCTCTTCGGGCTTGATCTCGCGCACCAACTCAGGCACGCCCCAGGCGAAGGCCGGGTCCACCTTGATCTTGAAGTGGTACATCGACTGCATCGCCTGATGGTCTTCAGGGCGGAAGGTCATCTTGCCCTTGGGCGTTTCAAACGACAGGCCTTCCATCGTCTTGATGAGCTTGTTGGTATGGGTGTCGCCGCCGGTCTTCTTCAAGGCCTCGACCACCGCGATGGCCGCGCTCATGCCGCCAGCGGTGAAAAAGTCAGGCGGGGTCTTGAACTGCTTGTAGTGGTTGGCCACCAGCCATTCATTGACCGGATTCTTAGGCATGCCGAAGTAGTAGTAACTTGCACCCTCCATGCCCGGGAACTGCTTGTAGGCGGCCATGGCGGGAAGGATGTTGCCGCCGGTCGCGATCTCGATGCCATAACGCTTCAAGTCCATGTCAGCGATCTTGAAGGGATTGCCGGCGCCGGCCCAGATCACGAAGATGATCTTGCGGCCCGGCTGGTCCTTGAGTTTGTCGATCAGGCGCTGGGCGCCCGCCGTGAAATCGGTGGTGGTCGTGGGCAGATACTCTTCATGCACGATCCTGGCCTTCTTGATCGCATCCCTGAAGGCCTTGACCCCGTCGCGGCCAAAGGCGTAGTCCTGCGCCAGGGTGGCAATGCTCACGCCGGCCTTGTCCAGTGCCACCGCATTGGCGATGGCGTCTTGCGACGAATTACGGCCGGTGCGAAAGATGTATTTGTTCCACTTGTCGCCAGTGATGGAGTCAGCCACGGCGGGCTCCACCAGCAAGATCTTCTTGTACTCCTCGGCCACCGGCAGCAGCGCCAGCGCCACGCCTGAGGAAGACGGCCCTACCGCCAGGTCCACCTTATCGTCGCCATAGGCCGTGGCCAGCAGGCTCTTGCCCACATCGGGCTTGCCCTGGTCGTCTTTCTCGATCACCACGAGCTTCTTGCCTGCCACGGTCATGGTGCCACCGGTGGCGTAGTCCAGCCCCATCATGAAACCGGTCTGCGTCTGCCTGCCATAGGCCTCCAGCGGCCCGGTCTTGCTGTACACATGGGCGATGCGGATTTCACCCCCATTTTGGGCCTGCACAGAAACAGCGGTCGAACCCAGGGCCAGGCCCATAACGGCGCAAAGCAGCGTGACACGTCGACGAGCAAGAGTCATTCGGAGTCTCCTTTTTTGTGGCGGGGCGCACGCCCTCTGCGCGTATTCTCAGCAAACGGTGTGCCAAAAAGGTGCACCTCGGTACAAACACCGAGAGTCCGCGGCAGATCAAGGGCATTTGCCTCACCATGAAGGCGCGGCGAGGGACTTCAAGAAAGCGCAGCGCACCAGCACTGTCTACATTTTTGACATCAAGCCGCAACTTATGTCTGAAGTTCAGACATCGCCTGAAATTCAGACACTCAAATCCGGCCAACGCGCCAATCGCTCGTACAGAGACGCCCGAGAAATCTGCAGCAGGCGCGCTGCCGCCATGCGATTGCCTTCGGTCGCCTTCAGCGCGTGGGCGATGGCCTCGCGTTCGACGCGTTCAATGGTCTCTGGCAGGGGCCGCGGCTGTTTGCTTTCGGCGGCGCTGTCTTCACGGGGCGGCATCGGCGCCCAACTGGACTCACTCGCCCGCATGCCAGCAAAGCTGCGCGCGGTCAGCACCGCCTCTTCACTCATCAAACTGGCTTGCTCCAACACATTGCGCAATTCGCGGATATTGCCCGACCACAGCTGGGCGGCCAGCCACTCCAGGCCGTCGGTGCTCAGCGGTTTGTGCGGCAGATTGGAGCGGCGGGCGATGTCTTCTTGAAGCGATTCGACCAAGGCCTCCATGTCTAGCACGCGCTCACGCAGCGGGGGCACCCGAATGGGCAAGACGTTCAAGCGGTAGTAGAGGTCAGCGCGAAATTCACCCTGGCTCACCATCGCCGCCAGGTCGCGGCTGGTGGCGGCCACCACCCGCACGTCCACCGCCAACACTTGGTTGCTACCCAGCGGCTCGAACTCCTGCTCCTGCAGCACTCGCAGCAGCTTGGACTGCAGGGCCAGGGGCATGTCACCGATCTCGTCCAGAAACAAAGTGCCTCCATCGGCAATCTTGAACTTGCCGTCGCGGCCCTTGCGATCCGCCCCGGTGTAGGCGCCGGGCGCCACGCCAAAGAATTCAGCCTCCAGCAAGGTCTCGGGCACGGCAGCGATATTGATGCTGACAAGCGGTTTGTCGGCGCGCTGAGAGGCGGCGTGGATGGCATGCGCCAGCAGTTCCTTGCCCGTACCCGTCTCACCCAGCAACAGCACCGTGGACTGGGTCTGCGCCGCACGCCGCGCCTGGCGCTTGACCTCCAAAGCCGCCGGGCTGGACCCGATGAAGCTGGCAATCGTGTGCTTGGAGCGGCGGCTGCGTGCCTGTGCCGCCGCCAGTTGCCGCCGTGCTTCAGTCAGCTCCTGCTGCAGCGCCGAGAGCTTCTGCATCAAGGGCTGCAAGGTGGTTTCCGGGTGATCCAATAAGACCATGCCCAGGGCCCCAATCACTTCACCCGTCTCATTGCGCAAGGGCAGGCGGCTGACCAGAAAACTGCCCGCCTTGTTGGTAAGCAAGTCGATCAGCACGGGCTGCCCAGTGTCGATCACCTGCGCCATCAAGGTATTGGGCACCACGTCTTCGACAAGGCGCCCCACGAACTCCCGCTCATCCCCAAATCCCAAAGCGGGCAAAAACCGCTTGTAGCCCTCGCTGATCCAGACAATGCGGTGCTCCCGGTCCAGCACCATCAAGCCGGCGGCACTGGACTCCAGCGCTTGAAACATGGCATGCGCAGCCAAGCGCAGCAAAGACTGCGGATCATGCGGCAATGGCTGTTGAAGCAGTTGAGACACTGGCACGCGTGATGGCTCCGGCGAGGGCTGAATGGGTCGGGGTGAGTCTGGCAATGTAGCAGCGCCATGCTGCGGATAAGTACCCGGGCTAACGCCCAGTGACATGTGTTGCCGCTTCGTTGCCCAACCCATCCTGGCTTTGGCGACAATGCAGCCATGAGCAATGCCAATCTCTTCACCACGCTGCGTGCCGCTTTCCCCACCGATCTGGACGCCATCGCCATTGAGTGTGCTGATCAGCACGGACCCGACGGGCTTGCGCTCAGCTACAGCTGGCGTGACCTAGAGCGGGGCACGGCCATGCTGGCCAATCTGTTCGTGTCGCTGGAGCTGCCTGCAGGCAGCCGCATCGCCGCCCATACCGACAAGAGTGTGGAAGCGCTGATGCTCTACCTCGCTGTACTGCGGGCCGGCTATGTTTACCTGCCGCTCAACAATGCCTACCAGGCAGCAGAGCTGGATTACTTCATCAAGAATGCGGAACCGGCCTTGTTGGTGTGTGCGGGCAAGAACTTCGGCTGGGTGTCCAAACTGGCATTTCAAGCGGGCACGGCCTATGTCTTCACGCTCAACGACGACCGCAGCGGCACCCTGCTCGACCGTGCCGCCACCCTGAGCGACCAGCACGAGCCGGCCCACAAGGAGCCGAACGAGTTGGCCGCCATCCTCTACACCAGCGGCACCACGGGGCGCAGCAAGGGCGCCATGCTCAGCCATGGCAATTTGCGCAGCAACGCGCTCACCCTGAAGGATTTGTGGGACTGGAAGCCGGGTGACGTGCTCATTCACGCGCTGCCCATCTTCCATGTGCACGGCCTGTTCGTGGCCTCGCACGGCGCCTTGCTGAACGGCTCGAAGATGATCTGGTTCGCCCGCTTCGACCCACACGCCGTGATTGCCCGCTTTGCCGTAGCCAGCGTCTTCATGGGCGTGCCCACCTTGTATGTGCGCATGCTGGCCGAGGCCACACTGACGCCACAAGCCTGCGCCAATATGCGCTTGTTCATCAGCGGCTCGGCACCGCTGCTGCTGGATACCTTTGAAGACTGGCAAACGCGCAGCGGCCACACCATTCTGGAACGCTATGGCATGAGCGAAACCCTGATGCTCACCTCCAACCCCTGCCGCGGCCTGGACGGCGAGCGCATCGGCGGCACGGTGGGCCCTGCCCTGCCCGGCGTTGATGTGCGCGTGAGCAGGGACGATGGGGCGTCCTGCGCGACCGGCGAGATCGGCAACATTGAGGTGCGCGGCCCCAATGTCTTCAGCGGCTACTGGCGCATGCCTGAAAAAACACAGGAAGAATTCACCGCCGATGCCTGGTTCAAAACCGGCGATGTCGGACGCAAGGACGAAAACGGCTACTTCACCATCGTGGGCCGCGCCAAAGACCTGATCATCACCGGCGGCTACAACGTTTACCCCGCTGAAATTGAGGCTTACCTGAACGAAATGGACGGCGTTCTGGAGTCCGCCGTGGTGGGTGTGCCACACCCGGATTTTGGTGAAGCCGTGATTGCCAGCGTGGTGGCACGCCCCGGCGCCACGCTGGACGGCGACGCACTGATCGCCACGCTGAAGCGCCAGATCGCGGGCTTCAAGGTTCCCAAGCAGGTGTTCGTCGTGGCCGATCTGCCGCGCAATGCCATGGGCAAGGTGCAGAAGAACCTGCTCCGCCAACAGCACCAACAAGGCTTCAAATCATGACAAATGCCATCACGCCCCCGAAGCTGGATGACGTTTGCCCGCGCTGCGGCGGCGGCTTTCATTGCGGCGCGCGAGATGCACGCTGCGCCTGCTGCGACATGAAGCTCAGTGAAGCGCTGCTCAAGCAACTGAGCCAGCAATACGAGCGCTGCCTGTGCCTGCGCTGCCTGACCGAACTGCAGGCGGTTGAACAACGCTCAGAACGATCAAGCCAGCCCGCGAAACGGCCCTGAGCTCAGCCAGCGCTCCATCTGCGCCTGCCGGTCGTTGCCCCAGAAGGCTTCGCCGTCAATGATGAAGAAGGGCGCGCCGAAAACCCCAGCCGCCAGCGCGGCGTCATTGGCCGCTTTCAAGCGCGCCTTCCATTGCGGGTCTTGCCACGCGGCTTGCGCGGCCTCGCCGTCAATGCCGCATTGTTCAGCCAGCGCTTTCAGCTGCGCCGCGTCGTCCAGCGCCACGCCCCGCGCAAAGTAGGCGCGCAGGCCGGCACGCGCCCAAGCCGCAGCACGGGCCGGGTCTTGCGCCTGCAGCCAATAAAACACCCGCGCCGCGTTCTGCGTGGCAATGGGAAAGGCCTCGGGCTGCACATAGGGCAAGCCGGCGAAAAATGCGGAGCGCGCAAAGTCGCGCAACACGTAGTCGCGCTTGATGGGGTAGGCCACCGGCGGTTTGAGTTCCGCCGCTTGAAAGGTCACCCCCAGCAAGATGGCATGCCACTGCACCGTGCGCCCATGGCGCGCGGCCAAGGCCTCCACCCACTCGGAGGCGATGTAGGAATAGGGGGACGAGAAGTCGAAGTAAAACTGCAGCGGGCTGCGCGGTGCCGCTTGGCTGCTGCGTTCAGGGAAGGGAGGCTCGATCATGGTGATCGAACCATAGTTCAAAACGCGGCGCATCGCCCCCCGGGATTTCGTGGGCTTGGCAGACGGAGAAAGCCCGCTTCGTCCAATACGATGGCCCGCCGCAAACCCCTCAAGCCAGGGCGCGCCCGATCAGGATCTTCTGCACCTCCGAGGTGCCTTCGTAGATCTGGCAGACCCGCACATCGCGGTAGATGCGCTCCACCGGGAAATCGTTCAGATAGCCGTAGCCACCATGAACCTGAATCGCGTCGGAGCAAACACGCTCCGCCATTTCAGTGGCGAAGAGCTTGGCCATGGCCGCTTCTTTCAGGCAAGGTTTGCCCGCGTCTTTCAAGGATGCAGTGTGCCAAATCAATTGGCGCGCCGCTTCGATCTGCGTGGCCATGTCCGCCAGCTTGAACTGCACTGCCTGGTGGTTGAAGATGGGCTGGCCAAAGGTGACCCGGTCTTTGCTGTATTTCAGCGCGGCATCAAAGGCCGCACGCGCCATGCCCACCGCCTGCGAGGCGATGCCAATGCGGCCGCCCTCCAGGCCCGACAAGGCAATCTTCAGCCCCTGCCCTTCCTCACCCAGACGGTTGGCAGCTGGGATGCGGCAGTTTTCGAACAGGATTTGCGCGGTGTCACTGGCATGCTGACCCATTTTTTCTTCCACCCGGGCCACCACATAACCTGGCGTTGCCGTGGGTACGATGAAAGCGCTGATGCCTTTTTTGCCGGCGGCCTTGTCAGTGACGGCCATCACGATGGCCACATCGCCGTTTTTGCCGCTGGTGATGAATTGCTTGACGCCGTTCAAGACATAACTGTCCCCCTCACGAACCGCTGATGTCTTCAAACCACCGGCCTCAGAGCCCACATGCGGTTCGGTCAGGCAAAAGGCGCCCAGCATCTCGCCGCGCGCCAATGGCTTCAGAAACTGCTGCTTTTGCGCCTCGTTGGCGAAGGCCATCAAGATCGAGCACACCGGGCAGTTATTGACGCTCACCACCGTGGAGGTGGCACCGTCGCCCGCGCCGATTTCTTCCAGGATGATGGACAAGGCCAGATAGTCCAGCCCCGCACCGTCGTACTCGGCCGGCACCGCCACGCCGTAACAGCCCAGCTCGGCCAAACCCTTCAGTTCAGCGGCAGGAAAATGGTGGGTTTTGTCCCACTCGGCCGCCTTGGGGGCAATTTGTTCCTGCACAAACGCGCGCACCGCGTCTTGCACGGCACGGTGGTCTTCACTGAGCAGCATGGTGTTGAATCTCCGAAAAACTTCTTGAATGGCAGGGGCCGTCGAGTTCCGAGCCCAGCCTTTGGCACAGGACCATCAGGCATGGGCCGTCAACAGCTCACCAGGCCAAAGGCTGGCCGTCGTAATTGAAGAAGCCACCGCTGTCAGCGGGCTTCAGTCCAGCCAGCACTTGACGCATGCCGCTGACGCTGGTCGTCACGTCGATGTCAGCACCCGCCCCGCCCATCTCGGTCTGCACCCAACCGGGGTGGAGGCTGATGCAGCTGGCGCGATCTTGCAACACAAAGGAGGCATCTTTCATCACCGAGTTCACCGCCGCCTTGGAGGCCCGGTACAACCAGCCCGCCGGGCTCTCGCGCAAGCCGATGGAGCCCATGCGGGAGGACAGGATGCCGATCTTTGCGCCGGGCGCCAACGCGTCGCCGAGTTGCGGCAAGACCCGCATGGGGCCCAGCACGTTGGCATGCATGACGGCGTCGAAATCCGCCGCACTGGGCGTTTGGAACGCGCTGCTGCGCGGGCCATAGACGCCGGCGACGATCAGCACCACGTCAAAGGCATAACCATCAATCTGCCAGGCCAGGCCGGCAGCACTGGCAGTGTCCGTGACGTCCAGCTTCAGCGCATTGGCCCCCTCGGCCCGCAAGCGGGCCAGGCCCTCTTCACTGCGGGCCGTGGCCACCACCTGGGCGCCGGCGGCGCGGTACTGGCGCACGAACTCAAAGCCGATGCCGCGCGAAGCGCCGATGACCAGGACTTGCGTCATCAGATCAGTTCCACGCCCATCGCTGTGGCTTCGCCACCGCCGATGCACAAGGACGCCACACCGCGCTTGAGGCCACGGTGCTTGAGGGCGCCCAGCAACGTGACAATGATGCGCGCGCCCGAGGCGCCGATCGGGTGACCCAGCGCCACGGCACCGCCGTTGACGTTGACAATGTCGTGCGGCAGCTTGAACTCGGCCATGGCTGCCATGGTGACGGCGGCAAAGGCTTCGTTGACTTCCCACAGGTCCACGCTCTTGGCGTCCCAGCCATTCTTGGCCAACAGCTTTTGGATAGCACCGACCGGGGCGGTGGTGAACCACTCCGGCGCGTTGGCGTGCACGGCGGTACCCACGATGCGGGCCACGGGCGTCAAGCCCATCTTGGCAGCGGTGCTTTCGCGCATCAGCACCAACGCAGCGGCGCCGTCGGAGATGGAAGACGAGGTAGCGGCAGTGATGGTGCCGTCTTTCACGAAGGCGGGCTTGAGGCCGGCGATCTTGTCAAGCTTGGCCTTGAAGGGCTGCTCGTCTTTGGCGAACACGGTGTCACCGGCGCGGCCGGCGATGGTCACCGGCGCCATTTCCCAGGCGAAGCTGCCGTCTTCATTGGCACGCTTGGCACGCTCGGTGGAGGCGATGGCGAAGGCGTCTTGCGCTTCACGGGTGAAGGCGTACTTGCTCACGCATTGCTCGGCAAACACACCCATGGCCTTGCCGCGCTGGTAGGCGTCTTCCAGGCCGTCCAGGGCCATGTGATCGTACATCTGCGCGGCGCCGTACTTGATGCCTTTGCGAGCGAACATCAGGTGCGGGGCGTTGGTCATGCTTTCCATGCCGCCGGAGATCAGGATGTCGGCGCTGCCGGCCTTCAGGGTGTCATGGGCGAACATGGTGGCGCGCATGCCGGCCCCGCACATCTTGGACAAGGTGACGGCGCCCACCGATTGCGGCAGCCCCGCCTTCAGCACGGCTTGGCGCGCAGGCGCCTGTCCCTGGCCGGCCATCAGGCAGTTGCCGATGAAGGCTTCATCAATGGCATCGGCCGGAACGCCTGAGCGCTCGACTGCGGCCTTGATCGCCACAGCGGCCAGCTCCCAAGCTTGCAAAGAGGAGAAATCGCCCAGCAAGCCCCCGATGGGGGTACGGGCGGCAGAGACGATGACAATGGAATCAGACATTTGAAATCTCCTTCAGAAACTGGAACACACAACAGGGATGAATGAACTCATTGCACCGGCAGATCGTGGTGACTGTCGGCAATCAGCGCGGCGCCGTCCACCACGGGGCTCGGGACTTTGCCCAGGCCGTAAAAGCGCTTGTGCGGTTCATAGGGGAAAACGTCGTGCACATGGCCAGCCTTGATGCGTGCCTTGTGCTGCTGCCAGAAGGCGGCGTCCAGCAAATCGGCGTGATGGCGCATGAACAGGTTGCGCACGCCGGGGTGCCCTAGCAAGAACGGGCCAAAGGTCTCCGGAAAGACATCGCGCGGGCCGACCGAATACCAGATTTCGCCAGACATTTCTTCTTCCTCATTGCGCGGCGCGGGCACATAACGGAAGTTGCAATCGGTGAGATATTCGATCTCGTCGTAGTCGTAGAACACCACCTTGCCATGGCGCGTCACGCCGAAGTTCTTCCACAGCATGTCGCCGGGGAAGATATTGGCCGCCACCAGGTCCTTGATGGCGTTGCCGTACTCGATGACGGCATGCTCCATCTGCTGGGGCGTGGCCTCTTGCAGGTAGATGTTCAGCGGGATCATGCGGCGCTCGATGTACACATGGCTGAGCACCACGTCGTCACCGCTTTCGTCCAGCAGGCTGGGGCAAAAATGGCGCAGCTCCTGCAGCAGTTCTTCCTCAAAACGATGGCGTGGAAACGCAACGTTAGAGAACTCCAGCGTGTCCGCCATGCGCCCCACCCGGTCGTGCTGCTTCACCAGCAGGTATTTGCTCTGGATCAGCTCGCGGGTGGTTTCTTTCTGCGCCGGGAAAAAGTCTTTGATCAGCTTGAAGACAAAGGGGTAGGACGGCAGGTCGAACACCAGCATCACCATGCCCTTGATGCCAGGGGCGATGCGGAACTTGTCGCTGGAATGGCGCAGGTGGTAGAGAAAATCACGGTAGAACAGGTTCTTGCCGTGCTTTTGCAGGCCGATGGCACTGTAGATTTCGGCGCGCGGCTTGCGCGGCATCATGGAGCGCAAGAACTGCACATAGGCGCTGGGCACCTCCATGTCAACCATGAAGTAGGCGCGTGCAAAGCTGAACAGCAGCAGCAAATCGTCTTCACCAAACAAGCAGGCGTCGATGTAGAGCATGCCCGTCTCGCCATGCAGGATGGGCAGGGCAAACGGAATCTCATTGAAGCCGTTGATGATCTTGCCGACCAGATAAGCGCCCTTGTTGCGGTAGAACAGCGAGGCCAGCACCTGGATCTGGAAGTTGGTGCGCCAGCGCTCGCCCCCGGTGCGGCCTTGCATGGCGGCCATCACATGGCCGATGTCACGCCCCAAGTCCTCGAACTCGGTGTCAAGTTGAAAGTTGGTGACGATGCGGCGCAGGGTGTCACGCAGGGTCTGCGGCGTGGGGTAGTAAGCCCGAAAGGTCGGCTTGGCCGCAGGCTCGTCGTTCTCGATGTACTCGGTGGATACCGCCGGGCGCACGAAGATGAAATCGTTGTGGAAGTAACCGTGGTGCAGGATGCGGGTACAGACCGAGTTGAAAAATGTTTCGGCCAACTCGGGCTGGTGGTGATCGACCAGCAGGCCGATGTAATGCAGCTTCACTTGCTGCCACACCTCCATGGGCAGGGTGCTGGCTTGGTAGCGCGACTCCAGGCTGGCGATGGCCTCGTCCACCCGGGTGTCGTAGAACTCGATACGCTCGCGCTGGGCTTGCTGCTGGCCATGCCAGTCAGCCTGCTCAAAGCGCCGCTTGGCTTCGGCACTGGTGCCGCGAAACAGGCGGTAGTGGCGATTGAAGCCCCCCAGCATGGCTTGGGCGATTTCAAAGGCACGGGGGTCATTCAGCTTCTGCGGGAACATCGGCACTCCAGATTGACTTGAGGGCTCACTCGGCCCCACCCCTGCACACCTGTGCGGGCCGGGCACTCGCGAGGCCTATGAAGCTTCTGAGCTTAGTTGAGAAAATCGCGCCTGCTCGTAACGTCTTTTGACGGCACGCAAAGCGGTCTGGAATGCCGGCGCCACTTCGTCCGCCGCCGCCGCAGTGATGGCCAAGTCTTCCAGCAAGCCGTTGTGCAGGCCATAAACCCAGCCATGCACCACCACCTCTTGCCCACGGGCCCACGCGTCTTGCACCACCGTGGTCTGGCAGGCATTGCGAGCCTGCTCCAGCACATTGAGCTCGCACAAAGCGTTGACACGTTGCTCGGGCTGCAATTGATCCAGCCACTCATGGTGATGATTGCGCACGTCTTGCACATGACGCAGCCAGTTATCCACCAGCCCGACACGCGCATCCAGCAAAGCAGCTTTCACGCCACCGCAGTTGGAGTGGCCCACCACGATGATGTGCTTGACCTTGAGCGCGTCCACCGCAAACTGCATCACCGACAGGCAGTTGAGATCGGAGTGCACCACCACATTGGCCACATTGCGATGCACAAACAACTCGCCGGGCAGCAAATTGACCAAGTCATTGGCCGGCACCCGGCTGTCGGCGCAGCCGATCCACAGGTATTGCGGCGTCTGCTGCTCCAGCAGTCGGCTGAAAAAGCCCGGTTCGCGCGCCTCGGTGTTGGCGGCCCATTGCTTGTTGCTGTCCAGCAACTCTTGAAGATTGGTACTCATGCGTCCTATTGTCGGCCCTCAGGCTTATATCAACTTGACGTCCAGTTGACGGCGCGATGACAGCCCGGCGGCGGCGCTGGGTTCGTCCTTAAAGCGCGCTTACATCGTCTCTGCAAACAGCTCACGCCCAATCAACATGCGGCGGATTTCGCTGGTGCCCGCCCCAATCTCATACAGCTTGGCGTCGCGCCAGAGGCGGCCCAGCGGGTAGTCGTTGATGTAGCCATTGCCGCCGAAGATCTGCACACCCTCACCGGCCATCCAGGTGGCTTTTTCGGCGCACCAGAGGATGACGGAAGCACAGTCCTTGCGCACCTGGCGCACATGCTCGGTGCCCAGCATGTCCAGGTTCTTGGCCACGGTGTAGGCAAACGAGCGCCCGGCCTGCAGCACGGTGTACATATCGGCCACCTTGCCTTGGATCAGCTGAAATTCACCAATGCTCTGGCCGAACTGCTTGCGGTCATGGATATAGGGCACCACGTTGTCCATCACCGATTGCATGATGCCCAGAGGGCCGCCCGTCAGCACCGCGCGCTCGTAGTCCAGGCCAGACATCAGCACCTTGGCACCGCCATTCAAAGTGCCCAGCACGTTCTCGGCCGGCACCTCCACGTTGTTGAACACCAGCTCGCCCGTGTGGCTGCCGCGCATACCCAGCTTGTCCAGCTTCTGTGCAACGGAGAAGCCCGGCATGCCTTTTTCAATCAAAAAGGCCGTGACCCCGCGTGCGCCCAACTCGGGCTCGGTCTTGGCGTAGACCACCAGCGTGTCGGCGTCCGGGCCGTTGGTGATCCACATCTTGCTGCCGTTGAGCACGTAACAGCCGCCCTTTTCGTCGGCGCGCAGCTTCATGCTGATCACGTCGGAGCCAGCACCGGGCTCGCTCATGGCCAGGGCCCCCACATGCTCGCCGCTGATCAGCTTGGGCAGGTACTTGGCCTTTTGCGCGGCATTGCCGTTGCGATTGATCTGATTCACACACAAATTGCTGTGCGCGCCGTAGCTCAGGCCCACCGAGGCCGAGGCACGGCTGATTTCCTCCATGGCGATCATGTGGGCCAGGTACCCCATGTTCGCGCCACCGTATTCCTCGCTCACGGTGATGCCCAGCACGCCCAACTCACCCATCTTGCGCCACAGGTCCATGGGGAATTGGTCGTTGCGATCGATCTCGGCCGCCCGAGGTGCAATCTCCGCCTGCGCAAAATCCCGCACCGCGTCCCGCAAGGCGTCAATGTCTTCACCGAGTTGAAAATTCAGGCCGGGTAAATTCGTCGCGCTCATGCAAGTCTCCAGAATCTTTTAATGGGGTCAGTTAATGGGGTCAGAGTCGATTTAATGAAGGGCTCAAGCATCACATCACCGGATGATCCTAAATCCACCGTCGGCTTTGCGGCAAAAACCTTTAATTGACGTTTACGTAAACGTCAATTGACAGGCATTTTAATCACAGCACAGGCATCGCAGGTTAAAAGCATGCGGCGGCGCCCAAGCGACGCCGAGGGCAATCAGAGGAAGCGTTCCAGAATCTTCTTCGACCCCTTGTCCAGCGCAAAGCGGTCCGGCAGCATCAGCTGCAGACCGTGGCTGCTGGCGATCAGCAGACGGCCTTCGCCAAGGCGGCGGATGTCTTCTTCGGTGCGCAGGATGAATTGCGTCTCGCCCCGGTCGGTCTGCACCGTCCATTGGCTGGGCGTGGAGTAGGTAGACACAGCCTTGATGCTCAGGATGGTGGGCATGAAGTCGCGGCTGGCCAGCTCGGCCTCCAGCAAGGCCCGGTCGGGCGCAGGCAAGGCGGAGAGCCGGTCGATCCAGGCCAGCTCGTGGCCGTCTTGCCCGACCAGGGAGAGCCCTTCGTCCGGCGCCGAAATGGGGTGGGCGCGCACGGGCACCACGGCCTCGTGCAGCGTGCCTGCGGCGTCGGTCAGCACCAGGCGGCCCAGGGCATTGCGTTCCAGCTTTTGATAGGTGGGGGTTGTCATGGCAGGCTCGCTCAAGCGTTCTGGGTATGGGCGGACAGGTTGGGCGGCAGCAACGGCACAGCGTCTTCAGCGTCAACACGGCGGGCCTGCGCCTCGTAGAGGCGCCAGTAGTGGCCACGCTTTTCCATCAGCGCGTCGTGCGGGCCCACTTCAACCACCTGGCCGCGGTCCATCACCACCAGGCGGTCGGCCTTGCGCAGGGTGGACAAGCGGTGGGCGATGGCGATGGTGGTACGGCCCTGCACCAGGTTGTCCAGCGCTTTTTGGATTTCTTTTTCGGTCTCGGTGTCTACCGACGAAGTGGCTTCGTCAAGGATCAGGATGCGCGGGTCGATCAGCAGCGCCCGGGCGATGGAGATGCGTTGGCGCTCGCCGCCCGACAGGCCCTGGCCGCGCTCACCCACCAGCGAGTCATAGCCCTGCGGCAGGCGCAGGATGAACTCATGCGCGTGCGCGGCACGGGCGGCGGCCACGATCTCTTCGCGGCTGGCGTCAGGCTTGCCGTAGGCGATGTTCTCGGCAATGGTGCCGAAGAACAAAAACGGCTCCTGCAGCACCAGGCCGATGTGGCGGCGATAGTCGGCCACGCGAATGCGGCGCAGGTCCACGCCGTCGACCCGGATGCCGCCTTCTGTAACGTCATAGAAGCGGCAGATCAGGTTCACCAGCGTGCTCTTGCCAGAACCACTGTGACCCACCAGGCCGATCATTTCACCGGGCTTGATCTCCAGCGTCAGGCCACGGATCACCGCACGGTTGCCGTAGCGGAAGCCAATGTCTTCGATCTGCAGCCCGCCCTGCACCTTGTTCATCTCCACCGGGTTTGCAGGCTCCGGCACGTTGGATTGATGGTCCAGGATGTCGAAGATGCGCTTGGCGCCAGCCGCCGCTTTTTGCGTCACCGAAACGATGCGGCTCATCGAGTCCATGCGCCCATAGAAACGGCCGATATAGGCCAGGAACGAGGTCAGAACCCCGACCGTGATGCTCTGGTGCGAGATCAGGTAGATGCCGTAGGCCCACACCACCAGCAAGCCCATCTCGGTCAACAAGGACACCGTGGGCGTGAACAGGCTCCAGGTTTTGTTGAGCTTGTCGTTCACCTTGAGGTTGTTGTCGTTGGCGTCTTTGAAGCGGCGGGCTTCGCGCTGCTCCTGTGCAAAGGCCTTGACCACACGGATGCCGGGAATGGTGTCGGCCAGCACGGAAGTCACCTCGCCCCAGACGCGGTCGATTTTCTCGAAACCGGTGCGCAGGCGATCCCGCACCAAATGGATCATCCAGGCGATGAAGGGCAGCGGCACCAGGGTGGCCAAGGCCAGCCAATGGTTGATGGAGAAGAGGATCGCTGCCGTCATGGTCAGCATCAGCACGTCGGTGATGAAGTCCAGCGCATGCAGGGACAAGAAGACGCTGATGCGGTCGGTCTCTGAGCCGATGCGCGACATCAGATCACCGGTGCGCTTGTTGCCAAAGTACTCCAGCGACAGCGACAGCAAATGCTCGAAGGTGTGCGTGCGCAGATCCGCCGCGATGCGCTCGGACACCAGCGCGAGAATGTAAGTCTTGGCCCAGCCCAGCAACCAGGACACCAGACCGGCACCCAGCAGGCCGCTCAAATAGAGCGCAACCAGCCAGGGATCAATCGTATGGCCCGCCTGAAAGGGGATCAGCACCTCGTCCATCAGCGGTCGGTACAAATAAGGGCCCACCAAGGTGGCGGCCGTGGCCCCCAGCATCAGCAAAAAGCCCAGCAGCAACTGACCCTGGTAGGGGCGGGCAAAACGCCACAGCCGCAGCAGCACCCAGGTGGAGGGCGGCGTGTGCAGCTCGCGGGCGCAGGTGGGGCACTCTTCACTGCCCTCCTCGCTGCGAGGGGGCAGCGGGGCCTTGCAACTGGGGCAGAACTCCAGCTCCTCAGTGCTTTCGCTGGGCGGCTCCAAGCGGCGCTCGAAGGCCTCTTGCCAGCGCTGCGCCTGCAGGTTGATCTGCAGGGTGAAGCGCCACTGGGCCAAGCGCTGCGCGCCTTCGACCAGTTCCAGGCTGCCGATGCCGGCGTGGTCGCTGATGCGCATCTCCAGGCTGGGACGCAAGGGCCATTCCTGCCATTCACCGCTCGCCGGGTCCCAGGCCAACAGACGCTGCGTGGTCAGCGCCAACAGGCCACTGGCGAACCGCATGCGCGAGTCGAGGTCAACCTCCAGATGGGCTTGAACGTTCTCATGGGCAAGCAGACGCGCTTGCAAGGCGGTCCATTGGGGATGCTGCGGTGACGTTTCGACAGGATGATGATGCTGCATTGTGATTTTGAGCCCAGGTTCGCGAGGGACGCCCAGCGTTGTCTGAGCGCGGATTTTCACTCATACGCGCAAGCGCTCGGGCAAACCGCGAAATTCGTCGGCTCGGCAGCGGCCCGACACCCCGCGTAAGCGCCAAATCGACCCCAAACTGAGCGCACAATGTCGTCCTGCTGCGAATCCCTGCAAAATTCAGATCATTTCCCCTGCCCCACAGTCCACCCTGACAGCCCATCCATGAGCAAGAAAGAAGACATCAAGCTGCTGCGCATCAACTATTTGCGCGGTCCCAATATGTGGACCTATCGGCCGGTGCTGGAAGTCTGGCTGGACCTTGGCGAGTTGGAAGACTTCCCCAGCCACCTGCTGCCTGGGTTCAACGAGCGCCTGACCCAAGCGCTGCCCGCCTTGATCGAACACCACTGCGGCGTGGGCGAGCGCGGCGGCTTTTTGCAGCGCCTGCTGGAGGGCACCTGGTGCGGGCACGTGCTGGAGCATGTGGTGATCGAGTTGCTCAATCTGGCCGGCATGCCCACCGGCTTTGGCCAAACCCGCAGCACCAGCCAGCGCGGCGTCTACCGCATGGTCTTCCGTGCCCGTGACGAGCAAGTGGCACGCAGCGCCCTGGCCGAAGGCCACGCCCTTTTGATGGCCGCGATCAACGACACGCCGATCGACGTGCCCGCCGCCGTGGCCCGGGTGCGCGACAAGCTGGACGACTGCTACCTCGGCCCCTCAACAGCCGCCATCGTGGCCGCAGCGACCGACCGCCGCATCCCCCACATCCGCCTGAACGACGGCAATCTCGTCCAACTGGGCCACGGTGCGCGCCAACGCCGCATCTGGACGGCTGAGACCGACATGACCAGCGCCATTGCCGAAGGTATTGCCGGCGACAAAGACCTTACCAAGACGCTGCTGAAGTCCTGCGGCATCCCGGTGCCCGCTGGCGTGGCCGTGAAAACCGCCGAAGCCGCCTGGGACGCCGCTGAAGACCTGGGCCTGCCCGTGGTCATCAAGCCTTCCGACGGCAACCACGGCCGGGGGGTCACGCTCGACCTGAAAAAGCGCGAAGACGTGATGGCTGCCTTCAAATTGGCCGAAGAGCACGGCAGTGAAGTCTTGGTGGAAAGCTACATCCCGGGCAACGAGCATCGCCTGCTGGTGGTGGGCGGCAAGGTGGTGGCCGCTGCGCGCGGTGATATTGCAACCGTCACCGGGGACGGTCGGCAAAGCGTGGCCGAGTTGATTGACACACAAATCAACAACGACCCACGCCGCGGCCTGACCGAAGAATTCCCACTCAACCGCATCAATGCCCAAGAAGACTCGGTGATCCTGCTCGACCTGGAGCGCCAGGGCCTGACAATCGACGCCATCCCTGAAACCGGCCGCGAGGTGCTGATCCAGCGCAACGGCAATGTCGCGATCGACTGCACGGACCAGGTTCACCCCGAGGTGGCCCACATCGTCTCGCTGGCCGCCCGGGTGATTGGCCTGGACATCGCTGGCATCGACCTGGTGGCGCAAGACATCTCCCGCCCGCTCCACGAGCAGGGTGGCGCCATCGTCGAAGTCAACGCCGGCCCCGGCCTGCTGATGCATCTGAAGCCCGCTGAGGGCATGCCCCAGCCCGTCGGCCAGGCCATCATCGACCACCTGTTTGCCGATGATGAAACCGGTCGCATCCCCGTGGTGGGCATTGCCGGCTCACGCGGCACGCACACCATTTCACGCCTGGTGGCCTGGTTGCTGCACCTGAACGGCCGCCATGTTGGCTTGGCCTGCACCGAAGGCTTGTTCCTGGGCACCCGCCGTGTCGAGCGCAAGAACAGCGCCCGCTGGGACGCCTCGCACCGCCTGCTGATGAACCGCGGCGTGGACGCTGTCGTGATCGAAAACAGCGCCGAAAGCGTGCTGCGCGACGGCCTGGCCTATGACCGCTGTCACGTGGGCGTGGTCACCGACATGGGCGGCATCGCCGGCCTGGCGCACTATGACGTGCTGACCGAAGACCAGCTCTTCAAGGTGCTACGCACCCAGATCGACGTGGTGCTGAGCGAAGGCACCGCCGTGCTCAACGCCGCCGAGCCGCGACTGCTCGACATGGTGGAGCTGTGCGACGGCGAGGTCATCCTCTACGCAATGGATGGCGCCTCCCCTGCCCTGGCCGAGCATCGCGCCAAGGGTGGCCGTGCCGTGTTCCTACAGGGCGGCGCTGCGGTGCTGGCCCAGGGCCTGTCTGAAACCTCGGGCGCCAATGTAGACGCTCTGCTGCGCCGCTTTGCCGCCAGCCCCGCCGCCGTAACGGCCGAAATCGACGCAGCCACGGTGTTGGCCGCAGTAGCCACGGCCTGGGCGATGAACATCCCCTCTGAGCTCATTTCAGCCGGCCTCGACACCTTCGTGCCGGAGTTGCAGGCCTGACCGGCCCAGCCCCAAGCCCCAAGCCCCAAGCCCCAAGCCCGACGTCCGACGCCCCCGCGCCCCTTTTTTCGCCTGACCCAGAATCGAAAGACAGCAAACCATGGAAGTCTCTCGCACCCGTGCACTGCGTGGCCCCAATATGTGGAGCCGCCATACGGCCATCGAGGCTGTCGTGCATTGCAATGCCGAGGAACAATCGATCGCCGCCCTGCCCCAGTTCGAGGCCCGGCTGCGCGCCCTCTTCCCCAGCATTGGTGCCCTGCGGCCCTCCAGCGCCAGCCGCGCGCCGATCTCCCTGGCGCACGTGCTTGAGCAGGCCACGCTGGCCCTGCAGGCCCAGGCAGGCTGCCCCGTCACCTTCAGCCATACCCACATCACCTCCGAGCCCGGCAGCTACCAGGTGGTGGTTGAATACAGCGAAGAAGATGTGGGCCGCCTGGCCTTCGAACACGCTTGCAAGCTGGTTGAAGCCGCCCGCGATGGCGGCAGCTTCGACGCCGACGCCACCCTGGCGCAACTGCGCGAGTTGGACGAAGACGTGCGCATGGGCCCTTCGACCGGCTCCATCGTCAACGCCGCAGTGGCCCGGGGCGTGCCCTACCGCCGCCTCACCCAAGGTAGCCTGGTGCAATTCGGCTGGGGTGCGAAGCAGCGCCGCATCTGGGCGGCTGAAGTCGACGCCACCAGCGCTGTTTCTGAATCCATCGCGCAAGACAAAGACCTGAGCAAGCGCCTGCTGCAGTCGGCCGGCGTGCCGGTGCCCATCGGTAGCCCCGTGCACTCGGTCGACGAAGCCTGGGCCGTGGCACTGGAAGTAGGCCTGCCCGTGGTGGTGAAGCCGCAAGACGGCAACCAGGGCAAGGGCGTCACCGTCAACGTGGCCAGCCGCGAGCACATGGAAATCGCCTACAAGGCGGCCGACGAGATCGGCACCGTGATGGTCGAAAAATTCTTGCCCGGCAGCGACTACCGCCTGCTGGTGATCGGCGACAAACTGGTCGCCGCCGCCCGCCGCGACCCGCCGCACGTGATCGGCGACGGCGTGCTGACCGTCAAGCAACTGGTCGACAAGGTCAACGCCGACCCCAAGCGCGGCGACGGCCATGCCACCTCGCTGACCAAGATCCGCTTTGACGACATCGCCGTGGCGCGCCTGACCCAGCAGGATTTGACGCCTGAGTCGATTCCCGAAAAAGGCCGCCGCGTCATCCTGCGCAACAACGCCAACCTCTCCACCGGCGGCACCGCCACCGACGTGACGGACGACGTGCACCCCGAAGTCGCCGCCCGCGCCATTGCCGCCGCCCAAGTGGTGGGCCTGCATGTGTGCGGTGTGGACGTGGTGGCCGAAGGCGTGCTGCGCCCGCTCGAAGAACAAAGCGGCGGCATCGTCGAGGTCAACGCCGCGCCGGGTCTGCGCATGCACCTGAGCCCCAGCTACGGCAAGGGCCGCAATGTCGGTGAAGCCATCATCGCCCACCTCTACGGCCACGGCCACAAGAGCGAAGATGGCCGCATCCCCGTGGTGGCCGTGACAGGCACCAACGGCAAAACCACCACCAGCCGTCTGATCGCCCACCTCTTCGCCACCTGCGGCCTGAAGGTCGGCATGACCAACACTGACGGCGTCTATGTGGACGGCCGCCAAATCGACAGCGGCGACTGCTCCGGCCCCAAGAGCGCCCGCAATGTGCTGATGCACCCCGATGTGGAAGCCGCCGTGTTCGAAACCGCCCGGGGCGGCGTGCTGCGCGAGGGCCTGGGCTTTGACCGCTGCCAGGTGGCCGTGGTGACCAATATCGGCGCCGGCGACCACCTGGGCATGAACTTTCTCAACACCGTGGAAGAACTCGCCCTGGTCAAACGCGTCATCGTGCAGAACGTTGCGCCTAACGGTTATGCCGTGCTGAATGCAGCCGACCCCATCGTGGCCAATATGGCAGCCACCTGCCCCGGCCAGATCATCTACTTCGCCACCGACCGCCACCACCCGCTGATGGCCACGCACCGCGCCCAAGGCAAACGCTGCGTCTACATCGACGGCGACCTGCTGGTGGCCGCGCAAGGCTCATGGCGCGAGAGCATTCCGCTGCGCGAAATCCCGATCACCCGCAACGGCGCCATCGGCTTCCAGGTTGAAAACGCCATGGCCTCCGTGGCCGCGGCCTGGGGCGTGGGCCTGGACTGGGACACCGTGCGCCGCGGCGTGGCGAGCTTCGCCAACGACGCCGACAACGCGCCTGGCCGCTTCAATGTGATGGAGTACCGTGGCGCCACCGTGATTGCCGACTACGGCCATAACGCCGACGCCATGCGGGCCCTGGTCTCAGCCGTGGCCGCCCTGCCGGGCAAGCGCCGCTCGGTGGTGATCAGCGGTGCGGGTGACCGCCGCGATGAAGACATCCGCGAGCAGACGGTCATCCTCGGCGAAGCCTTCGACGACGTGTTCCTGTTCCAGGACGCCTGCCAACGCGGCCGTGAAGACGGCGAAGTCCTCGCGCTCTTGCGCCAGGGCCTGGTTGGCGCGGCACGCACCACCTATGTGGACGAAATTCGCGGCGAATTCATCGCCATCGACGCCGCCCTGTCACGCCTGCAACCGGGCGACCTCTGCCTGGTGCTGGTCGACCAGGTGGAAGAAGCACTCGGGCATTTGGCCAAACGCATCGCTGAGGGTTGAACGTCATCGGCATTTCTTGCCCATAAAAAAAGGCAGCCAAACGGCTGCCTTTTTTCTTGCTGAGTCATGCGGGAGCGTCTTCAGCAAACACTCGTCACAACAGGGTCGTACCCCGCGCCGCAGCCTTCACTTGCCGCCCGGCAACTTACCATCAACACCCTTCAGGTAGAAGTTGATGCCAGAGAGGAATTTGTCATCAGCGGCTTCGCCTTTTTTCAGCACCTCATGGCCGTCTTGCGCCAGCAGGGGGCCCTTCCAGATCACGAAGCTGCCGTCTTTCAAGCCGGCCTTGACCTTCTCAAGCTCCGCTTTGGCCTCGGCCGGCACCGTGTCGGCGACGGACACCAGGTCGATAGCGCCTTCCTTCACGCCCCACCACGAATGCTTGCCGGGGCCCGCCTGCCATTTGCCGTCCAGCACCTCGCGCACCGCCGAGATGTAGTACGGCGCCCAGTTGATGACGGCCGAGCCCAAATGTGCCTTGGGGCCATAGGCGGTCATGTCGGAGTCCCAGCCAAAGGCGAACTTGCCGTTCTTCTCGGCGGTTTGCAGCACGGCGCTGGAGTCGGTGTTCTGCATCAGCACATCAGCGCCGCCGTTGATCAGCGTTTGAGCGGCTTCTGACTCTTGCGGTGGGTCGAACCACTTGTTGACCCACACCACCTTGACCTTGATCTTGGGGTTGCCGGCCTGCGCGCCGAGCGTGAAGCTGTTGATGTTGCGGATCACCTCGGGGATGGGGATGGAGCCCACCACACCCAGCACGCCGGTCTTGCTCACCCGACCCGCGATCACGCCGGCCATGTAGGCACCCTCGTAGGTGCGTGAGTCGTAGGTGCGCAAATTGGCAGCCTGCTTGTAGCCGGTGGCATGCTCGAACTTGACGTCCGGCGTGTCTTGCGCCACCTTGAGCATCGACTCCATATAACCAAAAGTGGTGCCGAAGATCAGCTTGTTGCCCTGGCCGGCCATGTCACGGAACACCCGCTCGGCATCGGCCGCCTCGGGCACTTTCTCGACGAAGGTGGTGGCCACGCGGTCGCCGAACTCCTTCTCCACCGCCTTGCGGGCATTGTCATGTGCATAAGTCCAGCCGCCATCGCCCACCGGGCCGACGTAGGCGAATGCAATCTTCAAGGGCTCGGGCTTGGCGGCGGCAGCTGAGGCGGGCGCGGACGCCGGCAGGGCGGCGGGCGCCGCAGCCTCCTCCTTCTTGCCACAGGCCACCAGGGCCGCGGCCAGACCGACGCCGCCGGCCCATTGAAGCAATTGTCGTGAGCTTGGACGATTCATGGCATCTCCAAAAAAAGTTCAGTTGATGAAAGAAAGAGAATGGAAAAGAACAAAAGCGAGGCCTGACTTCAGCCTATCCTGGAAAAAACGGCTTGCCCAGTGAAGCCGGCATATTGGCGCGAATGAAGGCCGCGTTGCTAGAGATCAGCACCAACACCCCGATGGTGGCCAGATAGGGCAACATGCTGAGGAACTGGCTGGCCAACTGCACCCCCTGCCCCTGCAAATGGAACTGCAGCATGGTGACAAAGCCAAACAGCCCGGCCCCCGCCAGCACCCGCAAGGGGCGCCAGGTGGCAAAAGTGGTCAACGCTAAGGCGATCCAGCCCTTGCCGGCGATCATGCCCTCCACCCACAGTGGCGTATAGACCACCGACACATAAGCCCCCGCCAGACCACACAAAGCGCCGCCCGCCATGACCGCAGCAAGCCGGATGCGCCGCACCGGGTAACCCAGAGCATGCGCTGACTCGGGCGACTCACCCACCGCCCGCAAAATCAGGCCCGGCCGCGAACGGTACAAAAACCAGGCGAGTGCCACGGCCAAGGCCACCGTGAGATACACCACCGGATGCTGCCGAAACAAGGCGGGGCCGATAACGGGGATGTCGCTCAAGCCGGGCACCGAGAAATTCATTCGCGGGCCCAATTTTTCTTGCGTATAGCGCAGGCCGACAAAGGCAGAGAAGCCGCTGCCGAACAAGCTCAACGCCAGCCCCGCCGCATATTGGTTGGTGTTGAGCCAGATCACCAACAGGCCAAACAAGCCCGCCAGCAAAGCGCCAACCAGCATGCCCGCCGCAAAGGCCAGCGAGTCACTGCCGGTGTGAAAAGCGGTGGCAAAACCCGCCACCGCAGCCACCAGCATCAGCCCCTCGGCGCCGAGATTGACCACGCCAGCTCGTTCATTGATCAGCAATCCCAGCGCAGCCAGGGCCAGCAGGGTCCCGGCATTCAAGGAGGCCGCAATCAGCAGCACCATGGATTCCATTGCAGCGTCTAAGCTTTCCACAGGTTTTGATTGCGCGCAGGCGAGACCCAGCGCAATCGGTATTGAATCAAGGTATCGCTCGCCAACAAGGTGAACAGGAGCAGGCCCTGAAACACCCCCGTGATGGATTTGGGCAGCCCGAGCCGCGACTGCGCCAGCTCGCCGCCGATGTAGAACATGCTCATCAACACGCCCGAAAACACAATGCCCACCGGGTGCAAGCGCCCGACAAAGGCCACGATGATGGCGGCAAAGCCGTAGCCGGCCGGGACATAAGGCGTCAACTGTCCCAATGGCCCCGCCACCTCCAGCGCACCAGCCAAACCCGCCAAGCCCCCTGACAACAAGAGTGCCGTCCACAACGCGCGCTGCGATGAAAAGCCAGCATAACGCGCCGCCGCAGGGGCCAGCCCGCCGACCTGCAGCGCAAACCCGGCATAGCTGCGAAACATGAACACCCACAGCCCCAGCACCGCCGTACCGGCAACCAACACGCCCACATGCAGGCGTGAGCCGGCCATCAGCTTGGGTATCTGGGTGATTGGCAAAAAGGTGATGGACTGCGGAAAGTTGTAGCCATTGGGGTCCTTCCAGGGCCCGTAAACCAGATACGCCAGCATGAGATCGGCCACATAGACCAGCATCAGGCTCACCAAAATTTCATTGGCATTGAAGCGCGCCCGCAGGCCGGCGGTGATGGCCGCCCAACCCATGCCACCCAGCACCCCGGCCAGCACGATGCACACCACGATCATGCGGCTGCTGCCCGCGTCCGCCTGCATCGCCACCCAGCCACCGGCCAACGCGCCCATGATGAATTGCCCCTCGGCGCCGATGTTCCAGACATTGGCACGAAAGCAAACGGCCAAACCGAGCGCAATCAAGACCAGTGGCGTGGCCTTCAGGCCCAGCTCACCCCAGGCATAGGCCGAGCGGATGGGCTCCCAGAAAAACATCTGCAGCCCGCGCAGCGGGTCTTTGCCGAGCAGCATGAACAGCGCCACGCCCAAGAACACCGTGAGCGCCAGCGCGATCAGCGGTGAAGCCAGGGACATCGCCTTGGACGGCTGCTGCCGCAACTCCAGCTTAAATCCCATGGGGAGCCCCCTCCTGCTGACTGGGGCGGGTCTGCCACAGGCCACTCATCCACTCGCCCACCAACTCGGGGCAAGCCTCGGCAATGGGCAGCGAGGGCGACACGCGGCCTTGCGACATCACCACCAGCCGGTCGCTGATTTCAAACAATTCGTCCAACTCCTCGCTCACCACCAGAATGGCGCAACCCGCATCGCGCAAGCGCAACAACTCCGCGCGGATCTGCGCCGCGGCGCCCACGTCCACGCCCCAGGTGGGCTGGGCAATCACCAGCACCCGGGGCGCGGCAGAAATCTCCCGCCCGACGATGAATTTTTGTAAATTGCCCCCCGACAAGCTGCGCGCGGCAGCCCCGGGCCCCGCAGCGCGCACATTGAATCGAGCGATCAGGCTTTCAGCCAAACGCCGCACGCCCGCCGCACGAATCCAGCCGCCGGGGCCCACGTTCTCGGTGCGCGTCAGCAGCGTGTTTTGGGCCAGCGACAAATCGGGGACCGCCCCACGCCCCAAGCGTTCTTCCGGCACGAAATGCAGGCCCTGGCGGCGGCGCTTGCGCGTGCTCGCGCGGGCGATGTCTTGCCCGAACAATTGCACACTGCCCGGCTGCCCACGCGGGTCTTCACCAGAAATCGCGGCCAACAACTCCTGCTGACCATTGCCCGACACGCCGGCCACACCCAAAATTTCACCAGCACGCAGGTTAAATTCCACATCCACCAAGGTGGTGCCAAACGCCTGTGCCTTGGCCATGCTCAGGCGCCGCAGGGCCAAGGCGGGCGCCTCTGGCGGCGCGTGGCGGGCATGCGAATCGTGGCGTTCGTGAGGTGGATGGGCAACCGGGTGTGCGGGCCGCAGCGGCGGGGGCTCGCTGCCAATCATCAGTCGAGATAACTCGGCATTGCTCTGGGTCCGTGGGTCCACCTCGCCAGTGACCTTGCCGGCACGCATCACTGTGCAGTGCTCGCACAGGGCCCGAATCTCATCCAGCTTGTGGCTGATGTACAAAATGGAGCAGCCCTGCGCCGCCAGCTGCCGCAGGGTGGAGAACAAACGTTCCACCGCCTGCGGTGTCAACACGGAAGTGGGCTCGTCCAGAATCAGCAACTGCGGGCGGCCCAGCAAGGCGCGCACGATCTCCACCCGCTGCCGTTCACCGACCGACAGGGTGTGCACCGGCCGCAGCGGGTCCACCTCCAGCCCGTAGCTGGCCGACACCTCGCGGATGCGCGCCGTCACTTCAGCCAGGGCGGCACGCTTGTCGAGCCCCAGCCAGACGTTTTCTGCCGCAGTCAGCGTGTCAAACAGCGAGAAGTGCTGGTAGACCATACTGATGCCCAAAGCACGCGCCTCCGCCGGGCTTTTCACGCGCAGCGGCTGGCCGTTCCATCGCATCTGACCGGCATCCGCCTGCACGGCGCCGTAGATGATTTTCATCAAGGTGGATTTGCCCGCGCCGTTTTCGCCCAGCACCGCATGGATCTGCCCAGCCTGCAACTGCAGGGTGACACCGTCATTCGCCTTGACGCCAGGGTATTGCTTGCTGATGCCGATGAGTTCCAGTCTTGGGGTCATGGTGGGTTCAGCTCCCGCGGGCAAGGTTGCGTGAAATATCGCGTGTAAAGGCCTGCCGGCCCGCCACGTAGCTGCAGGCGAGATTGCGCTCGTCCGACAGGCTCATCCATGCAAACACGCGTTCATGCAGGCTTTCCACAAGCGCATCCCGGGCTTGCGCGACCGGCCCCATGGCCCAGTCCCAAACGCAAACATCCGCCAGTGTACCGACGCCGAAGTGCCCGATTTCTGAGGCCAAACCCAAAGCCTCAGCGGCACCCCGAGTGGCGGCATGCAAGGCCGTCCAGGCGCTCAGGCGGTGCCCCGCCAGGGCTTGCACCTTGTAGCCGTCCAGCAAATTGCGCTGCAGCGACAGGCTGGTGCCGCCGCCCACATCGCTCGCCACGCTGACCTTAACCCCGGCTTCGGCGGTGGCCGGCCAGTCCAGCAAGCCGCTGCCCAAAAAGAGATTGGATGACGGGCAAAACGCCAAATGCGCGCCGCTGTCGGCCAGCACCCGGCGGTCTGCCGCGTCCAGCCAGATGCCATGCGCCAGAACCGCCTTGGGGTGCAGCAGGCCGACGGCAGCGTAAACGTCAAGGTAACTGCGCGCAGATGGAAATAACTGTGCCACCCAGCGCATTTCATCACGGCTCTCTGCCACATGGGTCTGCATATACAGCGAAGCATCAGCGCGGCACAGCGCCCCGGCCATGGCCAGCTGCTCAGGGCTGGAGGTGGGCGCAAAGCGCGGGGTCACGGCATAAGCCAGGCGCGCCCGGCCATGCCAGTGCTGGATCAGATCGATGCAGTCACGCTCGGCGCCGGCCACGTCGTCCAGCAAGGCAGGTGGCGCATGCCGGTCCATCAGCACCTTGCCGGTGATGAGGCGCATGCCGCGCTCTTCGGCGGCCGCGAACAAAGCCTCCGTCGACACCTTATGAACGGTGGGGAACACCACCGCAGCAGTCGTGCCATGCGCCAGCAAGGCGTCCAGGAAACGCGCCGCCCCCTGCTGCGCAACAGCCGGGTCGGCATAGCGGCATTCGGCCGGAAAAGTGTAGCGATGCAACCAATCCAATAACTCGGCGCCATAGGACGCGATCACGTCCAGCTGCGGGCAATGTACATGTGTGTCGATGAAGCCGGGCAGGATCAAGCGCCCGCTGTGATCGGCCTTGCGCCAGCTGTCATCAGGCTCTTGCGCCTGGCTGCCGGCAAGGCGCCCATCCTCGATCAGCAACCAGCTGTCGGGCTGAAAACGTACCGTCGGGCTGTCGAGTTCGCCCCAACCGGGCGCACCGACAAAGTCGAGCAGATCACCGCGCAGCGCTAGTCGCGAGGAGGGTGAATTTTCTTTTGTTTCGCGTGGCATACGCCTCCATCGTATATCTTCGTATCTGTCCCGCAGCGTTCACCGCATCATGAACAACAACTATCGCAGCATCCGCTTTTTCCACCATGGGGCCATCACCTCGGTCAACGGTCTGGCGCCCACCACCACGGTTCTGCAATGGCTGCGCGAACACGCCCACTGCACAGGCACCAAAGAGGGTTGTGCGGAGGGCGATTGCGGTGCCTGCACCGTCCTGGTGGGTGAATTGCGCGACGATGACATTGACCAACTCCAACTGCGCGCGGTCAACGCCTGCACTCAATTCCTCCCCACCCTGGATGGCCTGGCGCTGCTCAGCGTTGAAGACCTCAGCACCAATTTGCAAGATCTGGGCCCGGTACAACAGGCCATGGTGGACTGCCACGCCAGCCAGTGCGGTTTCTGCACCCCGGGCTTTGTGTGCACGCTGCAAGCCTGTTATGAGCGCCACTGCGAGGCCGGCAGCACGCCCACGCGCCAGCAACTGGCCGACGAGTTGGCCGGCAATTTGTGCCGCTGCACCGGCTACCGGCCCATTCTGGATGCCGGCCAAAACATGTTCGAACAGCCCCGACTGCGCATCGACAAAGCGCCCATCGTCGCGGCATTGCGCACGCTTCGTAGCGAGCCCCCGCTGCACTACAAAGGTGCTAACCCGGCATTCGAACAGACTCCGGCCCGGCCCGACGACACACCAGCGGCGGCGCGAACCGACCACTTTCACGCCCCCAAAACCTTGGCAGCCCTGGCCGATTTGCGGCTGAACCACCCGCAGGCGCGGCTGCTCGCCGGCAGCACGGACATCGGCCTGTGGCACAACAAACAGTTTCGCGATCTGGGCGAACTGATTTACCTGGGCGCGGTGTCTGAGTTGCGCAACATTCGCGCACAAAATTTCAAGGCCCGGCCCGGCTTGTGGATCGGTGCCGGCGCCCGCCTCGAAGAGGCCTGGCAAGCCTTGGTGGCGATTGCCCCGAACCTGCGCGAGTTGTGGTTGCGATTCGCCTCACCGCCGGTACGCCAAGCCGGCACCCTGGGCGGCAATATCGCGAACGGCTCACCCATCGGCGACAGTGCCCCCGCCTTGATCGCCCTGGGCGCCGACATCGTGCTGCGACGAGGCGAGCAACAACGCCGCATGCCACTGCAGGACTTTTACCTGGACTACATGAAGACCGCTTTGCAGCCCGGCGAATTTGTGGAGGCCCTGCACTTGCCATTGCCCGAACCAGCGCTGCGGCTGCGCGCCTACAAAATCAGCAAGCGGCATGACAGCGACATCTCGGCGGTCTGCACCGTCATGGCCCTGTGCCTGGATGCCGAAGGCACCGTACAAGAAGCGCGTTTGGTCTTCGGCGGCATGGCCGCCATCGTCAAGCGGGCCCACGCGGCAGAAGCCAGTTTGCTCGGCCAGCCCTGGGACGAAGCCCAGTTGAACCGGGCCACCCTGGCGCTGGCCCAAGACTTTCAACCGCTCACCGACATGCGCGCCAGCAGCGACTACCGCATGCGGGTGGCACAAAACCTCTTGCGAAAGCTGTGGCTTGAAACGCGCCTTGACCAGCCTTTGTGCCCGTCTGAACTCAGCATTTGGCCTTCGGCTCGGGGCGACTCGGTGACAGGGAGCGCAGCATGAGCACCAGCACCAGCACCAGCACCGTCATCGGCGCGAGCTGTCCGCATGAATCCGCAACCTTACATGTGCGGGGCGAAGCCACCTACGTCGACGATATCGCCGAGGCCCAGGGCACGCTGCACGCTGCACTCGGACTCTCACCCCTCGCGCACGGCACGCTCTCAGGCATCGACACCGCCTTGCTGCTGCGCCAGCCCGGCGTGGTGGCCGTCTTCACCGCAGCCGATATTCCGGGTGAAAACAACTGCGGCCCGCTGCTGCACGACGACCCCATTCTTGCCGCTGAAGATTTGCGTTATCTCGGGCAGCCGGTATTCGCGGTGATCGCCACCTCGCGCGAGTTGGCCCGCCGTGCGGCGGCGATGGCGAAGACCGTCATCCGCTGCGCACCGCTGCCCGCCCTGCTGACCGCAAGCCAGGCCCACGCGGCGGGCGCTTACGTGGTGCCACCGATGCACCTGAGCCGTGGTGATGCTGCTACTGCGCTGCAAAACGCCCCGTTGCGGCTGGAGGGCGAATGGTCGCTGGGTGGCCAGGAGCAGTTCTACCTCGAAGGCCAGATCAGCTACGCCTTGCCGCAAGAGCAGCAAGGCATGCTGCTGCACTGCTCCACCCAGCACCCCAGCGAGATGCAACAACTGGTTGCCCATGCGTTGGGTTGGCAAGCCCACCAGGTGCAGGTTCAGTGCCGTCGCATGGGGGGTGGTTTTGGCGGCAAAGAGTCTCAGTCCGCCTTGTTTGCCTGTGTCGCCGCCATCGCCGCACAGCGCTTGCGGCGCCCGATCAAACTGCGTCTGGACCGCGACGACGACTTCATGATTACCGGCCGCCGCCACGGTTTCGAGTACCGCTGGCAGGTGGGGTTTGACCCACACGGCCATATCCTCGCGGCGGAGGTTGACCTGATTGCCAACTGCGGCCACTCGGCCGATTTGTCAGCG
The DNA here is from genome assembly GCF_028595305.1 of Roseateles koreensis. Classification (GTDB taxonomy): domain Bacteria; phylum Pseudomonadota; class Gammaproteobacteria; order Burkholderiales; family Burkholderiaceae_C; genus Paucibacter_A; species Paucibacter_A koreensis. Next base: position 224,566 of record NZ_JAQQXS010000004.1, on the reverse strand, counting down.
CCGGTGATGACGCGTGCGCTGTGTCATTTCGACAACGCCTACTGGCTGCCGCATCTGGCCCTGCACGGCTATTGCGCACGCACCCACACGCAAAGCAACACTGCGTTTCGTGGCTTTGGCGGGCCACAGGGTGCACTGGCGATTGAGATGATTCTGGATTCAGTGGCTCGCCGCCTGGGCCTGGACCCGGTGCTGGTGCGCCAGCGCAATTTCTACGGTGAACAAGAGCGCTGCACCACACCCTACGGGCAAACGGTGGACGACAACATCCTGCGCCCGCTCACCGACCAACTGCTGCGCAGCAGCGACTATGGGGCCCGGCGCCTGGAGATCGACCAGTTCAACGCCCGCAGCCCCGTGCTGAAGCGCGGGCTGGCGATGACGCCGGTGAAATTTGGCATCTCGTTCAACGTCGTGCATTTGAACCAAGCCGGCGCCCTGGTCCATGTGTACGCCGACGGCTCGGTGCTGGTGAACCACGGCGGCACCGAAATGGGCCAGGGCCTGAACACCAAGATCGCGCAGGTGGTTGCACACGAATTGGGTGTGCCGCTGGCGCAGGTGCGCTGTAGCGCCACCGACACCCAGAAGATCGCCAACACCTCCGCCACAGCGGCCTCGACAGGCAGCGACCTGAACGGCAAGGCCGCCCAAAACGCAGCCAGCCAGATCCGGCAACGGCTGGCGACGCTGGCAGCCGAGCTGCTGAACGGCGAGGCTGCGGCCGTTCAATTTCATGACGGCCAGGTGGGGTGCGGAGAACTTGGCGGCGGCCAGAGCCTCAGCTTCAAATCACTGGTGGCGCAAGCCTATCTGCAGCGCATTCAACTCTGGAGCGATGGCTTCTACACCACGCCTGGCCTGCATTGGGACCGCAACACCTTGCAAGGGCACCCCTTCTACTACTTTGCCTATGGCGCCGCCGTGGTGGAGGTGATGGTGGACAGCCTGACGGGTGAAAACCGCCTGCTCCGTGCCGACCTGCTGCATGACGCCGGGCGCTCGCTCAACCCGGCACTGGACATCGGCCAGGTGGAGGGCGGCTTTGTTCAAGGCGTCGGCTGGCTGACCACTGAAGAGCTGGTGTGGCACCCCGCCACAGGCGCCTTGAGCACACATGCGCCCAGCACCTACAAGATTCCCACGGCCAATGACAGCCCGGCTGATTTTCGCGTAGCGCTGTTTGACCACCCCAATCCGGTGGACAGCATCCACCGCAGCAAAGCCGTGGGCGAACCCCCACTGCTGCTGGGCTTTGCCGCGCTGCTGGCGCTCAAAGACGCGGTGGCCGCCTGCGGGCCTGCGGCTTGCGATCCCCACTTACTGGCCCCGGCCACTGCGGAGCGCGTGTTGATGGCGATCGATCAACTTGGCGCTTGATACAGCGGCGGCCCCGGGGCCGCGCCGCCGCTCAATGCAGCATCTGCTCAATGTCGCTCGCAACATCGCCTGCGGCCAGAATCTTGGCTTCCAAAAACGCCAGATCCAGGTGCAAATGCTCCACCAACTCGGGCACGGCCGCTTGCAGTGCTTGGCCGGGCGGGACCTTGTGTTCCGCCGCGTCGGCCAGCACTTCGGCCATGTGCAAGACCGCAGCCATCAAGGAGAACGGCCTAATTTCCATCGGCGTATTGGCATCCGCGAAGGCCTCAACCAGGGTTTGCGGGAAATGCCAATGACGCGCCAAGGAGGCCGTGACGTCCGCGTGCGTACAGTCAAAGCGATGCATTTCCAGCGAAAAGCGGCTGCCTGGCTCCAACGCCAAGATCTCGACTTCCGCCACCTTGTCGGGCTCGGTCAGCGCCATCAGGATTTGCCCGGTGCGCAGCATCAATCCGGCGAGATAGCTGGTATCCGCGTCCAGCTTGACCAGCTTGGCCAGAATGCCGGCGTAAGCCGCCGTGGCCACGCCGTGGCGCCAGAACCGACCACGGTCCAGGCCCTTGACGTTCGGGAATGCACCAGACATGCAGGCGGCCAGCGACAGATTGCGCAAGGTGTCCATCCCCAAGGCGGCTGCGGCGTCTTTCAATGAGGCGATCTGGTGCGAGGGGCTGTAACGCGCCGAGTTGGCCAAACGCAGGACCTTGGCTGACAAGCCGGCATCTTTGCCGATCAGATCGGCCAATGCAGCCAAGCTGGTGTTCTCGTCATCAAAGCTACGGATCAAGCGACTGGCCACCTCCGGCATAGTGGGCAAAGCACTGTGGTTCAAAAAAAACTTCTCGGCGGCTTGGTTCACGTTGAATCTCCTCTCGCGCTGACGAATTGGACATGCGGCGGGCCACATACGTGGGCCCGTAATGCCCAGTCTAAGCGGGCCGCAGTAGCCTGCACGACAAGAAATGGTAGGGATTTCCGGCGTAAGCCGTGGATTCAAGCCACGGGGTACGGGGTCAAGCCAGCGCGCGCAAAGCGTTCAGGTTGAGCAGCTTGATCGAATACCCTTGAACCTCGATCAGGCCGGACGCCATCAACTGGCGCAACAGGCGCGACAGTGTTTCGGGCGTGATCGCCAGCTGCGCCGCCAGCTCCCGCTTGCGCTCCCGCAGGGCCACATCACCGGCGGGCGCCGACATGCGCTGCAACAGCCAGCCCACCAGCCGCTTTTGTGCGTCTTTGGCCATCAAGTCGTGGGTTGCGCCGGTGAGTTTTTGCACCGTTTGCGCCAAGGCCAGCAGCAAGCGCTCCTGCAATTCAGGATATCGGAGGAACAAGGGCCTCAGCGCCGCCAGCGGCAACTCCAGCACCAGGGCCGAACCCATGGCTTGCGCGTCCTGCACATGCCCCTGCCCCACCCAGGCGCTGCTGAGGTCGAGCCAACCCGGCCCGTGAACGCTGCGCTCCAGATGAAAGGCTTGCCCCTCCCGCAACGTACCCAAGCCGACGCACCCCTCCAGCACGGCAAAGAGTTGCTCCGCCGGCTGTTGGCAGGCAAACACCACGTCGCCCGAGGCCAAATGCCGCCAGCGCGCCCACGCCAGCACGGCGGACAGCGCGGCATCACTCAAATCAGGCTGGCCCAACACTGCCCCCCACAAGGTGGCGCACATCGCCCGCCCTCCCTGAGGCACCAGGACTGGCTCGATGGATGAGGAGGGGGAGCGTGACATGGCAGCGACTTTCCAACAAAGGCAGCCCCTTGTCTTTGAGCGATGTCAAACGGCGCAGCCGCGCATTTCAGGTCGCAGGGGTGACTATCGGGCTTGCCGTGGCGCTCTAACTCACTCCCGTAGCGAATCAAATGGCTTTGCCGTGCACACCGGTGGCATAGGCCGCCAGCAGCTGGAGGGCCTGCGCAAAGTCAAAGCTCGCCAGGGCCTGCCAGAGCGGGTTGAAGGTGTCCCCCATCGCTTGGCGAAAAGCGCCCTCATGCAACTGGAAGTAGTCCAAGGCCTCGGGATCATCGGCGGCCAGTAGCGCGTGCAAGTGCTGCAGCACAGGCAATGAAAGTGTCGAGGCCGCTCGCATGTCCGCCAATTCATGCGCAGGCGCTGCGTCAGGCGGAAGGGCAGCCTGCAAATCACGAATCAAGGCCCGCAGTTGAGTGCTGAGCGCCAGCAGACAGGTCGGGCACGCAGCGGTTGGGCCGTCGTCGTGAAGCGCGGCTTCAAGATCGGCCGCAGCCAACTGCAAGGCCGTCGCCCCCAGATTGCCGGCCAAACCGACCAAGGTGTGGGCGGCGCGCCGCGCTGCCACCGGATCGATGCGCAAGGCCGCTTCGATTTCAGCGTCTGCCTGGCTGCGATGGGCAGCAAACTCACGCAACAAGCGCAGATACAGCGCGGCATTGCCCGCCACACGGCGCAGGCCCAAGGCGAGATCGAGTGAGGGCACCACTTGACGCAATTTCAAGCGCTGCGCCCATTGCGCTGGCGTTGGCGGGGATGCCGGCGGTGTCGACGCCGCCGCAGTTACGGGCACCGCCACCGGCGCAGGCGCGAAGTTGGGCAATACCGACGGGTCCACACCGTCCCGCACCTCGGCAGGCGCAGCGCGTCGCCACCGCACAAGCGTCTGCCAAAGTTCCTGGGGCTCAAAGGGCTTGCTGACAAAGTCATTCATGCCTGCCGCGAGGCAGCGCTCCCGGTCCATCTGCAAGGCGTTAGCCGTCATGGCGATGATGGGCAACTGCGCAAAGCGATCATCACCCCGGATCACGCCGCTGGCGGTCACGCCGTCCATGACCGGCATTTGCATGTCCATCAAGACCAAATCAAAGGCCTCAAGCGGGCCGCCAGCGGGCGCAGTGCCCAGCAAACGTTGCACGGCCAACACGCCGTTCTCTGCCATCTCGACACTCACGCCCGCCATGCGCAAAATCTCTTCAGCAACCTGCTGATTGATGGGGTTATCTTCCACCAGCAGAACGCGGGTGCCCTGGAGTGCCTGCCGAATGCCCTCAGCCACGGTACAAGCCAAAACGTCAACCGGAGCTGGCTGCGGGGGCGGGAGCGCACGTACGAATCGGGCGGTGAACCAGAACACCGAGCCACGTCCCGCTTCACTGTGCACCCCCATATCGCCCCCCATCAGCAACGCCAGCCGGCGCGCGATCGCCAAGCCCAGGCCCGTGCCGCCGTATTGGCGCGTGATGGAGTCGTCCGCCTGGCTGAAGCTCTGGAACAGCCCTGCCATTTGCGCGGGCGTGAGCCCAATGCCTGTATCTCGCAACTCAAAGCGCAACAGCCAGTCGGGTCCGTCCGTCGTCATCACCTGCAAGGCCAGAACAATGCGGCCCACCTCGGTGAACTTGACGGCGTTGTCCACGAGATTGATCAGGATTTGCCGCAAGCGCAAGGCATCGCCACAGAGCCATTGCGGTAGATCTGGCGGCAACTCGCATACCAGGCTCAATCGCTTGGCGCGCGCCTTGTCACCCACCACATCAAGCACATGAGTCAACACCGCCTGGAGATCAAACGTGGCCGACTCCAGCGTCAATTTGCCCGCCTCGACCTTCGAGAAATCAAGAATGTCGTTGAGGATGGCCAACAGATGCTGCCCGGACTGCCGAATCTTGCTCACATAGTCGAATTGGCGAGGCGTCAACGCCGTCGAAAGCGCCAGGAACGACAAACCGATGATGGCGTTCATCGGGGTGCGGATTTCATGGCTCATATTGGCCAGAAACACGCTTTTGGCGTGGTTGGCGGCGTCCGCATTTTCTTTGGCGGTGCGAAGCTCTTGCGCAATGCGCCGCTCTTCGGTGACGTCTTCATACACCCAGACGCTGCCCTTGCTGAGGTTTTGAGCATCAATGGCCCGGCCGTACACGCGCGCCCAGAACAAGCTGCCGTCCTTGCGGCAGAACTGCCACTCGCCCTGGTAGTCGCCCCCCTGCAGAATGGGTCGGTATATTTCCTCCCCGCCCCTTTCGTAAGCCGCCTGAGACGGATAAATGATGCGTGTGGATTGGCCTAGCACCTCGCTCGGTTCATAACCAAAAATGGTTTCGAACATGGGGTTGCAGCGCACGATGTGGCGGTCGACAACCAGCATCAGTCCGAGGCTGACGGCCTGAAAGATCAGTTGTTGATCGAGCAGGGCTTCTTGCACTCGCTGTTCGGCGGCAAGGTTCTCGGACATATCCTCCAGCACCCAGACCGCCCCCTGGTCGGGATCATGGCAATCCACCGCCTGGCCCAGCGCCTGCACCCAAAGGCGGCTACCGTCTTTGCGCCGCTGTTGCAGCCGCAGTTGGTAAACGCCGCCCGCAGTCAGCAGGGGCAGCGCGCGGGCGCCCGCTTCGTCAAAAATGTCTTCGTGGTTGTAGAGCACCTGGGTACGCTGCCCCAGCAACTCACCGGGACCGTAACCAAACATGCGCTCGGCCGCGCTGTTACAGCGGCGAATCTTGTGATCCACCACAAAAAGAATACCCATGCGGATGGATTCGAGGATCAACTCCTGCTCTTTCGAAGCGCTCATGCCCACAGCGCCGAGCGGGGCACTGGCCGGGGTGTTGCCCGCAAGCAAGTCACGCAAGGCGCTCAATTCCAAGGTTTGGCCCGCATGCCGCTGAATCTGGCGCCAGCACGGACCCAGCGCTTCTGGCGCCGCCGCGGCCAAGGCGTGCAAGCCAGCGAGGGTCACCCCGTCGCCCGGCGCACACTGCCACTCCAACAAGGCCATCGACGGGGCACTCCCTCGCGCCTGTCCTTGCCACTCCATGCGGATGCACCGCCTGGTCTCTCCCTCCTCGGCAACACCGGCCTCGACTTGCCTCTCTGCGGGATGATCAGCCGTCGGGGCGTCGGTGACGGGCAGCTCCACCCAGGGTTCACGCGGGGCGCCCCGCATGAAGAACAACGAAGACTGCACGCCCTTCAAGGACTGGCTCTGCCGCAACAGCAAGCGCGCAAAGGAAGACTCATCGCGAGACTCCAGCAAGGCGGAGGTCCAGGCCGCCAGCGTCTGCGCCACCCAGAGCTGTTGCTCCAAGGCTTGCACGCGCCTGACGCTTTCGCTCACGATGGCTGGCCCATGATCGTGTCCATCATGCAGCCCCCAACACGCCGGCTAACCCCACCCTGCCAAACCTGCAGCAGTTGGGCAACCACCGCAACGGCAATCACCTCGGGCTGCTTGCCTGGAATGCCCGGCGCGCCAATGGGACAGGTAACTTGGCTCAGTTCAGCCTCGCTGAAGCCGCGTGCCAGCAGGCGTTGCCTGAACACCGCCCATTTGCTGCGGCTGCCGATCAAGCCAATGAAGTGCAGGTCTGCCTTGGCACGCTGCCGGCGCAAACACTCGGCCACGATGTCCAGATCTTCTGCGTGGCTGAAGCTCATGATCAACACCAACGATCCCGGTGCCAGCGTTGCCACAGCCCGGTGAACGGGCTCGGATTGCTCGGCACGCACCGACGCAGGCAGGCTCTCAGGAAAAACCTCGTCTCGGCTGTCCACCCACAGCACTTGGCTGGGCAAGCCTGCCAACAGCGCCACCAATGCCCGCCCAACATGCCCGCCGCCAAACAAGGCCACTGGCATGCATTGCGCCGGCGCGGGGCTTAGCCGCTCGCGCAGAGCCTGCTGCTGCGCGGCATCCGGCTGCAGTGGCAGAGACTCAAACTGAAGCGTCACCACCCCGCCACAACACTGACCCAGCCGAGGGCCCAACGGGATGCGTTGTGTAAAGGGAATCGCGGGAGAGGGCGTGGCGGGCGCGGGCGTCGACACCGGCAGGGCCGACAAATGCGCCCGCGCCGTCTCAATAGCTTCATACTCAAGCTGACCGCCACCGACTGAACCCAGCAGCGCATCGGCAGCCACGGCCATCCAGGCCCCCACCTCCCGCGGCGCACTACCTGCCACGTGCTGCACGCACACGAGCATCCAGCGCGCCGAAGCTACGGCAGGAGTCGCGAGCGCAGCCAAAAGCGTATCGACTGGGTTCAGGCTCAACTCCCTCGGTAGGTGGAATAGGTCCAGGGCGTGGCCAGCAAAGGTACGTGGTAGTGGCCCGCCGCATCGGCCACGCCAAAGTCCAGCGGCACCTCGTCGAGAAATGGCGGATCCGGCAAGTCCACACCGCAGGCCTTGAAATACGCAGCCACAGCGAACACCAAGCGATAACGACCGGCGCGAAATTCCTCCTGCGCCAACAAGGGCGCATCCGCTCGCCCATCTGCATTCAAGCGCAGGGTTTTGAGAAAGGTGGTGTGCCCTTCATCCAGGCGATACAGCCGTACCTGCATGCCCGCGGCGGGCTGGCCCCGCAGGGTATCCAAAACATGGGTGGTCAGTTGCCCCATCACGTTGACCTCCTTGAAACGCAATTCGAAAGGCACTATGCAGTGCCTAGCTCCTCTAGTGTAGGCACTGGGTGGCAACGTCTCCCATACCGAGCACATGCGGCGATTTGCAATGTGTCAATTTCGACAATAAAAAACAAAACTCCAGAGACCTTGGCACGCTCCAATCAGCCCACTTCACCTGCTTCCAGGACCATGCGGATGTCAACACAGCACAACAGCGGCCCCGATCAACACCCGGGCCTGCCTCAGGACCTCCAGAACATCCAGCTTCAATCCCAACGGCGGCGCATGACGCTGGCCTGGCTGGCTGGCGCGGGCGTGGGCGGGGGGGCCATGACCCTGCTGGGTTGCGGGGGCGGCGGCTCCAGCGCGAGCAGCGCGGCCGGCACCGGTACAAGTACGGGCACGGGTACAGGAACGAGCACTGGCAGCGGTTCGTCCAGCTGTACGGTGATTGCGCAAGAAACCTCCGGGCCCTACCCAGGGGACGGATCCAATTCAGTCAACGGTAGCGTCGTCAACGCCTTGGCGCTGAGCGGCATCGTGCGCTCGGACATTCGCAGCAGCATTGCGGGCGTCACCGGCACCGCCAGCGGCGTGCCGATGACGGTGACGATCCAACTGGTTAATACCCAAAACAGTTGCGCCGATCTGGCGGGTTATGCCATCTACCTGTGGCATTGCGATGCCGGCGGCAACTACTCGCTGTACTCCAGCGGCGCAATTCTTCAGAACTATCTGCGCGGCGTACAAATCTCGGGCAGTGACGGCAAGGTGACATTCACCACCATCGTGCCGGGCTGCTACTCGGGCCGCATGCCGCACATGCACTTCGAGGTCTACCCGAGCGCCGCAGCGGCGACCCGTGCCGGCAACGCAATCGCGACCTCGCAGATAGCCTTCCCGACCGACATCTGCACCACCGTATACAGCTCGGCCACCGGCTACAGCGGCAGCTCGCAAAATCTGGCGTCAATGAGCTTCGCCACCGATGGGGTGTTCAGCGACGGCACAAGCACGGAGATGGCGACGGTGACAGGCTCTGTCGCTGCAGGCTATGCCGCCAGCTTGACAGTGGGGATAGCCGCGTGACGCGACCCACGAACTTGCACACAGAATCGTCCGCGGTGCCCTCTGGCACGGGCCAGGCCACGCGGCCTGGTGTATCGTCACGGTCCGCACAAACGTTCAGCCCGCCCGGTGGGCTGGGCGCCCGCAGCACTGCGTTGGAGACCCGCATGACCCGTTGCCTAGTGGTGGATGATGACCACGAAATTCGCGAGGGAGTGCAGCTCTATCTGCAGCGCTTTGGCATCGAAGCCCATACTGCCGCCAATGGCGCCGAGATGCGGCGCCTGCTGACCAACCAGCGCTTTGATGTGGTGGTGCTGGACCTGATGCTGCCCGATGCCAACGGCCTGGACCTGTGTCAATCGATTCAGGCTGAATACAAGATGCCGGTGATCATGTTGACGGCCCACGGCGACCCGATCAGCCGCGTGCTGGGCCTGGAGATGGGCGCGGACGACTATCTGGGCAAGCCTTTCGAGCCGCGTGAATTGGTGGCCCGCATCCATGCGGTGCTGCGCCGCGCGAGAAAATCGCCGCAGGATGCGCGCCAGGACGAACGCCGTACGCTCGAATTCGAAGGCTGGCATTTCGATCGCATGCTGCGTCAGCTGCACTCGCCGCAAGGCGTGCTGGTGGTGCTGTCTAACGCTGAGTTCAGGCTGCTCTCGGCCTTTCTCGACCAACCCGGCCGCGTGCTCTCGCGCGAGCAGCTCATCGAGCTGACCCGGGCCGCAGGCGTTGAGGTCAACGACCGCAGCATTGACCTGAGCGTGTCGCGCTTGCGCCAAAAGCTGGGGGACAGCAACCGCGAGGCGCAAATGATTCGCACCCTGCGCGGCGCGGGCTACCTCTTCGACGCCAAGGTGCATTGATGCGGTTGCGCCGGCTGGTCCCTGAAAAACTGGCCCATTTTCTTCTGGCAGACACGCTGTCAAAGCGGTTGTTTCTGCTGATGTGGGGCGCGCTGGTCTTGAGCCATATGCTGGCATTCATCGTAGTCACCCTGTTGCTCAGCTCCTCGTTGGACGAAGCCTGGCGCCATCGTGGCGGTTTGCAGGCCATCCCCTTGCTGCCGCCAACACCCGGGCTGTCAGACCCCATGGGGGATTGGGGCCCGGCTGGCGGCCCCGCCCACGGACAGGAAGACTTGCAAGGTCTGCCGCCGATGGACTTCGACCCCTTTTTCATGGCAGAACCGGGTGGCATGCACGCACCGCACGGCATACCCGCCCATATCCTGGCGGTTGATTATGGCGTGCGCTTCATCGTGATTGCCCTGGCGGCATGGTGGGGCTCACGCTGGCTCTCGCGCCCCATGGACCAGCTGACCCAGGCCGCGCACAGCCTGGGGCGTAATGTGTCTCACCAGCTGCCGCCGCCCCCCCTGGATGAACACAGCGGCACCGTGGAAGTGCGCGAAGCCGCGCACGTCTTCAACAGCATGAGCCAGCAGTTGCGCGAACAATTTCTGGCGCGCAGCTTGATGGTGGCGGCCATTTCTCACGACCTGCGAACCCCGCTGACGCGCTTGCGCATGCGCCTTGAAACCATGCAGGGCGACCCGTTGCTGACCGCCCGTTCGGTGGCCGACATCACCGAAATGAATGCGCTGCTGGACAGCACGCTGAACCTGTTTCGTGACGAGGGCATGGCCGCGCTGGACGGCGCTGAAGCGACCGACATAGGCACCCTGGTTCAAGCCGTGGTGGACGATCTCGCCGAACAAGGCCAGCCCGTCACGCTCAGCGTGGAAACCGACCACGCCATCGCCCGGGTGCAGGCACAAGCCCTGCGCCGCGTGCTGGACAACCTGATCAGCAACGCCCTGCGCTACGGTGAACTCGCCCATCTTCACATCAGCCAGGATGCAACGGCCATCCACATCTGCGTGGACGATGACGGCCCCGGCATCGCCGCCGCCGACCTGGGCCGCGTGTTCCAGCCCTTCTACCGCGTGGAGGCCTCTCGCAACCGCAACACCGGCGGTGTGGGCCTGGGGCTCTACATCGCCCGCGACCTCACGCTGCGGCAAGGCGGTGAGCTGACGCTCAGCAACCGCTCACCGCGCGGCCTGCGCGCGCATCTCAAACTCCCCAAGCCCTGAGCGCCGGCGGGGCAAGCTCAAGCGGCGCAATCTGCGTCACAATTTGCCCCACACAAACCCGGAGGTCTTGATGTCCATCCCTGCTGTTCTCACCCGCTTCAGTACCCCATTGATTGCGCAAATCAGCGCCGGCCTGGGCGCCCTGCTGATCGCCGCCAGCGCACAAGCGCAAGTTGAAGTCAGCCAACCCTGGGTGCGCGCCACCGTAGCCCAGCAAAAGGCCACCGGCGCCTTCTTCAAGCTGACCGCCAAAATGGACAGCCGCCTGGTCGAGGTGCGCTCCCCGGTGGCCAGCGAAGTCGAAGTCCATGAAATGGCCATGGAGGGCAACACCATGAAGATGCGTGCAGTGCCGGCCCTTGACCTCCCGGCGGGCAAAACCATCGAACTCAAACCGGGCAGCTATCACGTCATGCTGATGGGCCTGAAGGCACCCGTGAATGTGGGCGACAGCGTACCCCTGACCCTGGTGTTTGAGGGCAAAGACAAAATCCGCGAAACGGTGGACATCAAGGCCGAAGCTCGCCAGATGGGCACGCACGGCGCGATGAAGCCCGAGCCCAACGAAGAGCACAAGCACCACTGAGCATTTGTGCTTCGTCGAGAGAACGGCAATGCACATCAAGGAAATGACGACGTTCCGCGCCTAAAATTCCGCCTGTGCAACCCCTTCACTTTCGCCGTTCCCCTAGCCATTTGAGCCGATGGTGGGTCCTTGTGACCCTGACCTTGAGCTTGCTTGCGCCCACGCTGGCGCAAGCCTTGGCCTTGGCCCGGGGCGAGGTGATGGTGTGGAGCCAGCTGTGCCGCAGCAATCTGGTATCGCCCCGCGCGAGTGACATCAGCCTGAGCGAACGCAGCCAACCCGAGCCGCGCGACATGGCCGAGCACGGGCTGTTGAAGCACTGCCCTTACTGCGCCACCCACACACCTGATCTGGCGCCGCCCCCCGTCCCCAGCGCCAGCCCGGTTTTGCCGGGCGCCCTTCGTTTCGAGCGGCCAGCCCGCTTCTTCAGCGCCCCGCAGGGCAGCCATGCCTGGGCGCCTGCGCAGTCCCGCGCCCCACCTCTGACGGCTTGACCCCCGTCGCCCGCACGCCCGCTGCCGCCTGACCCCTGGGCAGCGCCTGTGTGCGCCTTCGCTTCGCCACCAACGCATCGCCCTCGACCGTAGGTACCTTTGCGCTGCTGGCTTCCGTCAGAGATATTCATGAAAACCTTCCCCTCCCGCTGGGCCCCACGCCACGCGGCGCTGGCCTGTGCCCAGCTGTGCATCACGCTGTCTTTGCTGCCCTTGACCGCGCAAGCCTGTACCGATTGCGACTGCGACGACGAGTCGCCCGACGCGGCAACAAGCGCAGCAGCGTCCATTGCCCACGCAGTCCAGGCCGCCGCCTCGACAACGTCCGCAGCACTCGCCGCACCCACCATGCCGGTGCATGCGCTAGGGCTTGTGCTGGTCACTGGCAGCGCCAGCACCTCCTTCCCCAGCGCCCTGCCCACCACCATCGAGAGCATGACGGGCGCCGAGATCAGCCGCAGCATCAACGCCACTGACGCCGAAGACGCCTTGAAGTTCTTGCCCAGCCTGCTGGTGCGCAAACGCTATATCGGCGACTACAACCACGCGGTGCTGTCCACACGCGCCTCCGGCACGGGCAATAGCGCACGTTCGCTGGTGTTCGCCGACGGCATACCGCTGTCCAACCTGCTGGGCAATGGCGCCACCTTCGCGCCCCGCTGGGGGATGGTGACGCCGGAGGAAATCGAACGTGTCGACGTGCTGTACGGCCCCTTCTCCGCGGCCTATTCCGGCAACGCCGCCGGTGCCGTGGTGGACTATCAAACGCACATGCCCAAGTCCTTCGAGGCGCATTTGGGCCTGGGCGTATTCGTCCAGCCCTTCAAGCTTTACGGTAGCCAGGCCGACTACGGCGGGCACCAGGCCAGCGCATCGGTCGGCGACAAGGCGGGGGCGCTCAGTTGGTGGGTCGACGTGAACCGGCTCGACAGCAAGGGCCAGCCCTTGACCTTCGTGACCAAGCCTCTCTCGACGACCGCCGCCAGCAACACGGCCACGGGGGTCTCCGGCGCCATACCGGGGTTGGACAAATCCAATACGCCCTGGCTGATCGTCGGCGCAGGCACGCAGTACGACACCCACCAAGATCACGCAAAGCTCAAGCTCCGCTACGACATCACGCCCGAGTTGGCCGCCAGCTACACCCTGGGGGGGTGGAACAACAACACCGTGGGCCAAAGCGAAAGCTATCTGCGCGACGCGGCGGACCAACCCTTCTACGCCGCAGCCGCCAACAGCGGCACGCTCAAGGCGAGCCCGATCAATATCGGCGGCAAAGCCTACAGCCTGGGCGCGAACGACTTCGGCCAAAACCGCGACAGCTTGCGCCACCAACTGCAGGGCGCCTCGCTCAAGAGCAACGCCCGGGGCGTGTTTGACTTCGAACTAACGGCAAGCCGCTACGACTACGCGCGGGACGAATCACGTGCACCGCTGGTCGCGCGGCCGGGCGCGAATGCGGGTGGCGCCGGCCGCATCACCGACCTGTCCGGCACGGGCTGGCGCACCTGGGCAGCCAAGGGCGTGCTGCGCCCCACGGGTACCGGCCATGTGATTGACCTGGGCGTACAGCAAGAGCACTACACCTGGCGCCAACGCACATCTGACACGCCGGACTGGCGAAACGGCGCGCCCACTGCCCTGTTCACTGCCTTCAGCGGCGAGACGCGGCTGAGCAGCGTCTACGCGCAAGACGCCTGGAACATCAGCCCGCAGCTCAAGACCGTGCTGGGCCTGCGGCTGGAAGAATGGACCGCCTCGAACGGCAGCAAAACCGCCGCCAGCGGCACCACCGTCACCTACGCTCACCGGGAAGCGCAGCACGCCTCGCCCAAAGCCGCCATCGGCTACGCCGTGAACGATGCGTGGAACTTGCGCCTGTCCACAGGTCGCGCGGTGCGCATGCCCACCGTCAACGAGCTCTACCAAGGCGGCGTCAACAGCGCCGGAGCCTATGTGCCGAGTGACCCCAGCACCAACCCCGACCTCAAGCCCGAGCAGGGCTGGACCACCGAGCTGAGTGCCACCTGGGCAGCGGGCTCGCAGCAATTGCGCAGCACCCTCTTCCACGAAGACACCCGCGACGCGCTGTATTCCCAAACGGCCATCTTCGACGGCAAGACCGTGTCCAGCATTCAGAACATCGACCGCATCCGCACCGTGGGTGTGGAGTGGGCCTACCAAGGCTTCGATCTCGGCGTGCAGGGCCTGGACTTGACGGGCAGCTTGACCTACGCCGATTCAAAAATCCTGGCCAACAGCGGCTATGTGTCGGTGCCCGGCGACACGGTGGGCAAGCAGCAGCCCCGCGTGCCCCGCTGGCGCGCCACGGCGCTGATCAGCTACCAAGTCAACCCGGCGCTTTCGGTGAGCTACGGCTTGCGGTATTCAGGCACCCAGTACGGCACGCTGAACAACAGCGACCCCAACGGTTATGCCTACCAAGGCTTTTCGCCCGTCTTCACCACCGACTTGCGGGCGCAGTGGAAGTGGGCCAAACAGTGGACGCTGGCCGCGGGCATCGACAACCTGAACAACAGCACGTATTGGAACTTTCACCCCTATCCGCAGCGAACTATGCATGCCGAACTGAAGTTCGACCTGTAAACCTGACCGCAATTTCGACTGACAACTCCGAGAAATCTCCATGCCTATTTTGAAAACCCTCCTCCGCGCCGCCCTGCTCTCGATGGCTGCGGCGGGCGCTCACGCCCACATCACGCTGGAACAAGGCGAGGCTGCGGCCGGCAGCAATTACAAGGCGGTGCTGCGCGTCGGGCACGGCTGCGACGGTTCGGCCACCACACGCATCAGCGTGAAATTGCCGGCAGGCTTCCGCGGCGCCAAGCCGGTCCCCAAGGCGGGCTAGACGCTGACCCTCCAGCGCGACAAGCTGGCCACGCCCTATGACAGCCATGGCCGCACCGTCACCGAAGACGTCACCGAGATCAGCTGGACAGCCCGCAGCGAGGCCGATTTTCTTCAAGACGCCTGGTATGACGAATTCACCGTGCGCGGCACCTTACCGAGTCAGCCGGGGCCCCTGTGGTTCAAGGTCATCCAGCAATGCGTGAAAGGCGACTGGCAGTGGGCGGACGTGCCGGAGAGCGGCGACAGCACGCGCGGGCTCAAAGCCCCCGCCGTGCGCTTGATGTTGACGCGGCCCGTGGCAACGCCCTGATCGCACTGTTGCGAGGCGAAGTGACGTAAGGTCAGCCCAACAAGGCCAGGCCACACAAGGCCAGAAATTAGGGGCAGTTCCCGGCCCTGCAAATTGCTTTGTTTCGCCCCGCTTCTTCGCGCCTTTATGACAGCCTGATGGCGGCGATGATGCAGTCATGCCATGCGCAAACCGTGCGTGGCGACGACTTGAAAGACGATCACCATGCCCGCCTTGCCGCTGCACCGACACGCCGCTCCCCGAGCCTGCAAGGCGCCAGCCCATCGGTCCTCAAGTCCGCAGCGCTTGATGCCCTGAACGTTTTGCAAAAAAGTCGGGCCTGACCGCCCGGCCGATCTCAACAACGCCCAGGCTCTGTGAGCTGACACCTTGCGTGCCAACTCACGCGCGGCCCGCGTTGCCCGCGCTACCCCACATTTTCATGTTCCACACCGCGGCCCCACGCCTTCGCTTGCCCTGCAGGTAAAAGGCGTCTTCGGGCGGTGTCCAGCGCTGTTCACAGGCCCCGTGCACTCCCGTGTCGGGGCCTTTTCTTCAAGCGGCGAGCAATTGCTCCAGGCAATGCTCACGCAAGCCGTAGAAACGCTTGATCTCGGCGATCTGGGCCAATAACTCAGGCCGGCGCGCGGCGTGTGCGGCTGCCGCGGCGCCGGTTTTCTTGACGGCCAAAATCATCTTGTTCTTGCTCGTGTGCTCCAGCGCGACGAACTCAAAGACCTGCGTCTCATAACCCTCGGCCTCCAGCAACAAGGCGCGCAGGGAATCGGTCACCATCTCGGCTTCTTGCCCCAGGTGAATGCCGTGCTGCAGCATGGGCCGCAACAGGGCCGGCATCTGCATCTGCGGTCGAATCTGCTTGTGGCAGCACGGCGAGCACATGATGATCTGCGCACCGGCGCGCAGCCCCAGATGGATCGCAAAGTCGGTGGCAATGTCGCAGGCGTGCAAGGCGATCATCACATCCAGACGGGCGGGCGTGTAGCTGCGCACATCGCCCTGGTCAAAGCGTAAGCCCGTCAAACCATGGCGTTCGGCCGCGGTGCTGCACAGCCGAACCATGTCATCCCGCAACTCCACGCCGGTCACATGCGCGTCCTTGCCTTGCGCGCTGAGCCAGTCGTACATGGCGAAGGTGAGGTAGCCCTTGCCGGAGCCAAAATCAGCCACATGAACATCCGGGCTGGCCGCAAGCGTCGAGGACTTCATCGCGGCCGCGAAAATCTCGATGAACTTGTTGATCTGCTTCCATTTGCGCGACATGGCGGGCACCAAAACGGATTCGCCACGCACCTCGTGCGTCAAGCCCAAGTCAGCCCAGAAGGGCTGCGCCAAAGACAAATGCCTGACCTTTTCCTTGTCATGGCTGGCTCCGCCCGCGACACCCGACGCACCCAGCGCACCGTCAGGTGCCGCCGCAATGTCCTCCCCGGCACCAGCTTCAGCAAGCCGCGACACCCGCAAGCTCGGCTTGCCCTTGCGGGAGAAGGCCAGTTGCACCTCTTCTGTGGGGGTGTGCAGATGCGCGTTCTGGAACTGCGTGCCCAGCAATTGCTTGATGAGGGTAAGGCCTTCGGCCAAGGGGTGATTTTTGGTCACGTCCTTGGTCTGATGCCGCCACAGGAACGACAACTGCCGCTCTCCCCGCAACTGCACGGCCCGCACCGTCAGGCGCTGCAGGCTCGGGTCTTCGCCGCAGTACTTGGAGAGCAGCAGTTTGACAAACCGATCACCCACCAGGGCAGTTTCAAGCAGGCGCACAAAGCGTTGCCGCGCGTCGCTGTGTTGGGCGGGGGCTTGGGCTTCTTCAATCAAATGGGTGAACATGGTGCGGCCGAATCAAAACCCGATTTTCCGTCATTCGCACGCCGCACGCTGAAGTGGCGGGCTCCACCACTCAATTGCGCACCAGATACAGCCCCACGCACAGCGCTGCGCCAATGGCGTAAAGCAGCGCGGTCCCTGACACCGCATAGGGATAGACCATCAACGCCACACCCAACCACAAGGTGCGCGGCTGCTCAGTCCGCCGCCCATGGCGAAAGGCCCACAGGCCAATCAAGCCAAACACGAGCGCACCGAACAAATACGCGGGGCTGGGCAAAGCCAATCCCATGGCTTTCATCTGGGCCAGTTCATTCATGACGCTGGAGCTTTCTGCGGGCAAAAGAAAAGCGCTCCGAGGAGCGCCTTGGGCTGGTTTGAAGGCCCGACCGGGCCCTCCCAAAAGCCGTTGGATATTACTTCTTGCCGGCGCTGGCAGCTGCGGCTGCGGCAGCGGCTTTCTTTTCAGCCTTGGCCTTCTTGGCGTCTTCAGCAGCGGCGGCCTTGGCGGCCTTTTTGTCTTCCTTGGCTTGTTTGGCGGCGGCTTTCTTTTCTGCTGCCGTCATCGGGGCCGATGCAGCCGGGGCGGCAGCCTTGGGTGCGGTCGCCATGGGAGCAGGCACGGCGGCGGGGACAGGCTTGGCCTGTGCCTTGGCGCTGGCTTTCGAGCCAGCTTTGGCCGATTCAGCCGCAGGTTTGGCGGGTGCGCCGGCATAGCTGACGCCGTTAACCGTCATGCCTTCGGTTGAGAATTTGGCCGCGTTGTGCTCACCCACGCCTTTGACACGCTCCACCATATCGGGCCAATCCTTGAAGGCGCCTTTGTTACGTTCTTCAAGAATTTTGGCGGAGATGCCGGGGCCGATGCCTTTGATCGTCTCCAACTCGGCCTGCGAGGCCTTGTTCACATCAACAGCTGCAAAAGCGCTGGCCGCGAAAAGGGTCAGCATCAGCATGAGAATTTTCTTGAACATTTGCGGTCCTTGGTTGGATGGAAAGAAGCGAAAAAACACAAAGAAGGCGGTGCGAAAACCGTTGAAAAAAGTCAGACGAAACGATTGTTACGCCAAGTTTCACCGCCACAATCGCGCCCCAGTATGCACAAAGGTTTGCTGAAAATGCACATGTCCACCGCAGAAATTTTTCTGCTCGCAATGCTGATCATTCTGACCGTGCCTTACCTGGCCTGGCGGCTGGGTCGAACCGAGTATTTCGCCCCCCTGGTGGTGATACAGATCATCACGGGCATCTTGCTGGGCCCGGGCGTGCTGGGCGCGGCATTTCCGAGCTATTACAGCTTCGTCTTCAACCCTGCGGTGGTGCAGTCGCTCACGGGCATTGCCTGGTGGGCCGTGATGCTGTTTGTCTGGATTGCGGGGATTGAACTGGACCTCAAAGCGGCGTGGCTGCACCGACGCGAGAGCGGCATCACCGCCGGCCTGGCTTTGGGTGTGCCTTTGCTGCTGGGCAGCGCCGCCGCGCTGCTCTTGCTGGGGTTGCCCGGCTGGATGGGCCCGAAGGCGTTGGACTGGCAATTTGTGGCCGGCGTGGGCATGTCGTGCGCGGTGACTGCGCTGCCCATCCTGATCTTGCTGATGGAGAAACTCGAAGTCCTTCGCCAGCCGATCGGGCAGCGCATCTTGCGCTATGCCAGCGTGGACGACATCGCCATCTGGGGCGTGTTGGCCCTGATTCTCATGGACTGGCACCGTGTGGGCCGCCAAGCCTTTTTCATTGGCACCTTTGCGCTGGCCGCATGGGCCGTACGGAAATTAATGGTGCGACTACCCACTCAAGATCGCTGGTACGTGGGCCTGATCTGGCTGGCGGCCTGCGCCTTTGGCGCCGATTGGTCGGGGCTGCACTTCATGGTGGGCGCCTTTCTGGCGGGCGCCGTCATTGACGCGCATTGGTTCGATCAACAGCAGATGGACAGCCTGCGCCATAACGTCTTGCTGGTGGTGATGCCGGTCTTCTTCCTGAGCACCGGGCTGCGCACCAGTTGGGAGGTGGGCGGCGCGAGTGTGTTCATCGTGGCCGCGCTGCTGCTGCTGGCCTCGGTGGCCGGCAAGCTGCTGGGGGTGCGCATGGCGGGCGCTATTTTGGGATGGCAACGCGGCGAGGCCTCGTTGATCGGCTGGCTCTTGCAAACCAAGGCGCTGATCATGATCATCTTCGTCAACATTCTGCTGGACAAGCAAATCGTCACCAGCGCCACCTTCACAGCATTGCTGCTGATGGCACTGGCCAGCACCATGCTGACCATTCCGGTCGTAACGCCCAAGCTGCAGAGGCTGCGTGGTCTGCTCAGCCGCAGCGCCTGATCAGAACAAGCCGGCCCCAATATTGATCAACAAGGCCAGCACCGTGGTGTTGAACAAATAGGCCAGGATGCAGTGCAAGGTGCCGATGCGGCGCAGGTGCTTGGCCGTGAAGGATACATCTGCCGTCTGGCCTGAAGTGCCGATGACGGCGGCGAAGTAGAAGAAATCACCATAGTCGGGCAACTCATCCGCCCCGCCGCTGGCGGTCGGAAAAAGCAAGCCGCCCGGCTGCCCACATTGCACGGCTGCGTAGTACTCGTGCGCATAGTGCAAGGCAAACATAACCTGGATGAAGGCCCATGAGGCCAGCACCGTGTAACCCGCCAGGGCGATGTGTACCGTCTTCAACACGCCATGCATGTCCTTGACCACCGCCAACTCAAAGGCAATGGCGCCCAGGCTGGCAAGGGCAGAGACAAACACCATCACCATGATGAAGAGTTGCCCGTCGTCTTGATGCTGGGCCCGGCCATGCATATGCGCCTGATCCGAGCGCATCATCATCACGCCGGCCAGCAGCACGTAGAGAGTGGACCCGGTGTTCCAGACGATCAAACCACGGGTAACGACGTGGGTAGCTACCTCGGCCGGCATGAACAAGCCCACCAAGACGGCAACGAGCCCGGCCAAAAACAAGCGGGGCCGCGCCCGCATCAAGCGCTGCAGGCTCAGGCCACGCCGGCGCCCGTGCAAGCGCACCGAGGGCTCCAGGTGCGCCGACTCAGTGCCCATGACCGTGATCGCACGCGGGACCGTGCTTGTGCCCATGGTCGTGGTCGTGGTCGTGGTCGTGGTCCGAATCCTGCCGCGCCACCTTGCCCGGCACGGCCCCGGGGTGGAGGGCGCAGGTCGGGTGGGCAATCTCACCCAGTTCCACCTGCAAGGTGCTGTGCAGGATGCTGAAGCGTTGCCGCAGCCCTTGGGCAATGGCGTCAATCGGCCCATCGCCCGGGTAACCCGCAGGCATGACGAGGTGCGCGGTCAAGGCCGTCTCGGTCGTGCTCATACCCCAGATGTGCAGGTCATGCACATCACGAACGCCCGGTTGCTCCGCCAGATAGGCCAGCACTGCAGCCGCATCGATATGGGCGGGCACAGCATCCAGGGCCAGGTGCACGGCTTCTCTCAACAGGCCCCAGGTTCCCCACAAAATAACGGCCACAATCACCAGACTGAGCGCGGCATCCAGCCAGTTCCAACCGGTATACAAAATGGCGGCACCCGCCAGCACTACGCCCAAAGACACCGCGGCATCCGCCGCCATGTGCAGATAAGCGCCGCGAATATTCAGATCATCCTTGCTGCCACGCATGAAGAGCCATGCGGAAAAGCCGTTCACCACAATGCCCGCTGCGGCCACCAGAATCACCGTCATGCCGGCTACCGGAGGGGGCGATGAAAACCGCTGCACCGCCTCCAGGGCAATCGCACCGCAGGCCACGAACAACAACACCGCATTGCCCAGCGCAGCCAGAATGGACGTGCTGCGCAAGCCGTAGGTGTAGCGCTCGCTGGGCGTCTTGCGCGCCAGCAGCGTGGCCATCCAGGCCATCAACAAGCCCAGAACATCAGACAGGTTGTGCCCGGCATCCGCCATCAAGGCGGTGGAATTAGCGACAAAGCCATAGCCGAACTCCAGCACCACAAACAGGCTATTGAGCACAATGGCCACCAAAAAGGCGCGGCCATGGTTGGCAGGGTCGCCGTGGTGGTGGTGGCCGTGGCCATGCCCATGACCGTGGGAATGACCCGCATTTGCGTGGTCATTTGCGTGTAAGGAATGGCTGGCCGTCATCTTGTTGTCAATCGTGTCGGAGTGCTGCAAGGTGCTGCAACAAGGTTCAGCGGTAGAACGCTTCGACCTTGCCCTTGATCTTCATCATGAGAGGCCGGCCTTTGCGGTCGCGGGTCTTGGCTGCGGCCACCATCACCCAGCCTTCGCTGACACAGTATTCTTCAACGTCGAAACGCTCTTTGTCGTTCAGGCGAATGCCAATCTCGTGCTCAAAGACAGCCGCGTTGTGATGCGGGCTGCGGGGGTCAATGGCCAGGCGGTCGGGGATAGGCGGCTTGGTAGTGGCGGGGCTTGCTTCGGTCATGATCATCCTGATGTCGTTGGCGAGGGTGGGTCGGGGCCTGCGCGACGGGGGCTCCGGTTAACCATCTCGTGGTCATTTGCTTGCGCAGAATCGGTGATTTTCGCGCAAATGCGGGTGGCCTCGATGGCAAGACGACAAAGCAACAAAACCACACAGGGCAGCCCAAGGAAACCGAGGGGTCAAAGAAGCTCGTCCTGAACACAATCGCGCAGTACCGAAGGAACTTGAGCCTCTTGTAACTCGATGCTCACAGCCCGCGCTGGCTCACCGTGACGCGTCAGACGGTAACGAAAGGCATCGGGCGGGATAGCGCAGGCGACTGAAGTCTGCTGATGCGCAGCAAAAAGCGCCGCAACCTGCAGCTTGTCAGCGGCCGACAGTTCGGCCACCACCAACTCGCCCCGGCTGCGCAAACGCGAGCCAGGCAGGCCAAAACCGGCAAGACCACCCAGGCGCTCAAGCGTCAGCCGTTCACTGTCAAGCAAGGCTGCATCCGCAGAAAAATTTTTCTTGATCAAGCGGCAAGTCCCACAGATTGCTGGATCGTTCGCCAGTTCAACTGAAAATTTCGCCTACAAACCCACTAGCTTCCAACCCTTGTCGACAGCAGCCAGGACCACCGCCTGCCCGGAAAACAGCTGACTGGCCACCTGCCGGGTGCGAGCGGCAAACTGCGGCATGCTCATGGTGGGGTTTGCGCCGGAGGTGGTCAGGGCGGCGTACCAGACTTGGCCGATTTTCTCCCAACTCTTGCCGCCCAGGGTCACACAGGCAGTGCAAAAGGCCAGATTGGGCGGGCCACTGCTGTAGTGCGGGTCCATGCCCGGGGTCAATTGCCCGTATTGCGTGGGCTGAGCCGCCAGCGCCGACTTGTCGGCCGGATTGGCCATATTGCGCAGGCAGCTATAGCCCTTGCTCTTGGCCACAGGGCCCATGATGTCGGCACCAATCAACCAGTCGGCGGTATGCGCGTCCTGCCCCGCCTCCCACTGCTTGAACATGCTGCCAAAACAATCAGACAAGCTCTCGTTGAGCCCCCCAGCGTCGCCGCTATAGCCCAGTTGCAGGCTGTGTTGTGTCACGCCATGGGTCAATTCATGCCCGATGACATCATGGCCCTTGGTGAAGTCGAGAAACAGCTTGCCATCGCCGTCGCCGTACACCATCTGCAGGCCATTCCACATGGCGTTGTTGTAGTGCTTGCCGTAGTGGACGGACGACATCATCGTCATGCCCGCGTTGTCGATAGAGTTCCGGGCAAAGACCTTTTTGTAAAACGCGGCGACCCCGGTGGTTTCGGCAAAACTGGTTTGGGCGGTGCTGTCTTTGGAGGTCTTGGGGCTGGGCACTGGCGTGCCGGGCAAGGTCTGGGTGCCTTTGCAGTCGTACACCGTCACCTTCGGCGATGCGGCCAGTTCGGCGATGTGGGCCCCCATGCCCTGACTCACAGCGGTCAAGGCGCCGGCCTGCACACGCAGGCTGCGCAAAGCGGCCGATAGGCGGGCCGACTCTGCAGCGGCCTTGCGCAACTCAGGCGCCAATTTCTTGTCGTTTGCAAAACGATTAAGCACATCCTGGGGAACGATGCAGCAGGTACAGGAAAGCATGTCAACCTCCTTGGTGCTGGGAACTGGCGGTGACTCAGTCTAGGCGGACAGCCTCAACCGCTCCGTCCCCAAAACCTATGACGTGCCCGCCCTTATTGAGCGCACCGTCGGCGCGGGCGGCTACAACGCCAGCCGGTGCGACTGCAGCGCCAACATACCTTCGAAGATCAATGAGTCCACCAACTCATGCGGAATCTCCAGGGTGGGCGACACCTTCCAGCCCGCGCCCCCGGTCATCAAGGTCAGCGGCGTGTGACCCACCCGCTTATGCAAATGCCGATGCATGCGCTCAATGGCACCGGTGATTGCGTATGTACCGCCGCTGGTCAATGCGTCGGACGTGTTGGTGGGGAACTCACTCACTTCACCCGTGGGCACGCGCAAGCCAGCCGTGCCACCCTCCAGGGCGCGCAGCATGATGCCGTGGCCGGGCAAGATCAAACCACCCAAAAATCGGCCATGCTCGTCCAGTGCATCGACGGTGACTGCGGTGCCAACCATCACCACCAGCGCGGCTCGCCCGGGTTGCTCAGCCTTGCACCGCTGCATCACATGCCAGCGGGCGCCGATCAAGGCCACAAATCGGTCCACGCCCAAGCGGCCGGGATGGTCATAGCCGTTGATCACGCCACCAGCATGGGCGCTGGAAACCACCCAGCGCGGCTCAACGTCCCACAGTTCCAACTGCTCTTCAACGCGGCGACGCATTGCGTCCCCGGCCACATTGCAGCCCAGCACACTGTGCGGCACCGGAAGCTTGCGCCAATCGCTTTCAGCCAACTGCTCAATGTTTTCAAGAAAAACTGCGCCATGCGCCAACAACGCAGCCCCGGGTTGGGGGGCGGCATAGAGCGCCCATTTCAAGCGCGTGTTCCCGATGTCAATGGCCAAGAAGCTCATGGTGGCAGGCGAAAAGCTGACAAATGAGCGCAGCCTAACAGCTTGAACCCAAGCATCTGCGCCCAGGGCAAAAAATCTGAAGACTGCATTGAAAACGCAAAAGTAGCGGGCAGGAGCGGCGCTTCATTGCCATATGGTGTGCAGTTTGAACGTTATCCTCAAAACGGCCGGTGTCTTTGCGTTGTATCGCACATGACATGACACCGAAAATCTGCTGAAGAGACAAGCGCGGCGACCCGCCATTCCAATCTCCATAAATGAAACGATAAAAGTTGGAAAGTGCCATGAAATCCCTCACCATTTCCACCAAGCTCTGGTTGCCCGTCGCCGCACTGGCCATCTTTGTGACCTTGATGACCACGGTCACCTACACGCGCACGCAGTCGCTGATTTCCACGTCCCTGGTCTCGCAGGCGCAGCAACAATCCATTTTCGAGTTGGCCCTGCGCTGGCGCGGCATGACGGAGCTGAATGCCGCCCGCACCTACGCCGGCGTGCTCAGCGGCGACCCAGTGGTGGTCCAACACTTCAAGCCAGAAATTGCGGCGACGGCCATCGCCGTCAACGATATCCAGAAAACACTCGAAAGCCTGGTCACCGACGACGCAGAGAAGAGCGCCATGGCCAAAATTGCGCAAGCGCGCAGTGCCTACATTGGCATCCGCGGCGAAGTCAATAAGCTGAAGGCTGATGGCGATATGGCAGGTGCCATGACCGCCCTGACCTCGCGCATGCAACCGGCCATCGATGTGTACCTGGACGCACAGCAACACTTCGTCAAACTCGAAGAAGAACGCTCGCTGGCGGCCCGCGAGAGCGCCGCCGCGCAACGCATGCGCACCGTCTGGTCGGTGTCAGCAGTGATGGTTGCCATCGTCATCGGTCTGGCCATTTCCACCTACTTCCTCAGCCGCTCCATCACCAGCCCCTTGAACCGTCTCGCACGGCAGGCAGAGCGCATTGGCGGCGGCGACCTGAGTGTGCCCATCGAGGTCAACCGCAATGATGAAATCGGTGATGTGCAACGCTCCCTGAGTGGCATGCAAGACGGCTTGAACCGCGTCGTCAGCGAAGTGCGGCACAGCACGGACAGCATACAAACCGCCAGCAGCGAAATCGCCAGCGGCAACCTGGACTTGAGCCAGCGCACCGAGCAGACCGCCTCCAACTTGCAGCAGGCCGCAACGGCCATGAGCCAGTTGACAGGCACGGTACGCCAAAGCGCCGACAACGCCGCCACCGCCAACAGCCTGGCCAATAGCGCCGCACAAGTGGCCCAGCGCGGCGGTGAGGTGGTGGGCGAAGTGGTAGCGACCATGGACGAAATCAACACCAGCTCGCGCAAGATCAGCGAAATCATCGGCGTGATCGATGGCATCGCCTTCCAGACCAATATCCTGGCCTTGAATGCCGCAGTGGAAGCGGCCCGAGCCGGCGAGCAGGGCCGCGGCTTTGCGGTGGTGGCGGGTGAAGTGCGATCCCTGGCCCAACGTTCAGCGGAAGCCGCCCGCGAAATCAAGACCTTGATCGGCGCCAGCGTGGAGCGCGTCGAGGCCGGTGCCCGGCTGGTCCAGAACGCCGGCAGCACGATGGAGGAAATTGTTTCCAGCGTCGGCAAGGTGGGCGACATCATCGGAGAAATTCGCGCCAGTACGGTGGAGCAAAGCGACGGCATCGGATCGGTGAACGGCTCTGTCAGCCAGCTTGATCAAATGACCCAGCAAAACGCCGCCCTGGTCGAGCAAAGCGCCGCCGCCGCTGAGTCACTGCGGGAGCAAGCCGGCAAACTGGCCACCTTGATGAGCGGCTTCAAGCTGCAGAGCAGTGCCGGCACAGCGGGACGATCAGCTGCGGTGATAACGCCCACAGCAAGCGCCATGGCGCCACGGCAAGCCCCAGCGCCGACAGCGCGTGCCATCACGCCAAGGGCACCCGCCAATGTGCCTGCGCGCCCGACAGCGACGGCCACCGCCAATACATCCAGCGACACCCGGACTAAACCCACACCTGCGCCGACCCGCGTGGCCGCGGCACCGCGCGCTGCGCCGGCCCCGGCATCTCAGCAGGCTGACGGTGATTGGGAAACTTTCTGAAACCCTGAAGGTCCTACGCGCGGTTTGCCGGCTTGAGGCTGCCGGCCACCGCGTCGGCCACGCTCCAGAACATTCGCTCCGGCGCGCCAAGACCTTGCGGGTCCCAGCGGGTCAATAACTCGCGCACCGCCTCCTTCACCCGTGACAGCACCAGGGTGACGCCACGGCTGCGCAAGCGCTGGTCCAGTTCCAGCAAACACTCGACGGCGGTGCTGTCCAGGTCTGAGCTTTCCTCCAGGCTCAGAATCACGCAGAGCAGCCCGTCGCGCCCGCGCACCCGACCCATGACATCAGCAACCACTCGTTCTGCACTCGCGAAAAAGAGCGGCTCTTCCGGGCGCAGCACCAGCAAACTGGGCACCACTGCGGCCGCATTGCTGGGGGTGAGCACCACAAAGTTGCGGGTCTGCCCCATTTCAACCAATTCATGAACCACCGGCTGGCTGAAGCGGCGCAGCGCCACAACCAGGGACAAGGCAATCGCGGCCAACATGCCGTGCAACACGCCGAAAACCAAGACCGCCAAACCGGCGGCCAGCAACAGCACGCGGTCTCGGTTCATGCGCCAGAGTTGCAACAGCGGCCGGGGATTGAGCGCATGGACCAAGGCTGTGATGACAGCCACCGCCAACACCGGGCGGGGCAGCGCATGCAGGCTGGGCAGCGCCAACCACAGCGCCAGTGCGCTGGCGAGCAGCGCGACAAAGCCGGCCCAGCGGCTCACCGCCCCCGCAGATGCATTGGCGGCACTGGCCGAGAAGCCCGCGCCAACGGGCATGCCTTGCAGCAGTGCGGAGGCCATATTGCAGGCCCCCAGCACCAGCAATTCGCGGTCCGGATTGAGGGTATCGCCGTGGGCCAGGGCCAGCGAGCGCATGCTGCCCCAGGACTCGGCAAAGATCAGCACCACCAAACCGAAGGCCAGTTCAGCGAGTTGTAACCACACGGACATCGTCAACGTCGGCCAGGCCGGTTTGAACTGCGGCGCCTCCACCGCCCCCACCTCCGCCACGCCCAGGGATTGAAGATCAAACCCATGGGCCGCCCAAATGGCCACAACAATCACCAACAACGTGGCCGGTAGGCGCGGCCAACGCCGCAAGACAAAAACGGCCAATCCGGCAGCACCCGCCACCGCGACGCTGGGCCCATGCCAAGCCTGCGGATGGGTCAAGGCATAGGCCAAGATCTGCAAGGGGTCGTGGCTCACACCCGCCGGGAGTTGCAAACCCAGAGCGTCCGGCAATTGCTTGATGACGATGGAAATCGCCAGCGCAAACGCAAAACCGCGCAACACCGGGCGTGAGACAAACGCCGACAACTGCCCTTGGCGCGCCCAAGCCAGCAGACACAGTAAGCCCCCCGCCAGCAGCGCCAAGCCCATGCTTGCCTGCACAAACTGCGCGGCACCGCCTAAGCCCACCAACTGAGGCGCAGACAACACGGCCGCAGCAGACAAAGTGGCGGTGGACGAAGTGGGCGCAACAATCGCAAAGCGACTGCCGCCGAGCAAGGCATACAAGGCCAAACCCACCAACATGGCCGTCAAGCCGTGGGACACCGGCAAATGCGCCAGGCCCGCATAGGCCACCGCCTCCGGCAACAACAGGCCGGCCACGCAAAGGCCGGCCACCCCGTCATTCCAGCGGGTGGTGGCCCGGCTGGCAGGCGCAGCGGCAACTTCAGACGACGCAGGAACCGAGCGCCCTGAAGGAGCCGAAGAAACAGAGTCAGGAGAGTCAGGCCGCATTGAAAAAACCTTGGTCATAGGCCATGTTGAAAGCCACTGAGTCTTGAACCGCCCGCGCTGCACAGGCCTGCGCCGCGGCCAACCAGTCGTCCCGCCATGTGGGTGCGGCTCGGCCAAAAACCATCAATTCATCCGAGGCTGCAGCGCCTTGAGACGCCGCACCGCGCAGTTGCATCCAGGCCAGGAGCTTGCCCATCATCGCCAGCACGGTCTCCAGGTCGTCGGATTTGAGTTTTGCGCTGCGCAGGTCGAGCCGATCTTCCGTGGGCTGCAGGGCACGCAAGACAAAGGCTTGCCCGTCCAGTTCGACCGCGCGCAAAAACGCCATGGGCTTTGCCTGCAAACGGTTCTGCAAGGTGACGACACGCTCGGCTTCGTCGATCCACGCGGGCTGACCGTTAGGGGCTCGCGGGCTGACCGACGACGGCAAGGCCTGCTTCAGGTCCAGCAGATAGTTGCCATCGGGCGAGCCCTTACCCGCGACAAGTAACACATAACGCTGAATCCCCAGGCTGCCCGTGCCCGCAACCCGCCGCCCCACATCCAACAATTTGTAGAAGTGAGGGTCGGGCTGGGTGGTGGCAAAACCTTGCATGAAAGCCCGCACCGCCTCGGTCTGCTGGGCACTGGCCGGCAACACCTTGTCGGGCTGGAGCCGCAACCGGCGCTGTCCTAGGTCCAGCGAGGTTCGTTTGTCCAGAAAGTCCTGGCGTTTGCGCGCCGCCAAAGTCTTCAGCAATTTGCGCACCGGGTCGCACTGCGCAGCCTCATCGGCCCCCACGCCTTCGTTGGAAATCTGAAAAATACGCCCGTCGGCCAGTGCGCTGGCATAGTGGATCAGGAATTGCTGACACAGCGTTTGTATGCCGCGCTCGTCCAAACCCAAACCCGGCGCCGCCAAGAACACGCTGCTGAGCAGGCGCACCGCATCCCAACTTGCGGGGAGCAGCGCCGCCTCGTCAAAGTCGTTGATGTCGAAGGTAATCTTGCGATCATCGCCTTTGTAGCTACCAAAGTTCTCCAAGTGCAAATCGCCACAGGCCCAAACCGCTGGCGCGGGCTTGGCGGCAAGGATGGCCGGCAGTTCGGCATAAAAAAGATGGCAGCTGCCGCGAAAGAAAGAAAAGCTGTCCGCGCGCATGCGGCGGTATTTCAAGCGCAGCCGCTCCGGCTCACGCCCCTGATTGAACTGACGTATGGCGTGAACAGGATCCATGGCGGGAAAAGGTCATCAATGACAAGGTCGGCGAATTCAACCACAGAACACCCACGCCGCACGCAAGCCCAAGATTACGGCCCGCCAAGCCCGATGCCCAGGCTGCGTGCGACCACCAGCAGTTCATGCCCCAGAGGCACCGGGCGGCTGCACCCCGCCACGGCGCTCAGCGGCACGCGGATGATGTCCCCCTTGTCGAGCGCCACCATGCCGCCCCACTCACCCCGCTGAACGCACTGCGCGGCGGCATGCCCAAAGCGGGTGGCCAAAACACGGTCAAAGGGCGTGGGGGAGCCACCGCGCTGCACATGGCCCAGCAAGGTGGCACGCACCTCGCTTTGCAACAAAGGTGCCAGTTGCCGCGCCAACAAGTGCCCGACCCCACCCAGGCGCACCGGGTCGGGGCTGTCCACCAGCGTTTGCGCCACACTCAAATCACCATCTTGCGCACGCGCCCCTTCGGCGATGCAGATCAACGTATGGCCGGGCCCGTCCGCCTGCTCGCGCTGTCGGCAAAGCGCTGCCACAGCGTCCAACTGGTAAGGCAACTCGGGCAGGAGAATTTGATGCGCGCCGCCGGCCAAGCCGCCTTCCAGGGCAATCCAGCCCGCATAGCGCCCCATGGTCTCGACAATCATCACGCGGCCATGGCTGCGTGCCGTGGTGTCAAGCCGGTCCAAGGCTTCGGCCACCACCGCCACGGCGCTGTCGAAACCGAAACTGCGCTCGTTGTGGCAGATATCGTTGTCGATGGTCTTGGGCACGCCAACAATCGGCACGCCCAGTTGGGCGAAGCCTTGGGCAATATTCATCGTGCCATCGCCGCCGATGATCACCAGGCCGTCTAGCCCGAGTTGGCGCACCGTGGCCAGCGCACGCTCAGAGCAGTCCGCCCCGCCCGCGCCGAAATAGTGAAACGGGTCGCAACGATTGTGGGTGCCCAACATAGTGCCGCCCTGAGCAAGGATGCCAGCGACCGCGGCCGCGTCCAAGGCCGTTGTATCGCGGTTCAAGAGGCCCAGAAAGCCACGCCGTATGCCGGTCACCCGAGACGCGCCGTTTTGCAGCAAGGCCAGGGTCACGGCCCGAATCACCGCATTGAGCCCAGGGCAATCGCCCCCGCCGGTCAGGATGCCGATATGCATGGAGATATTCCGTTAGCAGGTGTTGACAATCTCAGGGTCCGGGCGCCAGCCGAGACAGCACCAGTCGAAACACCGTGCCCTCATCGGAGGAGGCTTCAAGCTCGATGGTGCCGCCCAGCACATTGTTGACCAAGCTGTACACAAGATGCAGCCCCAAGCCGCTGCCCCCAGCCCCCAGCTTGGTGGTGAAGAAGGGGTTGAATATCTGTGACTGGTGCTCTG
This sequence comes from Roseateles koreensis, assembly GCF_028595305.1. Taxonomy (GTDB): domain Bacteria; phylum Pseudomonadota; class Gammaproteobacteria; order Burkholderiales; family Burkholderiaceae_C; genus Paucibacter_A; species Paucibacter_A koreensis. Next base: position 194,191 of record NZ_JAQQXS010000004.1, on the reverse strand, counting down.
CTGAAATGCCGCCGCCGTTGTCCGCAACACTCAGATGCACGCTGCGTTCATCAGCCGATTCAAGGGTGATGGTCACCTGACCCACCGACGTACCGTCGAAGCCATGCACAAAGGCGTTCTCTACCAAATTACTCAGGACTTGGCCAAATGCGCCAGGATAACTATCCATTTGAACGTCATCGGGTATCCGCAACTGCACCTCAATGCCGGCACGCGCCAAGCGGCCCTGCGGCGCCACGCCCAAGGTATAGGGCAGCAGCTTGACCACCTCTTCACAAACCGACTTCAAATTGAACAAGCGGCGCTGCAAACTGGCTCTGTCCACGGACACTTGCTTGAAATCCCGCACCAAGCCGGCTGAACGATGCAAATTGCCAAGCGCCAGGGTCAAGCCCTCATCGGCCCGCCTCAGATTGACCAGCAATTCGCTGCGCCGCACTGGCGTGGTCTGAATCTGGTCAAGCGCCGCCAACACGGCCATGTGCGCCGTATCCACGGCAATCAAGCCGTTGCCAATGGGGGTGTTGAGCTCATGGGCCACGCCGGCCACCAGGGCACCCAGGCCGGCCAGCGTTTCCTTGCGCACGAGTTCGTCCTGCGCCTGCGCCAAGGCCTGGGTGCGCCGATGCACGCGGTCCTCCAGCGTGGCGTTCAACTCCCGCACGGCGTTCTCGGCCTGGCGCCGCTCCGCTACTTCATGCTGCAGCGCGGCAGCCTGGGCTTGCGCCTCACGCTGACGCGCGAGCAATTGCGCCCCCAAAGCATCGAACGCCGAAGTGAGTCGGCGCAAATCACTGGAGGAGCCGGGCTTGATGGGTACGAGGTCGGTGTTCTGGGCCAACTGATCCGCCAGTTGATCAACCGCTTGCGTCACCTGGCCCAGCGGCACCCGCACCAGTCGGCGGATCACACGCCGTAGCACCAGCAGAGTCGCCGTCAGCGCCAGCAAGCCCCCGAGCACGATCCAATACACCCCCGTGCGGATGCGGGCATCGATCACCGCTTGCGGCAGCACGGTGACCGACCACCAATCGGGCCCCGGGATACGCGCCCAAGCCACCCAATACTTGCCGTCGGCCGTCAACTCGGCGTGACCTTGATTGCCCTGCGCCATAACCCGCTGGTAGGCCTGCGTCAGGACAGGGTCGTTCAACTGCGTTAACGCGAGCTGGCCCTGGGCCCGGCTGATGCGGTCGCGCAAATCAGGGTGAGCGATCAGATGACCATCCCCGCTGATGATCATGGGCACGCTGCCTCCGTCGACATCGGCCTCAATTTTCAACAACGCGTCCACACTGATGTCGTGACCGACCGTGCCCACCCAGCGCCCCTGCCAATCCAGCGGCTGGATGACCGACACCATCCAGACTTTGGCTTCCCCGTCGAAATAAACGGGGGTCCAGAATCTCTTGCGGTCCGGGTTGCGGCGCGGGTCGGAGCCCTGCATGGTGGGGTAGTCGAAATTGTCAGTCGCTGGCGTCGCGCTCCGGCCCCAATCGATGCCGTTCGAAAAGACCATCAACCCCTTTTCAACGAAGTCAACATAGGCCGAGAAAAAGGGGGGCACAAGCGCAGGCCCCTGGTCCGCCAACAACTCGTAGCTGACCACCGCGCGCAACCGGGCGTCATCGCTCAGCCCTTGTCCATGCTGCAAGTAAAACGTGGGCTTGCGCTTGGCATCGACGGCTGCGGGTTTGACACGCCAGACGCCGTCCGCAGAACGCTCAAACAAGGCATCAAAACGCGGCCGAACCGCAGTCGCGGGGATTGCCCGCGCGCGCTCCAGCCAAGCCGACTGTAGGCGGGTCACACTGTCTTGTGCCTGGGCAAAGAGCTGCCCTTGCTGGGCCGCGCGCAGGGCAACGTTTCGCTCCAGCAAAGGCGGCAGCTGAGTGGCGGTCAGGTGGCCGATGGAAACCTGTGCAATCACAGCCATGCCGAGCAGGAGCAGCACGAACACGCCCCCGATTTGGAGCCCCAATTGCTGCGCCAACGACAGCTGTCGAAAAATCTCACGTCGCCAGAAACGCATAGAGCGCATCTTCCTCTGCTGCCGTGAAGGGGTCGACCGAAAAAGACCTCACCTGACGAACCGGGACCGGCAACAAGATGCCCCGACTCAGTTGTTTCTCGGAATTATGTCTTCACTCGCAGAAATGAAATTCGGCGTTGCCCTGGCCTCCTGATCGAGACCCCGGGCAACGCCGAACGGTGGCGTGAGTGCCATGATGCCATCACGGCATCAAGATGTCACAACATCACTTCATCAGCAGGTGCGGCAGCCACAGCGCCAGGCCGGGCCAGAAGGTCACGACCAGCAAGAAGGCCACCATCGTCAACAGCCACGGCGCCACCGCCACGGTCAGCTCGGTGATGCCCATCTTGGTGATGCCCGAAGCCACATACAAGTTCAAGCCCACGGGCGGATGGCACAGGCCAACCTCCATGTTCACCGCCATCAAGATGCCGAAGTGCACCGGGTCCACGCCCAGCTTGACAGCCACCGGGAACAAAATGGGCGCCATGATCAGCACGATGGCGGCGGGGTCCATGAAATTGCCCGCAGCCAGCAAGATCACGTTGACCAGCAGCAAGAACGCCACCAGGCCGAAACCCTGGCTGGTCATCCATGCGGCCATGGCCTGCGGGATTTGCTCGCTGGTCATCAAGAAGGAGAACAGCACTGCGTTGGTGATGATGTACAGCAGCATCGAGCTCATGGCCGCTGCGCTCAGCAAGGACTTGGGCACCTCGGACAGCTTCAGGTCCTTGTAGACAAACACCGAGATGAAGAAGGCGTAGACCGCCGCCATGGCCGCCGCTTCGGTGGGCGTGAACATACCGCTGTAGATGCCGCCGATCACGACGACGATCAGCAGCAGGCCCCACATGCTTTCACGGAACGCGTGCCAACGCTCGCCCCACGTGGCCTTGGGCATGCGCGGGTAATCAAACTTTCTGGCGCGCCACCAAGTGGTCAAGCCCAGCAGGAAGGACAGGCACAGGCCCGGCACGATGCCGGCCAGAAACAACTGCCCGACCGAAGCCGAACCCACTGGCTCGCCATTCGGGCCGGTGGCGTTCATGCCTGCCGTCGCAATGGCGTAGATCACCAGATTGATCGACGGCGGAAACAAGATGCCCAGTGCGCCAGAGGTGGTGATCACCCCCGCGCCGAATTGCTTGGGATAGCCCTGCTTGACCATGGCCGGCAGCATGATGGAGCCCACCGCCACCACCGTTGCCACCGACGAGCCCGAGATGGCAGCGAACAGCGCGCAGGCCATCACACCCGCCAGGCCCATGCCGCCATACCAATGGCCAATCATGGAGGTGCAGAAGTTGATCATCCGCCGCGCCACCCCACCGTGGGTGAGGAAGTTGCCCGCCAGGATGAAGAAGGGGATCGCCATGATCTCGAACTTCTCAATCCCTGTGAACAGCTTCAAGGCGACCGATTCAATCGGCACCTGCGTCAGGGTGAACAAGAAGGTCAGGACCGTCAGGCCCAGCGAAATGCTGATCGGCATGCCGGTGAGCATGAGCACCAGCAGCAGCATGAAAATGATGAGGGTGTTCATGCGCGGGCTCCCGGCTGCTTGTCGGTCAATGCGGCGGCCGAATCGATCTCGCTCAGGAGGTCGTCTTCCACGCCCTTCACGCCGTGGTCGGCATGCGGTACTTCACCCGTGGTCCAGAAGCCGTAGGCCACTTGCAAAAAGCGGAAGCACATCAGGTAAGAGCCCAGCGGCACGCAGGAGTAGGCAATCCAGGTGGGCAATTCAAGGTCGGGCGAGGTCGGGCCTTCAGGCACGTCGCCCACGTCGCGGCCCAGCAGGTCATGCATGAAGGCGTAATGGAAGCCGTTTTCCCACACAAAAGTGGCGCCCAGCGTGCCCACCACGGCGGTGAACAGCGCACCGGCCAGCAGGCCGAACATGATCAGGTATTTAGCCTTGCTCTTGGGCAAGGCACGCACCAGCACGTCCACGCCCACGTGGGTGCCATTGCGCACACCGTAAGCCGCGCCGAACTTGGCCATCCACACGAACATATAGATGCATAACTCCTGCGCCCAGCTGACATTGAGCCGGATGGTCCAGTCTTGCAGATACGGCACGCCGGAGGCGAAGCGGTGCACCACCGCCATGAAAATCACCAACGTAGCAGCGCCCATCAAAAAAGTGATGAGCCACTCCTCGAGGTGATTGAGGATTCGATTGAACATGAAGATCTCCTGTCGGTGCGCCCGCCACCCCAACATGGCAATGCCGGGCCGGTGAATGCACCAGGGGCGGCCACTTGGGCCACCCCGTTTTGCGCGAGCTGTCTGACTTACTTGCTAGGCACGAAGCCGGCTGCCTTGTAAACAGCCTCAACCGTGGCCTTGCCCACGCGTGATTCCATCTCCTTGTGCACCGGCATCAAGGCCTTCTTCCACTCGGCCGACTCGGCTGGCGTGAGTGTGTAGATGGTGGTCTTGCCGCTGGCGCGCATCTTGTCGAGGGCCACCTGGTTTTCAGTGGCGGCAATCGCGTTGGCGTAGGTGGTGGCGTCTTTGACCGCGCCCTCCAGCGTGGTGCGGATGTCGGCGGGCAGGCCGTCCCAGAACTTCTTGTTGACAATCACCGCATAGGCCAGATGGCCGTGGTTGGAGATCGTCGTGTGCTTTTGCACCTCGTAGGTTTTCTGGGTATAGAAGTTGGACGGCACACCCTCGCACCCATCCACCACGCCGGACTGCAGCGCCTGATACAGCTCGCTGAAGGCCATCACCTGAGGGATCGCACCCAGGGCACGCATCTGGGCATCCAGCACCTTGCTGGACTGGATGCGCATCTTCAAGCCCTTGAAGTCCGCCACGTTGTGCAGCGGCTTGTTCGCGCTCATGATGTGGAAACCGTTGTCCCAGTAAGCCAGGCCCTTGATGCCCTTGGGCTCAAGCTTCTTGAACAGATCGGCGCCCACGGGGCCCTCGGTGACGGCGCGGAAGGCCGCTTGGTCCTTGAAGATGAAGGGCAGATCGAAGACCTCAAAGTCCTTCACGCCCAGGGGGCCGAACTTGGCCAGCGAAGGCGCCAACATCTGCACAGAGCCCAGTTGCAGGGCCTCCATCTCTTCTTTGTCTTTGTAGAGCTGGCTGTTGGGGTAGAGCTCGATCTTGACCTTGCCGCCCGTGCGCTGTTCCGCCAGTTCCTTGAAGCGCTGCGCGCCCTTGCCCTTGGGCGTGTCAGGCGCCACCACATGGCTGAACTTGATGATGATGGGGGCCTGCGCCTGCGCCGCCATGGGCAGCGCGAACGCCACTGCGCCAGCCGCAGCCAGCAGGGTACTGAGGGTGAGGCGGCGAGCAGTCAGCTTGGAATTGCGCATGAAGGGTCTCCAGTTTTAGGTATGTAGCCATCGAACTCGGGGGCAAGCGGCGCATCAGTTGCCACAACAAACGAGGCACACAAAGCACGCAAGCCGCCCAAGCCTGAATGGCCGCGATTGTGAAAGCCCGTGACGCGGCTGGGTAGTTGTGGACTTCCACATGCGCCCACCCCAGGCAAATCGGTGCGCGGCAGGGCCCCGGATCGATAATCGGCGCCCACCACCGCTTTCGGAGCCTCTTCGAGCGCCATGTCCGCCCCCATGCTTCACGGCCGCCCCACCCAGGTTGCGCCGCCCCATCCGACCTCCTGGCGCCGCGCCTTGTGGAGCCTGCCCCTGGTGCTGTCGCTGGTTTTTGTGGCCGGGGTCTTGATCTGGGTGCGGAACAACGAGATCGATGAGCGCGAGACCCAACGCCTGACGCTGATCTCCGACGCGCTCAGCACCGAAGCCCAATTGCGCGCCAAGCTGCGCGAAGAACGCACCCATCTGCGCGAATTGGCCGACGCCATGCAGGGCCAACCGCCCACCGCTGAATCGCTGGCCCGCCATCCGGAGATGAACGCCGGCCTGCGGCGGCTATGGCTGTCGGTGATCTGGCTCGACCGACACAACCGTGTCCTCACCCAACTGCCCGCGCCCACGGAGGGCCCGCGCCCCCGCCAGCGCGACATTGCCGATCAAGGGCTGTCACTGCACCTGAGCGAACCGGTCGGCCCGGGCGGGAGGGACGGCACACTGGTACTGCGTTACTCACCCGCACTGCTGTTGCAACGCGGCGTCCCTTGGTGGCTCGCCCGCAAATACGATGTGCAAATGGTGGACAGCGCCGATGAAGTGATCGCCTCCATCACCGAAGGGCCCATGCGCGCCGCTCAGGGCGAACGCCCCAGTTACCGCGTTGGCTTTGTCGGCCCCTTCCGCACCAGCCCGCTCAATAGCGGCCCTGAAGCGCCTGCCGCAGAGGAAGCGCCGCTCAGTGACGCCGCACTTGAGCTGACTTTGCGCGAGCCCCAGATCACCGGCTTGCGCCCCCTGGCCTTGATTTTGATTGCCGGCTTTTTGCCGCTGGTGGCCTGCGCCAGTTGGCTGTTGCGGCGGCAGGTGCGGCAGGTGTCCCGGGCTGAAACGGCCTGGCGCGCCGAGGCCGCCTGGCGGCGCGCCATGGAAGACTCCGCACTCGTCGGCCTGCGCGCACGCGATGCCAATGGCGCGCTGCTGTACGTCAATCGCACCTTTTGCGACATGGTGGGCCTGCCCGCCGAACGGCTGGTGGGGCTCAGCCCGCCGATGCCGTATTGGCCACCCGACGCCATCGAAGAGGTGATGCAACGCAACCGCCGCAACCTTGCGGGCCACGCGCCGCGCGAAGGCTATGAAGCGCGCTGGCGCCATCAAGACGGGCACATTCTGGACGTGATGGTGTTTGAGTCGCCGCTGGTCGACGCCGCCGGTCAGCAAATCGGCTGGATGGGGTCCATCATCGACGTCACTGCCCGCAAACGCCTGGAGGAGCGGGAGCGCCGCCAGATCGACACACTGGCTCACCACGCCCGCTTGACCATGTTGGGCGAAGTGGCGTCCACGCTGGCGCACGAGCTGAATCAGCCGCTCACCGCCATTGCCAGCTACAACGCAGGCGTTATCAACTCACTGGCGCGACTGGGGGTACAAGACCCCGTTGTGATGGGGGCGCTGCAACGCCTGGGTGCCCAGGCCGCGCAAGCCGGACGCGTGGTGCAGCGCATCCGCCATTTCTTGACACGCCGGGAGCCCCAGCATGAAGCCTGTGAACTGAACCGGGTGATCCGCGATGCCGTGGAGCTGCTTCAGCGTGAACTGCAGCGTGGTGGCGTGGCACTCACGCTCGAGTTAGGGCAAGACCTGCCGCCGCTGTTGGCCGATGCCGTCCTGGTGGAACAAGTGGTGATCAACCTGCTGCGCAATGCTTGCGACGCCTTGCAGGCCCGTAGCGCCGACCGCCACATCGTGCTGCGCAGCCGCCACATCCAAACCACAGCGCTGGCGCCTTCGGTGTCATCAGCGGAGGCAGCCATAGGGAAACCCGAGCTTGAATTCCTGCGTGTCGACGTGAGCGACAACGGCCCCGGTCTCGACGGCCGAACCGCCGAGGCCCTGTGCGCGCCCTTCTTCTCGACCAAGGCTGAGGGCATGGGCATGGGGTTGGCCATCTGCCGCTCCATCATCGAGGCGCACCACGGCGTGTTGGACGCCTGCGAGGCCGTAGATGGTGGCGCGGCCTTCTCGTTCAGCCTGCCCTTGCGCCCGCTGGACAGCTTGAATGCCGAGGCGGGCGAGGCGCTCGATTTCGGCGATCCGCCCCCCCTCGACACCCATCACCGTACCCCCTCATGACAAGCAGCACCGACACTCCCGCCCCGGTCCATATGGGTCAAATTTTTCTGGTGGACGATGACCCCGATGTGCGCGATGCCCTGAGCTTTCTGCTTGGCTCCCGGGGTTTGCGGGTGCAGTCGTTCGCCAGCGGCCCAGCCCTGCTGGCCCACCTCGACGCGCGGGCCGCTCCGCCGCAAGGCGTGTTTTTGCTGGACGTGCGCATGGAGCCCATGACAGGTACGCGCCTGCACGATGAATTGCTGGCCCGGCGCCTGCGCAACCCGGTGTTGTTTCTCACCGGGCATGGCGACATTCCAATGGTGGTGGATGCGCTGAAGAAAGGAGCGTTCGACTTTCTCGAAAAGCCATACAGCGACAACGCACTCGCCGACCGGCTCCTGCACGCACTGAGTGTGGATGCGGCCATGCACGCGGGTGACGCGCAAGCGGCCGAGCGCCAAGCCCGGCTCGCCAGCCTGACCGAGCGTGAACGTGAGGTGATGCTGCTGGTCGCGGCGGGCAAACTCAACAAAGTGGTTGCCGACGAATTGCACATCTCCATGCGCACGGTGGAAGTGCACCGGGCCCGGGTGTTTTCAAAGTTAGGCATCCGCTCGGCGGCCGAGCTGGCCACCTTGCTCGCCCAAGACTAAACGCCCATCGCCAGAGCGCGCCAGTGCCATTTCAGGAGTGGACTCAAAGCGCTGCGGTGGCGGCTGAAGCAGCCGAAGCAGCATCCGCCGAACAGGCTGCATGCTATTCTTTTCCGATGACACATGCCGCCGCTCTCATCGACAAGACGTCCGCCTGCAAGCCCAACACCGGCACAGGCCCGGCACCTCGAAGGTCGCGGCGGCTCGGGCACAGCCATCGCCCACTTTGGGCCGCAAGACTGCTGGACTTGGTGGGCGTGATCGGCTTGATCGGCCTGCAAGGCATGACGCCCGCCAGCGCCGAAGACCTGCAAGGCGTGCAAGCCATCTTGAGCAATAGCGAAACCTCCCCCATTCCGGCAGGCTGGTGGGTGGGCGCTGCGGGCTACACCGGCAGTTCTCCCTACCGCGACGGCAATAACACCAGCACGCCGATTCCGGGCGCCCTCTACATCGGTAGCGACTTCATGTACCTGGGGGATCGCGCCTTCTACACCTTTGCCCATGCCGGGCCGGTGTCATTTTTTGGCCGCGCACGCGTGCGACTCGGCAATCTGGACCCCAAAGACCAGTCGCAGTGGACCCTGCTCAAACCCCGCCGCTGGCAAGGTGAGGCCGGTCTGGGCGCCACCTGGCTCAGCGGCGTGGGTCTGTGGACCGCACGCGTTAGCACTGACGTCACACAGCGCACCGGTGGCAGCGAAGTCTTGTTCAGTTGGTCGGCACCCGTCGTTCAGCAAGGCTGGATGGTGATGCCCGGCCTGGCCGCCATCTGGCGCCAGGACAAGCTGGCGAACTACTACTTCGGCGGCGTCTCGGCAGCCGAGGCCAGCACTGCCTTGCCCGCCTACAACGTCGGCCACGCCTGGTCGATCTCCCCAAGCGTGCTGAGCACCTATCGCATCAACCCCCAATGGATGGTTGGTGGCCTGTTCAGCATGGACATCTTCAGCAACGCCATCAAAGACAGTCCCCTGGTGCAACAACGCAGCCGCTACGACCTGCTGCTCGGCCTGGCCTACATCTGGCGCTAAAAAACTGGGGTCAGTAAAAAACTGGGGCAGTGTGGAATTAATTCGCCCTACTCAATCACCTTGCCCTCCGGCCTTGCGACGCGCCGCAGCCAACTCCGGTGGCAGCCAGGCGAGGTAGTACTCCTCGATCTCCCGACGCTGTGACTTGATCAGTTCGTTAACGCGCCGGATCACACGCTCGCCCGTTTCTGATTTGGAACAGCCTACGCGCAGCGGCGTCGCGTCATCGCCACCCGCCACGGCGGTCAGGCTCAGTTGGTCTATGGTCACCCCCATTTCGCCCGCAGCGTAATTGAGCTCGGTGGGAAAGCCGATGATCAGATCGACCTTGCGGTCCAGCAACATGCGCAGCAAGCCGGCAACGCCGGGGTTGCCATGCCGAACCACCAGGCTGCCGTTCGCCGGGGCCGCTTTGAGCATCTTGTCGTAGTTGGACCCCAAGGAGCGGCCACCCGGCACGCCTACACGGAAACGGCCATCCGCCAAAAGATCGGGCAATCGGAGTTGGCCCGAAGCGGTCTTGAATGCACCCAACTCATCGCGCCCCCGCAAGGAAATGGCCAGGTAAGGCATCGCCGATAGGTAGGGGTCGCTGAACAGCATGAAGGCTTCACGCTCGGGCAAACGCAGGATGGCTGGGCTGCAAACATTGGGCCGGCTGCGCAACTCCATTTGCAAACGTGCGTAATTGGCCTCAATCACCACATGGTGGTATTGAGGCAGGGACTTCATGAACAACTTGCGTGCTTTGTCAGTAAACCCTTGCCCCTCTTGCGTACCGCTCAAGATGGCCGTTGGGGGGTAATGGATCACGGACCAGATCAAATCGTCACCGGTCGCGCCAGACGCCTGCACGGGTGCGGGCACAGGCGTCAGTGTCCGTGTCTGCGCCCAGGCACCCAGCGCCGCAAAGCCCATGGTCAGGCCAACAATGCAGTGCCGAGCAAGTCCCCAATATATTTTTTGCTGCATGGTGTCGTACCGCGATTTTCAGGGGCATTTTTTTCAGTGTACGCCGGCCTAACTTGATTTATCGCTGGAATGGCGGCGAGTTCCGGGTGCAATCAGCACTCGCCATGCGGGCGGAACTGCAGTACAAAAGACGGTCTGCGCATCGCACCACTATTTGGTGCGTTAGGAGGTCACCATGAACTGGAACATGAGCCTGCTCCCAATGGAGTCCTATCCCACGGCCTACGACAGCCCCCCAGAGCCGGAACACCCTGAGCACGAAACGGCACAGCAAAGCCGCAAGGCGCAGGTGCTTCCCGAGAATGCTCTGTACATTGATGTTCGAAGTTATGGTGAATTCATGGCGGGTCATTTGAGCGGTGCGCACTGCCTGCCCCTGGTTCGCCTGGAAGAACAGATTCATCTGCTCTCACCCGACCATGAGGTCCCGTTGGTAATTTATTGCGCCACGGGGGCCCGGGCCGAATTGGCGCTGGGCCTGGTGCAACGCCTGGGCTACAAGCATGCGGTCAATGGCGGCAGTGCACTGAGCTTGGCCGAACGCCTGCACACGCGCTTGCACGCCGGAATGTAGACCGTAGCACCCGAAAGCAACACGGGTCAAATCCCGGGGGGCCTGCATCGCGTAAAGTGCCGGCCAGACAGACTACCTGCAGCAGGCCCCCGATATGACAGCGGCAACCATGGGAAAAGGACGGCTGGAAGCCTTCAGCGATGGTGTGATCGCGATCATCATCACCATCATGGTTCTGGAGATCAAAGTCCCGCAGGGTGACAACGTCGCGGCCCTGTCCCCTTTGCTGCCGGTGTTCCTGAGCTATGTGCTGAGTTTTGTGCATGTGGGCATCTACTGGAACAACCATCACCACCTGTTGCATGCAGCCAAGCAGATTTCGGGTGCGGCGCTGTGGGCCAATCTGCATTTGTTGTTCTGGCTGTCGCTGGTGCCTTTTGTCACCGGATGGATGGGCGAAAACCACTGGCACCCTTTGCCTGTTGCACTGTACGGTCTGGTCTTGTTGATGGCGGGCGTGGCCTACTACATCCTCGTGCGCACGCTCTTGCATGCGCAGGGCCCCAACTCCACCTTGGCCAAGGCCATTGGGCGGGATTTCAAAGGCCGCATCTCGGTGGTGATCTATGCGCTGGCCATCGGCCTGAGTACCTTGAACGTCGCACTTGCCATCGGGCTGTATGCCGGCGTGGCTGCCCTGTGGCTGATCCCGGATCGCCGCATAGAACAGCATCTGCCCGCCGAGTGACGCTCATGCCACGCCTTCACACCACCCCGGCCAAGTCCTTGGGACCACCGTCGACTGAAACCCTGTATCAGTTTCGCGCGGGGCATTACGACTGGGAGTTGCAGCCGTTTGAGCCCCTGCGGCGCCTGGCCGTTGAGCACCTGAATCTGCGTGCCGGCCTGACGGTGCTCGACCTCGGCTGCGGCACCGGCTTGTCGCTGCCTCTGCTGCGCGAAGCCGTGGGGCCGACAGGCCGCATCATTGGCATTGAGCAATGCCCCGCCATGCTGGCACATGCCCGGCAACGGGTGGCCGACCAGGGTTGGCGCAATATCGACCTGATGAGCACGCCGGTGGCGCAGGCCGACCTGGCGCCGGATTTGCGGGCTGATGCCGCGCTCTTCCACTTCACCCACGACATCTTGCAAGACCCTGAGGCCCTGCGCCATCTCAGCCATCATCTGCGGCCGGGCGCCACGCTCGTAGCCACCGGCCTGCGTTGGGCGCCGCCCTGGGCCTGGGCCACCAATATGTGGGTGATGGCTGCGGCCTTTTACTCGGTCGCGTCGTTGCAAGGCCTGGATTGCCCCTGGCAGTTGCTGCAAGCGCAGGTTGATGATTTGCAGATTGAGCACCACCTGTCGGATGCGGTCTATCTGGCCTGGGGTACGCTGAACATTCACCCGCAACCGGCGCCCCGACAAATCGGTCGAACCGGTCGAACCGAGAACCCCGCCGCATGAGCTTCACCCCACCGTTTTTCGCACCCCAGCATTTCAACGACCCGGCGGCGGCGCTGGCTCATGCCCAACAGATCTATGCGACCAGCGTGACACATCTGCGCAAGGCCTTGCAACGCTTTGTGGCTGGAGAAGCCTTGAGCGGGCCGGTGCGAGCCTGCTACCCCTTCGTCCGGCTTCGCTGCGGCACGGTTGACCGTGCGGATTCTCGTTTGGCCTTTGGCTTTGTGGCCGGCCCCGGCACCTATGAAACCACCTTGACCCGCCCCGATCTGTTTGCAGATTACTTCAAGGCCCAGTTTGATTTGCTGATCCGCAACCACGGCGTGACACTGGAGGTGGGGTCCAGCAACCAACCCATTCCCCTGCACTTTGCCCTGGGCGAGCATGAACACTTCGAAGGCTCCTTGCCGCCGGAGCGGCGGCGGTGCCTGCGTGATCTGTTTGATTTGCCCGACCTCGCCGCCATGGACGACGGCATTGCCAACGGCACCCAAGACCTGCCCCCCGGCGCGGCGCAGCCGCTGTCCCTCTTCACGGCGCCGCGGGTGGACTACTCACTGCACCGCTTGCGCCACTACACCGGCACCCAGGCCGAGTACTTTCAGAATTTCGTGCTTTTCACCAACTACCAGTTCTACATCGATGAGTTCGTGCGGATGGCACGTGAGTTGATGGCCAGCGCCCCCGACCCCGCGCAGGCCAGTGAGTTCGACGACTGCATTGCCTTTGTCGAACCCGGTAACGTCGTCACCCGACGGACAGGCTGCGCCCCCGAACCCGCTGATGCCCTGGGCGCCCTGCCCCCGCGTCTGCCGCAGATGCCAGCCTATCACCTGGTCAGAAAAGACGGCAGTGGCATCACCCTGATCAATATCGGTGTCGGCCCCGCCAACGCCAAGACCATGAGCGATCACGTCGCTGTACTGCGCCCCCATGCCTGGCTGATGCTGGGGCATTGCGCGGGCCTGCGCAATAGCCAGCAGTTGGGCGACTATGTGCTCGCACATGCCTATGTGCGAGAGGACCATGTGCTGGACGAAGAACTGCCGCTTTGGGTCCCCATTCCGCCCCTGGCGGAAGTACAAGTCGCGCTCGAACAAGCCGTGGCCGATGTCACCCAACTCAGCGGTTTCGAGTTGAAACGCATTTTGCGCACCGGCACCGTGGCCTCGACGGACAACCGCAACTGGGAGCTATTGCCCAACGACCGCCATGGCGGCCCCGAGCGACGCTTCAGCCAAAGTCGCGCCATCGCGCTGGACATGGAGAGCGCCACCATTGCTGCCAACGGCTTCCGCTTCCGCGTGCCTTATGGCACCTTGCTCTGTGTCAGCGACAAGCCCCTGCACGGCGAGATCAAATTGCCGGGCATGGCCGATCAGTTCTATCGGGCGCGTGTCGACCAGCATCTGCGCATCGGCCTGCGCGCGCTTGAACTGCTGCGCGCCAACCCCTTGGGTCAGTTGCACAGCCGAAAGCTGCGCAGCTTTGCCGAAGTGGCCTTCCAGTAGAGAATCCACAAAGCCGGCCACTGCAAGACAACACCGCCAGAGCACCGCCGAACACGTCCAAACCCCTGGCCAAACATCCAGCCACCACGCTCCAAACAGCCTTCGCAATGTCCTTTGACAACCCCACCCTCTTCAAACTGCTGCTGCTTCAAGCACTGACAGCGGCTGTACTGATGCTGGTTTTGACAGGCCGCCATGCCAGTGCCGCGACACGGCGAGCGGTGGGTTTTTTGGGTCTGCAGGCCATGGGGTGGCTGATGCTGGCCAATGCCGAAGGGGGCGCTGGGCGCCTGCTGATGAGCCTGTCCATGCTGGCTTTCAGCGCCAGCCTGAGTCTGCTGTGGTGGGCCTTGCGCCTGTGGCTGGGGCCGCAACCGGGTCGCGTGTTGTTGATCCTCGCGCCGCTCTTGATGCCCTTGGTCTACGCCCTGCAATTCGAGGACAGCACCTTCCGCGTGGCGTGGGCGCACGGGTGGCTGAGCCTGCAGTTGGCGCTGATCATCTTGAATTTGGTCGCGCCCGCCCGACAAAGCCTCACCCTTGACCGCCCAGCCAAATCCGGCCCCAATGCACCACACGCCCTGGACAATCGCCGCTGGCGCGCACTGCTGCTCTGCGCCGTCGTTCCGGTTGGTCTGCTGAGCCTGCTGCGTGGTGGCATGGGCTTGCTAGATCCCCAATTGCGCAGCCTCTTGATGCCCGCGACCATCAACAGCGTGTTGGCACTCAGCCTGCAATGGGCGCTCACGACCACCCTGCTCGGTTTGATCCTGGCATGGCGTGGCGAGACGGAACAAGAGCTCGCGCACCTGGCGCAGACCGATGGCCTCACCGGCCTGGTTGACGCCCGCGCCTTTGCGGCCCGCACCGTAGACATGATCTCGATGGCGCGCCGTCACCGGGAGCCTTTGGCCCTGATGATTCTCGACATCGACCACCTCGCTGCCATCAACGCCACGCACGGCATGGAAGCCGGCAACAAGGCTCTGGCCTTGTTCGGCAGTTGCCTGCAAACGCAAATGCGCCTGGGCGACTTGGCCGGACGCATCGGCGGCGAGGAGTTTGGCGTGCTGATGGCGCGCTGCGAGTCGCAAGGCCCGCAAGCCCTGGACAAGCGCATGCGTGAGACGCTGGCACGCCGGGCGGTTTCCGAGCTCGGGTTCGAGCTGAATTTCAGCGCAGGATGGGCCAAACTACGCCACGGCGACCGCCACATCCAGGATCTGATGCGCCGAGCCGAGACCGCCGTCTACGAAGCCAAACATGCCGGCCGCGGTCAACTGTACGCAGAACCTGGTCTGGAGATTTGACGCCGCGGCAGCTGGCACAAGCCTTGCGTACCATCCACGCATTGTCCCCACAAGGGGCGCTTTCCCTGCCTGCCGCCATGCTCCGATTCACGCGCACTGCCGCCGCCACCTACGCCCCAGGTTTCCTGCCGGCTGCACCGTCTTCATCCACCGTCAGCCTGACCGTCGCCGAGCGCGCCAGCCGGGCCACCCCGGCACGCATCCCTGCGTTGGCTCTGCGACTGATCAAACTCGGGGCGAACGACAGCCACTGGCTGGGTCCTTTGTGCGATGTGCTGATCGACAGCGTGCATCGGGGTGCCAGCTTGGGATTTTTGGCCCCCTTGTCACGCGGTGCAGCCGAAGATTACTGGCGGGGCGTGTTGGCACAACTGGGCCCCTATTTGTCGCTGTGGATTGCGGTCGACGACGAAGGGCATGTCGGACCGGAGACCGGCCAAACGCCACGCCTGCACGGTACCGTGCAACTGGCCATGTGCCCACTGCTCAATGCGCACCATCGTGGCGAGGTACGCGGGCTGATGGTGCACAGCCAGTCTCGGGGGCGCGGCGTGGCCAGCCGGTTGATGACACGGCTTGAATGCACAGCCCAGACCTCAGGGCGCCAATTGCTGGTCTTGGAAACACCGGCTGGCTCACAAGCCGAAGCGGTATACACCCACCTCGACTGGCAACGGGCGGGTGAAATTCCGGCTCATTCAACCTGCGCCGAAGGCCGCCTGCACAACACCGCCTTGCTGTTCAAACGCCTGAATTGCTGAGGTGAATCTGCTTGCCATGCAGGCATCACCCCTGCAGCCGTGGCAATTTTTCTCAAAAAAAAAGCGGCCCGAGAGCCGCTTTTTTTGATCCGCAACAGCCCCGAAGGACTGGGAGTTGCGTCGATCTCAGAAGTTGTGGCGAATGCCCACAGCCAGGGAGTCGAAGTCACCAACGTGGTGATCAGCCGTGCTGTCCACAGCCGTGTAGAAAGCGTAGACCTTGGTACGCTTGCTCAGGTTGTAGTTGTAGGCCAGGGTGTACTGCTTGGCGCCATTGGTCATGAAGCTGCCATTGCCGCCAGAGGTGGTGCCACCGACGTTGATGTGGAACTCGGAAGCGCCCAGGGTGTACATGGCGGACACGCGGCCAATGTCACGTGCCTTGTAGCCGTTGCCGGTTTCTTCACGCTGGTAGTAGCCACCGAAAGTGAAGGCGCCCAGCTCATACAGGCCGCGCACGGCGTACTGGCTGCCATCGCCTTGGCTGCTGTAGCCAGCGCCCAGGTGCAGAGGGCCCATGTCGTAGTTCAGGGCTGCGTCATAGGCGTGCTTTTCAACACTGGTGCCGACCTTGGCGCCTTCGCCGGCGTGCACGGAGAACTCACCGGTCAGGCCGCCGATGTTGGGCAGGAAGTAGCCCACCTTGTTGCCAGTCGTCCAGCCGATGCCAGAGTACAAGGCGTCAGACGAGGTGCCGGTGTCATGGTTGTGCATGGACACATAGTCAGCCGTGGCGAAGTACGAACCGTTGAACCACAGACCGGCCTTGATGGCACCGAAAGCGCCGCTCAACTGCACAGCAGCTTCACGATTCCAGAAAGCGGTGCTGGTTTGCTTGCCGTCGTCGGAGTTCAGGCCATGCTCCAGCATGAAGCTGGCTTTCAAGCCGCCGCCCAGGTCTTCATTGCCCTTGAAACCCAGACGCGAAGAGTTGTTTTGCACGGCCACAACGCGGTCGGCGTCGCCGGTCTTCTGGCTTTCAACCGAAGTGTTGATACGGCCCCACAGGGTCACCGAGCTTTGTGCAAATGCGGGAGCTGCAACGGCTGCCAGAGCTGCCACGAGAGCGATCTTTTTCATCGTTTACCTTTGTGAGTTGAGTTGGAGACCAGACACAGTCCAGTCCTGCTACGCAATGTGGAGCGAGTATAGAAGTGCAAAGTCGGCGAGGAAATTGTTC
The DNA here is from genome assembly GCF_028595305.1 of Roseateles koreensis. Taxonomy (GTDB): domain Bacteria; phylum Pseudomonadota; class Gammaproteobacteria; order Burkholderiales; family Burkholderiaceae_C; genus Paucibacter_A; species Paucibacter_A koreensis. The sequence goes on along the minus strand of NZ_JAQQXS010000004.1, from coordinate 177,055 downwards.
GACGCGAAATTGCAACACTTATCAGCTATACACGCGCTGGTGAATTTCAGCACTTGCATTCCGGTGGCCCTTCGCCACGCGGCAAAACGGGCGCGAAAAAATCAAGCCGACCGCTCCTTGATCTCGTCCAGCGGGCGATCAAACCCGGCCAGATGTTCAAGATGCGACTCGTCGTTCCAGCCCACGACACTGAATCCTTCGGGCGAGTACAGCAGCCGGTTGATGGCCGCGTTGCCCAGCTTCCAACTGCGGGAGGCGGTCAACGACAGGCGCATGCCGGCGCGGTGCAGGCAGTCCATCACGCCGCCATGGCTCACCACCACGATGGTCTGGCCCGGATGCGCACGCGCCAGTTCGGTCACGGCTTTCACGCTACGGGCATAAAAGTCCTGCAGCACTTCTCCGCCCTCGGCACCGAAAGTGGGGTCCCGGCGGCGCCAAGCCTCGCTTTGCGCGGGCCAGCGCTCAGCGATTTCCTGCCAAGTCAGGCCTTCAAAGCAACCAAAAGCCCGCTCCCGCAAGCGCGGCTCCAGTTGCAGCGGCAGGCCTTTTTCGTCGGCTATGGCTTCAGCCGTCTGGCGGGCACGCTGCAAATCGCTGGCGTACACGGCGGCCACCGACTCGTCTTTCAAGGCGAGCGCCAACTGCCGCGCCTGGGCCACGCCCTGCGTATTGAGCGGAATGTCCAAATGGCCCTGGAGCCGGGTTTCGCGATTCCAGGCCGTTTCTCCGTGGCGGATGGCCAGGATGCGCGTTGTGTGGTCCAGCGGCATGGGCTCAGACTCCCCAGACCACATCGTTGTCGGCCTTCAGTGAGTAGCGCAGCAACTCCAGAAACGGCCAGGCACGCTGCTTCAGGCTGACCTCGGCCCGCCTGGGCGGTGGCTCGCCCGCTGCAACGGCCTCGGCCACGGCCGCCGCAAACTGAGCTTCGTCCGCGTCAACCGCCTGCGCCAATGCCGCAATGGCTGCGGCCTGCTCGGCCACGGCCACAATGCCTTGAGGCGCAGGCGTTTTGCCGATCAGGCGAAGCACTTGATCGCCCTGGGGACCGAGCATGATCACATCGGCGCCAGCCTTGGATTTGAATTTGTACAGCACGCGAGTCTCCTTGAAACCGGGGGTTCAGAACTGTCAGCACTCGCATTGTGCTTGCTTGGTGCCGGCCACTGATATTCGCCCGTCACGCAGACCGCAGGTGCCGAAAAGGCGAACCCGGCGGGAGAATCAGCGGTGAATCCCACCAACAAAGGGGAGCGTCACACGGCCCGGCGAAACCCAGCGCGAGGCGGGCCATACGCGCTCTTCAAAGACCTGGGGCTCCAGGGAGGGCGCGAAGAGAAAGCCCTGAAACTCGTCGCATCCGGCGCGCGCCAGAAACTCCCGCTGCGCCTCGGTTTCCACGCCTTCAGCAATCACGTGCAGGCGCAGCGCCTGGCCCATCTGCACGATGGCATGGACGATGCCCGCGTCACTGGCGTCACCCGGCAGGCCCTTGATGAAGCTGCGGTCGATCTTCAGGCGTTGGATCGGAAAGCGCTTCAGATACGCCAAGCTGGAATAGCCGGTGCCAAAGTCATCAATCGACATGCACACCCCCAGCGCCGCCAGGGCTTGCATGCGGTGTAACGCCTCTTCGGCATCGCCGAGCAACACGCCTTCGGTGAGCTCAAGCTCCAGCAAGTCAGGCGGCAAGCCCGACGCGCGCAGGGCGCTGGCCACCGTGCTAGCGAAGCTGTCTTGTTGAAACTGCAAGGCCGAAACATTCACGGCAACCGGCATGCGCCGGCCCTTGCGCAACCAGATCGCTGCTTGCTCAACCGCTTGCTGCAGCACCCAGTCGCCAATGGCAACAACGAAGCCGCTTTCTTCGGCCACCGGAATGAATTCAGCCGGCGAAATATCGCCTCGCAAGGGATCACGCCAGCGAATCAAGGCCTCGGCGCCAATCACCTGCCCCGTACGCAAGTCGATTTGCGGCTGATATTGCAGGCGAAACTGCCGCTCCTGCAGAGCTTGGCGCATGGCGTGATCCAACCGCATGCGCGACAGCAGATCCACGTCTTTGCGCGGGCGGTGGAAGTGGAAAGTGCCGCGGCCGCTCTCCTTCACCCAATGCATGGCCCGCTCGGCACTGGCCATCAGTTCATCGGCACTGCTGCCGTCCCCCGGAAACAGCGCAATGCCGGTGCTGCACGTAACGGTAAAACTCAGCGTGTCGAAGTTGAAGGGCCGGGACATGGTTTCCTGGATCCGACGCGCTGCGTTTTCTGCGCCGCGCGCATCGGCCTGATGAATCAGCAACGAGAACTGGTCGCCGCCAATCCTGGCGACCGAGTCCACCTCGCGCAGGCTGTCTTTGAGCCGCTCCCCCACCTCTTTGAGCACGCGGTCGCCATAGGTGTGACCCAGGGTTTCATTGATCTGCTGAAAGCGGTCGAGGTCCACGACCAACAGTGCAAAAACATTGTTCTCGCGCCGGGCCACGGCCTTCATGTATTCAATGCGCTCGGCCAGGGCGCGGCGATTCGGCAGGCCGGTGAGCAGGTCAGAATGGGCCAACTCTTCAATCCGCTGGCTGGCGGCGAGCTTTTCGCTCAGATCGCGGAAAGAATACACCCGCCCGATGGGCCGCCCTTTGGTGAGCTGCGGCAAGGACACCCGTTCCAGCACCCGGCCATCGGCCAACTTGATGATGTCGCTGCTCTGCATCAGCGGCGCATCTTGTATGGCGCTCAAGCGCTGCGCATAGCTGCCGTTGTCCATGACGCTGCGCCGCATCCAAAGCTGCACGGCCTCGTCATCACGTTCACGCAGCAGATCAGCGGGAATGCCCCACAAGGTCGCAAAGCGTCGATTGAAGGCGCGCATGCGGCCTGCCAAGTCCATCACCAATATGCCGTCGGCGGTGGACTCAAGCGTGGCTTGCAATTCAGCCACCAGGGATTCACGTTCGTCCTCGCTTTGACGCTGGCGCGTTTGGTCGCGCATGACCACCATCCAAAATCCGTCTTGCTTGCCACGCGGGCCCGACAGCGCCACAAAACTCACCCGCCGGGTCACCCACAGCATGCGCCCGTCGGCATGGCGCATGAGGGTGTCGGAGTTGAGGGTGGACTCGGTGTCCGCAGCGGCCTCCATCCAGAACATGGCGTCTTCAGGCGTCTGCGCCAGGCTGTCGACGATTTGCCCCACCAAAGCCTCAGCCGCATAACCCAGCAGCTGAACGGCTGCGGCATTGACCGCAAGAATATTGCGGCTGCGCCCGTCGACCAGCCAAGCAGCTTCCAACATGCCTTCAAGCAAGGCCGTATAAGCCTGGAGGTGCGCATGGCACTCCGGGCTCGACGTCGGTACCTGAAGGCTGAACACGTTCACGCAGCAAGATCCTTCTGGCCGCTGCCCTCACCCAAGGCCTCGAAGAAATAGGCAACACGCGTTCGGGGGCTGAGATAGTCCAGTGACGCCCGCGGCAACTGCTGTGCCTTCAGACTGCGTCGGATGCCCAAATCAGGTTGGTCTTCCAGATTCAAAATCAAGGCCTCTTCGCGGGGTACCTTGACATCGTGAACCATCACCCGCGGCTTCAGGGGCCGGGACGAATTGACAGCCACCACCAGCGCATACCGATCGTCGGTCAGTTGTACTGCAGAACCAGGCGGGTAGACACCCATCATGCGGATAAAGGCATTCAACATGGTGGCGTCAAAGCGATTGCGCCCCTGGGCGAACATGAGCGACAAAGCCTCATGCGGCGTCATGGCCTTGGAGGCCAACAAGGGGTTGCACAGCCCGTCAAACCGATTCACCAGGGCCACGATGCGCGCAGCCGCGCTCATCTTGTCCATATTGATGCGCTGCGGAAAGCCGCTGCCATCAGCATTTTCATGGTGCTGGGCAATCACGAGCAAAGGCCCCGGCGGCAAGCCCATGCTTTGCGCGATGGCGACCCCCTTGGCCACGTGGCCTTGGTAGGCCTGCATCTCAACGGCGGAAAAGCTTTCGTCGCGGTTGCGCAGGCGGGGCAGCAGGTCGATCTTGCCCACATCGTGCAAGATCGCACCCACGCCCAGATCCAGCAATTCAGCGCGCCCCAGGCCAAAAGCCCGACCCAGCAGCAGCGAGATGATGGAGACGTTCAAGGCGTGCGCGGTGCCACGGTCGCCTGCCCCTTCATTCAAGAGCCGGATATTGAGATCGCCCTCCACCAGCATCTTGTCCAGCAAGGCATTGGTCAAGGCCAAGGACTGGTCTTTGGCGCAGGTGGGGTCTCGCGGAACCAGATCCATCATGTCGCGAAAACTTTGCGCCGCCTCGCCGTACTGACGCTCGCAGAGGTTCAAGGCAGCGTTTTGCGCTTCCAGGGCCTTGCGGTGCGCCTCCAGCGCCAACGCCTCAGCAGACGGCGCCTCGGGCACAGCCACTTCGACGGGCGTAGGCGGCAAAGGCGTGGCATCGGCCAGCAAATCGCTGCGGCCGGGACTCCAACGCACCTGCGTCAAACCGAGGCGACGAAGTATCTGCAGCTGATCCTCAGAGCCCAACTTGAAGCTGCTGAGTGGAAAGGGATGGGCCATCCACCCGAGATCCAGGTGAATGAACATGCCCACTTTCAACTGACTCACATCGATCAAGGGATCGGTCGTTCTGTCCTTCATATTCTCTCTACGCCGGTTCATTGAGGCGCCCTCAGGTCCAGCATCGGCAAGCGCTTGCCAAAACTTAAGCCGCCAAGCGCCTTTCCACGCAAAGCGCGCTTTTTATCCACAAGGATGTGGAAATTCTCACGCCACGCGGCCGCTCAAGCCATCCCCAATGCACGCCACTTACCTGCAAAATGTTCGCAACTAGAACAAAAGTTCATTAAATGAACATTTTTTGTCCCACATACTGATCCTGCCGCCATTGACGCTGAAGGGGAAGCTGGCAAGCTCTGCATTCTTCCCCAACAAAGCTCGGGCCGGGTGTTTCACCCCGCCCCAAAAAATCAGCCATGTCCGACGCTTTCATCTGCGATGCCATTCGCACGCCTTTTGGCCGTTACGGCGGTGCCTTGTCTTCCATCCGTGCGGATGATTTGGGCGCAATTCCCCTGCGGGCCCTCATGCATCGCCATCCCGGTGTCGACTGGGCGGCGGTAGATGACGTGCTGTACGGCTGCGCCAACCAAGCCGGCGAAGACAACCGAAATGTGGCGCGAATGTCAGCCTTGCTGGCGGGTTTGCCGCTCACGGTGCCCGGTGTGACGCTGAATCGCTTGTGCGGATCGGGGCTGGACGCCGTGGGCTCGGCGGCCCGGGCGATTCGGGCCGGTGAAGCTGAATTGATGCTCGCCGGTGGCGTGGAAAGCATGAGCCGGGCGCCCTTCGTCATGCCCAAGGCAGACAGCGCCTTCTCCCGCAGCAACGCCATCTACGACACCACCATCGGCTGGCGCTTCGTCAACCCGCTGATGCGTGACCAGTACGGCGTGGACTCCATGCCCGAAACCGCCGAAAACGTCGCCGCCGAATTCGGCATCGAACGCGAGGCCCAGGACCGCATGGCGCTGGCCAGCCAGCAGCGTGCCGTGGCGGCCCAGGCCAGCGGTTTTTTCGCGCGTGAAATCGTGCCGGTCAGCGTGCCCCAGAAAAAGGGCGATCCCCTGATCGTCGATCGCGACGAACATCCGCGCGCCACCAGCCTGGAGGCCCTGGCCAAGCTCAAAAGCATCGTCAAACCGGGCGGCAGCGTGACGGCAGGCAATGCCTCGGGTGTCAACGACGGCGCCTGCGCGCTGCTTCTGGCGAGTGAGGCGGCGGCCTTGCGGCACGGCCTCACGCCACGCGCCCGTGTTGTGGGCATGAGCACCGCCGGCGTCGCACCGCGGCTCATGGGCATCGGCCCGGCGCCCGCCAGCCAACGCGTGCTGGCACTGACGGGGTTGACACTGGCGCAGATGGATGTGATCGAACTCAATGAAGCCTTTGCCGCCCAAGGCCTGGCCGTACTCCGGCAATTGGGCCTGGCGGACGATGACCCCCGCGTCAACCCCAACGGCGGCGCCATTGCGCTGGGGCACCCCCTTGGCGCCAGCGGCGCCCGCCTGGTCACCACGGCGCTGAATCAGTTGGAGCAGAGCGGGGGGCGCTACGCCCTGTGCACCATGTGCATCGGGGTGGGGCAAGGCATTGCCTTGATCATTGAGCGGGTTCGGTAACGGCTCGTTGCAAGGCGGCAGCCACGGCCCTCAGCGCGCCGGGTCTTGCCGCGCAGCACCAAACAGGGGCGGTCGCGTGCGATAGCCGCCCTTGATTACGGAATCTATACAGACGGGCACCAACCTGACTTTTATAGTCAGGTTCTTTGACTCGCGTGCCGCCGTTTGTCGGTGCGCCGCTCTCGGCCCCGCCATGTCTGCTGCCCACGTTATTGAAGACCCCACCCTTGCCGCCGCGCCAAACGCCGGTGCCCATCCTGTGGCCGAAATGCCAGCACCCGGGCCACTCAAGCGAGACTTGGTGGCCGGCCTGGAAAAAGGTCTGGCGGTGATTGAAGCCTTCGACCAGGAACGCCCCCGCCTGACCATCAGCGAAGTGGCGGTACGCACCGGCCTCACCCGCGCTGCGGCGCGGCGCTACCTGCTGACCCTGACGCATCTGGGCTTTGTGTCGCAAGACCGCAAAATGTTTGCCCTGACCCCGCGCGTGCTGCGCCTGGGCCAGAGCTATATGCACTCGGCAAGGCTGCCGCGCATCGTCGAGCCCGAATTGCACAAACTGGCTTTTGCCTTGAAAGAAGCCAGTGCCGCTGGCGTGCTGGACGGCGGCGACGTCATCTGTATTGCCGCCACCAGTGCCGGCCGCACGGTCTCCCCGAGCCTGCAACCCGGCGCCCGTGTGGCCGCCCACTGCTCAGGCAACGGGCGGGTTTTGCTGGCCGCATTGCCACCGGAACAAGCCGATGCATGGATTCAAAGCCAAGCCTTGCAAGCCTGTACGCCCCACACCATCACCGACCCCCAGCGCCTGCGGCAAGAAGTCGCACGGGCCCGCTCACTCGGCTACGCCTGCATCGATCAGGAGCTTGAGCTGGGCCTGCGCACGCTGGCCGTCCCCCTGCACAATTACAAGGGTGAGGTGGTGGCCGCGATGAACATCAGCACCCACGCCTCGCGCCTGAGCATGGAGCAGCTGGTGGCGCAGTGCCTGCCACCGCTGCTGCAGGCGCAGGCGCATTTGCGAATGCTGCTCTGAGCGCGTCCTTACGCCCATCAAACGCCCATCAGTACGCCCTCAACAAGCCCTCCAACCCTCAGGCCTTGATCAGGCAGCGCCCCAACGCCGCATCTGGATCAGGGGGCTGATGCGGTAACGCTCGCTGCGATAGGTCTCAAACAAGCGCTCCAGCAATTCAACAATCGGCACGGCGCCCAGTTGGGCCAGCCATTCAAAGGGGCCTGACGGGTAGTTCACCCCGAGCTTCATAGCCAGATCAGCGCCCGCCGCGTCACACACCCCTTGCCAGACCGCGTCTGCGCCCTCGTTGACCAGCATGGCCACCGTGCGCGCCACCACCAAGCCCGGCACATCGCGCAAGGTCAGTGGAACCCAGCCCAAGGCTTGCCAAAGCGCGGCCATCTGCGCACGGCCTAACGCACTCAGCTGCGGCGCGCAAGCTACGGCGAGGGCCTCCACCCGATCAGGCGCCACGGGCCAATCCATCACCACCCAGTCCGCGTGCCCGGACTCATGCGCCCACTGCGCCGCCGTGCGCCCGCAAGTCAGCGGAACCCGCACGTCGCCCACCAGCAAACCGGTCCAGTGAGCCCCCCCGACCGCGGCGACTGCCTCATGCCGCGTGAAATCAACCCCCTTGTGCGTCAGCCAACGACCCAAGCCGTCCAGCAGCGGCCCCTGGCCGACCAGGCTTACGGGCGGCAGGCTCTCAAGACCGGGGGCGATGGGCTCCGCCGCGCCAGCCTCGGCAAGGTCTGCGCCATAAAACCCCTTGCCGACCTTGCGCCCCAGCCGTCCACCGTCCACCAGGGCCTGCTGCACCAGCGAGGGCACAAAACGCCGGTCGCCATAGTTGGCGTTGAACACCGATTGCGTCACGAGAAAGTTGGTGTCATGCCCAATCAAGTCCATCAACTCGCATGGGCCCATGCGAAATCCCGCGCCACGCAAAGCGCGATCCAATTGCGCCGGGGTGCCTGCCTGCTCTTGCAGCAGACTCAAGGATTCAGCGTAGTAAGGGCGAGCAATCCGGTTGACGATGAAACCAGGCGTTGAGCGCGCGTGCACCGGCGTCTTGCCCCAAAGGCGCGCCAGGGCCTCGATGGCGTGCGCCACGTCGGGTCGGGTTTCAGCCCCCGACACCACCTCCACCAGCTTCATCTGCGGCACCGGATTGAAAAAATGCATGCCCACCAAACGGCCGGGTGTCGCCATGCCGTTGGCCAGCGCCGTGATGCTGATCGACGAGGTGTTGCTGGCAATCAGCGCATCCGGCGGCAACAAGGCGTCCAGGGCTTGCAGCAGTTCACGCTTAGGTTCCAGCCGTTCAACGATCACCTCGATCACCAGGGCGGCGTCCGCCAACTCGCTCATTTGAGAGGCCGGGCTGATGCGCTCAAGTAACGCGTCACGCTGCTGGGCGGTCATGCGACCCTTGTCCACCAGGCCAGCGAGCCCCTTGGCGATCTGCGCCACGGCGGCCTGCGCGGCCCCGTCCCGCACATCCATCAGCGCCACCGGGTGGCCGGCCTGCGCCGCCACTTGCGCAATGCCTGCCCCCATCACCCCCGCGCCAATCACGGCCACTTTCGTCCGCTCAGCCGGCTGTTGGGCAATGCGCCACGAACTTGTTTGAGTCTCTGTCACGGTTGCGCTCACTTTGTCGATATCGATGTGGATATTGAAGGCGCCCAGGCGGGCGCACGTTTGTCCAGAAAGGCGGCGAACCCTTCCCGTGCTTCACCCCCCACGCGCACCCGCGCGATGGTTTGTGCGGTCAACTCACGCACCTCGGCAGTCAAGGGGCCTGGCGCCAACTGCCCGAACAGGCGCTTGATTTCAGCCTGCGCCTGCGGGCCGCTGAGCAGCAGTTCATCCACCCACCGTTGCACCGCAGTGTCCAGGGCGTCAATCGCAACCACCTCGTGCAGCAGCCCCATGGCCAAGGCGTCGGCAGCGGTGATGCGGCTGGCCGTCAAGGCCAATCGCCGAGCCTGGCGCAAACCCACCGCGTTGATCAAATGCGGGCCAATGACCGCGGGCAGAATGCCCAGCCGCGCCTCACTCACCGCCAGCCGGGTCTCCGTGCTGGCCACAGCCACATCACAGGCCGCCACCAAGCCCACGCCGCCGCCCAAGGCCAGGCCGTGTACCCGCGCAATCGTGGGCTTTGAACACGCGGCCAGTTGCGACAAGGTTTCGGCAAAACTGCGGGCGTCCTGCTCATTCCAGGCCTGTGTGGCCTGGGCCGCGCGCTTCATCCACTGCACATCGGCCCCGGCGCTGAACACCTTGCCCGCACCGGCCAGCACCACCACACGCACCTGCGGGTTCGCGCTGCATTGCGCAATGGCTTGGCCCAACTCAGCAATCATGGTTTCATCGAAAGCGTTGAACACCTCCGGTCGATTCATGGTCAAGTGCGCCACACCGTGCGCACTGACCGACAGTTGCAACGTTTCCACCGCAGTCTCCTTGTGAAGCGTTGCAGTATCTCAGTTTCGACCGATCGGTCGAATTAGTGTTTATCGGCATGGTTGTTGTCCCGTTTGTTTGCAACTGCGAACGGATTTACATCGCACAATCAAACCAGCAGCAACAGATTTGCTTCAACCCGCACACTCACACCGACACGTTCAAGACATGGAAATGCAGCCGACATTGCGTCAGGGCAAAGCGCCCCACGGGCCGCATCTTGTCATGCGCTTCGCCTTGGGACACGGCATGCACCTGACCCTTTCCTGCTGGCTGGCCTTGCAGTTCTGCCTGCCCCTCACCGCGGCCCAGGCGGAAGCGGCCACCGAGCCGTTGTTGGTGAAGCACTCGTTCTCGCAGCAGCAAAACGCCACCGTCATCAGCTACGAGTTGGCCGTGCTGACCCTGCTGCTGGACAAGACCGTTGCCACCCACGGACCCTACCGCCTGCAGGCCAGCCCGGTGGTGACGCAAAAACGCGCGTTTCTGGAGTTGGCAAGTGGCTCGGTGAGCATTCTCAGCTCCATGACCTCGCGCGAGCGCGAGGCGCAATCCATTCCGGTTCGAGCCTGTCTGTATCGCGGCCTGTTGGGCGTTCGCCTGCCGGTGGTGCTGAAGTCGCGCCACGCAGAATTAGACGAACTCAGCCACCTTGACGATGAGGCGGAGCTTCGCAAACGGCTGAGCGTCGGCCAGGTCAGCGATTGGCCGGATGCCCATATCTTGAGCAGCAACGGCTGGCACGTGGAGCGCCTACCGCGCCTGAGCACCTTCCCTGAAATGCTCAAGCGCCAACGTATCGACGTTTTTCCACTGGGTGCCGTCGAGGTCTATCCCATTGTGGATGCGCTGCCCGATTTGACCGTGCTGGACACCTGGCTGATTGCCTACCCGTCTGCCTACTACTTCTTCGTCAGCCCGCAGCAACCGGCCCTCGCGCAACGGCTGCGGGCGGCGTGGGACATGGTGCTGGCCGACGGCAGCTTTGACGCCATGTTCGAGCAATGGGTGGGCCCGCAATTGCGGCACTCGCAACTGAGCCAGCGCCGCTGGCTCATACTGAAAAACCCTGACCTGCCTGAGGCCACGCCCCTGCGCGATGGCCGCTTGTGGCACCCCCTGGTGCGGCAGCGGCTCTTGAGTCATACACCCTGATCCAATCCACAACCCCTGAACCCTGAAAGCCCCCATGATTCTTGAAATCGCCGATATCCGCATTCACCCCGGCCAGCAAGAGGCCTTTGAAGCAGCCATTCAAAAGGGCCTGACCACCGTGATCGCCCAAGCGCAGGGTTACCTCGCATCCCGCGTGGAGCACTGCGTTGAATCGCCCGAGCGCTATGTGCTGCAGATCGAATGGGCCACGCTGGAGGACCATACAGTGCACTTCCGTGGCGGGCCGCTGTTCACGGCATGGCGCGCCATCGTCGGCCCCTTCTTTGCAGCGCCGCCCCTGGTGGAGCATTTCAACCGCGTGGTCTGAGCGCGGGGCGGGCGATCAACCTGGCTGGTGCGGCTGGTGCGCCTTGATCAAGCCGCGATACCAATGGGCGCTGTCTTTGGCGAGCCGCTGCTGCGTGCCGTAATCGACGTGGAACAAGCCAAAGCGCTTCGTGTAGCCTGAATTCCATTCGAAATTATCGAGCAGGCTCCAGTAGAAATAACCCCGCACATCAGCGCCCAGGTCCACAGCCGTAGCCAGTGCCTCCAGGTGGCTGCGCAGGTAGGCGATTCGTGCCACGTCGGGCACACGGCCATCAATCACTTCATCGGCATTGGCCATGCCGTTCTCGGTGATGTAGATCGGCGGGGGCGCGTAGTCGCGGGTCAAGCGCAGCAGGTGTTGCGTCAAGGCCTGGGGATAAACCTCCCAGCCCATATCGGTAAAGCCCATTTTTCCGGGTGCCGGCATGCCGGGCTGGCGCGTGCTGATGAAGCTGCGGGTGTAGAAGTTCACGCCCAGAAAATCCAAAGGCTGCTGGATCAGGGCCAGGTCTTGCGCCTCGATCTTTGGTGCGTCGTCACCCAAATAGGCGATGACATCGGCCGGGTAGCTGCCGCGAAAGATCGGGTCCATATACCAGCGCAGTGTCAGCCCGTCGTCGATGCGCGCGGCAATGCGGTCGGCCTCGATGGGCTCAGCGGCGAAGGACGGCGTGTGATTCAACACCACGCCCAACGGCGTACGCGTGAGCGGGCGCATCGCCACGATGGCCGCGCCGTGCGCCATCATCAAATGGTGCGAAACCTGCATGGAGACGCCCCGATCGGTGATGCCGGGGGCGAACTGCGCCGTCTCATAGCCCAAGGTCGCCACGCACCAGGGTTCATTCAAGGTGGCGATGCTGGCCACGCGGTCGCCAAAGCGCCGCGCCACTTCCGCCGCGTAGGCGGCGAACAGCGGCACGACCTCGCGCGAGGTCCAGCCGCCGAATTCATCGTGCAGCGCTTGCGGTAAATCCCAGTGATACAGCGTCAAATGCGCCTGGATGCCGGCGGCCTGTAATTCATCGAGCACATGCGCATAAAACGCAAAACCCGCTTCATTCCAGGCGCCCTTGCCGGTGGGCTGCACGCGTGGCCACGCCATCGAGAATCGATAAGCTTTAAGACCCAACCACTTCATGCGGGCCACGTCTTCCTTGACCCGGTGATAGTGGTCGCAGGCCACGTCGATATTGGAGCCGTCCTTGATGCGGCCGGGCTCGCGGCAGTAGCGGTCCCAGATCGACTCGCCCTTGCCGTCCTCAAAAGCGGCGCCTTCGATCTGAGCCGCACTGGTGGCGGAGCCCCACACAAAATTCGGGGTAAATCGGCCGGCCAGCGCCGCCCAATCTGGCGATGCGTCTGAAGTGGGTGCGGTCGTCATGTTCATGGTGGCCCAAAACCGGGCTCAAGATAGATTCAAAAATTGGCAGAACGGCTTGCGCCAGGCCTTGCCCCGCCGAGTGGGCGGAGCAAGGCCCTTGCTTGCATGCTTGCTTGCGCTTAGAAGCTGTAGCCGGCGTTGACCTGCACCGTGCGCGGTGCCTGGTACTGCGCTGTCCAGATCGCGGTGTCGACCGTGCGGTTCTGGCCACCGCTACCTGCGCTGGTCTTGATCAGCTGATCCGTCACGTTACGCACGAAGCCGTCCACATACCAGTTCTTCTTGGCTGCATAACGCAGGCCCAGGTCCAGCGTGGCGTAGGCCTTTTGCTTGTCGCCATCACCCAGGTTGAACACCGACAACCAGGTGTCCGTCTGGTAGTGCGCGCTGGCACGCGGGGTCAGGGTGGCGCCGCTCTCCAGGTCAAAGTTGTGCTCGTACTGCAGCTGCAAGGCGAACTTCGGGGCGTGCGGCAGCTCGTGGCCGGTCACGTCCATGCAGTTGGTGGTCTTGTCAGAGAAGCAAACCGGCAAGATGTAGTCGTTGGTCTTGCCCACCAGATGACCCAGCTTGGTCTTGGTGAACGACGCGGCCAATTGCAGACGACCGTTGTTACCCACCAGCGTGGCCACCTCGACTTCAGCGCCCGACACCTTGGCGCCCTCCGCGTTGTCGTAGGCAAAGCCGCGCGTACCGTCCGGATTGGTGATGGCCGACGAGAACTGGAAGTCCTTGAAGTCCATGTAGTACACGCTGGTGTTGAAGGTCATGCGGCCGCCCATCAGCTTGGTCTTCAGGCCGGCCTCATAGTTGGTCAGCGTTTCAGGGCCGTAAGGATGGCCGCCGTCGCCGGTGCCGCCCGACTTGTAGCCGGTGGACACGCTGCCGTAGACCATGGCGTCTTTGCTCAAGTCGTAACCCACGCGGGCCAGATAGGTGGTCTTGTCGTTGGTGTAGACCGCGCTGTTGTGGTCACCCTGCGCGTAGCCCGGCTGGGTCTTGGGGTCGAAGTTCGCGTTCAAGGGGGTTTGCGGCACCGTGGCGTCGTACTGCCAAGTCCAGCTGCCACCGCCCACGTTTTCGCGGCGATCGGTGGTGAAGCGTACACCGCCCGTCAGGTGCAGTGCATCGCTCACGTTGAAGGTCGCCTGGCCAAAGACGGCCTTGGTTTCCACCGTTTCCTTGGGCTGGATGAATGAGCCCTGCCACGCCACGGAACCCTCTTGCGTGCCGTTCATGATGGGGATATCGAAGCGGATGCCGTTGTCCTCCGCCGCGTAGTAAGCGCCCAAGATCCAGTCGAGGGTCTTGCGACCGCTTGAAGCCAGCGTGACTTCATGGCTTTGGCTGTTGTACTTGGACCAGACAGTGTTGTTGTTCTGGTAGCGAGCGTTCGGGTCGTCAAAGTAGGTCGGCACCACCATGCCGCCCTGCGCGTCAAACGTGCTGGAGCCCTTGAAGCGGCCCATGCCGGCGGTGTAGGCCAGGATCATGTCGCCCAGGTCGTACTCCATGTGGCTGCGCACATTGGTGGAGTCGCGCACCAGGGTGGGTGCCACTTCGATCAGGGCCGACCATTGCGACTCACCCGCACGCGGGGTTTGCATCAGGTTCATTGACGGTGTGCCACGGTCGCGGAACTGCTCCACCGAGAGGTCCCAACTGAACGCCGCCGTCGGCTTCCACAGCATGCTCACGCGCACGGCGCTTTGATCTTGCGCGTTGTACTTGGGGCCGTCCTGCACGAACAAGTTCGTGTTCATCGGCTTGAAAGTCGCCAGGGTGCCGCCATTGGCAATGTATGCAGCCTGCTGGCTGGCCACGCTCAGGTTGGGACCCTTTTGAAAGTCGACATACCCGTCATGCTGCTCGTGCACAAAAGCCACGCGGAAAGCCAGCGTATCGCTGACAGGCATGTTCAAGGCGCCACGCATGCCCATGCGCGAATAAGTACCGATGCCCGCTTCCACATAGCCCGACTGGTCATTCAGCTTGGGCTTGGCGGTCTTCAAATTGATGGTGCCCACCGTGGAGTTGCGGCCCCACAGCGTGCCTTGCGGGCCCCGCATCACCTCCACACCGTCCAGGTCGAACATCAGAGTCGACGCGCCTTCAGGGCGGGGCGAGAACACACCGTCCACGAACAGCGAAACTTCCGGGTCCGCGTACTCGGTCTTGGCACTGTCATTGCCGATACCGCGCAGCGTGACGCTGACGATGCCGTGATCGCCCTGGCCCGTTCCCTGCAGGCTGGGGACCAGATTGAACACGTCCAGCAAGGAGTTGACGCGGTTGTCTTCCAGCGAAGTGGCATTGATGGCGGTCACCGCCACAGGCGTGCGCTGCAAAGACGTGGCGCTCTTGGTGGCCGTCACGATGACGGTGGGCAACTCCTTCGAGTCCGCAGCCTTGGCAGCGGCTTCAGGAGCTTGCGACTGGGCGTAGACCGACGAAGCGCCGGCCAACAACGTAACCACCGCCAGTTGGACGGGGCTGCCTAGGAACTTACGGAATCCGGATGCATGGCTGCTCATAGTGTCTCCTGTTGTGTTTGGAACTTCAGCGTTCCGAGTCAGGTCGAATCATGACCTGCTAACGCCATCGATTGACGGCGCCCTTTTGATGAGGCGAGCGGATATTAATGAACAAATGACAACGCTGTCAATACAAAATGACAACGCTGTCGTTTACCCTGATGACGCGGTTTTTGAGCCCTTATTGGCACTACATTCTTGCGATCAAAAGGCCGGCCGCAGTGCGGATCGAGCGGAGACAAAGTCAATGAATGCAATCAAAAACGTCCTCATCGTGGGCGGCGGCACGGCCGGCTGGCTGACGGCGGGCTTCCTGGCCAAACAGCTGGGCGGCCCCCAGCAACAAGCGGTGCACATCACGGTGGTGGAGTCCAGCGACATCCCCACCATCGGCGTCGGTGAAGGCACCTTCCCGTCCATTCGCGGCACGCTGTCGCTGCTGGGCATTGACGAGGCCCGCTTTCTGCGCGAGTGCAGCGCCACCTTCAAGCAAGGCATCAAGTTCGTCGATTGGGTGCGGCCGGCGGGGTCAGTGGGAACAGACCATTATTTCCACCCCTTCAGCCTGCCCAGCCAACGCAGCCAGGGCTTGGAGTTGCTGCCCTACTGGCTGCTCGGCGCGGCGGGGGGTGATGTGGCCTTTGCCGAAGCGGCCACCATGCAAAAGAAAATTGCCGATGCCCACCGTGGCCCCAAACGCTTGAGCGACGGGGACTACCTCGGGCCGATGAATTACGCCTACCACTTTGACGCGGGGCGTTTTGCCACCCTGCTCTGCAAGCATGCCCAAAGCCTCGGGGTACAGCGCCAAATTGCCACCGTCCAGCGCGTTGAGCTGGCCCCCGATGGCAGCATTGCGGCGCTCCACACCGCGGAGGCGGGCCGCCTGGAGGCTGACCTGTATATCGACTGCAGCGGTTTTCGCGCCACGCTCATCGGCGACGCGTTGGGTGCGCCCTTCCGGGACGTGAACGACGTGCTCTTCGTCGATCGCGCGCTCGCCATGCAAGTGCCCTATGAGCGCCCGGATGCCCCCATCCCCTCCTACACCATCTCCACCGCGCATGAAAGCGGCTGGACCTGGGACATCGGCCTGCAAGAGCGGCGCGGCATCGGCTACGTCTACTCCAGCCGCTACACCGACGACGCCCGCGCTGAAGCCGTGCTGCGCCAATACGTCGGCCCGCAAGGCGAGGGCGTCAGCGCCCGGCCGCTCCAGCTGCGCGTGGGCTACCGGGAAACGCAGTGGATCAAGAACTGCGTGGCCGTTGGCCTGTCGGGCGGCTTTGTCGAACCCCTCGAAGCCTCGGGCATCGGCGTGATCGAGACCGCCGCCTTCTTGATCAGCTTCTTGTTTCCGCGCGACGGCAATCTGGCCCCGGTGGCCAAACAGTTCAACACGCTGATGGTGGCGCGCTACGAGCGCATCGTCAATTTCGTCAAACTCCATTACTGCTTGTCTCAGCGGCGTGACAACGCCTTCTGGACCGACAACTGCAACCCCGCCTCCATTCCTGAGGCCCTGCAAGAGCAATTGGCCATGTGGCGCCACCGCCCGCCGCACCGGCTTGATTTCATCAGCGACCTGGAGATGTACCCACCCACCAGTTGGCAATACGTGTTGCACGGCATGGAGTACGGCTGCGACATTAGCGCCAGCCGGGCGGCCTACCCTCGCATGGAAGAAGCCATGCGTGAATTTCAGACCATCCGCCAGGTGTCACAACAAGCCCTGGCCGATTTACCGCCGCACCGGGCCTTGATTGAACAGATGTGTGCCCGTCCCTCCCAAAAACCAGCGCAACAGGCGCCCAGCCGTTCGTTCGCTCACCCGTCGTTGCTCACGACCAAATTGCTATGACCACCTCCATCGCACCGCCGGTGCCCACCGCGCTCGAACACGAGGCCCCGCGCCCAGCAAACTCTCCCGCCACCATGACCTCTTCCAACCGGCCCATGTTCTGGGTGCCCTCGGGCTATTTCACGATGGCCTTGACCTACAACATGCTGACCGCCGCCGCCGTCATCATGTTCAGCAACCTGGGCATGGACAACGCCCGGGCGGCTGAATATGCCAGCGCCCTGGGCCTGGCGTACACAATCAAGCCGCTCTTCGCCGCCTTTGTGGAGATGTACCGGACCAAGAAGTTCTTCGTCCTCGTGACCCAGGTTCTGTTGGGCCTGGGCATGATGGGCGTGGCCTTATGCCTGGAACTGCCTGATTACGTCCCCGTCATGATGGGCTTATTCTGGGTCTTGTCCTTCATCGGATCCACGCAAGACATCGCCACCGATGGCGTGTACGTCACCGCACTGGACAGCAAGAGCCAGGCCCGCTTTTGCGGCATCCAGGGTTTGAGTTGGAACGTGGGCAAGCTCGCCGTCATGAGCGTGCTGCTGGCCTTGACGGGCGTGCTGCATCAATACGTCTTCAAGCAAGACCCCGCCGTCAGCGGCCCAACTTGGGCTCGTTCCTGGCAGGTCATCTTCGTGATTCTGGGCGTGGTGATGCTGGCCATGGCGGCCTGGCATGCGCGCGTGATGCCCGACGGTGCCCGCGCAGAACATACGCCCAGCACGCCCGGCCAGGCGCTGGCCACCCTGGCGGATGCTTTCGTCAGTTTCTTCCAGAAGCAGGGCATCTGGCTGATGATCGGCTTCGCCTTGCTGTTTCGCATCAGCTTCGGCTTTCTCAACGTTCCCAGCCTGCTGTTCATGAAAGACACCCTGCCCAACGGCGGGCTGGCCTTGAGCAACCAAGCTTTTGGCCTGATCTACGGCACCTTTGGCATTGTTGCGCTGCTGGTGGGCTCGCTGGTGGGCGCAGCCATCGTGGCACGGCGCGGGCTGCAAAAATCTTTGTTCATCTTGTGCTGCTGCGTCAATATTCCAAACATCACGTTTTTACTGATGGCAATCTACCAGCCGCAAAACATCTTGTTGATCAGCGCGGGCGTGGTACTTGAGCAATTCTTTTTCGGCACCGGGTCGGTCGGCTTCATGATCTACCTGATGCAGCAACTGGCGCCTGGAAAATATTCCACCTCGCACTACGCCTTTGCAACCGGTTTGATGGGCCTGTGCATGATGCTAACGGGTATGGTCAGCGGGCACCTGCAGCAGCAGATGGGCTATACCGGCTACTTCATCTTCGTGATGCTGGCTACCATTCCGTCCTTCCTGATCTGCTGGTTTGCCCCCTTCCCGCACCCAGAGCCAGACGCCGCCTAGTTGGGTCGAGGTCTAATGCGGGCTAGCAATTCCGCTGTGCCCGACTCGCAAGCGCCATGGACTGGGATGTCCCTTCGCCGTTTCTTCTGTCGGTCTGCCCGCAAGCCGCGGATATCGATGGGTTGAACCACACCAACAATGCCGTCTACGTGCAGTGGTGCGAACGCATTGCCTGGGCGCACTCCGAAGCGCTGGGCTTGAGCCTGGCGGACTACCGTTCGCTGGACCGGGCCATGGCCATCCAACGCGCCACCTACGACTACCTGCTGCCGACTCTTCTGGGCGAACCCTTGCGCCTGGCCACCTGGCTGGGCGCCGCCGATGGGCGCCTGAGTATGCAGCGTCACTTTCAGCTGCGCCGCGAGCGAGACGGTGTTTGCGTGATGCGCGGCCAGTGGAATTTGGTGTGCATTGAGCTGAGCAGTGGCCGCGCGCGCCGCATGCCGGCAGAATTCATGGTGCGCTACCTACCGGCCATTCAGCAACGAACCGCGTGAATGCATGGCCGGTCCACTTTCACCCACCCAGGAATTT
The DNA here is from genome assembly GCF_028595305.1 of Roseateles koreensis. GTDB lineage: Bacteria > Pseudomonadota > Gammaproteobacteria > Burkholderiales > Burkholderiaceae_C > Paucibacter_A > Paucibacter_A koreensis. Next base: position 158,195 of record NZ_JAQQXS010000004.1, on the reverse strand, counting down.
GCCATGCTGAAACCCATCAAATTCACGCGCCCCGACGGGCGAACCGCCAACGGCGTCATCGCCGAGGCCCAGCAGGCTTTGGGCGCCGTTGTGGTGCTACAAGAATGGTGGGGCGTCAACGCGCAGATCTGCGGGGTGGCTGAACGGCTGGCCGCAGCAGGCTTTACGGCGCTGGTGCCCGACTTGTACCGGGGCAAAAGCACGGTCGAACAAGAAGAGGCCCACCACCTCATGGAGGCGCTGAACTTCGGCGATGCAGCCGCCAACGACGTGCGGGGCGCGGTCCAGTACCTGAAATCACTGAACCTGGGCAGCGGCAAGGTCGGCATCACCGGCTACTGCATGGGCGGGGCCTTGACCTGGCTGGCGCTCATGAACACCCCCGAGGCCGATGCCGGAGTGGTCTGGTACGGCCTCCCGCCGCTGGAGTACCTGGACGCCAGCAAACTCACACAGCCGGTCATGGCGCACTGGGCCACACAGGACGCGGCATTCTCCATCGACAACGTCGATCGCCTGGAGCCGCTGCTGCGTGAGGCGCAGGTGCGCTACGAAGGCCACCGCTATCACGCTCACCATGCCTTTGCCAATGAAGACGCACAAGGGCCCAAGCGCATTGCCATCACGCAATACGACGCGGTATGGGCCCGCATGGCTTGGGACCGAACTTTGCGCTTCTTCGGGCAACACCTGACAGCCTGATTGCCGAAGTTTTTCAACTTTCACCAGGACCTTTGGCACGGGTGGCTTGCGACGGATAACGGCACAATCCAACGCACCGCAAGCGGCTGGGTCGACCCGTGCCGGGCCGCAGGCGGACAACACAATCTTCAAAACCGAGGGTGCGCCACAAGCCTGCCCCCAAAAGAGTCCACGCATGAAACCCACCGTGATTGCTTTGGCGGCCGCCCTGATGCTGCTGTCCACCGCCGCCCTCCCCAGCCTGGCCCAAGCGACAACCGCACCGGCAACTGCTGGCGCCCCCGCCGAAGCGGCCACCGTGCCCGTCGGCCAGGTGGTGTGGAACCTGGTGCCGCTCTACGCCAGCGACGCCGCCTGGGAGGCCGAGCGCCTGGCCATCCTGGCAGAACTGCCCAAGCTCAAGGCCCTGCAGGGCAAGCTGGGCGACAGCGCCACCCAGTTGGCGGATGGCCTGGACGCACTGTCAAACGTGCGCCGGCGCCTCGGCCGCTTGATCACCTACTCAAGCCTCAAGGCCGACGAGAACACCCAGATCACCGAGAACCAGGCCCGCAATCAACAGGCCTATTCGGTGTACAACCAGTTTGGCGAAGCCAGCTCCTTCGTCAATGCCGAAGTCGCAGCGCTGGGCCGCGACAAGGTGCAGGCCTATCTGGCAGCCGAGCCCCGGCTGGCCAAGCACAGCCAGGGCCTGACCACCATGCTGCGCCTCGCCGAGCACACTCTGGGTTTGAAAGAAGAAGCCCTGCTGGCCGGCGCGGCAGAAGCACTGCAGCAGCCCCAAAACATCTACGGCCTGTTGTCCAACGCCGACCTGCCCTGGCCCACCGTCAAGATCGCCGGCAAGACCGTGACGCTGGACCAAGAACAGTACGTGGCCTATCGCAGCAACCCGAACCCAAAGATCCGCGAGCAGGTGTTCAAGGCCTTCTGGCCGGTTTACAAGGCCTACGAGCGCACCCTGGGCGCGATCTATGCGGCCAATCTGCGCGGCACCGTGTTCAACGCTCGCTCACGCAAGTACGCCAGCAGCGTGGCCATGGCCCAAGGCAATGACAATATTCCTGACGCCGTCTACCGCACCCTGGTGCAAGAAGCCAATGCCGGCCTGCCCACCCTGCACCGCTACCTGAAACTACGCAGCCAGATGCTGGGCCTGAAGAGCGCGGGCTATCAAGACGTCTACGTACCCCTGGCCAAGACCAGCCGCAACTACAGCCTGGCAGAAGCCGAACAGCTCACCCTGGCCTCGCTCAAGCCCCTGGGCGAGGACTACACCCGTCAGCTGGCGCAGGCCTTCAAGGGCGGGTGGATGCACTCGGTGCCGCAACGCGGCAAGCGCTCGGGCGCCTACATGAACCCGGCCGCCTACGATGTGCACCCCTATTTGTTGATGAGTTTCAACGGCGACTACAACAGCGTCTCGACGCTGGCCCACGAATGGGGCCACGCCATGCACTCGGTGCTGTCCAACGCGGCGCAACCGTTCGAAACGGCGGACTACTCCACCTTCATTGCGGAGATTCCGTCCACCGCCAACGAGTTGTTCCTGGTGGATTACATGGTCGAAAAAGCGGCCACCCGCGAGGAGAAAATCTTCGCCCTGAGCCAGGAGCTGGAAGGCATGCGCACCACCTTCTTCCGCCAGGCCATGTTTGCCGAATTTGAATTGAAGGCGCATGAGGCTGTGGAAAAAGGCGAGCCCATCACCGGTGAATGGCTCAGCAAGACCTATCTGGACCTGCTCAAGCGTTATCACGGCGATGCGCAGGGCGTCGTCAAGATCGACCCGCTGTACGGCATCGAGTGGGCTTACATCCCGCATTTTTACAACGACTTCTACGTCTACCAGTACGCCACCTGCGTGAGCGCCGCCGCCTTCTTTGCCGAAGGCATCGGCAAGGGCGCCGCAACGGGCGACACGGCGCTGCGCGACAAGTACTTTGCCATGCTCAAGTCCGGCAGCTCGGCCGACGCCTATCCGCTGACGCGCGCCGCCGGCCTGGACCTGGCCTCGCCCGAACCCTACCGAGCACTGATGCGCCGCATGAACCGCACCATGGACAAACTGGAAGCGCTGAACGCCGAACACCCCGGCAAGGCCAGCCTCCCGACACCCGGTCACTAAACCGAGCCGCCCGGCCATCGAGCCGGCCTCCACCCCAGGGTCCGCCAGTCGGACCCATTTTTTTTGGGGAAGCACAATCAGCCCAACAAAGGGCCGCTATCAACAACTGCGATGAAGATCCCCGCGCGCGTCGATGCGCCGCATTGGGGAGCTATCCACCCTTTCTTGCATTTCAAACAACGCGCGTAGACCCATGCATCGCTGGCCAAATAACCTCCATAATGAACGGACTCGAATTCACTTCGTGACACGAGACGATGACTGCGCTGACAAGAATCAAGGCTGTCACCGAGACAACCCTCGGCCAGACTCCCGTTGAACTAGGCCCAGACGACGAAGCCTTCGTTCAGTTGGAGGCCTTGCGCATGTGGATCAGCCGAATGCTATTCGCATCACGCACTTCTTGGCTGGGGTACGGCGCCCTTTTCATTCTGCTCAGGCCGATTGTTCCCCTGGCCATTCTTGGCACTTGGCTGGCAATTTTTTTTCTGGCTGAATTAACCATCATCGTGCTTGCGAAGCGGCTTCGGCAGCAACTGGACCAGCCCGCCGCACGCGCCAAGCTGTTGAATATTTTGTCAGTCTTGCTGTTCCCGCTGGGGCTGCTGTGGGGCGTTGTTCCTGTATTGCCAGGCGTTGCGGATTCACTCGGCATCTCCATGGTGAGCATGCTGTTCATTGCCATCGTGGCCCTGCTGTCAGTTCACAACCTTTGCTTCATTCGAAAGACGCTGCTCGTCTTTACCTCAGGCATCATGCTCCCCGGCGTCGTGATGGGGATTTACGCTCCGTTTGCACTGGTAAGTTGGATGGTTGCCCCGGCCTTGTTGCTGTTGCTGGTGCTTCAGCTTTACGGCCGAAGTGCCCAAAAACTCTTGCTCCACGTGATCCGAAGTGGCGTGCAGTCCAAGCGGTTGAACGCCGAACTCCATCGCAGCAATGCCGAACTCGCCGCGACGCTTGAAAAAGTGCACGAGATGGCGCGCATTGACGCCTTGACAGAGTGCCTGAACCGCCGAGCCGCCATGACGGTCCTGGCGCAGGAGTTCATGCGAAGCCAGCGTTACGGCACCGGCTTCGGATTGATTCTGCTGGACCTGGACCACTTCAAATCCATCAACGACACGCACGGACACGGCGTGGGCGATGCGGTGCTCGTAGCAGCCGCACAGCGCCTGCGCGCCCGCTTGCGGTCCACCGACAGCCTTGCACGCTGGGGCGGTGAAGAATTTTTATGCATTCTGATGCAGGTGGATCGCGCCACGCTGCTCCGAACGGCGCAGGACTTGTGCCAGTCCCTGGGCGGCAGCCCGCTGTTGACCTCGCCCGTTTCACTGACCGTCACGGGCTCCTTTGGCATCGCCTATGTGAATGCCGACAAACCCCTGGACCAAGCCATTGACGAGGCCGATATGGCGATGTACCAAGCCAAACGCACGGGGCGCAACCGGGTCTGCAAGTACACGCAGGCAGAAGCGTTCAGTACGTAGAACTTGCCCGTCAGCGATTGCTCAGGTTAAGCGGGACACTGATCTGCCAGGCACTGCTTGCGTTTCAAGCCCACTCCCCCCAAGCGCGGGGGTGCGCGAGAAGGGCGCACCACAGAACTGTCACGTAATTTTCAGACACTGCGGCACCCCTCAAAAATTGGTCCATTCACCGCGATGAATACTCAACACAAACGCCGCCCCCTGGTCACTTGGCTCGGCCTCGCCTGTGCACTCGCCGCCACCCCCATGGCGCATGCCACCGCGGTCTTCAACGTAGGCGACCTGGTGGTCAGCATCTATGGCAATGGCAACCTGAGTGGCAGCTATGGCGACAACCAAGCCTCGCCCATCGTGCTGCAGGCCCTCTCGACTACCGGCGTTCTGGGCAATGCCCTGACGCTGCCGCAGTCGAGCTTTGTCAGCGCCTCGGGCGTGCTGAACTCGGCCATCTCGGGCGAGTACGGCTCTTCATCGGAAGGCACGCTGCAACTATCCGGGGACGGCAAGCTGCTCACCATCATGGGCTACGGCGTCAATGCCGCCGCCTTCAACAGCGCCACGGTCAACGCCACCAATGCCTACGGCACGCAGGCGCTGGCGCAGACCACAAGCGTTCAAGGCGGCAACTACACGGCAGTGTCGCGGGTGGTGGCCACCATCTCTGCCGCAGGCACGGTGAACACCAGCACCGCAATCTACAACTTTGCCAACACCAACAACCCGCGCAGCGTGGCCACGCAAGATGGCTCCTCGTTTTATGTCGCGGGCCAAGGGGTGAAGGGCGACTCGACGCAAGGCCTGCAATACGTGGTGGCGGGCTCCAGCAGCGGTACGGTGATCAACGCCGGCACGGACATGCGCACCGCCTCGTTCGTGAATGGCCAGTTGTACGTCTCGTCCGACAGCAAGCAGACGGGCGCCACAGGCACGTCCAAGGGCTCCGCCAACATCGCCGTCTACGGGGCAACGGCCCCGACCAGCGCCACCACACCCACGGTCTTGGCCGGCGTGAGCAACAGCGTTGTGCTGACAGCGGGCAAAGGCAATGGCATCAACGCCACCGCCACCGCCAATCTGAGCCCGGAGAACTTCTTCTTCGCCAACGCAACGACCTTGTATGTGGCGGATGCGGGCCAGCCCAAGCAAGGCGGCCTGGGCGACGGCGGCCTGCAAAAATGGACCCTGACCGGCAACACCTGGGTGCTGGACTACACCTTGTCCAACGGACTGGCGCTGGTAGCCAACACCGCCAAGGCGGGCACCACCGGCCTGATCGGCCTGACGGGCAAAGTCGACGGCAACACCGTCTCGCTGTTCGCGACCAATGCCACCCTCGGCGACCTGGACCCAACCTATCTCTACAGCATCAATGACACGCTGAGCGCCACGACACTGCCCACGTCAGAGTCCTTCTCTGTGCTGATGACAGCCGCCGCGAACACCAATATCCGCGGCGTGTCCTTTGCCCCAAGCGCCGCTGTTTCCGCCGTGCCCGAGCCCGCGTCTTATGCTTTGTTCGCCGCGGGCCTGGGCGCCTTGGGCTTCACCGTGCGCCGCAAGCGTACCGGGTCTGCGCACTGACGCTGCCCGGCAATGCCCACCAACGCCCGCAGTTCAGGTTGAACGGCGGGCGGCACAACCGCCGGGGCTTGTACCCGTGGCATCAGCGCAGTTCAACAAGGCGCAGACAGCTGCCGCAAGGCGTCCAGGCGAGCGAGCAAGTCCTGCGGGTACTCAAGCTCGACCTGGGCCTCCCCGGCGTAGAAAACACCCTCGTTGCCGTCGAGCGTGAGCAAGTCGCCTTCATGCAAAAGCGCGTCGCCAACCGTGACGGTGCGCGCCGCCTCATCAATCTGCAATTCACTGCAGCCCACCAGGCAAACCTTGCCCAGCTGGCGCGCCACCACCGCCGCGTGCGAGGTGCGGGCGCCGCGTTGGGTGAGCAGGCCAACTGAACTTTCAAGCGCAGTGAAGTCACCCGTTTCAGCGTCGCGACGCACCAGCACCACGGCCACGCCCGCCGCGTGACGGGCCTGCGCGCGGACCGCGTCGAGTGCAATTTCGCCGATGGCCACGCCGCTGCTCGCGCTGGCCGCCCGACCCAGCGGGACAAGAGGCACGCTCGCCGTGTTGCGCACGCAAGGGCAGGCCAGCGCCTGCCGGTCCAGGCCGGCGGTGCGCTGCTGCGCCAACGGCTGCGCAATCACCCCCTCATCAAACAGATCCAACGCAATGCGTGCCGTGGCCCGTGGTGTGCGTTTGCCGGAGCGGGTTTGCAGCATGAAGAGCTGCCCCTGCTCCACGGTGAACTCGAAGTCCTGCATATCGCCCATCGCCTGTTCGAGCTGATGGGCGGCGTCCTTGAGTGCTTGCCAAACCTCGGGCAACACCGCCGCCAGTTCGTCGTGCCCGTTGGCGCTGCGCCGCCCCGAGACCACGTCTTCGCCCTGGGCGTTGAACAAAAAGTCCACCCACAACGCGGCCTCGCCGCTGGCCGGGTCACGGGTGAAGCCAACGCCAGCCCCCGACTGACCGCCCGCGTTGCCAAACACCATGCGCTGCACCGTCACCGCCGTGCCGATGTCATCGGCAATGTGATTCAAGCGCCGATACTCGCACGCCTTGGTGGACTGCCAGGAGGCGAACACGGCCTCAATGGCGCCGGCAAGTTGCGTGGCTGGCTGCTGAGGAAAGGGCTGCCCCGCCTGCTGTGCGTAGAGTTCGAGAAAGCGCTGGGTCAAGGTGCGCAGTTCAGCGAAGTCGAGCGCGCGCTCATCGCGACCCGCGCACAGCGCCTCGGTGGCGGCTTCAAAGCACTGCGCAGGCAAGCCTGCCACGACTTCGCCGTAACTGGCGATCAAGCGCCGATAGGCGTCCCAAACCAGGCGCGGGTTGCCGGTCTGGCGCAGCAGGCCGCCCACGGTGGCGTCGCACAGGCCGATGTTCAGCAAGGTTTCCATCATGCCGGGCATCGAGACCGGCGCGCCCGAGCGGACCGACAAGAGCAAGGGCCGGCGCGCATCGCCCAAGCGCAAGCCCGTTGAACGCTCAAGCGCCTGCAGGCCGGCCTGCCACAGCCCCGTACCGGACAACCCCGCGCCGGCGGCTTGCGCACGCGCCGCGGGGTCCACGCAGTAGCGCGTGCCAAGCACAAACGCAGGCGGCACAGGCAAGGCCAAGCGCGCCATGCGCAACAGGTTCCAGGCCTTGAATCCCATGCTGCTCGCGCAGGCTTGCACAAAGTCTTCGCCGTGCTGGCCGGCCCCCACATCCTCTGTGCCGCATCCGATCAGGTAGACCGCGTTCGGCAGCGCCGCCTCGATGGAAAGAGCCTTGAGCGCGCTCATCCCCGCACCCCGGTCTTGTCGAAGGCCAGATCGCGCAGCGCGTAGGCAGCAGCCAGCAAACGGTCGGAGGCCAGCTCCAGCGTGCAGGCCAAATCGTTGGCGAGCATCAGGGACGGCGCGTCCTGCAAGGTGCCGAGAATCACCCGGCGAGCATCGCGCAACAAAGCGTCGCACTGGCGCTCAGCCTGCAAGATCCGCCAAGCGGCGCCAAGAAAGGCGTCGTTGTCCGCTGCGTCGCTGTTGGCGCCGAGTGTGCGTGCAATCGCGATGGCTTTCACCTGGTCTTGGGTGGCCAGCAGCACCGTGCTGGCGAGTCGCGCCAAGACTTTGCGGACCTCGCCGTCCCAGCCCTTGATGTGGTGATCGGCGATCAAGCTGATCAGAAAGGCCGCCTCCTCCAAGGCATCGGCCACATCGTCGGACTGCTCCACCAGCCGGACCACCGGGCGCCAGCGGGGCTGCCGCTCGGCCTTCTCGCGTGCTTGCATGACCAGGTGATCGGCCTTTCTCTCCCATAGTTTTGCGCGCGCTGAAAGCTCATTTGCCGCCTTGCCCGATCGCTCCGCACCGTGCGCCAAGCCATCGCTAACGGCTTGCGCCAGGGCCTGGCAATAGGCGGCGTGCTCTGCCAGCAAATCAAACTCACTGCTGCGCTGGCGCACGCATTGCGCCAGCAGCATGCGGGTTTCATCCGCCACCAACGCGGCGGGTTGCCCGCCCTGCAGGGCGTCGCACGCCAGGCGCATCACCGCGACCAGAAACGCGTGCGCGTCAGCGACACCCAGCACCTCGTCCAGCCGGTCGCCGATGCGAAAGGCGCCCTCGCCCGCCGCCTGCATGGCTGAGAAAATCAGATGCTCCCCCCCGACCTGCAACCAGCCACGGTGGCCGATGTCCAACCGGGCCACCTCCGCCAGCACCGCAATCGCCTCGGCCTTGCCGACAAAGGCTTGCAAGCGCTTGCGTGCGCGGTTCCAGTCGATCAAAAAGACGATGCGAGAGCCGATGCCCTCCAGCGCGGCCTCCAGGGCTGCGTCGTCCGCGCCCTCAAAAACAGCCGTGCCGACCGAGTAGGCCTCACCGTGGTTCAAGTCGGCATGGACACACGACTCCGGTAGAGACCAACTGGCGCCCAGCGGCGCAAGAAGTGCCTGAAAGAACTCAAAGCGCACGCGATGCAAATCCGAATACGTCAGCGTGATCGTGCGCTCAGTCACCTGCAGCACCAGCACATGGGCATCGTTGGTGCCAATGTCGTTCTGGATCAGCAGGCGCGGGCCGTCACGCGTTGCGGCCGTGTCCAGCCCAGGGTGGTCGAACTTCAGCCCCGCCGTGCGGTTCAAACCGCGCATGAAGGCCGCGACACGGCTGCGGTCGCCGGGCTGCAAGTCCCACACATTGGCGCCGTCGATGACCTCGCTGGCCAATTCAGCGCTCAGCTTGTTGATCTGCTTGTGCAGGTCCATCACGAGCAGGTGCAGGCTGTCGTCTTCACCACGGCGGCCATGGGTCAGGGCTTCAAGCTGGTGATCGTCAAGCCGGTCGGCCGGCAGGGCGCGCAGCCAGGCCAGCCAGTGCGCAACACGCGGGTGGGGCGGCGCGTCAGGAGGCGTGATCTCCAGCACGGGGCGGGCCATGATCACAAGATCATCGTCAAGGCAGTGAACCCAGCGGGGCAGATCGGGCAGCAGCAATTCACCATCGACCCGCCGGGCCAAGGCGGCGAGATCGTGAAGCCAGGCGGCGTCCAGGCCGGCGGCCGCAATCTCCCGGCTCAGATCAGGCGCGTCGCGATGCGGATGCGAGGCCTGCTCGCTGGCCGCCTGCAGCACCGTGAGGTAGACCTTGAGGCGATCATTGGCGGCGAGGGCCGCCTTGACCCAGGCCGGCAATATCAGGCGGTGCTGCCCGAGTGAGGTCAGTGCTTGGGTCTTTTGCATGGGATCGATTCGCGACAGCGACAGCGGAAAAAGGAACCTCCAGTCTTGAACGCCGGGGTGACGGTCGTGTGACAAGGCGCCGTGATTCGCCGAGGATTCAAGGCTGCATTGACGCAACGCAAACCACCTCCGCCGCCCCCCCTGCCGGACAGCGCATGCCGCCGGGCGCGACGTTCATTGGCGCGCCATCATTAACTCTTAGGCTCATCGGTACGCCCGCACAGGCAAAACAGGAAAGAGCCCCCCCGATGAAATCCTTCCCCTTCGCGCTTCGCGCCACAGTGATCGCCGCACTGGCGACCCTGCCGGCCCTGGCCGCCACCGCCGCGCCCACCACCACGCCGATCAAGCACCTGATCGTGGTCATCGGTGAAAACGTCACCTTCGACACGCTGTACGGCACCTATGTGCCGCCACGCGGCCAGTCGATCTACAACCTGGTCTCGCAAGGCATTGTCAAGCCCGACGGCACCCCGGCCGCCAACTACGCCAAAGCCGTACAGTCCGCCGCCAACGGGAGCGGCCAATACGCCTTGAACCCGCAGCGCGTGGCGCCTCTCGCCAAGCTGCCGCAGCCGACCATGATTGGCCTGTACAACCCCAGCACACTGCAGCCGTACGGCGCCATCCCCGACCCGCGCTTTGCCGCGCTCACGGCCAACGGCCCTTTCCAGATCACCAAATTCGCCAGCTACAACACAGGCGTGGGTGACCCGGTGCACCGCTTCTTCCAGATGTGGCAGCAGACCGGCGGCAGCAACGAAAAGCTCGACCTCTTTGCCTGGGTAGCCAGCACCGTGGGCCAGGGTGGTGCCACCGATGGCGTCACTGCGGCCAGCACCGGCCAGGGCGGCGAGCTGATGGGCTTTTTCAACATGAACCAGGGCGACGCGCCTTACTTCAAGCAGCTGGCCCAAAACTGGGCGCTGAGCGACAACTACCACCAGTTCATCATGGGTGGCACGGGCGCAAACTTCTTCGGCATCGCCACCGGCGACGCGGCGGTCTACAAGCTCAACGGCCAGCTCGCCGTGCCGCCCGCCAACCAGATCGAAAACCCCGACCCACAGGCCCAGACGGCCAACTTCTACACCAACGACGGCTACGCCGGCGGCTCCTACGTCAACTGCGCCGACCTCGGCCAGCCCGGCGTGGCCGCCGTGCGCGCGGTGCTCGACGCCACGGGCCGCGCCCACAATTGCGAAAGCGGCGCCTACTACCTCGTCAACAACTACGAGCCGCCCTACGACATCAACGGCAACGCCAAGACCCTGGGCGCCACCACCTACGTCTACCCGCCGCAAACCGTGCCGACCATCGGCGAAGCTTTGAGCGCCCGCGGCGTGAGCTGGAGCTGGTACACCGGTGGCCGCGACGACGCCGATGTGTCCAGCGATGCGTTGTTCCCGACCATCAAAGCCCAGGTGGCCGCTGCAATGAAGACCCAACTGGGCCTACCGCAATCCACCCCGGATGCTGCCCTTGAGCCCGCACTGACCGCGCTGGCCATCAAGACCGGCCGGCCCTATCTGTACAACAGCATTGGCGACCCGCACAACGCCTCGGCCAATGTCGTGGGCACGCCTGCGCTGAAGGCCAACCTGAAGGGCCTGAACAGCTTCTACAGCGCCGTTGCAGCAGGCACCCTGCCCGAGGTGTCCTATGTGGTGCCCAAGAACCTCGACAGTGGCCACCCCGGCTACTCGGCCCCGGCCCGCTATGAAGGCTTTTTGCAAGACCTGATCACCAAGGTGCAAGCCAACCCCGCGCTGTGGGCGGACACCGCCATCGTGATCACTACCGATGAAGGTGGCGGTTACTTCGACAGCGGCTACATCCAGAACCTCGATTTCTTCGGCGACGGCCCGCGCATTCCGCTGATCGTGGTGTCGCCCTATGCCAAGCGCAACTTTGTGGACCACACCTACAACGACCACAGCTCGGTGCTGAAGTTCATTGAGCGCAACTGGAGCCTGCCGCCCCTGTCGGCCCGCAGCCGCGACAACTTGCCCAACCCGGTGCGCGACCTGAACAACCCTTACCGCCCCGCCAATCAACCCGCCATTGGTGACCTGAGCACCTTGTTCAACTTCCCGGCGGCTGCTGCGCGTTAAGACGTTTTTAAGACGTTTAAGCCTCAATTCATAACGCCCCATCCGAACGGTTTGCCGGGCTGCCGCTGCCCCCACCCTGCGGGCGCGGCGGCCCATCATCAGATACCGGAGTCATTCCATGAAATTCATCGCATCCACCCTGGCCACGGCCTTGTCGACCCTTGTGCTGGCCGGCGCGGCTCACGCGGCAATCGTTGAAACTGCTGACGGCCAACTCTCCACCGCCGGCTGGAGCACCGGCATCGGCGCCGACGCCTCGATCTACGTGCCCGCAGCACCTACCGGCAGCCGTGGCGTTGCGCTGTCTGAAGGCGTGTGGTCCACCAACACCAACATCGCCTTCAGCGCCGGCCAAACCCTGTCAGCCTGGGTCAACCCCGGCCCCAGCCCCACCGACAGCAACGGCGCCCAAGGCGGCCGCCTGTATCTGGGCTTCAATGCAGATGCGGCAGGCGCCTACTCCTTCGTCGCGGCCTCCGACACCGGCGCGCTGGGCTTCCAAGACAACAGCGGCTACGCCACGCCCGACTTCAGTGCCAAGACGGCGCTGAGCTACGCCGACCAGTGGTATCGCTTGTCCGTCACGCTGAGCGCCGACGGTAGCAGCGCCACGGCTCAATTGTTCGACGCTGATGGCAGCACCCTGCTGGGCAGCACCACCGAAACCGGCCTGACACGCAGCGCCGCCACCGGCATCGCGCTGCGCGGCACCGGCGGCGCAGCCGTGGCCTCGATCAGCGTGGTGCCCGAGCCCGCCAGCGCTGCACTGATGCTGCTGGGTTTGGGCGCCCTGGGCCTGCGCGCCCGCCGTGCAGGGTCAGCCCAATAAGCCTGCACGGCGCGGGCGGCATTCCACCTGCGGTAGCGCCGCAATCGGCGGGCACCTGCGCCTGCATGCCGCCGTGCCGGTGGCGTTCAAATAGGCCAAGCTGGGTACGCCGGAGTTCTGCGCTGCACTCAAGGACGCGCTGAAGAGCACCCAAGGCGTGACAATTACCCGGGGGCGATCCGATATGCGACCCCAGACCACGAGAGTCAGGAAGACAACGCACGCGTCTTGCTGACGATCGAAAAGAACGCATAGGAGCGGGCGAATTGAACGGGGTCGATGGGTTCCGCCAAGTGGCCCGTCATTGCGCGCAACGGTTTCCATTGAAGTCGCATCGGTTGGTGCCCGTCACGGCATGCAGGTAGGGCGAGAATCACGGTCTGGACGGCCCCTGGTCGGTTTGACAGCCTGTCCCTCTCTTCACTTGATGCCATCAGACCGCTCATGACCGACCCTCAATACACGACCTTGCCTCAGTGGCCCAACGCTTATCCGGCCAGCGGCGCCAGCGCCACCCTGAAATCCCTCAACGAGGATTTCATCGTGACTGAACTGCCGCTGCAGCTGCCCTCCGGTGCGGGCGAACACATCTGGCTGGACATCGAAAAGAACGGCGCCAACACCGCCTTCGTCGCCCAGCAACTGGCCGCGGCCGCCGGCGTGCAGGAATGGGACGTGGGCTATGCCGGTCTCAAGGACCGCAACGCCATCACCCGCCAGTGGTTCAGCATCTATCTGCCCAAAGGCGAGACGCCTGACCTGACCCAGCTTCAGCACCCGGAATTCAAGGTGCTGAGCCAGAGCCGTCACGTGAAAAAACTGCGCCCCGGTGATCTGCAGGGCAACCGATTTCGCATCGTGCTGCGTGATGTGACCGGCGACCCCGAAGCCCTGAAAGCCCTTGAGGCCAATCTCAAGGCCATTTCATTACAGGGTGCACCCAACTATTTTGGCGCTCAGCGTTTCGGCTTTGAGAGCGGCAACGTCGAGCAGGGCAGAGCCATGCTGGCGCGCGAAATCCGCGTGCGCAACCCGAAGAAGAAGGGCATCTACCTGTCGGCAGTGCGCTCCTTCGTCTTCAATGAAGTACTGGCGCTGCGCATTCAGCAAGGACTCTGGGGCAAAACCCTGCCCGGTGACGTGATGGACGAGGCAGGCCGGCCGACAGGGCCGCTCTGGGGACGAGGTCGCGTCAGCACCACCGATCAAGCGCAGGCCCTGGAAAACGGCGTGGCTGAACGTCACGCCACTTTGTGCGACGGCATGGAGCACGCCGGTCTGGATCAGGATCGGCGTGCCCTGGTGGCGAGCCCGGTGGACATGTCATGGGAATGGCCGCAAGCCGATCAACTGGTGCTCACGTTCTCTTTGCCTGCCGGAAATTACGCCACGTCCGTTCTGAACGAAATCCTCCGCACCACGGAGCCTGACCGGCACACAGAGAACGAGCCTGCGGCTGCCGAATGACGAGGGGCTCCCTTCGGAGCGCCAGATGTGAGGCCACGCCCTTACTTCACGACGATTTCGCCCCTGACCGTCGCGCCTTCTGACGAGAATCCAACGCGCACGGGCACCGAACCTGAAGGCGTCACCCACTGCCTTGTCGCTGAATCCCAGTACGAAAGCGATCGCCTCTCCACGGGGATGGTCAGCACCCGCTCCTCGCCGCCCTCCAACGCCACCCGGGCGAATCCCAACAGCTTCGACACCGGCGTGTCAACCTGGCCGGGCAGCTTGCCTGCGTAGAGTTGCACCACAGTCGAGCCCTTGCGACGGCTTTCATTGACGACGCGAATCGACACCTGGGTCAGATCTTCACCCTGTGCAAGTGCGCGTGAATGAAGGTCGTTCAAACCGAATTGGGCAAAGGACAGGCCAAACCCGAACGGAAACAAGGGCTGCTGGCGGTGCTTCTGGTAGTAGGCATGGCCGACTGACACGTCTTCGGTGAAGTCCATGCTCATGCCGCCCGCGTACGGACGCGGGCCTTGTGACTCATCCGCCGGAAAGGTGATTGGCAGGCGACCACCGGGCTCTGCGTCCCCAAAAAGAACCTGCGCAACAGCCGTGCCGCTGGCCATGCCGGGGTACCACATCTGCAACACCGACTTCACCTTGGGCAGCCAAGGCATCTTCACCGCGCCGCCCGTATTGAGAACCACCACGGTATTGGGGTTCGCGGCACTGACCGCGTCAATCAACGCGTCTTGGTCGCCCGGCAAAGCATAGTGATCCCGGTCCATCTCCTCACCCGTCACTTGGTTCACGAACACGACCGCAACGTCTGAATGCCGTGCCGCTTCCACCGCTGCCGGAATGGCCGAGGCGGCCTGCCAACCCAGCTGCATACGCTGCCCGATCACGGCGCCAGCGGTCGAGTATTCGACCGTCACATCAACGGGCTCGTGGGCCTTCAGAGGGACCACCCCCTGCAGGGGGTAGGTGGATGGCCCGCCACCAGGGAAGTTGGACGCCGTTGATCGCATGCCGTCGATGACGACCTTGCCACCCACTTTGACCTTGACTGTGCCACTGAGCGACGCGGCGAGCCGCACCGGTCCATCAGCAAAAGGGATGAAACGTCCTTGCCACCGGGCCGACCACGGTCCGCTAGAACCTGGGAGGGGTGTGCCAGTAACGTCAATGTCTTTGACCACCTCGCTCCGGTTGGCTGTGCCGGCCCACTTGTCGTTGGCGAAATACTCAACCCCCCAACCCGGACCGCCGTCAGGCGCCGTCAGCGCAACCGGCGGCGCAAACAAGCCGCCGTTGACGCCGAAGTTCGGCAACGTGGTGTCGCCAAGAGTGCCCTGGCTCTGCACGATCTTGACGCCGCGGCCCGCCGCACTGGCAATGGCCTCGATCGGCGTGGTGAACTGGCCCGGATCCACATAGCTGGACCACATCACGCCGGTGACAACATCCTTGCCGACCGGGCCGATCACGGCGATGCGGCCGGATCGGGAGAGCGGCAGCAGCTTGCCATCGTTCTTCAGCAGCACCATGGCTTGCGTCGCAGTGCGCAACGCCAAGGCCTGGTGCTCTGGCGTCGACACGACGGCCGCGGGCGTCGCCAGGACGGGCCGGTCAAAGAGGCCGGTAGAGAACAGCGCCCAAAGGGTGCGCTCCACGGCATCGTCCAGCCTGGCGGGTGGAATGCGACCATCGCGGAGTGCGTCCGGCTGTCGCAAATAGGGTTGAAAAGACCAGGAGTCCATGCCTGCGTTGAACTGCGCCACCGCATCAGCGCCCCCCATGAGATCGGTCACCATGAAGCCCTTGAAACCCGCTTCGGCTTTAGCTTGTTCGATCACCGCCTTGTTTTCAAGGGCGAACGTGCCGTTGATCTTCGGGTACGCCCCCATTAGCCCGCCAATGCGGGCCTTGTCAATCAGCGCATAAAACGGCGGGTTATAAACCTCGTGCAAGGCGCGATCCGAGACATTGACGTTCATCCGCTGACGGTCACGCTCGCTCTGGTAGGCGGTGAAGTGCTTGCCGATGGCAAGGACGCCGCGGCTCTGCATGCCGGCTGCGACGGCACTGCCCATGACGGCACTGACCCACGGGTCCTCGCCATAAGCTTCGCTCAGCCGGCCAGAAAGGCCATCCCGCGCCACGTCGACGGTGGGGCCAAGAATGACGTTCCAACCCTTGCCCCGAGCTTCGTCAGCAATGGCCATGCCGTAACTGCGAGCCAGTTCTGCATCGAAGGTCGCCGCCAAAGCCAACGGGACCGGGAAAGCGGTCTGTCCGACATCGCCGCGCAAGCCGCTCGACGCGTCGACCCGCCGCAGCGCCGGGATTCCCAGTGGCGCAAGCGACGCGTATTCAGCCGGATCGACTGCATTGACCAACGCAATCTTCTGCTCGCGCGACATGGCCGCCAGCAACTGGGCGGCACGCACTTCTGGGCGCTGCGTTGCATCGCGCCAAGCCTGGCCAGACGTTGGCGCTTGCGCGCTGAGCGGCGTGCCCGTCGTTGCAATGGCAGCAACGGCAGTCAGCATCGCAAGACGTTTCAATCGAAC
This sequence comes from Roseateles koreensis, assembly GCF_028595305.1. Classification (GTDB taxonomy): domain Bacteria; phylum Pseudomonadota; class Gammaproteobacteria; order Burkholderiales; family Burkholderiaceae_C; genus Paucibacter_A; species Paucibacter_A koreensis. Next base: position 141,614 of record NZ_JAQQXS010000004.1, on the reverse strand, counting down.
GTTCATTTTCATGGGTGTTTTGTCTCCGTTGGAAGGTGCTGCCAGCCAGACCTGGCGCTTAGACTTTCAGGTGGCCGTCCCGCAGCATTGAGCGGATGAAGTAGGTCGGCGTGCAACTCCACGCATGGCAGTAGCTGTTGATGTGGATGTCGCCATAGGGCGAGGACAGAGGCTCCTCGGGGTCATACACCTCCCAGAAGGTGTCGGCCCCGGCCTCGACCATCCCGCCCCAGTACTGACGGATCAGCTCGAGTGCTTCGTCGTTCATGCCACAGGCGACCATGGCCTCGACGATGTAGTGATAGAGATAGGGCGTCACCGGTTTCACCGCATCCGGCGAGGCCATCACCTGTCTCAATGCGACTCGCGCCTGATCGGCGGATTCAGGCACGCCGGCCAGGACCATCCAGGCCTGCGACGCACAAGACAATTGCCGCGCCGGGCCACTCAGAAAGAGACCGCTGGCCGGATCAAGCAGATGGGCGCGCGCCGCAGCCACCAGCCGGGCAATCTGATCCGGGTAATGAGCCACCTCGGCGGCACGGCCCAGCATAGTTGCCAACATCCAGCTCCGACGCAACGCGAAGATCAAGACACCCTGGATTGCCGTGCTCCGCTCCAGCGAACGCGACCAGTCGATGAAGCACCAGGTCGCGCCGGTGTCGACGAAGAGCCCGTCGTCGCCCACTGCGGCGCAAAGCAATTCAAGCTGACGCTTCGCAACCGGCCAGAGATCCTGACCCGTCGCCAAATCGCCCGTGGCGAGCACGTACTCCTGCAAGGTCACGTTGTACAGCGCCGCATAGTCGAAGGTGACGGTGTCCGCATAGGTCGGTACCGGCCGCTCGTAGACGCAGCCATTGACGAGGCCATCGCTGCGCGTCAGGCCCGCGAACAAATAGAGGCATCGCTTCACCACATCGTTCGCGCGATAGGTCTCATAGCTCGCCAGGGCCTGAAGACGAAGGTCGCCGACCCACAGCCGTCGGTCACGCCGCGGCCCGTCCTCAAAGCAGGTTTGCAGACAAGAGCGCAAGGTCGCCTGTGCAACCGCATCGACCCGGTCGCACCAATCGGGAAGCCCTTCAGGCAGACGCTCAGGAACGCCGATTGCGGACGTCACCTCGTGCGCCGTCACCTCCGCAAAGGACACCCCGAAGCGCGACGACGCGGCGATCACTTCGACCTTGACGTACCTGAAGGCATAGCGTCGCGGCAATTGCACGGTTTGAGGCAGGTCGTCGATCGTCACGATCTCCTCCTGCAACCACGCCTCACTCAGCCAACCTCGATAGGGATGCAGCGGTTCCGCCACGTCGGTCGGAACTTCGCCGAAGGTCAAGCGCAAGCGCACGGGACTGTCCGGCATGCCGCCGGCTGGGACCAGGCGGAAGGAGAGAAAGCCTGCCCGGTGCCCACCGAAGTCGACCGTGAAGGATTCGCCCGTCCGCCAGCAGCGAGAGGCAAGCATGGCCACATCGCCACTCGGCGACATGTCAAAGCGCAAGGGAGCGGCCGGGTTCGGTCGAGGCTCGACGATGGCAATGGGGGCTTGCGGGTAGGACCGCAACTCAGGAACCAAGGCCTGCGCCTGGCGGAGGTACGACTCCACAGGCGGGCCTGGGGGCAAGTAAACCCGCCGCGCCTGTTCGGCGGCCTCGTGTGCGGCGATTTGTTCTGGCGTCAACTTTTCAGACATGTAGACCGGGTGCCTCGACAAGTAGTGAGCGGCAGGCAAAGCGCCAGCCTCAAAAAACTTTACGCAGGCACGGGATTCGCCTCAATGGCCGGCCGCTTACGTGCCAGTTAAGCAAACCTAAAGAACGCCGGTTTGGTGCCGCAACGCCCCAAGCTCGATCAGCCCGCCCCATTGGCACGCATGAATTCATCAGGGTTTGTCTTGAGGCTGGCCGAGGCGCAGCCTGGAAATGCGCGCAGCCGGCACGCAACAGCGATGCGGTCAAGTCCGCTAACAACACCTGCCCATCCCTGCCGAAGATGTCTGCAATCTCGAAGCCATCGAGGTTTGCCTTGCGGACGATCACGTCCACCCAGGCACCCAACCCGCCAGGGCCAACCGCCCAACCCATCGGCGCGCAACACGCAGTTGCCGAGGGCCATAACAGGAGACTTCATTGATGAATCCGTCCAGCGTCTCACGCTCCATGTTCTCAATGCCCCAGGCATTCCACCCGCGCTTCCCGGTGCGCCCGACGGTGGTGGCCACATTGGCCGCGCTCTGCTCGCTCGGGGTCGCACAAGGTGCCTATGCCGACGACACCCCGCCTGACAACAAGGCCGAAGCCAGCGCCGCCAAACCGGCGTCGCAGAAAGCATCGACCCTCAACACGGTCGTGATCACGGGCACGAGCATCCGCGGCATCGCACCCGTGGGTGCCTCGCTGAACGTGATGTCCAAAGAAAGCATCTCCGCCACCGGCGCCACCACCAGCACCGAGTTGATGCGCAGTATCCCCGAGCTGGGTTCTTTCAACTCCACCGGCATCAACACGGGCAGCAACCAGGCGAACTTCGTTGACCAACCGGCCATCCACGGCGTCGGGGTCGGCAACGGCGGTGGTGGCTTGACACTGGTGCTCGTCGATGGGCATCGTCTGCCGGGCGCGGGCATCAACCAGAGCGCGCCGGACGCCGGCGCAATCCCCACCTCCGCGCTGCAGCGTGTGGAAGTCATGGCGGACGGCGGCTCGGCGGTGTATGGCTCCGATGCGATCGCCGGCGTGATCAACTTCGTCACGCGCAGCAATTTCGACGGCGCGGAAACCGGCCTGCGGGTCGGGGCGGCTGATGGCTACCGGACCAAGAACTTCAGCCAGCTTTGGGGCAAGACCTGGGATGGCGGCTCCGCGCTGCTGGACTTCGAGTACTCGGAAAACACCGCGCTCAACGGCCGCTCGCGCTCCTACATCACGAACAACCAGACCAGCTCGGGCGGAACCGACACCCGCTCAACGAATTGCTCGCCTGCAAACGTGACCGTCGGGAACCAAACCTTCGCCCTGTCGGCCGCGGGCCTTCCCGCGCTGGGTGTGAACAAGTGCGACAGCAACGTTGCCAACGACTTGTACCCCGCCCAGCATCGCAGCCAACTCTTTGGCAAGGTGCGCCAGGAGGTCGGTGACAACGTCACGCTGTACTCAAGCGTGCTGTACTCCGACCGCCAGATGCAAACCCGCGTGGCCGGTGGCGGCGTGACGCAGGGCGCCCTGTCCGTCGCCGTGCCAAGCACGAGCCCGTTCTACATCCAGATGCCCGGCACCGCAACGGGCGCCGCCCAATCGGTGACTTACGACCCGGCCAATGACTTCGGCGCCACGTTCACCAACACCACCGGAACCAAGACGCTTTCCGCCGTGGTCGGCGCCGAGATCGATCTGGGCGCCAACTGGAACGCACAAGTCGAGTTGAACCACGGCATGGAGCGCGACGACATCATTGAGCGCGGCCTGAACCAATCGCTTGCCCAGGCCGCCGCGAATGCCGGCACATTCAACCCCTACGGCGTCGGCGCTGCGACCAACGCGGGCGTGCTGGCCGGCATCGGCAACTACAGCACCCATTACTTCGCTCGTCAGACCTTGGACGATTTCACCCTCAAGGCTGACGGCCCGCTGTTCAAATTGCCCGGCGGCGCGGTGCGTGCTGCATTGGGCTATGCGCACCGCAAAGAGCAATTCGCCGGCGAGACCGACGCGGGCCCGGCGGGCGGTGACTACACCGCCGCGCCCTACTCTTCCGTAGGCACTCGCACCAGCGATTCCGCCTTTGCCGAGTTGTTCGTGCCGGTTGTCGGCCAGGCGACCAGCCTGCCGGGTGTGCAAAAGCTGGACCTCTCGCTGGCGATTCGCAGCGATCGATACAGCGATGTCGGCAGCACCAACAATCCAAAGATCGGCCTGACATGGACCGTGACCAACGGCGCGATGCTGCGGGCCTCGGCGGGCAAATCATTCCATGCACCGAGCCTAGCCGATGCGGGCACCGCCATCGACACGCGAGCCATTCACTTCCCCTGCATTCCCTATGCCTTCCAGGGCTGCACTTCTGCAGGTCCGGCGGACTACACGGTCATCCTTGCCGGCGGCAATTCCGCGTTGAAGCCCGAAACGGCCACCACCTACAACGTCGGTTTCGACTTCACGCCCGCCTTCTTCAACAGCGGCTTCAACGCCAGCCTGAGCTACTTCAGCATCGACTACAAGAACGTCATCACGTTCCCGACCTTTGCCCCGGTGACCAACCCGGTGTCGGCCTATGACAAGTACCGCACGCTGCGCCCGGCCGGTGCCACCGATGCCGAATGGCTCGCGGTCATCCAGCCGCTGCTGGCCGGCTTCCGCCACGATGGTCAGGTCTATCCAGATATCGGCCAACTCCCACTGGCTGTCTATGACCTGCGCCGCCAAAACTTCGCTGACGAATTCATCCGCGGCTTCGACTACAACCTCGGCTACAAGTTCAACACGACCGTGGGCCGCTTCAACATTAACTTGGCCGGCACGCACCTGACTCGCTTCGATCAACGGATCCCCGGCGTGGCAGATTCAATCCAACTGCTCGACACCAACTACGCGGTGAAGAACAAGGCGCGCACCCAACTGGGTTGGGCTCAGGGAGATCTGGCCGCCAGTTTCTTCGTCAATTACACCGACGGCTACAAGAACACGGGCGTGACGCCGGTGCAGCAGGTCGCAAGCTTCCTCACCGTGGACAGCCACTTGGCGTGGAACCTGCGCGACGGCATGCAGTTGTCGTTGGACGTGAGCAACCTGCTGGACAAGCGTCCACCGGTCTATTACACGGCCGGCAACAACGGGGTCATCGGCTACGACCCCACGGTGTCCTCCGCACTGGGTCGCATGTTCACCGTGGGTTTGCACAAGACCTGGTAAGTCTCGCGGGGCCGCCGAACGCGGCCTGCGCCCTATGTCATGGGCATGGGGCGGGCCGCCGCCCGCCCTGTTCGCATGACCCCTCGCGAATTCATTGTTCCGAAAGATTCCATGTCCGACATTCACAGCAAGGCCTTGCCGGGAATTTCCCGCGCGGCCTGGAAAGTGGCCCTGCTTGCCGGCATGGCCTCGTACCTTGATGCCGGCGCCATTGTCACCAATGGCACGGCGCTCGTCCTCTACAAGGAAAGCTTCGGACTCAGCCTCGGCCAGATTGGCGAGCTGTCAGCGATGCTGACCTTCCTCTTCGCATTCGGCGCCCTGTTCGGCGGCCGGATGGGCGACCGTTTCGGGCGCCGCATTGTCTTCACTATCACCATGCTCGGCCTGACCCTCGGAACGGCGCTGATGGCCTTTGCCACGCAGGTGTGGATGCTCTACGCGGCCACAGCAATCATTGGCCTGTGCATCGGTGCCGACCTGCCGGTCTCGATGGCCATGATTGCCGAGGAAGCCCCACAGGGCGCCAAGGGGCGTCTGGTGGCCTTCTCCCATGTGCTCTGGATGATTGCCATCTGCACGGTGCAGGCGTTGCAGGTCCTGGTCGGTGACATGGGTGCGATGGGCGCACGCATCATGTGGCTGCACCTGCTGATGGTGGCCGTGGCTGTTCTTGTGCTGCGCTCCACGCTGCCCGAATCGCGAGAGTGGAAGGCGGCTCGCCATCGCCTCGACGCAAGCGCCCATGACGGCGCAACACGCGAAGATCTCGGCACCTTGAAGCAGTTGCTCCGCGGCCCCTTCTTGCCGCCTCTGGTGGCCCTGGCGCTGTTCTATGGCGTGGCCAATCTCTCGGCCAACACCGGCGGCCAGTTTGCAACCCTGCTGTACACAGAAGGCGCGGGCGTCTCCGTCTCGACCGCCGGCGCCATCGGCGTGACGGTTCTGATCGTCTCCGTCATCAGCGCGGTGATCTTCATGCGGGTCATCGACAAACCCTCGCGCATGACCTGGTTCCTGATCGGCGGGCTGCTTTACGTGGCCGGTCAGTCGGTCCCGTTGATCTTTGGTGTCAACCAGACGACGCTGATGTGCTGGCAATTCCTCCAGGCCGTCGGGGGCGCTTTCGCGGGCGAGCCGATGTGGAAGATCTGGAGCCAGGAATTGTTCCCCACGTTGTTGCGATCCACCGCGCAAGGCATCACCACCTTCTTCACCCGCATCCTCGCGGCCATGGCCGCGCTGGTCACGCCGCAACTCATCGTCAGTGGCCCCTCCACGCTGTTCGCAGTGCTCACCGCCGCGGTGGCATTCACCACCGTCATCGGCTGGACGTGGATTGGCCAAATGCCCATCGTCGACAGCGAGTCGCCCCCGCTCGGTTGACAACCCCAGCCCGCTGCCGTTTGACCGCCCTTTTTCCTTCACTCGACTGAATTTCCATGACCGAACATCGTCCGTTCCCGCTTTGGGATGATCAACTCGCCGCCTCGTTGGACGCCCCCAACCTGCTGCTGTACCGCTCGAACCTGCTGGGTTCTGACTTGCGCATCACCAACTACGGCGGTGGCAACACCTCCGCCAAGCTGATGCAAACCGATCCGCTGACCGGCGAACCGGCCGAAGTGCTTTGGGTCAAAGGCTCGGGCGGCGACGTGGGCTCCATGAAGCTCGACGGCTTCTCGACCCTCTACATGAACAAGCTGCGTGCCTTGAAGGCACTCTACCGCGGCCAGGAACATGAAGACGAGATGGTCGCCTACTTGCCGCATTGCACCTTCAACCTGAACGCGCGCGCGGCGTCAATCGACACACCGCTGCACGCCTCGCTGCCCTACGCGCATGTCGACCACATGCACCCGGATGCCGTGATCGCGATCGCCGCGATGGAAAACTCCGAAGAAATCACCCAGCGGGTCTTCGAAGGTACCGTTGGCTGGATGCCTTGGTTGCGTCCGGGCTATGAGTTAGGCCAGCAACTGGCGGCCTATGACGCGGCTCACCCCGGCCTGCGCGGCATCGTGCTGGGCGGCCACGGTCTCTTCAGCTGGGGCGACACGGCCAAGAGCTGCTATGAGAACACCGTGGGGCTGATCGAACGGGCGCAGGCCTGGCTGGAACAACAACACGTCTCTCGCACGCTGCAGGCATTTGGCGGCCCGAAGCTGCAGTCGCTACCCGCCGCAGAGCGCGATGCGACGCTCGCCCGCTTGATGCCAGTGCTGCGCGGCCTGTCCGCCGAGGGCGGTGCAGCCAAGCTGCTGCATCTGGACACCTCTCCCGCTGTCGTCGAGTTCGTCAACTCACAACAGCTGGAACCGCTGGCAGCACTAGGCACCTCCTGCCCCGATCACTTCTTGCGCACCAAGATCCGGCCGCTGATCGTGCCGGAGGCGGTCTATTCGCAGAGCGGCGGCGCGCTGCGCGACAGCTTGCAGCAACTGCTGGCCGGCTACCGCGACGACTACCGCGCCTACTACGATCGCTGCAAACGGCCAACCAGCCCACCGCTGCGTGACCCGAACCCGGTGGTGGTCCTGCTTCCGCGCATCGGCATGATGACGATCGCCAAGGACAAGGCCACCGCCCGCATCGCAAGCGAGTTCTACATCAACGCGATCAACGTGATGCGCGACGCCGATGCGGTCGACCGTTATGTCGGCCTGCCCGAACAGGAAGCCTTCGACATCGAATACTGGTTGCTCGAAGAAGCCAAACTGCAGCGCATGCCCAAGCCCAAACCAATGGTCGGAAAAGTCGCGCTGGTGACCGGCGGCGCCGGCGGCATCGGACAGGCCATTGCGAAGCGAATTCTGGCGGACGGTGGCTGCGTTGTGCTGGCAGACATTGACGCTGAGGCGCTGTCCACGGTCTGCGCCGAACTTTCCAAGGCGCATGACAAAGACCCTGTGCGCGGCGTTGTCTGCGACGTCACATCGGAATCAAGCGTCATCCAGGCCTTTGAACGTGCCGCATTGGAATTCGGCGCCATCGACATCCTGGTCAGCAATGCCGGCATCGCCTCCGCCGCGCCGTTGGAAGACACCTCTCTGGCCCTGTGGAATCGCAACCAGAGCATCCTCGCCACCGGCTACTTCCTGGTCGGCCGAGAGGCTTTCCGGCAGATGAAGGCACAAGGCACGGGCGGCTCGATTGTGATGATCGCCAGCAAAAATGGCATGGTGGCCAGCAACCAGGCCACGGCCTACTGCGCAGCCAAGGCGGCAGAAATTCAACTCTCGCGCAGCTTCGCGTTGGAAGGGGCGCCGCTGGGTATCCGCTCCAACGTGGTGAACCCGGACGCCGTGATTCGCGGCTCCAAGATCTGGACCGGCAAATGGAGCGAGGAGCGCGCTGCCGCCAACAAGATCGACGAGCAGGATCTGGAAGCCTTCTACCGCGAGCGTTCGATGCTCAAGCGCAGCGTCTTCCCGGAGGACATCGCGGAGGCTTCGTACTTCTTTGCCGCGGACCACCTGAGTGCCAAGAGCACCGGCAACATTCTGAATGTAGACGCGGGCAACCTCGCCGCCTTCACGCGCTGATGCAGGAGACAACCATGAAACAAAGCTTGCGCACATTGATTGAGGCCCACAACGAGAAGGCCCGTGGTCCCCTGCAATCCGACTATGCCCACCTGGGCGAGCAACTCGCTCGTCGAGGCGTCGACATCGATGCCGTGCGACAGCGCGTCGCCGCGTTTGGTTTGGCGATCCCGAGTTGGGGCGTCGGCACTGGCGGAACGCGCTTTGCACGCTTCCCCGGCGCTGGCGAGCCGCGCCACGTGTTCGACAAAATCCAGGACTGCGCCGTCGTTCACCAATTGACCGGTGCCACGCCCAGCGTCTCGCTCCACATCCCCTGGGACAAGTGCAGTGATTGGAGCGAATTGCGCCAGACCGCCCATGCGCAAGGCCTCTCTTTCGACGCGATCAACTCCAACACGTTTTCGGACCAGCCGGGTCAGGCGCACAGCTACAAGTTCGGCAGCCTGAGCCACACCGACGCAGCAACGCGCGCACAAGCCGTCGAGCACAACGTCGAGTGCATCGAGATCGGCAGGCTCCTGGGCTCCAAGGCACTGACGGTCTGGGTCGGCGATGGCAGCAACTTCCCAGGACAGAGCCACTTTCGCCGGGCCTTCGAGCGCTACTTGGACAGCAGCCGCCAGATCTACGCGGAGCTGCCAGGCGACTGGCGCATGTTCCTGGAGCACAAGATCGCTGAGCCGGCCTTTTACAGCACGGTGATCCAAGACTGGGGTTCTAGCTTCCTCGCCGCATCCACGCTGGGTCCGAAGGCGCAGTGCCTGGTCGATCTTGGCCACCATGCGCCGAACGTGAACATCGAGATGATCGTGTCCCGGCTGATTGGCGCGGGCAAGCTTGCTGGCTTCCACTTCAATGACAGCAAATACGGGGACGACGACCTCGACGCCGGCAGCGTCTCGCCGTACCGCTTGTTCCTGGTTTTCAACGAACTGGTGGCGGCCGCGCATGAGCAGGTGAACGGCTTCGATCCGGCCTACATGCTGGACCAGAGCCACAACGTCACCGACCCGATCGAGAGCCTGATGAGCAGTGCCGTGCAGGTGCAGCGCAGCTACGCGCAAGCGCTGCTGGTCGATCGCGGCGCACTGGACGCCGCCCAGGAGGCCAATGACGCCCTGGCGGCGACACAACTCTTGCAGCGTGCGTTTCAAACCGACGTTGATCCGATCCTGCAGCGTGTACGCGTCGACGCAGGCCGAGCCGTCGATCCTGTGGTTGCCTACCGTGCAAGCGCCTACCGGCAACGCATGGCGCAAGATCGCCCAGCCATCCTCTCCAGCGGAGGCGGCATTGTCTAGCCCGCACCGAGGCCGCCTTGATCTGGTCCTGGACCTCGGCAAGACGCGCGCGAAGCTCCTTGTCGTGGACAGCGAAGGCCTTGTGGTCGCAGAACGCCATCGAGCCAGCAGGTCGAAGGAAATGCGAGGCTATCTCGCGCTCGATCTCGACAGCCTGGCCGACTGGCTAGAGGCGACCATCCTCGACCTCGGGGACCTTCGGCAGCAACTGTCGCGTGCGATCGTGACCTCGCACGGCGCGGCTTTCGCCCTCATCGATGCCCATGGCCTCGTGCTGCCCGTGCCGGACTACGAGTTCTCGGGCTTCGATCAGCGGCCCGACAACTGGAGCGCGCAAATTGGGGCGTTCGCTGAGACCTTGAGCCCGAACCTGCCTCTCGGCCTCAATGGCGCAACCCAGCTCGATTGGCTCGAGCGGCACTTCCCCCAGGAGTTCGCCATGGGGCAGTTGCTGCCCTATGCGCAGTACTGGTCCTGGTGGCTCAGCGGTGTCGCGGCGTCAGAGGTCACCTCGCTGGGCTGCCACTCGCACCTCTGGAATCCATCCAACGGTTCATTCTCGAGCCTGGCCCGCAAGCGGGGCTGGGCCGACAGGTTTGCACCGATGAAGCGAGCCTGGGAGGTGCTGGGAACCGTGCGTCCGGCGCTGGCCCACCGCCTCGGACTGCCGCGCGATCTGCGCATCCACTGCGGCGTGCATGACAGCAATGCCTGCCTCGCGCGATACCTGCGCGGCTGGCCTCGCTCAACGCTGGTCAGCACCGGTACCTGGATTGTCGTGATGACGCCCGGCGCCAACGACGCCAAGCTCGACGCTGAGGTGGACATGCTGGGCAACGTCTCCGTGCGGCATGAACTGATTCCCACCGGCCGCTTTATGGGGGGCCGCGAACTGGCCCATCTGTGTGCCGGCGCCGATCCGTCGCTCGCGAATGCTGAAGACCTCGATCGCCTGCTGCAGCGCGGCTTGATGGTGCGGCCCTCCTTCGAGATGCAGGGCGGGCCGTTTCGCGAGCGGTCCGGGTCTGTCACCGATCGGCAAGGCCCCATCGAGCTGACCGCGCTCACCGCGTCCGAGCGGGCGTCTCTGGCGGCCTGCTACACCGCCCAAGTGACCTCATGGATTGTGGATCGCCTGGGTGGCGCTGGGCCGGTGGTCGTGGACGGCCCGTTCGCGGAGAACAGCATTTTCACCGGCGTGCTTGCTGCACTGCTGCCAGACAGCGAGGTCTGCATCAGCATCGATCCGCTCGAAGGCACGGCACGCGGTGCGTGGCAGCTGTCTCGTTGGACCGAGCCCCGCATCATGGAACCTCGCATTCGATCGGTTCCTGCATGGCCTTCAGAGGCCTTGAACAGCATGCATGCCCGGTGGCTGGCAGATATAGACGCGTGGATGGCGGGCGCCCATGCCTGATCGTGCCTGGCGCGCCGTCCGCGGCGCGCCATCACTCAAATCATGCGGGGGTCGCTGTGCACAGCCATCCAGGGCAACTGCGGGGCAGGGGTGCCAAGCGGACAGGCGCAGTGGCGTGCGCCCTCCTCAAGCAAAAAGGCGCGGAACGCATCGGGCAGCGCGCTGGTGTAGGCCTCACGACGGCGCCACACGCACCAGTCGAGGCATTTGGGCATTCCGGCGACATCCAGCGTTACCAACTTGCCCGCCTCAAGCTCGGTCTGGATGACATGGCCCGACAAGAAGCTCAAGCCCAGCCCCAGCATGACCGCGTGCTTGACAGCCTCATTGCCCTCGAGTTCGAAGTCCGTTCTCACTTGCAAACCCTGTGTTTGCAGCATGTGCTCCAGAAAATGCCGCGTTGCGGACCCCTGTTCCCGCAACACAAAGGGCTCGCCGCTCAAGTCGGCCCAATTCAGCCCGCGTTGACCGGCCAGCCTGTGGCTGGACGGCGCAACGAGAAAATGCGGGTTGCGGGCGAACGCCTCGGCGTCCACCTCGGCCTGCACGGGCGGGTAGCCGCCGATCGCGATGTCGATGCGGTGATCAGCCAACATCGCCAGCAGCGGGTCCCGCTTGTCGATCACAAGCTTCATGCGGACGTTGGGGTAGCGCAAGCGAAAAGCCTCCATCAGCTGCGCCACAAAGTAGTTCGCGGGTCTGACCACCCCAATACACAGACGTCCTTGGTACTGGCCATCAAGCGAGCAGAGCGCCTCCATGGCAATGCTCAGCTGGGCCAGGATGGTCCGTGCATGCCTCAGCAGTTCATAGCCGGCCTCGGTGATGCGCACCGGACGCACGGCGGTGTCAAAGAGTTTTGCGCTGACTTCCTGCTCGAGTTGCCTTATCTGTTGCGATACCGCCGCCTGGGACAGATCCAGCAATTCCGCCGCACGCGTGAAACTGCGGGTCGACGCCGCGGCTTCGAAAACACGCAGGCTTCGGAGCGTGAGTTCAGGCACGAGCGTTCACCTGTCGCGTTGCAGCGTCGTCGTGGAGGTTCACGATTCTGTCGAAGGGATTGGCAGCCATTGCAGGTCTCCGTGTCGTTGTCTTGTGTGCATCAGCTCAATTTCGCCCCCGGGCTGCTTACGCCGCAGCGTCATCCGCCCTGTCAACGACCTTGCCCCCCTTGGGCGCGCGGCTCTGGTCGTTGTTGAGATGCACAAACTTGCGCAGCAGCCGGATGAACTCCTTTTGCTCCGCAGGCTCCATGCTCGACAGCATGGCCGCCCGCATCCGGTGCACGGCCGGGATCAGGCTGGTCAGCAGCGCTTCACCAGCCGGCGTCAACGTCAATCGACGCTGGCGACGCGCCATCACCTCGCGCCCGATCAGTCCTTTGGCTTCGAGCCGCGCAGCGGTTTCGGCAGTCGTCGAACTGTCCAACGCGATCTCTTGCGCCAACGTCACCTGGTCAATACCGGGCTTCTCTTGCAAAGTGCGAAGAATGGCGTACTGAATCGGCGTCGTCGTCGCGGGAGCGACGGCCTCGAAGAACATGGACACCGCAATCTGCTGGGCGCGCCGGACCAAATGGCCAGGTTGGTCATAGAGGTCGAGCGATAGGGCGTCGGGAGCGGGTTTGGGCATAAATGAAGCGCAAAAGAGGCGCAGAAGAGGCCTGATATCGGCTCGGGGTGAATTTTAGGGCGCGGGCCAGCATGCGCCGGTCACAGCGGTCAGGCCGTTTTCAACAGCCTGTCGATCACGCGTCTGGCCCGATTGGGGCCCACGTCGACGTGGATGTCGACCTGTGATCGGTCCGGGAATCGGCGCTGATTGTTCCACTGCGCCTCAATGACCGTTTTGTCCTCGTGAAACGTGGCCGCCGTTTGGTCCACCACAACCTGCGTGACATCCGGTTTGTCGGGGTGCGGATTGGTCGCCATGGTCCAGAAATAGTGGCAGGTGGACTCGGTCTCCGGCGTGATGCCGTGGAAGCCACGCAGGTGGAAGCCCTCGCGCAGGGGGTCGTCGATATTGCCGGTCCCTGCGTCCATCGCGCCCGTCCAGATCAGCAGGTGAGATACATGGAACTCCACTTCCTGCCAACGGTCGATGAGCCCCTTGAACGGCCATGCTGCGACATAGGTCGGCGGTGGCGCCGAGGCGGGCATATGACGAATCACGCTGACGACGTCGCCCTGCTGCTTGACCTCCAGCTTGGCATTCATGTGTACAGACGGATTGCCGCCAATCGTTTTCAGATGCACATAGCCCAGGTGGCTGAGATCCAGCAAGTTGTCATGGATCAGTTGGTAGGGCGTGTTGTAGTGGAAGCTGTCGCCGCCAAACCGGTAGCGCGCATCCGCATGCCAGGGATACGGTGGCGGCTCTTCCGTGGGGAGCGAGTCTGGCGTGCTGCCAACCCAGACCCAGAGGATCTTGTCGCGCTCGCGCAGCGGGTACGCACGCACGCACGCCTTGGCCGGAATGCGGTCCTGCCCAGGAATCTCGATGCAGGCTCCCTCGCTGTCAAACAGCATGCCGTGGTAGCCGCAGCGCAGGCCGCGATCTTCGAGCGTGCCGCAGGACAGCGGCAACTCCTTGTGGCAGCACCGGTCCTCGAGTGCAGCGACCCGCCCATCGGGCCGGCGGAACAGCACCATCGGGCGGCCTAACAGTGTGCGTGCGAGCGGCTTGTCGCCCAATTCCCAAGCGAAACCTGCCACCCACCAGCGATCCAGGGGGAAAGCGGGCTGGGGTGCGCTGACGGCAGATGTGCAAGAGGACGGCATCTGAGTGACTTGATTCATGGGTTGGACTCCTTTCAAAGGTCAAGGACCAGGCGCGCAGAGCGCGATCGCGAGCAGCAGGGCATGAACTGATCGTTACAGGCCTGCTCTTGCGGGGTTTGATACAGATCGCGGTGGTCCGGCGTTCCGGCGAGCACACGGGTGAGGCAGGTCCCGCAAACACCCTGCTCACACGACGTCGGCACTTCGACACCTATCGCTGCAAGTGCCTGCACGACGCTCTGGTCCTTGCCGACGACGACCACCTGTCCGGAACGGGCGAGTTCCACCTCAAAGCTGCCATCGTCATCGCGGGCACCGAGATCCGCTGCGAAGAATTCGCAATGCAACTGCGCCTCGGGCCACCCGGCCACGCGTGCCGCTTCAAGCACGGCGTCCATGAATCCTTTGGGCCCGCAGACATAGAGGTGCGTTGTCGGGTCTGGCGCGCTGAGCAATGCTTGCAGATTCAGTCGCGCCGCCCCGTCGTCCTCGCTGAAATGGTGGTGCACTTGGGCAGCAAACGGGGATGCAGCGATTCGGCCCGCGAAGGCGGTCCGGGCGTGTGTGCGGGTGCAGTAGTGCATCTCGAAAGCAGCCCCCACACGGGCCAAATGCTGCGCCATGCACAGGATGGGCGTGATGCCGATGCCGCCCGCCAGCAACAGGCTTTTGCCCGCACCGACGGCCAGCGGAAAATGGTTCTTCGGCACGCTGATCTGCAACGCATCGCCAACACCCACCGCCTCGTGCATGCGGCGAGATCCGCCACGGGACGCCGCATCGTTCAAGACGCAAATCTGATATCGACCGGCATCCGCTGGATCATTGCAGAGCGAATACTGCCGCGTGATGCCGTTGCCGATGTGGACGTCGACGTGAGCCCCGGCAGTGAACGCAGGCAGTTGACTGCCGTCCGCGGCGACCAACTCAAAGCTGCAGATGTCCACCGCCTCCTGGCGCTTTTCGGCAACGCGAACCCGGAGCAGACTGCCGCTCATGGCCGGTACCTCGCCAGGTACGCGATCCGCAGCACGCACACCTGCGGCATCGCAGACGGCGTCGGAACTACTTTCATGTGTCTTCCTTCTTTGGAGAGCGGGCGTGCCCGCTTGCATCATTCAGCACACTGAATGTCATTGAGTATACGGAATGAAGATTTAAAAATGACCCGTGGAATCCCTGAAGAACGCCGAGCGAGCGCGAACGGCGTGTCGACCCTGCGCAGTGGATCGACGCTTCGCCCTAACCCGCGAGACCGGGCAGACAACGCCGGGCCAATGTCTCGAGCGTGGCGTCGCTTGAGAACCCGAGCGCGCGAGCCCTTGGGGTGTGCAGCGGTGGACAACGCCCGAACAGCCGCTCAATCCGGTCGTCCGGGGCATGCGTCACCTGCGCGGCTTGGCCGACGAGCCCCGCGACTGCATCGATCACCTGGCCGACCTGGGCCGTCAGCACGGGCAGTTGCACCACGCGGCTGGCAGGCAAGCGCGCTGACGGGATCAACGCTGCATGGATGAGGTTTTCGACACAGGTGCCGAGAGACATCCACCAGCAGGTGGCGCCGGCCCCCACCGGACAGGTATAGGCTTGCGCAGCAGCAACCTTGTGAAAGATATCGCTCATGAAGGCTGAGCCGTGACCGCCTGAACTCAAGGGTCTCGCGACAATCCCGGGCAGCCGAAGCGACACCGCGTCCAGTTCACCACGGCGGCTGAGATCCCCGAGCAGCACCTCGGTCATCAACTTGTGAGCCCCATAGCTCAGTTCCGGCGAAGTCGGATGGTCTTCGTCCATGCGTCCGTGGGCGTGCGATGTAACCGTGCCATAGACAGCCACGGTGCTGGCGAATACGACGCGGAGCGGTGCCGCACGGCGGTGCGCCGCAAGGTGGTGGAACAGCGTGAGGCTTGCCTCAAGGTTCACGCGCTTCCCGAGCGTCGGCTCACGTTCCGCGAGACTCCCCGGGACGCTGGCCAGGTGAAACACCAGGTCGCAAGGGCGAGCGGCCAACACCTGCAGCAGTTCTGCAGACGCAAAGTCGATGGTCTTGGCCGTCACCCGAGGGTCGGCATGCCAGGAAACCGAAGGATCAAGTTGCTGATCGACTGCGATGACCTCATCGACATCGAAACCCAGCGCCCCGCCCAGCAGCCGCTCCATCAGGCCTCGGCCGACGAAGCCGCCCGCGCCAGTGACGAGAATTCGCATCACGCCTTGCGTTCGTTGGCGACCACGGTCTGGTCGATGACACCGAAGGGGCCGGGTGTTCCGTCCTCCAGGACAGCCTGCATCCGCACGCGATCGCCAAAAGCCATGTAGGGCGTGCGGGGCTGGCCTTCGTCCAGCATTTCAATGGCACGGCGCTCCGCGATGCACGACGAGCCCACGACGCGGTAGTCTGGGTTGGACACCGTCCCCGACCCAATCACCGTGCCGGCCACCAACGCGCGGCTGTAGGCAGCGTGGGCCACCAATTGGTCGAACCCAAAGCCCATGGTGCCGCCATGAGCGGCACCGAATCGATGCGCGTTCCAATCCACCTGCAGTCGCATATGGACCCGGCTGGCATGCCAGGACGTACCGAGTTCGTCCGGCGTCACGGCAATCGGCGCCATGCTGCTCGCGGGCTTGGCCTGTATCCAGCCGAAACCTGACTTCATCTCAATCGGCGCGATGCGTCGCAGCGACCAATCGTTGATCATCACGACAAGACGAATATGCCGCGCCGCTTCAGCGGCATCTGCGCCCATGGGTACGCCGTCAGTGATCACGCCGAACTCGCCTTCGAAGTCGATGCAATCTTCGCTCGACGGCAGCGCCACGTCGGCAGTTGGCGGTATGAACCGGTCGGACATCCCCTGGTACATCAGCGGGCGGTCATGCGATACCTTGTCCAGCTTGAACACCACCTGCATCAAATCGCCATGGGACTGAAATGCCGAGGCGTCCAGCCACTGCCAGGCGCGCGGCAGCGGAGCCAGCGCACGCATCGGATTGAAGGCCTGGGCGCCAGGGGCCCCGTCGCGGTCCAAGGCATGAACCAGCTCCCGGAGATCCGCCTCCACGTCGGTCCAGCGCTCCAACGCCGATTGCAATGTTGCGGCAATTGCGGTGGCAGGCGCGCACCGCGAACCGTCCGACGAGAGGACGACCAAACTGCCGTCCGGCGTTCCGTTGGGGAGAGTCGAGAGTTTCATGAAAATCCTTTAAATAGCCTCCGTCGCCGCGAGGCGACACGGGCTGCACGTGCACGTGCGCGTTAGATCGGCGCAGGCTTGCAACCGGGGGCGTGCTCAGCGCGCTCGAGCACGTTCTTGATGGTCGGCTCATAGCAGCCATCCACCAGCACAAAGAGCATGCGGCAGACCTTCCCCGAGCGGTTGGCCCAGGCATGATTGGTGCCGCGTTGCACGACGACGCTGCCGGGTTTGAGCAGCACTTCGGAGTCATCGAGAATCAACGTCATTTCGCCGTCGATCACCACGCCGTAGTCGACAGACTCGGTGCGATGCATCAAGGGGTGCGGAGAATCTGCCTTGACCGTCGAGGCCTTCACATCACCGATTTGCGCGAACGCGTCCTGCATGCGTTCTGCGCCATGGGTGAGGTAGTCCGCGGTGTCGGGCGGGATGTCCACAAAGCGAATCCGGGTGCCATTTGCCGGTGGTGGCAAAACCAGCTCGCCAAGCGTCGGATCGCGCCCGTTGTCGACGCGCACCGGAGAGCCCGTCGTGCTCCAAACTTCGTGAAAAACGGTGCCCGGAATGGCCTTCACTTCGACCACGGTCGGCAAGGGCCCATGGCTCGCAACGACAGCCTTGCCGGCGCCGTCATGGCCGGTGACGACACGCTGAATAGGGGGAAGCACACGCATGGCTTCAGTCCTCGAAGATCGCAACCGCACGTGTCCAACCCGCACTGGCCCCGCGAATCTTGTGAGGAAAGCAGCTGATGATGAAGCCTGTGGCCGGCACCGCCTCAAGGTTGTGAAGCTTCTCCAGATGGCAATAGCCGATGTCACGCCCGGCCTTGTGGCCCTCCCAGATCAGGCTCTTGTCGCCGGTTTCGGCGATCTTCTTCGCGGTGTACGAGAACGGTGCGTCCCAGCTCCACGCGTCGGTGCCGGTCAGGCGGACGCCGCGCTCCAGCAGATACATCGTCGCCGCGTAGCCCATGCCGCAGCCAGCGCCCAGGTAGTCGTTGTTGCCGTAGCGCGAGCCCGCGCGGGTGTTGACCACGACGATGTCAAGCGGCTGGAGCTCATGGCCAATGCGTTTGAGCTCAGCCTCGACGTCCGCGGCCGTCGCCACATAGCCATCTGGAAAATGCCGGAAGTCAAGCTTCACGCCCGACTGGAAACACCATTCCAGCGGCACCTGATCGATGGTGATCGAGGGCCGGCTGCCGCCATTCTTGGCATCCTGCGTCGAATGGAAATGCCAGGGTGCGTCCAGGTGCGTGCCGTTATGCGTGGTCAAAGTGACCCACTCGGCGGCGGCGGCCTCGCCGTCGGGATAGTCCTCGGCACGTGTGCCCGGCAGCATCGCCATGAACTCGGGCAGCGTCTGCGCATGCGACTGGTAAGTGATCTTGGGGGCGAGCGGCGGCGGATCGGACAGCACGTCGTTCTCGAGATAAATGGACAGGTCGACAAAGCGCCGTTTCGGCTTGGACAGGGTGTTGCTTGCGTTCATGAAGAAATCTCGGTGCTAACAGGAGTGAGGAGTGGGACGCGCCGGCAGGCGCGACATGCAGAACACGGCGATCGCGGCCACACCAAAAGCGACAAAGCCCAGGCTGGGATATCCCGCCGTCTTGACCAACGTGCCGCCCAGTACGGGCCCGATGGCTGCGCCGGCCATCAACATCGCCGGGGTCGCCGCCATCGCGCGCCCGGTCGGCTCCAGGCGGGCCAACAGACCAAAGGCAAAGGTGTGCGTGAAAATCATCACGGCTGCAAACACCGACGCCGCCGCAGCGTAAGCTATGAAATGGGTCGAATTCACGATCACCGCGACCAGAATCGCTTGGACCAGCGGCCCCGTCATCAGCACGCTTCGGGCGATCCAACGCTTCTCGAGCAATGCGGCCAAGGCGGCCGGCGCAAGATTGACGATGCCACCGGCAACCAGCACGCCCGTGACCGCCTGGAGGCCAAAATCGTGGTCGCTGCCGACGCGTTCGAGGAAGCTGAAGGTCATGGCCTGAACCAACGCCATCGACGCGATGCCAACGATGCCGAACCAGATGACCGGATCGAGCCGCCCCCCCGTCGCCGAGGCCTCCCGCGCGTCAGGCTCTGGAAACCCGATGGCGGCGGCCAGCGCGGCGATGCTCATCACGCCGGCAAAGACCGCGAAGAACACGGGCCCGCCGAGCGATGCGACCAAGGGGGGCGTCGCCCCCATGAACACGGTGCCAAACACGCCCAGCGCGATGCCCACGAAGGCGAACAGCCGATGTGGGTTGGCGCTGCGCGCGATGGTGCCGTGAGTGATGCTCAACGCCGCGCCCGCCGACAGACCGCCGAGCGCATGCAACACCGCCAGAACCATGAAGCCATGGCTCAGTGCCGCAGCACCAAATGCCAGCGCGGCGCCGGCAAAGCCGAGCACCGCGCCCTTTCGGGTCGGGAGGCGATGGAAGCGAGGCGCGAAGACCAAACTGGCCACCACGGCGCCGGCAAGGAACAAGGTGGCCAGCAGACCCGCTTGTTGCGGGTCAAAGCCATAGCGGGTGACCAGGGTGCCCACCCAAACGGGCAACGCCACCAGGTCCACCATGCCAGCGCAGTGCGCCACCATCAGGGCGAGGCGGCCGCGCCTCGAGTCGGTGCGGGTCATGGGCGCCATCCTCAAATGGGCTCGCACAGTGCGACCAAGGACTGCCGCATGATGTTCGCATGCTCGTCCTTGTCGCCATGCTGGATCTCGATTTCCCCCAGCCGGGCGGAGTTCTCGACGACCATGCGGCAACGCTCCCAACGCCGCTCCTCGAAGGCCTTCAACGAGGTCTCGACATCGTTGCCGCGGTCCAATTCCTCCGCGAGCACGATGGCATCCTCGATCCCGATGCAAGCGCCACTGGCCAGATGCGGCGTGGTGGCGTGCACGGTGTCGCCAATGAGCACGGCCCGGCCTTGGAACCATGGGCGCGGCATCAGCAAGCCTTCAAGCGGGCGGAAGACAATTTGCGAATCCGGGCCGATCTGGGCGCGAATCTGCTGCAAGAGCGGCGCCGGAAAGTCCGCCAGCAGCCCACGCAGGTGCGCAGCAAAGGTCTGCGGGTCCACGAAGTCATTGGTCGGCCGATGTTCCGTGACGAACAGGTACATCTGATCGGCGGACACCGGGTTGACGCCGGGCTTGACGGGCCCCATCCACAGCGTGGCTGTCGTCACTTCAGGGGGCCGCGGCAACACCGCACGCCATACCGCCTGGCCGCTGTAGCCGGGCTTGGGGGCTTGCGGGAACAGCGCCTCGCGGGTCTTCGAATACAGCCCGTCTGCGCCGATGACCAGATCGTACCGCCGGCACTCGCCATGGGTGAGCTCGACGTCCACGCCTTCGGGATCTTGCCGGATGGCGCTGAAGCTGGTGCCCAGCATC
Source organism: Roseateles koreensis (assembly GCF_028595305.1). Classification (GTDB taxonomy): domain Bacteria; phylum Pseudomonadota; class Gammaproteobacteria; order Burkholderiales; family Burkholderiaceae_C; genus Paucibacter_A; species Paucibacter_A koreensis. Next base: position 121,044 of record NZ_JAQQXS010000004.1, on the reverse strand, counting down.
ACGTTCGCGCCGGCGGCACGCGTGGCATCCGCCAGAATTCGCGCCAGCGTCGGCCGCATGATCGCGCCGCCGCCGGGCACATCGGCCCCGGCGATGCGGGGCGTGGGGAGCTCGGCCACCTGCGGCCCGTGAGGCAGGCAGATCTTCACGCCGTCGGCCGCACTGCCTTCACGCAGAAAGGTGTCCAGCACACCCAATTGGCGAAAGGCGCGGAGCGTGGCTCCGCCCAGGCTGATGCCCGCGCCATAGTTGCGCCAGCCAGGATCGATCTCGATGAGGTCGACCTCGGCGCCGCGTTTGCGCAGTTCGATGGCTGCGGCCATTCCGGAGAAACCGCCTCCGATGATGAGGATGCGTCGGGCTGCCAACGTCATGACTGTCTCCTTGGATAGGGTTGGGCGAGGTACACCTCGCCGTCTTGATGAAGATTCAGGGGCACCGGGGTCAGGCTTTGGCCAAGGCATGGCCCGAGCGTGCAGCTCCCGGTATCGATTTCAAATTCAGCGCCGTGCGCAAAGCAGACGATGCGGTCGCGTGCGGCGTTCAGGTAAGCGTCTTTGCGCCAGGCCATGGGTGTTCCATGGTGGGGACACGCGTTCTCCCAGGCATACAGCCGAGCGCCTTGGCGAACGATCAGCACGGTGTCGCGGCCGGTGCCTCGCGGATCGAAGCCGCAAGACTCACCGTCGGGCAGGTCTTCAAGATGGCAAATCCGCATGTCTGCTCCACGCACGCGATCAAGGCTGGGCTGCTGCGCCGGGTGGCGGGCCGCCGGGCGCCCACTTCTCGCGGTGCGTGAACAAAAACAACTGCGAGGCGTCGGGGCCGATCGGTGCCATGCGAGCCACCCAGCTCTCATCGTGCTGGTCCATGTCGGCGTCGTACTCCACGTGGCAGCCGAGCGGGCTGTTGAAGTACCAGAACCAGTTCGACCCCATGCGGTGCCGACCCGGTCCCCAGAATGACTCGTAGCCCTTGGCGACGAAACGCGAACCGGCTTGCATCAAGGCGGTAGGCCCGGCCATGTGGAAGGTGAAGTGCTCAACGCCCTTCATGAACGGCGGTGTCTGAATCAGGAACAAGGTGTGGTGATCCTGCGTGCCGCGCGGCTGCAGGAAGGGCCCTGCACCGCCGAGCCGGTCGGTGATGCGAAAGCCCAAGCGCTCGATGTAGAAGGCGGTCGCCTTCGCCTCGTCGGGCACAAAATAAACCACGTGCGACAGCGTCAACGGCAGGCTCGGGGCCTGATCATCGACGGCGACCACGTTGACCGGACGCTGCGGCGGTGAGCCCGGAGCATTCAACTTCTCCACTTGCGGCCCGAGCGGGCGGCGCACGGTGACTTGGAAGGCCAGCGCGAAGCCCATGTCGTCGACGCACCGCAGAACGCCGCCGCTGCGCGTCACTTCGCGGTCACGCCCCAGCTCCGTCGCAATGGCATCCAGGGTGGCCTCGTCGGCCACGCCATAGACGGTTTCGCGCAGCATGCTGGCGGTACCCATCGACGCGGGCAGGCTCGGGTCGTCTTTGGCCCGAAGGACGACGGCGGTTCCGTCCACGGCTTCGAATCTGCCGTTGCCGACGTCGGCCAGGCCATAGTCCATCAGGTATTGGCTGCAGGCAGGCAAGTTATCGACGCCAAAGACAAGGGCGTCGGGTCCAATGATTTTCATTCTCTTTTCTCCTCAGGAAATCAGTGCAATCAGGCCGCCGTGCGGCCACCCAGCGTCTCGGCCACCCAATCAGCGATGTAGTGGCCGGCGTTGATGCTGTTGTCGAAGCTGGAGTGCTGGACGCCGCCCTCCCGCTCGGTGAATACCTTCAACTCGCGCTTCGGGCTGTTCACCAGTTGCTCGTAGGTGCGGTGCGCCCACTTGAGCGGGATCTGTGAGTCTTTCTCCCCGTGTGTCACCAGGAAGGGCACGCGGATCTTTTCAACCACGCCGTCGAGATGAACGTTCTCCGCGATGCGCATGAAGTCGTCCATGTCCTGGGCTCCCCAGACCCAGCGCACGTGCGCCCAGTAATGCGGGACGGGGAAGTTGCCTTCCTTCTCCAAGCGGCGCTTCTGCACATCGCGCCAATCATGGTTGGCTCCCCAGATGACGCCACAGGCGAATCGCGGCTCCATCGCCACGGCGCGCGGACAGTAGTAACCGCCGAGTGACACGCCTTCCATCCCGATGCGCTTCGGATCGACGTCGGCGCGCTGCTCCAGCCAATCAACGACGCGGCTGGCCCAGTGCTCGCTGTCGTAGCGGGCCGTGAGGCCATGCAGCCGCAGCGCCTCGCCGGTCCCCGGCTGGTCGATGACCAGCGACGACACCCCGCGGCGAGCCAACCACATCGGCAGGCCGACCCGGTACTTCATCTCTTTGGTCGAATCCAGTCCATTCACTTGCACGAGGATTGGCGCACGCCCGCTCACGCCCTCGGCACGGACATACAGGCCAGAGATCAGCTTGCCTTCGTAAGGAATCTCCACCCGCTCACAGTTCTCGCCCGAGAGTTTGACGCCCTTGGCGAACACATCGAGGAAGCGCTGATACAAGGCCACACGGCCCGCGGCGCCATGGGCCTGCAAACGTTCGCAGGTCAGAAAGTACGTCGCCGCGCGGTTGTACTTCTCGCCGGCCGACAGCAGCCGGCCATGGGCCTCGTCCTCCTCGGCCAGCGCGCAGAGCTTGTCGGCCATTGCCGCCCATGTCGCACGAAAAGCCTGCGTGCCCGCGGCGTCGGGTGCCTTGGACGCCTCCAACAGGGGCGCGCACATGGCCTCAACTTCGCCCATCCTGGCACCCATTTCGATCGCCAGGTCTACCGAGAGATTCCAGGGGTAGTTGGTCGGAAAATACTTGAACATCTTGCTGATCCTTGTTGTTGTAGGGGGTATGGCCTCAGAACACCATGAGGTCCTTGGCCGCGATGACGGGGCCGTCGTAGTGCTGCTTGACGCCGTCCACGTAAGCCTCGTCCGGATCGGCATCCCGACCCGGGGCGAAGTGCGTCAGGACGACCTTTTTGACTTTGGCTCCGCGCGCCAGGCGCCCAATGTCTTCAGGCGTCGTATGGTCTTCTTCCATGTGGCGCATCAGACCTTCGAACAGCCCCGGCGGCGCCTTGCCGGGCTGCGATGCCATGAACTTCTGCAGGCTGTCGGCCATCAACGGCAGGCTGATCACCTCGTGGACGAGCAGGTCCGCATCGCGCGCGAACTCGGTCAGGACGGGGCACTTGCCGGTATCGCCGCTGAACACCACCACCCGGTCGGGTGTCTGGAAGCGGTAGGCGTAAGAAGCGTCGTGAATCGCCTCTGCCGCGGCGTTCGAATCGAAGTGGTAGTGGCAGTTTTCCACCGCAGACACAGTCACCAGATCGTCTTTGTAGATCACACCACCACGGATGTCGTGGGCACGAAATAGATCGGCAGGACGCTGGGCGATGCGTGCGTCGGCGCTTCGGATGCGTGCGTTCGGCTCGAAATATTGAAGGTAGCCCTTCAACATGCCCTCCGTGCCTGCGGGACCGTAGACGTGGATCTCGCTGCGGCGTCCGGTACTCCACTGCAGCCCCATCAGCGTGCCCCAGTCGGCGTTGTGATCGTCATGGTTGTGCGTGATGAATATGCGATCAACGCGGCGGTAGTCCAGACCCGCACGGCGAAGCTGGCCGACCACGCCGTTGCCCGAATCGACCAGATAGATCCGGCCCTGCACCACCACCGCATTTGCGGGCTGCGCTCTGGCGCCGACGGGCAAGGGTCCGCCCTGCGTGCCCAGCGTGATCACACGGGTTCCGGGGGCGGGGCTGGGTGCCTGCTGGCCATGCGACAGCGTGGTGACCAGCCAAGCTGCAAAAAAACAAAGAATTCGCTTCATGACCATGTGACTCAGTTGGGAATGGCCGCCAGTGCGAGCGAGTCAGCCTCGACCACTCGGACGGGGGCCGGACGCAGCAGGAAGTGCGCGAGCGCCGGCAGCAGGACCAGCGCGCCGAGCATGTTCCAAAGGAACATGAAGGCCAGCAACAGGCCCATGTCAGCCTGAAACTTGATGGGGCTGGCCACCCAGGTGACCACGCCAATGGCCAGCGTGATGCCGGTCAACATGACGACCTTGCCGGTGAACAACAGCGCGCGGTAATAGGACTCGGAGAGGCTTTTCCCCTCCCGCAACGAGGCGAGCGTCACTGACAGGATGTACAGCGCGTAGTCAACACCGATGCCCACGCCCAAGGCAATCACCGGCAAGGTAGCCACCTTCACGCCCATGCCCAAGGCCACCATCAACGCCTCGGCCAACACGGAGGTCAACACCAGCGGCAAAACGGCGACAAGCACGGCGCGCCACGACCGAAAGGTCACGAAGCACAACAGCACGACAGCCGCGTAGACCATCAACAGCATCGTGTGCCACGCCTGCCGCACGACAATGTTGGTGGCCGCCTCAATGCCCGCTGAACCTGCGGCGAGGACAAAGCGCGCGCGCTCGTCATCATTGGCCTTGGCGAACGCCTCAACGTGAGCGACGACACGGCTGAGCGTGTCTGCCTTGTGGTCGGCAAGGTAGACATAAATCGTCAACATGCTGCACGCGTCGTTGTAGAGCCCTCGCGGTGCTCCGGCGGTGACGGTGTTGAGCATGTCCTGGTTGGGCAGAAACTCGTACCACTTCGGGTTGCCCTCGTTGAGGCCCGACAACACGCGTCGATTCAGCAGCGAAAGCGTGTTGGTCGACTCCACGCCTTCAAACTGGCGAAGCTGCCATTCGAGCGCGTCGACTTTGTTCAAGGCCTCGTAGTTGGAACAGCGACCGGGCGGTGTCTCCACCATCACGGCCAGCACATCGCTGCTGGCACCATAGCTGCGGTTCAGAAAGGCCACGTCGCGGTTGTAGCGGCTGTCAGGCCGCAGCTCGGGCGCGCCGGGGTCCAGGTCGCCGATCTTGAGCTGTGTGCTGACGGCATAACCGCCCGCCCCCAGTACGACCGCGATCACCACCGCCGCCGTCGCCCAGCGCCGCTGTGTGAAGCGGTCGAGCCAGGACCACAGCGGATGACTCACGCCGACCTGCTCCGATCGCAGGCTGCGCTGCGCCGCGCTGGCGTCCACGCCACTGAAGCTGAGCAGGATGGGCAGCAGGATCAGGTTAGTGAAGATCAGCACGGCAACGCCCATTGAGGCGGCGATCGCCAGCTCGCGGATCACCCCGATGTCGATGACCAGCAACACCGCAAAGCCAACGGCATCGGCGAGCAACGCGGTCAACCCGGCCAGGAACAGGCGCCGGAAGGTAAAGCGTGCCGCCACCAGCTTGGGCAGGCCGCGCCCGATGTCTTGCATGATGCCGTTCATCTTCTGGGCGCCGTGGCTCATGCCGATGGCGAACACGAGAAAGGGCACAAGGATCGAATACGGGTCGATCGCAATGCCCAGCAGCGGCAGCAGTCCGAGTTGCCAAACCACGGCGATCAGCGAGGCCAACACGACCAGCCCCGTCGACCGGGCGCAGCGCGTGTACCAACCGACAGCGGCCGTGCAAATCAACACCGCCAAGGCAAAAAACAGCAGCACGGCGCGCACGCCATCGATCAGATCACCGACGATCTTGGCAAAGCCCGCGATGTGAACCCGCACGCCTTCCGCCTCGTACTTGGCGCGCAGCGTCTCGAGCTTCGTCGATAGGTTCGCGTAGTCCAGAGGACGGCCCTCACCGTCGCGCTCAAGCAGCGGCAAATAGATCACGGTCGAGCGAGCGTCCCCCGCCACCAGTTGGCCGACCTCGCCACTGCGTGCGATGTTCGCCGCCAAGCGCTGCAGGCTGGCCGGCGAACCGTCGTAGCCGTCCGGGATCACGGGGCCGCCTTCGAGGCCTTCCTCGGTGACGCCGACCCAACGGGTCGATGGCGTCCACAGCGACTTCATCCGCGGGCGGTCCACACCCGGCAGCAGAAAGGCTTCATCGTTCAAGCGACGAAGGGTGTCGAGGTATTGCGCGTTGTAGATATCGCCGTCAGGCCGCTCGACCGCGATGCGAACAGCATTGCCGAGCCCTGTGAGGTCAGACTGCACCTTCAAGAAGTTGGCGATGTACGGATGGCGGGTCGGGATCGTCTTCTCGAAGCTGGCGTTGAGTTGCAGTCGCGTCGCCTGCCAACCCAGCAGCAGCGTTGCCAATGCGCAGAAGAACACGACCACCAGCCGGTGGTTGAACAGAGCACGCTCCACCAATGAGCCCGAGCGGGCGTCGAAGGGATGGGTGGGCGCCATAGAGGGGGTTGACTTCATCATCGGGTCTCAGTGGCGAATCGCAGGTATCAGGACGGGTCCGGCCATGCCTAGCGCCCACAGTCGCTGGTCACCGTCTGTGGCCAGGCCGGCCAGTGGCGGCAGGGGTTGAGGGTTGAGCGGCTGCAAAGACTGCGCGCCAACACGCAGGACAAAGCCCGCTTGATTGGCCAACAGCACGGCACCATCTGGCAGGCGCTTTGAGGCGGTCACCGCAGCGGGGATGGGGTTGGAGAGCTGCTGCCAGGTGGCGCCCGCATCCGCAGTGCGCCAGACGTTCCCGCGCAAGCCGGCCACCAGCCATTCGGTGGCCGAGCGCATCTCTGCCGTAAACCAGCTGCCCTTGTAGGGGGCGCTGACCGCCTTGAAGGTCAGGCCTTCATCCTCCGACTGCAACAGCAGGCCCTGCTCGCCGGCCAACAGCAGGTGATTGCCCTGGCGTCGCGCGGCATACAGATGCAGGCCACGCGGGTTGGGCAGCCGCCCCATCCACGACTGCCAAGTGCGCCCGCCATCTGCGGTGTGAAAGGCCAGACCATAGGCACCGACCACCAACATGTGCCGCGCATCCCAGGCCAGCACGTCCAACAAAGGTTTGTCCGGGCCATCAGCAACCAAACGCTCCGCGTCCCTGATGCGTGCAGGGTCACCGGCTGCCTTGGCGTCGTCAAGCGCGATCTGAGAGAGGCGCCGGCCGTCGAGCTTGAGCTGCCAGGTCTGCCCCCCATCCAGCGTCGTCAGCACGGTGCCGGCATGCCCGACGGCCACGCCGTCGCGCGCGTCGACAAATTGCACCGCAGTCAACGTCACGCTGGTGGGGCTCGGTTGCTGGTGCCAGGCGCCCTCACCTCGTTCGCGCGTTGCGATCACCCCGCGCTCGCCAACGGCGACCAGACGCCCACCGGCATCGGCGGCCGCCAGGTAGACGGCATGCGCGGGGTCCCGCAGTTGCAGCGCCGGACGCTCCCAAGCCGAACCGATCCGGCCCGCCGACGTCTGCGCGGCGGCGCCGAACGTCATGGCGGACAGCACGGCCAGCAAGCAAACCGCGTGTCGCTTGACAGTCCATCTCATCGCACGCCCTGTGCGGCCAAGCCGTCGCCGGTGAACAAACTGGTGGGCCAGGGCTTGGTCGCGCGATGGTGATAAGCCTTGTCGTTCAGGACGTTGGAGACATAGGCTTGCCCGGAGAGCAGGTCGTAGTAGCCAAACGTCTGCTGCACCGTGCCCGGGAAGTCTGGCATGACGTAGTTGAAGGACCAGAAGGTCTTCCACAGCTGGTTGTTGGCATCCCAGCGGTCACCGAGCATGGCCTGCCAAGTGTCCTCATCCAGGTAATAGACCCCCTTGGGCGCTTGATGGCGCTTGCCCGGCAGCAGGTTGGCCTGAACCACCCAGACACGGTGCAACTCCCAGCGCACATGGTCGGGATTCAGGTGCTGGCTTTTGATGATGTCAGCGTCAGGCGCCTGCAGGAAGCGGTTCTCGTTGTAGGGGACCAAGATCTCCTTCTTGCCCAAGATCTTCCAGTCAAACAGATCGGTACGGCCCGAGAAGACACTCAGTTCGTCGAAGGACATCAGGCCCGCGGACGCCGGCGTCGGTGTGTCACAACAGGCATTGGGAAGCTTGCGCACGCGACGCTGCCCGGTGAGGTAGACATAGGAGATGGACTTGTCCTCATCCACATGCTGTCGGCCGACGATCATCTCGCCCGCGCGGATCGGGGGACCGATGTTCAACAGATTCACCTCCCACGTATAGCCCTCAAACTTCTCGGGAGAGCCGTCCTCCAGGTAGTAAGGCATGCGCTGACGGATCTGTCCGTCCGTCGTCAACACGACCTTGCCGTTGGCCGTGATTTGGTATTGGTTGAACAGTGCCTCCCACGCGGTGCCGCGCCAGGCCAGCTTGTGGTTCCACATCGCCTCGATGCCGGACTTCGGGACCGGGAACGGAATACCGCCATAGGCGCCCTGCAACGTATGGCCGTCCAACTTGGCCCGGAGCGCATTCTTGGCGGTGTTGTCATAGACCCATTGCGGGGCCACGGCGGTCCGGTGCGTCGGGTAAACGTCAATGCGGTAACTGTCCGGATACTTTTTCAGCATCGCCTTGACACCGTCGGTGAGCTTGTCGGCGTACTGGTCCATGTTCTTCGCCGTCACGGAGTACAGCAGCTTCTCCGCTTTGAAGGGGTCGCCGCGTCGCCCTCCAGGCTTGTCACCCGGGATCGGGGACGCGTAGCCGCCAGTCCATGCCGGAATGCTGCCGTCCTTGTTGCCCGCCTTCTCCGCACCCAGCGGAGTGAGATCGGTTTTCAGGTGATTGGCCTCTTCTGCGGTGACCCCGGCGTGTGCTGATGCCGAAAGGGCCAAGATGATTGCCGCCGCAATGGCGGTTGATTGAATGTGGTGCAGGCTCATGAACAGACTCCGGATCAGAAGGTGGTGCGCAGCGAGATGGAGACGAAGTCCCGGTCCTTCAGGGCCTGCAAGAACTGCGCATTGCTGTTGTTGTCGAGCGTCGAGCCCTCCTTGCCGAGGTAGTGCACGACGTTGAAGTTCAGGTACCAGTTGGCGAGATAAGCGCCCGCGAGACCGACATTGACGTCGCCGCCGTTGTCGGGGCTGAAGCCGTTGCCCACGGCGGACGAGCGGCCCCAGCCGTAACCCACACCGACGGTCGGGGTCAGGTCCCAGCCAGGCAATGCCTGGCGATAGGTGGGCGAGAAAGTCATCCGCGTCGCCGTGGCTGAGCGCGTGGCGTTCGGGTTCAGCATCCCCTCGTTCTTCGTGACTCGGACGCGTTCGTTCCAGGCGATCTCGCCAACGAAGCTCGCCTCACGCGCAATGAAACTCGGACCAAAACTGGCAATCCAAGAGAAGTTAAGGTGCGCTGTGTCGCCGACGGCGTAGCCTGGGTTGTCTTGGTTATCCAGCCCGGTGTTGACGTGAATGGTCGACAGGATCGATTGACCCGCGCTGGACAGTGGCGCATTGCGGCGATAGGACGCCTCGCCGGCCAGCCCCCACTCCCCGACCGCCTTTGAGAAGCTCACACCGTAGGCCTGGATGCCCTCGGCATAGGCCCACTGGTAGCTGCTGGCAGAGAGCGCGGGCGGCAAGCCTGTGAGGGTCGTATAGATATTGCTGGGCGTCGTCGCGTGATAGCGGATGGCATAGAAGCCGAAGTCCGTCTCAACTGCATCGGCGCGCCAGCGCAACTGCACCCCGCCCTGGCCACTGTTGCGGGGTCGAATGTCGCCCGCAAAGTTGAAAACACCGGTGGAACCTGCATTGATGCGCTCGGCCCCGTCGCCCAGCGCGTCAGACCCGGACAGGTAGGCACCGACGGGCATCATGCGCGTCTTTTCCCACTCGTAGCCGAGGTAAGCGCCCAACGACACCGAATCCGTCAATTGCAACTGAGTGGACAGCTTGCCGGTCGGGCGCGCAATTTCCTTGAACTGCGCGTTGGGAACGGAGAGCAACTTCACCAAGTCCAGCGGGGCCATGCCGCCCGCAATACCGTTGGCGCCAAAGAACAGACTTTCGCCCCACAACACCGTGTGGCGCCCCAGGCGGACGGTGCCGGTCCGGTCGCCCACCGTGAAGTTGCCGAAGACGAACGCATCAAGGAACTCCGCCTTGCGCCCCATGACCTTGCGGGTCGCCTCGGTAAACTCGTTGGCGGGCGTATGGTTCGCCGTCCTCGAAGTGTTGTCGTTCGACCGGTTGTAGACACTGTCGTACCAGGCAGCGCCGCTAACGCGGAATCCGAAGTTCTGGTAACTGGCGTCCAACTCGCTCAGCAAGTCCAGTCGACTGGACACCCAGCCCTTGTCGAAATTATTGTCACCGTCGTCTTGGTTGATGTTGTTGGGGCCAACAATGCCCGTCGGGCCAAACGCGGTCGTGGACAGGCCTTCTGAGCGCGAATTCAGGCGCAGCGCCGCGCTGTACTTGACGGTGTTGTCCCAGCGCAGCTTGAAATCAGGATGGCCGGTGTCGAAATCCATCGCCAGCGCCGGAGCCATGGTCATGGCGGCGGCCATCGGGATGCATGCCAGTCGCGGAATGTCCCGGAATGAATGTCTTGTCTTCATAGTCTCCTCACGTTGTGGTCTGATTGATTCGAGTGAACTCAGGTGCCGTGTTCGACCCTGGCCGCCGGTTGTCTTGCGGGCGTCGCAAGACCGGCCCGGGCCACTGCCTGCAAGTCCCGTCGCTCGGCAGGGGTGGCGATCACGCAGGTCTGCGGCGCACGGTCAGCGCGTCGCGGTAGGCGCAGCCGGGCCGAACGCCTGCGTCGACCCGCTCCAGGGTCGACCGATCTCAGCGCATGCTCGGTGCGACGGCGGCTTGCGCCAAAGCACAGGCGCCACCCGCATCAGGGTCGGACGGCCCCCTGCGCCACCAGCGATGGCAACGCGGCAAATAGGAACCACCCACTCAGGCCTCACGGCTTGGCGGAGGAATTTCGGGCAAAGCAATACCCTTCGACTGGTTCTTGACCATTCGTTGTCTCCAATATGTATGTTTTTTCGGGTTAGCGAGAGCTTACGAACTCTCGTCATTAATGAAAAATGACTTCGATGGATGCCACGTTTAGATGGCATCTAACAATCGAGGGTTCTCCCGGTAAAAATGAAGTTCAATCGCCTGGATCTGAACCTGCTGGTCGCGCTAGACGCGCTGCTCACCCATCAAAGCATCAGTCGCGCGGCCGAGCGGCTGAATCTGACCCCTTCAGCGCTCAGCAGCGCACTCTCGCGGCTGCGGGAATATTTCGACGATGAACTCCTTGTGCAGGTCGGTCGGAAGATGGAGCCGACCCCGCGGGCTCAAGGACTGCACGACGCAGTCCGGGACGTCCTGGTGCGCATCGACAGCACGATCGCCATTCAGCCCCAGTTCGACCCGGCTTCGACCGATCGCACCTTCAGGATCTTCGTCTCCGACTATTCACAGATGGTGGTGATCCCGCACCTGCTCACGCTGGCCGCTGAACAGCGTTGCTCGGCCCGGTTCGAGTTCCTGCCTCAGGTGTCGAATCCGCAGCGCAGTCTTGAGCGCGGCGAGGCGGACTTGCTCATCATTCCGCGCGGATTCATGTCTCCGGACCATCCGGAGGAGCTCTTGTACGAGGAGGGCTTCCTCTGCACGGTCTGGCAAAACAGCGAACTCGCCAAGGGCGAGCTCACATACGATCGCTACCTCGCATCGGGGCATATCGTCATGCAGCCACCTGGCGGTGCGGGGGAGTCATTCGAAACGTGGTTCATCAAGCGCTACGGCGTCGCGCGCAAGGTTGCCATCACGACCTACAGCTTCACAGCACTGCCCATGCTGGTTCAGGGTACCGAGTACATCGCCACGGTCCATGCCCGACTCGCCCGCCTGTTTGCAAGCACCTTTCCATTGGCGCTCAAGGCACCACCCATTCCGATCGAGCACATGCAACAGGCCGTGCAATGGCATCGGTATCGCACCCAGGATCCCGGCTTGGCTTGGTTGAGGCAGTTGCTGAAGCAAGCGGTGCTGCGCATGGACGACGAGGACGCCCGCCGTGCCTCAACCGTCGACGGAATGACGCGCCAAGTGACATGATTCATGCAGATGGGCGATGCATGCTGCGCTAAATTCTCCATGGGGATGACAGCGATCCAGAACACCCTCTCATGGCGCCCGGGTAGATGGGGGTGGTCAAGATGACGACGACTCCATCGGCAACGAAGAACTTACTTCATTGCACCAGTAGACATCTGGAGGGCTACCGGTATGGCCAAAACCTTGACCGCGAAGGCGTAAACGCGACGCCGGCTGATCCGCGACGGTAGGCCACTTGGCGAATCATGTCCTCTATGGCAGCAGGTCGGCGGTGTATCGACTTCATGCCTGCCGGGTGGCAGAAGAACGCGCTAGCTCTGACGTCACCCTCCGCGGGCAATGCGCCGCGCACGATCCGTCTTTACGGAATCTTGATACCGCCCAGCCTACCTTCTACATGGCCTTGATGCCCTGAAACCTAAGCTCCATCCATCGAATTTCTCATCAACGAGGACTGCAATGGATTGGATTTTCTTAGGCTCCGGCCTGGCGCTGTTCGGCCTCGGCGTGGGTCTGGCGGCCTTCAGCCACAGGCTGGCAGGGAGCAAGCCATGAGCGCGCTGTACTGGGTCTGTGGCTTGGTGTCCGCCGGGCTGTTTGTCTATCTGCTTTACGCGATGTTCCGCGCCGAGGAGTTCTGACATGAACAATCTCGGGTGGCTCAATCTCGGCCTCTTCATGACGGTTTTGCTGCTGGCCGCCTGGCCGTTGGCCCGTTGGTTGCATCGCGTAGCGGACGGCCGCCTGCCGCGCTGGACGCAAGCAGTTGAAGGCGGCCTCTACAAGCTCGCCGGCGTCAGACCGGACGAGGGCATGCACTGGAAGCGCTACGCGCTGGCGCTGCTGCTGTTCAACTTCATCGGCGTGCTGGTCGTCTACGCCTTGCAGCGCTTCCAGTCCTCGCTGCCGCTGAACCCGCAGGGCATGGCCGACATCACGCCTGATTCGGCTTTCAACACGGCGATCAGTTTCGTCTCTAACACCAACTGGCAAGGCTACGGCGGCGAGAGCGCCATGAGTTATCTGACCCAGATGCTTGCGCTGACGGTGCAAAACTTTCTCTCGGCCGCCACCGGCATCGTCGTGGTGTTCGCGCTGATTCGTGGCTTCGCCGGAAAACTACAGACCCACATCGGCAACTTCTGGGCCGACCTGACCCGCGTCACCCTGTGGGTGCTGCTGCCGCTGTGCTTCGTGTTTGCAATCTTTCTGGTCGGCCAGGGGGTGATTCAGAACTTCGATGGCTACAAGAACGCCACGACGCTGGAGGTCACGGCCTACCAGACGCCCAGGCTCGATGCAGCCGGACAGCCGCTGAAGGACGACAAGGGTCAGATCATCATGGAAGACGCCCAGACCGACGTCCAGCAACTCGCCATGGGGCCGGTCGCCTCGCAGGAAGCGATCAAGATGCTGGGCACCAATGGCGGCGGCTTCTTCAACGCCAACTCGGCTCATCCTTATGAGAACCCGACGCCACTGGCCAACTTCGCGCAGATGCTGGCCATCTTCCTGATTCCGGCGGCGCTGTGCTTCATGTTCGGCCGCATGGTCGGCGACCAACGCCAAGGCGTGGCCATCCTGGCAGCGATGACACTCATCTTCATCGTCGGCGTGGTGGCAGCCACCAGCGCTGAGCAGGCGGGCAACCCCGCACTGCATGCGCTCGGTGTCGACGCCACGGCCGGCAATATGGAAGGCAAGGAGACGCGCTTCGGCATCAACGCCAGCAGCCTCTTTGCAGTCATCACGACGGCAGCCTCCTGCGGTGCGGTCAATGCCATGCACGATTCACTGACACCGGTCGGCGGCATGGTCACGCTGGTGATGATGCAGCTGGGCGAAGTGGTATTCGGCGGCGTCGGCACGGGTCTGTACGGCATGCTGGTGTTTGCCATGCTGGCAGTCTTCATCGCCGGCCTGATGATTGGTCGCACGCCCGAATACCTGGGCAAGAAGATCGAGGCCTTCGAGATGAAGATGGTGGCCATCGCCATCCTCGTCACGCCGGTCATCGTGCTGGTCGGTACGGCCATCGCCGTGCAGGCGGCGGGCGGCAAGGCGGGTATCGCCAATCCGGGCGCCCATGGTTTCTCTGAAATCCTCTATGCCCTGACCTCGGCCGGCAACAACAACGGCTCGGCCTTCGCCGGCCTGTCGGCCAATACACCTTTCTACAACACCCTGCTGGGCATCGTGATGTGGCTGGGCCGCTTCGGCGTCATCGTGCCGGTGCTGGCCATGGCCGGGAGCTTGGGCGCCAAGAAGCGCACGCCGCAGACGGCTGGCTCCATGCCCACTCACGGCCCGCTGTTCATCGTTCTGCTGATCGGCACCGTGCTGCTGGTCGGTCTCTTGAACTACGTCCCCGCCCTGGCCCTGGGGCCGATGGTGGAACACCTGATGCTGTGGGGAGCTTGATATGACTGCAAACCTTCAAACCAAACTGAGCTTCCTAGATCCCCAACTCGTCAAGCCGGCCATCAAGGCCTCCTTCGAAAAGTTGGACCCGCGTATCCAGTGGCGCAACCCGGTGATGTTCGTCGTCTACGTCGGCAGCATCCTGACCAGCGGCCTGTGGGCTGCGAGCCTGCACGATCCGGCCGTGGCCGGCACCGAGGGCTCCGCCTTCATGCTGGGCATCTCGCTGTGGCTGTGGTTCACCGTGCTGTTTGCCAACTTCGCGGAGGCACTTGCCGAAGGCCGCAGCAAGGCTCAAGCCGCCTCGCTGCGTGGCCTGAAGGCCCGCACCTGGGCCAAGAAGCTGCACGAGCCCAAGCACGGGTCCCAGTGGCACTCGTTGCAATCGGACGAGCTCCGCAAGGGCGCCGTCGTGCTGGTCGAGGCCGGCGACATGATTCCGCTGGACGGCGAGGTCATCGAAGGCGTGGCCTCGGTGGACGAGAGCGCCATCACCGGTGAGTCGGCCCCGGTCATCCGCGAATCGGGCGGCGACTTCTCTTCGGTCACCGGCGGCACCCGCGTGCTGTCGGACTGGCTGGTCGTGCGCATCGGCGTCAACCCCGGCGAGTCCTTCCTCGACCGCATGATTGCCATGGTCGAAGGCGCCAAGCGTCAGAAGACGCCCAACGAGATTGCGCTGACGATCCTGCTGGTGGCGCTGACCATGGTGTTCCTGGTCGTCACCGTGACCCTGCTGCCGTACTCGGTCTTCAGCGTCGAAGCGGCCGGTGCAGGCACAGTCGTGTCGATCACCGCGCTCATCTCCCTGCTGGTCTGCCTGATTCCCACCACCATCGGCGGCCTGCTCTCGGCCATCGGCGTGGCTGGCATGAGCCGGATGATGCAAGCCAATGTGATCGCCACCTCGGGCCGCGCGGTGGAAGCCGCCGGCGACGTGGACGTACTGATGCTGGACAAGACCGGCACCATCACGCTGGGCAACCGCCAGGCCAGCGCCTTCGTGCCGGCCCCCGGCGTCGGCGAGCAGCAACTAGCCGACGCGGCGCAACTGGCTTCGCTGGCGGATGAGACACCGGAAGGCCGCAGCATCGTGGTGCTGGCCAAGACCAAGTTCGGCATCCGCGAGCGCGAACTCACCGGCATGGATGCACACTTCGTGCCCTTCACCGCGCAGACCCGCATGAGCGGCGTGGACCTGAACGGTGGCACCCGACAGGTTCGCAAGGGCGCGGGTGACGCCATTCGCCGCCACGTAGAAGCGCTGGGCGGCAAGTTCCCGAGCGAGGTGAGCCACGCTGTCGATGAAATTGCCCGCCGCGGCAGCACGCCGCTGGTGGTGGCGGACGGTGCCCGAGTGCTTGGGGCCGTCGAGCTCAAGGACATCGTCAAGGGCGGCATCAAGGAGCGCTTTGCCGAGCTGCGCCGCATGGGCATCAAGACGGTAATGATTACCGGCGACAACAAGCTCACGGCTGCGGCCATCGCCGCCGAGGCTGGAGTGGACGACTTTCTCGCCGAAGCCACTCCCGAGGCCAAGCTCAAGCTGATTCGTGACTATCAGGGAGAGGGCCGCCTGGTGGCCATGACCGGAGACGGCACTAACGACGCCCCCGCGCTGGCCCAGGCCGACGTGGCCGTGGCGATGAACACCGGCACCCAGGCCGCCAAGGAGGCCGGCAATATGGTCGACCTGGACTCCAACCCGACCAAGCTGCTGGAAGTCGTCGAGACGGGAAAACAGCTCCTGATGACCCGCGGGTCGCTGACGACCTTCTCCATCGCCAACGATGTGGCCAAGTATTTCGCCATCATTCCGGCCATGTTCGTCGGCGTGTATCCACAACTCGCCGCGCTGAATGTGATGGGTCTGCATAGCCCCAGTTCGGCCATCCTGTCGGCAGTCATCTTCAACGCACTCATCATCGTGGCCCTCATTCCGCTGGCGCTCAAGGGCGTGCCCTACCGGGCCATCGGTGCCAGCGCGCTGCTGCGGCGCAACCTTGCCATCTACGGCTTGGGCGGACTGATCGTCCCCTTCATCGGCATCAAGGTCATCGACATGACCCTGGTCGCTGCTCACCTCATCTGAAAGATTGGCCTGGCCATGAAAACACTCCTTCGTCCGGCACTCGTCATCTTCACCCTGCTCAGCGCCATCACCGGTCTGCTGTACCCATTGGCCGTCACCGGCGCCGCCCAAGGCCTGTTCCCGCAGCAGGCCGCCGGCAGCCTGATAGCGCGCGACGGCAAACTGCTCGGCTCGGCGCTGATCGGCCAAAGCTTCACCTCTCCCAAGTATTTCTGGGGCCGTCCTTCGGCCACGGGACCGATGGCCAACAACGCCGCCGGCTCCAGCGGGTCCAACCAGGGGCCGCTGAACCCGGCTCTGGTAGATGCGGTCAAGGCCCGCATCGAGGCCCTGCACGCGGCCGATCCCGGCAATACCGCGACCGTGCCGGCCGACCTCGTCACAGCTTCGGCCAGTGGCCTGGACCCGCATATCTCGCCCGAGGCTGCCCGCTACCAGGCCGGCCATGTGGCTCGCGAGCGCGGCCTCCAGGTCGCCGATGTGCAAGCCCTGATCGCAACCCATACCGAAGGCCGCGACTGGGCCATCTTCGGCGAGCCGCGCGTCAACGTGCTGAAGCTGAACCTGGCGCTCGACCAGCGACGCTGAACCCTAGAACTCAATCCCAGGTCTGGCCGATCCCCGGCTGGGCCGCTGACATACAACCATGAAAACAAAACCCACCCTGATTCTTATCGCCGCCGCCACCCTGTTGACCGGCACGGCTCGCGCCGCAGACACCACGCCGGAGCACACGCTGACCGGAAACCTCGGCCTCAGCAGCGACTACCGCTTCCGCGGCATCAGCCAGACCTACAAACTGCCTGCCATACAGGGCGGCCTCGACGACATCCACAGCAGCGGCGCCTACCTCGGGACCTGGTTGTCCAACGTCTCTGGTAACAGCTACAACAATGGCGCCGGCCTCGAAGTGGACCTCTACGGCGGCTACAAATTCGCGCTGTCGCAAGACATGACCCTGGACCTCGGTGCCTTGGCCTATGTCTACCCCGGAGCCAGGCTGAATAGCGCACCCGGCGTGGCCACGAATGAGAAGTACACCAGCGTCGACCTGTATGCCGACCTGAGCGTCGGGCCCTTCAGCGCCAAGCTGTCCATTGCAGCCAGCGACTACTTCGGCCTCAACAGCCAGACATCTGGCTACGCATACTTCAGCAGCCTACCCGCACGAGGCGGTTCCAAGGGCAGTGCCTATCTGGACCTGAACTACAACATCGACCTGGGCGACGGCCTGACGCTAGGAACGCATCTGGGACACCTCGCGGTGAAGCACTATGACGAGTTGTCCTACAGCGACTTCAAGCTTGCGCTGTCCAAGGAAACTCACGGTCTGACTCTCACAGGTGCCCTGGTTGGCACCAATGCCAAGCGCGACTTCTACCAAGTCGCCAATGCGGCCGGCCAGAACGCTAAGCGCGTCGGAGACACGGGCCTTGTCCTGTGCATCCGCAAGACCTTCTGAGCGTGACAATGTCGTGATGCTATTGCCCGACAACCAACGCCCCGATCCTGATGCGCTGCTGGAGCAACTGCGCGAGGAGGAACTTCGTGCGACGCGCGGCAAGCTGCGCATCTACTTCGGCTCATCCGCCGGAGTAGGCAAGACCTATGCGATGTTGCAGGCCGCGCGCAAGCTCAAAAGCGAAGGTCGTGACCTGCTGGTGGGCGTGGTCGAGACCCATAGTCGCAGCGAGACACTGGCGCTGACCGAGGGCCTGACGGTGCTGCCCGCGCGCCAGGTCGAGTACCGCGGAAAGAGCCTGCCGGAGTTCGACCTGGATGCGGCGCTGACGCGCAAGCCAGCCTTGATTCTGGTGGACGAGCTAGCCCATTCCAATGTCGCCGGCTCGCGCCACCCCAAGCGCTGGCAGGACGTGGAAGAGCTGCTGGCCAATGGCATCGACGTCTACACGACGCTCAATGTTCAGCACCTTGAGAGCCTCAATGACGTGGTCGGCGGCATCACCGGAGTGCGGGTTCAAGAGACGCTGCCGGACACCTTCTTCGATGCGGCAGATGAAGTCCTCATCGTCGACACGCCGGCCGACGAACTTCTCGCTCGTCTGAAGGCCGGCAAGGTCTACGCTGGCCCACAGGCAGAACGGGCCGCCAAGAACTTCTTCCGCAAGGGCAATCTGATGGCCCTGCGCGAGCTGGCGCTGCGTCGCACGGCCGACCGGGTGGAATACGATGTGCAAGCCTGGCGCAGCAACAAGGCCATCAGCCAGGTCTGGAAGACCGAGGCCGCCATCCTTTGCGCCATTGGCCCCACAGCGCGCGCCGAGCATGTGGTGCGCAGCGCAGCGCGCTTGGCGCAGCAGCTCAATGTGAGCTGGCACGCGGTCTATGTGGAGACCCCGCGCCTGCGAAGCCTGCCCGACGCGCAGCGGGAGCGCATCCTGCGCGTGGTGCGCTTGGCCCATGACCTGGGCGCGACCACCGCTGTACTGCAGGAGCAAGCGGTCGCCCAGGCATTGATCGAGCATGCCCGCGAGCACAACCTGTCGCAGCTGATGCTCGGACGGGCTCCGGCACGGCCAGCCTGGCAGCAATGGTTTGCGGGGGCCGGCCTGCACGACCAGCTGTCTGACAGCGCGGCCGATGTGGACCTGATCGAAGTCGGCCAGCCGACGACCGTCAAGACCGTCAGCGTTCCTGCGGAAAGCAGCGCCGCCTGGGAGCGGGTAGCGAGCCAGTGGAGGCGCTATCTGGGCGCAGCCCTGGTCTGCGTGACCACGGCGGCATTGAGCTGGCCGCTGCATGTCTGGTTCGACCTGACGAATATCGTCATGCTCTTCTTGCTGGCGGTGGTTGGCGTGGCCTTGCGCTGGGGGCGCGGCCCCTCGGTCCTGGCCAGCTTTGTCAGCGTGGGTCTGTTTGATTTCTTCTTCGTGCCGCCGCAGATGAGCTTTGCCGTCTCCGACGTGCAATATGTCGTGACCTTTGCCGTCATGCTGGCTGTCGGCCTGATTACCGGGCAGTTGACGGCGCATCTGCGCTACCAGGCCACCGTGGCGGCCGAGCGCGAGGGGCGTTCAAGAGCCTTGTTTGAACTGACCCGAGAACTCAGCGGCGCTCTGCAGACCGAGCAGGTGGTGGAAAGCGCCCAGGCCAGTCTCGCGCGTGAGCTGCATGGGCCGGCTCTGGTGCTGGCCCTGAGCCTGAACGACGAACTTCATCTGCCTGCCGGCAGCGAGTCCGCGATGGACGGCCCCGACCTCGGCACCGCACGCTGGACGCTCGACCATGGGCAGGCCGCTGGCCTCGCCACCGACACCCTGCCTGGCAGCGCATGGTTCTATCTGCCGCTGCAGGCGCCGATGCGGGCACGCGGCGTCCTGGCGCTGCGGCCGCGCGAACTGGCCGCCGTGATGCAACCCGAGCGTCGCGCCCAGCTCGACACTTACGCCAGCATCATCGGCCAGGCGCTGGAGCGGGTGCACTACGTGGAGGTGGCGCAGGACGCATTGGTTCACGTTGAATCCGAACGCCTGCGCAATTCGCTGCTGTCGGCGCTCTCGCATGACCTGCGCACGCCATTGGCGGTTGTATATGGTTTGGCCGACACGCTGGCGGTCTTGCCCTCCCTGCCCGAGGAGGGGCGCGACATG
The DNA here is from genome assembly GCF_028595305.1 of Roseateles koreensis. Classification (GTDB taxonomy): domain Bacteria; phylum Pseudomonadota; class Gammaproteobacteria; order Burkholderiales; family Burkholderiaceae_C; genus Paucibacter_A; species Paucibacter_A koreensis. Next base: position 101,022 of record NZ_JAQQXS010000004.1, on the reverse strand, counting down.
GCACAGGCACTGCAGCGCGAATCGCAGCGCATCAACGCCATGGTGAACAACCTGCTCGACATGGCGCGACTGCAAAGCGGCGCCGTACAGCTGCGCCGGGAGTGGCAGCCGATTGAGGAAGTCGTCGGCAGCGCCTTGCAGGCCATGCAGGCGGTGCTGCGCGGACATCAGGTCACGACGGATTTGGCGCCCGGCCTGCCGCTGGTGGACCTGGACGCCGTGCTTATCGAGCGCGTGCTGTGCAATCTGCTGGAGAACACCGCCAAGTACACGCCGGTCGGCAGCGCAGTGCGCATCGCGGCGGCGGTTCACGGTGAAGAGCTGTGGCTGTGCGTGACGGACAACGGCCCCGGCCTGCCCGCTGGACGGGAAGAGGCCTTGTTCGAGAAATTCGCCCGGGCCAAGAGCGAGTCGACGACGCCAGGTGTGGGCCTGGGCCTTGCCATCTGCCGTGCCATCATGGAGGCACACCAGGGGCGCATCTGGGCGGAGCAAACGCCTGGAGGGGGCGCCACCTTCGTGCTGGCTCTGCCGCTCGGCACGCCGCCCATCGTTCCAGAGCTAGAAGAAGAAACCGAGTTATGAGCGAACCGCATCCCGTCGCCCTGATCGTCGAGGACGAACCCAGCATCCGACGCTTTGTACGCATGGCGCTGGAGGCCGAGGGCTGGCAAGTGTTTGAGACCGAAACAGTGCGTCAGGGGCTGATTGATGCCGGCACGCGCAAACCGGACCTGGTGGTTCTTGACCTGGGCCTGCCCGACGGCGACGGCGTCGACTATCTGAAGGACTTGCGAGCCTGGTCTGGCGTTCCGGTGATCGTGCTCTCGGCCCGCAGCGACGAAACCGACAAGATTGCAGCCTTGGACGCCGGTGCAGACGACTACCTGACCAAGCCCTTCGGCGTGGGCGAGTTGATGGCGCGCGTACGGGTGGCACTGCGGCGCAGCCAGACGGCAGCGGCACTCAGCGTGCCGGCATCGAGTTCGTTCCGCTTTGGCGACGTCGAGGTGGACCTCGCCGCGCGCCAAATACGGCGCGCTGGCGAGGCCGTTCACCTAACGCCAACCGAATATCGACTACTGACTCACCTCATCGCCAATGCCGGCAGGGTGTTGACCCATCGACAGTTGCTCAAGGCGGTTTGGGGGCCTTCGCATGTCGACGACAACCACTACCTGCGCGTGTACATGGGCAATCTGCGCCAGAAGCTTGAGCAGAGCCCGGCGCAGCCCAGGCATTTGCTGACAGAAACTGCGGTCGGGTATCGGCTGATGCCGTGAGGCGCTTGTAATGCAGTCCTGACTGACCGCTTTGGGGCAATAAATTCGGGCTGTCGGCCGGCCGCAATGCGGTGACACATGCTGCCCGGGTGCGTAGATTGACCGGCACACGCATCCCAAAGCCACAAGCCCCTCGCGGACCCAGACTTAACTGTTTACTTCTACCCACGCGCGACCGAACCGGCGATCCGAAGCTTCACACTTGGCGCGTAGTGTTTCTATTTTGTATTGCGGGCATCCCAACCTAGGATGCGGAGGTTCAAACCAAGGGCATCCCCGCCTGCGCAAGTACGTACCTTCGCCTGTCGACTGGCGGTATCTGGAAACCTGCCGAACGATGGCCTGTGCCCGGCGGCGTGAGTAGTACGAACCGGGGCGGACGTCGCCTTTGGGCACTGACGCGCCCCTCAAGGTGCAGGCCGCTGCTGCGGCACTCAGCAAGCGAAACCGAGCTAGTGAGAGTACTCTTGCCAGATAGAAAATAGTTCTTGACTTCAAGTTAACTTGAACTTTCATCATGCCTGCATGTCGAAACAAATTTCCAGACCCATGCGAGAACCACCTAGTTTCCATGCGCATACATGTCACGCGACCGAAGGACTGATCGATGCCTTCCAGGCTTGCCCCTTGCATACCCTACGCACCGCAGTACCACTTGTTCATTACATGACCTGGCTTGGCAAAAGCTGCGTCGGCTGGGCACCAAACCAAAAGACACGCGTTGGCTTAACGACCACAAAGGCAACCAACTCCAGCGCGTTGGGCTCCACGTACGTACGCAACTTCAAGCTGTTGAAGTCTGGCGTGACGCCGCCCAGTCCTCACGGAGAAGTGGGCGGGTCTCGTACGGTGAATCGTGCGGTTTCATCAGAAGGAGTTGGCGTGTATGTTGACGGCTCTCAGCGTTCAAAGAATTGATCATCTCGTTTTGCGGGTCAGTGACCTGACCCGGTCCATCTCGTTCTATGAGACGGTGTTGGGCTGCGCCATAGTCAAGCGTCGCGATGACCTTGGGTTGGTGCATCTGCGGGCCGGTACATCAATGATCGATTTGATACGCATCGACGGTGTACTTGGACGCCGAGGAGGGGCCGGAGCAGGCTCGCAAGGCCGCAATCTAGACCATCTATGCCTCAGAGTTGAACCTTTTCTGGAACTTCCCTTGCTTGCTCATCTTGCTGTTTATGGGATCAAGCCGCTTGGCCCGGCAGAAGAAAACTTTGGTGCCGACGGCGATGGACTTTCACTCTATATCCATGATCCCGACGGCAATCTAGTCGAACTCAAAGGCCCTCCCACCACGAATTGACATGTTACATATTCCGACTTTACGCACTGAGCGCCTCTCCCTTGTCCCGCTCGACCAAAGCTGCGAACCTGCCTACCAAGCCTTCTATACGGATGCAAAGGCCTCGGCCAACTACGGTGGACCCTTGAGTGCCGGAGCGGCCTGGGCACGATTGGCCTCTGATCTAGGGACTTGGTACTTGCAAGGTTTTGGTGTTTGGGCCGTTCAGCAGAAGGTTGACCAACAAGTCGTCGGGGTTTGTGGCTTCTGGCAGGGCAAAGGATGGCCACGCGAATTGACTTGGTGGCTGCTCCCGCAAGCCCGCGGTCAAGGGCTTGCGAAGGAGGCCTCCCGTGCAGTGATAGCGCACGCCTACGAGGTGCTCGGCTGGCCGGTTGTTGAAACGTATATGAATGACTCCAACGCGAGCGCTCGCGCCTTGGTGATGAGCCTTGATGGTGAATTCCAGGAGCGGCGGAGTTTCCCTGACGGACTGGAGCGTGATGTTTTCCGCTTACCGAATACAGATCGAGTGTGTCTTGAGCGCCGTGCTGGCCTGTCAAATCAACTGTGAAGTTGATCGACTCATTCGCTGGTCACGCTTGTGCATCTCCAATGCACAAAGCGGCCCCCGGATATGGGTAGACACATCCGGTGCGTGAGGTGCGCAGCGGCCGAGACCACCACCCATACCGTCTGACAAGGCTGCGACCGCCGAACAAACGCTTGGGCGGTCTTCTTTTGCAGCTGAAGCGTTGGTTTCACCGCTTTTGAGGCCTCTATGGGGGCCGCCGGAGCGCTAAAGGTACCACCCAACATGGAGGGCGCACTCGTTGAGCCGCGCTGCAGCAGACTAGCGCCTCGAAAGTTCAGCATTGAACGAACAAAGCTCAGAAATCAATGAACTTCGACAGTAAATGCCCGACTGTCTTTATTTGCTCCCGATGGTCTTCATTTGTTGGAGTCAGCAGGAGCCCCAATTCAGAACTGACATGCTTTATTTTTTTCTGACAGTCTTTGTTTATACGATCAACAGCCAACACCCGCTGCGCCCCTCACTCCACCGTCACTGATTTCGCCAAATTTCGGGGCTTGTCCACGTCGGTGCCTCGGGCGCAAGCGGTGTGGTAGGCCAGCAGTTGCAGGGGCACGGTGTGCAGGATGGGGCTGAGTGCGCCGTAGTGCTCGGGCATGCGGATCACGTGCAGGCCGGGTTCGCTTTCGATCTGGGTGTCGCCGTCAGCGAACACGTACAACTGGCCACCGCGGGCACGGACTTCTTGCATATTGCTCTTGAGCTTTTCGAGCAGGGTGTCGTTGGGGGCGACCGTGACCACGGGCATTTCGGCGGTGACCAGGGCCAGCGGGCCGTGCTTGAGCTCACCGGCGGGATAGGCCTCGGCGTGGATGTAGCTGATTTCCTTGAGCTTGAGCGCGCCTTCCAAAGCGATGGGGTAATGCAAGCCGCGGCCCAGGAATAACGCGTTCTCTTTGCGGGCGAATTCTTCACTCCAGGCGATGACCTGGGGCTCCAGTGCCAGCACGGCCTGCACGGCCACGGGCAAGTGGCGCAGGGCCTTCAGGTGCTCGGCTTCTTGCGCATCACTGAGCACGCCGCGTGTCTGCGCCAATGCCAGTGTGAGCATGAACAGGCCCACCAGTTGCGTGGTGAAGGCTTTGGTGGAGGCCACGCCGATTTCAGCACCGGCGCGGGTGATGTAGGCCAACTCGCACTCACGCACCATGGCGCTGGTGGCCACATTGCAAACGGTCAAGGTGTGCTTCATGCCCAGGCTACGAGCGTGTTTGAGGGCGGCCAGGGTGTCGGCGGTTTCGCCGCTCTGGCTGATCGTAACGACCAAAGTGCGCGGGTTTGGCACGCTGTCGCGGTAGCGGTATTCGCTGGCGATTTCCACATTGGTGGGGATCTTGGCAATGGACTCCAGCCAGTACTTGGCGGTGGAGCCGGAGTAGAAGCTGGTGCCGCAGGCCAGGATCAACACCGAGTCGATCTCTTTGAAAACGCTGTAGGCGCCGTCGCCAAACAGCTCGGGGCTGATGCCGACCACGCCTTCCAGCGTGTTGGCAATGGCCTCGGGTTGCTCGAAGATTTCTTTCTGCATGTAGTGGCGGTAAGGGCCCAGTTCGGCCGCGCCGCTGTGCGCATGCACCGTGCGTACGGGGCGCTGTGCAGCCTCATAACGGCCCGTCTCAGCGTTCAGGGCGCTGATCCAGTAACGGCCCAACTGCAGGTCCACCACGTCGCCTTCTTCAAGGTAGACGATCTGGTCGGTAACGCCGGCCAGGGCCATGGCGTCGGAGGCGACGAAGTTCTCGGCATCGGCCGCTTCCATGCCAACGCCCAGCACCAGCGGCGAGCCTTCACGCGCGGCCACCACACGGTGCGGCTCGTCGCGGCAGAACACCGCCACCGCGTAGGCGCCCTTCAAGCGCGGCAAGGCCTGCTGCACGGCCTCCAACAGGTCGCCGTTGTAGAGGTGGTCCACCAGATGGGCGATCACTTCGGTGTCGGTCTGGCTGCTGAAGGCGTAGCCCTTGGCTTTGAGTTCGTTGCGGAGTTCGTCGTGGTTCTCGATGATGCCGTTGTGCACCAGCGCGATGCGGCCCACGCTGCCTTCAGTGGCATGGGGGCCTTGTGAAAAATGCGGGTGCGCGTTGTGCACCGCCGGGGCGCCGTGCGTGGCCCAGCGGGTGTGGGCGATGCCGGTGCCCGAGGCGATGGGGTCGTCTTTCGCTTGCGCCATGAGTTCGGCCACGCGTGAGGTGCTGCGGGCGCGCTTGAGCCCGCCGTCTTGGTGCACGGCCACGCCGCAGGAGTCATAACCCCGATATTCCAGGCGTTTGAGGCCTTCGATCAGGATGGGAACGATGTTGCGCTGACTGACAGAACCGACGATTCCACACATGGCTGACTGCTCTCTTGAAGAAGAGGTTGAACGAATAGCAGCCATCGTAGGCAAACGACAGAAATCAATGCTTTCAAAATTAAATTGAATTTGAAATAATCATTCACGACTCCGCAGTAAAGAATGAAAATTTCACGAAACGATTAAATATGAGCAATTCAAGTCAAACCTTGGTGCTGGATGCCACCGACCTGCGCCTACTGGATTTGCTGCAACGGGACGCGGCGCTGTCCAACCAGGACTTGGCGCTGGCCGCGCATGTGTCGCCAGCCACCGGCCTGCGCCGGGTCAAGCGTTTGACAGAAATGGGCATCATCGAGCGCCGCGTTGCGCTGCTGAATGCCGACAAGTTAGGCGCCAGCCTGAGCGCCATCGTGGAGATCACGCTGGACCGCCAGGGCGCTGAACATCTGGCCGCTTTTGAAACCAAGGTGCAAGCTGACGCGGCGGTGCAGCAGTGCTACCGGGTGTCGCCAGGGCCTGACTTTGTGCTGATTTTGCAGGTACCCGACATGCTGGCCTACCACGGGCTGGTGCAGCGCTTGTTCACGCAGGACGCCAATGTGCGCAATGTGAAGACGTTTTTCAGCGTGCACCGGGCCAAGTTCGACCCCCGCATCACCTTGCCGGGCTGAGCCCAGCCGTGGGCGTGGGCGCGGGCCGCCCCAGGCCGCCCCTTCAAGCCTTCAGCAACAGCAGGCCTTTGAGGTACTCCCCTTCGGGGAAGTTGATGGTCTGCGGGTGGTCGGGCGTGGCGCCCACGCGGTCGAGGATGTAGGCGTCTACCTGCGCGTCCATGCCCGCGCCGGCCACGATTTTGTGGAACAAGTCGGGGCTGATGCCGCCCGAGCACGAAAAGGTGAACAGCAAGCCGCCCGGCGCCAATAGCTTCAAGCCCAGCCGGTTGATGTCTTTGTAGGCCCGCGCGGCGCGCTCCGCATGGGCCACCGTGGGCGCGAACTTGGGCGGGTCCAGCACGATGGCATCAAACTGCCGGCCTTCTTTGAGAAAGTTGCGCAGCGTGGCGTTGACATCAGCGTCCAGGCTGCGGTGGCGGGCGGCGTCAAAGCCGTTCAAGCGCACGTGGGCATCAGCCCGGGCCAATGCTGGCGCGCTGGAGTCAACGCTGATGACCTCTTCGGCACCACCGGCCAAGGCCGCCACCGAAAAACCGCCCGTGTAGCTGAAGCAGTTCAACACCGTCTTGCAACCGTACTGGCGCACGCTGTCGGCAAACTTCTTGCGGTTGTCGCGTTGGTCCAGGTAGTAGCCGGTTTTGTGGCCCTCGGCCACGTCCAGACTCAGGCGCCAGGCGTGCTCAGCAATGGTCAGTTCAGTCTGGCCATTATGAACATCAGCACCACGCAGCCAGCCCGTTTGCTGCGGCAGGCCTTCAAGCTCACGCACCTGTGCGTCAGATCGCTCATACAAGCGCTGCAAGCCGGTGGCGGCCAGCAGCTGATCGACGATCACGGCCTTCCATCGCTCGACGCCGGCGGACAAAAACTGCGCCACCAAGGTGTCGCCGTAGCGGTCAACGATGAGGCCGGGCAGGCCGTCGGCCTCGCCATGCACAAGGCGCAGTGCGTCGGAGGCAATGGGCAGGCGCGCGCGCATGGCCAGGGCGCGGGCAAGGCGCTGCTCAAAGAAGCTCGCGTCGATGCGCTGCGCCTCCTCAAAGCTCCAGGCCCGCACGCGGATGTTGGAGCGCGGGCTGAACGCGCCCCAGCACAAGAACCCGCCCTCGATGGACTCCACCCGCACCGTTTCGCCGGCGTCGGCGCCGCCGCGTGCGATGGAGCTTTCAAACACCCAAGGGTGGCGGCGTTGCAGCGAGCGCTCTTTGCCTGCGCGTATGACGATTTTCTTCATGAGATTTCCTGATGTTGCTTGCTTCGCTCGGCCATTCAACGGGCCAACGCACCGTAGGCATAACCCACTGACAAGCTGACCATGGGCGCTGATTGCTCCGCATGGCGCAAGCTGCGCCACTGCCCCAGGCCGCCGCGCAAGCGCAGCCGCTCGCCCTCCCACTGCGCCCACAGCTCGCCCTGCCCGACGGCACCGCCGCCCACCATCACGCCGCCACCACCCGCGGCACCCGCCAGCAACTCGGCGCCCAGGCGCCAAGCGCCCCAAGCGTTGCTCTGCAGGCCCAAACCGAACATACCAACGGAGTACGCACCCGCACGCCCCGTGGCTGCACTGCCGGCATGAGCCACGCCGTACAGATGCGCCGTCAGCTCTCGGGTCATGACCATGTTGTACAGGCCAATGGACTCACGCGCGCCGTCTTTGAACAAGACATTGCCGAGCTGCGTGACGTTGGCAAAGATCTGGGTGGTGCGCACGATGCCTTCGTCGAGGTCATCACCGCCCCAGGCCGCCGAGGCCGAGGGCGTGATGTCGAGCGGAAAGCTCAAGCCCAAGCGCGCGAAACTGCCAGAGAAGTGGCCCGACACGGCCTGTGTCCACCCGCCCTCCAGGCGCAGGCTCGGCCCCCAAGGTGTCACCCAGCGCAGGCTGGGGCCGGCGCGCAGCAGCCAGCCGCTGCCAGTGTCCACATTGCCGCCACCACCGAGGCCCAACCCTAACTGGGCGCCTACACGCACTTTGGGGCTGCCCACCGACCAGTCCTGGCCCGCATTGGCCAACACTTCCATATAACCATCGCTGCCGCCCTGAGCGGCACCGGCTGCCTCTACGCCCCACCAACTGCCATCGGCAATGTACTGGCGCAAGTCAGCACCCGCCTTGCCAAGGTGCTTGGTGCTGGATTGGCCGCTGCGGTTGAGCGTGTTGCTGCGGGGCGTATCGATGCCACCATAAAGCATGATTTCGTCAAACCCCAGCCCGGTGCGGGAGCCCGCACGCCCCGGCCGGCCGGAGTCGCTGGGCAAAAAGCTGGCAAAACTGCTAGCCCGCCCCAGCACCACGGTGTAGCTGGTGCCGCTGATATTGCCGCTCGGGAATCGGATCATGGCAACCCCGATACCGCCATACCAGTCGCCAAACTCGGTGCGCAGCGACAACTCGGGGCGCAGCATCAAGCCGCCGCCAAAACGCAGCTGGTCGCTGCTCAGCCCACCGCCGGCCCCCACATACAGACCGGCCGCAAGATGCGTGTCCTGGCCCACACGCCAGCGCCGCTGCGTCGTCAAGCCCACTGTGAAAATGCCGCCGTAGCCCCCGCTGGCCGAGCCGTACACGCTGGGGCCAAAGCCCCAGTCGTCGTTCACCGCCATCAGGTAACTGCCGCCCAGCATCGAAGTTTTGCCGCCATCCGGCAGGGCCAGCGGGGTCCAGTTAAGCTCCACCGCGGCAGGGCGCGATTCGCCCAGGCGAACGCGCGTAGCGGTTGCGAATGCAGGGGACGTCGGCTCGACCACAGTCTGAGCCTGGGCCCGAGCCATGCCCAAGATCAGCACCGCAAAAGCCAATGCATGGCGGTGCGGTGCGGTCAATTTCATGCGGGGTTTGCGCCCACGAACTTGCAACTCAGTCATGTTTTTTCTTCTTTGCGCGCGGATGCGCTGCGTCATAAATTTTGGCCAGATGCTGATAGTCCAATTGGGTGTACACCTGCGTGGTGGCAATCTGCGCATGCCCCAACAACTCCTGTACAGCCCGCAAGTCACCACTGGACTGCAACACATGCGAGGCGAAGGAGTGCCGAAGCATATGCGGATGAACATGACTGGGACTGCCCGCCGCCAGCGCATGCTGGCGCAAGTGCGTGCGAATCTGCGTCGAGCCGAGCCGCCGCCCACGCACGCCCACCAGCAAAGCCCGCTCGTCCGGCAGGGCTCTTTGCCCGCGCACAGTCAACCAGGCTTGCAGTGCCGCCAAGGCGGCCTCGCCCACCGGCACACTGCGCCGTTTGCTGCCCTTGCCCAGCACATGCACCTCCGCCGCCTGGGTGTCTACCCAACCCAGGGCGGCCGGGTTGGCTTGAACGTCCAGGCCTTCAAGTTCCGCCACACGCAGGCCACAACCGTATAAGAGTTCGACCATGCAGTGGTCCAGGGCCGCAGCCACCGGGTCGATTTGGGTGCTCTTGAATTCGGCAAGATGCACCGCGTCGTCCACCCCCAAGGCCTTGGGCAGGGGTCGGGGTGCCTTCGGCGCACGCAAGCCATCAAAAGGGTTGAACGACACTTGTTGGCGTCCGCCGAGGTAACGGTACAGCCCCCGCCACACCGACAACTGCAACGCCATGCTGCGCGGCCCCAACTGCTGCTCGCCATGCATGCGCATCAACAACCCCCGCGCCTGGAGCATGCTCAATGCCGTGAGATTCAGACCCGCGCCGGATTGGCTGAACGCCTGCAAGCGCTGCAGGGCCTGCGTGTAGATCGCCACGCTGCGCGGCGCCAGGCGGCGCTCCACCCGCACATGGTTCAGATAGTCCTGAAGCAGCGGTAACAAGGGGCGCGGCCCCTCGTCAACCGGCTCGGCGGCTTCAGCCCCCGCGACCTTCATCAGCAGCTGTTGAGGCCGGCAACGCCAGCAATCGCCCCAGCGCCGCGCTGGCGATATCACCCACGCGCTGCAAAAACTCGGTGCCCATTTCCGCCGTGTAGCGGGTCGGGTCCGGGGAGCCCAAAACCAACAGGCCAAAGCTCTTGCGCCCTTCTTCCGCGGGCATCAGCGGAATCAGCGCAATCGACGCCGCGGCGCCGGTGGCGGGCGCGCCTTCCTGGCCGCTCAACCATCGCGCCGCCTCAAACCCCGAGTTCACGCCGCAATAGGGTTGCGACAGGCTGTTCGCGAAGCTCTTCACATCCGCGCTGACCGCCTGGGCGAACTCTGCGTCGGCAAACGCCGGCGCCACATCCCACAAGCGCAGGCCGGCGAGCGGAATCATGAAGTGGTGGCGCAACTCGTGCAACAACACCTCGGGCAGGTCAGCGGCGCGTGACGTCTGCATCAGGCGTTTGGTCCAGCGGTGCAGGCGGTCGGCAATAGCCACGTTTTCCTGGCCGTTGCGGATCATCTCGATGATCTTGAACTCCAGGCCCTTGATCTTGTCGCGCAGCATCTCGGCCTGGCGCTCTTGCAGCGACACCGCCCGCTGCCCCAGCGGGTGCGTCAGTTGCACGGTGGCCAGCAACTCGGCGTGGCGCTCGAAAAAGCTCGGCGTACGGAGCAAAAACTCGGCAATGTCCTGCTCGGTGATGCTGGGCGCGCCCTCGGGCGTGGGGATGTGGCTGTTCACAGCGAAATTTCTCCTTCAAACACGGATTGCGCCGGCCCTGTCATCAGCACCGGTGCGTGCAGGCCTTGCGTCAGGCCTGCCCATTCAATTTTCAAATCGCCGCCACGGGCGTGCACTTCCACCGACTCGTCCAGCCAACCGAGGCGGATGCCTGCCACCACAGCGGCACAAGCGCCCGTGCCGCAGGCCAGGGTTTCACCCGCGTCACGCTCGAAAACGCGCAGGCGCACTTCGTTGCGCGACAAAATTTGCAGGAAGCCCGCGTTCACCTTGCGTGCAAAGCGGGCGTGCGCCTCCACCAAAGCGCCACGCTGCAGCACCGGCGCGCGGTCCACATCGTCAACGCGTTGCACGGCATGCGGGTTGCCCATGGAGAGCACGGCCACTTCGCAATCAGCGCCTTCTAAAGGCCACAGCGCAAAGCCGTTCAATTCACGCGGGTTCAAGCCATGCGGATCGAAAGGAACCCGTGCCAAATCGAACACCGGCGCGCCCATGTCAACGGTGACGCGGCCGTCGTCCCGCAAGTGCAGGGTCAAGATCGCGTTGACCGTTTCGACGCGCACGCTGCGCTTGTCGGTCAAGCCTTTGTCCACCACATAACGCACAAAACAGCGTGACCCGTTGCCGCAATGCTCCACCTCGGCGCCGCTGCTGCCGTTGAAGATTCGGTAGCGAAAATCGACGTCAGGCGTATGGCTTCGTTCGATCACCAGAATTTGGTCGCAGCCCACGCCAAAACGCCGATCGCCCAGAACACGGATTTGCTCGGCACTCAACTGCAGCGGCGCGCTTGTGGCGTCGATGACCACAAAGTCATTGCCGGCGCCCTGCATTTTGGTGAAACGTAGATTCATGGCGGGATTATCACCTTGGCCCCGATCCTGCCCCGCGCCGGATCGGCTTCAGATCGGATCAACGGATCAGTACAGCCCCGCTTCGCCTTCAGGACGGGTCTTGAAGCGGCGGTGCACCCAAAGGTACTGCGCCGGATGGCGACGGATGCGCGCTTCCAGCCACGCATTCATGGCGTGAGCATCCGCCAGCAGGTCGCCGCTGGGGTAGTTGGCCGGAGGCTCGCAGGCCTCCACCTCATAGCCCTGCCCGCCCGGCAGCATGGTGACCACCAGCGGTTGCACCGGCATCTTCATGCTTTGCGCGATCTTGGCCGGCGCCAGCAAGGTGCAGGCGGGCACGCCGAAGAAGGGCACGAAGGCGGAGTCCTTGATGCCAAAGTCTTGGTCTGGCGCATTCAAAAATGAGTAGCCCTGCTTGATCAGGCGCAGCACGGGGCGAATGCCTTCACTGCGATCCACGAAGGCGGTCTCACCAAAGCGCTGGCGCCCGCGCAGCATGTAGCGGTCAAACACCGGGTTGCTCTGGCGCTGGAAGATGTCCACGCCCGGCGCCTTCTGGTTCAGCATGATGGCCGGCCCCACCCACTCCAGGCCGACAAAGTGCGGCAGGTACCACATCACCGAGCCCTGCTCGGACAGGGCGATATTGCCCTTCACATGCAGGATTCGCCGCAACCGCGCCGGCGAGGCAAACCAGATCAGGCCTCGCTCCAGCAGGCTGCGCCCCATCCAGCCGAAATGCTCGCGGGCCAAACGCTCACGTTCAGCGGCATCTTTTTCAGGAAAACAAAGCTCTAGATTGCGCAGCGCAATGCGCCGGCGGCGCCCGGCCAGCACCCACAACAAGCCCCCCAGGCCCTGCCCCAGCGCAGCCAGCAAGGAAAGCGGCAGAAAATGCAGCAGCCACAGCAAGCCAATCAGCACATAAGCACCCACACGAGACCACATGGCTCAGGCCTTCCCGGCGGGATCAGTTGCAGCGGCAGCATCCGCGGAGGCTGGCGCTGGGGCCGTGCCAATGTCTAGGCCACGCGGCTGCTTATAGCGGTGGTAGCCCCACAAATATTGGGCGGGCGCGAGTCGAATCATTTCTTCCATGGCCTTGTTGATGATTGCGGCTGCGGATTCTGGGGCCGAATCGGCAGCGATCTGCGGCGCCGGTCGCACATGCACCACAAAACCGCGCCCCTGCGGCAATCTGTCGCCCCAGATCAACAAGGCGGCAGCTCCGGTCTGCTGCAAGAGCTTGCCGGCCATGGTCATGGTGTAGGCCGGTTGGCCAAAAAACGGTGCCCAAACGCCCAAACCCTGCGGTGGCACTTGATCCGGCAATAGCCCAATGGTTTGGCCCCGGCGCAGCGCACGCAGCATCTGGCGCACCCCTGCCAGATTGGCCGGCGCGGTGAACAAGCCAGGTCGCTCGCGGGAGGCGTCCACCACCTCGCGCAACCACGGCTGGCGCGCAGGGCGGAACAGCACCGTGATGGGATTGACCGCCTCTTCGCCCGCCACCAACTGGCCGGAATACCGATCAGCAAAGGCCTGCGCACAAATCTCGAAGCAGCCCAAATGCGGCGTTAGCAAGACCAACCCCCGGCCTTGCTGCAGGGCGGCGTCGATCAGTTCGGCGCCGTCCCAGGTCAGGACCGGGCCCAGCGCCTGCCCGGGTGGGCGCATCCACAGCCAGGGGGTTTCCAAAATCATGCGCCCCGCATGCGCAATGGCCCCTTTCGCCGTCGACCAAGGCAGGCCCGCGATCTGCACATTGGCCTGAAAACGCCGCCGGTAGGTGGGTGAACCCCAGTAGGTGAGCCAGCCAGCCAGGGAGCCCAAAGCATGCAGCCAGCGCAAGGGTAATTTGGAGAGGACGCGAAACAGGTTCAACATATTTCTATAATTGTTCCATCGCCGAGTTAATGGACTACTTGCGGGGCGATGCGGATTGTCTTTCTGGCCTTTATCTCAGGATCACATCAACCGCCGGGCAGCGATGCTCAATAAATGCTGCTAAAGCGTTCGCCGCGTCTCCTTGACAGCACGGCAACGCCGATGAACTGTTGACATTCATGGAGTGTAAAAGTGGCGAACAACGATTTTCTATTTACTTCTGAATCTGTTTCCGAAGGGCACCCCGACAAGGTGGCCGATCAGATCTCGGACGCGATTCTCGACGCAATCTTCACGCAGGACCCGCTCTCTCGCGTGGCTGCGGAGACGCTGTGCAACACCGGACTGGTCGTGCTGGCAGGTGAAATCACCACCAATGCGCATGTCGACTACATCCAGGTGGCGCGCGACACCATCAAACGTATCGGTTATGACAACACCGAATACGGCATTGACTACAAAGGCTGCGCGGTGCTGGTGGCCTACGACAAGCAGAGCAACGATATTGCCCAGGGCGTGGACCACGCCTCGGACGATCACCTGAACACCGGCGCCGGCGACCAGGGCCTGATGTTCGGCTACGCCTGCGACGAAACGCCCGAGCTGATGCCCGCGCCGATCTACTACGCCCACCGCTTGGTGGAACGTCAGGCGCAGTTGCGCAAAGACGGCCGCCTGCCCTTTTTGCGCCCCGACGCCAAGAGCCAGGTAACGCTGCGTTATGTGGACGGCAAGCCACACAGCATCGACACCATCGTGTTGTCGACCCAGCACGCCCCCGAAATGAGCCTGGGCGACAAGATGAAGCCTGAGTTCTACGAGGCCATCCGCGAAGAAATCATCAAGCCCGTGCTGCCCAAAGAATGGCTGACGGCGGACACAAAATACCTGATCAACCCGACCGGGCGCTTCGTCATCGGCGGCCCACAGGGCGACTGCGGACTGACAGGCCGCAAGATCATCGTCGACACCTATGGCGGCGCCTGCCCGCACGGCGGCGGTGCCTTCAGCGGCAAAGACCCAACAAAAGTGGACCGCTCGGCCGCCTATGCTGCCCGTTATGTGGCGAAGAACATCGTCGCCGCCGGCCTGGCGCGCCAATGCCAGATCCAGGTGGCCTACGCCATCGGCGTGGCCCGCCCGATGAATGTGACGGTCTACACCGAAGGCACCGGTGTCATCAGCGACGACAAGATCGCCGCCCTCGTGAACGAGCACTTCGACCTGCGCCCCAAAGGCATCATCCAGATGCTGGACCTGCTGCGCCCGATCTACGCCAAGACAGCCGCCTACGGCCACTTCGGCCGCGAAGAACCCGAGTTCACGTGGGAACGCACCGACAAAGCTGCAGCCCTGAGGGCAGCAGCCGGGCTGTAAGCCTCGCGCAGTCACACCCAAGGCCGGTGGTTTGCTAACGCCCGCCGGCCCCGGTAAACCCTCATATTTAGGGCAACAACGTCATTCTGAGCGGGGTCATAATCAGAAAGCACGGTTTCCGTGCGTTCAAGCGCGTGACGCCCATGCTGCAAGCCCCCCTACCGACAGCGCTGCCGCCCTTGCGAATTCTGGTTGTCGACGATCAGGCCTCGACGCGTGAGGTCTTGAGCGCCCAGTTGCAATTCGCCGGCCATGCCGTGGAAGAGGCCGACTCTGCCGAGTCGGCGTTGCAGGCGTTTCAGCGCCATCGCCCCGACCTGGTGTTGCTGGATGTCGAAATGCCCGGGCATGACGGCTACTGGGTGGCCAGCCAGATGCGGGCGGCGGAAGCCGGGGGATGGACCCCCATCATCTTTCTGTCGAGCTTGGACCAAGACCATTGCCTCTGGCAAGCCATCGAGTCCGGCGGCGACGACTATCTCGTCAAGCCCGTTTCCAGCACGGTATTGCAAGCCAAGCTGCGGGCCATGCAGCGTTTGCGCCGCACGCAAAGCCGGCTGATCGAGCTGTCGGACGAACTGCGTCTGGCCAATGAGCAACTCACCCGCCTGAGCCATGAAGACGCGCTGACCGGGCTGCCCAACCGACGCAGCTTTGACGCACGCTTGCAGCAAGAGATTTTGGCGGCGCAGCGCGAGCAGCAACCGCTCACGCTGGTGCTGTGCGACATCGATTTCTTCAAGGGCTACAACGATTCCCTAGGGCATGTGGCAGGTGACGCCTGCCTGCAGCGGGTGGGCTCGCTGCTGCAGGGCATCTGCCGCCGTCCACGCGACTACCCCGCCCGCTACGGGGGTGAAGAATTTGCGCTGATCCTGCCGCTAACGCCACGCTCCGGCGCCATGACCTTTGCCCGTGCGGTGCTGCGCACACTGGCGCTCACCGCCATGCCGCACCCCAGTTCCAGCGTCGCACCCCACCTGACCTTGTCAGGCGGAATCACCACCTGCATCCCCGACCAGGACACCGCCGTTGAAGGCCTGATCCGGCGGGCCGACGACGCGCTATATGCCGCGAAATCCCGCGGGCGCAATTGTTTTTTCAGCTTTGAAATGCAGATGGACACACGCGAACAACGCAGCGCCAGCCGGACCGCGGCTGATTTTCAAGCCAGCGGTCGTGCGCCCTTGTCCGGCTTTGGGGACTTGCTCAGCCCAGCACCGCCCTCGGTCAATGGCCAAAAGTAGTCCCGACCTGGCAAGCCTGCGCCGTTATGCCATTGCGCGCAGCCTGTTCAAACCCACCCACTTGCCAGGCGCCATCCGACGGCTCGGCTTCGTACAGGCCGACCCCATGCGCGCCCCCGCCCGAGCACAGGACTTGATTCTGACCTGGCGGGTCAAAAACTACCGCGCGGGCGATCTTGAACAGCGCTACCCGCAACTCGACATTGAAGAAGACTGCTTCGTCAATTACGGTTTTCTGCCCAGAGAGAGCCTGGCCTTGATGCACCCCCGTACGCCCAAGCGGACCTGGGATGCCAAGACCCGCCAACGCGCCGATGAGCTGCTGGCCTGGGTGCAAACCCAGCCCCAGCCTGTGCACCCCAGGCAGGTGCAGCAGGTGTTTGACCACGGTCAGGTGAGGCGTTATTGGGGCGGGCAAACCAATGCCGTAACGCATTTGCTTGACGGCATGCATTACCGCGGCATGCTCAGGGTGGCGCGCCGTGACAAAGGCACCCGCGTCTATGCGGCGACTGCACACCCCGAGGCCGACGATAGCCCCGCCGCCCGCCAACAGCGCGCCACCGCCCTGCTTGATCAGGTGATCCATCTCTATGCGCCGCTGCCCGCTCGCACCCTGGGGCAGCTGGTGTCACTGCTGGCCTATGGCGCGCCGCATCTGCGCGCGGAAGTGCGGGCGGCACTGGCCCATGCACGCCAGCGTTATGGGCACGCGCTGATCGAGGGGCAGACATGGTTCTGGCCGGCTGGTGAATCGCCGGCGTCCCGCAGCCATCGGCCTGACACCCAGTTGCGCCTGCTGGCGCCCTTTGATCCCGTGGTGTGGGACCGCCGACGCTTCGAGATGTTCTGGGGCTGGACCTACAAGTTCGAGGCCTACACCCCGGCGTCGCAGCGCAAGATGGGCCACTACGCCCTGCCCATGCTATGGGGCGAAGACATGTTGGGCTGGGCCAATCTGCGCGTGGTCGAGGGCCGGCTTGAACACGAACTCGGCTTTGCCAAACCGCCCCCACAAGGCCCTCAATTCGAGATCGCACTGCAGCAGTGTCTCGCCCACATGAGCGAATTCCTGGGACTCGACTAGGTCCGGGTAAGGCAACGGCAACTCGCGGCAATCAAGCGGCTTCGCCCTGGCGAGCAGCGAGCAATGCCGTCGCCATTTCAGCAAATCCCTGGCCGCGCTCCCCTGCCGTGAGGTAGCTGGGCCGCCAGTGCATCTGCGGCAAAAAGCGCTGCAGATTGGCCACGCCCACGCTCAGCGGCATGTGCTCAAACATCAGCTCGTCATTGCTGGAGTCGCCCACATACACCCATTCATCGGCAACAAATGCCAGCCCGAGCCGGTGAGGCACCGCCCATTGCGCGGCGCTCCATTTGCTGTGCTCGCCGATCCAGCCGTTGATATGGATGGAGCTGACCGTGGCCCGCAAGCCGTGCTCGCGCATGAGAGCACAAACCTCGGCCACCTGCGCGGGCGGCAAATGGGCATGCTCGCTGTGGTCGACGGCAATGTCGGTCAACCGACCCGCGCTGTCGGTGGCGAGGCGGCTGCCGGGCACACGCTGCAAGATGTCTGCGGCGCAGCCTTGCAAACGCTCAAAATTGACGGCACGCGTGACCTCGTCTTGGGCGAAGTCCCGCAGCAACTGGCCCTGCGCATCCCGGCTGAGCAGTACCGCGCCGTTTTCAGCCACGATGGCGGCCACGGGCCAGGTCAAGGCGAATTGTTCGCTCCAACCCGCCGGGCGCCCGGTGATGGCGATGACGGGCACGCCCCCCGCCTGCAAGGCCTGGAGCGCGCGCCAGGCCTCCGGGGCGATGCGCCCGTCAAGGGTCAGGGTATCGTCAATGTCGGTGAGCACACCTCGCAAGGGGCGCAGGGCAGCAGCGGGGCACAGTGAAAAAGCTTGCATGATGGTGGCATTGTCGCCAGTCCGCCGTGCAGATTTGCACGCCGTCATTGAGATCATCAGCACGTTCTTGCGGCTAGAATTACGCCACTCCGAGGAGCGTTGCAACTTCATCAAATCCCTGCACAGGGGATGAAGCCAGGCTCGGAATCGAATTCGGTGTCGCTCTTCAGACACCGATTCTTCGCAACCGCGCTCACCCGCTGCCGTTTTGTGTGGGTGATTGCGTCTTGGGCGCCTTGCAGTCTCGGACCTGCCCCGCAACCCTCACTTCGCACAAAGTGGCAGTGGCTTCAAAACTTGAAGGAGCCCGTCCGCCATGAATACCGTTGTGAAGAACACACTGAGCCCCGAGCAATACCATATCGCCGATCTGGCCCTGGCCGCCTGGGGCCGCAAAGAAATCAATATCGCCGAGAGCGAGATGCCCGCGCTGATGGCCATCCGCAAAGAATACGCCGCCAGCCAGCCTCTCAAGGGCGCGCGCATCACCGGCTCCCTGCACATGACGATTCAGACCGCCGTGCTGGTCGAGACCCTGCAAGCCCTGGGCGCCGAAGTGCGCTGGGCCTCGTGCAATATTTTCTCCACGCAAGACCAGGCGGCCGCCGCCCTGGTGGCGGTGGGCACGCCGGTGTTCGCCTACAAGGGCGAAACACTGGAAGACTACTGGGACTACACCCATCGCATCTTCGACTTCGGCCCCGCCGGCACCCCCGGTGAAGGCCCGAACATGATTTTGGACGACGGCGGCGACGCCACCCTGCTGATGCACTTGGGCCAGAAGGCCGAAAAAGACCTGAGCGTGCTGGCCAACCCCACCAGCGAAGAAGAGCGCGTACTCTTCGCCGCCATCAAGGCCAAGGTGGCCGAGGACGGCACTTGGTACACCCGCAAGAGTGCGGAGATTCTGGGCGTTACGGAAGAAACCACCACTGGCGTGCACCGCCTGAAAGAAATGTCCGCCAAGGGCACGCTGCTGTTCCGCGCCATCAACGTCAATGACTCGGTCACCAAGAGCAAGTTCGACAACCTCTACGGCTGCCGCGAGTCCCTGGTGGACGGCATCAAGCGCGCTACCGACGTGATGGTTGCCGGCAAGATCGCTGTCATCGCTGGCTACGGCGATGTGGGCAAGGGCTCGGCCCAAGCCATGCGCGCGCTCTCGGCCCAGGTCTGGGTGACCGAGATTGACCCCATCTGCGCCCTGCAAGCCGCCATGGAGGGCTACCGCGTGGTCACGATGGAATACGCCGCCGACAAGGCCGACATCTTCGTCACCACCACCGGCAACAAGGGCGTGATTCGCCACGAGCACATGGCCGCGATGAAGAACAATGCCATCGTCTGCAATATCGGCCACTTCGACAACGAGATCGACATCGCCTCGATCGAGAAGTACCAGTGGGAAGAGATCAAGCCGCAGGTGGATCACGTGATCTTCCCGGATGGCAAGCGCATCATCCTGCTGGCCAAGGGCCGCCTGGTTAACCTGGGCTGCGGCACCGGCCACCCGAGCTATGTGATGAGCAGCTCCTTCGCCAACCAGACCATTGCGCAGATCGAGCTGTTTGCCCACAAGGACGCCTACGACATCGGCAAGGTGTATGTGCTGCCCAAGCATCTGGACGAGAAGGTGGCTCGCCTGCAGCTGACCACACTGAATGCGCAGCTGTCTGAACTCACCGAAGAGCAAGCCGCGTATATCGGGGTACCGAAGAGCGGCCCGTACAAGCCGGACAGCTACCGCTATTGATTGGCTGATGCGCGCCGATCAATTACTCGTTGCGCTTGGCCTCTGCAGCACACGCTCAATCGCTCAGCGGCTGATCGCGGCGGGCGCGGTGGAGTGGCAGTCGGCCAAAGGCTGGACGCCGGTCACCAAGGCCGGGCAGGACTTGATCCCCGGCGTGGCGCTGCGCGTGGGCGACGATGCGGAAGCACGTTATGTCTCGCGCGGCGGGCTCAAGCTGGAAGGGGCCTTGAAGCACACGGGTTTGACGGTCAGCGGGCTGACCGTGCTGGACATGGGCCAAAGCACCGGCGGCTTCAGCGACTGCCTGCTCAAGAGCGGCGCAGCTGGCGTGGTCGGGGTAGACGTGGGCCATGGCCAGTTGCACGAGCGGCTCAGGGGCGATGCGCGCATCGTCGCGCTGGAAGGCCTGCACGTGCGTGAGCTGGCGGCCTCAGAGCTCGCCAAGCACAAGCCGGCGACCGGATTTGAGCTCATCGTCGGTGACCTCAGCTTCATCTCCATGCTGGGCGCCCTGCCCGATTTGACGCCGTGGTTGTCTGAGCAAGGTCACGTCTTGCTCTTGATCAAACCGCAGTTCGAGTTGGGCCCCAAGGCCGTGGCACGGGGTGGTTTGGTCAAGGACGCCAGCCAATACCCGCGGCTAGAAGCCAAGGCCCGCGAGGCCTGTGCCGCTGCGGGCCTCACCGTGCGCGACTATTTCGACAGCCCCATCACCGGCGGTGACGGCAATAGAGAATTTTTCCTCTGGGCCACACGCGCGCCTGGAGACAAGGAATAAGCAACCATGAGCACGAACAAAAAGACGCCCGTCAGCTTTGAGTTCTTCCCGCCCAACACACCCGTGGGCACCGAAAAACTCAAGACCGTGGTGCAGGACCTCAGCGTCCTGAATCCCCATTACTTCAGCGTCACCTACGGCGCAGGCGGCTCCACCCGCGAGAAGACCCTGGCCACGGTGATGGACATTGCCGCCAGCGGGTTTGAGGCCGCACCACACCTGAGTTGCGTAGGCTCCACGCGCGAGAACATTGCCGAGATTCTGGCCACCTACCGGACCCAGAACATCCGCCGTGTGGTGGCCCTGCGGGGCGACCTGCCCAGTGGCACCGCTACCGCCGGTGAATTTCGTTATGCCGCCGAGCTGGTGCGCTTCATCCGCGAAACGCAAGGCCCAGATTGGCAGATCGAGGTCGCCGCCTACCCCGAGTACCACCCGCAGCAACGCTATGCAGCCAAGGATTTGCAGCACTTTGCGGACAAGATGGCGGCGGGGGCCAATGCGGCCATCACCCAGTTCTTCTTCAACCCCGACGCGTATTTTCATTTCGTCGACGAGGCGCGCAAACTCGGCGTTAGCGCACCCATCGTGCCGGGCATCATGCCCTTCCATAACTACGCTCGCATCGCCCAGTTTGCCGCGCGTGACGGCATCGAAATCCCGCGCTGGGTGGCCCTGAAGATGGAAGGCTATATGGATGACACGGCCTCCATCCGCGCTTTTGGCTTGGATGTGATGACCCGCGTGTGCGAGCGTCTGATCGCGGGCGGCGCACCCGGCGTTCACTTCTATACGCTCAATCAGTCCGCCTTGACGCTGGAGTTGTGCAAACGCCTCAGTCTTGGCTAAGTTTCTTGCGCTGGCTCAAATCCGCACAGCCCTCCTCGTGAGGGCTTTTTTTCGTTTGCGATATGTCAAGGGCAGGCCCGCCCGAGATCGATTCAATGCTGTCTATCGGGACTTACTCCCAGACCTAGAAGGAAGCATTGAAATGTCCATCACCCTCACAAAGACTCTCGCCGCATCGCTGACCGCAGCCGCCTTGGCCTGCACCGCCCTGGCCGCACAAGCGCAACAAGAAGGCCCCTGGATGGTGCGTGCCCGCGCCGTCAATCTGGATTCGGCCAACAGCGACAGCACCGGTCTGGGCCTGAGCATCAACAACAAAGTAATTCCTGAAGTCGATATCAGCTACTTCATCACGCCCAATATCGCGACTGAGCTGATCCTGACCTATCCGCAAAGCCACGACATCCGCTCCAACGGCAGCAAGATCGGCACCCTCAAGCACCTGCCGCCCACCCTGTCGCTGCAGTACCATTTCATCCCCAACGGCACCTTCCGCCCCTATGTGGGTCTGGGCGTCAACTTCACCAATTTCTCGGAAGTGAAGTTTGACTCTGCCGTGGACACCGCGCTGCACCCCAGCACCGACAACACCAGCTGGGGCCTGTCCGCCCAGATCGGCGCTGACTACCAGATCGCCAAGAACATCTACCTGAACGTGGATGTCAAAAAGGTGCAGATCGGCACCAAGATCTATTCCAGCGGCACCGAAGTTGGCAAATTCAAGGTTGACCCGCTGCTGATCGGCGTCGGCGTCGGCATGCGCTTCTAAACGATCCAATCGTTCTGAGCAGTTTTTTGCTCAAGCGGCAAGCGGCCCGGGTGGCCCCCGGGCCGCTTGCATTTCAGCCCCGCTGCAGCGCGTCACGATGAATCACCCTGAATCACGAGGCGGGGCGTGAACTCGATCACAGCGCCGATCTTCTTTACAGAAACCCCAGGTGCACGCGTCGAACCTTGAGGTTAGAGTCGCATCCAATGGTTTCCCAGGGTTCACCCCAGGAAGCCACCAGTATCGAGGGCAAACCTGTCGAAAGCCAGGGACGCAAAGCCACCGGCCTACAGCGCTCACGCCACAAGGCAAGCGCCAAGGTAGCGGGGTTGCCAACAAAGCCAGGGCTTTGTTGACTGTGTTTGGCCCTCGCCCGCCTTTGCATTGAGTTGGAGCGACCTGGCCATGACGCAGCAGTCCCTGAAGTCTATCAAATCCGGCAGCGCCTTGCTGCTGCCCACCGTGCTGGCCACCTTGCTCAGCGCCTGCGGCGGCGGGCAGGACACCAGCGCCGCACAAGCGACGACACAGGCGGCAGCCACCAGCAGCGTCAGCGTCACAACGGCCAACAGCGGCGACACGGGCCTTGCGCAAGCCCTGGCGGCCACGCTGCCCGACACCGCCGGGCAACAGCAGGCGCAGGCAACTTTCCACATTGCCCCGGTTTTGCTGAACGAACCCGGCGACACCGATGCGCAAGGCGACAACACCGCCTCCGCCGGGCGCCAAGCCACCCAGCAAGACGTCCCTGCCGAGTTCAGCGGCATGGCCTCCCGCGGCCTCACGGTACAGACCCTGCAGGCCAACCGCCGCAGCAGCGCCCTGGCCTCTTCCAGCGGCGAGTCGGCCGCACCCAAGGCCAGTACCTCGGCCGTGTCCACCTACACGCCCGCCCAAATTCGCGCCGCCTACGGCCTACCTGCCTTGCCCGCCGCTGGCGCCACGTTGACAACGGCGCAGGCCGCCCAATTGGGTGCGGGCCAGACGATTTACATCGTCGACGCCAAGCACGACCCTTATGTGCTGGCCGAGCTCGCTGCCTTCAACCTGAAGTTCGGCCTGCCCACTTGCACCAGCAAGGCGATTGCCGCCTCCAGCAGCCTGCCCTTGGCCACCGCCTCCAGCACTGCCTGCGAGTTCTCGCAGGTGTACAGCACCTCGGCCGGCGGTCTCACCAGCACCGTTCCCGCATATGACTCGGGTTGGGCCACTGAAATCACGCTGGACGTGCAATGGGCGCATGCCACCGCCCCCCTGGCGCGCATCGTGCTGATCGAAGCTGCCGACGCCTCGCTGACGAACCTGTTGGGCGCCGTCAAGCTGGCCAATGCCATGGGCCCCGGCGTGGTGTCGATGAGCTTTGGCGCCACCGAAGGCAGCTACACCGCCTCGGTCGACGCAGCCTTCAGCGTGGCCAAGATGAGTTATCTGGCCGCCACGGGTGACAACGGCGCCGCCGTGTCATGGCCAGCCGTTTCACCCAATGTGGTGGCCGTTGGCGGCACCAGCCTGAGCTACAGCGGCAGCGGCACGCGCAGCGAGGTCACTTGGTCGGGAACTGGCGGCGGCGTTAGCGCCTACACCGCCACGCCCAGCTACCAAACCGTGTCGGTGCCGGGCATGGGCACGCCCGTGCGCCGCAATGTGGCCGACGTGGCCTTCAACGCCAACCCCAGCACCGGCCAGTATGTGGCGGTGCAAACCACGGCCGGCGGCGCCATCAACTGGGTCAGCGCGGGCGGCACCAGCCTCGCCACACCGCAATGGGCGGGCCTGCTGGCTGTGGCCAACGCCGTGCGTGCCCAAGCCAACAAAGTCGCGCTGGGCGCGCCACATAACCTGCTATACCAACAGATTGCCACCGTGCCGGGCAACTATGCCAGCGCCTTTGCCGACGTGAAGACCGGCACTGATGGCAGCTGCAGCACCTGCACTGCCAAGACGGGCTACGACACCCCAACCGGCCTCGGCACCCCCAACGTCACCAGCCTGTTGAGCCTGAGCACCACCCTGGGCGCAAGCACCGCGCCGGTGATTACCGCAGGCAGCATCACGGGCAAGGCCGGCACGGCCTTCAGCTACGCCGTCAGCTATACCGCCACCAACGCCGTAACCTTCACTTTGAGCGGGGCTCCGACCGGCATGAGCATCAGCGCTGCAGGCGTGCTCAGTTGGTCCAAAGCCGTGGCCGGCAGCTACACCGTCACTGTCATCGTCAAGGACAGCAAGACAGGCCTGACCGGTCAGGCTGCCATCAGCATCAAGATTGCTTGACGTCCGGCCGGGGCAGCCCCGCCAAGGCGGCAAAAGCGTCGCGGGTCAGGTTCTCAGGCGGGCTGCCGGCGGCACGGCACACCACATCGTCTTCAATCCGCACCCCACCGAAGCGGCTGAGATGCTCGACCAGCGTCCAGTCCACCGAAGCCGCGATTGGCGTGGCCTGCAATTTGCGCAGCAAGGTGGGGATGAAGTAGAGCCCGGGCTCGATGGTCACGACCATGCCCTCATCCAGCGGGCGTGTCAGCCGCAGGTAGGGATGCCCTTCAGGTTTGGCGGACACGCCGCCCTGCTCGTCGGCCATGAATCCGCCCACGTCATGCACTTGCAGCCCGATCAGATGCCCGATGCCATGCGGGAAGAACGTCGAGGTCACACGGGCCTCCAACTGCGCCTCCACGCTCATCTTCACCACGCCAAGGTCTTGCAGAATAGCGGCCACGAGGCGGTGCGTGCTGAGGTGGATGTCGCGATAGTCCACGCCGGCGCGCACCTCGTCCACCAGCGCCAGCTGGGCTGCTTCCATGTGCGCCAGCAAGGCGTCGAAGGCGCCGTCGCCAGCACTCCAGCTGCGGGTGATGTCGGAGGCATAGCCGTTGACCTGTGCGCCAGCATCAATCAGCAAGCTGCGTGATTGGGCGGGGGCAACGGCGTCTTGGTATTGGTAGTGAAGCACCGCGCCGTGCTCGTTCAGCGCGACGATATTGCTGTAGGGCAGATCACGGTCGGTGTGCCCGCAGGCGGCGAGATAGGCGCGGTGGATTTCAAGCTCCGAGGCGCCTGCCAAAAATGCATCGCGTGCAGCCCGATGAGCAGGCGCCGCGCGGCGCGACGCCGCCCGCATCTGGTCCAGCTCGTACTCGCTCTTGTAGGCGCGCTGGTAGTGGAGGAGGTTCAGCAGATTTTGCGGGTTATTGGGCGTCAAACCCGGCAACGCAGCATCCGCCTCGCCGATGATGGCCAAGCGCCCAGGCACCTGCAGATGGGCAGCGGCGTCCTCGGGCTTGCCGATCAAAATCAGCTCCACCAACGGCACCCATTCCCCAGTCGGATCGGCCGGCGGCACATGCCAGTAGTCGTCAGGCTGGTAGTACACCAGCCGGGGTTTGTGCCCGGGGCGAATCAGCAACCAGCTGTCAGGATGATTCACCAGCGGCAGCCAGTGCTTGAAATGCGGGTTGGGCGCGAAGATGTAGGGTCGGTCATCCAGAAAGGCGAATTTCTCGACGCCCGATGCGATCAGCATGGCGTCAAACCCGCAGCGCGCCAAGGCCAGTTCGGCCCGGGTCTGCAGATGGCTCAGGTGTTGGGTGTAAGTGCTCATGTGGGAATTGTCAGCGATACCACCGTCCCGGGTACAGGGCGACCCGGCCCCCGTTAGCCGCCCGCACCCTTTAGCAACCTTTAGCAACCTTTATCCCACACCACGCCTTCTTCAGTGATCATGGCGTCCAGCGGCACATCGTGGGGCAAGGACTTCAGCAGGGCTTGAAAGCCGTGGGCATAGGCCAGGCCGGCGGTGGCGGGGCGTGGCACCAGCGCGGCCAGGGTGCGGTCCATGAATCCACCGCCATAGCCCAGGCGCAGCCCGCAGGGGCCGTAACCCAGGCAAGGCACCAAAACCAACTGGGGCTCAAACACTTCAGTGTCCTTGGGCTTCAGAATGCCGTAGGCGTCTTCTTCCATCGGGCAGCCTGGGTACCAGACCTGAAAACTCAGGGTCCCGCTCATTTTGTCCACGACCGGTAGACCGATGCGGCGTTGCGGGTCTGACTCGCTCCAGCGGTACAACGACGGCAGCGGATCAAACTCACCCTTGATGGGCCAATAGGCGCCAATGGTCAGCTCACGGCGCGGAATCAGCCAAGCGCGCAGCACGCTTTGCAAGACCTCGGCGCGCTCGAGACGATCTGGCATGTCTAGCCGCTCACGGATCAAGCGGGAGCGCAGGGCGATACGGTCGTTCAAATCCACACGGGTCTCCGAAGCAGGTTTGAGCACCATTGTGCAGGCAGCGCGCTACCTTCGCTACAGTCCAGGCTCAGTCCCCGCATTCAACCCGCACCCCACACATCGCGCATCACGCACCACGCGCAAGGATCCCGCCGATGAGCCAAGAATTCGCCCAGCATTGCGCCGAACTGTTTGCCCCATTGGGCCCTGTGCGCCTGCGCCGTATGTTTGGCGGACACGGCCTGTATGTGGACGATTTATTCGTCGCCTTGATTGCAGACGAGCAACTCTTCTTGAAAATCGATGCACAAACCCGGCCCCGCTTTGAAGCCGCCGGCTGCCGCCCCTTCACCTACCAGCGCGAGGGCGAGACGATGAGCCTGGGCTACTTCTGCCCGCCGGAAGAGGCGCTGGAGTCATCCCCACTGTTGATGCCCTGGGCACGCCTGGCCATGGAGGCCGCGCTGCGCGCCCAGGCCGACAAATTGGCCAAAGCCGCAGCGGCGGTCAAGCGACGCAAAGCACCGGCCAAACCCAAGGCCGTCTCAAAACCCAAGACGCCGACTTGAATCCAACTCAGCGATTTGCGCCGCCAACTGCGCTTTAAAGCGCGCCCAGCGAGGGGCACCCACCCTGCGAGGGCAAGGCGGCACAAGCAGTTGAAATGTGGCCTTGGGCCAAGCCTCCACCACCACCTGCGCGCCGTGGGCGAGATGCAGGCTTTGCCCGGCTTCCAGCCAGACATCCTCGGGCAAGGCTGAGGACCAATGTGCCGAGGCCGGCTGTGTCAGGGTCAACCAAAGCCGGCCGGTGCTCAGCACCAGGGTCCGTTCACCCGGCCCGATGTCGAGGCCGAGCGCTTCGCCGGCCCCCAAGTGCCACAGCCCTTGTTGCGAATTTGTCATGACTTGCACTCCTCGATACACCGCCCAGAAAATCCGGCGACTCGCCAGTTGCGGCATTCAATCCGGGTATGCGATGAATATTAAGAGTCCTCACGCGGACCGTCCAATGAGATCGCCGCGCCGAATTGATACCATTCGCGCATGAATAAGCCCCCACCCCCTGCGCCAGCGGCGACACGCCAACGGCCCTTGCCCATCGGCCCGCTGCGGGCCTTTGAGGCTGTTGCCCGATGCCTGAGCTTTCGCGCAGCGGCGCAAGAGCTACACCTGACGCAATCGGCAGTCAGCCGCCAGATTCAATCCCTGGAGGAAGACATCGGCTGCACGCTGTTCCTTCGCGGTACCCGGTTTGTGGCCTTGAGCAGCGACGGCGCCTTGCTCAAACCGGCCATCGAATCCGCCTTGCAACGGCTGGACCAGGCGGTGCGCCAGATTCGCCGGGCCCGCGGGCGGCGCGTGGTCAACGTCACCACGTTTGCATCCTTCGCCTCACTGTGGTTGATTCCGCGCTTGGAGGCCTTTCAGCGGGATTATCCAGACATCGACATTCGTGTCTCCGCACATGACGGCCTGGTCGAACTTGACGACAGCGAGACCGATGTGGCGCTGCGTTACACCGCACCTGAGCGGGTTCCGCCGGACGCGCACCGATTGTTCGGCGAGACGCTCACGCCCGTCGTCAGCAGCTTGCTGGCCGAGCAGGCCGCACAAGGCGCGATCCCGCCCTTGCGCCGTGCCGCCGACTTGCGGCAGCACACCCTGGCGGAAGAAGACGACCACCGGCCCAGCGCCGAATTTTTAAGCTGGCGGCATTGGCTGCGCCTCCAGGGCGAGGCGGAGCTGCAGCCGCGCCGTTGGATGTATCTCAACTTCACCTACCAGCAAGTTCAAGCGGCCCTGGCGGGCCAGGCGGTCGCGCTGGCGCGGCTGGTGCTGGTGTCGGAGCAACTGCAGCGCGGCGACTTGGTCGAGCCCTTCGGCCCCGCCGCGCGCATTGCCAGCCCATTTGCGTACTGGATGCTGCAATCCGCGCAAGGCCAACACCGCCCCGAAGTGCAGCAATTTGTCGCCTGGGTGGGCGAGCAAGCCGCCTTGTCACGCCAGGCGGTCGGAGAAGCGATCGGCGGTTAAAACTAGGCCATTGAAAACAGGCGGTTGAGCCTTTCGCCTTATGATGAAATGACCTCATGCTCCGTAATGAGCAAAGTCAGCGGACAGTCGTGAGCCTCCACGGCAAAACTCGTTTCGCTGATCGACCAAGCCACGCCCAGGCTGGTCACGCCCGGATGCGCCGCCAGCCAGCGGTCAAAGTAGCCGCCGCCATAGCCCAGCCGATAACCTTCACGCGTGAAGCCGACGCAAGGCACCAGCACCACGTCGGGCACTACCGCTGCGCCACGGCTGCTGGCGATGCCACATTCATCCTGCACATTGGGTGCCGCCCCGTCCCAGCGCCGAAACTCCATGCGGCGCGGCGACTTGTAGGCAAAGGGCAAAGCCCAGGGCAAAACGTGCCGATGCGCCGTTGCAAGAATTAGGGCCTCCTCGTCGGAGCCGTCCTCACCACCATCCGCCAAGTCGAGGTCGTCATGCACCGTCAAACCCCGCAGGGCCGCGGCTGCGTTAAATTCACACTCAAGCGGCCAGTACAGCCCCAGGCATTGCGGCTCCAGTTGCGTCAGCACCGCCCGGATCTGCTGGCCCAGGGCCGCATCGGCGGCTTGCCCAGCCGGCGTGCTCAACCAGGCTTGGCGGTGGGCCAGCAATCGGCGGCGCAGCGCGGCGCGGTCATGAGGCAGCGTATCCTGAGGCGGTACGGAAGATGTTGGCATTTGAGGCACTTGATTTCACCCGAAAAGAGGGACTGAGTTTTGGCAGTATATGAAGCGCACGTGGGGACGCGGCAGGGCCGCAGCAGCTCGCAACAAGGACAGCAGCAGCAGTTGCATTGGCTGCAGCACCTGACCCTGGCCGCAATGCTGACGCTGAGCCTTGGCGGCATCTCCACAGGCTGGGCGCAAAACAGTGCACGGCCTGCAGACAAAGTCGTGGAGCCCGCCAAGGCCGATGCCTTGCTGGATGAGGCCCGCGAGGCCCTGCGGCTCAAAGACAAAAAGCGTGCCACGGCAGTCGCCGCCGTGGCAACAGAGCAGCGCCACCCGCTGGCCGCCTGGATGGATTACTGGCAACTCAATCTGCGCCTGAGCGAAATCTCACAGCCCGAGTTGGACGCGTTTTACGCCCGCTGGCCTGGCAGTTACGTGGAAGATCGCATGCGCAACAACTGGCTGCTGGAGCTGGGGCATCGCCGCGACTGGGTGAACTTCAGCGCCGACTATCCGCGCTTTCAAATGCGTGATGACCGGGAAGTTGCTTGCTACGCGGCACTGGTCGACATCCTGAGCGCCAAGCCGTCCAAAGACGCCCGCGACAGCGCTCGCAGCGCCTGGCTCGCGCAGCGCGACGGGGATGAAGGCTGCCAGCTCCTGGCCAGCAATTTGTTTGAAACCCGGCAAATCAGCAGCGCCGATGTCTGGCTAAAGCTGCGGCTGGCGGCAGACAACAACAAAGCTCGCCTGGCGCGGCAAACGGCGAGCCTGCTCGGCAAACCGCTGGAGTTGAGCGTGGTCGAAATTTTCGACAATCCCATGCGCTACCTGGCCCGCAAAGCCCAGGGCAGCGGCCGTACCCATGAGGAGCTGACCACCCTCGCCCTGATCCGCCTGGCGGCCAACGACCCCGCCATGGCCGCCGAACAACTGAGCAGTCGCTGGCAACGCCAACTCCCCCCGGATCTGGCCGCCTGGGCCTGGGCGCAAGCTGGCCGACAAGCTGCGCTGCGGGTGAGCCCCAATACGGCCGATAGTGCTGACTATTTCGACCACGCCCTGAAACTGGCGGGCAAAGACAAAGCCGGCCCGGGCTGGAGTGACGACACACTGGCCTGGTCGGCACGTGCCGCACTGCGCGACGGCCGCTGGGCACAAGCGCTGAAAAGCATGGCGTGGCTGAGCGACGCCGAACAAAGCGACACCACCTGGCAGTACTGGCGAGCGCACGCGCTGATGGCCACCGCGGCCGAAGGCGCGCCCGGTGAAGCGCTGCGCCAAGAGGCACGCACGCTGCTGCAAGGCATTGCCTCACCGCTGAACTTCTACGGGCGACTGGCAGCCGAGGAAGTGGGCGGCAGTGGGAACAACGGCGGCAACCCGCTCACGGCCCTGCCCCCAGCGCCGCCGCCTCTGAGCGCCGCCGAGCGCGCCACCGTACAAAGCCACCCCGGCATCAACCGCGCGCTGGTGTTGATCAACAGCGATTTGCGCAACGAGGGGGTGCGTGAATGGAATTTCAGCCTGCGCAAATTGAATGACCGGGAGCTGCGCGCTGCAGCCCAGGAGGCCTGTGACCGTGAAGTCTGGGACCGTTGCATTAACAGCAGCGAACGCACGCGGCGCGAGATCGACCTGAACCAGCGCTTTCCGGTGCCCTTCAGGCAGGAGCTTCAAGCCAAGGCGCGTGCGGTCGGCCTGGACCCCGCCTATGTCTATGGCCTGATCCGCCAGGAGTCTCGCTTTGTCACCGATGCGCGCTCCCACGTGGGCGCGGCCGGGTTGATGCAGGTGATGCCCGCCACGGCCCGCTGGACCGCCAAGAAAGTGGGCATCGATTTCCGCCCTGAATTGCTGGCGGACCGGGACTTCAATGTGCGCATTGGCGTGAGCTACCTCAAGCTCGTGTTGGACGATTTTGGTGGCTCCATGGCCATGGCCGCCGCCGCCTACAACGCCGGCCCCGGACGGCCACGCCGCTGGCGCGAAGGCCCGGCAATGGACGCGGCCCTCTGGGTGGAAAACATTCCCTTCAACGAAACCCGCGATTACGTCAAGAAGGTACTGACCAACACCACCGTGTACGCCCAACTGCTCAATGAAGAGGCCAGCGCCAGCAGCCTGCGCGCCCGACTGGGCCTGCAGATCGGCCCCAAGGCGGGGGCAAGCAACAGCACGCTCCCGGTCGACCCCTGAGAATACCGACACGTGCGGAGTGATGCCGCAGGCGCAACAATCCGGCGCAACGATCTCATCAACCGAAGCCGGCACCCCGTTTATGCTGGCACGCCTGACATCGACACGTTCTACCCGCCCAACGCCACGCGCCCACACACCAACACACCATGAAGCTCTACATCGGCAATAAAAATTATTCCTCGTGGTCCATGCGCCCCTGGGTGTTGTTGAAGGCCTTCAACATTGCGTTTGAAGAAGTGCGGCTGCGCTTTGACTTCACGCCAGGCTCAGACTTCTACAAAACGCTGGATGCCATAGGTGCCACGGGCAAAGTGCCCGTGCTGGTGGACGACACCGGCTTTGCTGTGTGGGACACCCTGGCCATCGTCGAAACCCTTGCGGAGCGTTTTCCAAGCCACGCCATCTGGCCGCGTGACCCGCAACTCCGCGCTCGTGCCCGCAGCGTCTGCGCCGAAATGCATTCAGGCTTCAGCGCACTGCGCAACACCTGCCCGATGAATATCGAAGCCGATCTGTCCGGCCTGAGTGCCGAATTGCTCGCCAAGGAGCCCGCCCTGGGCCGCGATTTGCAAAGGCTGCAAACGCTGTGGGCCGACGCATTGGCGATAAGCGGCGGGCCGTTTCTGTTCGGTCAGTTCAGCGCCGCGGACGCATTTTTCGCCCCCGTGGTGATGCGCCTCCACGGCTACGGCCTGCCCGTGACCGCACAGGCCAGTGCCTACGCCCGCACCCTACAAACCCACCCAGCTGTGGCCGCCTGGGTGAACGAGGCCCTCGCGGAACAAGACTTTATTGAACTCGACGAGCCTTACCGCAAAAGCCGATAAAGACCGACGACAGCACCAAACGCCCCAAATGAAAAGCGCCCGAAGGCGCTTTTCATGAACCCGCCGGCGCAGGATCAACGTCGAAAATTAACGTGCAGATTCAACGCACTTGGCGACGCCGCACCACAAAACCCAGCGCACCCAAACCAGCCAGCAGCATCGCGTAGCTTGCGGGTTCAGGCACCGCCTGGGTTGAACCCACCGCAGTCACAGTCAGTGTCCCTGAATAGGAGGCCGCCGTGCTCAGCGTGCTGCCGACCAAATCCAGCACAAATCCGGGCGTTGACGTCCCTTCAACGTAGCCGAACTCCACCTTGTTCTTGCCCAAAGGCGCTGTGAAGCCAATGGCCGTACCGTTCAATGTGGAAGTCAACCAGCTGACGTTCTGGCTTTGCAGGCTCAAGCTGAAATCAAAGCTGCTGAAAGGCAGCCCGGTGAAGGTCAGTACATCGGTCCCCCCACTGAGCAGCGCCGGCGTGCCGGTGAAATCAGCAGCAAAAACCGGTGCCGAACCCACGGGCGACACCAGCGTGAAGTTCAAAGTCTGATTGGCTGCGAAGGCCGAGACCGACGACAAGGCAAGCACACCTGCGGCGAGGAATTGAGGTTTCATGGCAATCTATCCCTATGATGGTGATGCAGGCATCGGTTCGGTAATCCCAGCGATTTCCAGGCCAGTCTACCTGCGGACTTTTGGGTGATCTCAACGCTGTTTCACAGACACAAAGAGGCCACCACGACGACATTCCCATTCAATGTAGCGACCGTCTGTGTCGGTTTTTTGTACGAATCATGTCAATGCAAACCTACCTGGTCGGCGGGGCCGTGCGCGATGCCTTGCTTGGGCGCCCCGTCAGTGACCGCGACTGGGTGGTCATCGGCGCCGATCCGGCCGCCATGCTTGCCGCCGGATTTATGCCGGTCGGGCAAGACTTTCCGGTCTTTCTGCACCCAGTCACGCATGAGGAATACGCCCTGGCACGCACCGAGCGCAAGACCGCGCCGGGCTATCACGGCTTTACTTTTCACGCTGCCGCCGATGTCACGCTGGAACAAGACCTGGCACGCCGCGATCTGAGCATCAACGCCATGGCACAAGCGGCCGACGGCCAAGTCATCGACCCCTACGGCGGGCAGCGGGATCTGGCTGACAAGGTGCTGCGGCACGTTTCACCGGCCTTTGCCGAAGACCCCGTGCGCATCCTGCGGCTGGCGCGCTTTGCGGCGCGTTTTAATGACTTCACCGTGGCGCCCGAGACGCTGGCCTTGATGCGCCGCATGGTGGATGCGGGTGAAGTCGACGCCTTGGTGGCAGAGCGCGTGTGGCAGGAAGTGGCACGCGGCCTGATGGAGGCCCGGCCTTCACGGATGTTTGAGGTGCTGCGCAGCTGCGGCGCGTTGGCCCGCCTGTGCCCCGAGCTGGACCGCCTGTTTGGCGTGCCCCAGCCGCCCGCGCATCACCCCGAAATCGACACCGGCCGGCATGTGATGTTGGTGCTGGACCACTGCGCGCAAGACCTGGCACCACTGGCCGTGCGCTATGCCTGCCTGTGCCACGACTTGGGCAAGGGACTCACCGCCCCGGAACTGCTGCCGCGCCACATCGGCCACGAAGGCAGCAGTGCCCGACTGGCCCGGACGCTGAGCGAGCGCTGGCGCGTGCCCAACGACTGCCGAGAGTTGGCCGACTTGGTGGCCCGCGAGCACACGCATGTGCACCAGAGCGAAGGCTTCAGCGCCGAAGCGCGATTGCGATTGATGGAACGCTGCGACGCCTGGCGGCGGCCCGAGCGCTTCTTGCAAATGCTGTGGGCCTGCGAATGCGATGCACGCGGGCGCCTGGGCTTTGAGGATCGCGCTTACCCGCAGCGTGCGCGATTGCAGGCCGATTTACAGCGCCTGCTTGCACTGGATCTCGGCGCCGTCAGTGCCAGCGCGATGGCCGAAGGCAAGACCGGCCCGGCGATTGGGCGCGCCGTGCAACAAGCGCGCCTGGAAGCCTTGCTGAGCGCCTGACACCGGCTGGTGGCCGCTGCAAAAACAGCAGCGCCACGTCACAAGGTATGGCTGCGATCCCCGTGGGCAAAGCCTATCG
The DNA here is from genome assembly GCF_028595305.1 of Roseateles koreensis. Lineage (GTDB taxonomy): Bacteria > Pseudomonadota > Gammaproteobacteria > Burkholderiales > Burkholderiaceae_C > Paucibacter_A > Paucibacter_A koreensis. Next base: position 66,788 of record NZ_JAQQXS010000004.1, on the reverse strand, counting down.
CCTCGAATTCTTCGCCCACGGCGAAGCCGATGACCTTGAAGAGCTCGCCCATCTCATGCTCCGCCATCAACCGGAGTGCCATGCTGCGCTCAGGCACACTGGCCGCTGCCATCAATTCGGCCAAGCCACAGTTCAGCAAAAAATTGGCTTGGCTGGTATAGCCCAGCACGCAAAGGCCGGCCTCCTGCCCGGCCAGGGCGATGCCGGTGAAATTGACGTGCGCGGTAATGTCTTTCTGCCCCACGCTCACCAACGGATTGGTATCGGCCCGGTGCAGGTGGTGGCACATGAGGGTGCCACCATGGCGTTGCGGCAAGTAGTACTCGGCCTCAGGAAAACCGTAGTCCAGCAAAAAGATCGCACCGCGCTGCAGCTTGGCGGCCAGCGTGCGCACAAAGGCTTCGGCTTGGCCGTGGATTTCAGTCACGCTACCGGGCGGAAATTGCGAGGCAGCATCCTGCGGCGGCCAGGGCGGGTGCAAGGGCGATGGCTGGTCGGCAAAAGCGAAGGCCACGCCGGGTTCAGTGGCAGTCACCACACCGCGCTCGGCCCAGGCCTTGCCATCGAAGGACAGCAGTTGTACCGGCATCGCATCCAGCACCTCGTTGCCCACCACAACGCCTTCAAAGCCTTCAGGCAATTGCTGCACCCAGTGCACTTTGTCAGCCCAGGGCTTCAATCGCTCGGCCTGCCGGGTCGCCAGATGGCCGGACAGGTCAACAATGCAGTAGCGCTCGACCCGCTCGCCCAAGGCGTCAAGCAACTGCGCGGCCAAGGCGCCCGTGCCGGCACCAAACTCCCAAACCGTACGGGTCCCGCTCACCGCCAGCGCCTGGGCAATCTGAGCCGCCAGAGCACGCCCGAACAAGGGCGAAAGCTCAGGCGCGGTGACAAAGTCCGACCCGCTCTGCGGCATCAAGCCAAATTTCTGCCGCGCATTGCTGTAATAGCCCAGGTCGGGCTGATACAGCGCCAGTGCCATGAACTGGTCGAAACCCAGCCAGCCACCGGCGTCGCGAATGGCCTGATGAATTACCGCCTCCAGCCGCACGGTGATTTGCCCGTCTTCGGCGAATTCAAGGGCTTGCACAGCGTCAGCCGGCAGCGCTTGGTCCGGACTCATGGCTGAGCCTCCAAGGTGGTGAGCGCCAGGCACAGGTCAGCCCAGGCACGGGGTTTGTCTGCTTGCTGGCGCAACAAATAGGCGGGGTGATAGCTCACCACCACTGGAATCGATAGGCCCTGATGGGGATAGGCATGCACGCGGCCGCGCAAACGCCCCAAAGGCTCGGTGGTATTCAACAGGGATTGAATCGACTGCGGGCCCAGGGCCAGGATCAGCTTGGGTTGCAGCAATTCAATCTGGCGGGCCAGCAGGGGTTGGCATTGCTGCAACTCGGCCGCACCTGCAGAACGGCCCGGCTGCGGCCGGCATTTGAGCGGGCTGGTCACAAAGACGGCGGGCTCGGCGTCGCTGGCGCCCTGCCCCGACAGCGTCAAGCCCATGGCGCGCAGCAGATGGGTCAACAATTGCGCCGCCTCGCCATTCAACGGTGCCTGCGGGTCGGCGCCCTCACCCGTTGCCGCCTCAGCCGCGGCGTCCACCACCACCAGGCATTGCACGGGGGCCATTCCCTCTTGGGCTTGGGCTTGCCCTTGCCCAAAGGTGCGGCTGCCACCACTCAAACTGCAGGCGCGGCAATTGGCCGCGGCGGCCCGCAAAGCCTTCCAGTCCAGGGCTTGCACGGCGGGACGCAATTGCGGTGCCGCCGAACGGCCGAGCGAACCCGCCTCTCGCAAGGCGGGCGGCAAGGCCTCCATCGAGGCGATCGCCGCATTCACGCGGGGCGATGGCGCGTCGCCCTTGGCAGGCCGATCTACGGAGCACTCAACTGGGGCCTCGGCCCGCTCAGCCTTCAAATCAACGGCCGACTCATCCGCCTGAACATTCGCCCGAACTTCCACCAGATCATCCACCCGACCATCGGCCAGATCGTCAGCCAATTCTTCGGCACGCGGCCACACGCGCAAGCCCATGGCCGCCAGCATGGCACTTTGGCGTTCGTCCCAAGTCATGACGGGCGCCCTTCTTGTTCAATGTCAGGTAGGCATGCCGCCTCTTGAATGGGCAAGCTCATCAGCACCGCGTCTTCACGCTGCCCCTGGTGCGAGGGGTAGTAGGCCCGGCGCACGCCCACCTGACTGAATCCGTAGCGGGCGTACACCTGGCGCGCCCGCTCGTTGCCCTGGCGCACCTCCAGCCAGAGCTGGGCGCAACGTTGATCGCGGCATTGCTGCACCAAAGCGTCTAACAAACGTTGCGCCAGACCTTGCCCCTGAAACTCGGGCTGGACCGAAATATTGAGCAAGTGCATTTCGTCCACCCCTTTCATCGCCAGAAAATAGGCGCACAACTGCGGCGGGGTGGTCTTGTCCTTGCGATGCCACATAGCCATGGCCAAGTAGCCGGCCGCCAGCGAGTCGATGAAGTTGCCGTCGCTCCAGGGCTGCGCGTAGACCCGCCGTTCGATGGCCATGACGGCGGGCAGATCGGCCAGTCGCAAGACGCGCAGCGCGAACGGCTCGGCCGCCGAGTCGGCGCTCAACGTGACAGAAGGATGGCGGGGCAAGGCACTCATGATCCGGCGGCGGCACGGGCCGCCAGGCGCTCTTCGGTGGTTTGTGCCACCTTGTCGCGCACATAAACCGGCATGGCCTGGGCTGCGTCCATTTGCAGCCCCTGTGACCAGGCTTGCATGGCCAGCACGGCCAAGGCGCGAGCCCGTGAACGGCTCTGCGGCCAAGCACGCGTGCCGAACAAGGCGCCAGCAGGCGCCAAGGCTTCAGCAAAAATCGTGAGTGCCGAGCCCGCCACAGAAAATTCCTGCCCACGGCTCAACCAGAGCGCCGTCAGATCCGCCGGTTTGTACAGGGCTGCCGCGTCATCGCAACGCCATGTGCCATCCGGCGCGCATTGGAACAGCGCGGCATAGATTTCACCCATCCGGGCATCCATGGCGACCCACACCGGGCCGGCCAAGGGCGCGCCAGCCGCCTCGGCCTGCTGGCGGGCGTCTTCAGCCACCAAGGCCAGGCTGTCGACGGCCAACACCGGCTTATCAGCACCAAAAGCCAGCCCCTGCACTACCGCGCAAGCTGCGCGCAAACCCGTGAAGGCGCCCGGCCCGCGCCCGTAGGCAATGGCGTCCACATCGGCCAGGCGCAGGCCCGCGCCCGCCAGCAAGGCCAGGGCTTCGGGCACCACGCGCGCTGAAGCTTGCGCCCCGCCCTCGGCCTCAAAATAGGTGGCACCCGCCGGGCAGGTCAGCGCCAGGGCCATGGTTTCGGTCGAGCTATCAAGGGCCAGCAGTACGGTCATGAAAACAGTGTAGCGAGACGCAGCATGAGAAAGCCCGGCCATGTTGCCATGGCCGGGCCTGGTTTCTGATCACCCAGTGTCAGAAGGGGTTGTTGCGAGCCCGGCTCAAGGCCAGAGTGGCCAGCCGCGATTGGCCGCCTGGGCTCAGCAAGTTGTCAGAAGCCCACAACCACGTGGTGGGCGAGCTGCTCGACATCAAGGTGTTGGTGGTGCAGTTGTCGATCGTGACCGTGGTCAGGCAGGCCGCGTCGGTGACGTTGCTGAAGCCGAACGACGACGGGTACTTGACCGCAGTTTGCAGGTTTTCATCCGCCAGCACCAAACCGATCAGGCGCCCATCGTTCAAGATGTTGACGCGCATCTCCAAGTTGAACTCATGGGTCAGCTCGGTCAGGAACGCGGCGCGGTCGATGTCGCCCTTGCTGTTGCGCTCCTTGATGGCAAACGGGGTCAGGCCCTGGTCCAGCACGGTGGCCAGCACCACGCGGCCATTGGCATTGGCGATGCGGTTGACTTGCGCGGCCAGGTTACGGGCGCGCACGCGCACTTCGTCCATCAAGGCATCGTGGCTTTGCGTCGGGTAGTCGGCGTACAGCTCAAGGATGTCGTTGGCGCCGACCATCACGGTCACCATGTCTTTGGGGCCGAAGGTGCTGATCGCGAAATGCGCGTCGAGCTTGTTCTTGAAGTCCGCCACCTTGGCGCCCACCGAGGCATACATCAAGCCATTGGGCGTAGCGAATTGGTTCGGGTTGCACTCTTTAAACACCAGGCCGAAGGAGTTGGCCAGCGTCTGCACCCAAATGGGGTTGACGCTGCAGTCCAAGGCCGCAGTGGTGGCATTGAGCCCATTGATGCCGTACTTCTTGCCCTCGCTGGTGACAAGACTGGTCTCGTCACCGAACGTGATGATGCGCGTGGGGGCGAAGGGTTGAATCTGCGAGGTACCGCCGCCACAGGCGCTCAGGCCCGCAAGGGCCGCGATCGACAAACAGGCCAGACCTTGGCGACTGAGGCGGGCTAAGCCGCGCGGGCCAAGTTTGAAACTCTTCATGAACTCTCCGGACAAAAAACCAACGGGGCCTACAAACGCCCTAAGCCTCAAACGCTGCCGCAGCACGGGACAGGCGGTCCCGCACCCCATCCCATGCGGAATCGGGCGGCGGCAACTCAATCCAAATCTGCGCAGCCCCAGCCGCGTCCAAATCACGCAGGACCGCGAACAACTCATGCGCGGTGGCTTTGGCGGCTTCAGGCATCTGCCGCCACAAAACGGGCTGACCCGCCAAATCCACGCGTGAATATACCGCCAGCCCCACAGGCAGCGCTGCGCTGAGTTTTTGACGCAGCGTTGGGGTATCCAGCAAACGCACGATGGCACGTGGCGCGTAGTGCGCGACCAGGGTACCCGAGGCACGCGGGGCCGCCTCGGCAACGGCCGCGGCGGGGCCTCCGTCAACGCCGTCAACGCCGGCCAGCGTGCTGCCGTCCAAGCTCAGCGGCTCGCCCATGGCGGCTTCGATCTGCGCCGGCGTCAAGATGCCGGGGCGCAGCAAGACGGGGCGTGCCCGTGAGCAATCCACAATGCTGGATTCGATGCCCACCTCGCAAGCACCGCCGTCCAGCACCACCAAACCGGGCTCGAATTCATCCACCACATGCTGCGCCTGCGTCGGGCTGACGCGGCCAAAGCGGTTGGCGCTGGGCGCCGCCACCCCGAGCACGCCGCGCTCACGCGCCGCAGCCAGCAAGGCCCGCGCCACCGGATGCGCCGGGCTGCGCAGGCCAATGCTGTCTTGCCCACCCGCAGCCGCAGCGGCCATTGCCGGCTTGCGTTTGACGATCACCGTCAAGGGGCCGGGCCAAAAAGCGTCCATCAAGCGCCGCGCCACGGGCGGAATTTGCGCGGCGAAACGTTCGGCGTCCGCCACGTCCAGCACGTGCACGATCAGCGGATGGTCGGCAGGCCGGCCCTTGGCGGCAAAGATTTTGGCCACGGCAGCGTCGTCATCGGCACGCCCGCCCAGGCCGTACACCGTTTCGGTCGGCAAGGCGACCAAGTCGCCGGCAGCCAGGGTGGCGGCCGCCTGCGCAATGGCCTGGGGGTCGTGTCCGTCCAGCAGCATGGTCGGCCTCTTGCTTACCACTCGGTGGACAAGCCAAGAATGCGCGCTGCGGCGCGCGCGGCGTCGCCGGCCAGCGCAGCACTTGCCGCAGTGATGTTGAGGTGGCCCATCTTGCGCCCCGGCCGGGCCGACGCCTTGCCGTACAAGTGCAGATGGGTGCCCGGCAGCGCCAGCACCTGATCCCAGGCGGGGGTGCGCTCGACGCCTTGGGCGTCAAACCACAGGTCGCCCAGCAAATTGAGCATCACCGTGGGGGAATGCAAACGCGGAGTGCCCAGCGGCAACCCGGCCATGGCGCGCACCTGCAGGTCAAACTGCGAGACATCGCAGGCGTCCATCGTGTAGTGGCCCGAGTTGTGCGGGCGGGGCGCCATTTCATTGACGATCAAACGACCATCTTGCAGCACGAAAAATTCCACGCACAAGACGCCAACGTACTGCATCTGCGCGGCAATGCACGCGGCAGACGCCAGAGCCTGTGCGGCCAACTCAGCGCTGACATTGGGCGCCGGCACTTGCGTGACCGCCAGAATGCCGTCGCGGTGCAGGTTCTGCTGCACCGGAAATTGCACGATGTCGCCCGCCTCGTTGCGCGCGCTGATCACGCTCAGCTCCAGCGCCAGGGGCAACATTTGCTCCAGCACGCAAGGGACATTGCGCAATTCGTTCCAGGCGGTGGCCAGCTCAGCGCGGCTGCGCACCCGGCTCTGGCCCTTGCCGTCGTAGCCCATGCGGGCGGTTTTTAAAATACCGGGCAGCAGGTCATCGGGCACAGCCGCCAATTCAGCCTCGTTGCGGATTTGGGCATACGGCGCACACACGACCCCGCTGGCCGCGAAATGGGCTTTTTCATCGGCGCGGTCCTGGCAGATCGCCACCGAGGCACCGGCCGGTGCAACAAAACGGCGCTCCGCCAGCCGCGCCAGCGCCTGAGCGGGCACGTTCTCGAACTCGGTGGTGATGGCGTCGCACTGCGCTGCCAACTCGGCCAAGCCGGTTTCGTCCAGATAGCCGGCGCGGATGTGCTGGTGCGCCACAACGCCGGCGGGGCTGTCGGCGTCAGGGTCCAAGACCACCGTGCGATAGCCCAGACTTTGAGCCGCATGCACAAACATGCGGCCCAACTGCCCGCCCCCCATGACGCCCAGCGTCGCCTGGCCCGGCAGCTTGGCTGTCATCCTTGCAGGTCCTGGGTCATGGCCCGTGCGACCTCGGTCTGGCGCACGCGATACGCATGCAGCCGCTCACGCAGCGCCGCGTCATGATGGGCCAGCATGGCCACGGCAAACAAGGCCGCATTGGCCGCGCCCGCGTTGCCGATGGCGAAAGTGGCCACCGGAATGCCCTTGGGCATCTGCACGATCGAATGCAAGGAATCAACGCCTTGCAGGTGCCGGCTGGCCACCGGCACGCCCAGCACGGGCACCACCGTCTTGGCGGCCAACATACCGGGCAGATGCGCAGCACCGCCGGCACCGGCGATGATGGCTTGCAAGCCGCGCGTTGCCGCTGCCTCGGCATAGGCAAACATATCGTCAGGCATGCGATGGGCGCTGACCACCCGGGCCTCGAAGGCGATGCCGAACTCGGCGAGAATATCGGCAGCGTGCTTCATGGTGTCCCAGTCACTGCTGGAACCCATCACCACACCGACCAAAGGAGAGTCGCTCATTGGAATAACCCGCTAAAACTTGGCCCAGCCCGGCAGACGCCGATCCCGATACATGCGCTTCGACGAACGCACACCCGTGCTGGAAAACCTTGAATTGTAGGCGGCTGCCGCCATCTGCCCGACTTGCCCTTTCGCATTTACAAACCTTGACGCCGGCTTGACGTCACCCGATGTCTACCCGCAGCCCGACCTTGCCACCGCCATGATCGATATCACCCTACAGAATTTTGAAGCCGAGTTGATCCAGGGCTCCATGCAGCAGCCTGTGCTGCTGGACATCTGGGCCCCTTGGTGCGGCCCCTGCAAAAGCCTGGGCCCGGTCCTGGAAAAGCTGGAAGTAGCCTACGCCGGGCGCTTCAAACTGGCCAAGCTCAACAGCGACGAGGTGCCCGAGATCGCCCAGCAATTGAGCCAGATGTTCGGCGTGCGCAGCATCCCGTTTTGCGTGATGTTTGCCGGCGGACAGCCGGTGGACGGGTTTGTGGGCGCCATTGCGGAGGCGCAGATCCGGGAATTTCTGGACAAACACGTGCCGAGCGGCGAAGCCCTGGAAGCCCAGGAAGAAGTGGCCGCCGCCGAGGAACTGCTGGCCGAAGGGGATCTGGAGTCAGCGTTGGTGAAGCTGCAACGCGCAGTCGAGACCGACCCTGAAAACGAAACAGCCCGCTTCGACTACATCAAAGCCTTGCTGGAATTGGGTGACTTGCCCGCCGCCCACCAAGCCTTTACGCCGGTGGCCGCCAAAGCGGCCGACACCATCACCCGGCACGCCCGTTTTGCCGCGCTCGGCCAATGGCTGAAGGCTTGCGACCGCGCAGCCCTTGGCCTGGATCTGGCGGGCCTGCAAGCGGCAATCGCCACCAACAAGCGTGATTTCGAGGCCCGCTTCACCCTGGCGCAAGGGCGCTTTTCTGCCAATGATTTCACCGGTGCCATGGATGAGTTGCTGGAAATCATCCTGCGCGACAAGGCCTGGAACGACGGGCTGGCGCGCGTCACCTACGTGGCCATTCTGGAATTGATGACCCAACCCGCCCCCAAACCGGCGGCCGGCAGCAAGGGCCCCGGCGATGCCAAAGGCACGTTGGAACTCGCAGGCCACGCCGTGCTGCCGTCCAGCGACCCGGTGCTGGACCGCTACCGCCGCAAGCTCAGCATGGCGTTGAATTGAGGTGATTTCAGCGCCGCATCACTGAATCAACGCGGCACCAGGTCGCACGCACGCAAAGCCTGCGCCCGGCTCGCCAGCTGTGCCGCGTACCGCTGCCATTCCACCTCACCCTGCCGGGCATGGCTGGCAGCGCGCGCGGGGTCGCCCAAAGCGGCGTAGACATGTGCCAGGCGGCTGTGCATGACGGCGCGGTCGTCCACGTCGCAACCAGGGCTCAATTCCTGCAGGGCATGCTCAGCCTGCTGCGCGGCAAGTGTCGGTTTGCCCGCATTGAGGCTGCACCAAGCCAGATCGGCCCAGCGGCTGCAGCCCAGGCGCACCAACCCGGCCTCCCGCAGCTGGGGCAGGTGTTTTTCATAGAGCTGCTGCGCCGCCTCGAAACGCCCGTCCAAAGACAAGACCTGCGCCTGCAGCAAAGCGGTGAGGTCCGGCTGAACCGAGCCGCCCACGGCGTGGTCGTAGTGATCGACCGAATGCGCGCCGAGCAGCAAGGCCGCGGCCCCTTCAACCGCATGCAGGCCGCTGGCCTGCGGCGCCAGCAAACGATGCCGCCGAACTTGGCTGACCCGCATCTCGGCCTGATTGAACATCAAGGCGGACAGCGCCGCATCATCGCCATCGACCTGCACATGCCAGCGGGCCCGGGCGTACCAAGCGCGGCAAGCGTCTTCGTCGGACACCGATTGGTAGGCCAAGCCGATCACGGTGCACAGCCGGAAGCGCGCACCATGATCATCCTCGGCGGCCACCGTGTCACAGGCCCGGGCATGCGCAAGCAGCGCTGCATCGTCGTAGCGCACGTAGGCCAGGTGCGCCAACCAGGCCTCGCACAAGGCCTCCAGCGCCTGATCGCCATGGGCCTGGGCCTTGATCAAGGCTTGCGCCATGTCCTCACGCCCGCTGTCGCTGAAATCAGCGTAGTAGCACATCAAGCCTTCGGCAAATTGCAGCCAGGCGATCGGCGCCGCGTTGGCGTGCTGAAAAGCAAGCTGGTGCAACGCGGTCAATTGCTCGCGGGCTTGCGCCATCTGCCCATGCCGGGCCAGAAGCAAGGCACGTTGAACGCTCAGGCAGGCGCCTTGGGCAGTACTCGATGCGGACGCGATGCCAGCATCTAAGCGTTTAAGCAGGCGGCTCTTGATGCGCATGTGTCGGCCTGAACAAGCACAGCCTGTGCTCGGATCCTCAGCGGGTCAGGCGCTGCAGGGCTTCGCCGTATTTGGCAGCTGTGTTTTCGATCACCTCAAGCGGCAGGGCCGGTGCCGGTGCCACTTTGCCCCAAGGCTTGCCATCGACCTGCGCCTGCTCCAGCCAGTCGCGCAGAAACTGCTTGTCGTAGCTGGGCGGATTGCTGCCCACGGCATAGCTTTCGGCCGGCCAATAGCGGGATGAATCTGGCGTCAGCACCTCATCCATGAGGGTCAGGGTGCCGTCGGCGTCCAGGCCAAACTCGAATTTGGTGTCGGCAATAATGATGCCCTTGGAGAGTGCAAAGTCCGCCGCACGCTGGTACAGCTGAATGGAGATGTCGCGCACACGCTCGGCCAGCTCTTTGCCGATGATGTCAACACAGCGGTCGAAATTGATGTTCTCATCGTGGTCGCCCATCTCGGCCTTGGTGGCCGGGGTGAAGATCGGCGCCGGCAATTTGCTGGCGTTCTGCAGGTCGGCGGGCAACTTGACGCCGCAGACCTCACCGTTTTGCTTGTACTCGGCCCAGCCACTGCCGGCCAGATAGCCGCGCACCACCGCCTCGATGGGCAGCGGTTTCAAGCGCTTGACCAGCATGGAGCGGTCTTTGACCTGCGCCTTGTCGGCATCGCTCACCACCGACAGTGGGTCGTCGCCCGTCAGGTGATTGGGCACGATGCCGTCGAGTTGCTTGAACCAGAACAAGGCCATCTGCGTCAGCAGCGCGCCTTTGCCCGGAATGGGCTCGCCCATGATGACGTCGTAAGCCGAAATGCGGTCGCTCGCCACCATGAGGATGCGGTCCTCGCCCACCGCATAGTTTTCGCGCACCTTGCCACGGGCGATCAAAGGCAGGCTGGTCAGCGAGGAATTCAGGAGGGCAGCGGTCATGGCAGGAGGCTTCAAGGCGGGTAAAGGATGAATTTTAAAAGACAAAAGGCCCGTCAGCGCGGGCTGACAGGCCTTTGGGTGACAGGCTCGGGCCGTCAATGCCCGATCAAGCCCTGATCACGGGATCACTGCACCACTTGATTCAATTCGCCACGGGCATAGGCTGCCGCGATGTCGATCAGGCTGCGCGACTTGATCTTGCCGGCCTGACCTTCGCAGCCAAACTCCTGATAGCGCTGCTTGCAGATCTGCTTGGCGGCTTCACGGGCGGGCTTGAGCCATTCGCGGGCATCAAATTTTTCTGGGTTCTCTGCCAGGAACTTGCGGACTGCGGCCGTCATGGCCAGACGGATATCGGTGTCGATATTGATCTTGCGCACGCCGTACTTGATGGCCTCCTGGATTTCTTCCACCGGCACGCCATAGGTTTCCTTCATGGCGCCGCCGTACTGGCGGATCACGGCCAGCAGGTCTTGCGGCACGCTGCTGGAGCCGTGCATCACGAGGTGGGTGTTGGGGATGCGGGCGTGAATTTCCTTCACCCGCGAGATGGCGAGGATGTCGCCCGTGGGCTTGCGGGTGAATTTGTAGGCGCCGTGGCTGGTGCCGATGGCGATGGCCAGGGCGTCCAGGCCGGTGGCTTTGACGAACTGGGCGGCTTCCTCGGGGTCGGTCAGCATCTGGCTGTGATCCAGCTTGCCGGCAGCACCAATACCGTCTTCCTCTCCGGCCTCGCCAGTTTCCAGCGAGCCCAGGCAACCCAGTTCACCTTCCACCGTGACGCCCACCTTGTGCGCCAGGGCGACGACCTTGCGGGTGACGTCCACGTTGTAGGCGAAATCAGCGGGGGTCTTGCCGTCGGCATGCAAAGAGCCGTCCATCATCACGGAGCTGAAGCCCAGATCGATGGCGCCCTGGCAGATGTCGGGCGTTTGGCCGTGGTCCTGGTGCATCACCAGGGGGATGTGCGGAAAGGACTCCACCGCCGCCTGAATCAGGTGCTTGATGAAGGGCTCGCCCGCGTACTTGCGCGCACCGGCTGAGGCCTGCAAGATCACTGGTGCGCCGACTTCATCAGCCGCAGCCATCACCGCCTGCACCTGCTCCAGATTGTTGACATTGAACGCAGGAATGCCGTAGCCGCATTCGGCGGCGTGGTCCAGCAACTGACGCATTGAAACGAGAGCCATGATTTCTCCGGGAGTTTGTATGCCTTCTGCAGCGCAGGCTACCGCCAAAACTCGAAGGCAGGCCGTGTAACCACGCTGTAACTCATGGGATTCTAGCGGCGCGGGATGTCGCCCACGGGCTTGGCCCCCCCGCATCCCCTGCATTTGAACGTTCGGTACCATCTAATTGAGGCTTTAGGATGCCACGCTTGGCCGGACACTCCAGGGCTGGAGGATTGCAATGCCGACTCGACTTTCGCTCGACCATCTCACGCTGTGGATCACTGCCGCCGCGCGTGAACATTCGCTGGATCTGGCCAGCCATATTGAAGAGCGCACCGGTGCCAGCCGCCGCGCCGCCCTCGCAGCCCTGCGCAAACTGGTCGACGCCAACTGGCTAAGCCGCAGCGGCAGCGATCGCCGCCCTGTCTACGGCCCAGGCCAACTGCGCCAAGTGGCGCGCTCCTACACCCTGTACGGCTTGCAGGAAGACATTCCCTGGCAACGTGACTTTGCCCCGCACTTCGCCCTGCCGCCACATGTGCTGCGCATGGTGCGGCACGGCTTCACCGAATTGGTCAACAACGCGGCAGATCACAGTGGCGGCAGCAGCGTCACGGTGTCGCTGCGCCAGACACCCAGCCATGTGCAGTTGCTGGTGTCGGACGACGGCTGCGGCGTGTTCGACAAAATCTGCCAGTCCTTCGACATTGCCGACGCCCAGCACGCCATGCTGGAACTAAGTAAGGGGCGCTTGACCAGCCAGCCCGAGCAGCACACCGGGCGCGGCCTGTTCTTCAGCTCACAACTGGCCGACGTGTTTGACATCCACGCCAATGGCACCGCCTTCCAGCGACGCGCCTGGGAGTCGAACGGCTGGCGGCCCGGGCGGCCCATGCCACGCCAGGGCAGCTCCATCTACATGGCCGTGGCGCTGGACACCACCCGCACGCTGGACCAAGTGATGCAGGCCTGGAGCGTTGACGGCAGCGGCATCGAATTCGACCAGACCACCATCCACCTGAGCCTGCTAGCCGGCGAAGGCCAGGCCCTGGACTCGCGTGCGCAGGCGCGGCGTGTGGCGGCCCGGCTGGGCACCTTCCGGCGCGCCGAAATCAGCTTTGCCGGCGTGGAAGATGTGGGCCATGGTTTCACCGACGAGCTGTTTCGCGTGTTTGCCCGCGCCCACAAGGAGGTGGACCTGGTGCCCACCCACATGACGCCGCGCATCGCCGCGCTCGTCAAGAGCGCGCAGCAGTTTCCCAGCTGAGTGCTCCCCGGCGGTTGCACCCGCTCCAGCACATTGATATTGAGCGCGGGATTGCCGTAGCCGCGCTGCAACTCAGGCTGTTCCAGCGGTGAAGCATCGCCACCACTCGCCCGCCCTCAAAGTCCTTCAGTTGTAAACAGAACGGCCAGTGCTGATTTTGGCTCAGGCCTCACTGTTTTGGGCGACAGGACTCTCCATAAAATGACAAAAATGCGACATCAAATTGGCCAAATGTCTCGATTTAATCAAATTTCCCCTATTCAGGGGTTGAAAATTGAAGAGCGCCCGTAACAATGCAGCAACCAAGGCTGTATTTGCTCAAGAAAACGAGTGAGCCTTGGCATCAACGCACACAAGCAATCAACCCGGAGTCTTCCCATGAAATTTCTTCCTTCCTTGAGTTTGGCGGCCCTTTTTCTGGCCGGCACGGCCGCGCAGGCCCAGTCCATCAACAATGGCTCGTTTGAATCTGGCTCTTATCGTGTCCAAGGCGTCATCGGCGGGTGGAGCACAACGGCCTATATGTCGACCGTCTCAGCGGCTGACTTGGTCGCTGACCGTGCAACGGGCATGACGGCCAGCCCAGTCGGCGGCAATATGATGGCCGCGTGGTACCTGACGGTTGGCACGCCCACGCTGTCCCAGACCCTCTCGGGTTTGACGCCCGGCAAAAACTACAACATCTCTTTCTATGAAAGCACCGCCAATACTAGCCCCGACGCCTACGCGGCATCCCTGCAATGGCTGGTTTCTCTGGGCAGCCAGACCCTGGGCGGCACTGCCATGCAAGCCGCAGCACCCCACTCGGGCGCGGCCTGGAAAAAGGTCAATCTGACCTTTACTGCGAATATGGCAACTGAAACGCTCAAGTTCGTCGCCTCGGCCACAGCGCCCCTGGCGCCCGAGCCCCTGATGCTGCTGGACGGCATCACGATCTCGGCTGTACCTGAGCCCTCGACGGCAGCATTAAGTTTGGCTGGCCTCGGCCTATTTGGCTTTTTGCTGTCGCGTCGTCGCTCCGCCCGCCAAGTCTAAGCGTGCAAGCCAGGGCCCCGGCTGCTCCTGAGGGCCGGGCTCGCCTTTTTGGCTGAGCCTGCCCTCACTCCTGGCTCCGGACCGCTACGACTGCGCCCCCTCTATGCTGTACGCCCTGCAAAATCTGCTGGCCCATCTGCCGACCAATTTCTTCAAATTACTGGCTTGGCTGGCACTGGCAGCCTTGATCTTCATGCCCTTGGAGCGGCTATTGGCACGGCGCCCTCAGGCCGCCTTCCGCCAGGGCTGGTTAGGCGACATAGGCTATTACTTCATCAGCGGGTTGTTGCCGGCCTTTGTGCTGCTGTTCACCACCCACGCCATCAGCCAAATCAGCCATTTGCTCTTGCCAAAAGCCTGGTTCAGTTTGATGACGGGGCTTCCGCTGCTGACCGCCGCGTTTCTTACCTTGATCGTTGGCGACTTGGCCTACTACTGGGCGCATCGCTGGTCACACGAGATCCCACTGCTGTGGAAGTTTCATGCCATCCATCACAGCCCCAAGCAGTTGGATTGGCTGGTCAACACGCGCGCCCACCCCATAGACACCAGTTACACGCGCACGGTGGTCTTCATTCCCATCTGCCTATTGGGATTGAGTCAGGGGGCGGCCGGCGAGACGGACTTTTTGTTGCTGGCCTTTGCGCTGCTCAATCGCTTCTGGTCAACCTTCGTCCATGCCAACGTGAATCTGCGTTTGCGCGCGCTGGACGGCATTCTCAGCACGCCATTTTTTCACCACTGGCACCACACCAACGACGGCCCGCAGCTGGTCAACAAAAACTATGCAGCCGTGCTGCCGATCTGGGACAAGTTGTTCGGCAGCTATCTGATGCCCAATGACTTTCCGGCCAGCTATGGCATTGACCAGACGCTGTCCACCGGGGTGCTGAGCAAGGCATTTGCGCCGCTGGCCACAAACAAAAACGGCAGCGAGCCCGCCGCCTAGCCCTTAACCACCGACCCGGCAGACCTTGAGCATATTGGTGCCGCCGGGGTAGCCCATGGGCTCACCGCAGGTGATGGCGTAGGTGTCGCCGGGCATCAGCACCCCCATGTCCACCAGAATCTTTTCGGCCACGGCCAGCGCGGTGTCACGGTCCTCAAGCACGGGCATCAGGAGTGGACGCACATTGCGGTACAGCGTCATCTTGCGTTGGCTGACCGGTTGGGTGGTGAGGGCAAAAATGGGCACCTGGATGCGGTGGCGGCTCATCCACAAAGCGGTCGAGCCTGATTCGGTCAGCGCCAGAATCGCCTTGCAACCCAGGTGGTGGGCGGTGAACAGAGCGCCCATGGCAATGCTTTGATCGATGCGCGCAAACTGGCGTCCAGCGAAGTCGGTGTCGAGCGTGACAAATTCGGCCCGCTCGGCCTCCAGCGCGATGGCGGCCATCTGCTCGATGGTTTCCACCGGGAACTTGCCGGCAGCGGTTTCAGCGCTGAGCATCACCGCGTCGGTGCCATCAAGCACGGCGTTAGCCACATCGCTCACCTCGGCGCGGGTGGGCACCGGGTTGACGATCATGGACTCCATCATCTGCGTGGCGGTGATGGCCACTTTGTCCAACTCGCGAGCCAGCTTGATCATGCGCTTTTGCAGGGCCGGCACGGCCGCGTTGCCCACCTCCACCGCCAAGTCACCGCGCGCCACCATGATGCCGTCACTGGCCCGCAGAATGGCCTCCAGGTGCGGAATCGCCTCGTAGCGCTCGATCTTGGCGATCATGCCGGGCTTGTGGCGGTAGGGCTCGCCGGCCACATTGGCCAGTTGGCGGGCCATCTCCATATCGGTCGCGTTCTTGGGAAAGCTCACGGCCAGATACTCGCATTGGAAGCTCATGGCGGTCTTGATGTCCTCCATGTCCTTGGCGGTCAGGGCCGGCGCGGTCAGGCCGCCACCCTGCTTGTTGATGCCCTTGTTGTTGGACAACTCACCACCCATTTTCACGATGGTGTGCACCGCTGCGCCGCGCACAGCCTCAACGGTCAGCACCAACAGGCCGTCGTTGAGCAACAAGGTGTCGCCGGGCTTCACGTCACGCGGCAGTTCTTTGTAGTCGAGGCCGACGATGTCGTCATTGCCCAGCTCGGTGCGTTCGGCATCCAAGATGAAGGAGCGGCCGTTGATCAGCTCGATCTTGCCGTTTTCAAACTTGCCGACCCGAATTTTCGGGCCCTGCAAATCGGCCATGATGGCCACCGACCGGCCGGCCGCCGCCGCCACCTCGCGCACCAGCCGGGCGCGGTCGATATGGTCTTGCGCCTTGCCGTGCGAAAAGTTCAGGCGCACCACGTCGACCCCGGCGCGGATCATGCGCTCCAACACCTCGGGCGAGGATGAGGCGGGGCCCAGGGTGGCAACGATCTTGGTGGCTCGGGACATGGCTGACTCTCGCTGAAATAAAGTTACAAGCGAGAGATTATGGTCCTCAAACAGCCAGAAAGTCGATTACAGCGAGTTACCAAAGCAGGGGCGAACCCCAGGCTTGGGATTCTCTGGATTTGCCGCCGATCAGGACCTCGCCGCCAGCACATCCGCCACCGCCAGCGCCGTCATGTTGACGATGCGGCGCACCGTGGCCGAGGGCGTGAGGATGTGCACCGGCGCCGCCGCGCCCAGCAGGATCGGACCCACCGTCACGCCGTGGCCGCTGCTGATCTTCAACACATTGAACAAGATATTGGCGGCATCCAAGGTGGGCAGAACCAACAGATTGGCGGCACCCTTGAGCTTGCTGTCCGGCAGAAAAGTGGCACGCACCGACTCCGACAAAGCCGCGTCGCCATGCATCTCGCCGTCGGCCTCGACCTCGGGGTGTTCCTGCGCAAATAACTCGTAAGCACGACGCATTTTGAGCGCCGACGGCCGCTTGCTGGAACCGAACATCGAGTGCGACACAAAGGCCAGCTTGGGCGGCAGGCCGAAGCGGCGCAACTCCTCGGCCGCCATGGCGGCGATCTCGGCAAGTTGCTCGGCGTCAGGCGTGTCGTTGACAAAGGTGTCGGTGAGAAAGATCGTGTGCTGCTCCAGCATCAAGGCATTCATGGTGGCGAAGGTCTTGGCACCGGTTTTTTTTCCGATCAGGTCAGACACATGCTCCAAGTGCGACTCAAAGCGCCCCACCATGCCGCAGATCATGGCGTCGGCATCACCCAGCTTGATGGCCAGCGCGCCGATGGTGGTGGCCGAGCGCCGGACCGCTGCCTTGGCCATGTCCGGGGTCACGCCCTGGCGGCCCATGGCGTGGTGATAGGCCTCCCAGTACTGGCGGAAGCGGGCGTCGTTGTCGGGGTCGATGACGGCCACATCTTCGCCCAGCTTGAGCCGCAGGCCGGCGCGGGCGATGCGAGTGCGAATGACCTCGGGCCGGCCGATCAGGGTCGGTTGAACAATGCCTTCGTCCAGCGCTACCTGCACCGCGCGCAAGACCCGTTCGTCTTCGCCTTCGGCATAAATGACACGCGCGGGATTGGCCTTTGCCGCCGCAAACACCGGGCGCATGAACATGCCGGTCTGGTAGACAAAACGCTCCAGCGATTGGCGGTACGCCGCCAAGTCCTGGATCGGCCGCGCCGCCACGCCCGAGGCCTCGGCCGCCTTCGCCACGGCGGGGGCGATGCGCAGGATCAAGCGGGCGTCAAAGGGCTTGGGAATCAGGTATTCAGGGCCAAACACCAGTTCTTCGCCGGCATAGGCGGCCGCCACCTCGTCGCTGGTTTCGGCCTTGGCCAGGGCCGCAATCTCGCGCACGCAGGCCAGCTTCATTTCCTCCGTGATCTTGCTGGCGCCACAGTCAAGCGCACCACGGAAAATGTAAGGGAAGCACAAAACGTTGTTGACTTGGTTGGGATAGTCCGAGCGCCCCGTGGCGATGATGCAGTCTGGGCGCACCGCCTTGGCCAACTCCGGGCGAATTTCAGGCTCAGGGTTGGCCAGCGCAAGAATGATGGGCTTGTCGGCCATGCCCGCCACCATCTCGGCCGTCAACACACCCGCCGCCGAGCACCCCAGAAAAATGTCGGACCCCTTGACAACATCCGCCAAGGTGCGCGCAGAAGTAACCTGGCAATAGCGCTGCTTGCTCTCGTCCAGCTTGCCGGCTTTGGCGTCTTCACGCTGGTCCTGGATCACGCCCTTAGAGTCGCAGACAAAAATATTCTCGCTCCGCACGCCCAAGCCAACCATCAGGTCCAGGCAGGCGGTGGCCGCAGCACCCGCACCCGACACCGCCAACTTGACCTGCGCAATGTCCTTGCCCACCAATTCCAGGCCGTTCAGCAAGGCTGCGCTGGAGATGATGGCCGTGCCATGCTGGTCGTCGTGGAAGACGGGGATGTTCATGCGCTCTTTGAGCTTCTTCTCGATGTAGAAGCACTCGGGCGCCTTGATGTCCTCCAGATTGATGCCGCCCAGCGTGGGCTCCATGGCGGCAATCATGTCCACCAACTTATCGGGGTCGCGCTCGGCCAATTCAATGTCGAACACATCGACACCGGCGAACTTCTTGAACAAGCAGCCCTTGCCCTCCATCACCGGCTTGCTGGCCAACGGGCCGATATCCCCCAGCCCCAACACCGCCGTGCCGTTGGTGATCACACCCACCAGATTGGCACGGGAGGTGAAGTCCGCCGCCAGCGACGGATCTTCCTCAATGGCCAGGCAGGCATAGGCCACGCCCGGCGAATACGCCAACGACAGATCACGCTGATTGGACAAGGCCTTGGTCGGTGTCACCGCGATCTTGCCGCGGGTCGGGCTGCGGTGGTATTCCAGCGCCGCCTCACGCAGCGCCGCTTCGGCCGGGGACAAGGTTTTGTCTTTTTTGGTGATCTCATTCATCGCAGTCTCCGTTCAAGAGAATCAGGCCCGGCCATGCGGCGCCTGCAATTCGGGGCACTGAATTTACCCCGCGAATTCCTGCGCCCGGTGAAAAACACTCGGAACTTCATGCAAAGAACGCAGGGGTTCATGTTGTGGATGCAAATGACCGCCACAATGCGATCAACGACCTTGAGCTTGAACTTTGTTTCGTATTTCCACTGGGGACTGCCTTGAAGCTTGGCCGACTTCTTGGAATCAATTCAGACCACGACGCGATTCCCTTGCCGGGAAACAGGCCATATTTAGAATGTCTAACCGTTCATTCAGGAGCTAAACGTTGGCAACATTAAACCTTCCGTTTCGGCACGCTAAATTCATGCGTGCTTTGGGTCTCGGCCTGCTCGCTTTTTGGGGCGCTGTCTCAGCCATTCACGCGCAAGATTCGTCGGCGAAGGAGGCTGCCAAGTCGACAGACAAGGGCACCGACCCCACCGTGGTGAGTTACCAAGCTTATGGCAAGTACGAATACATGGACCTGAATCAAGGTTTGAGTTCGGGCACCTTGCGCTTGGGCTACATCATGCCAATAGGAGAGCACGATAACTACAGCCTGCGCTTTGAACTACCGGTCATGAAAGTCGATGGTCTGGGCGGCAACGCACGCCATGACCTGGGTGACGCGGCAATCCGTCTGGGCCATGTTTTTGGACTGACCCGAACCCACGGTTGGGTGGCGCAGGCCGAAGCGATCTTCGATACTGCCTCGCGCCCAGAATTAGGCCGCGGCAAGAATATTTTGAAGGGCACATTAATTTACGCACGATTCTTAAAAGACGGCGGCATTTTTGCCCCCGCCTGGGTTCAGAGCGTGAGCGTGTCGGGTCAGGCCCAGCGCAGCAAGGTCAACAGTACGACGGTGGACTTTTACTATGTCCCCAAGCTGGCTGACTCCCAAAACTTGCTGACCTACGATCCCGCAATTAACTACGACTGGGAGAACAAGAGCAGCTTTGTGAGTTTGGCGATCACGGCTGGGCGAGTAATCGGGCAAGCCTTTGGCGGCAATGCCATCGTATTTGTCAAACCGACGCTGTTCGCTGGCGGCGCGAGACCTGGCAATTGGGGACTGGAACTCGGCTACAAAGTGGTCGGGTTCTGAAGGCGATCCGCTCGCTGAGCTAGCAAAGCATCAAGTCGACCCCGGCCTCTCGGCTTGACCGGAATTCGACAAAAATAGGCCCGCGCTTGTGAGGAACTCATCCATGCCCTGGACAAGGATTCTCTTCGAACAAATCGCCACCCGACGCCCAATGCCTCAGTTGAACTGACAAAGTGCAGCACGGTGCACTTTGCAGATCATTTCGAACGCTGTCTCGCTTGGGTTGAAGAACACAACGTCGACAGCTGAGTCGGCCCCGGCGCGACACGTGTAGGTGCTCGCGCCGTGGCCTCACCTGTCGCTCAGCCCGCCGCGCGCTGGCTCAGGATTTCAATCGCGGGCAGAGTCTTGCCTTCGAGGATTTCCAAGAAGGCGCCGCCGCCGGTGGAGATGTAGCCGACGTCTTTTTCAATACCGTATTTAGCGATGGCGGCCAGGGTGTCGCCGCCGCCAGCGATGGAGAAGGCGTTGGAAGCGGCGATGGCGCGAGCGATGGTCTCGGTGCCATGGGCAAAGGCGTCGAACTCGAACACGCCCACCGGGCCGTTCCAGACGATGGTGCCGGCGGCCTTGAGTTGCTCGGCCAGCAAGGCGGCGGTTTGGGGGCCGATGTCCAGGATCAGGTCGTCGTCGCCGACGGCGTTGGCAGCCTTGACCGTGGCGGGGGCATCAGCGGCAAACTTCTGCGCGACCACCACGTCGACCGGGATTGGCACGGCGGCGCCGCGGGATTTCATGGCCTCGATCACGGCGCGGGCTTCGCCGACCAGATCGGGTTCGGCCAGCGACTTGCCGATTTTCAGGCCGGCGGCCAGCATGAAGGTGTTGGCGATGCCGCCGCCGACGATCAGGCCGTCAACCTTGTCCGACAGGGCCTTCAAAATGGTGAGTTTGGTAGACACCTTGGAGCCGGCCACGATGGCGACCAGCGGGCGCTTGGGCGCCGCCAAGGCCTTGCCGATGGCGTCGATTTCAGCCGCCAGCAAGGGGCCGGCGCAGGCCACGGGGGCAAATTGGGCGATGCCGTAGGTGCTGCCTTCGGCGCGATGGGCGGTGCCAAAAGCGTCGTTGACGAAGATGTCGCACAGGGCGGCCATTTTCTTGGCCAGCACCGGGTCGTTCTTCTTCTCGCCCTTGTTGACGCGGCAGTTTTCCAGCAGCACCAACTGGCCCGGCGCCACGCTCACGCCGTCGACCCAATTCGCCAGCACGGGTACCTCGCGGCCCAGCAATTCACCCAGACGCTTGGCCACCGGGGCCAGCGAATCGGCGGGCTTGAATTCACCCTCGGTCGGACGGCCCAGGTGGGAGGTCACCATCACTGCGGCGCCGGCCTTCAAGGCCTGCTCGATGCAAGGCACCGAGGCGCGGATGCGAGTGTCTTCGGTGATGTTGCCAGCTTCGTCTTGCGGCACATTGAGATCGGCGCGGATGAACACGCGCTTGCCGGCCACTTGGCCGCTGCTGAGCAAATCAGTAAAACGAATGACGTTCATGGCAAGTCTCTGTTTTTCAGGTTGAACAAGAAGAGGAAAACGAGGGGAGAAAAAACAATCGTCAGCACAGCGGCAAGAATTTTCGGGCCGTTCACCAACCCAGGCCAATGCGCAAAACCAGCATCACCGCCGTGCCACTAAGAATGGTGCCGAGGATGCCACGGCGCCAGAAAAAATAGGCCGCTCCCACCGCCGTGGCATAAAGCCGGGCATCTTTGAAGGTGGAAATCAGGTGGCCCTGGCTCGTCACGATTTCAGGCGCGATCACCGCCACCAAGGCAGCCAGCGGGGCATAACGCAAGCCCTGCTTGGCCCAGTCCGGCAAGGGCAACTCCTCGTCGGGAAACATGAAAAAGCCGCGCGTCAACAGCGTGACCAGCCCCATGCCGACAATCCCGAGCGCGATTTCCCAGGGGCTCAGCATCAGCTTGTCCCCCGAGAGCGCTCAGGAAAGGTGTGCTCCATGAGCAGCCCCATCGCGACCGCTGCGGCAATCGCCACCAGGATATTCAGTCGCAGGGGCAAACCGTAGGCCGCGACAGCCGCCGTGGCAGCCACTGCGGCGGCCACCCAGGAGTTGCGGTCTTTCAGCAGCGCCAGCGCCAAGCCCAGCAAGGCCAGCACGCCGGCAAACCCCAAGCCCCATTGGGTGGGTACGCGGTCAGCCAGAAAAATCCCCAGCACCGAGGGCACTTGCCAGGAGGTCCAGTTCAAGGCCACTCCGCCCCAGTAATAAGGTACTTGCTCGGGTGCCGGCTTGATATCGGGAAAGCGGCGGATGAAGGCCACGTAATTCAGGTCGGCCGCAAAATAGCTCATGGCCAGGCGCTTGGTGCGCGCCAAATGCCCAAAGTACATGCGCCATTGCGCGCTGAAAATCACAAAGCGCAGATTGACGCAAAACGCCGTGGCCCAAACCACCCACAGCGGTGCACCACTTGCCAACAGCGGCAGAGCGGCCAGTTGCGAGCTGCCGGCGAACACGACGAGGCTCATCAAGAGCGACAGCCCCACACCCAGGCCACTTTTGATCATGGCCACGCCCGTGACCAAGCCCCAGGCAGAAATGCCCAGGGTGATGGCCGTCATGTCTTTGGCACCGCGCTTGAATTCGGGATGGCGCCACATGGGCACCGAGGCTGAAGAAGAAAAACCCATAGGCGCATTGTCCTACGGGCTTCTACCAATTTCCGCCGAACAGAAAATGTCGGGACGCAATTCAGCGCCTTGTGCGGTCTTAGTTCAGCTTTCGAACCCTGCCGCTGCCGGCCACAGACACGCTGAGCTCTGGTGCGCCCACATAGCCCACATCCCCTGAGCCGGCAATCGAGGCCCGCAGCGTCTTGGTCGCCTGTACCTCCACATCGCCACTGCCGGTCACCGAGAGGCTGGCCTCCGCCGCAACCAATTCGCGGGCCTTGAAGTCGCCAGAGCCGGCCACGGACGCGCGCAAGGTGTTGACCTTCCCGCTGGCCTTCACTGTGCCGCTGCCCCCTAGACCCACACTCAGGGTGTCGCTTTCGAGGTGGTCGAACACAATGTCACCCGAACCGCCTAGCGTCACGCTGACGCTGGGGGTCTTGAAGGCTTCAATCCGCATGAGACCGCTGCCGCCCATCTCGATGCTGCTCAACACGGGGAGGTCCACCACAAGCTGGGGGCGCGACGAGCCGGCCAAGTTGATGCCCTTGCGCGCACGGATGGACAGGTATCGGCCGCTGCGGCCCTCGATCACCTGGGTTTCCAACAGCGCCTGGAGGTTCCGGTCGGTGCGCACTTCAACGCGCGGGCTATTGGTCTGCCGCACCGTCACTGCAAAATCGCCAGCCAGGCTGATCGCGTCGAATTGGCCGACATTGCGGATCTCGCTGGTGATCTCACCGGAGCCCTTGACGGTTTCATTTCCCCACGTGCCCAAGCTCCAGGCCTGGGCGGAGGTGGCAACAAGCAGGCTGCCAGCGGCAAGCACAAGGAATCGACGGTTCAACATGAGGGGCTCCAAGATCGGACGGGAAGGCCGCGATCTTGCCCAAACCCGCACCCTTGGGGCCCGACGAAACGACAGAGTGCATCAACCGTGGCATCAGCGGCCACCCAGAACGACAGATCGTGCCGTGGCGGCGACACCGCGGCGTCAATGCGCGGGCTTGGCCTTGGCTGCTTTGGTGTCTTTGGCGCTGTCTTTTCCGCCGTCTTTAGACTCTTTGGCCGCGTCTTTCTCAGGGGCCTTGTCGCCATCCTCTGAGGCGCTGGCGGGCTTGCCCGGGACCGGGCGCGGCACGACGGGCACGATGCCTTCAATCTTGTTCTCGCGCATGTATTCATCCATCTCGCGCCAGCCCGCGAACACGGAAGCTTTGTGGGCTTTAGGGTTCAAGGTGTAGCAGTCTTCAATGGCGCGCAGGGCATGCCGACAGGCACTGCCAATGGCTTTGCCCTCGGCTTCTTTGGCAGCCTGAACTTTGGCGGGGTCTTCGATGCCCAGTTGCTCGCACCCGGCCAGCCCGAGCGGCAGCAGCAACGCGGCGGCAAGTGCCAGAGCGGGGCGGAATGGGGTCATGGGCGCAAGATCCTTCATGCACGGTTTATCGGCAGGCGAACCAGACACTTGAACCGACTCCTTGAAACTGCGCTCAGCGCCGCACCATTTCCAACAAGCGCGCAACGCGCTCTTCAGTGGCCGGATGGGTGCTGAACAAACGGCTCAGGCCGCCGCCATGCAGCGGGTTCATGATCATCATTTGCGCGGTTTCAGGGTGACGCTCAGTGGCTTCCAGCGGCAAGCCTTGGGCGATGCGTTGAATTTTTTCCAGGGCTGAGGCCAGGGCGGCGGGGTCGCCTGAAATTTCAGCGCCTCCACGGTCCGCCTCGAACTCGCGGGCGCGGCTGATCGCCATCTGAATCACGCTGGCAGCAATCGGCGCCAGCACTGCCACCAAAATACCCACCAGCGGATTGGCTGGACGCCCCTCGCTGTCGCGCCCGCTGAAGAACATGGCGAAATTGGCCAGCATGGAGATGGCGCCCGCCATGGTGGCGCTGACGGTGCTGATCAAGATGTCACGATGCTTCACGTGGGCCAACTCGTGCGCCATCACGCCGCGCAGTTCGCGCTCGTTCAGCACCCGCAGTATCCCGGTGGTCGCGGCCACCGCCGCATGCTCGGGGTTGCGCCCAGTGGCGAAGGCGTTAGGCGCGTCTTCATCGATCAGGTAGACGCGGGGCATCGGCAACTGGGCCTTTTGCGCCAACTCGCGCACCATGGCGTAGAACTGTGGGGCCGAGCTGTCGTCCACCTCGCGGGCGTTGTACATCTTCAGCACCATGGTGTCGGAGAACCAGTAGCTGAAGAAGTTCATGCCCAACGCGACCACCAGCGCCAGCATCATGCCGCTGCGCCCACCCAGCATGGCGCCGATCGCCATGAACAAGGCGGTGATGGCGGCCATCAGGATGGCGGTCTTCATCAAATTGAACATGGGAATCCTTTAGGTTTTGAATGTGCAAACAGCCCCTCAGTTGGGGCCTCAGACGCCTTCTTCAAGCCGCCGCGAGGGCGGCAGGTTCGAACATCGCACCCACAACGATGGGCCGAGCCTGCAAGAACGCCGAAACTCGCAGGCGCTTGCCGCCCGCGCGCTGAAGCTCGGTCAGCCGCACGGCTTGTTGGCCACAGGCCACGACGGGGCCTTGTTCGTCCACCGACAACACGCAACCGGGGCGGCCAGAGCCAGGCACGGCCTCGGCACGCCAGATCTTGATGGCCTCGCCCTCCAAGTGCGACAACCCGCCCGGAAAGGGGTCAAACGCGCGCAGGCGCCGTTCGATCTGCGCAGCATCCTGCGTCCAGTCGATCAAGGCTTCGGCCTTGTCGATCTTGTGCGCATAACTGACACCCTCGGCGGGTTGTACAACTGGCCGCAGCCCGTCACGGGCAGCCAAGTCCAGCGCATCAACAATCATCCGCCCGCCCAGGGCGGCCAAACGGTCGTGCAGGCTGGCAGTGGTGTCAGCTGCATCGATGTCCACACGCTCGGTCAACAACATATCGCCAGTGTCCAACCCTGCGTCCATTTGCATGAGGGTGATGCCGGTCTGGGCGTCACCCGCCTCGATGGCGCGGTGAATGGGCGCCGCCCCGCGCCAGCGCGGCAGCAAGGAGGCGTGGATGTTGAGGCAGCCCCGCGTTGGCAGATCCAGTGTCCATTGGGGCAGGATCAGGCCGTAGGCTGCCACGACCATGACGTCGGCCTGTGCCGCGAGCAAAGTGTCGCGCGCGAGGGCTGCTTCATCGGCAAATTTGCCGTCCAGGCGCAAGCTGCGCGGCTGGCTGACCGGGATGCCGTGCTGCAGGGCGAGCTGTTTGACGGGCGAGGCCTGCAACTTCATGCCCCGCCCCGCCGGCCGGTCGGGCTGCGTCAGCACCAGAGGCACTTCAAAGCCACGGGCCAGGAGGGCTTGCAACGCCGTGGCGGCAAATTCCGGCGTACCGGCAAATACAACACGCATGGGAGGGGGTTCCGGGTCGGTCAGCGCTTGTGCGCTTGCTCTTCACGCGTCTTTTTGATCATCTTGGTCTTGATGCGCTCGCGCTTCAAGGGGCTCAGGTACTCCACGAAGACCTTGCCCATCAAATGATCCATCTCGTGCTGGACGCACACGGCCAGCAGGCCCTCGGCATCAAACTCGTAGGTTTCGCCTTCACGGTTCAGCGCACGCACAGTGACGCGGGAATGGCGTGGCACCTTGTCGTAGATCTGCGGGACAGACAAGCAGCCCTCTTCGCCCTCGGTGAACTCGGCGCTGGTGTGAATCAACTCCGGGTTGATCAGCACCCGAGGCGTGTCGCGGTCGTTGGAGGTGTCGATCACCAGCACACGCTCGTGCACATCCACCTGGGTTGCGGCCAAACCCACGCCTTCGGCGTCATACATGGTTTCAAGCATGTCGTCGACCAGGCGGCGGATGCGCTCGTCCACTTGGGCCACGGGGGTGGCAACCGTATGTAAACGAGGGTCGGGGTAGCGCAGAATATTCAGTATTGCCATGAATCGTCGAGTTGTAAGTGCATGCAAGAGGGTGAAAGCTCCTGCTTAACTGCTTTGCGACGAGTCCTGTTTGGGGGCAGAATCGCCGCGCAAGTCCATGATTTTCGCCGAATTGCCATCCAAGAGCATGAAAGCCTGAAATCAGCCCCAAGGAAGCCTGGAAACGCAGCCCCCCGCCAGGATTCATCCAACCTATCGCCGCTGATGCGGTGGAGAGCCCTTGATGCCCGTGTCCACGCTCTATACCTGCCCGTCCTCACGCACTGCGCGCCACCCGCTGGCTGTGGCCGCCCTGTCCGCGATGCTGATGCTGGGTCTGGCCCACACCGCAGCGGCCAACACCTATCCCGTCAGCCCCGCCCAACGCGCCACCGCCGATCAGGTGGCCCAGCGCGGCGTGCCGCTGTCAGAACTGGCGCCCAATGCGCCCGACACTTACACCGTCAAGACCGGCGACACCTTGTGGGCCATCTCCCAAATTTTTCTGAAAAGCCCTTGGCGCTGGCCTGAACTGTGGGGGATGAACCACGAGCAGATCAACAATCCTCACCTGATTTACCCGGGGCAGGTGCTCATGCTGGTCAAGCAAGACGGCATGGCCCGCTTGCAACTGGGCCAGGAGCGCAGCGCTGGCGATACCTCAGACACGGTGAAGTTGTCGCCCCGCATTCGCAGCAGCGACAGTGACGTGGCGGCCATTGCCGCCATTCCGCTTAATTTGATCGAACCCTTCCTGAACGACGCCGTTGTGTTCGATGCCGATGCGCTGGCCACCGCGCCCCGCGTCGTCGCCTCACCGGAAGGACGAGTGCTGGTGACAAAGGGCGACTTGGCCTATGCCCGGGGCGATTTCAGCGCGGCGAACGAATACCGCGTGTTCCGCAACACCGTCCCGCTGCGCGATCCGGGGACCCAGGAGATTCTGGGTTATGAGGCCCGCTACCTAGGCACGGCTGACTTGATTCGTCCGGGCGAAGAACGCAGCGATGGCGACGGCCACTCGGAGATCGTACCTGCCACGCTCCGCGTCAAGACGGTGCGCCAAGAAATTGGGGTGGGCGACCGCCTGGCGCCTGTGCTGCAACGCAACTTCTTGCGCTACGTGCCCCACGCACCCAGCCAAGCCGTTGAGGGACGCATCGTCTCCATCTACGGTGACAGCCTGAATGCGGGCCAGAACCAGATCGTCGCGCTGAACCGCGGTGCCCAGGATGGCCTGGAGCGCGGCCATGTGCTGGCGCTGTGGCAAAAGGGCCGCAACGCCGTCGACACCACCTATGAGCGCAAGCAAGACATCGTGCTGCCGGACGAACGGCATGGCGTGCTCTTCGTGTTTCAGGTGTATTCGCGCGTGTCCTACGCCTTGATCATTTCCGTCAAGGAACCGGTTCGGGCGGGAGATCGCTTCAGCCGCCCCTGAGCACCGAACCAAGACACCCGGTTGATGGAACACTCCGAGCTGGCCGCTTGGCTGCGCCTGCTTGAAACTCCGGGCCTCGGGCTGGAGGGCGCGCGGCGCTTGCTCGCTGCAGCGGGCTCGGTGCAGGCAGTGTTTGATCTGCCGCCCACCGTGCTGCATGCCCTGCTGTCGCCCAAGCAACGCCAATTCACAGGGGGCGCCTGGAATGCCAGCCCCGAGACCCTGGCCAAGCTGATCGACACCACCTGGCGATGGTTGCAGCAGTCGCCCACTCACAGCGTGCTGTGCCTGAGCGATGCTGATTACCCGCCGGCCTTGCTGGCAACGGCTGACCCGCCCCTGTTGCTCTACCTCGCAGGCGATCGCAGCCTGTTGAATCGTCCCTGCCTGAGCATCGTGGGCAGCCGCAACCCAACCGCGCAAGGCCGGGAAACCGCTG
Source organism: Roseateles koreensis (assembly GCF_028595305.1). Taxonomy (GTDB): domain Bacteria; phylum Pseudomonadota; class Gammaproteobacteria; order Burkholderiales; family Burkholderiaceae_C; genus Paucibacter_A; species Paucibacter_A koreensis. Next base: position 38,497 of record NZ_JAQQXS010000004.1, on the reverse strand, counting down.
AGCACTTTGCGCGCGACCTGAGCCAGCACGGCCTCACCATCGTGTCGGGCCTCGCCTTGGGCGTGGATGGCGCCGCGCACCAGGGGGCACTGCAAGGGCTGGGGAGCAGCATCGGCGTGCTCGGTACGGGCCTGGATTCGGTCTACCCCGTCAAACACAAAAGCCTGGCCGCGGCCATGGTGGCGCATGGGCTGCTGATCAGCGAGTACGCGCTCGGCACCCCGGCGTTGGCGGCCAACTTTCCCCGGCGCAACCGGATCATCGCGGGCCTGAGCCAAGGCTGCCTGGTGGTGGAGGCGGCGCTGCGGTCGGGCTCCCTGATCACCGCCCGCCTGGCCAGCGAAGCCGGCCGGGAGGTCTTTGCCATCCCGGGTTCCATCCATTCAGCGCTCAGCCGCGGCTGCCACGCCTTGATTCGACAAGGCGCCAAGCTGGTGGAAACCATTGACGACGTGCTGGAAGAGCTGCCCCCGCTGGATCTGGGCCCACACAACGCCGCCACACTGACTGCCTCGACAGCGACAGCACCCCTGCGGCCCAGCGCGCCTGCCAAGCCCCGCGCGGGGACCGCCCCGCCGCCGGCCACCGCCGCTCCGCGCCCACCGGCACAGCAGCAAGTGTTGAACCTGATGGGCTTCGACCCGGTGTCGCTTGACGCCCTGATGGCTCGCGGCGGGTGGGAAGCGGCCGAGCTGAATGCCCATCTACTGGAGTTGGAGCTGGACGGCGCCGTGGCACGCCTGCCAGGGCAGGTCTTTCAACGCCAGGCCCACGCCTGATCTGATGGTTTTCACGCCAGATTTAGGGACAAGCCCGGTCATTTCGCGCTGGATTTGACCCAACCACCCACAAATCAGTCAACAAATCGACTGCGTTATAGTCAGGCCATGCTTGACGTACTGGTCTATCTCTACGAAACCTATTGGCGCCCGGATGCATGTCCTGACCATGCGCAGCTGAAGCGCAAACTGTCTGCCGTGGGTTTCGAAAGCGATGAAATCCAGGAGGCCCTGACTTGGCTGGACGGCTTGGCCGCTGGCGCCTCCTCCTATCAGGGCACCCAAGGCCCGCTGAGCCAACGGGTCTATTCGGTGGCGGAGTTGGACCATCTGGGCGAACCGTCGGTCGGCTTTGTCAGTTTTCTTGAGTCCGCGGGCGTCTTGCCGCCCCCCATGCGCGAAATGGTGATCGACCGTGCCATGGCCGTGCCCGGCGCGCCGATGGATCTGGAAGACCTCAAGATCATCGTCTTGATGGTGTTCTGGAGCCTGGGCGAAGAGCCCGATGCGCTGATTCTCGACGAACTGTTCGTCGCGCCTGAAGACCGGCTCATTCACTGAGCCACTGGCTCAGTTCAACAGCAAATCTGGGTCCACATCCAGCTTGGCCAGGGCACTGCGCGTGGCTTTGACGGTCAAGGCCTCATCTTGCGCGGGCAGCAGCAAGCCCGCTTGCAAGTAGGCGCCCATGCGATTCAAGGAGAACAACACGCCTCGCCCATGAGCCGTGACGAACAGAGCCATCTGGCGGCGATTGCCACGCCAAGCCAGTTGCACCGCCTCTTTGCGGTGGCGGTAGTCGAGCATGTACCAGCCGCCCACCTGCAATTCGCGCGCCCAGGCCTGCACCGCAGGTGATGGGGGAGCTCCCCCCTCGGCCACGACTTCCAGGCCGTCGGATTCGTGCCCAGACAATTCACGCACCAAGGAGGGATCGAGCTCGACATCCCCCTGCCCGTCGTCCTGCGCTGCGGGCAACAAAGCCTCCAGCGTGGCCAGTTGGTCCATCAACTCTTCCAGACGTTCGCGTGGGATCACCGCCGTCTTGGCCGTGAAGGCGGCCGCCAGCGCGTTGTTCAGGTGGCGCACTTGCTCGTCTTGGCGGTCCAGCGGCAAGCCGGCATGATTCATACCTTCGCGCAGGGTTTTCAACAAGGGCGGCAGCCGGCGGATAACCTCGGCCCGCTCTTCTCGCGACACCTTGGCACTGGCCGACCAGATCAGGTCCGCCGCAGCGCGCTTCATCTGCTTGATAGCGTCGGACTGCGCACCGCTACCCATGGCGGTGACGGCCAGCACATCGGCCCAGACCTGGAACAAAAACTCACGCACGCCGTCTTGCACCGGCACCTCGGCCAGCATCTTGCGCAGCTCGATGGTGTACTGAATGGCCAGCGTCTCGCGCTGCTCGACTTGCTGCGCCAGCGACACACCATGACGCGTCGCCTGATTTTCGTTTTCGAAATAGTTGTCGAGAAATTTCTCGAACTCGGTCAGCACGGTTTGAAAAACACGCCGCCCCGTGTCCGGGTAGGCTTCCACGACCTGAACCACTCGCTTGATTTCTCGCTCCAGCGGATCACCCCCCCCCGAGGGATCATTGGTCACCATGCCGGCACTGCTGTTGAAGCCCATCACACAGGCGCCCATACGGTCGATGAGTTGGCGAGCAGGATGATCGGTGGTGGCGAAGAAATCGGGCTCGCTGACCGCCACCCGCAAGACCGGCATCTGCAGGCGAGCAAACCACACTCGCACCGTCGCGGGGATGCGGTCTTCCATGAGAATGCTCTGGAACATCATGGCCACCAACTCAATGGTGGCCCGTTCAGCAGGGGTATCCGCCGCCTGCTTGAGCACCGCCTTGACGCTCTGGCTGCGCTGCTGCAGGTTTTCCAGCATCTGCGGCGCTTCGGGCAAGCTCAACAAGTCGCTGGACAGATTGAGGTCCAGCCCCCCCGGATCCCGCAACAGGGCTTCTTGTGCATGGGTGATGGCCATGCTGAGACGGTGGCCGTCGCGGTGCGCCGACAATGCAGGCAGGGCGGAAGAAGCAATGGCCGGGAACCGCTGCGGCTCCGTTTCCGCTGCGGCGGATGATTCCCCCAGACGGTCAGACGGCTGCATGGGCGCAGCCGCTTGGCGCGCCGTCACCGCAAAAGCAGGCACTTGGCGCCCGACAATGCGCTGCAGCAGCAGCAGCACTTCTTCCGCCTGATTGCTGGCAGGACTTTGTACCGTGATGGGCCCCGCCGCGCGAGCCTCGGCCAAACCAGACGATGCCTTGATGGCGCCAATCGGCAGGGGCGTTTGCGGTGCGGCAAGCCCTGCTGCAGGCATCTGGAAGCCGGCGGTCACGCCACCTGGGCTGACACCTGCCCCCACCGCATTGGGCGCACGCCGGATGAAGGGGCGCAGGTCAACCTCCGGCATCACCGCCTGAGCGATCAGCCATCGATTGACCTCGTGATAAGCCTCGCCGAGCAACAATGAAAACTCCTCGTGCAGGGCATGCCGAAGCATTTGCCACTCCGAAGCGCTCAGGCCGCTGCGGGTCCACGCCTCCAGCACCAGTTTGGCCACCACTTTGGCGCGCAACAAATCGAGCACGGGCAGGTTGTCCAGTTGCTCCAGCATTTGCATGCGGGTGCGCAGATCGGTGAACTTCCAGGTGGCCTTGTCCATCATGACCAAGGCCAGGCGAGACACCGTGATTTCCCGCTCAATCGTGTCGTCATCCACCAGAGACAACAAAGCCTGCGAATGGTCCGGCGCGCCGACCGAACCTGCGACATCGGCAGGCCGTTCCGTGTCAAGAATGCCGTAAACGGCGGCATGCCGCAGGCCGCTGACCACACCTGCCTGCCATGCCGGGCCACAGCGATTCCAGGCTTGCACGCCATCGCGACGCGCCATCATGATGGGATATTCGGTGGTTTGCTGCAGCAGTTGCGCCGCAGCCTCGTTCAAAGCGCGAACCAGCGGCACCATGCCGCGCACCAGCGCCTCGATATAGATGCGCCGCGCCTGAGTGGCCAGAGCCTTGTTGCGGGCGGCGACGGTCATGGAATGCGTGGGGCCTCTCTAACGATCGGGTCCAGCTGACTCTACACCACCGCGCCCGCGTTGGGGTCGTCCGGATCTTCCCGATTGACCGGGGCCTGAATCAGATCCTCGCGCTTGACGCCCAACCACATCGCAATCGCTGCGGCCACGAACACCGACGAATAGATACCGAACAAGATACCGATGGTCAGTGCAATGGCAAAGTAGTGCAGGGTCGGACCGCCGAACATCAGCATCGACAACACCATCAGCTGCGTACAGCCGTGGGTGATGATGGTGCGGCTCATGGTGCTGGTGATAGCGTGGTCGATCACCTCATGGGTGCTGAACTTGCGGAACTTGCGGAAGCCCTCGCGCACCCGGTCAAAGATCACCACCGACTCGTTCACCGAGTAGCCCAGCACTGCCAGCACCGCCGCCAGCACGGGCAGCGAGAACTCCCACTGGAAGAAGGCAAAAAAGCCCAGGATGATGACCACGTCGTGCAGGTTGGCGATGATGCCGGCCACCGCAAACTTCCACTCGAAGCGGAAGGCCAGGTAGATCATGATCCCGAGCACCGTCACGCCCAGTGCCTTGGCGGCGTCGCGCGCCAACTCCTCACCCACGGCCGGGCCCACCACCTCACTGCGCGAGAGTTTGACCGGCTCAGCATTGGCGGCATTCACGCACACCTGCTGGCTGACCGACTCGCCCTTGGCGGTGACGATCTGACGCTGGCTGATGCTGCCGGACTCCGCCTTGCAGAGTTCGGCAAAGACGTGGCCGACTTGCTCGGTCTGCTTGATGTCGCTGCGCAGGGGCAGGCGCATCAACACGTCGTGCGAGCTGCCGAAGGTCGTGACCTGAACTTCGCCAAAGCCCATTTGCTCGACCACATGACGGGTTTTCTCGATATCGGCAGCTTGTGCGTATTCGACCTCGATGACCGAGCCGCCCTTGAACTCAATCGAAAAATTGAGCCCGCGGGTGACCAGGAAAAAGACTGCGGCAGCAAATGTCAGGAAGGAGATAGCGTTGAAGACCAACGCGTACTTCATGAACGGGAGGTCGCGCTTGATGCGGAAGAGTTCCATGGTTCAGTGCGTCCTATGAATTCAGGCGTTAGCCGCAGGCTGATCGCCCTCGGCCTTGGGTTTCCAGATCTGGCCGATGGACAGTGACTTGAGCTTCTTGCGGCGGCCGTACCAAAGGTTGGCCAGCGCGCGCGAGAACACCACCGAAGAGAACATGGAGGTCAAAATGCCCAGGCAGTGCACGATGGCGAAGCCCTTGACCGGGCCGGAGCCAAAGGCTAGCAGCGACACGCCCGCAATCAGCGTGGTGACGTTGGAGTCCAGAATGGTGGCGAAGGCACGCTCATAGCCCAAATTAATGGCAGCCTGCGGCGAAGCACCACCGCGCAGCTCTTCGCGGATGCGCTCGTTGATCAGCACGTTCGAGTCAATCGCCATGCCCAGCACCAGCGCAATCGCCGCAATGCCCGGCAAGGACAAGGTGGCCTGCAACAAGGACAGCACTGCCAGCAGCAGCAAAAGATTGAAACCCAGCGCCAGCGACGAGAACACGCCGAACAGCAGGTAGTAGATGCACATGAACACGGCCACGGCGGCAAAGCCCCAGGTCACGCTCAAGATGCCCTTCTCTATGTTTTCCTTGCCCAGCGTCGGGCCCACGGTCCGCTCCTCGATGATTTCCATCGGCGCAGCCAGCGAGCCGGCGCGCAGCAGCAGCGAGGTGTCGTTGGCCTCCTGCGTGCTCATGGCGCCAGAGATCTTCACGCGGCCGCCGCTCAATTCGCTGCGAATCACCGGGGCCGTCACCACTTCACCCTTGCCCTTCTCGAACAAGATGATGGCCATGCGCTTGCCGATGTTCTCGCGCGACATGTCCTTCATGATGCGGGCGCCCTTGGCGTCCAGCGTCAAGTCGACAGAGGGCTGATGATTCTCGTCAAAGCCCGGTTGGGCGTCGTTCAGGTTGTCGCCGGTCAACACCACCTGGCGCTTGACGATGATGGGGCCAAAGCCGCGGTCGACAAAGCGCTCTGTGCCAAAGGGTACCGGACCACTGCCGGCCAGCGCAGCCTGCGCCTCGGCGCTGTCGTCCACCATGCGCAATTCCAGCGTGGCGGTACGGCCGATGATGTCTTTGGCCTTGGCAGTGTCTTGCACACCAGGCAATTGCACAACCACACGGTCCAGGCCCTGCTGCTGGATCACGGGCTCCGCCACGCCCAATTCATTGACGCGGTTGTGCAACGTGTTGATGTTTTGTTTCAGCGCCGCTTCCTGTACGGCAACCATAGCTTTGGGATTGAGCGAGCCGCTCAACACCGAGTCAGCACCGGCCGTGCCGGGCGTCCACAATACTTCAGGGACCTTGTCGGTCAGCACGGCCTGCGCCTGCGCAAGGGTGGCAGCGTCGCGGAAGGACACCACCACATTGTTGCCATCACGGCTGATGCCGGAATGGCGGATGTTCTTTTCGCGCAGCAAGGTGCGTACATCGCCGGTGAGCGATTCGGCCTTCTTGGTCAGCGCAGACTTCATGTCTACTTGCATCAAGAAGTGCACCCCGCCACGCAGGTCCAAGCCCAGGTACATGGGGAAGGCATGCAAGGCCGACAACCACTTCGGCGAGCGGGACAACAGGTTCAGCGCCACGATATAGGTGGGCTCAACTTCATTGGGGTTGAGCGCCTTGACGATCGCGTCCTTGGCCTTGATCTGCGTGTCGAGGTCCGCAAAACGCGCCTTGATCGAGTTGCCTTCCAGCAGCACAAAGTCAGGCTGGATTTGTGCATCAGCCAAGGTCTTTTCGACGCGCGCGCGCACCGCATCGTCCACCTTCACGGTGACCTTCGCGCTGGACACCTGCACAGCGGGCGCCTCACCAAAAAAGTTGGGCAGCGTGTAGACGAAGCCGAAAAGCAGCGCCACAACGAGCAGCGCATATTTCCAAAGCGGGTAACGATTCATGGTGCTTCCTGTCGGCCCCCGATTCAGCGCAAAACCCGTTGGCCCCAACGCAAAGCGCGGGCCGAGCGGGCAAATGAACCAGGGAGGGCGCGCTGACGATGCCGCCACAGCGCGCGGTCACTCACGCGCGGGGTCCATGCAGACCGCCACGCGCGCGTCTGGTTGGACTTACTTGATGCTGCCTTTGGGCAGCACTTGAACGATGGCCGAGCGCTGCACCTGCAACTCCACACCCGAGGCCACTTCCAGCGTCAGAAAGCTCTCGCCCACCTTGCTGATCTTGCCCAGCAGGCCACCGGAGGTGACCACTTCGTCGCCCTTGACGACAGCTTCGATCATCGCCTTGTGTTCTTTTTGACGCTTCATCTGCGGGCGGATCATCACGAAATACAGCACCACAAACATCAGCACCAGCGGCAGCATGCTCAGCAGGCTGGACTCGGTACCACCGGCCGCGGCTGCGGTTTGAGCGTAAGCATTGGAAATAAACACGTCGAATCCCTTTGGAATGATGACAGCGCGCCGCCACGGCCAGCCATGGCCACGGCACGGGCAAATGAACGTCGGATTGTATGCGCGCGGCAAGGCGGACCCAAGTCACCCACACACGGTGTGTTTAGCGGTTGCCCACCTCGTTGGAGCCAGGCCCGGCGCCCTGGCCTTACGGCTTGACACAAGGTGGCGTTGACAAGTGCTTGATACAAGACTATTGTTTAAATATATTTACAGTATATTGAGACCAAACAATGCCCAAACTATCCACGGACTCATTCCCCAGCACCACGCCCGTACTGCCTCGCTGGCGCGGTGTATTCCCAGCCGTCACGACCAAATTCAAGGCAGACGAGTCGCTGGACATGGCCGCCATGGCCTCGCATTTCGAATTCCAGATCGCCCATGGCGTTGACGGCCTGGTCACCTGCGGGTCGCTGGGCGAAGCCTCCACACTCACATTGGACGAAAAGCTCGAAGTCGCCGCCCTCGCCTTGGAAGTGTCGGCTGGGCGCGTGCCGGTGCTGGCCAATGTGTCTGAAACCAGCACCCGCGCCGCGCTGCGCTATGTGGAAGGCGCCGCCAAATTGGGCGTGCAGGGCCTCATGCTGATGCCCGCGCTGCTGTACGGCGCCGATGCGCGTGAAGCCATGCTGAACGTGCGCACCATTGCCGAGGCCGCCGCCTTGCCCACCATGGTCTACAACAACCCGGTGTCTTACAAGGTTGATCTGCAGCCCGAGCACTTCGCGGAACTGGCGGACTGCCGTTGGCTGGTGGCCATCAAGGAATCGAGCGACGACATCCGCCGCATCACCAACCTACGTAACGCCTTAGGGCAGCGGTATCAACTCTTCATCGGCGTCGACGACCTCAGCTTTGAAGGCTTGGCCATCGGCTGCGACGGCCTCCTGGCCGGCCTGTGCGATGCCTTCCCTGCTGAAACCGTGGCCATCTATCGCCTGATGCAAGCCAAGCGCTACGACGAGGCGCTGAAAATCTACCAATGGTTCACGCCCCTGCTGCACCTGGACGTTCATGCCAAGCTGGTGCAGAACATCAAACTGGCCGAAGCCATGGTGGGCGTCGGCAACGAGTACGTTCGGCGCCCACGCCTGGCGCTGATCGGCGCCGAGCGCGAGCACGTGGCAGCCATCATCCAGCGCGGCATCGACACCCGACCCGACTTGAGTCAGCTGTTCTAATCCCTGCATGACGACAACACCCGGCCGCCAAGCCGACCAAGCCTACGACGCGCTGGAATCCATGATCGCCACGCTCCGGCTGCATCCGGGCGCGCCCATCGTGGAAGCCGAGTTGATCGCCCAGACCGGCTTGGGCCGCACGCCGATCCGCGAGGCCTTGATGCGCCTGTGCAGCGCAGGCCTGATCGTGCAGCAAGCACGCCGGGGCCTGCGGGTCAGCGACATTCGGCTCGACCAGCACCTTGACCTCATCGAAGCCCGCCGTGCGCTGGAGCGTCTGATTGCAGCCACCGCCGCACGCCGTGCCACCCCACCGCAACGCCAGGCGTTGTTGGCCTGCGCCGACGCCATGTGCCGCAGCGCGCAAGCCGGCGACCTGGCGGCTTACATGAACGCAGACCAAGGCCTGGACCGTGTCATCCATGCCGGCTGCCGAAACCCTGCGGCCGTTGCCGCGGTGATCCCGATGGCTATCCAGTGCCGCCGCTTCTGGTATGCCTATCAACACCAGGGCGACTTGCAGCAAGGCGCCCGCTTACATCAGGCCTTGGCGCAAGCCATCGCACAATCCAGCGCAGAGGCAGCCCAGCAAGCTGCCGAGGCGCTGATGGATTACTTGCGCGGCTTTGCCCAAGCCGTTATCGATTGATTTTTCACCTTCGCACCCGCCGCCATGCGCATCATCGACTCCCACACCGGCGGTGAGCCCACCCGCCTGATCATCGAAGGCGGACCCGACTTGGGCCCGGGCACCATGGCCGAACGTTTGACCGTGCTGCGCGACCAACACGACCATTGGCGGCGTGCGCTGGTGCTCGAGCCGCGCGGCAACGACGTCATCGTCGGCGCGCTGCTGTGCACCCCGCAAGACGCAGCCAATACCTGTGGCGTGATCTTCTTCAACAACGCCGGCTACCTGGGCATGTGCGGGCACGGCAGCATCGGGCTCATCGCCAGCCTGGCGCATCTGGGCCGCATCGGGCCGGGCCTTCACCGCATTGAAACGCCGGTGGGCGTGATCAGCGCCGTGCTGGCGGAGGACGGCGTGGTCAGCATAGCCAACGTGCCGAGTTTTCGCGAGGCCAAGTCAGTTGCTGTTGAAGTAACAGGTTATGGCATCGTCCACGGCGACATTGCCTGGGGCGGCAACTGGTTCTTTCTTTGCGAAGACCACGGCTTGTGCATTGAGCCCAGTCAGATTGATCAACTGACCGAGCGGGCCTGGCAAATTCGCCTCGCCCTGGGACGCGCCGGCTGGAGCAAGGTGGACCATATCGAGCTCATCGCGCCCTCGCGCAATCCCGCGCACGACCCCGCCCGCAGCGCACGCAACTTTGTGCTGTGCCCCGGCAAGGCCTATGACCGCTCCCCCTGCGGCACGGGCACCAGTGCCAAGCTCGCCTGCCTGGCCGCCGACGGCAAGCTGGCGCCCGGCGAAGCCTGGATGCAGGAAAGCGTGATCGGCAGCTGTTTTACCGGCAGCTACCAACATGGCGACAAGGGGCATGTCTTGCCTCGCATCGAGGGCCGCGCCCATGTGACGCTGGACGCCCAGGTGGTGGTGCAAGCGGATGACCCCTTCGCCTGGGGCCTGCCAGCTTGAAGCACGGGCAGCGCAGCGCTGACGTCTTGATCGTCGGTGGGGGCATCATCGGCGCCGCCTGCGCCCGCGAGTTCTCACGCCAAGGCTTGAGCGTGGCGGTGATTGAGCCCGGCCCGATCGGCGGGGGCGCCACGGCCGCCGCCATGGGGCATTTGCTGGTGGTGGATGCACAAGGGCAGGCGGATGACGCTGAATTCCAACTGACCCGGCGCGGTGTGAGCTTGTGGGACGACTGGCTGGCTGAATCCGCCGACCATCCGCGCATCGCCGAGCACGAACGCTGCGGTACCTTGTGGGTTGCGGAAGACGCCGGCGACATGACCCTTGCCGAACTCAAATACAGTTGGTTGAATCAACGCGGCATTGCAGCAAGAATGGTCGATGCCGGCCCGCTCAGCACCCTGGAGCCGCTGCTGCGCCCGGGGTTGTTCGGCGCCCTGTTGGTGCCCGGGGATGCACGCATCTACGCGCCCAAAGTAGCGATGCGATGGATTCAAGAGGCCCGCGTCACACACATTGAAGGGCGGCTCAGCCATGTGGACGGCCACGCCGTACACCTTTGCGACGGCCGAACGCTGTGGGGCGCCATGACCGTGCTGTGTGCGGGTCTGTCCAGCCAAGCATGGCTGCCAGCCGGCAGCCTGATCGCAAAGAAGGGGCAACTGGCCATCACCCAGCGCTACCCGGGTCTGCTGCGCCACCAGGTGGTGGAACTAGGCTACCTCCGAAAGGCGCATCTCAGCGACCAGGATTCAGTAGCGTTCAATGTGCAACCGCGACCCGGCGGCCAGATCCTGATCGGCTCGTCCCGTCAGTTCGCCGCAGCAGGGCAAACACCTGACCCGGCGATTGACTTGCCTGTGCTGAAAGACATGCTGGCCCACGCCTGCCGCTTCATGCCGAAGCTGGCGCCATTGAACCTCCTGCGCACCTGGACGGGCCTGCGCCCGGCCAGCCGCGACGGCCGGCCCTTGATCGGCGCCCATCCGGAGCACGCCCGCCTGTGGCTGGCCACCGGCCACGAAGGCCTGGGGCTGACCACGGCGCTCTCAACGGCAGAGCTGCTGGTGGACCTGTGCCTGCAGCGCCCCACGCAGATGGTCCCCGAGCCGTGGGCGCCCTGCCGCTTTTTCAACACCTCCGCATGATCACCCACGCCCTCCCGCTCACGCGGCTTACCCTTCTCGTCAATGGCTGTTCGCACCCCATTCAGGGGCCGTGCAGCGTGGCGGCCGCCCTCGCGCAGATCAGCCCAAATGGCACCCGCCGCTCGGTGAGCGGCCAGCCGCGCGCCGCCTTCTGCGGCATGGGCGTTTGCCAGGAGTGCAGCGTCACCATCGACGGACAAGCACATCGACTTGCCTGCATGACGCCGGCTCTCGACGGCATGCACATTGAGGCGCCAACATGAGCCTGCTCCATGCCGATGTTTTGGTGGTGGGTGCGGGGCCTGCGGGCATTGCCGCCGTATGCACACTGGCCGAAGCCGGAAAATCCGTGATCTGGATCGACGCCGGCTTGCGGGCAGGTGGCCAGATCTGGCGCAGCGACATTCCACAGCCCTGGCGAGAGCGCCTGACGCGCGCCCAGCATCAGGTACGGTGGCTGAGCGGTCATACCGTCATCGCCGCTGAAATGAGCCCCGCCGGGCACACTCAGCTTCTACTGCACAACTTGCAAAGTCCGCTGACCGATGCGCATTCAGTCGAAGCGCCACACGTCTTGCTGGCCTTGGGCGCACGAGAACGATTTCTGCCATTCCCAGGGTGGACATTGCCAGGGGTCACCGGCGCGGGCGCCCTGCAAGCCCTGGCCAAAGAGGGCGCCCCGCTGCGCGGCAAACGGGTGGTGCTGGCGGGCTCGGGGCCCTTGCTTTGGGCGGCGGCACACACTCTGCAAGTGCACGGTGCCCTTCTTGAACTGTTGGCCGAGCAAGCCTCACGATCGCAACTGGTCAGCTTCACGATGCGCCTGAATCCACAGTTATGGACGCAAACCGTGCGACTGGCCTGGGCCTTGCGAAGAGTCCCCCAGCGCCAAAGCTGTTGGGTCGAACGAGCCCTCGGCGATGAAAAGCTGGAGGCGGTGCAATTGACCGACGGTCAGCGCCGCTGGACCCAGCCATGCGAGGCTTTGGGGGTAGGCTTCGGGCTACTCCCCAATACTGAATTGGCCGAGCTGATGGGCTGTCAACTCAAAGATGGCGCCATTCAAGTGGATGCCCGTCAGCAGACTTCCAGGCCCGGCATCTACGCCGCCGGTGAATGCACGGGCATCGCCGGCATGCACAAGGCAGTGTTGGAAGGGCAGTTGGCGGCGCAAGCCCTGCTGAGCGGCAACAGCGGCGGCGCCGGTCTTGCCCGTCTGGCCGGCGCCTTGCAGCGTGCCAGACGCCACGGCGACTTGTTGCAGCGCCAGTTCACACTCCGCCCGGAGTTGTTCAAACTGGCCGACGCGCAAACCCTGATCTGCCGCTGTGAAGACGTGAACTTGGGCGCCCTGAAGACCCATCAACACTGGCGCGACGCCAAGCTGCAAACCCGTTGCGGCATGGGCGCCTGCCAAGGCCGGATCTGTGGCCCCATCTGCCAGGATGTTCTAGGCTGGCCCGCTGACCCGGGAGTTCGCGGTGTCCGAATGCCCCTGCAGCCCGCGCCCATCGCTGCCTTGCTGGCGAACCACAAGCCCATCGACAGCGACTCAACAATCCATCAAGGGGCGCCCTCGATCTTGTAACCCGCCGCACGCCACTCCGGGAAACCGCCCCGGAACCAGTAAACCTTGGCGTACCCCGCTTTCATCGCCACTTGGCTGGCCTTGAAGCTCTTCCAGCATTCAGGCCCATTGCAGGCGAACACCAGGGAAGCCTTCTTGTCGGCGGGCAATTGCGTCAGGTCAAACTTATCGTCCTCGGCCTTGAAGTCGGCCTCTTTGGCGCTTTTTTCGTTGTAGGGCACCGATTTGGCCCCTGCGGCGTGGCCCGCCTTGTACTCAGCCTCAATGCGGGTGTCGATCAGTTGCGCCCCCCCCTGCATCAGCTTGGCCACAGTGGGCGCATCGACCAGGGTGGCGCCCTCCAAGGCCCTGGGGGTGAAATAACCCAGCGTTGCCACGTAATCGAAGGCCTCAGCCGCCACGGCCTGCAACTTCAAGCCGGAAGCCGGGTTGTTGACCAAGGCATAACGCAAAGACTCAACTGATAGTGTGCTGCCCGGTTTGATGGCCAGGCTGAGTCCAGGCACCGCCTTGCTTTGCATGACAGCCTTGACGGGTTCGCCCGCCGCCTGCCAACGATCGAACACCGCCCGCTCCACCGCCACCACGTCGCAGCGCTTGATTTGCAGGCACACCAGCAGCGCGTCCTGATAACGGCTTTCCAGTACGGCACTGAAATGTTTTTTGATCGTGCTGTTGGCGGCATTGACTTCGCCGCGCAACAGATAAGTCACCACGCTGTCTTGCTGCGGCAGACCCAGTCGCTTGCCGGCGGCGTCGCTCAGCTTGTTGATAGCGCTGGACTGCGGCGCCACCAGCACCGCCTGCACCGGCTTCTCCAGGGTGGCCACCGGTAGATAGCCGTATCGCACCGCACTGCCCACCACATGGGCGGGCGCCACCACCAGGTCGTTCAAACGCGAGCGGGTAGCGCTGAGATCAGCCGTCGCGTCATTGGACTGTGTGATTTGCAGGCCCGCGCCACGCTCACGCCGGATGGATTGCTCCACCACCTGCTTCCATTCGTTAAAAACAGCAAAGCGCGACTGCTCAGCCTGGTCTCCAGGGTTGATCACCACGCTCAGGGGTTGTGCGCCCCCACACAGGGGCCAAGCCAAGACAGCCAGGGCGGCAAAACGATTCAAAAGCAGCTTGATTCTCATGCGCTGGAGTCTAGGCGAAGCGCCCTGCCCCAAAGGCCAGTACATGCCCTGCACATGATTTACAGCATGACAAAATCCCGCAGGTCGCGGGATAGTCCCTAGGCCCGCGTCACAACACGCAGGGCGCGATTCAGGCGGCGTCTTTGGGCTTGGGGCATGAGGGCTTGCACACCACCTCGGTCCGACCCAGTACCCGCTTAGATTGCAGGTTATTGGGTGTGCGATGTTTGCCACACTTGAAGCAAGAACGGGTGTGCCCGCTGCCGAGGAAGGGCGAGCCCCCCAATTTGGACTCATAACGCAGGCCGTTGTCGCTCACGGCGGTGTAAGTGTCTTTGGTCATTGTTGTCGTCGGTTCGAAAAACAGACCTTCGGCGCGGGTAGCGCGTCCGGCTCGGACAAAACTTTTCCCTCAACTTGATAGTAGGCGCTAGTTCGCGAACTTGGCTACCTCACTTGCCCCATGTTTTGTCACAATTCGTCTCAGTTCGCCCTGAAACCAGGGATTACCCGACACCCATTTGGTGGGTGGACCTCAGCACCCCGGAACCCTGGAAAGAACACCTTGGCAAATCGCTGGTCTCGCTGATGCAGCGGCCTTGCGGGAGACACAGGCTGCTGAGTTAAAAGCCAGCGACGTGGGCGAGCGAAGCGGCACCGAGTAGGGCGATGTCGATCAGGGGGGTTTTGAAGCTCATGCGTGATCTTGTTTCAATGAACACCGAGTCGCTAGTTGCCCGGGCGCGTGCGACCCCAGACAGATCAACAAAAAGCGCTCCTAGATCATTTGATCTAGGAGCGCCCAATCACTACGGAGAAATTTCGTCTGCCAAGTTGGCTATGGCATCGCCGACCCGACTTGACAGCTTACTTCAGCAACTCGGCCTTGGGGAAGGCCCACTTGCCGTCAAGAACCTCAGCCCTAGGCCGATACAGGCGCACCATATAGTTCCAGCCCGGCATGATGCGCAGATAGTTGTCGGCCTTGGGATCGCCGCCGAAATTGACCGTGGTGCTACCGTCGGCATTGCGTTTGGCCGTGTAGCTGTTCACCGATGCGGCCTTGGCCGGCGCTTCGTAGAAACCATTCTTGTTGTAGACGGTGATGGACCAAAAGGCGTCGACAGGCACATCTTTGACCGTGATCTGCATAGGCGTCTTGCCGTCGTTCTTTTTCGGAAATTCAGAGATGTAAAGGGCATCCTTTTCGGCGTTACCGAAAATGCCGCCCGCCGTGCCAAGGAGGTGGCGCACTTCATCCACCTCAGCCTTGCTGCCAAAGGTTCTCTTGCTGTCAGGCATCCAGGGCGCCATCGTGAGAATGGCCTTGCGCAAACCTAGCAGGCTTTTTTGATCCCAGTTGGGCACTTCAAAGCTGCCCGGGTTTGACTGAATAACCTGCACGGCGTCTTGCGCTTTGCGCATGGCTTCGATATCGGCCGGGTCATTGGGGTTGACCAAAGTACGAATCGTCACCTGGATATAGCGGCTGCCCATCTCCTCTTGTGTAAATGTGTAGGTGCCAGGCTCGTAGATAACGCGCTGGATGTAGTGACCTTGATTGAAGACCAGCATCGACTGAAAGCGCCCTTGGGTGTCAGGTTTGACAATGGTGACCGGCTGCTTGAGGTCGAAAATGGCGGTGCTGTAAGGGGTGTCGCGGTTCATGCGGATCACAAGCTGCTTGTCCACATCCACAGGGCCGCGCTCATGGTGAAATTTTCCGAACGCGCCCTGTTCAAATCGCTGTTTGAAGTAGCGATCTGTCTCTGCCCGAACAAAAGTGTCAACATTGACCGGTACGGTTTTTGCGCTGGCAACGGCTTCCGACGAAGCAGCGGCGTGAGTCAGTGACACGAGGCCAAAAGTCAACGCCGCGCATGCTTTAAAAACAGTTTTCTTCACATCTACTCCTTGTTCGGTTTACGACCAAAAATGCACATTGCAAGAATGCGGCACAGAAGTATCTACGAAAGCCGAGCGCCAAGGGTAAAGAGTCCCGATGAATGCCGGCAAATCCATGGCGCTGCGGCACGCTGCCTACAGCCATGAAGAACGCGGGCACCCGCTGTGCTTGTATACCGCCCAGTTGGACGACCGCTACGGGAGCCGCTTCCGGCAAGCCTAAGCTCGCTCGGCGCGCCCGTGAATAATCACCAAGCCGGCCGCCATAAACAAACAGGCCAGACGGATCGCCCGTCTGGCCTGTTTGGCTTGCACTTGATTCAGTCAGCTGAAATCAGGGCTTGCTGAGTTGCTCGTCGAGTTCTTTGCAGCTGGGCGCACAAACGGGTTGAGACTTGCCCAAAAGCTTCTTGGACTTGAGCATCGCGCGCGGACGATGTTTGCCGCACAAAAAGCACGACATGGTTGCGGCACCAAAGGATGAGGTCGCTGCGAACGGCGATCCTGGTGCTTTAGAGCGGTAGCGCAGACCATCGGCTTCGATGGTCGTTTTAGTACTGTCCTTGGCCACGTCGGTCCTGATAGTGAGTTGATGGAAAGGCCGCTTAACGCGCAAACCCGAAATTTTTCAATTCAGGCCGACGTAAGTGGCAACTCCTCTATTTTCCCACGTTCTGAGCCCTCGTCGTACCCCGCTTTAGGGGACTTGACGAACACATCGGGATTTCCCCGATCGTCAGCCACACGCCTTACCTACACGTTTGGCGCAGAACTCAGCGCCCTTCAAACCGCGGCGGCCGGCGCTCTTTCCATGCCGCCACCCCTTCCGCCAAGTCGGCGGATGCGACGGATTGAGCCAGATCAGCCGCCAGCGCGGCCGAATCCAGTTGCCCCCGGACGACAGCATTCAAGTGCTTTTTCATGCCCAGCAAAGCCAGCGGCGCCATGCCCAGGAGCTGCGTCTGCAGTGCTTGAACGGCGGCATCAAGTTCGGCTTTGTCCGGCAGCAATTGATCCAAAAATCCGCTGGCCAGCATGGCTTGTGCATCCAACGTTTGGCCGGCCAGCAACACCCGTTTGGCCCATTGCAGGCCCAGGCGGATGACATAGCGCTCCAAGCCGCCTTGGTAGAAGTGAAGCCCCAAGCGCGCAGCGGGCACAAACATTTCACAGCCCGCCACGCCCAGCCTGAAGTCGCAAGCCAGCGCCAAGTCGGTGGCGCCACCGTAAACGCCGCCGTGGATCACGGCCAAGGTCACAGGCCGGGCGGCCTCCCAATCGTTGGACAGCGACTCAAACAAGGCGCCGGCATCCAAGCCCGGGACCGCACCAATATTGAAGCCGCTGCAGAAGTGCCGCCCCTCGCCCAGCAGCGCCAGCACCCGCACCTCCGGCTGCGCGTTGACCTCAGCCAGTTGCGCGCGCAGGGTTTGCAGGTCTTGCGGTTCCAGGCGATTGGCCACCCGGGGGCGGCGCAGGGTGATGCGGGCCAAGGGGCCGTCGATGTCGAGCTGTGGGGCGTGTCCAGTCATGGGGTGATGAGCTTAGCAGCCTTGGGCCACCCGCCCAAACGACAGAAATTGCCGAAATATTCAGAAATCACCTGCCCAACAAATTCGACCGACCAGTCGGATGACTGATTTGCGTTTTGTCAATGCGGCACTGCACCAAGTGGGCTCGCCTACTTTTTCAGTAGAGTGCACGCAAAGCCCGCAGCCGGAGACGCACAGCCCCATGGACCTTTCAATTGCCAGCATCCTGATGCTCGACGGTCTCACCAATGGCGCCATCTACGCCTTGCTGGCCCTGGCCACGGTGCTCATGTTCGCGGTGACCCGCATCATCTTTATCCCACAGGGCGAATTTGTCGCCTTTGGCGCCTTGACACTGGCGGGCCTGCAAATGGGAACGAGGCCGGGGACCATCCCTTTTCTGCTGACGCTGGCCGCTGTGATCGCCGGGTTGGATCTGGTCAAGGGCTTGCGTGCAGGCAAACACCTGGCGCAGTCGCTGCGAGGCGCCTTGCTACCGCAGGCGCTCCCGGTGGTCATCGGTCTGATGGCCTGGTGGCTGGCCCCCAAGCACTTGCCGCTGGGTGCCCAAGTACTGATCACGCTGAGCGTGGTTACCGCCCTGGGGCCGCAGATCTACCGCTTGGCGTATGAGTCTCTGGCAGACGCCTCCATCCTGGTGCTGCTGATTGTGTCAGTCGGGGTGCACTTCGCCTTGACCGGACTGGGTCTGGTTTTTTTTGGCGCAGAAGGATCGCGCAACCCGAGTTTCTGGGATGCCAGCTTCACGGCCGGGCCCTTGTTGGTATCGGGCCAAACCTTGATCATCATCGGTGCCTCCGGAGCACTGATCCTGCTGCTGTGGCTATTTTTTGAGCGCAGCCTGTACGGCAAAGCCTTGCGGGCGACCGCCGTGAATCGGCTGGGCGCGCGGCTGATGGGCATTTCGAGCAGTGCCGCCGGGCGGCTGTCGTTCACCATGGCGGCCTTCATCGGTGCGCTGTCGGGGGTGCTGATCAGCCCGACCACCACCATCTTCTATGACAGCGGCTTCCTGATCGGCCTGAAAGGTTTTGTGGCCGCCGTATTTGCCGGGCTGGCCAGTTACCCGGGGGCAGCCCTGGGTGCCGTGCTGGTGGGCTTGCTGGAGTCGTTCAGCAGCTTTTGGGCCAGCTCCTTCAAAGAGGTGATTGTGTTCACCTCCATTCTTCCGGTGCTGTTGTGGCGCTCCTTGCGCAACCCGCACCACGAAGAGCATTGAACCCACCGCCAGCTCACCCCAATTGCTTGCCTGACTGGATCCCATGACGCCGCGCAAAGCCATTCCCTGGGGCCTCCTGGTCCTGTTGTTCATCCTGCCCCTGCTCCCGGTGCCGGAGTTCTGGATCACGCAGCTCAACTACATCGGCCTGTTCGCGCTGGTCAGCACCGGCCTCGTGCTGCTCACCGGCGTAGGTGGATTGACCTCTTTTGGCCAGGCCGCCTTTGTCGGTATCGGCGCTTACGCCAGCGCCGTGCTGACCACCCAATATGCGCTCTCGCCTTGGATGGGTTTGCTGGCAGGCTTGCTGATCACGGCGGCCGTGGCCTTGTTGCTCGCGCTGCTGACCCTGCGCATGTCGGGGCACTATCTGCCCCTGGCCACCATCGCATGGGCCCTGAGCTTGAACTTCACCACGGCGAACATGGAAAGCCTAGGCAAATACGACGGCATTCAGGGCCTGCCACCGCTGCATTTGCTGGGCATCAGCCTGCAGGATGGGCGCGCGTTGTACTACCTGATCTGGGCCATTGCGCTGCTGGCCGCGCGCGCCACATTGAATCTGCTGGACTCACGCGCTGGCCGCGCCATCCGCGCCTTGAACGGCGCAACCACCATGGCCGAAGCCATGGGCATTTCCACCTTGCGCTACAAGGTGGTCATCTTCCTGATTGCGGCACTGCTGGCGTCCGTCTCGGGGTGGTTGTTTGCGCACTTGCAGCGCAGCGTCAACCCCAGCCCATTTGCACTCAAAATGGGCATCGAGTACCTGTTCATGGCCGTCGTCGGCGGGGTAGGCACGGTGTGGGGCGCCTTTATCGGCGCGGGCGTTTTCAAGATCATCGAAGATCAACTGAAAGAGCTGCTGCCCGCCTTGCTCGGCAGTAGCGGCAACTTTGAAATCATCGTGCTGGGCGTGGTTCTGGTGCTGATCATCAAATACGCGCCCAAAGGCCTGTGGCCGGCTATCACCTCGCTCTCGGCCCGCTGGCTTGTGCCCGAGCATCGTCCGCGCAATTGGCAGAGCGCCGCGCCGCTGGCCGCCCGAGACAAGGCCCGGCCGCAGGAGTTGCTGCTGGATGTGGACAAAGTACGTAAGCAGTTCGGCGGCTTGGTGGCGGTGAATGACGTGTCCTTTCAGATCTTCGCGGGCGAGATCATTGGCCTGATCGGCCCCAACGGCGCGGGCAAATCCACCACCTTTAACCTGATCTCCGGCGTGTTGCCGCTCAGCAGCGGTGCCGTGCGTTTTCGTGGTCATGCGGTGAGCAACAAACCCTCCCGGGAAATCGCACGCCTAGGCATGTCGCGAACCTTTCAGCACGTGAAGATGATTCCCGACATGAGCGTGCTGGAGAACGTCGCGCTGGGCGCCTACGTGCGCAGCAGCAAGGGCGTGGTGCAAGGCATGCTGGGCCTGGGCAAGGCCGAAGAAAAGCAGCTGTTCGCCGAAGCCGAACGACAGCTGCAACGCGTGGGCATGGGCACGCAGATGTTCGAGTTGGCCGGCAATCTGGCGCTGGGTCCGCAACGCCTGATGGAAATCGCGCGGGCGCTGTGCACCGACCCGGCCCTGCTACTGCTGGACGAACCCGCAGCCGGTCTGCGGCATAAAGAAAAGCAGGCTTTAGGCGACGTGATCCGTCAGTTGAAGCGTGAAGGCATGAGCGTACTGCTGGTAGAACATGACATGGAGTTCGTCATGGGCCTGACCGACCGTATCGTGGTGATGGAATTCGGCACCAAACTGGTTGAGGGCACCCCCGCATTGATTCAATCCAGCCCCATTGTGCGGGCGGCGTACCTTGGCACGGAGCATTGAGCGCATGACACCCCCCACAGACATGTTGAGCGTTCAAGGCCTGCACGCCGGCTATGACCGCGCCGAAGTCTTGAACGATTTGAGCCTGCGCTTGCCACAAGGCGCCGTGGTGACGGTGATCGGGCCGAACGGCGCCGGCAAAAGCACCACCTTGAATGCGCTGATGGGTGTGCTGCCCGCCAAAGGAAAAATCATCCTGGCCGGGGAAGACATCAGTGCGCTGAGCCTGGAAGAGCGGGTCATGAAAGGTCTCGCCCTGGTACCGGAAAAGCGCGAACTCTTCACCACCATGAGTGTTGAGGACAATTTGATCCTCGGCGGCTATCGGCCCATGCGGCTGGGCCAGCGCGACTGGCGCGAAGGCCTGGAGAAAGTCTTTCAACTGTTCCCTCGGCTCAAAGAGCGCCGCACCCAGTTGGCGGGCACGCTGTCGGGAGGCGAACGCCAGATGCTGGCCGTGGGTCGAGCCCTGATGGCCCAACCCAAAGTCCTGATGCTGGACGAACCCAGCCTGGGTCTGGCGCCGCTGATCGTGAAGGAGATCTTCCGCATCGTCTCGCGTCTGCGCGATACCGGTGTGGCGATTCTCCTGATCGAGCAAAACGCCCGCGCCGCGCTGGAAGTGGCCGACTACGGCTATGTCCTAGAAACCGGCGAGGTGGGCCTGCAGGGACCGGCCGCCGAATTGGCCCGCGACCCACGGGTGATCGAAACTTATCTGGGCACGGCCAAGAAGCTGGAATAGCGTGTGATCAAGGCACGATGGCCAGAAACAAGAAAACCGTAAACAAGACCAAATGCACCGCCCCATGCAGCACCGTGGCGCGGCCGGTCCCCAAGGTCAGCGTGCCAACGCCAAAGGTCAGCATCAGCAGCACCATGTGGATGTGCGACAGGCCCAGCACCAATGAGTTCTGCATGAAAAGCGACAGCAGAACGACCGCCGGTATGGTCAGCCCAATGCTGGCGATGCCGGAGCCCAGGGCCAAGTTCAGGCTGGTCTGCAGGCGGTTGGCAAGGGCCGCCCGCACTGCCGCCAGGGTTTCTGGCAGCAGCACCAGCATGGCGATGATCACGCCAACCACCGCCAGCGGCGCGCCAACCTGCCGCACCCCTGCCTCGATGGAAGGCGCCAGCAGCTTGGCCAGCCCCACCACCCCCACCAAGCAGATCATCAGCAAAACCAGGCTGACCCAGGCCACGGGCGTGGACGGTGGCGACGCATGGGCATCGTCATTCGCACCATCCGCGGGCAAGAAGTAATCGCGATGGCGCACGGTCTGCACGAACACAAACACGCCATAAAGCAGCAATGAAGCCACGCCGGCAAAAACCATCTGCGCGTTGGAGAAAGTCGGGCCCGGGGAGCTGGTGGTGAAACTGGGCAAAACCAAGGTCAACACGCTCAGCGCAACCAACACGGCGAGCACGGGGCTGGTGCCCTCAACCTTGAAGGCCACTTCTTTAAAGCGCATGCCGCCCAGCAAAATGCACAGGCCGACAATGCCGTTGCAAACAATCATGATGGCCGAGAACACCGTGTCACGCGCCAGGGCAGGGGCGCCCTCGCCGCCAGCCAACATCAAAGAGACAATCAGCGCCACCTCGATCACCGTCACCGCCACGGCGAGCAGCAAGGAGCCCAGCGGCTCGCCTACCCGGTGCGCCACCACCTCGGCATGGTGGACAGCGGCAAGCACCGCAGCGACCAAGGTGAGGGTCACGAGACCCAGCAGCCAAGCCGACAAGCCCCCCTGTCCCAGGCCCAACAACAGCCCGCCCGCGACCATTGGCGCTGCAACAGTCCAGACTGGCAAGGCGACGGGCAACTTTTTGATCATGTCGCAAGCATAAAGGCAAGTAGCAACGCGGCACCCCCATCTGCGCGCCCAGGGGCCCTCTCATCTGGCTGATACTGACGCTTCTTGTTTCAGCCTCGGACACCCCGCATGAAAAAGACTTTGATCCTGGTCGCCGCCCTGCCGCTGTTTTTGTACAGCCCCGCTCACGCTGAGGCGATCGGCGAGGTGGACACCGTCTTCAAGCTGATCGGACCCGACCACAAAATCGTCGTGACCGCCTATGACGATCCCAAGGTTGAGGGCATCACCTGCTATGTCTCCCGCGCCAAAACCGGCGGCATCTCAGGCGCGCTGGGGATGGCGGAAGACAAATCCGAAGCCTCCATCGCCTGCCGGCAAACCGGCCCCGTCAACTTCGCCAAACCCCTCCCCAAGCAAGAAGAAGTGTTCAGCGAACGCGCCTCTCTGGTGTTCAAACGCCTTCGTGTGGTTCGCATGGTGGACGCCAAGCGCAATACCCTGGTGTACCTGACTTACTCGGACCGCGTCATCGAGGGTTCGCCGCAGAACAGCGTGACGGCAGTGCCTGTCGACCGGGCCACGCCAATCCCGCTGAAGTAAGGCGCGAACCGCCAGGACGCCCCGGGATCAACAAGGCTTTATCATGGCGCCCATGTCATCCGCGCCCATGGACGTCGCACAGGTCCGTTTGGACAACGCGATGCTCCTTTTTGAAGAATTCGTCACCGCCTCCGTCCGGCACCCCGACCCCGCCACATTGCGTGGCCTGGAGCGCCGTTTTGCGGAGCGCCTGCAAATCCAGCCCAGCTACTGGAGCCAGATCAAAAGCCGCTCGCGCCAGATTGGCGAACGGCTGGCACGCCAATTCGAACAGCTGTTTCACAAACCCGCCTATTGGATGGACCAAGCCCATGGCCACGGTGCGACTGGCGGTGAAGCGCTTTCAAGTGCCGAAGAAACCACGCCCAGTGTGCCGCAGGATGATGATGAGCGCTTCATCGTCGGCTTGGTGCTGACCTACTACCGCCGGCATCCCCAACGCGCCCGCACCCGCTTGCTCGACCTCTTGGGCGAGGTGCTGACACCCAGCGCGGCCACACCGGCCCCCACGCCCCCGCCACCAGGACCTGCGAAAGCAACCAAGGGGGCCGGGACAAGCAAAACGGCCAGCCCCGGGCGCCCCACGACTGCAACAACAGCAAGTAGCAGCACTGAAATCGACGAATGGCGTCGCCTGCAGCAAGGTATTGCACCGCTCAAGCCCAAAAAACGCTGATCTCCCCAAGCCGCCGCCCTCACGCAACTGCATAAAGCCGAGAACGGCCCCTGCGCCAGCCCGCGTCCGACCGGGCAAGCTTCGGCACGTCAGCGGCATTTTGTGATAAATACAACTTGCGCAAGATAAACAATTGTTTATCATTTGCGCAAGCTGCGAAGCTCACCCTCGCAGTGAAGTCCCCCGTCGCAACACCCGCTCCGTGCAGCTGTCCCGGCTACCAGAGCATTGCCCGCGTGCAGCTCGTCATCCGACAGGCGTGCGCGGCCGCCCCGTCTCATTTCGCAAACGCTGCAACGCTGCCACGGCGCAGTCGCGCCGCCGCATTGCCCAGGAGTTTTCGCATGTCTCAGTTCGTCGCCCCACGCCCCCAAAACAGCCGCATGGTCATCAAACCTCGCAATCCACTGGTCGGCCCCGCGCTGCTGCGATTGGCAGGACGCCATCGCAGCAGCGCCAGCGCCCAGCGACAGAACGCGCAGCGCACGCTCAAACAAGAGCTCAAGACCTTGACCTCACCCGACCGCTGCCCTTGAACCGCCCGCGGCCCTAGCGGCCGCCTCCCGGAGACCCCTCATGTTGCGTTTGAGAGACCTGCATGGCGCCCACGATAGCCGCGCCAGCTGCCTGACCACCCACCACAGCTGGTGTCAGCGCCTGGCACGCCTGCTGACCCGCTTCCACCGCCAGCACGCACCCGAAGATAAATGGGCCACGCTTGACGTTTATGGCGACGCCGGTGCACCGGAAGGGGCGCTGCTGTATGTCAACAACAAGCTAACTGACAAATTGCACGGTATCGCGCGCCGGGTGACGCGCCCGTAGCGCAATACCTTGCGCCGTGATGACCGCCGGTCCCTGAGTCTCACTCAGGGACCCAAGAGCGACTACCATCAGCGCCAGCACAGCCCTTATGCCCCGCTCGCCCGTGACCCAGCCCTTATCCTCGTCTCAGCCCACCGGCACGTCTGGCGCATTGGATGCGTCATGGCCCAATTTACGCCAGCCCCTGCCTGATCTGGCCAGTTGGGCCCACTTCTGCAGCCAGGCGCACCTGCCCATCCTGCTGGACACGGCCGAGTACCTGAACCTAATGCGCGAGCATGAAGACGCGGCCGACGCCAACAACTTGGGCGAGCAAATCGCCCGCGACCCCTTGATGAGCTTGCGGCTCCTGGCCCACGCGTCCGAGCAGCGCTCCAGCCGTTTGCCGTCGGACACCCAAACCGTCATCGCCGCCTTGGTGCTGATGGGCATCACCCCATTTTTTAGTACCTTTGCGGCGCCGTTGACGGTTGAAAGCCACCTGGCCGCACAGCCCTTGGCGTTGCAAGGCCTGCGTCAGGCCGTGCAGCGGGCCGATCGCACCGCCCGCCTGGCCCACAGTTTTGCGATCCACCGCAACGACCCCAGCGCGCCAGCGGTGCACTGCGCCGCACTGCTGCACGATTTCGCCGACTTGCTGCTCTGGAGTCTTGCGCCGGAGTTGGCCTTGCAAGTTCAGGCCCACCAGCACGCGCACCCGCTAACGCCACGGGCCGACGTGCAGCGCAACGTGCTGAACATTGAGCTAAGCGCCCTTGAAAAGGCTTTGATACAACATTGGCGGCTGCCCCCCTTGCTCCACCAGCTTCGCCATGATGAGCACGGGCGCAACCCGCAGGCGCAATGCGTGCTATGGGCGGTAAATTGGGTGCACCACACCGCCAACGACGAAGCCAGGGATGAAGGCGAGAAGGGCATTGCTGCCTTTCTGGACCTCAGCTTGCCCGCGACGCGGCAGCTGCTGCACGAGTTCGATGAAACGACAGCTGAAACGAGGTGATCTCATGAGCGGCCCCAACCCCGACTTCTGGCAAGAACGCTTTACCCAAGGAGAAACACCATGGGATCGCGGCGCACCCCATCCACAATTGCTGCACTGGCTGGCCGCCGGCTTGATTCAGCCGGGCATGCGGGTGCTGATCCCGGGCTGCGGGCGCGGGCATGAGTTGGTGGCGCTCGGGCACCAGAACATCGCCGCACTCGGGCTGGACTACACGCCCGCTGCCGTGGCTTTGGCGCGCGCGCAACTTGGCAGCCTGCCGGGCGCTGTGGCGCTGGCCGATGTGCTGGAATGGCAACCGCCCGAGGCCTTGGACATCGTTTACGAACAAACCTGCTTGTGCGCCTTGCACCCCGATCATTGGCAGCGTTATGCTGCGCAGATTCATGCGTGGCTCAAACCGGGCGGCCAACTCCTTGCCTTGTTCATGCAAGCACGGCGCGACTCAGCGGGCACCGGCGTGGTCGAAGGCCCGCCCTACCACTGTGACATCAATGCCATGCGCGCCTTGTTCCCGGCGGCGCTATGGCACTGGCCCGCCCCGCCCTACGTCAGCCAAGCCCATGCGCGCGGCTGGAACGAGCTGGCCGTGGTGCTGACGCGGCGCTAAGCCGAGCTCAGACCGGCACCGCCGTGGTGTTCTTCAACCTATCAAGCACAAAGCTGGTCTTGCAGTCTTGCACGCTCGGGTGTTTGAGCAGCGTGTCCGTGATGAAGCGGGCGTAGTGCGCCATGTCTTGCACGAGCACGCGCAGTAGATAGTCCATCTCGCCCGTCAAGGCCGAGCACTCGACCACCTCGGGCCAGGTTTGAACGGCCGCGCGGAACAAATCCATCGGGTTGCGCTTGTGGCTCTCGGTATGTTTTTCCAAGCGCACGTTGATGTAAGCCGTTAGCCCCAGGCCCACGCGTTCCGGCGGCACCAAGGCCACATAGGCGGAAATAGTGCCCGACTCTTCCAGGCGGCGGACCCGCCGCAAGACCGCGGAGGCCGACAAATTCACCTGAGCCGCCAACGCGTCGTAAGTCACGCGGCCATCTACCTGCAGCGCCCTCAAAATGCGTCGATCAATGGTATCGAGCTGAACTTCAGTTTCCATGGTCGATATTTTCGCAGTTTTCATGCGCGGGAGTACCAGCTCGCGCCTGAGTTCGCATGAATCCTGCATGCCATTCCTTCTACAGTCTTGACCCATCGCAAGACATATTTGGAGACATCACATGGCATTCACACCTTGGGACAACCCGATGGGAACCGACGGCTTCGAGTTCATCGAGTTCGCAGCCCCCGAGCCCGCAGCCCTGGGCAAGCTGTTCGAGACCATGGGCTTTGCTGCTGTGGCAAAACACCGGCACAAGAACGTCACGTTGTACCGACAAGGCGGCGTGAACTTCATCATCAATGCCGAGGCTGACTCGTTTGCACAGCGCTTTGCTCGACTGCATGGCCCGTCGATCTGCGCCATTGCCTTTCGGGTGAAGGACGCCGCGCAGGCCTACCAGCGTGCGCTCGAACTGGGCGCCTGGGGCTTCGACAACAAGGCCGGGCCCATGGAGTTGAACATTCCGGCCATCAAGGGCATTGGCGATTCGCTGATCTATTTTGTCGACCGCTGGCAAGGCAAAAATGGCGCCGAAGCCGGTGCGATCGGCAATATCAGCATCTACGACGTCGACTTCGTGCCACTGACTGACGCTCATGGTCAACCTGTGCCCGCCAACCCGGTCGGCCATGGGCTGACCTATATCGACCACCTGACGCATAACGTCTTCCGTGGGCGGATGAAGGAATGGGCCGAGTTCTACGAACGCTTCTTTGATTTCCGCGAGGTACGCTACTTCGACATCGAAGGCAAATTAACCGGGCTGAAGAGCAAGGCCATGACCAGCCCTTGCGGCAAGATCCGCATCCCCATCAACGAGAGCAGCGACGACAAGAGCCAAATCGCAGAATACCTGGACCTCTACCGCGGCGAAGGCATCCAGCACATCGCCCTGGGCACCGACAACATCTACGGCACCGTCGAGGGCATGCTCGCCTCAGGCGTGCAGTTTCAGGACACTATCGACACCTATTTCGACCTGGTCGACAAGCGTCTGCCGGGCCACGGCGAAAAGCTCGCAGACCTGCGCCGCCTGCGCATCTTGATCGACGGTGCCGCGCATCTCGACGCCCCCAATGAATTGCTGCTGCAAATCTTCACCAAGGAAGTGATCGGCCCGATCTTTTTCGAGCTGATCCAGCGCAAGGGCAACGAGGGCTTTGGCGAAGGCAACTTCCGCGCCTTGTTCGAGAGCATCGAGCTGGACCAAATTCGCCGTGGTGTGCTGAAAGCCGACGCCTGACTCAGAGCGGGCGCCTGGCCAGGATCTGGCTGACCGCGAATTTAGTGCCCACTAAGCTGCGGCCGCTTGACGCCTTGCGTCGTTGAGCGGTTGGGCCAGATACGCCAAGGCGTCCGCAAAAACGCGGGGTTCGAACACGAGGCTTAAGTGCCCTGCGGCCGGAATTTCGATGGCTCGCGCGCCCGGCAGAACAGCCGTCTGCGCCGGGCAGACCACTTGGTCGCAGGCACTGAAGTAACAATCCAGATGAGCGGCGATTTGACAATCGCCCTCATTGAGCCGCTCATGGCTAGCCAGCTCTTGCAGCCATGCGCTATGGCGGCGCATTTGCCGGGCATTGCGGGTCGTCGAGAGTTCAGCCATCACGGTACCGGCGTGTGGAGTCCCCAGGGTCAGCACGCGCTGGACCCGCGCACGCTGATCGTTATGACCGTGGCGGCGCCACCAGGCGCGCACCGCTAGGCCGCCCATGCTGTGCGCGACCACCAGCGGCGGGGTGCCACCACACGCGGCCGTCAGGCGCTGCACAGCCGCCTCGATGGGGTCGGCATAACGGTCAATGCCACCGAATTCCGGGGTCAGCGTGAGCGCAATGTAAGGATGGCCCTTCGCACGGAGTCGCCGCATCCATTCGTTCCACAGCCCACGATTGCACGAAAAGCCGTGAATCAACAAGACGCCACGTTGGCGGGCCGGAGGCGCAGGCAAGGCGTCAGCAACAGCCTGGGCCGCAAAAGGCTGCCACCAGGAAAAGACCCGCTCACACGCGGGCAGCTCTCGCCACCAGGCGCGCAGCAAGGTGCCCCATGAAGGCCTTCCGTCACTTGGCGACTGATTGATTCTGCGCAAGCTGAAAAAGGCGCCCAGCAAAAACCAGGCGTAGGCGAAAAATAGCAGGGTGCCGACGGCCAGCCCGAGGGCGAGTTGCCCTGCACGAGCCCAATACCCAGCCACAGCCAGACTCAAAACCACACGCAGCAATTGCTGAAGACGCTGTATCCATGCATTCATCGTTTCAGTGTACGAGCGGGCGTGGGGGCAAGCGCCAAGCGCACAATCAAAGCTTGGACTTTCAACATGAACGATGAATCTGGACACATCAGCCCAAGGCATTTTGAGCGAGTTACAGGAGGTTGAACGGCAGCGCGCCTGGCGCGACCAGCAACCGGGCATGGCAGCCCGTGTGGAGGCCCTGAAGGGCTATCAACAACGGCGCTTTGCAAACACCTATGCCGACCTGCTGGCGACGCCACGCTATGCCCAGGCGACCCGTTTTTTCCTTGAAGAGCTGTATGGGCCGGGGGACTTCACGCGCCGTGACGCGCAATTCGCACGGGTGGTGCCGGCGTTGGTGCGAATTTTTCCGGAAGAGGTTGTGGCGACGGTTGCGCGCCTGGCGCAATTGCATGCCTTGTCCGAAACCATGGATTCCCGAATGGCCAGCCTGCTGGGTGAGGCGCCACTCTCGGCCAGCCGCTACGCTCAGGCATGGCAGGAGTGCGGCGCAGCGCCAAGTCGCCAGCAACAAATCGAACTCACCCTGGCCGTTGGCGTGTCGCTGGATGCGCTCACGCGCAAGCCTATGTTGCGACAGGCCTTGCGCCTGATGCGTGGCCCCGCAACTGCCGCCGGCCTGCATGAGTTGCAGTCGTTTTTGGAGTCAGGCTTTGACACCTTCAAGGCCATGCGGGGCGCCACGGACTTTCTGTACACCGTGCGCCAGCGTGAGGAGGCCCTGGCCCGCGCACTTTATTCAGCATCCGCACCGGCGCGCCTCAGCGCGGAGCGCGCGTGTCTCGCAGGTGACGATCCACTAGGGCAATTACCCTAACAGGCTGACAGCAAGCCAGCCACCATGAAGACTCGCAAGATCAAATGCCCGTGCAGTGGCAGATCACAATCATCGGACTGGAGACATGGTGCAAGCTGAAGCGACCGTTGAACGCCCCAGGGTTTCGCCCCCTGCGGAGTCGAAACCCTGGCTCAAAACCTATCCGCCCGGCGTTCCCGCGGACATCGATGGCAGCGCCTACGGGTCTCTGGTCGATTTGCTTGAGGAAACCTTCAGCAAGTATGCCGACCGGGATGCAGCCGAGTGCATGAACCAAAGCCTCAGCTTCAGCCAAGTGGGGGCGCTGTCACGCGACCTCGCCGCATGGCTGCAAAGCCTGGGCCTGCCTCGTGGCGCACGGGTCGCCATCATGATGCCTAATATCTTGCAGTACACCCTCGCCGTTGCCGCCATCCTGCGAGCGGGCTACGTGGTGGTCAATGTCAACCCGCTCTATACCCCGCGCGAGTTGTCCCATCAGCTGAAGGACTCCGGCGCGCAGGCCATCATCGTGCTGGAGAACTTCGCCAGCACGCTGGAACAAGTGCTGGACCAAACCGAGGTGCGCCACGTGGTGCTGGCGTCCTTGGGCGACATGCTCGGCTGGTGGCGTGGCCCGTTGGTGAACTTCATGGTTCGCCATGTGAAGAAGATGGTGCCCGAGTTTTGCCTACCCGCCGATGTGGGGCGCAGCGTCACCCGTTTCAACGCCGCCCTGCAGCGAGGCAGCGGCCTGCCCTTGCAGCCGATGGCCCTGGGGCCAGACGACGTCGCCTTCTTGCAGTACACCGGCGGAACCACGGGCATCTCCAAGGGTGCAACGCTCTTGCACCGCAACGTCGTCGCCAACATCTTGCAAAGCGAAGCATGGTTCGCTCCCACCTTGAAAAAGCTGGGCGACAAGCCCTTGACCATCGTCTGTGCGCTGCCGCTTTATCACGTCTTCGCGCTCACGGCTTGCTACATGCTGGGTGCGCGCCTGGGCATGAAGAACCTGTTGATTCCTAACCCGCGAGACATCCCGGGAATGATTGAGACCCTACACAAGCACAAGGTCAACGTCTTCCCCGCCGTGAACACCTTGTTCAACGCACTGGCCAACGACCCGAACTTTGCCCGCTTGGATTTCAGCGAATTGGTGATTTCCAATGGCGGTGGCATGGCAGTCCAACAAGCCACGGCTGAAAAATGGCTCAAGCTAACCGGCTGCTCCATCGTTGAAGGCTATGGCCTGTCTGAAACATCCCCGGTCACCACCATCAACCGGCTGGACCTGCTCACCTTCAACGGATCTATCGGCCTGCCTGTGCCGGGCACTGACATTGC
Source organism: Roseateles koreensis (assembly GCF_028595305.1). Taxonomy (GTDB): domain Bacteria; phylum Pseudomonadota; class Gammaproteobacteria; order Burkholderiales; family Burkholderiaceae_C; genus Paucibacter_A; species Paucibacter_A koreensis. Next base: position 7,567 of record NZ_JAQQXS010000004.1, on the reverse strand, counting down.
CATCCGCGATGACGACGGCAAAGACCTGCGCCCAGGCGAGCGCGGTGAAATTTGCATCCGCGGGCCGCAGGTGATGGCCGGTTATTGGAATCGTCCGGATGAAACCGCTCTGGTCATGACGCCCGACGGCTACTTTAAAAGCGGCGACATCGGCGTGATGGACACCCAAGGCTATGTCCGCATCGTGGACCGCAAGAAAGACATGATCCTGGTCTCCGGATTCAACGTCTACCCTACCGAGATCGAACAAGTGGCAAATATGCACCCCGGGGTGCGGGAATGCGCCGCGGTCGGCGTGCCCGACCCACGTTCCGGCGAAGCCGTGAAGCTCTATGTCGTGAAGAATGACCCTGCCCTGGCTGAAGAAGACCTCAGCCTCTTCTGCCACGACCAGCTGACTGCCTACAAGCGCCCCAAATACATCGAGTTTCGGGACGATCTGCCCAAGACCAATGTCGGGAAAATCCTGCGCCGAGAACTGCGCAGTTGATGTCTCCGTTCGCCCTGCCCGCCGACGTCACCGTGCTGGAACGCGGCTGGCTCTCCTCCAACTCGGTCATCCTCTTCGACGAACACCAAGGCGCAGTGCTGGTCGACACTGGCTACCACAGCCACCAGGCGCAAACAGCGGCGCTGGTACAACAGGCGCTGTCAGCCCATGCCCACACCAGCCCGGCGCTGCGCTTGATTGTCAACACCCACCTGCATTCAGACCACTGCGGCGGCAATGCAAAGCTCAGCCAGCAATTCAACTGCCCGATCGCCATCCCTCCAGGCGAGTTTGACGCGGCCGCGCGATGGGATGAAGCTGCGCTCAGCTACGCCGACTCCGGCCAGCATTGCCCGCGCTTCACCCCAAGCTATGCGCTGACGCCGGGCGAAGAGATTGTGCAGGGGCACAGGCGCTGGCAGGTGCACGCCGCGCCCGGCCATGACCCGCACTCTGTTGTGTTATTCGAGCCCGACTCCGGCATCCTGATCTCCGCAGACGCCCTTTGGCAGCACGGCTTTGGCATTGTTTTTCCGGCCATTGAAGGCGGAGCCGGGGTCGACCGGGGATTCGCGGAAGTCGAGGCCACGCTCGACCTCATCACCACGCTTCCCGTGCGCTATGTCATTCCGGGCCACGGGAGCCCCTTCAGCGATGTTGAGGGGGCCATGCGTACTGCTCGACAACGTTTGACCTACTTCCGGCAAAACCCGAGTCGCCATGCGAGCCACGCCGCCAAAGCCTTGATCATGTTCCGCCTGCTGGACGTAGGCGCACAAAGCGCGGCGCAATTTCTCGGCGGGTTGGACAACACGCCCGTTCACTGTGCCCTGTGGCGCGGCCATTTCAGCCACCAGCCGCTGCGCCAATGGTCTGAAAGCTTGTTGGCTGAATTGGCACAAAACGGCCAGCTCGCCTTGAACGATGCGCAACTGAGCGTCCCTCCGCAGCGCTGAAGGGCGGCGAGGGCAGCTTCGCGCTTGATCTATTGGGCGCCGAATCTCAGATGCCTCGCGAGGCCTTGTCCTCCAAGTTTGACGGCCCTCCTCGGATCATCATGCACGTGCCCTAGAATTTGCGCGACGCCTGCCTGGGCCAATTTCGAATTGGCAGTGCCTATGGACTGCCAAGTCATTTCGTCAAAAAAATCGTAAGCTCATGAAACCCCAACTTGGCGGCGGTCGCAGCGCCATGGGGGTGAGTTCCTGCGCGGACTTCAAGGTCTCCATCGTGATTCTCGCGGTGACCGATTGATGCCTGCATTGATCGACAGTTGACCGAATTTCTATTTGAGGAGAAACGCAGATGAACCAAAAATTCGGCTTGAACACCCTCGCGGTGTGGGGCGCCCTGGCCCTGGCAACACAGCCGGCCCGGGCCGATGAAGTACTGGTTGCAGTGGCGGCCAACTTCGCCGTGCCACTGGCACGCATTGCCGAAGGCTTCAGCACAGCCACAGGCCACACGTTGAAGATCTCGTCCGGCTCGACCGGCAAGTTCTACAGCCAGATCGCGGCCGGTGCGCCCTTCCAGGTGCTGATCGCCGCCGACGACGAGACGCCCGCCAAATTGATCGCCGAGGGACACGCCGTGGCCGGCAGCCAGTTCACCTATGCCATCGGCCGCCTGGTGCTGTGGAGCCCCCAGCCGGGGCTGGTGGACGCGCAAGGCTTGGTGCTGGCGTCGGGCAAATTCACGCACTTGGCGGTTGCCAACCCCAAACTTGCGCCCTATGGCCGAGCCGGGGTTGAGGTGCTGAAAGCGCGTGGCCTGGAGGCGGCCGTTGCCCCCAAGCTGGTGACCGCTGAGAGCATCGCTCAAGCCTACCAATTCGTTGCCAGCGGCAATGCGGAGCTGGGATTCGTTGCGCTGTCTCAGGTCGCGCCACCGGGCAAGCCAGTTGCCGGCTCCTATTGGCTGGTACCGCAGGCCTTGTACGGTGAAATCCGCCAAGATGCCGTGCTGCTCAAACCGGGTGAAAAGCAAGCCGCAGCCGCCGCGCTGCTGGCCTATCTGAAGAGCGCCCCAGCCAAGGCCATGATCCAAGCCTATGGCTACGGCCACTGAAGGCAGGCAATGACACCCGCCACCTGGAGCGCCGTCCGCCTGAGCGCCGAGTTGGCGGGGCTCAGCACCTTGCTGCTGCTGTTGCTGGGTACGCCGCTGGCTTGGTGGCTCGCGCGCACGCGCTCAATCTTCAAGCCGCTGTGGGCCTCGCTGGTGGCCATGCCTCTGGTGCTGCCACCCTCGGTGCTGGGCTTTTACCTGTTGCTCCTGATGGGGCCACAGGGCCCGGTGGGCCGCCTGACGGAGTGGCTGGGATTGGGGCGCCTGCCTTTCAGCTTTGGCGGTTTGGTGGTGGGTTCAGTGCTGTACTCGATGCCTTTTGTCGTGCAACCACTGCAGCAAGCCTTCGAGGCCATTCCCGAGCGCCTACTGGAGGCGGCCGCCAGCTTGCGTGCCGCGCCGCTTGACCGGTTCTTCAGCGTCGCCCTACCCTTGGCGAGGCCGGGCCTTCTGACGGCCAGCGTGCTGGGTTTTGCGCACACGGTGGGCGAGTTTGGCGTGGTGCTGATGCTGGGTGGCAATATCCCGGACCGTACACGGGTGCTCTCGGTGGCCATTTACGACCATGTGGAAGCCGGCGAATTTGCCGAAGCCCAACAACTCTCCGCCGGCATGGTGGCGTTTGCGCTGGTGGTGCTGCTGACGCTCTATCTGAGCAACCGGCCTCGCCGCCAGCGTCAGGAAGACAGAGCATGACCGGGTCACACACGATCGGCCTGCAATTGCATCTGCAGCGGCAGGATTTTTCGCTAGACATCGACCTGCAATTGCCGGGCCGTGGCGTCAGCGCCCTGGTGGGCCCCTCCGGCTGCGGCAAGACCACAGTGTTGCGCTCGCTGGCCGGACTGGAGCGTGCCCAGGGCCGGGTGAGCTTGGGTGACGAAGTCTGGCAGGACGATGCCCGTCGGCACTTTGTGCCGACCTGGCAACGCCCCATCGGCTATGTGATCCAGGAGTCCGCGCTGTTCCCGCATCTCGATGTGCGCGGCAATCTGGAATATGGCCGACGCCGCAGCAGCAAAGATAGACACAGCCAAGGAAGCAAGGCAGGATCCGGCGCCGGCCCGGGGGAGCTGCCCGTCTTGCTTGAATTGCTAGGCATCGGCCACTTGTTAGCGCGGCGCCCAGACACCTTGTCGGGTGGCGAGCGCCAACGCGTAGCCATCGCCCGTGCCCTGGCCGCCGAGCCGCGACTCTTGTTAATGGACGAGCCCCTGGCCGCGCTGGACGCGGCACGCAAGGCCGAGATCCTGCCCTATCTTGAGCGCCTGCAAGCGGAGTTGGACCTGCCCATCGTCTATGTCAGCCACTCCATGGACGAAGTGGCACGGCTGGCCAACCATCTGGTGCTGCTACGCGCAGGCCGAGTCGAGGCGGCCGGCCCCTTGCTTGAGCTGCTGGCCCGGCCAGAGATGTCACCCAACCGGTTAGACGACGCCAGCGTAGTGCTCGAAGCCGAAGTGCTGGCGCACGACGAGCAGCACGGCTTGACGCAGATCGGTCGCGCCGGCGCCACACTGTGGGTCGGCCAGACACGCCAGGCCCTAGGCAGCGCAGTGCGCGCCCGAGTACTGGCACGCGATGTGAGTGTGGCCCGACAGGCCCCACTCGAAACCAGCATCCTCAATGTGCTGCCGGCACGGCTGGAGTCCATCTACCTGGAGCCCCATACCGCCCTGCTGCGCCTCCAACTCAACCAAGCACATGCAGGCTGGCCGCTGCTGGCCCGCATCACGCGGCGCAGCCTAGCAACGCTAGCACTGCAGCCCGGTGAATATCTGCATGCGCAGATCAAGGGTGTGGCGCTGATGTAGCGTGTACCTCCCTAATTGTATGGAGTCCGGCGACGATCGGCTTTGATATATGGAGACGGTCCGCCTAACGTTATATCTGCACGCCATTCGTGCGTCCGTGCAGCTGCCGTCATCGACAGCGAAGGGGTAAGCCCCTGAGATTGCACGGAACTTCCCGCCCGGTCGCATGGGCTGCGCGCCAAGCTGCGTCCAACGTACAACGACGTGCATAACGGCGCTTTCACCGATTTGGCGATCGCCCTTCGTCGGTCAGGCCATCCCGCGAAGACACCGACGCTTGACGTCCGGCACGCTGACTTAACCCGAGGACCCGCATCATGCGCACGCACACCCACCTCTTTTCCCTACTCCTGCTTGCTGGAGGAGCACTGGCCCAAGATGCAATGCCGACCCAAGAACCCGCGGCGTTGAGAACGGCCGAAACCACAGCAGCGGCCGCCACCACGGCAACAGCAAGGGCGACTGCTGCAACTGCAATACCCATAGCCCCCAAGGTCGCCATCGATCCGGTCGCATTGATGGAGAAAGAGCCTACTGCAGCCGGTTTCAAAACACGGGCCAACGTGGTGGCTGAACTCAAACGCGCCCGTGAATCTGGCGAGATGAGTTATTACTGGTCCGAAATTGATCCGGGCTATCGGGCGCCGGCAACTCACACCGCCAGCCCAAATGGCGCTAGCAATCGCTGAAGCGTCCATTTGCCGAACAAGCATAAGCGGCCAGCCAAGTCATGTTGATCCGCTGAGCGGAACCAAGGATGCTCGTATCCATCAAGAACTAAACGGATACGTGTGCACCATGGAGCAGGGAACAGGCGGACGTTGGCGGCGAGTCCATAGCGACGAATTCAAGGCGCACGTCGTCGAAGCGAGTAAGCAGCCGGGTGTGTCGATGGCGGCCGTGGCGATGGCCAACGGCATCAATGCCAATCTGCTGCGCCGTTGGGTGCTGATGTCCCTGGCATCGACGGCAGTACCGCCGCGTGCCGAGCTGGCGTCGCTGCCCACGCACGCCGACTTCCTCCCCGTGCCGATGCCTACTGTTCCATCGGAGCAGGCACTGGAGCCCGCGCCTGCACCGATCCGCATCGACGTGCAACGGGGTTCGACCGCGATCACCGTGTTGTGGCCGGTCAGCGCTGCCGCTGCGTGCGCGAGCTGCTTGCGTGAGTTGCTGAGTTGACCCGCATCGACGCGATGTGGCTCGCCGTCGAGCCGCTGGACATGCGCGCCGGCACCGAAACGGCGATGAGATGCAGCTGACGTCCGCACAGCTGCAGGCGCTCGTGCTGGGACTGCCCTGGCAGCGCATCGGCGAGGGCGGCGCCATCGACTTGCTGTAGGGCGAGTTGCGCATCAATCGGTGCCTGTGCCGATGCGCACGGCGGCGTCCTTGTTCACACTGCCGACATGGCAGTCGCTTCGCCCCCGGCCCCCTCCTTGAGTGCAGAAGACATCGCCTCGCTCGACGCAGCGGGGCTCTCGCACATCGGCGCCAAGCTGCTGGAACTGGTGGATCGCCAGGCCCGCGACCGCCACGAGATCGAATGGCGCGATGCCAAGATCGAGAAGCTGAGCTTCGAGATGGCGCAACTGCGCCGGGTGAAGTTCGGCAAGAAGAGCGAGCAACTCGATGCCGAGCAGAAGGCCCTCTTCGACGAGGCCGTCGATACCGATCTTGCCGCCCTTGAAACGCAGCTGGCCGAGCTGCTCGCGGCCAAGCGCAAGCCCGGTGATGTGCCGCCCGAGCGGCCCAAGCGCGCGGCCCTGCCGCCGCACCTGCCCCGTGTGGATCGGCATCACGAGCCCGCGAACACGATGTGCGCCTGCGGTTGCCAGTTGATGCGCATCGGCGAGGACGTCAGCGAGAAGCTCGACTACACACCCGGCAGCTTCACCGTGGTGCGCCATGTGCGGGGCAAGTGGACCTGCTCCCAGTGCCGCACGTTGACGCAAGCCCCTGTGCCGGCCGAGATCATCGATAAGGGCTTGCCCACCTCGGGCTTGCTCGCGCATGTGCTGGTGGCCAAGCATGCTGACCACCTACCGCTGTATCGGCAGGAAGCCATCTTCGAGCGCGCCGGCTTGGCCATCCCACGCTCGACGCTGGCGGCCTGGGTGGGCGTGTGCGGCATGCGTCTGCAGCCGCTCGTGGACGCCATGAAGGCAGAGTTGCTGGCTCGGCCCGTGCTGCATGCCGATGAGACGCCGGTGGCGATGCTGGCTCCGGGAACTGGCAAGACCCATCGCGCCTATCTCTGGGCCTACGCCAGCGGCGCCTTCGAGCCGCTGCGCCTGGTGGTCTACGACTTCACCGAGAGCCGCTCCGGCGAGCACCCTCGCGCCTTCCTCGGCCACGGCACACCGCAGGCCTGGCGAGGCAGCTTGGTCTGCGACGACTACTCGGGCTACAAGGCGCTGTTTGCCGCTGGCATCACGGAGGCCGGCTGCATGGCGCACGCCCGGCGCAAGTTCGTTGAACTGCATCTGGCCAACAAGAGCACGCTGGCTGCAACGGCCATTGACCTCATGGGCCAGCTCTACGGCATCGAGCGCGAGATCAAGGCGCGCTCACCGGATGACAGGCTGCGAGAGCGACGAACGCGAGCGGCGCCGATTGCTACGGCGCTGCATGACTGGCTCGCCACATACCGCGCCAAGGTTCCGGAGGGCAGCGCCACCTCGAAGGCGATGGACTACAGCCTCAAACGCTGGGCTGCGCTCACGCGCTACCTGGACGATCCGGCATTGCCCATCGACAACAACTTCGATGAACAGCAGATCAGGCCATGGGCAACTGGCCGCAAGAACTGGCTGTTCGTCGGGACGCTGTTGGCCGGGCAGAGGGCTGCGGCGATCATGAGCCTGATCCAGTCGGCCAAGCTCAATGGACACGATCCATACGCCTATATGCGCGACGTGCTCACGCGGCTGCCGACGCAGTTGAACCGTGACATCGGGGAACTGCTGCCTCATCGCTGGAAACCCGCCGCCGCGTAACTGCAGAGCCACGTCGGTCAACATGACTTGGCTGGACGCTTACACTACGAACAAGCCGTAGCATTCGAAGTAGAAACCACAAAAGCAAAAAACCCCCAACTCTGACGAGAAGGGGGTTTTGCTGGATATTAGCCTGACGATGACCTACTTTCACACGGGAATCCGCACTATCATCGGCGCTGAGGCATTTCACTGTC
>NZ_JAQQXS010000035.1 GCF_028595305.1 Roseateles koreensis | reverse complement strand
ACTGTGGAACTGGGCCCGCCCCGAATGGGACACCCCTCTGCCCGCGTGGACGGCCATGTCCGCTACCTGGCCTGGCATTACTTCGAACATCAGCGGAGCCAGAACGGCCTGGGCAGCGCCCTCATCCACTTGGCACGCGACTACGCCGGCCCCACCCTCGGTTCACACCCATGAACGTCTAGGTTGGCTTGCCCCACGCTTCTGGTCGCGTTGGGGATCGTCGGATCACCCCGAGACAACCGTCATCTACAGCAACGGCGGCCAAAGCATCACCCGCCTGACCGTCCAACTGATACCTGTGAAGTTCCCGGTCAGCCAATCCATGGACCCCAACACCTTGCAGATGAAACCCACCTTGATCGATGCGTTTCAAGTCCACTGGGGGTTTGAGCGCAGCGCGGGCGATGGCACGGTGCCCGAGTCCTCGGGCAAGGCGCTGAGCGCAGCGGGCGTGAAGCTGCAAAAAGCCATTGCCGGGCCTCACAGCGAGCACCAAAACATCGGCCACAACCCCCAGGCGCAATCGCAGCTCTTCACCGCGCTGCGGGCGATTTCGAAGAAATTCACATGAGCCGCCGCCAATTTTTACAAACCACACTCGCCTTGCTGGCCTGGCCTCTGACCGGCTGCAACCCACCCCCTAGCAGAGAGACTCTTCTGATGGAATACACCGGCGCCTGGATAGGCATGGGCAAGGTCTTGATGCCCGTCTCCCCCTTTGAGTTTGAACTCATGTCCATTGAGACAGGGCCCAAGGCCAGCCCGGTCAAACCGATTTACTTCAATATGCGGGTCAATGTGCCGGCCAAGGGCCAGCCTCAACCGCCCATGACCAATCGAGAAAGGCCTGCTCATGCAGGTATGAGCTTCTGGTTGGACAACGGTGGTGGCACGGCCATGGAGATTTTTGAGCGTGCCAGCAAATGGCGCACGGAGCGCAAGGTGGTATTTGTCAAAGAAGTGAGTTTTGGCAACAACCGCTATCTGCATGGGCAGACGACGCAAAAGGGTGAACGATGGGTTCATGAGTTCGATCGTGCTAGACATCGACCATCGCCTTGACACCTTTGTGTTGACGATCTCTGACCAGTTGAGTTTGGTCATTCAAGCCTCGCGGCAGATTGCGATGAATGCGGCTGTGCGTGCTAGGTATGAGCGCGATGCGGTTGATCCGAAAAAGCAATTTCCTGGGTCGATGAATATGGCGTTAGAGGAGCTTAAGGAGGAAGCTGGTTACCAAGCCAAACGCGACCAACTCATGCCCCACCTCGACGCCGCACTGCCTGTTGTGCTGAGCAATGTGCAGGTCTTCCAGCACGACCCTTTTCATTTACCCGCGCCCAAGCCGGGCCTGGAGCGCCACTACCTCTGGAACTGCGC
>NZ_JAQQXS010000034.1 GCF_028595305.1 Roseateles koreensis | reverse complement strand
TGGCGCCACAGCGCCCGCATCAGCCAGCGGATGTTGAACCCAGCCGCGCACAGCACCGCATGCAGCGCGTCGCCTTCGCTCCCTTTGAGCCAACACTTGTCCATCCGGTGGTCGTGCTTGGTGTGCCCGATGGTCGGCTCGATGGCCTGGCGCCGCTTGAGCCAGCGCTTTTGCTCTTTGCTGAGGGACTTGTACTTGCCCCGGTGGATCAACTCCACCGGGGCGATGTCCTTGTCCACGCCGCGATAGCCCAGGTCGACAACTGCGACCTTCGGCGCCACGCCGATGTCTTGCAACAAGACGCCGGTCTGCTCCAGTTGAGCCGCCAGCGTGTGCCCGTCAAACGGATTGCCGGGGAAGCTTCTGGCGCCCACGATCAGGCCGCTCTTGTGTGCCACCGCCAGGCTGACCTTGACGCCGAACTCGTAGGGCTTGCGGGCCTTGCCTTTGCCAATGCATTCCACTTCTGGGGCGTGTAGCGCGTACAGCTTGTTCTTGTCCTTCGGCCGCTGAGCGCGAATCTGCTCGGCACGCTCCAGCCAGGGCTTGAGTTGATCTTGTGCGGCCTGCGCCAGCGTCATCATCTTGCGCTGCACTTCACGCAGCAGAACGCCAAGGATGGTGCGCTGGCGGCGTACGACCTGGCGAAGTCGCTTGAATTGTTTGGCGTGGGCATAGCCGCCAGCTCGCCGACGCAAGACTTGACCCTCGCGTTCGTGCGTCTTCTTGAGTTGAAGACCGGCGCGCTTGGCAAGTTGGGCAATCTTGGCTCGCGCGACCTCCAGCAGACGGCTGTCGGTCGGGTGGGCGATGGCCTTCTCCTGCACGGTCGAATCGACGATCACCCGTTCCAACTCAACGGGCTTGACGGCCTTCATCGTTACAGCCGACTCGATGGTGGTCTTGAGCAACTGCTCCACGCCGGCTTCGCCAAGCACGCGGCGGAAGCGGCCGATCTGGGTGGCGTCACACGGCAGCTTGCTCTGGTAATACTCCATGCCGCTGAAGAGCTGCCACACGACGTTCTCGCTCCAGCGCTCGACCAGGGATTCGTCGCTCTCGTTGAAGGCGTGCTTGAGGTACAGCAGCGCCACCATCAGGCGGATCGGCAGGCGGGGACGGCCTGCGCGGCTCACACCGCCTGCGGCCACCACCAGCGTGGGGCCAAACATGTCTGCGTCATCGCGCGACTTGCCGATGCGGGACTTGCGGGCAAACAGCGGCGCAAGAGACGATTCAATCTGCGACCAGGGTAAGCGTCGCGCCAGCATCGCCAGTGGATGTTGCGGATCCACCATCCCGTCCAAGCGTGCGCGGAAGAAGTCGTCTGTCGCCATTCGCTGCCCCTCCAGAACTCCCAGAAATCAATATCGATTGGATATCTTCCTGGGAGTTCCGACCATCGGCATTCACCCCAAATCACCAGTGTTCATGCGGGTTGGCGAGGTATTGCAGGTCAGACG
>NZ_JAQQXS010000033.1 GCF_028595305.1 Roseateles koreensis | reverse complement strand
CTACAAGGGCTTCCCCACCTGTCAAGCAAAACCTGTCCCTTATGGCCGGCAGTGAGGGCCATTTCTTTGTCTGCTTTTCTTCTAGACCTGCAACCGTTGCGCAAAGACGGCGAGCGCTGACAAGGACAACAAGGTGCGGACTGGCCAAACTACAAACGGTCATTGCTGCGGCTTATTGATCTGCCGCGGACCCTGATGAAGGACGCACGCGGGGGACCCATTCGTTAGCCGGCAAGTCTTGCGCCGCCCTTGAGTTAATCGGTCACTCCCCGCGCAGGTCCAAACCTGTTGTCATCAACGATTGCCGTCACACAGCGGTAGAACTTACTTCCTTCTTGTCTTTGGATTTGGGAGATGGGGACTCGAGCGCCTTGTGCTTACGCCTGCAAGGCAAATGCCTCGCCGCGTCGCAACACGGCCCAGGCCATGCGGGCGTTCTTGGCCGCGATGGCGACGACCGCTCGCCAGTACCCCCGCCGCTCAGCCAAGGCCAGTGCCCATTGGCTGATCGAGTCGGTCTTGTTCTTGGCCGCCGCAAGTACGGCCTTGGCACCTAGCACCAGCAGGCTGCGCAGATAGGCATCGCCTGCCTTGGTGATGCGCCCGAGCCGGGTCTTGCCGCCCGAGCTGTACTGGCCCGGTGCCAGACCCAGCCACGCTGCGAACTGCCGCCCGCAATCAAAGTCATGGCCGTTCCCGATCATGGCCAGCAAGCAGGTGGCCGTGGTGGCGCCCACGCCGCTGAGTTGCATCAGCTGCTTAGCCCGTGCGTCGTCCTTGGCCATGGTCTTGATGAGTTGGTCGTACTGTTCGATGCGCTCATCGAGCCGGGTCACTTCGCTGAGCAGGTCGCCGATCACGGTGTTGGCATAGCCGGGTAGGTCCTCCAGGCATTCGCAGGCGCGGCGTCGCACGGTACTGGCTTTGAGTGGCAACACGATGCCGAACTCGCTCAAGCCGCCGCGGATGCGATTGAGCGTGGCCGTGCGTTGTTCGACAAAGCCCTGACGCGCTCGGTGAACCAGCAGGCGCGATTGCTGATCGAGGTTTTTGATTGGCACGAAGCGCATGTGTGGGCGCTGGATGGCTTCGCAGATCGCTGCTGCATCGGCAGCATCGTTCTTGCCGCGTTTGCCCGTCATGCGGTAAGGGGTGACGAACTTCGGGGCGATCAGCCGCACGGTGTGACCTGAGGTCTGGAACAGCCGAGCCCAGTGATGCGCGCCGGAGCAGGCCTCCATGCCAATCACGCAGGGCGGCAAAGCCGCGATCAGCTCGTGCAGCTTGTCGCGTGGCACGGCTGGACGCAGCAGCTCGGCCTTGCCTGCCTCGTTCACCCCGTGCAGGGCAAACACGTTCTTGGCGAGGTCGATACCAACAGTCAGAATGGCCATGATTTCCCCTTCCGAGTAAGTTGATGAGATACCGTACTTCCCATCGTGGCACTCAGTTGCCGTTTGCCGCAACGCGGCTAGCTCGGGACGGGGAAGTCCCTTTCATTCGTTAG
>NZ_JAQQXS010000032.1 GCF_028595305.1 Roseateles koreensis | reverse complement strand
TGATCTTGATCACCCACAGCATGGGCGGCCTGGTGGCCAGGCGCTGCCAGCAACTGGGCATGGCCGAGCAGATTGCTGGCGTGATCCATGGTGTCATGCCAGCCATCGGTGCTCCGGTGGCCTACCGCCGCACCAAGGCGGGCATGGGGGATGAAAGCATGATCGCGGGCTGGGTGATCGGCAGCCTGGGCAGCGATGTCACCCCTGTGTTTGCACAGGCACCCGGTGCTTTGCAATTGCTACCCAATGCGCAATACCCCAAAGGCTGGCTGCGCCTGCTCAATGAAAAAGGGCAGTTGATCGACAGCTTCCCCAAGGCCGACCCCTACGAGGAGATTTATCTCAATCGCAAGGATTGGTGGGGCTTGGTGAAGGAGGAGTGGCTGCGTCCAAAGGGTGGCGTGCCCATAGATTGGGCGGCCTATGTGAAGTTTGGTCTGGACCCAGCCAAAAGTTTTCATGCAAGTCTAGGAACCAGCTACCACCCCAACACCTACGTCTTCTGTGGCGAGCCCGACAACTCGCATGAGAAAAACAGCATCGCCAATGTCAGTTGGAGAATGAATCTTTCTCCATATCAGCTCAAAAAAATCGACGACGACAAACTGGCCGGACTCCCCCATTCAGCGTTTTTGGAGCCCGGTGGCAGTTACGTCCTGAAGCAAGAGCCCAACCCTAACTACAACCCGCAAATCGGTGGTAGTTATCGCTTTGTTCAACCTTGGAGCATGGTTATGGACTTGTTCGACGCGGGCGGCGACGGCACGGTGCCCGCAGTGTCAGGCCGCGCCCCGCTAACCCAAAGCCCCTTGTGCATCCAACAACAAGTTCGCTTGGCCGGATTTGGGCATGAGAACGCCTACAAAAACGGCGCCGCGCAGGACTGGGTCTTGTACGCGCTGGCCAAGATTTTGAAGAAGGCCAAAGTGCCTCAAGTCAAGCCATGAAGCGCTGGCAAGGGCTGCTCGTAGGCGCTCTGGTGGCGACCCTGAGCTATGCCTTACTGCCCACTTCGACGGTGCTCACGGAGAAAGAAATGCAAAAGATCGAACAACTCACAACCCAAATGCAGACCCATTGTGTGGGGCGCTACCTGATTGATTTGCCACAAGGCTTTGTGTTGTCCTCTGATACGGAAGCCACTTTGTTTCATGGCCTTGGGCCCGACCATGAGCAATTGCATCTCCAGTCAATCAAGTCCGAGGTGAGTGCTAACGATTTCTCCGCATGGGTTGCGCAAGGCGGCGTTCGCTATTGGCCGGAAGAGCAAGAAACACGCGCCCCCAAGATTTTGAGTCTTCATGGTGTTGATGCATTGATCAAGGCCACGGCCGTTGTAGCGCCAAGCCCCGTGTTCAATGTTCATTACTTAGGGCTAAGGGATGGAATTCAGTTCGCGGCGGTGATGGTGGCAATTGAAGGTCAATCCGAAATTGACCGAGCCACCACCCGCCTCCTCGACCTCTCCCGCCGCATCAGCCGAGTCAGCGATCCGCTCAAAGCGGGCAAGGGCACTTGCATTGACGAGCTTTTGATCGCGGGGCAATACGACGAAGAAAAGCTGGACATCTACTTTTGGCACCCCA
>NZ_JAQQXS010000031.1 GCF_028595305.1 Roseateles koreensis | reverse complement strand
GGCTGGGGTTTGGCGTTGCGGGCGCCCAGGCCGGCGCGGCCGATGAGGAGGCGTTCTTGGCCGTCCTCAGCGTCGGGCTCCAGCCACAGGCTCAGTCCCTCGGCGGCGAGGATGCGGCGGACGAAGTGCAGATCGGTTTCAAACAGATGCGGGGCGCTGGCATCGCGGTGCTGGCTGAGGTGGCGCCAGCGGGCCACATCGGGCGGCAACTCGCGCAGCTCCACCGGCTGCAAGCCATGTTCGGCCAGCACGGCTTGGGCCACCTCCACGGCGTTGACGCGTTGAAACACTCGCTCGCGGCGGCTGTAGCTCAGGCGCTCTAGCGCGGGCACGAGCGTGAAGGTGTAGTGGAAGAGGTCGTCGCTATCGTCCACTTCAGCGCAGCTTTGGATCAGGCCGCTGAGGGCATGAAAGCCAAGTACACCGTCGCGCTGCCAAAAGCTAGCGCGCTGCATCAGCAGGGTGCTGAGGTCGGGGATGTTGCCGCCGCTGGCCCTAAGGTCTAGGCACCAGGGCTCGTGCAGGGTTTGGCGGTAGTGCCAGTGGGTGATGTGAAGCAGGGGGTGGTCGGGGCCTAACTCCAGGCCGACTTGGGCCGCGTTCGCCATGCCAGTGCCGCCAGCCTGCAGCGTCTCTTTAATGCGCACGGCCAGTTCGGCAGCGCTGTAGCGGGTGGGAGGGGGAGGCATGGTGGGCTCGAAATAAGAATAGATGTCTGACACTACGGTGGGGCTTACTGGCGGGTCAAGCCAAGGAATCCCAAACCGAGGCGATCAGGTCGCGTCTGTCCCGCAAATCAGGTGCGAAGGCGGTAGAGGTCGCAACGAAACTGGGGCCCTCCGACAACAGCCAAGGACTGCGTATGGCCCGTATTGAGCCTCAGCCTGCACTCAGTTTGATGCGCCCTACCTCAGTCCTGGCGTGTTTCACCAGCTTTGCGCTGTCCAGCCTGGTCTTTGTGGATGACTTTGAGGAGCGCCAAACGCTAGTTCGGATCTGCGGGCATGCATGGAATATTGGGCGCTGTCCCGACGCGGCCCAACGCGAGGCCCAGATTGAGCGGATCTATCACGAAGGGGCTGTGCACAAGCATGGGCCGGTGATCGCGGCGAGGTGGAAGGGGGCGATGCGCGCCAGGGTGGCACTGAAGTTGGAGCTGTTTCCTTGGATGAACGTGCCGCTGAGCTATGTTGGGTTGCGCCGCTTGGGCTCTCACGATTTACTGGGCCTCGGCACAGCCACTGACATCGCCGAGGCCGAATTGAATACGCAGCCTACAGCAGTCAGCCTTTTCCGCATGATCGAGGTCCTGCGCGAATGGCGCCAGGACACTCAAAGCAAGATTGAACCCTTCGCCGCAGACGCGGGGCGCGCTGACACCGGCAAATCCACCGGTGTCTGGGCCGAAGAGCTTGTAGTGCCGTACTACCAGTTGATTGATGCTGGGGCATCCATCGAAATCGCGACCCCAAAAGGTGGTCCGCTTGCCTTTGATCCTAGCAGCATCAAGCCTACCGGCCAGAACGATGCATTGACCGAGCGCTTCCTAGCCGACCCGGCAGCACAAGCCAAAGCCCAGATGACGCATGTGGCTGCATCGGTTGATACGTCCAGCTTCGACGCTGTGTTTTTTCCCGGAGGCCATGGCACGATGTGGGATCTGCCCTTTGATGCGGGTGTGACCCGTGCTGTCGAAGCGGCATTCGCTGCAGGCACGCTAATCGCCTCAGTGTGCCATGGTGCTGCGGGCCTCGTCAGCGCTCTTCGTGCCGACGGAAAGTCGATCGTCGAAGGCAAGCGGATCAACTCCTTCACCGATACTGAAGAAAACGCCGTCGGCCTGTCGAGCGTAGTGCCGTTCCAACTGGAATCTCGTTTGCGCGAACTCGGCGCAGTCTTTGAAGGGGCGCCGAACTGGGAGGCCTTTGTCGTCAGGGATGGCCAGTTCATCACGGGCCAGAATCCTCAGTCGTCGAAGCTCGTGGCGCAGCGCGTTATTGAAGCTCTCGGTATGACCGCAGTCAAATAAGCCACTTAAGGAGCATAAACATGAAAAAATCATTGACCGTCATCGGTGCGGCCGGCGCATTCTGCGCATTACTGTTTTCAGCACCGGTAAGCAGTCTGACCTGCAATACCTCGCCAACCCGCATGAACACTGGTGATTTGGGGTGAATGCCGATGGTCGGAACTCCCAGGAAGATATCCAATCGATATTGATTTCTGGGAGTTCTGGAGGGG
>NZ_JAQQXS010000030.1 GCF_028595305.1 Roseateles koreensis | reverse complement strand
TTGGCTTTGCAGGCAGTTAATCCCAGGCTCAAGGCCACGGCCCACAGCAGCAGAATGAGGCGCTTCATGATGGGCGTGATGCTCATTTATCCTCCTCCGGGTCATGGGGGCGTGGGTCTTTTGGATAGGGGCGATGTGAAGGGTGATTTGGGTCAATCGTGCTGGAGTCGTAGACCCAGACTTCCAACTTGTCATCCGGCAAGAAGAACACCTGCAGGCGGGCGGGCTCGTCGTACTTCTGCACGGGCACAGTGAGCTTGAGGGTGCGTTCGGCCCAGCAGCAGGCGCGTGTTTCGCTGGCATTCAGGTTTTTGCGTTCTTGGTAAGGCTTGGTGTAGTGCCCAATGGTCCAGTCCACCGTCACCTTCAAATCAGGCGTCCAGCGGCGCGGCAAAAAGATGCCGCCTGCGGTTTTTCCGCCGCCACCGTAGGACGGCAAATTGCCGGCCCAAGCGCCATTGACATAAAAGCTCTGCACCCCCTCAGCGGTGTAGTTGATGCCCGTGATGGACACCCCCAGGGATTCATTGGCACTGTCGTCTTTGGCTTTGCAGGCAGTTAATCCCAGGCTCAAGGCCACGGCCCACAGCAGCAGAATGAGGCGCTTCATGATGGGCGTGATGCTCATTTATCCTCCTCCGGGTCATGGGGGCGTGGGTCTTTAGGGCGTTGGCGGTGAGCCGGGTGGTCGGGGTGGTCAACATCAAAGTCCGTCACCCAAACCTCCAACTTGTCATCCGGCAAGAAGAACACTTGCAAGCGGGCGGGCTCGTCGTACTTCTGCACGGGCACAGTGAGCTTGAGGGTGCGTTCGGCCCAGCAGCATTTGCCTTCCTCTTCAATGGACAGGTGCTTTCGATAGAGCCATGGCTTGGTGTAGTGCCCCACCGTCCAGTCCACCGTCACCTTCAAATCAGGTGTCCAGCGGCGCGGCAAAAAGATGCCGCCTGCGGTTTTTCCGCCGCCACCGTAGGACGGCAAATTGCCGGCCCAAGCGCCATTGACATAAAAACTCTGCACCCCCTCAGCGGTGTAGTTGATGCCCGTGATGGACACCCCCAGGGATTCATTGGCACTGTCGTCTTTGGGTTTGCAGGCAGCCAAACCCAGACCCAGGGCCGCAGCCACGGCCACACCAACGGCCACACCCCACCGCAGTAGAAGGATGCGTTTCATAGACCAGACAAGCGCAGGGCTTCAAGGTGGTTCACGCAATGGGTAAACAACTGTGACCAAGCCGAGTCAGCCTGGGCACGGGCGGCAGTGATTTGTTGCTTCATTTCTTCGTACAGCCGTGCCCCGGAATACCCGGTCAGCAGTTCAGGCCGTTGATGGTGAATCTGGGCCAGCATGGCATCCGCGTCGCCATCATCCACAAGGGGCTGCCACTGCGCAGGGCTGAGTAGCCGGGTGGGCGCTGAATGAGGGGCAGGGACGGTGCCGGCAGCACGAGCCGGGTTGTGATGTTGCACACAGCGCCCGGAGCGGTCAGGAAACCATGACCAGGATTCCCCGGGTGCCCAGCCCGGGCCATCCGGTGCGTTCAACAGCGGCAGCAGCCGGGGCAAACAACGGGTGTCGGCCACGCTGAGCAGGTAGAGGTCGTTGGGCTCACCGGCCATGGCCACCACCATGGCACTGGCGAGGTGGGCGCACAGCGCAGCCAAGGGTGTGCTACTCGCCATGAAGCTCAAGCTGGGGTCTGCGTTGAAACGCTCAGCCAATGGCGTGAGTGATTCCAGCGTGGGGCTGAGCGGTACAAGAATCGGACCCACAGCGGCCGCCTTTCTGTAGGGCGACTCATCCAGCACGCCTTGGCAGACATAGCCGTGTGCTTGCAGCCAGGGCATGCAATCCGGCATGGCTGCGCCATTGATCAGGGCCAGCAGGTGCAGACCCGGTTGCTCGGCAGAAAGTGCTTGGTAGGCCACCAGCACCTGTGTGCAGAAACCTTGACTCAGCGGGTCTTGGGCGTAGTAGTTATGGCTTGAATTCATCGAGTTACCTTGCTCATTGCATTGCCAGACGAAGGCGCCTTCAGCAAACACTCCACACACACATCCTTCACATCCATCCTGCCCCAGTAACTCAAAGCCCCCGCCGCCGCGCTGCCCGAGCCACTCCCCCAATTCTTCGCCCCGCCAATCTCATGGCTGCTGGCCTCCACCACGATGTCGGTGTTGGCGGTGAGGGTCAGGGTGCCGGCTTGCGTCAACTCCAGCGTGACGCCTTGGGTGCTGAGCAGGGCGTGCTGGCCGCGGAATTCGAGGATGAGGTCTTGCTGGGCGAGGTAGTGAGCGGCGCCGCCCTGCACCTGGGTTTGATCGTTGCCTTGGC
>NZ_JAQQXS010000003.1 GCF_028595305.1 Roseateles koreensis | reverse complement strand
AACCAATTCGCGATCCTCTACGACGACCGGTTCACCAAATCGAGCCCGTAAGATCCCCAGCCAGCTTCACGAAACCGGTGAAGGTTCAATGAGCCTCACACACAGAAATTCGGACAGGCCCGGGAAGGTCTGCAAAACCTCTCGTCAATCCATCATCGCCCCCTGCGATCAGAGTGGCACCCGACACCTCAACGCTCTCGAGCCGCTTCCTGAGCAACCTTTCTGACGGGCGAGAGCAGATACTCCAGCACTGAGCGCTTGCCTTGATGGATTTCAGCGCTAACCAACATTCCTGGATTCAGTTCCAAGCGCTCTCCGCTAGCAACACTCAACAGCTGTCGGGTGTCAAGTCGAACCAAGGCGCGGTAGGTCAAGGGAGGTAGTCCTTGTGATTGCGGCTGGGGCTGCTTGGGATCCGCCGAATCCGCACTCACCATCTCGACTCTGCCGTTCAGCATGCCGTATTTTTGAAACGGATACGCTGCGACCTTTACTTTGGCCTTCTGCCCCAAGCTCACGAATCCAACATCCTCGTTTTTCAAAAGCACTTCTGCCTGCAACGGCTCATCTTGAGGCACGATGTTCATCAACAAGGTACCCGCAGCGACCACCGCACCGCGGGTGGTTGTAGTCATATCCTTCACGATGCCATCGTTGGGAGCCAAGATTTCCATGAGCTCCGCTTTTACATTGGACTTCTCTAGTTCTTGACCGCTTCGATTGAGCAAAGCCAGGATCTCAATCCGCTCGTTCTCAAGCTGAGAACGATACTGAGAACGAATAGCCGCCAGCTTTCGCTCTGACTGCGCGATCGCAATGTTCAGACTTTGGACATTCGCCGCTTGAGCCTTTAGGTCCTGTTCTTTTTCAAGTGCTTCGCGCGACTTTTCGTTGGAAGCCAACTCCCCTACGAATCCCTCTTGAACAAGTTTCCTATACGCCTCAGCGGATTGTTTGTAACTCGGGAGTGTCTGAGTAAGCTTCGCCAA
Source organism: Roseateles koreensis (assembly GCF_028595305.1). Taxonomy (GTDB): domain Bacteria; phylum Pseudomonadota; class Gammaproteobacteria; order Burkholderiales; family Burkholderiaceae_C; genus Paucibacter_A; species Paucibacter_A koreensis. Next base: position 336,240 of record NZ_JAQQXS010000003.1, on the reverse strand, counting down.
AATCTGCTGGGATGCCAGCAAATCCGACTTTGCCTTGTTCAACGACTCACCCTCCTGAGACATCGCATCAAGGTAGGCCTGCCTACGCGCCCTGAACTGGCTTTCAACCTGCGCATAGAGATCAGCAGGTTCGCCATTGCCCGGCGCAAAGGCCCGATCCGCAAGCTCTGCCTCCACTCGCCTCAGACTGAGTTTTTTCAAAGCAACCTCCTTGCCCAAGGCAAGGTTGTCCGCTTTCGACAAGCGGGAGTCGAGTCGCATGAGCAGTTGTCCAGCACGAACCCGATCACCGTCTTTAACCAATATTTCCGACACAACGCCGGCCTCTGCAGGCTGCACCACTTTGGTAAAACCAATCGGCACTAGCCGCCCTTCTGCACTGGCGATGATGTCCAACTCAGCGAAAAAGGCCCATAGCAACATCAAGCCCAGCAAAGCAGAAACTGAAATCAGAAGAGCACGAGGCAAGCGGGCAGGAGGTCTCTCTTGTATCGCGAGTAAGTCCGGCGCGAAATCAAGGGCTTCAGGAGTCAGTGCAATTGGAGAAGACTGCCTTGGGCCAAAAGAACTGGACTCAGACATGGGGGGCCAGTTCCTTGAGAGACAGTTGACCCGCAGAGTTAGGCAACCAAGCGCGAACTACTTTGCCTAGAGGGGCCTGTCCGAATTTCTGTGTGTGAGGCTCATTGAACCTTCACCGGTTTCGTGAAGCTGGCTGGGGATCTTACGGGCTCGATTTGGTGAACCGGTCGTCGTAGAGGATCGCGAATTGGTTCATTGCTGATTTCCAGTTGTTGGCTGGCCGTCCCCAATCCTCTGTGATGTTGCGCAATGCCAGCCAAATCAGCTTGGTGGCCGCATCGTCGCTGGGGAAGTGCCCGCGTGTCTTGATGATTTTTCGCAGCCGCGCGTTCACGCTCTCAATCGCATTGGTCGTGTAGATCACCCGTCGTACCTCGGACGGGAAGGCGAAGAACGGGATGACCCTGTCCCAGGCTCTGCGCCAGGCCCCCACGACGGTGGGGAACTTCTGGCCCCAAGGCCCGGCCTCAAACCCGTCCAGTTCGCCCTCAGCGGCCTCGGCGCTCACCGCCGTGTAGATCGGCTTGATGGCCGCCGCCAGCGCCTTGCGGTCCTTCCAACTGGCGAAGTCCAGGCTGTTGCGGATCAGGTGCACGATGCAGGTCTGCAGCGTCGTGGCCGGGAACACCGCGCCCAGCGCCTCTGGCATGCCTTTTAGGCCGTCGGTGACGGCAATCAAGATGTCTTGCACCCCACGGGTCTTCAACTCGTTGAAGACCTTCATCCAGAACTTGGCGCCCTCGGTGTTTTCGATCCAGATGCCGAGGACGTCGCGGCTGCCGTCGGGCAGCACGCCCAGGGCCAGATACACGGCCTTGGAGCGCACGACCGCATCCTCGCGGATCTTGACCCGCAACGCGTCGAAGAACACCACCGGGTACATCGACTCCAGCGGCCGCGTCTGCCAGGCGGTGACCTCGCTCATGACTTCGTCTGTGACGCGACTGATGAGGTCGGGCGAGACCTCCACCGAGTACATCTCCGCCAGGAAACCCTGGATCTCTCGCACCGTCATGCCGCGTGCGTACATGGCAATGATCTTGTCGTCAAAGCCAGTAAAGCGCCGCTCGTGCTTGCCGATGAGTTGCGGCTCGAACGTGCCCTCACGGTCGCGAGGAACGTCGATGCGCAGGGCCCCAGCGTCGGTCAGCACGGTCTTGGCGCTCTTGCCGTTGCGATGGTTGGCGGCCGATCCCAAAGGCTTGATTTCACCCGGCGCGTAGCCAAGGTGATGACTCATCTCAGCTCCGAGCGCACGCTCGAACAAGGCCTTCTTCATCTGATCAAATAGTCCCTGCATTTGCTCAGGCGTCATCGGCCCGGTGACCAGTTGGTCAAGCAACTCGGCGGGGATCTGGAATTGCGGCTGCGCCGCCTGGTCCGCCGTAGCGGTGGTTTTTGTCTTGCGTGGCATTCATGCTCCTTGTCGACATGCTATGCCTCACACACAAAATTTCTGACAGGCTCGGTCAGATAGAGAGGCCGGGTTCAACCGTGTTGGGCAATCGGCCGGTCGCCTGACTTGTGATACCAACTCGTCAACGACGAACCATCCCATCTCAGAGTCACATGCGCTCCCTGGACCACCGGCACGTGGAGCGCTGGGGGACGAAGGGCGGCGTAGCACTCTTCGCCAGGCGAGCGAATGCTCTCATAAGCCAGACCCCATGAACCTTGGCTGCGCAATACGCAGGCCAAGGCCTGTGAGGGGCGATAGTCTTCCGGGTGCTTGATCGTGGCCCAGGTCGGCCCGCGAACGTCATGCAGAGGCTTTGCGACTGTCGTCACATAGCTTCGCATATCCAGGTCGATTGCCTTCTCGGCAGTCCTTTCCATGAACCGAGCCCGGTGATGACTGACCTCGGCAACTGCGCATTGGAGAGAGGCCGCCGCGTAGTAGACCCCCCACGTTCCATCCGAAAAGCGCGAGCCTTCCGCATTGAGATGGCAGAACGCTGCCATCACGGGTGAACAGCCGTGACCAACAACCCTATCGAACGGGGCCACCAGTTGAATGTCACCAACCTCATCGCGGATGCGAGGATTCGTGAGCGATTGCAAGGCGAACTGAGCCGCCAACTCATCAGGGTTAGCCACGGCATCAAAGATGCCAATGGGCGGGTACCGCGACGGGACTAAGCGGTACACCTTCCCGACAGGTAAGACAGTTTCCTGCGGGAGATCAATCATGAAAAATCACCTCCGCGGTTCGCGTCAAGGTAGTCAGCCACGACCATAAGATCACCAACTTGCCCACCCTCCATACGCTTCAGCGCACTTGCGCCGCCAAAGATTGGCGCCGTGTTGGCAGCCTTGACCCAAGCATTGGCACGCTCAGGTATTGGCAGAAGAATCTGCAACGCAGCGTAGATGCGCGAGACATAGCTCAATCGCTCCAGCGTGGAAGGACTCAGCCCGGACGAAACCTGGCCGCTCTTCCACTTGTAGAAGAGGGACTTGCTGGCGCCGAGAAGTCGCATCTCTTGCTCAGTGGTCAGCCCCCAGGCGGCGGCGATCCGGAAGTAGACCCGAAGCAGCATCGCCGCCGTCTCTGGCGTACTGAGGTCCACGGGCTTGGAATTGGCGGAGACTTTCACAGAGCACCTTAGCGCAAGTTGTTTCGGTGCACACATGCTATTCCACAAATAGAAAATTCACAAGAATTGTGCAAATATGGAATAGCCCGACAAGAAAAACCTCCAGTTGATGCCGAGAAAGGACTTCCTCTAGTCGCCTGCCTGCCCATCTATGGCAATCTTTGGCATGGGACCGCGGCAAAGAACTGTCGGACCACGGCCGATTCACCAATGAGTCTGGGGTAAAGGTGTTTTTTGCTGATCCGCACAGTCCATGGCAACGCGGCACGAACGAGAACACGAATGGGCTGCTACGCCAATACTTCCCAAAGGGAACCGACCTATCGAGGTGGAGTGATGAAGAGATTCAAGCGGTGGCACTGACCCTCAACAACAGGCCACGCAAAACGTTGGGTTGGAAGACGCCCGCGGAAGCCATGACCGACTACCTAGAATGCGTCGCTTGATCCGGTGTTGCAACGACCGATTGAATCCGCCTTGTTGACCTCATGCAGGAGGTTTCTAGAATCGCGTGGAGCTCAGGTACAGAGCGTGGATATGGACCCGCACGGTGTTCGTGTCGAAGCAACGCAACCAGTTTTTACAGAGGCCACTTGATGAAGCTATGGCAGATTGTTGATCAAAAAATCCTGGTGTCTGATCGCTGGCTGAGACTGAAGGCTATTACTTACAGGCTACCAACGGGTGCTGAGGTGGCGCCGTACTACATCATTGAGGAAAATGAATGGGTGCACATAGTCGCCGTCGATGACCATGGGATGGTAGTGACAGTGCAGCAATATAGACCTGCTGCAGAGGTGATGTGCCTTGAGCTTCCTGCTGGCGTGGTTGAGACAGGAGAGGCTGTACAGACTGCTGCAGCAAGGGAGCTGCTAGAAGAAACTGGGTTGCGGGCAAAGGAGATGATCGAAATTGGCTCACTATGGGCGAACCCAGCGCGTCAGACGAATCGAGTTCACGTCTTTGTGGCCTGCGGTCTTGAGGCTTCCGGCGAACAGCAACTCGACGAATCCGAGGATATCCAGTGCGGAAGGGCAAGCTTCTCGGAACTTTTCAAGTTGGCTGCCGTTGGAAAGTTTGGGCAATCTATGCATGTTGGTAGCTTGGCGTTGGCGCGAGAGTTTCTTCAACAACGGAGTGCGACCGGTAGCTAGCCGCATCGTTGTCTACGACTTTGCGGAGAGTCGCGCCGGCAAGCACGCGATGGAGTTCCTGGGCCATCCTGGTGAGAAGGCGGGGCGCGGTGCGCTCGTCTGCGATGACGACTCGGGCTACAAGGCGCTGCTGGCAAAAGGCTTACTGGAAGTCGGCTGCATGGCGCATGCTCGGCGCAAGTTCTACGAACTCTGGGCCAACCATCGCAGCCAGATCGCCGAGCAAGCGCTGAGCCACTTCGGCAAGCTGTACGAGGTCGAGCGCGAGGTGCAAGCATCAGCGCCAGATCAGAGATTGCAAGCCCGACAGAGCCAGGCCAAGCCAGTGGCCGATGCCTTGCATATCTGGCTCAAGTTGCACCGGCAGCAGGTGCCGGACGGCTCCGCCACAGCCAAGGCGATCGACTACTGCCTCAAACGCTGGGCGGCGCTGACGCGCTACCTTGATGACCCCATGCTGCCCATCGACAACAACTGGGTTGAGAATCGAATCAGGCCAGTGGCGCTGGGGCGTTCGAACTGGCTCGCGCGGGCAAGCGAGCGGCAGCCGTCATGAGCTTGATCCAATCGGCCGAGCTCAATGGGCTGGAGCCATGGGCCTACCAGAAGGACGCGCTGACCAGACTGCCGACACAGCCCGCCAGCCGTATCGCGGAGTTGCTGCCGCATCGCTGGGCGCAGTCGGCGTAACGCCCATTCCGATCAGATCGTCAGCCGGTCAAGATAACTTGGCCGGACGCATACGCAAACCGGGCATTTGTGAAGGTCCGCAATCAGTCTAGTTCTGAAATTCGACGAACTTCGGCTAGGTGCACGATCCTGACGGTGGCAGCCGGCTGCAAGGTTCCCAAAGCCGAAGTACGACTCCAGGAGTGCCGGTCACCTCTGCAGCGGTTGCTGCCGATGAGCTAGGCGCCCCCCCACGCATGGTCCATTCCATTGCTTCACGGTGGCGTAGACCGCCGCGCCAGCAGACTTGATCCAAGAGTTGGGGCACGTTGCCGGAATCAGCGGTCACGTTCGACCGGAATACTCAAAAAGCAAGAAACGGAGTTTTCGCGCCCGTATCCATCCCTATATTCGGCAGTCCAAACACTCGGCTCACGCCGCCTGGTGCTCGTATCTTTGCAAATTCTCGCCATGCTGGCGCCTTCCCGTAGACGGTGGCGAGAGTGGCCCTTGAGGCGCCCTACCTACAATGGATGGAAATGTCACCATGAACCAGTTCGCAGGAAAAATCGCGCTCGTCACCGGTGCATCGCGCGGCATTGGCCGTGCCATTGCCTTAACCCTCGCCCGTGGCGGCGCTCACGTGCTGGTCCATTGCAATCAGGGCAGGGACAATGCCGGGACCGTGGTCGCCGAGATCCGTGCTGCCGGCGGTAAGGCCGATGCCCTCGCCGCCGATCTCGCGGCGGCGGACGGCGCGCACAAGCTCGCCGCTATTGTGCGCGAACTTGCCGGCCCCGCCCTGAATATCCTGGTCGCCAACGCCGGCCTGGCCAAGACCGCGCCAATCGCCGACATGGCCGTCGAAGACTTCGACCGCCTGTTCGCCGTGAATGTGCGGGCGCCCTATTTCTTGGTGCAGCAACTGCTTCCCCTATTCGTTAAAGACAGCAGCATCGTCATGCTGTCTTCCCTGGCAACCCGGTCGACGGTGGGCGATATTTCCGCCTACGCCGCGACCAAGGGAGCAGTCGAGACCCTGGTGCGGCATTTCGCCTACGCTGTGGGCGAGCGGGGCATCCGGGTCAACGGGGTGGCGCCCGGCGTGGTCGATACCGATATGTCCGAGTTCGTCAGGACCGACGCGGGCCGCGATTTCGTGCTCGGCATGCAGGCGCTCAAACGGGTCGCGCAGCCGGACGATATCAGCGACGTAGTGGCCTTCCTCGCATCGGATGCTGCGCGCTGGATCAGCGGCGACATCATTCAAGTCGATGGCGGCGCCAGGCTGTAAGTCGTCGTGTCATACATCAGTCTCCACCAAACCCGCCGCACAGTGCGCGCGATGTTGCTGCGGTGGCGGACATGGACATTTCCTCCACCTGCAATCGCCATGCCCATACGGAAACTGATGGAAAGCCACAGCACGCCCACGGTGCGCAATCTTGAGCTGGATCGCTTGCGGGCGGTGGCCGTGATCCTGACCTTCTTTGTGCATTTCCGCCAGGTGTTTTTTCCCTGGTCGTTCACGATGAAGTTCAAGGAGTCAACCTCGATCCTCGACCTGTTCAGCATGTCTTGGGGCGGGGTGGATCTGTTCTTCGTCATCTCCGGCTTTATCATCTCGAAGACCATCGTCAGCGAATTCGATAAACATCGGAGAAATCCATTCTCGCTGGCCTCGTATATCAAGGCGTTTTACGTGCGCCGGATATTTCGCATCCTGCCGGTCGCGTGGTGTGTGATTCTGCTGGTCCTGTTCTGCGGCGCGTTCCTGAACGAGGGCCAGTACTTCGCCAACTCAGTCTATAACGTGCAGTCCGCGATCAATATTTTCATCTACACCTTCAATTTCTGGCTGCCCGAACACAAGACGGCGCAAGGCGTGCCGCTCGCGCCCTACTGGAGCCTGTCGGTGGAGGAGCAGTTCTACCTTCTATATCCGGTCTTCCTGCTCCTCGCACGCACGACACGCCAGCGCGTGCTGTTTTTGGTCGGTGCGCTACTTGTGATTTCCCTCGTGATCCGGCCGTTCACCTTGTCCAACCCAGTGCACGTTTTCTTTTATACGCAAAGCCGCTGCGATGGCTTACTGTATGGTTGCCTGCTGTATCTCTTCACCGTTCAGCCATGGTTTTCGGCGATACGCATGCATGCGGGCCACCACCGCTATGCTGGCGCGATCCTGGTCAGCGTGCTGGCCCTTGCCCTCGCCGGCACGACCGCCCTAGGTTTCAGCAATACCGTGGTGATACCGGTCGTGTGCGTCATCTCCGCGCTGCTGGTGTTTATCGCGGCCTGCGAAGGCGGCTTGGTGGTCTTCCCGTGGCCGCTGCAGATCGTGCTCGACTATATCGGCAAGCGCTCGTACACCATCTATCTCGTGCATCTGCCCATGTTCTTTCTCACCATGGAGATCATGTTCCGCTACACCCGCGGCCGCGGCATAGCGATCACCTCGGATCTGTGGCTGGAATACACGGTTTTGATGTTCGCGCTGGTCCTGAGTATGACCGAGCTCATCTACCGCCTGGTCGAGCGGCCCATGATCGCGCGAGGCATGCTGGTCGCCGAACAGATCATGTCGCACGAACACGAACGAGTCGTCCGTGCCGACGTCTCCGTATAGCGCATGCCGCGCGCCACGACCGGGCCGCTAACTCATCTCGGGCTTAGCCATAGCCTTAGCCTCCGTGTCCGCCATCGCTTCGCGCTGCAGCAATTCGCGCTTGCGCTCGACGCCCCAACGATAACCCGAAATATCGCCGTTGCGCAGCACCACGCGATGGCAGGGAATGGCGACCGCGATGCTATTGGCGCCACAGGCCTGGGCGACAGCGCGCACTGCCTTGGGCGCGCCGATGCGCTCGGCAACCTGCGTATAGCTCACGGTGGTGCCCGGCGGAATTTCGCGCAATGCCTGCCAGACTCGCTCCTGGAAGGCCGTGCCCTGCACATCCAGAGGCAGGTTCAAGCCCATGGCAGGCGCCTCAACGAAGCCTACCACTTGTGCGACCAGTTGTTCAAACTCGGCATCGCCGCCTGTCAACTGCGCCTTGGGGAATTTATCCTGCAGTTCGCGCACCAGGATGTCGGGGTCATCTCCGAGCGTGATGGCGCAGATGCCGCGCTGGCTCTGCGCCACCAGGATGGCGCCCAACACGCACTGCCCCACGGCGAAGCGAATCAGCGCATTTTGCCCGCCAGCCCGGTAGTCGCTTGCGCGCATCCCCAGCAGGCGATCCGATTCCTCGTAAAAGCGGCTGCTCGAGTTGAAGCCGGCGCTGTAGATAGCGGTCGTGACGGAGGTTCCCACACCGCTGAGCTCTTCCCTGAGCTTGCGCGCGCGGGCGGCCGAGGAGTAGGCCTTCGGCGTCAGTCCGGTTTCGGCCTTGAAGAGCCGATGGAAGTGGAACGCGCTGATGCCGACATCGGCGGCGATCTGGTCCAGGCTGTGGGGCGTGTCGCATGCCTCGATAATGCTGCATGCCTGGGCCACCAGCGTCGTGCGCTGTGCCGCGCAAGCCGTCAGATCCGCCGCCGCGCGTCGGCTCGGGCGGTAGCCCGCTGCTTCGGCCGCCGACGCCGTATCGAAGAACTCCACGTTCTCCCGCTTGGGCAAGCGCGCCGCGGAACTGGGTCGGCAAAAAACGCCGGTGGTCTTGACAGCGTAGACGAAAAAAGAGTCCGCGACCGGATTGCGCGCCAGCACCGCAGCCCACCGTAATTCGTCGCAGTGAAAAGCCTGATCAGGGGGGGCATTTTTCGTCATCGTCGATTTGAATGTTTTATATTGTTATCAACGTAGGGCAAACTCCAGGCGCAGGAACTCCGTTCCTTGCGATTGAATTCCGTGACGGGCGGTCGAGATCGCCCGTCACGGGGTTTGGCTGGCAGGAATCACGGCGCAAAGGGCTGGCGCCAGGGGGCTAAGGGCTGCGGCTAGCGGCAGGCTTCGCAGCGCGTCTGGCGAAGTAATGAAACGCCGCTTCAATCCGCTGCTCGTGCAAGATCCAGTCGTGTGCTTCGCGCGCCAGGGCGGGATCGAGGTCGTTGATCTGGCCCGCCTGGACGGCGAGCAACTGCATGCGCGCGGCGCGCTCGCATTGGATGGCGACCACGCAGGCCTCCTCTACCGACGAGCAGGCGACGACGAGGCCATGGTGGGCAAGCACCGCCGCCCGTTTTTCGCCCAGGGTTCGGGTGATGATCTCCCCTTCACTATTTCCAACGGGAACTCCCGGCCAGGTGGCCAGAAACGCCACGTCGTCGTAAAGCATGCAGGCGTCCATCTGGGCGATCTTGAGCGGCGTGCCCGTGATCGAGAGCGCACACACATGAATCGGGTGCGTGTGCACAACGCATTGAACGTCCGGCCTAGCCCGGTAAATCCAGCTGTGGAACAGGTTTGCCGGGTTGGCCATGCCGTCGCCCTCAAGTACTTCCAGGTCCTGGTCCACCAACAGCAGATTGTCGACCTCGATTTCGTCGAATCCCAGCCCCAGTCTTTGGGTCACGTAGGTGCCCGGCTGCTCGCCGCGCGCCGTGATCTGCCCGGCCAGGCCGGAATCATGGCCGTGCTCGAAGAGAATGCGGCAGGTGGCAGCGACTTTCTGACACTTGCTCCATTGCGGGAGAACCAGTGACCGCGCCATGCGCTTGTGGGCGATATCGGTGAGCGTGGACTTGTCCATGCTAAAGCTTGCCACGTGAGCGGACGTGCTCATTGATCTGCTCCCTGAGATTGGCGGTCAGGCCGCGTCAAGGACGGACTTGTCTTGGTGGTGAGCCGCTTCAATGGCGCTGAAAAAGTCCATACGCGCTCGTGCCAGCGCGCCCCCCGCCGCGATCATAATGTCCAGCTGCGCCAGGTCCTGCTCGGCAGTCAGGACCATGATGTCGCACAGGGTGTCCGCATGGCCGTCGTCGCATTCAATGTGCATGCGGAAAAAATCCATGTCCTGCCCGCCGATGCCGTGGGAGGCGAAGCCGGCCATGATATCCGCGTACACGGGTGCCACCAGGGCTTCCGCGCCGAGGCACAGGGCGCCCAGGCCCATGGCGGGGTTGGGGTTGTGGCAGTGGTCCGACATGGTGCCGATCAGGGCCAGGGTGCCAGGCGAGGGGGCGGGACCGGTTTCCAGGCTCAGGTCGAATCGCTCCAGCATCGACTTGTAGATGACGCTGTGCGGGGTCGGGCTGTCGCTCGTCAATCCCAATTCTTCGAACAGGTTTTCCGCCAGGGCTTGAATCTGATCGGTGCTTTTAAGGTTGGACATCAGGGCGCACAGATAGCGGACGAAATGGCGGCTGTAATGCCCCTGTTGCACGAGAAATTGCTTAAGTACCGGCATCGGGATCGTGCCTTGCCTGCAACGCTTCAAAAAAGAATGCTGAACAACAGATGCCGTCAATTCGACCCGTGCCGATTCGAGCGCATGCCTTACGAGGTCCATGGGTATTGCTCCTGGGTTGGGGGGTGAGTGCCGCCGCTATTGCGCCAGCAGTCCGGCGGCGCGCGCCTCGCTGATCAAGCGCTCGGCTGCCAACTGTGCGACGGTCAGCACTGACGCTTGAATGTTCACGGTCGGCACTTCGGGAATGACCGACGCGTCGACCACCCGCAGCCGCTCGATGCCCCACACCTTGAAGTTGGCGTCGACCACGCTGGTCGAGGCATCGCGCCCGGCTATACAGGTACCTGTGAAGTGCAGCCCCGCCCCGCCCTGCTGTGCGATGAAGGCCAGCTTCTCCGCGCGCGAACGCAGCGACGCAGTCGAATACCGTCCCCCGTAGATGCCGTTCATGCCCTGGTTCGATCCGATGTCGATCGCGCGGTCCAGGCCGAGCAGCATATTGTCCTGGTCGATGCCTTGTTCCAGGTACCGGGGGTCGATGCTCGGCGCTTGCCGCGGATCGGCGCTGGTCAGGCGCACGCTGCCACGGCTACGCGGCTTGCTCAGAAACGCGATGACGGCATAGCCGCTGCCGGCCGGCAGGCTGGCGCCGAACGGATACTGCATCCCCGCCACTTGCACATCCGGCGCGGATTGCCCGTATCCGGTGCTGTAGTACGCCATGGTCGACACCCCATTCGAGACCTGGGCCGGCAAGTTCACCTTCGACTTGAAAACGACGCTCGTCAGCATGTGGTCCTGTAGATTGCTGCCGACGGCTGGCATGGCCTGCTGCACCCGGATGCCATGAGCGGCCAGATGATCGGCCGGTCCCAGCCCGGACAGCATCAGGATCTTGGGCGACTCACAGGCGCCGGCGCTGACGATGGTTTCGTGCGTCGCATTGATACGGAGCGCGACGTTGTCGACCACCGCCTCAACCCCGCGGCAGTGCCTGCCCTGTATAAGCAATTTCGTGATCAGGGTGTCCGATAGCACCTTCAGGTTGGGACGCACCAGCGCCGGCACCAGCATCGCCTGCGCCGGACCGGAGCGGCGCCCGTCGGCGGTCGCGTTTACTTCCGCCACACCCACGCCGTCGAGCGGCCGGCCGGCGTTGAGCTCAATGGTTCTCAAGCCCGTCGCGGCGCTGGAGGCGAGGTAGGCCGCCGTCAGCGGATGGCTGTCTGCGTAGCGCCCGACATTGATCCGTCCGGTCTGCGCGTGGCGCGCGGCGGCGTCCAGCGCGGCCGGCTGCGCCACTTTCAGGTAAGCCCGGTTGAGCGCATCCGGATTCCACTCCTGGCCCACCAGACGGCACCACTGCGCGTAGTCGCGCGGGTCGCCGCGCAGCCAGATCATCGCGTTGATGCTGCCCGAGCCGCCCCAGACCTTGCCGCCCGGCGCGCCCTGCCGCCGGTTGGCCAGATGCGGCTGCGGCGTGCTCAGGCGCGCCCAGTCCGTCTCGCTCGACAGATTCTGGAGCCAGTACGCGACCTCGGCGATCTTCGGCTGATTGATGTTGCTGGTCCCCGCTTCGATCAGCAGCACCGAGGCGCCGGTCGCGGACAGGCGGTCGGCAAGCAGGCAACCGGCCGAGCCGGCGCCGACGATGATGTAGTCGTAACTGTCCTTCAATGCCGCGCTTTGACTCGCCTCGGCAGCCTCCGCGTAGGAGCCGAAGGCCCCAGTCCCGACGGTGCCAGTGCCCAGTGCGATCAGCCGGGCCAGGAAATCACGGCGTCTGCCGGCGGCGGGTGCGCCCTCGGCCGCCGGACCGGAGTTGCCGTGTGTTGAAGGTTTGCTCATTGCCTATCCTTATATGGAATACAAAGAACGGGGCGTCGGCACGGACCGCCCCAGGGACGGTGATCAGGTTTTGGTGATGGTGACGCCGCCGTCGACGAAGAAGGTGGTGCCGGTCACAAAGCTGGACGCATCGGAGGCCAGGAACAGCGCCGATTTCGCGATCTCAACCGGCAGGGCCAGGCGCTTCATCGCGTGGATGCCTTCGACAAACGCTCTCGCTTCGACCGTCGGGGTCGCGGCGCCGCCCATTTCAGTGTCGGTTCCGCCCGGCATCAGCACATTGACTCGGACTCCCCTCGCCCCGTACTCGGCCGCCAGGGTGCGCGCCAGTCCGACCAGGCCGGCCTTGCTGGCCGCGTAGGCAGCCATGCCCGGCAGGCCGATGCTGTAGCCGACGAAGGACGAGGTGAAGATCAGCGAGGCATTGCCGCGCTTGAGCAAGGCGGGTATCTGGTACTTCGCGCAGTAGAAGGCGCTGGTCAGGTTGGTGTCGATGGTGTCGTGCCAGCCCTCGGCCGTCAGTTCCGCCACGTCGCCCATCGCGCCCAGGGTGCCGGCGTTATTGAAGGCGATGTCGAGTCCGCCAAAATGTTCGATCGCCAACTCGACCCCCTTTTCCGCGACCGCTTCGTTCTTCACGTCGCCCACCAGAGCGACCGCTTTCCCGCCGGCGGAGAGGATCTCGTCGACCAGCGCATACAGCTTCGCTTCCCTGCGGGCGACCACGACAACGTTGGCGCCTTCGCTTGCGAACAGTTTTGCCGCTTCGTAGCCTATGCCGGAACTCGCGCCGGTCACAATTGCTGTCTTGTTTGCCAGAGTGGCCATGTTTTTCCTCGATAAGTTCAGATAGTTGACTTGCTGATGCTGTCCGTCAGGCCGGTTCGCCCGACTTGAGCAACTTGATGAGCCCCGGGAGATTCTTCCCGAAGGGCGCAATTCCTTCTTCGACCTTCTCGGCGTACTGCCAGAAATCGTTGCTGAACATCATGCCAAACGCCCTCGCCTCGCTCACCGCCTTGAGCTGCACGATGGGGTTGTTCAAGGCGCCCTTGAGACTAGGCAAGATGGGCTTGGCGATGGACTTGAAATATTCGAGCAAGGATTCCTCACCCGGCGTGTCCGGGGTCCACACCAGTTGCACCACCACGGTCTTGTCAGTCACGTTGAGAAAGCCATGCACATGGTTGCGCAGCCCGAACACCAAGCTGCCTTTCTTCATGGGGATCATGCGGATCGTGTCTCGCCCCACCACGTCGGGCGTGTTGTCGAGGTCCTTGTAGCGCCGCGTCCCCATCAGCATGACGATGCCGCCTTCGGGCGCGTAGAACCATTCGTCGGTCAGGGTGTGGGCGTGCAGCGGCGGACCGGAGCCGGGCGGGATCTCGACCTTCGCCATCAGATAGCGACCGTTTGTGCTGCTGCCGGTTCTGATGAACCTGATCGAGGCGCCCTTCGGCTCGCCGTTCACGACCAGCGGTTCGGGATCGTCCCCGACCAGAGCGAACGCGGCCGCGTTTGCCTCGGCATCGTCGGCGATATCGGATTCCACCAATGCCGACGATGCCATGACCATCGCTTCAGGCGCTGCAACTTCTTCTTCCACCATCGTATTCATCTGACCTCCTTGTTTAGTCACACCAGCAGGAACAAATTCAAACTAACCCGATCACGAACAGCTCAATACTGCGCTGGTGCCACGCCCGACCGCCCGGTCCAGCAGCGCCTGTGCGTCATCGGGGATCTCGTCGCCCCGCCAGGCGATGTGCTGGTCTGGACGCACCAGGATCAGTCGTTTCCGGTACAGCTGGTCGGCCGAATCGGACGCAATGTCGAGCACCCGCAGCGGGATGCCTCGCTTGTCGGCGGCGTAGGCCAGGCGGTCGACCGGCGCCGGGTCGGCGCCAATGCGCAGCAAGGTAAACCCGTGGTACAGAAGGTCGAACAGCGAGCGCCGCTGCGCGCCCTCGCCGTCTAGCCACAAGTGAGGCAGTCGTCCGCCCGGCACGTCGCTGGGTTGGTACTCCAGCGTGTCGTAGGCGGGCGGCTCGCCGTCGGGCCAGACGATCGGCGAGCCGTCGTAGCGGGCTCCCAGTTCCACCCCCAGGGAGGTGAACTGGCCACGGAAGTCCTGCAGCACCATGCCGAAGCGCGCGCGCGCCTCTTCGCCGCGCGCGCCCGCCTCCTCGATGTCGTCCGGGATCGCAAGGTTGCCGACCCGCTGCGTCAGCTGCCGCGCCGCCGCCGTATTGCGATGGGCGATCGGTCGCCGTTCCGTTTCGTACGAGGCGAGCAGGGATTCGCCGGCCCAACCCTGCACCGCCGCCGCCAGTTTCCAGGCGAGGTTGGCGGCGCCGTCGATGCCGGTGTTCATGCCGAAACCACCGGTCGGCGAGAACAGGTGGATGGCGTCGCCCGCCAGGTAGATCCGGCGTTCCGAAAAACGTTCCGCCACCAGCGCCGCACCGCCATGCCACACCGCATGCGCCAGCACGTCCATCTCGATGTCGGCACCGACGCCCTCGCGGATGCGGCGGATGATGTCCGCGTCGTCCGGTTGCTCGTCGTCCGCCCCGGCCTTGCTCATCAGCAGGAACTCGTCCGCGCCGTTAAGGCTGATCAACAGCATGCGCAGGCCGGGCGACATAATGTTGTACATCCACGCCTTCTTGTCGGCGGGAATGTCGTGCTGCAGGGCGGGGATCCGCACATGGGTCGAGAACATGCGGCCCGTCAGAAAGCCCGCGCTCTGCTCGCTGGAACCGAGGTAGCCGATGCCCAGCTCGCGCCGCACGAAACTCTGGCCGCCGTCGCAGCCCGCCATGTAGTGCGCGCGCCAGCGCTCGGTCGCCCCGGAACCGCCTGCGTCGACGGCGGTGACCCACACGCCGCTGTCATCCTGCTCAAACCCCGTCACCCGCCAGCCGAAGCGCAGGGTGATGTTGGCACGGCCGCGCGCATGCTCCATGCATGTAGCGGTCGACATACATCTGGTTCGCGCGCAGCAGCGGTTCAGGCGTCTGGTCGGTAGCCGGCGCGTCCTGCGCCATGCACATGCGCCTCTGTTCGGACGGTAGCTCGAAACGCGCCAGTTCGAAGCCGTTCAGCCGCGTAAAGTAGGCGACGTCACGCGGATGGTCGGCCGGCAGGCCGAGCTTACGGACCGCGTCGGCGATGCCCACGCGGCGGTAGTGCTCCATCGTACGCGTGTTGTGGGTGCTGCCCTTGGGGTGCAGGCGGGTGCCAGTGGCGCTGTCGAACACCACCGACGCCACGCCGTGCCGGTCCAGCAGCAGGGCCAGCATCAGCCCCACCGGGCCGCCGCCGACGATCGCCACCGGCGCGACGGGACGGAGGGCCGAGTTCAAGCCGAACCTTCCCTGAAATGACCTTGCCGCGCGCCCACCGTGGCAGGCTGATGGTCTGCGAACAGCTGCAAGATATCGTAACGGGGCGCACCCGGGCCCTGGCCGAACACCGACTTGAGCACCGTGGACTTGTAGCCGCACGTGCCGAGCAATCCGGTCAGGGCGCTCTCGTCGCCCTGGCTGCTGAAGCCCAACAGCAACATGCCACCCGTGTTGAGATAGCGTTGCGCGTCTTTCAGGAAGCGGCGGTGCGCGGCGTAGCCGGCATCGCAGAAGGCGCGCAAGATCTCCTTGTCGAACACGTATTCGTCGGGAACGAAAACAAAATTCGAATTCCAGAAGATGACATCGAAACGTTCGCCTTCGCGCAGCACGTCGAACAGGTCTCCGTGGCGGGTCGACACGATGGCGCCGACCCCGTGCAAGATGGCATTGGCACGCGTGTTGAGCACAGCTACCTCGCTGATGTCGGAGGCCACCACGCGCACGCAGCCTTCCAGCGCGGCCGTGACCGCCGTGACCCCGGCCCCGCAGCCGATCTCGAGGAAGGAGCCGCCGCGCACATAGGGCAGATGGCGGGTAAAAATGCCGGTCGACTGAAAATGGGTGGGGGGAAATACGCCTTCATGGACGACGAAATTGCGTCCCATGCATTCGTAGGTATCGCCGCCCTCTGCTTCGACGGCGGCGAGGCGCCGCCGCACCGACTGGTAAGCGTTGGAGTCGAAAGCGTCGGTTTTAGCACCGGCTTGGTGTGAATGATCGCTCATGATGTTCACCGTGTTGGTGGCTGGGGCTGGCTGACCCGCGGGTCAGATCTCCATGGCGGCAGTTTCCGGCGCCGACGCCCGGCGGCGCACATGCAGCACGCTTTGCAGCGCGCCCTGCTCGCCGGGCACGTGCTGCATGATCGACGGCCCCAGCTCGCGCAGCTGGCGCTTGAGCACCTTGCCGGTGGCGCCGACCGGCAGGAAGGCCAGGTCGCGCACCACGGCCACCGCAACCCCATCCTCTGGCACGCTCCCGCTGCGCGCCTCAATCGCACACCGCAGCGCCTGCAGTACCTGCTCCGCGATCGCATTCAGGGGTTGGCCCGGTTCGCGTTCCGGCAACACCACGGCCAGAATGACGGGACCGCCGGAGGTATCCATGCCGACCACGGACACGTCGCACACGCCGGCCACCTGCTGGGCCACTTCCTCCAGCAGCAGGGTGTACAGAGGCCCGCCCGCGGTGACCACCACATCGACTTCGCGGTCGATCTGGTAGAAGTCGCCGTTCTTGCAGAAGGCGACGTCCCCCGTCAGGAAGTAGCCCCCGCGCCAGGCGCCGATGGTCTGGCCCGGCCTGCGCCAGTAGCCGGAGGTGATAGTGGGCGAGCGCACGGCCAGCAGGCCGACCACGCCTGGCGCAACCTCTTCGCCGGTATCGGCGTTCAGAATTTTGGCCACCGCGATATCGACCGGGCGCCCGATGGAGCGCTGCGGGGCGATGCCGGCCAGGGTCGATTCGCTGCGGAACAGGGCCATGCCCAGCTCGGAGCTGCCGAAGGCGTCGATGAAACGCGATGCCGGCGCTCCGACCAGCAAGCGCCTCGTATGGGTCTGGTGCGCCGCGTCGCCCATGCTGAACCAGCGCCGCACCGACGCGAATTCATCACCAGCCACGCCCCCTTCCACCAGCAGCATGTAGCTCTTAGGGAAGGCGACGACGGTGGTTGGCGCGAACATGCGGATGGCGGCGCGCACCGATTCGCCGTCCTGGGTGCCCAGCACATAGGTGGGAATGCCGTGCAGAACGGCGGTCTCGAGATGGCTGAGGGCCGCCGAATGCGATTGCGGCAGGGCCGTCAGCAGGCGCTCGTCCGGGCCTTCCGCGAAGCGGCCGATACGCGCCCGTTTTCCCATGAAAAACTGGCGATGTTCGAAGCGCACCGCCTTGGGCAAGCCGGTCGTGCCCGATGTATGGCTGAGCATCACCAGAGTCGAGTCTTGCGGCGGCCGCGGCCACCATGCGGGCATCTGCGGCGCAGCCTGCAAGGTCGCCTCCGAGGCGTCGACGACGCCGTGCCCGTCGCCAGAGGCCGCCCAACCTTGCACGAACGCACTCGACACAAGGGTCCGCGCGTCCACCACGACGTCGGTGAAACCGTTCTCTTTCATGTAGGCGGCGCCGACGTCGGGCGGCATGGACGGATTCATCAGCGCAATCGCGGCGCCAAGGCTGGTCAGCGCCACGTAGTGGAGAAACGGCGCGATCCCGTCGCCGACGCAGACGGCGACCACATCGCCCTGGCCAACGCCACGTTGCAGATACCAGTCAGCCAGGGACATCCTGAACTGCTGCAAGGTGCTCAGGCTGAATTCGCTGACGGGCGCGCCGCCAGCCAGGCCGAAGCTCCGGTCGAGGTACAGGAAGGGTACGTCGCGCGTGGTGCTGAGCGCAAAGCAACTGTCGAAGAAATTCGCGCTGCCGAGCGAGTCGTCGCTACGAAGGGTGTCCAGCGCATCGGCGGACAGCAAGGTGCTTGGGGCGCGACGATTGGTGCAGTCCATTTTCATTGATCTCCAAATTGTGGATCTGGCATCGAACGACGCCCGCGTATTGACGGCGCGGCAATCAAACGAGGTCTAGTTCGACGTCCCGTTCCGTCTGTCCCGTTTCTTCCCTCACGCAGTCGGCCAAGCGGCGCAAAAAGGCGCGCGGCTGTGGATGCTGGAACACGTTGCGCCCGACGCACAGGCCGCTCGCGCCGTGATCGATCGCCGCACGGCCGGCCTTGAACAGCGCCTCCTCCGAGGTCTTCTCGCCACCAGCGAAGAAAATGCGGATATCGGGGCTGTGACGCGCGATGAGCTCGGAGACCTCCGCCATCGAGTCGGGCAGGGCCAGCTTGACGGCGTCGCAACCCATCTCGGTCACGACGCGCAGCAGATGGTTCAGACGCCTGACCTTCTCCTCCACCGACGGCACTTTGACCTTGTCGTAAAGCATGGTGAGCAGGGGCAGGCCGGCGGCATGCGCCGCGTCCGTCACCGCGCCGAGCATGGCAATGTTGTGTTCGAAATTGGTTGTGATGAAATTGATTTGAATCGACACCGCGTCCGCGCCGAGCTGGAGCGCGGTCTGGATGTTCGACACCATGATCTTGGTGTCCGATTCCGGCGCGATGTTGGCCATGCCGTTCAGATGAACGATGACCCCCGTGGACGGATGCAGCATGTTGCGGGAGATCAGGCGCTCAATCATGCCCTTATGGCCAAGCACGGCGCTGATGGAATTATTGAAAACCCATCCCTTAAGATCGTCGGTCACCTGCATGCCGTGGATGGGTCCGAGCGTCAGTCCGTGGTCCACGGGGACGATCAGGCCGCGCTGGGAATCCGGGAATAAGATGCGCCGCACTCTGAATTTTCTGCCGATATAGCCCATATCCGTCCCCTATTTTTCGATGATGGACTCGTTGATTTTGATACCCACATGACGCCCGGGCTCGGTGACATAACCGAGCACCTTGTCGCCGGGTTTCAGCTCGGAGATATTGAGCGGCTTTGCCGCATCGGAAAAAATCCGCACGTGCCAATCGTCCTGCATCAGAATGTTGACCCGCTCCTTGCCCGCGAACTCGACCTCGATCAACCGCAGGGGACGCTGCTCAATCTTGACCCGGCCGACCGATGCCCGGCGCACCTTCCCTTTGGAGTTGACGATCATCACGGGCGAGCCCGCTTTCAGCTCGCTCATGTAATCGGTGCGGTCGTCGGTGTTGAAGACATAGGAATGCACGGCACCCGCGTTCACGCGGAACGGCCGCAGCTCCATGTAGGGCAAGAAGAAGACCTCGGCGCAGCACAGCAGGCCGCCCTGGGAGGTGCTGCCGACCAGCATGCCTTCGTCGGGTTCGAACAGGGAAGCGGTGTCGATACATGCGCGGTAGCCCATGCCGACCGGACGGCTTTCCACCACCGTGCCGACCTGGATCGCCAGGTTCTCGTTCTCGGCGTGCGACATGCGGTCGAGAAAGCAGCTCATGGCATCGTGCTCGCGCGGCGAGAAAATCACCCCTTCGGCGCCGTATTCCATGACCCCGTACGAGACGATGGCATCGTCGACATTGCCGGTGTCCTTGATTTCCTTCATCAGGATCGTGCCGGTCGACTGCAGCGAAGCGATCACCAGTTCGAGCGGGATGTTGGTCGGATCGCGGAACAAGATCCAGAGGAAATTGAACTGAATGCCTTCGTTGATCGAACTGAGCAGGCTCTCGCGGTCGTCCACATAGCTGATGTAGCAGGTGCTCAAGCCGTCCTTGCCGAGTCCGTGCAGACTGCCGGCATCGTTATAGGCGACGACCCGGCTGTGGGCCCGCCCCGCCTTCTGAAATTCGGCGAAATGCGGGCTCTCGCGGAAGGCCTTCAGTTCGTTGGCGTCGCGAAGCTTGAGGATGACCTGCATGCGCGCGGGGATGGCGGGAAGAAAAACCGAGATGTTTGCGAGGTAGACAACCATGCCGCTGTAGAGCGAATTGACCACCCTGACGAAAATACTGTCGTCCGGCTGCTGTTTGGGCAGCTGGCTCGTATCGAACCAGACGTGGCGCTCGTCGACCGAGCTGCGTTTCGATTGCGTTCCGCTCCTTAAATTAACCAGTTTGACCGATGCGCGCCTTGCGACGGTGTTGGATGTTTCAAAAACCTCCGGCGCGGGCGTTTTTTGCGTCGTTTGCTGATGCTTGCTCTTTTCCGAGATCCCAAGATTTCCCATGCATTTCTCCTGTTTTAATTACCGGCCGACTCTTGCCTGGAAATGCGAACGCGAATTCGCTGCAGCCGTATTACTGGCGAGAGCCACTATGTGTTGTCCGTCTGGCGCGCCCCATTCACCCGGGTGAAGCGGCGTGTCCACCAAATAAATCATCAACAAAATAGTAATAAAATGCTGGGCAAAAATAAAATTCGTATGTATTGCGGATTTTTA
The DNA here is from genome assembly GCF_028595305.1 of Roseateles koreensis. GTDB lineage: Bacteria > Pseudomonadota > Gammaproteobacteria > Burkholderiales > Burkholderiaceae_C > Paucibacter_A > Paucibacter_A koreensis. The sequence goes on along the minus strand of NZ_JAQQXS010000003.1, from coordinate 315,688 downwards.
CGAAGAGTCATCAGGACCGTTCTTTACACGCAATCAGGGGATCGTTAAATGAACGGTGGGCGTCTGTGGGACCTTGCCGCTCCTGGTGGCAGTGATACGAAATCTTTCAGGTAGTGGGGAAAGGCTGCCATATAGCCTTTTCAAGGCATACAACCAGTGCTAATGAGTGGATTTCCTAGCAGCCGGTAATATGTCAAAAAGCATACTGACGGCATTGACCCTGAAAACTCTGTTTCTTGCTTTCAAATTAATTTAGTCGAACCTGCAAAATCCATTTCAGCTCTGCGCGCGGTCAGAACCGCACGGCGTACAGCGCGCGGTCATTGACCTGCTCCCCACCAGCCGTATCAATCTAAACGAGCAGGGGTCCGCAATTCAGGAGAATCGCGGACATGAGAAAGAGCAAATTCACCGAGGAACAGATCATTGGGTTCCTCAAGCAGGCTGAGGCCGGCATGGCGGTGGCGGAGATTTGCCGCAAGGGCGGGTTCTCGGATGCCACGGTCTACAAGTGGCGGGCCAAGTCCGGCGGTCTGGAGGTGCCCGAGGCACGACGGCTGCGCAAAGATGGCACGGTGCGCGATCCTGGCGGGAAGCCGGCGCCCGGGGTGGCAAACCGTGAGCTTGCCCTTTTCTCCGACATATGGAACATGGCCCGCGAATGGGGCTGCACAGAGAAGGAAAATCCATGTCACGGCGTATCAAAGAACGAAGAGACGCCCCGGGACTTCTATGCCGATGCCGAGGTCTGGGATGCCGTGTAAGCGCATGCCGTCGATGAACTGAAGGACGCGCTTGACCTGACTGCCCAGCGCCCTGGCGATGTGCTCAAGATGAGCGTGCATAGCGCCACCGCTGACGCCGTGCTTGTTCGCCAAGGCAAGACCAACAAGTTCTTGCAGATTCAGTTGGCAACGTTCAACGGAGACAAGACCCAACTTGGCGTTGTGGGGGAGCGGGTCAAGGCGAAAAAGGTACGTGGATTCAGCCTGCTACCCACCGCCAGGGGCCTAGCCCTGAAAAAGCACGCTGCGGGTGCGGTTTGTCGATGCCAGGGAGGCGGCTGCGGCCAAGGCCAAAGCGGACGGCAAGGCGGCGCTGGCGGCCCGTATCAAGCAGTTCCAATTCCGCGATGTGCGACCCAAGGCAGCCAGTGAACTTGACGACATCAAGCAGGCATCCAAGCTGCTCGGCCACACCGAAGAAGAGATTACGAAGAAGGTGTATCGGCGCGTCGGTGAGAAGGTCAACCCAACCCGATAGCGCATCAAGTCCGCCTGAGTTGCGGAGATTGGTTGCGGAGATTGGCCGATTTTTGCTTATTTTTGGGGCAACAAAAAACCGCCCTAAGGCGGTTCTAAGTGCCTGATTTAGCAGGGCTTTTACTACTGGAGGAGAGGGGGGGATTCGAACCCCCGAGACCTTTCGGTCCGCCTGATTTCGAGTCAGGTACATTCAACCACTCTGCCACCTCTCCTAAATTCGGTGAGCTAGTAGCAATTTCATGCTGCTAGCGAGTGAAGCCAATTATTCTAGCAGAATTTTTTTGACTCGTGGGAGTTAACCTCGCAAAACTTCAAGACCACCCAGGTAGGCACGCAAGGCGGTAGGCACGGTGATGCTGCCATCGGCGTTTTGGTAGTTTTCAAGCACGGCCACCAGGGTGCGGCCAACGGCCAGGCCTGAACCGTTCAAGGTGTGGACCAGTTCGTTCTTTCCCTGCGCGTTTTTGAAGCGGGCTTGCATGCGGCGGGACTGGAAGGCTTCGCAGTTGGAGCAGCTGCTGATTTCGCGGTAGACGCCTTGTGCGGGTACCCACACTTCCAGGTCGAATGTCTTGGTGGCGCTGAACCCCATGTCGCCGGTGCACAGGGCCAACACGCGGTAGGGGAGTTCCAGTTTTTGCAGAATGGCTTCGGCGTGGCCAACCATTTCGTCCAGCGCTTCGTAGCTCTTTTCAGGGTGAACGATCTGCACCATCTCGACTTTGTCGAATTGGTGTTGGCGAATCAAGCCACGAGTATCGCGCCCTGCACTGCCCGCTTCTGAGCGGAAGCATGGGCTGTGCGCGGTCAGCTTGATGGGTAAGTTAGCAACGTCCAGCACTTGCTCTCGCACGCTGTTGGTCAGCGAGATTTCCGAGGTGGAGATGAGGTACTGCTCAGCGGCTTCGTCGTCACCACCACGCAACACCCAGAACATGTCTTCCTTGAACTTGGGCAGTTGCCCCGTGCCTTCCAGCACTTCGCGGTTGACGATGTAGGGCGTGTAGCACTCGGTGTAACCATGCTCTTCGGTTTGGACGTCGAGCATGAATTGCGCCAGCGCCCGGTGCAACCGCGCCACGGGGCCGCGCATGAAGGTGAAGCGTGATCCACTCAGCTTGGCACCCGTCTCAAAGTCCAGGCCCAGCGTGGCGCCCAGGTCCACGTGGTCGCGGGGCGTGAACTCAAAGGCCCGGGGCGTGCCCCAACGGCGCACTTCAACGTTGCCGCTTTCGTCATTGCCCACAGGCACGCTTTCATGCGGGAGGTTGGGCACGGTCATCAACAGCGTGGCCAGCTCTTGCTGAATGGCGTCCAGACGCTCGGCGCCGGCCTTCAATTCATCGGCGATACCGCCCACCTCGGCCATCACCGCCGAGGCGTCTTCGCCCTTGCCCTTGAGCATGCCGATCTGTTTGGACAAGCTGTTGCGCTTGCCTTGCAACTCTTCGGTGCGCACCTGCAAACCCTTGCGTTCGCGCTCCAGCGCGGCGTAGCGCTCGACGTCCAAGAAAGCTTGCGGATTCTTGCGAGTGTTCAAACGCCCGATGACGGCGTCCAGGTCTTTGCGCAGCAGCGTAATGTCTAGCATTTTGGAATTCCTTGAAACTGTCTTGATTCTATGAAAGCAAAACGGCGCCGGATGTCGGCGCCGCGTCAGAGCGTTGGCGCCAGGCTCAAGATCGAGAAGAGCTCACTTCCGCCATGGACTTGTCACCCAAGCCTAGGGGCAGCGGGAAGCGTACATGCTCTTCAACACCGGGCAGGCTGCGCACGGTGGTGGCCCCCAAGGCACGCAGACGCTCGATGACCGCTTGCACCAGCACGTCGGGGGCTGAGGCGCCGGCGGTCAGGCCGACGCGGCGGGCCGTTTGGCCGTTGGGGCCGTCCAGCCATTCGGCTTTCAAATCATCGGCGCTGTCGACCATATAGCCGGGCGTGCCCAGACGTTCCGCCAACTCCCGCAGGCGGTTGCTGTTGGAACTGGTGGGGCTGCCGACAACGATCACCACATCCACTTGCGGGGCCATCACCTTGACGGCATCTTGCCGGTTTTGCGTGGCGTAGCAGATGTCCTGTTTTTTGGGCTCACGCACTTCGGGGAAGTGCGTTTTGACGGCCGCTAAGATTTCAGCCGCGTCATCAACACTCAAGGTTGTCTGGGTCACCACGGCCAGTTTGGCGGGGTTCTTGACCGGCACGGCTGCCACATCGGCCACATCTTCAACAAGGTAGATGCCTTCGCTCAACTGCCCCATGGTGCCTTCCACCTCGGGGTGGCCTTTGTGGCCGATCATGATGAACTCATAACCTTCCCGGTGCAGCTTGGCCACTTCCACATGCACCTTGGTGACCAGCGGGCAAGTGGCGTCAAACACCTGAAAACCGCGGCGTGCCGCCTCTTGGCGCACTTCTTGGCTGACGCCGTGGGCGCTGAATACCAAGGTGGCACCGGGGGGTACTTCCGCCAAGTCTTCAATGAAGATGGCGCCGCGGGCCTTCAAATCATTCACCACATAGGTGTTGTGGACGATCTCGTGGCGCACATAGATGGGGGCCCCGAATTTCAGCAAAGCGCGCTCAACAATTTCGATAGCGCGGTCCACCCCGGCGCAAAAACCGCGGGGTTCGGCCAAGATCACTTCGGGCGCGTTGAGCGGCGCTTCGCTCGCCTGCAGGGCTGCAGCGTCAGTCATGTCACAACACCCCAATCACTTGCACTTCAAAACTCACCGGCTGCCCAGCCAAGGGGTGGTTGAAGTCGAACAACAGGGCGTCAGGCGCCACTTCACGCAGCACGCCGGCATAGCTGCTCTGCCCGTCTGGCGTGGGGAATTGCACGACGTCGCCGACCTTGTATTGCTCGTCCGGGTCGCCAAGCTCACGCATCAGGCTGATTTTGACCCATTGCAACATGGCGGGGTTGCGATCACCGAAGGCTTCGCCACGGGCTAACTCGAACTGCGTACGGCTACCTTCCGCCAGGCCCACCAAGCGCGCCTCGATGGCGGGTGACAACTCGCCCGTACCTAAAGTCAAGGTGGCGGGCTTATCGGCAAAGGTGTTGATGACATCGGCGCCATCAGGACCGGCCAGACGGTAATGCAAGGTCAAAAAAGAGCCGGCTTGGATTGTGGGATTCATGGGAGCAATATTGGCTAGACTGCTCAGATTTTAGGGCCTGCTTCGTCAATTCCCTGCGCCATGCGGCCATATGTCTCGCAGCGACCTTCCTCCAGACGCACGCCCCCGCGAAAAACTGCTGGCCCGCGGCCCCCAAGCCCTGGCTGATGCCGAGTTGCTGGCCCTGCTGCTGCGCACCGGGACTGCTGGGTAACCCGTGCGGCAACTCGCGCAGGCTTTGCTGGACAGGTTGGGCGGTTGGGCGGGGCTGCTGCACGCCAAGATCAGCGATCTGGCGCAGGTTAAAGGCCTGGGCCCGGCCAAGCGGGCCGAGATTGCAGCGGTGCTTGTAATTGCGCGCCGCTCTTTGCTCCAGCAACTGGCGGAACGGCCGGTGTTTGATGCGCCGGATACGGTCAAGCAGTATTTGCGGCTCAAGTTGGCGGGCTGTCGCATGAAGTATTTGGCGTCATATTTCTGGACGCTGGGCACCGCCCGATCGCCATGGTGGAGATGTTTTGCGGTATGTCTCTTGCGGGCTGACAGCGGGTGTGGCGACGCCCCAATTCGCCGCCAAATAGACGCCACTCATCAGGTCCTTACCTGGCCGGGTGCTCACGCAGAAACGCAACTACCGCACTTGAGATGACGCCCGGCTGTTCAGGAAGCAATGCATGTCCCGCATGGGATACGGGCACCAGTGTCACTCTTGCGCCGTAATTCGCCTTGAGTAATTCCCCTGCGTCTTTCGGTGGGGCAATGAGATCGTCCTGCGCCTGTAGAACCAACATCGGGCCGCTACCACCTGCGTTGAAGTTACCGTTGCTATCAGACTTCGCAGCCCTGACCTGGCCAATCGCGCCCCAGCTACTCCAGCCACGTTTCCAGTATTCTGGGGCTTCAGCACCAGCGGCGAAGAAAACTTTGGATACGGACGCTCCACGCACGGACCAGGGAACAAATCCCAATGTGGACAGACGCAGTGAGCGCGCCACGTCCGCTGGCATAGTGTCGGTTTTGTCACCGGCGGCCACCAGTACCAAACCTGCTGTTTGCTTGGGGTAGAGTGTTGCAAATGTCCGCACCACGCGATTCCCAAAAGCGTGGCCAATCAGGTGGATACGTTCATTGGGAGCCACGCCAGCATCCGAAACGGCGAGGCGAATGTCACCAGCCAGGCCTCCCAATTCGTAGCGTGACAATCCGCCACCCGACCAGGTCATGATGCCGCGCGACTCCACCGCGATGGTGCGGTAACCAGCGTCCACCAAACTGGTTGCAAGTTCATTGAAGTCACTGACGGGTCGCCCCAAACTGGCCAGCAAAACCACCGTTTCAGTTTTTTCCGCGTTGGACTTAGGTTCCAGCAGGTAATAGGTGACTGTCGGCGTACCGGCCGCGGTGTGGACGGTTCCAAGCGCTGGGCGGGCGTCATCGGCAAGTGCATGGGTCAAAATCCATGCAACGCCAAGCACCAGGATGCACAAAACCCCGTAGAGCGAATTACGCACGTAGTGACTTGGAGCCGAAGTTGTTTTTGTCATGGCAATTCCTTCAGCGATTCAAGGCACGTGCGATCGTCTTAAATACGGCACTGCGAAGAGGTTCTCGGGTCCGGGTCGTATCCGGGTCCGTCGAATACAACCCAATCACGGTCTCCGCCTTGGGTGCTATCCAAAAGCGTTGGGCAAACTGGCCCTGGCATTGGAAAGATTCAAATTCGTCGTGGGTTAACCACCACTGGTCGTGATACGAGCCATTCGGAAGGATCGGGCCATCCGCACTGGCTGCAAACGCCGCCCTGTCACCTCCGCGCCGAATCGCGCCAATCACGGCCGCAGGCACAACTTGTTTATTTCCCACCCGGCCATCGTTGCGAATCATTTCGGCAAAGCGCACCATGTCGCGCATGTTGGCTTGCAAGCCAAAGGCTGCAATGGGTGTCTTACGGGTATCGAGCAGAAAGTCACCATCTTGTTCGGCGCCGATGGGCTGCCAGAATCGTTCGCTGATCAAATCAGGGACCGATTTACCGCTGACGCGGTGCAGAATCCATCCGAGCGTTTCCGTGCTGACGTTGTCATAGCGAAATGGCCCAGTTCCATGCGCGGTTGTGGGTCGGGACGCCAGTACCATTTCCATGGCCCCGTCGGGCCCTGCGTAGTCTTTCGGACGCGGAAACATGCCATAGGCCTGCTGTGCGGCAACCTGAATGCTTCCGCCCACATGGACATCGTCACCGAGTTTGAAATTTGCCCGCATGTCCAACAACTCTTGGAGCGTCGCGGAGCCGACTGCTGATGATGCGATCTCGGGCAGATAGCGTGATGCCGGTGCAGCCAGATCCAACTTGCCTTCGTGGGCCAGGATGACCACCAACGTACCGATCAGGCTCTTGGTGCAGGAATTGGTGGCATGCAATGTGTCCGGAGTCATGTCGCCGATATAGCGCTCGTAGACCACCCGTCCGCGGTGCAAGACCATTAAGGAATCGGCTCCCAGAATGCGATAGGCCTCTGCTACGGAAATTTGCTTGCCTTGCCATTCCACGCTCAGTGCATCGACGTCGAGCGGCTTACCTTGCGGCAAAGGCATTGGCATATCCGTCCCACGCGAAATGCGTGTTGTGTTGGCCAGGGTAGACATGTGCATCAGCGTCCAGCGGATAAAGCGCGGGCTGATACTGTTTCGCAAAGTAACCTGATTTTCCGCAGTGGGCGGTGCGCCGACCATGACCCCCACTTGGCTGGGGACGTCGGTGATAGCCGGTGGGGCCTTGGCCAAATCAGCTGCATGCAGTGCAGTGCCGCCGAGCAGGATAGGTATCAACGCCAACTGATGCAGTTTGAACATGTCGTTTTCTCGCTCTAGGTGTTTCGGTTGTCTCGTGACAGAAGCGCACCCAGACGATATGCGGCAATGCCCCAGTATGTGCCACAGCAATCGATGCGCCAAGCGCGCCGTGCCATCCGACACGCTTCCTGGCCACGTGGGTTGCATAACCGCCATGAGACTGGAGGGATTCCAAGACTGCGACGGCTTGGTATTACTGACATTGGTTGCCATTGGGCGACTGTAACCAAAGTCGCGGAACTGGGACGCGCTTCACCTACTGTGTCGCCCGTTTGTTTTGCAGAACCTTTCAAATTCGAATATCGACGCTGTTGGGCATACCATTGCGACGTTTCCCCTGCCATGTTCGACAACAATTTGGGTCGCAGCAAAACTGCCGTTCGCGAGCGGCTTGGTCCGCCGCGGCATACCCGACTCACAAGTCGGCGTTTCATTGCATGGAGTTGAGCGTACTCGAATGGTCGCCGTCACGCAGCCAGTTGATCAGTCGCGTTTTCCGCTTTGGTTCGGCTCCAAAAATTCAGACCGACGATCTGGACGGCAATAAACGCGGCATTGGAGCCAATGTGGATTGCCAACGCGAGCCGCGCTTTGAATCCACGGGTAGATGCTGAGTTTTGCCAAATTCTGGCGTCAATGAGCAAGAGTCCCGGGGGAATTGTTGAACTCATCCGTGTCCCGATAAACTGACTTCAATTCCGAAGCCAAAAAACCTGAATCTGCCCAACCTCATTCCCATGCCCATCAAAGACATCCCCGCCGAGGCACGCCCGCGTGAGAAGCTGCTCTCCCGCGGCCCCGGTGCACTCAGTGATATCGAATTGCTCGCGATATTGCTGCGTACAGGCATTCAAGGCAAGGGGGTGCTGCAAATGGCGGAGGAATTACTTCAACTCAAAAATGATAGTGCCTCACCTCAGCCGGACAATCTCTTGGGCGGTTTTGGAGGAATAGCCGGACTGCTGCATGCTACCGCCGATGACCTCAGGCGCGTCAAAGGCCTGGGCCCGGCCAAGCGCGCCGAGATTGTCGCTGTGCTGGAGTTGGCCCGTCGTGCCATGGCGCAACGCCTGCAAGAGCGCGAGGTCTTCACCGACCCGCAAGCCGTCAAGCATTTCCTGCAGTTGCACCTTGCCAGCCGGGCGCACGAGGTGTTTGCCGTGCTGTTTCTGGACGCTGGGCACCGCCTGATCGCCATGGAGGAGATGTTTCGCGGCACGTTGACCCAAACGTCGGTCTACCCCCGCGAAGTGGCTAAACGCGGGTTGGAGCTGGGCGCAGCGGCCGTGATCCTGGCCCACAATCACCCCTCAGGAATGGCCGAGCCCTCACAGTCGGATGCGTTGCTGACCCAAGCGCTGAAGAATGCGCTCGCGCTGGTCGACATGCGCGTGCTGGACCATCTGGTGGTGGGCGGCGACACCGTCATTTCAATGGCCGAACGGGGGTTGATATGAAACCCCAAGCGGCCGGCTCGGTATCCACAACCGCGCCATCAACACCCGCGCGCCCCCCCGCGCCCAAGCGGTTGAACAGCCTGCAAGACCTCAAGCAACTGCAGCGCGAGCTGGCACTCAACAGGCGGTTGGAGGAAGAACGCCGCGAGCGCGCCGCCGCCGCCGCCCGCCTTGCCGAGCAAGAACGCTGCATTTTTGAGCTGAGCGTGGGCGCGGTGATGCCCTTGAACCCAACGCATCGCGCCGTCCATGCCTTGCCCAAACCCGTCGCGCAGCCTTTGCAGCGCGAAGCCGATGAACGGCAGGTGCTGTTGCAAGCCCTGTCGGATGATTTTGATGTCGAGTCCTTGCTGGAGACCGACGACACCCTGTCCTTCCGCCGACCTGAAATTCCGGAGGAGGCCGTGCGCAAACTCAGACGCGGCCACTGGGCGCTGCAGGCGCAATTGGACTTGCACGGCTTGCGCCGCGACCAAGCCCGAGAGGCCTTGGGCAATTTTGTACAGGACAGTGCTCGCCGTGGCTTGCGCTGTGTGCGTGTCGTGCACGGCAAAGGCAATGGCTCACCCGGACGGGAGCCGGTGCTGAAAACCAAAGTACGCCGCTGGTTGGTGCAAAAACAGGAGGTTTTGGCTTTCGTGCAGGCCCGCGCCAGTGACGGCGGCTGCGGTGCGCTGATGGTCTTGCTGCAGCAAGCACAGAAAGACCGCTAGCCCGGCCAGATCGGCTGGTCCAGTCAGATCGCCAGGCCGCTCAAACGTTGCGCATCCAATCCGCAGTGCCGGCGAATGACTCGTTAAGCCGCTGTTGAAGCGAGGGATCCAGCGCGCACTCCGTCATGGCCTGATGCATGCAGGCCAGCCACTGATCGCGCTCCTTGATGCCGATGCGAAACGGCAAATGCCGGGCGCGCAAACGCGGGTGTCCAAATCGTTCGACAAAATGGTCGGGGCCGCCCAGCCAGCCGCAGAGAAACCAATGCAGTTTGTCGCGCGAGCCTTCCAACGTACTGGGATGCAGGCTGCGCAGTACGGCAAATGCGGGCTCCAGGTCCATCAAATCGTAGAAACGATCCACCAAACGGCGAACGGCATCCTCACCGCCCACCCAATCAAAGGCCGTTGCGGGGCGCTCGGATGTTGCGGGTGTCGCAGGAGTGATGTGTGTCGCCTCGGTCATTTTTCCAGCAGTTTGTTGGCGAGGGCTTTGATGCATTGGGCCGCATCCGAGCCCGGAAAATTCTCCAGCACCAGTTGACGCTTGAGCACGGCCTGACGCACCACGCTGTCCATCTTCACCTCGCCCATCAGATCAAGGCGAAAGGTTTGTCCAGGCTGCGGGCCCACAAAACGTTGCAAAACCTGCTGCAACTGGCCGCAGATCAACTTGCCCTCGCCCACCCTGCTGGCTTGATTGACCACCAAGCCGACCTCGCGGCGACCTTGCTGTGTGGCTAGCACCTTGATGGTGGCATAGGCATCGGTCAATGAAGTGGGCTCGGGAGTGGCCACCACCAAAACTTGGGTGGCCAAGGACACTGCGAACAAAACAACGTCGGAAATGCCGGCGCCCGTGTCCAGCAAAATCCAGTCAAAACGGGGCCGCACGGTCTCGACAATCTCCAGCAGGCGGTCCCGGACTTCGGGCGTCAGCCGCGAATACTCCACCATGCCGGAACCCGCCAAGAGCACATGAAAGCCGCCCGGTGCCGGCAAAATTGCCTGCTCAAGCGTGGCCTTGTCCGTGAAGACGTCATGCAAGGTCAATTTAGGGTGCAGATTCAACACCACATCCAGATTGGCCAAACCCAGGTCGGCGTCAAGCACCAACACTTTTTGTCCGCGAGCCGCTAAAGCGGCAGCCAGATTGGCCGTCACAAATGTCTTGCCAACGCCGCCTTTACCGCTGGTGACCGCCAGGGTTCGGGCGCCGCCCGCCCGGCCCGAAGCCGGTCGCGCAGTCGGGCTCGTGCCGGACTGGCTCGCCTGGGATGATGCAGCAGGATCTGTGCTCGTACTCATTCGCTTTCCTGTTGCGTTACTGCAAACAACATGCCTTTTTCCTCGGCACTGACCAAGGATTCGACCTGCACTTCCAGGCAAGCCCGATTTCTCCCCTCGGCCTTGGCGCGGTAGAGCTGGCGATCCGCCCGCTCCATCCACAGCAAAGACGAGGAACGCACCCACTGCGGGGCGAAAGCACCGCCCAGGCTGATCGTTACGGCCAACACCTGACCAGGAGCCACTTCGACTTGAAGTTCAGACACACGCTCGCGCATGCGTTCGGCCACCATGACGCCAAAGCTGGCGGGGCAACTGGGTAGCACGATGGCAAATTCTTCGCCGCCCACCCGGGCAACCGTGTCCATGGGTCGGACCCCTTGGTTCAAAGCCGACGCCACTGCTTTGATCACCAAGTCGCCTGCCGCGTGCCCATAGGTGTCGTTGACGGCTTTGAAATGGTCGATATCGACGACCAGTAGCAGCGCGGGCTCGCCGGAGCGCGCCACCCGGTCGACCTCGCGAGACAAGGCCATCTCGAAGCTGCGTCGATTGACCAGCCCGGTCAGGGCGTCTTTGCTGGAGAGGTCGCACAGTGCGTCAACAACATCCTGCAGCCAGGCCTGGCTGTAGGGTTCGTTGTCCGGCAACCGGGCACCGGCCTGCGAGAGCAGCTTCAGCGCCAAGTCAAGTCTCAGTTGACGTGGATCCAGCATTGCGGGGGGGGGGGTGGAATTCAAGGTAGTCCAAGCTTTATGCGACCGCAGTCTATCAGGGGGTTCCCGAGGGCGCAGATTGAAACAAGGGGCCAATGCAAGCCTTGTTTAGCCTATGCTGGAAGACAATCGAAATACACACTGGCGGTCTTGATGCTGCGACCACCTCGTCCAGCGCCATGGCCTAGAGAGACCAACCGAGATCCCTTATGTCAGCTGTTACCAGTGCTTCCAGCGGCGACACCGTCGACCACGAGTTCAGCTTCAGCAAGACTGATTTTGATCGGGTTCGAGAACTGATTTACAAGCATGCTGGCATCAGCCTGCATGAAGGCAAGCATGCGATGGTGTACAGCCGTCTCTCGCGTCGACTGCGCGATACCGGCCACAAGTCCTTTGCCAGCTACCTGCAATGGCTGGACTCCACCACCGGGGCGCAAGCCACTTCAGAATGGCAGGAATTTGTTAACTGCCTGACCACCAACCTGACCTCTTTCTTCCGTGAAGAGCACCATTTCCACGCCTTGGCAGATGACCTCAAGCCTTTCGTCGGCAAATCGGTGCGCATCTGGTGTTGTGCGGCTTCGACAGGTGAAGAGCCTTATTCCATCGCCATGACCTGCCGGGAGGCGCTTGGTGCCAATGCCAACGTCTCAATCACCGCCAGCGACATCGACACCAACGTCTTGAACGCCTGCCGCCGCGGGGTCTACAACGCCGACGCACGCGGCCTTGACGCAACGCGGTTGAAAAACTTCTTCCTGCGCGGAACGGGCGCCAATGCCGGGCGCATTCGCGTCAAACCTGAATTGCAGCGCGGAATCGAATTCCGCACGCTGAACCTCATGGACCGGCAGTGGTCGCTGGGCGAGCCTTTCCACATGGTGTTCTGCCGCAACGTCATGATTTATTTCGACGCCCCAACCCAGCGCAAGGTGCTGGAAGGCATCCACCGCGAAATGCGCCCCCATGGCCTGCTATTTGTCGGGCATTCAGAAAATTTCACCGAGTCACGCGACCTGTTTCGCCTACGCGGTAAAACGATTTATGAACGAGTTTGACACCCTTCGCCACCGAATCGGGAACATCCCCTAAAGACAGTCAACGCGAGGCCGATAGAAACCCATGAGCAATTCCCCCGCTTCCCCAGGAATCGGTGCCGCCGCTTCGAGCGCCAGCGCCTTGTCTTCCAGTTCAGCAGGGGCGGCCCGCGTTGCGCAACTGAAGTCAGTGCACCGCAAACCCGGCGAAGCCTCTTTCTTTTTCTATGACGCGCACTTCAAAAATGCGGCCGTCAAGATCTTGCCTGGCGAGTACTTTGTCGACTCTGAAGACCTGCTGGTCATGACCACCCTGGGTTCGTGCATTGCCGCCTGCTTGTGGGATCGCCATGCCCAAATCGGCGGCATGAACCACTTCATGCTGCCGGATGGTGCCGGCGATTCGGGCCGTTACGGCTCGTTTGCAATGGAATTGCTGATCAACGAAATGATGAAACGCGGTGCCTCCAAGAGCCGTATGGAAGCCAAGATCTTTGGTGGTGGCGCGGTCATCGCGGGCATGAACACCATCAACGTCGGCGAAAGAAACACCAACTTCGTGATCGACTATTTAAAGACGGAGCGTATTCCTATCGTCTCCAAAGACGTGATGGACGTGTACCCACGCAAGGTCTGCTTCCTGCCCCACAGTGGCAAGGCCATGGTCAAACGCCTCGCCCCCACCAACACAGATGCCCTCGTTCAACAAGACCGCGCTGCCGCGCAGAAGGCGCAGCCCGTGGTGGCCACAGGCGGCTCTGTCGACCTGTTCTGAGAATCAAGACGCCGCGCCCGGAGATTAACGAAATGGCAAAAACAAAAGTAGTTGTGGTCGATGATTCGGCCCTGGTCCGTAGCATCCTGACCGAGATCATCAATCGCCAAAGTGATATGGAGTGCATCGGCGCCGCCGCTGACCCGCTGGTGGCACGCGAGATGATCCGCAACCTCAACCCCGACGTCATCACACTCGACATCGAGATGCCGCGCATGGATGGGCTGGACTTTTTGTCCCGCCTGATGCGCCTGCGTCCCATGCCCGTGGTGATGGTGTCGACCCTGACCGAGCGCGGTGCCGAGGTGACGCTCAAAGCGCTGGAGTTGGGGGCCGTGGATTTCGTTGCTAAACCCAAGATCGGCGTGGCTGACGGTATTCGCCTTTTGGCCGACGACATCACCGACAAAATCCGCATCGCCTCCAAGGCACACATTCGCCGCAGCCACGCGCCTGCGGCGCCTGCACCCGGTGCCCCACCCGCAGCGCCGGCCAAGCCCATCACCATGGCCAGCCTGGGGCGTTTGTCCACCGAGAAGATCATCTTCATCGGCGCGTCAACCGGTGGCACCGAGGCCACCAAAGACGTGCTGGTCAACTTGCCCGCAGATTGCCCCGCCGTTGTCATCACCCAGCACATGCCGCCGGGCTTCACCCGCAGCTATGCCGCGCGGCTGGACGGTCTGTGCCGCATCCGCGTCAAAGAAGCGCAAGACGGTGAACGCATTTTGCCCGGCCACGGCTACATCGCGCCGGGAGGTTTTCATCTCAGCGTTGAACGCTCCGGCGCCAACTACATCGCACGCGTCCAGGACGGCGATCCCGTGAACCGCCACAAACCCTCGGTCGAAGTGTTGTTCAACTCGGCCGCACGGATCGTCGGCCCCAACGCCTTGGGCATCATGCTCACGGGCATGGGCGCTGATGGCGCCAAGGCCATGCGTGTGATGAAAGACGCCGGCGCCTACAACTTTGTGCAAGATGAGGCCACCTGTGTGGTCTTCGGCATGCCGCGAGAAGCCATCGCCGCCGGTGCGGCCGACGAAGTGCTGCCCCTTCAGCAAATTGCGCCCCGCCTGATCGAGCGGCTGAGAAGCACCGCGGGCATGTCCATGAACCGGGTTTGATGCGGCGGGCCCGCAACAGCAAAGCCTGCACTTTTTAACGCCCGCCCTGCCTTTGACCGTCGGCAGGGCAGTTTTCTTGGGCCTGTCATTGACGTCCTGCAGCATGATGGCATGAACACCGCCACCCTGCTTCCCACTGCGCAGCACGCGCATTCTGCTCAAAGCGCGATGGGCGCCCACGGCACGCCTAACGTCCCAAGCCAATTGACCGGCTCAGGAGGCCGCATAGCGGAGCGAACGACTGAGCGAACGGCACCCTTGCGCGTGCAAGCCCTGATTCAACAAGGCCTGCTGAGCACGATGTTTCAGCCCATCGCCCAACTCGATTCAGGCTTGATCTACGGCTACGAAGCGTTGGTTCGGGGCCCCAAAGGCAGTGCACTTGAGTACCCCGATGCCCTCTTCGCCGCAGGCCGGCGGGAGGGCTTGAGCGTTGAACTTGAAATCTGCTGCGCCCGCCAAGCGCTGCAAGACTGGCGCCACCAAGCCTTGCCCGGCAAGCTGCTGATCAATATGAGCGCAGCCGCTTTGGCCAGCGCCGTGGCGCAAAGCGGCCACGACAACCACGGCGACTGCAACACCCTGCTCAACGAGCGGCTGGGGCTGCCCTTGGACCGCATCGTGATCGAATTGACGGAGCACGAGCGTGTCACCGACATCGAAATCCTGCGCCAAACCATTGTGGGCTTGCGCCGCCAGGGTGTGGGCATTGCGCTGGACGACTTTGGCGACGGGAGATCTTCGCTGCGCCTGTGGTCAGAGATTCAGCCCGACCTGGTCAAGATCGACAAATACTTCACCCACGATTTGCCGGCCCACGCCGAAAAGCTGCAGACCTTTCGCGCCCTGCTGCAATTGGCCGAAACCTTTGGCGCCCAGTTGGTGGCAGAAGGTATCGAAAATGCCGAGGAGCTGCGCGTGCTGCGAGATCTTGGCGTTAGCTTCGGCCAGGGCTGGTTTCTGGGGCGCCCCAATCCACAAGGTCAGCTCGAAGTGCTGCCCGCCGCGCGTGACGTGCTGGCCAGCAGCGACATTGCCGTGCTGCCCGAGCTGCGACGTGCGTCGAGCAACGGTGTCACCGCCGAGCGCCTGATCATGGAAGCCGTGACCGTCAGCCAGGACACCACGCACGAGCAACTGTTTCGCCTGTTTGACGACAACGAGCAACTGCACGCCGTCGCAGTGCTGGACGAGCACCAACATCCGGTTGCTCTGGTGGACCGCGCGCAATTTTTGAACCGCTGGGCCAAGCCCTTTTTCCTCGACCTGTACGGCCGCCGGCCCTGCACCTTGTTCGCCAACCCTACACCGCTGGTCGTGGACGCCGACACCGGGATCGAGGCGCTCACCACCGTCTTAACCTCAGCCGACCAACGCTATCTGCGCGAAGGCTTCATCATCACCCGTGAGGGGCGTTACTTGGGGCTGGGGACGGGGGAGCAATTGGTCCGCTCCGTAACAGAAGCACGCATCGAGGCCGCCCGCCACGCCAACCCGCTGACCTTTTTGCCGGGCAATATCCCGATCAGCCAGCACATTGGCCGGCTGCTGTCGAGCGGGCGTGAATTCGTGGCCGCCTACGCCGACCTGAACCATTTCAAGCCGTTCAACGACGAGTACGGCTATTGGCGCGGCGACGAGATGATTCGCCTGGTCGCCCGGGTCAGCAGCATGCACTGCGACACGCAACGCGATTTTCTGGGGCATGTGGGCGGCGACGACTTTGTCATGCTATTCCAGAGTGACGATTGGGAGCAACGCTGTGAACAGATCATCGAACGCTTCAACGCCTTGGCCCGCAACCTCTTCGATGCCGCTGCGCTGCAGGCCGGCGGCATCATGGCCGAAGACCGCCACGGTGACCTGCGCTTCCACCCCTGCACCACCCTCAGCATCGGTGTGGTGCGCATCAAGCCGGGCAGCCTGCAGCGGGTTGAAGAAGTGGCCACGGCTGCAGCCAGCGCCAAGCGCCACGCCAAACATGAACAACTCAGCCTGTACGTGATGGAAACGACTTAAGAGCACCCGCAAGCGGCCAGCCAAGCAAGCACGCAGGCGGAATCAATCGGCCAGGAACAAGGCCTGCAGATCGCTCAAAAAATCAAAGCCCCGCGCCGTGGCCGCCACGCGTGAAGGGTCAGCCTGCAACAAGCCCTTCTGCCGCCCCGCCGCCATGGCTTTTGCAATGCTGGAGGGCGGCAAGCCGGTTCGCTCCAGAAACTGGCTGAGCGGCACGCCATCGCGCAAACGCAAGGCATTGAGCATGAACTCGAAGGGCAGCTCAGCGCGCCCCACCTCGTTCTCATTCGACACCGCGGCGCCCTCACCGGCCTTGGCCATATAGGCGGCAGGCTCGCGCCAACGCACCTGCCGCAACACCCGGTGCGGAAAGCTCAACTTGCTGTGCGCGCCAGCACCAATACCCAGGTAGTCGCCGAATTGCCAATAGTTTTGGTTGTGCGTGCAGCGGTGGCCCGCGCGGGCGAAGGCAGACACCTCGTACCGATCCAACCCGGCCTCGCCAGTACGCAGCGTGATCAGGTCCAGCATGTCGCTCGCCAAATCCGCATCCGGCAAAGCGGCAGGTGGCGCAATCGCAAAGCGCGTATTGGGCTCGATGGTCAAGTGATAGACCGACAGATGCGGCGGCTTGAAGGCCAAAGCCGTCTGCAATTCGATATCCAGTTCGGCCAAGGTCTGCTGCGGTAGCGCATACATCAAGTCGATGTTGAAGGTATCAAATGAGCCCGCGGCCTCCGCAATGGCTGCCCGTGCCTGCTCGCCGTTATGTACGCGCCCCAAGGCCTTGAGCTTGCGGTCGTCAAAACTCTGCACCCCAATGGACAAGCGGGTCACGCCGGCGTCCCGAAAACCCTTGAAACGATCGCGCTCAAAAGTGCCCGGGTTGGCTTCGAGCGTGATCTCGCATGCGGCTTCCAACGGCAAGCGGGCACGGATGTCCGAGACCAACTCGGCAATCTGCGCCGGAGCAAACAGGCTGGGCGTGCCGCCGCCGATGAAGATGCTGACCACCGGCCGGCCCCAGATCAGCGGCAAGGCCGCTTCGAGATCGGCCCGCAAAGCCGCCAAATAGGCACGCGCAGTGTCCACCGGCAGGGACTTTTCCTGACCCTGGATTTCGTGCGAGTTGAAGTCGCAGTACGGACACTTGCGCAGGCACCAGGGCAGGTGCACATAAAGCGACAAGGGGGGCAAGGCGGCCAAGCTCAGCGTGCCGGGCCGCATCAAATGCAGCAACTCAGCCAAGATGCCAAACCTCACGCATCTGAGCCACCAGATCGGCCGCGGCCAAGGCACGATGGCTCAGGGCATTTTTTTCCGCCGCACTCAACTCGGCCACACTGCGGCCCAAGCTAGGGATGAACATCAAGGGATCGTAGCCAAAGCCGCCCTCACCCACTTGCGCGGACAAGATCTGGCCCTGCCAGCGGCCCATGGCAATCAAGGGTTCCGGGTCGGTGGTGCTGCGCACGGCCACCAGGGCACAAACAAAACGAGCGGCACGCTGCGAGGGCGCGGCGAAAGGTTGCAACTGCTCAAGCAATGCGCGGTTGTTTTCGGCATCCGACTTTGGGCGGCCGAACAAGCTGGCATAACGCGCAGACAAGACGCCAGGCGCGCCATTCAAGGCCTCAACCGCCAAGCCCGAATCGTCGGCCAAGGCAGGCAGGCCACTCAAACGTGCCGCATGACGCGCCTTGACCAAGGCGTTTTCGACAAAACTGCCAAAGGGCTCCTCCGCTTCGGCAATGCCCAGTGAGCCCTGGGTGACCAGGGTCACGCCCAGCGGCGCAAACAACTGTTGCAGCTCAGCCAGCTTCTTGGCATTGTTGGACGCAAGCACCAATCGAGTCGTCGTGCCCATCAATCAAAGCCCCAAGGCAGCGCGTTGCGCCACCAGCAATTCGCCAATGCCTTTTTCCGCGAGGTTCAGCAGCGCGTTCATTTCTGGTCGCGTGAAGGCTGTACCCTCGGCCGTGCCCTGCAGTTCAACCATGCCACCGGCGGCCGTCATCACCACGTTCATGTCGGTGTCGCAGCCTGCGTCTTCGGTGTACTCCAGGTCAAGCAAAGGCACGCCGTTCACAAGGCCAACGGAGATCGCAGCCACGGCGCCTTTGATGGGCGACTGGCTGATCTTGCCTTGCGACAACAACCACGTCACTGCGTCGTGCGCCGCCACGTAGGCGCCCGTGATGGCCGCCGTGCGCGTGCCGCCATCGGCCTGCAGCACATCACAGTCCAGCGCGATGGTGCGCTCACCCAGCACACCCAGATCGAAGACGCAACGCAAAGAACGCCCGATCAAGCGTTGAATCTCCTGCGTGCGGCCCGACTGCTTGCCGCGTGCCGCTTCGCGGTCGCTGCGAGTGTGCGTGGCACGGGGCAGCATGCCGTATTCGGCGGTGACCCACCCTTCGCCGGAGCCGCGTTTGTGCGGCGGCACTTTTTCTTCAACAGACGCGGTGCACAGCACCTTGGTGCCGCCAAATTCGATCAACACCGAACCCTCAGCATGGCAGGTGTAGTGGCGCGTAATTCGCACGGGACGCAACGCATCGGCGGCACGACCCGCCGAACGCACAAAAGTGCCCGGCGCAGAAGTTTCAACAGTCATGGAATTCCTCAGTTTTTAGGCTTGGCCGGTGCCGGCGGCTTGCCGCGCTCGTGGGCTTGCTTGATGGCGTCTTGAACTTCTCGCACCGAGCGTTGAATTTCCGCCTCATCCATTTCAAAGTGGCGCTCGTTGCCGAAGCCCAGGCTCTGAATGGTGGACGCAAAGCCCTGATCGCTCAAACCCTGGGTCGAATCGACTTCAGGTTCACCCACCCCTTCCCACTCCACCGCCAAGACGGTGACATTGTCGCAACGCGGGCCGCCATTGCGCAGCGCATGCTCCACCAACTCAGGCACCGCGTCGGTGATGGACCGGGTGGCCAGTTGAAGAGTGATGGCTTCATCGGACACCGTCCCCCACAGCCCGTCGGAGCACAGCATCAGGCGGTCGCCTGGCTCCAGTTGCAGCGGCCCGAAACTGTCAATCATGGGCCGGCCGGGGCTGCCCAGGCAGGTGAACAACACGTTTCGATTGAAGGTCTCGCCCGGTTGCGGGCTGCGCCCCAACGCAGCCTGCAGTTCCAGGTAGGAGTGGTCACGTGTGCGCATCACCAACTTGCCTGCGCGCAGCATATAAAGCCGGGAGTCGCCGCAATGCGCCCAATAGGCCGTCCGCCCTTGAATGATGCAGGCAATCACCGTGGTGCGCGGGGTGTCGGTCAGCCCTTTTTGGGCGCCATAACGCAGCAACTGCTGGTGCGCAATTTGAATGGCGTCTTGCAAAAACTGTTCAGGGCTCGCCAAAGCGGGCGCGGCCTCGCGTTGAAACATCGCCGCCAAGGTTTGCAAGGCCAGTTGCGCGGCCACTTCTCCCTCGGGGTGCCCACCCATGCCGTCGGCCAGCGCGAACAAGCCAGCTTCCCGCGTATAGCAGTAGCCCATGCGGTCTTCGTTCTTCTCACGGCCGCCCTTGCGGCTGACCTGATAGGTGCTGAACCTCACGCCTTGGCCCCGGTCTTGAGGTTCTCCAGCTGCAACTTGAGACGCTCGCTGAAGGTCAGCTTGGTATAGCGGCGTTCGGTTTCGCGGGCCAGTTCTTTTTGCAGCGCAAAAACGCTTTGTGGCCGCGCCAAGGGATCGAGAGACATGCACCACTCCGTCACCTCGATCAGGTTGTCGGAGTAGACATTGCGCAAGCGCGAAAGGCTCAGCGCCAACCGGTCTTTTTCAAGCCGCTGAGGTGCGTCGTTAGGCGGATAACCTTGCATGCAAGCATAGATGCACGCACCGATCGCGTAAATGTCGGTCCAGGGGCCTAACGCACCGTCCCGGCGGTACATCTCGGGCGCAGCAAAGCCGGGGGTGTACATGGGTCGGATGAAGTTGCCCTCTTTGCTCAAAACCTCGCGTGCGGCGCCAAAGTCGAGCAACACGGCCTTGTTTTCATTGGTGATGAAGATATTGGCCGGCTTGATGTCGAGGTGCAGCATCTTGTGCTGATGCACGATACGCAGGCCACGCAAAATCTCGTCAAAGAGGCTGCGAATGGTGGACTCGCGGAACACCTTGTCGCGTTTGAGGTCGCGCGCCGTCACGATGAAATCCTGCAGCGTGTCGCCCTGCAGATAGTTCATCACCATGTAGACGGTTTCGTTCTCGCGCAGAAAGTTCAGCACCGAAACCACACTGGGATGAGAGATCTGCGCCAGCGAGCGCCCTTCTTCGAAAAAGCTCTTCAAGCCCAGGCGGTACAGCGGCTGTTTTTCGGGTTTGACGCGCGGCGTCAACTCGCCCGGCGAGCGTTCAGCCAAGCTGGAAGGCAGGTATTCTTTCAGGGCGACAAGATGGCGTTCGGGGTCTTCGGCCAGATAAACGACGCCGAATCCACCGGCTGCCAAGCGCTTGATGATCTGGTAGCCCCCGACCACGGTTCCTGCAGGCAGTGGGGCCGGTTTCGGCTTTGACATAATCGACTTTTATTTCTACACCGGACGCTAGATGCCAGTCTACAGCATGACCGGATATGCCAGCACCAGCTCGCAGTCCGCTTCCCCCAGTGAACAAGCCCCCCCCAGCACCGGCACCACGTCGGTCAGCGTCGAGATTCGGTCCGTCAACGGGCGCTTTCTGGATCTGGGATTTCGCATGCCGGAAGACCTGCGCAGCCTGGAGCCGGCCCTGCGCGAGTTGCTCACCGCCAAGCTTAAACGCGGCAAGGTCGAGTTGCGCATCAACACCCAGCGCGAGAACGAGGGCAACTGGCCCCAACCGCAGCCGGACCAGTTGAACAAACTCTCACGCCTGGAAAGCACCGTGCAAAGCTGGCTGCCCAAAGCCCAACCGCTCTCCGTTCATGAAGCCTTGCAGTGGTGCAAAGGCGGCGGCAACGCCACCGAGCGCCTGGACGAGCCCGCCATGGAAGCCGCGCGCAACTGCGTGCAAGGCTTGCTCGAAGCGCGCGAGCGCGAGGGCGAAAAGCTGGTGGCCATCCTGATGGAACGCGTCAAGCACCTGCGCAAGCTGGCCGACGCCGCCGAGCCCCTGCTGCCCGCCATCGTGCAGCGCCAGCAGCAACGCTTTCTGGAGCGCTGGCAGGAGGCCCTGGTCACCACCGGCGCCGGGCAAACCATCCCTGAAGAAAACCTGCGTGAACGCGCCCTGAACGAGGCCGCCGCCTACGCCATCCGCATCGACGTGGCCGAAGAATTGGCCCGCCTGCGCGCCCACCTCGAAGAAATCGCCCGCCTGCTCAAAAAGGGCGGCGAAATCGGCAAGCGCCTGGACTTCCTGATACAAGAACTGCACCGCGAGGCCAACACCCTGGGCTCCAAGGCGGCAGCCCTGGAGCTGACCAATATCTCGGTGGAAATGAAGGTGGCGGTGGAGCAACTGCGGGAGCAGGTTCAGAATATCGAATAGGGTTTTGGGGCGCCTCAGAATGCCCCAAGCCAATAAAAACCCTATTAACTGCAATGAATTAGAAGGATTTTTAGTCCCAAACAAGCTCAGGCAATCTCAGCACAATGATCGCTTTATGTGTAGTATTTTTGTAGGAAATTCGGAACTACACAGCATCGGGCCATGGATCCAATTTCTCCCTACACACATTCACTCGCGAGGGCCGATGATTTTCACCGCAGCTGCGCGCGTCGATTGGTAGTTTGGATCTGCCTGTGCTTGGGCGCGTTTTCGTGTTTCGCCCTCGGGCTTGACGACACACCGTTGATCAGAACGAGCGGACAGTCAGAAAATCTCATCAAATTTGATCCTGACAATGCCGCAGCCCCTGGGTTGAGTATCGAAGTGATGCGAGCGATTGAACGCATTGATCCGGCCTTGAAATTCGTTGGACAAGAGGTGTTGCGCCCTGTGAGCCGCATTGATTTGGAACTTGAGGCGGGCTCATTGGATGTGTTCTTTGGGTTGGTTCGCAATCAAGCTCGTCAAGAAAAATATGTCGTACTTTCTGCGCCCTTGTACCGGCAATTCACGCAACTGGCTGTTAGGGGCGATGACCCCATAGAAATCCAGACGTTTGATGAAATTCGAACGCTAGGCGGTGCGGGTGTAGTCGGCGTGCCGAGAGGCTCAGCCTATGTTGAACAGTTGAAAGCGCTCGGAGGACTGGTCGTTGATGACGGGGCGGTGTCGGTCGAGAACACATTGAAAAAACTGCTCAAGGGCCGCGTCCGTTTTGTTTATTACGGCGGCACGGTATTGCGCAAGCAACTCCATAAAGATGGGCTGGAGGGACGAATCAAACTGATCCCTACTCGATTCAATCGCGAAGATGTTTGCATCGTGGTCTCGAGGAAAACTGAGCCAAAATTGGCGACTCGCATTGAGCAAGCCGTTCAACGCATGCGCGGCAGTGGTGAGCTATCTGCGATTCAAGAAAAATACGGTGTTCGCGATTGACGATTCACGTCGTCCAACAAACAGGCGTTGGAGGGTGTCTCCAGAGTTACCCAGCTTGTAGATCGCTCGATTTGATGGGGCAGAATCGGCGCATGCAAGAATCGTTCAGCCAGGCCATTTCACAACGCCTTGGGGTAGATACACCTTCCGCTGGCAACGTTGATTCTGTGCGAAGACGGTGGCGAGGTGTCGCAGCGGCGGCGCTATTGATTTTTTTACCAGCAGGCCATGCGGGCACTGGCCCGGTGGGTGAGGAACAGGCGGAGTTGACCATTCACTTCAGCAATCGTCCCCCTTTGGTCGAGAGCGAGAAATCTCCAAATGGCGACGGGCGCATTGGAGGGCCGCTGTATGACAAAGCCCAGTTGGTGTTGGCACGGGCCGGGGTTCATGCAAGATTTATCGAGATGCCGCTCAAACGCCGGGATCAGGAAACGCTGCAATATGGAAATCCTGCGTGTTCCATCGGCGTTTACAAGACGAAAGAGCGAGAAGCCCTATTTGTTTTTTCGCAGGCGATTTTCCTGGATTTGCCATGGGTGGTGGTCAGCCGCCCGGAAGTGACGGGTGCGGTCAGGCAGTTCCATACGCTTAACGACTTTACGCAGAAGACCGATTTGCGCGCATTATTCGCCGGCGGTCTCTCTCTTGGTAACCAGATCGACGGGATGATCGCAAAGCTGCGAGGCCATGTGGAGCGCCCCAGCGTGCCTGCAGGCCAGGTTCTACGCATGCTGACGCAAAATCGGGGTGACTTCACCTTATTGCCCCAGGACCTGTTTGAGGCCTTTCGAACCGAGAATCCAACAAGTCCATTGGACGCCACCGTATTTGCGGACGTGGTCGGCCAAGCTTCCTATCTGATGTGCAACAAGGCAATGTCACCCAGGCTGTTGGGGCGCATTGACGCCGCCATTGCCGCCTCCGGCGGTGCAGGGCGTTTACTGCCCAAGTAACAGAGAGGTTGCCAAACGGCAACCTAGATCGAACATCTCCTACTGAGCAGACAACGCTTGCGCATCCCCATACCGTTTGTATTGGGCGCTCCACAATGCCAGCCGGTCATTGGAAACTTGGGCCAGGGTACTGCCCCAAGGGGTGCCAAATGCTTGCGATATAACGCCGAAAGGCGCGGGCCACGAAACTATCTCGGTCCATCGGTAACAAGCACTTCACCCGCCAAACAAAAAGTCGTTTACAAACGTAGGAGTCAACGCATCAGGTCGATAGTCGCCTCAAAATACGCTATGAAATCCATTGCATGGCTTGTGCTTGTCGTGGCGCCCTGGCTGGCCGTGGCATCTCGCGCCGCCGAAAAAGTCGTCATCTATGGGGACGAAGACTATGCGCCCTACTCGTATCTTGAAGCCGGTCACTTCAAGGGCATCTACGTCGACGCGCTGCGCGTCGTGGCCGAAAGGCTCAAACCAGCCTATGAAATCGAGTTGAAGTCCATCAACTGGCGGCGCGGCTTGTTGGAGCTGAAAACAGGGGCATCGTTTGCGCTGTTTCCACCCTACATCAACAAGAGCCGCCACTTCATCCAAGCGTACTCCGTGCCGCTGTATACAGAAGAGGTTGTGATCTTCTGCCGGCAGGATGCCATCAAGTCAGCGGTCATGAAATTTCCTGACGACTTTGCGGGCCTGACGATCGGCGTGAATGCGGGGTTCATGCTTTCAGAAGGTTTCACCGAGGCCGCGAAGAACGGCAAGTTCGTCATGAGTGAGGTCAAAGGCAACGAACGCAACCTGCGGATGCTGGCGTCCAACCACATCCATTGCTATGCGAACGACCGCGACTCCATCTTGTACTCACTCAGAAAGCTACACGCTGACCCGGCGTTTGCCGACGTGAAAATCAGCGAAGTGGTTCGACTCGCCGAACAGACCGCGCACATTGCTTACAGCGCCACATCGGCTGCGACCTTCAAGGCTGATTTCATTGAAAAAATGAATGCCGAGTTGGACAACTTCAAGAGATCTGGCGAGATGAACAAGATCGTCAACTCTTATCGAAACTGAGACAGTACGCTAAGAATCGGCGCGCGGCACAACACATGCTGCGCCATGCCTGAGCTATCCCGCCAGCCTGTCCAGTCGCAGTTGAAGCACGTCATGACTGCGCAAATCGATGGTCAGCGTCAAGGCGCCCGCCTTTGTGACCTGGAGTTCTCGTTGCGACTCCGGCACATCCATGGTGAGCGCCTGCAACTGCTGCAGTTGTGTAACGTCAAGGTCCTTCGGCGCCCCCATCTGCAGATAGGCGGATTGGGCGTCATTGGCGTTGTAACCCACGCGATGCCATTCAAGCCGATAGCGGCCGGCTTGCAGCCCCTGCAAACGGATGGACACCGTACCCACGTCGCGGGCGGGTTGAAGCGAGCCAAAAAACGGGCGATTGCTGACCTTCTGATCCGGGTTGCGCCAATCCCATAGAACAGCCCGCACACTGCCACCGTCTGTGCTGGCCCAACAGTACGGGTCATGGGTTGGAATTTCCCGCGCCAACAAGGCCGCCAGGTATTTGTAGGCAAACCAGATCGGCTTGCGAATGCCATCACGGGTCATCATGCCGAAACCACCATGGAAAGCGGCATCCGGAGGCCCGGGCTCTTCAAACAAGTCACTGAAAGTCCAGTAGCTCATCGACTGAGCCAGCCCCTGCGTCTGCTTGAGCTTGGTCAGCACGTAGGCGGCGCTCATATAGCTGTCATGAACTTTGTCACGCGGGTTGTAACTGGTGCTCCACTCAGTAAAGAACAGCGGCAGCCCCGGCAGGTGCGACGCCTGAATCGCCGCGCGAACCCGACGTACATCGCCCACGATGGCGTCCGGCGACGGTGACAACTGACGGTCATCCACACCGAACTCGTCAAGAAAGCCATGGTCCACGCCATAAGTGTGCGTGGTGATGAAGTCCACCGGCGTATCGGTCGCTTTGGCGTGGGCCAGAAACTCCGGCACCCAGGCGGCCCCGGCCGTCGAGGGCCCACCAAGGCGCAGGTGCGGATCGATCGCCTTCATCGTTTTGGCAGTGCGCGAGTAAAGCTCAAAATATGCCTGACGGTCAGCCCCCTCCCAAAAACCGTCGAGATTGGGCTCGTTCCAAACCTCGAAATACCACTGACGCACCTCCGCCGCGCCGTAGCGCTGCAGCAGGTGCCGGGTGAAGGCGTCGATCAGTTGCTGCCAGCCTTCAGGCTCGGGATGCGACGTTCCGCCAGCCCAGTAAAAAATCTTGGCATTCGACGTTGCCAAGGCCTGGGGCGTGAACCCAAGTTCGACAAAGGGGCGGATGCGGAGCGCCAGCATCGCGTCATAAAGCTTGTCTATGCCTGTAAAGTCAAAGACCAGTTGCCCATTGCCCTCTTGCCGCACGGTCTTGAAGACATCGTGAAAGATCGCGTGAAAGCGCAAGTAGCGAAATCCTAGCTCCGCCACAGCCTCCTTCAGTTGCGCCAGCGAATCTTCGCGATAGAGCGTACCCGGGTAGTCCGACCCGACGCAGTGGTCAAAAAAACGGTCCATCGGCCGGGTGGCCTGGGTCAGGTCCAACGCGATCTCGCGCCGGCTCCGGGCCGCAAAGCTATTGTCGTTAGCAAGCGCAAACACAGTTGCCGCCGACAGCAGCTCGCGGCGGCGCCAGGGTCTAAATCCATTCATGACTGGAGCCCCCGATATACAAAATTTCGAATACGCACCTCACCCACACCGGCACTGAACAGGGCCGCCTTCAAGCTGAGAAAGCCGCCAAAAACGTTGTGATGCATGCCTGAGACTTCCATCTGCCATGCATGTTGTTTCCACGGTTGTCCGTTGACCGAATAGTGAAAGGTCAAGACGTTTTCACGGTTGAGCATGCGGATGTTGACCTTTGAGACCGCCATCTCTTCGCGCATCCAGCGCTGCTCATCTCCGTAGCCATAAGTCAACATCTGGGAGCGGCTGAAAGCGATGCCGGCATAACCCCTCTCGTTGTAGAAGACACCCAGACCGCAGTGAAAGTCGCCATGAACGCCGCCCTGGATCTCGAATTCAGCGGCGACCTCATAACTTCGATCACCCACGATGCATGTCAAGGGAGAGCAATCGCCGAATGCGCGGCCCTTGCCTTCCAGCAAAAGCCCGTCACCGTCGAATCGCACCCGCGCCGCCTCGTCCCTACCGGCGGCGTGAAAGCCCCACTGAAGCCCCAGCCGCGGCCCGGTAAACGCATCGGACAAAGGCACGCCGGCAGGGCCGGCCATCCCGCCCTTGGGCTTGGGCAAGGGCTTGTCCAGTCGGCCGCCACGGGCCCGAAACCAGCCGTCCACCGTCCATTCGATCGGCTCCAGCAGCGTCTGTCGACCCAAGGTTCGCATGCCGTTCTCGTAGCCGTGATAGACCATCCACCAATCGCCGCCCGGGCCTTCGACCACGCTGGCATGGCCGCGCGACCACCAAGGCTCGTTGGCATCTTGCGTTCTGACAATCGGGTTCTGCGGGCAATGCTCCCAGGGCCCATGCACGGATCGTGCACGCGCCGCCGTGACCATATGGCTTGTCGGCGGGCCAGCCGTGCCACCAACCGCCGACACCAGATAAAACCATTCCCCCCGGCGAAACAATTTGGGCCCCTCGGGCGCAAACATTTCAACCACCCAGTCCGCCGGATATTGCCAGGGCTGCCAAGCGCCTGACTCCACGGGGCCGTCGGTGGCCAGCCCATCGGCACTCAGTCGCACACGCCTTCCGCCGTTGACAAACAAGTAGCGTCGCCCGTCTTCACCGACCACATGCCCAGGATCAATGCAGCCGAGAACGTGTAAATCGATTGGTGCGCTCCAGGGGCCGCGAATGTCATCCGCGTAGACGACATAAATGCCGGTGCCAGCATCCGCCAGGACTGGGATATACAGGTAATAGCGTCCTTCGTGCTTGATCAGGTCCATCGCCCAGACGCTGCCAATTGGCACCTGGAGCGCCGCCACGATGGGCGCCCAACTCACCAAGTCCTGCGAATGCCAGATCACGGCACCTGGGCAAGACTGGAAAGACGAGAACGTCATGTAGTAGTTCGCGCCGTCCTTCAACACCGTCGGGTCCGCGTGATCCCCGGACACGATGGGATTGAGATAACGCCCCCGGCCGAGGTCAGCCCGCCGCTGACCCTCCAGACCAACACCGGACGAGCCCACCGGGTGCGCACGATTCGCGGCACGAGTCACCGCATGCGCGTCCGACCCTTGCGCGACGAGTGCCCCAGCCAAGGCCGCCTTGAATGCCCTTCGCGTCAACATCGCTGCCCCCCTATTTTTGTCAACTCGAAGCACAGCTTGCTGCAATTCGGCCGACATTAGTTTGCTCGACGAACAAACTAACCACAACAAGGGGTTTACCTATGACAGAGGCCAAGGCCTGGCGTTGCGAGAGGAGCGCGTTGACGATCTCGAGTAGCGCACGAAGACGGCGGGCAGTTCAGACCAGCGTGCGGGGTGGCACAAGAGCGACGCACCCAACGCATTCGTCGACCGCAGATACAACGCGCAGACACAAAAAATCCACCGTCGCCATGCTTGGCGAGGTGGACTCTATGCGCCCTGAAGGGCTGCCTCGATGCGATTGCCGAGGCGAATTTGGTGGGCGATACATGGATCGAACATGTGACTTCCACCGTGTGAAGGTGGCACTCTACCGCTGAGTTAATCGCCCGATTTTGAAATCGGTTTCGTACCGCTTCGGTACTCTCCCCAATCGCAGCCTCACAAACCAACAAATTTGTTGATGAATGTGGTGGGCGGTGCAGGGTTCGAACCTGCGACCCCTGCCGTGTGAAGGCAGTGCTCTACCGCTGAGCTAACCGCCCGGCTATTTGATTTTCTGGTTCTTGCTGCCCGCTTTTCAGCGTGCTGCAGGGCCCAAAAAACCGGCTGCGTTGCGAATCAAATATTCACTAACCGGGAAGCCCACGATTATGCCATGACTTTTCTGGGCTTGCATCAATTTCATGCGGAAATTGTTTTTTCGGTCATCCAGACCCGCTTACCGCCGCTGGTTTTATCCAATTCCAACAGCACTTTCTCATGGGCAGCCAACTCCTCTTCGCTGGCTTGCGGCACAGGCAAGTCAAAGGAGCGAAGGTCTACGGCGGCAACACGAAAATCGGCGGAATCACCCGAGCTATCGCCCGAATCGTCCATCACCAGCGAGTCTTGCCCACGGGTCAGCCGGATGTAAACCTCGGCCAAAAGCTCGGCGTCCAGCAGCGCGCCGTGCAACTTGCGGTTCGAGTTGTCGACCTCCAGGCGACGGCACAGTGCGTCCAGCGAGTTGGCCTTGCCGGGAAACATATTGCGCGCCATCAACAAGGTGTCAAGCACGTTGTCGACCACATCGGTGATGGGTGGCCGGCGCAAGCGCTTCAGCTCGGCGTTCACAAAGCCGATGTCAAACGGGGCGTTGTGAATCACCAATTCAGCACCGGCCAAGAACTCCAGCAACTGCGGGGCGATCTGCGCAAACAGCGGCTTGTCGGACAAAAACGCCTCGGTCAGCCCGTGGACCCTCAGGGCGTCCTCGTGGCTGGCGCGCTGCGGATTGATGTACAGGTGCAGGTTGTTACCGGTCAACTGCCGGTTGATCATTTCGACGCAGCCAATTTCAATGATGCGGTCGCCGCCCTCGGCCAGGAGGCCGGTGGTTTCAGTGTCGAAGAAGATTTGGCGCATAACTTAGTTTTTCTGACGCTGGTTCGCGTACAGCCAAATGGCAATACCCGCAGCGATCATGGGCAGAGACAGCCATTGTCCCTGACTCAGGTTGAGCGCCCGCAAGCCCAGAAAATCATCAGGCTCGCGGAAGTACTCCGCCGCAAAGCGGAAGCAGCCATAGCCGATCAAGAACATGCCCGACACCATTCCCGTGGCACGTGGCTTACGGGAATACAACCACAGCAGCAGCGCCAGCGCGAGGCCTTCCCCCAGGAATTGATAGATTTGCGAGGGGTGGCGCGGCACCAGCGTGCCCGATTGCGGAAACACCATGGCCCAGGGCAAACTGGGATCCGCCACGCGCCCCCACAGCTCACCGTTGATGAAGTTACCCACGCGGCCAGCGGCCAAGCCGGTGGGCACGCAAGGGGCAATCAGGTCAGTCACCTCAAAGAACTTGCGGCCGCGCAGCTTGGCAAACAAGGCCATGGCCAAGATAACGCCCAGCAAGCCCCCGTGGAAAGCCATGCCACCCTTCCACACCGCAAATACTTCGCTCAGGTTGTGGAGGTAGTAGTCGGGCTTGTAAAACAGCACGTAGCCCAGCCGGCCCCCCAGCACCACGCCCAGCACGCCAAAGAACAGGATGTCATCCACATCCCGGCGGCTCCAGCCAGCGTTGGCCCATTGCGTTTGGGCGACACGCTTGTTCGCCAGCCAAAGAAACATGCCGAAGGCGGCAAGGTAAGTCAGCCCATACCAATGAATGGCCAAAGGGCCAAGCCGGAGGGCAATGGGGTCGAACTGGGGGTGAACCCACATGGTGGCAATCCTGAGCAAAAAATTTCAGCGCCCGCGCAGCACAGGCGGCGAGCACAAGGCGGGCATCATAGCGAGTGGATGGTGCCGCCCCCAAGCCCCACCGCCTGCTGAACATGGGCAACAAAGCGCAACACCGCAGGCGCGGCAGTGCGGCGCCAGATCAAGCTAGTCTCACAGATGGGCACGGCGCCCTGCACGGGTTTGTAAACCACGCCGGGCCGCTGAAAACTCTGCACGCTGGCCGGTACCCAGGCTAGGCCCATGCCGGCGGAGACGAGGTTCACGATGGTCTGCATCTGAATCGCCTCCTGCACGATGCCCGCAGCCACACCCTGCGTCCGGTACACGGCCAGGATGGCATCAAACAAAGAGGGCGCGATTTCACGCGGAAAAATCACCAGCGGCTCACCCGCCACCTGGACCAGGCTCAAACGCCGGTGGCCCGCCAGTTGCGAATCGGCGCTCAGGGCCAGCACCAAGGGCTCACTGGCGACCGTGCAGGCCTCAAACCCCGGTGGCACAGCGCCCGGGGCGTGGATGATGAAGCCCGCGTCCAACTCATCGCGATCGAAGGCTTGCAATTGCACATCCAGGGTCGACTCACGCAAGGTCAAAGCGATGTCCGGAAAGCACTCCCGAAAGTCCCGCAGCCAGCGCGGCAACTCACCATAGCCCACCGTCGACACAAAGCCCAAGCGCAGGCGCCCGCTCTCGCCCTTGGCCGCCGCCTGCACCACGCCGGGCAAGGCGCTGGCCTGGGCCAGCAGCGCCTGCGCCTGGGGCAGGAGCGCCGCGCCCGCAGGTGTCAGCGTCACTGTGCGGCTGCTGCGCTCGAACAGTTGCACCGCCATGTCCGCCTCCAGTTTCTGGATCGCCAGGGTCAAGGGCGGCTGGGTCATGTGCAGGCGCCGGGCTGCGCGCCCGAAGTGCAATTCCTCGGCCACGGCAACAAACTGGCGCAAGGGTCGTAACTCGATCATTGATACACCAAACAAATCGATAGAACATGAATAATATATTTGAACAAAAAACAAGCAACACGGATACTCGGTGCCACGTTGACCCCGCAACACCAAGGACACCCGATGAGCTTCAACCGCCGCTCCAAAAACATCACCGAAGGCGTTGCCCGCGCGCCCAACCGTTCCATGTACTACGCCCTGGGTTACCAGGAAAATGACTTCGGCAAGCCCATGATCGGCGTGGCCAACGGCCACTCCACCATCACACCTTGCAACTCGGGCCTGCAAGTGCTGGCCGACGCCGCCGTTGAGGGCCTGAAGGCCGCCGGCGCCAACCCGCAGATCTTCGGCACCCCCACCATCTCCGACGGCATGGCCATGGGCACCGAGGGCATGAAGTACTCGCTGGTCTCGCGCGAGGTGATCTCCGACTGCGTGGAGACCTGCGTTGGCGGTCAGTGGATGGACGGCGTTCTGGTCATCGGTGGCTGCGACAAAAACATGCCCGGCGGCCTGATGGGCATGCTGCGCGCCAATGTGCCTTCCATCTACGTCTATGGCGGCACCATCCTGCCGGGCCATTACAAGGGGCAAGACCTCAACATCGTCAGCGTGTTCGAGGCTGTGGGTCAGTTCAGCGCCGGCAAGATGAGCGAAGAAGACTTCTGCAACATCGAGCGCAAGGCCATCCCCGGCAGCGGCTCCTGCGGCGGCATGTACACCGCCAATACCATGAGTTCGGCCTTCGAGGCGCTGGGCATCTCCCTGCCCTACTCCAGCACCCAGGCCAATGTGCATGAAGAAAAAATCACCTCGACCCAAGAGGCCGCCCGCGTGCTGGTAGAGGCCGTCAAGGCCGACCTGAAGCCACGCGACATCGTCACCAAGCAGGCGATCGAGAATGCCGTGGCCGTCATCATGGCCACTGGCGGCTCGACCAACGCGGTGCTGCACTTCCTGGCCATCGCCCACGCAGCGGAGGTGGAATGGAGCATCGACGACTTCGAGCGCGTGCGCCGCCGCACCCCCGTGCTGTGCAACCTCAAGCCCAGCGGACAGTACCTGGCCGTGGATCTGCACCGTGCTGGCGGCATTCCGCAAGTCATGAAGATCTTGCTGAAGGCTGGCCTCTTGAATGGCGACTGCATCACCATCACTGGCAAGACGGTGGCTGAAAACCTGGCGGACATCCCTGATTCGCCACGCGCCGATCAAGACGTGATCCATGACATCACCGATCCCATCTACGCCGAGGGCCACCTCGCCATCCTGAAGGGCAACCTCTCGCCCGAAGGCTGCGTGGCCAAGATCACCGGCCTGAAAAGCCCGGTAATGACCGGCCCGGCGCGGGTGTTCGACGACGAGCAATCTGCCCTGGCCGCCATCATGGCCAACAAAATCGTCGCCGGCGACGTGATGGTGCTGCGCTACCTCGGCCCCAAGGGTGGCCCCGGCATGCCCGAGATGCTCGCCCCTACCGGCGCGCTGATCGGCCAGGGCCTGGGCGAAAGCGTGGGGCTGGTCACCGACGGCCGATTCTCTGGCGGCACCTGGGGCATGGTGGTCGGCCACGTCGCCCCCGAAGCCTTCGAAGGCGGCCTGATTGCACTGGTGCAAGAAGGCGACTCCATCACCATCGACGCGCATCAATTGCTGCTGCAATTGAACGTTAGCGAGGCCGAGATTGCCCAGCGCCGCGCCACTTGGGTGCAACCCAAGCCGCGCTACACCCGCGGCGTACTGGCCAAGTTTGCCAAAAATGCCTCCAGCGCCAGCACGGGTGCCGTGCTGGACTGAGCGCCAAGCGTCAAGCGTCAAAGCAGGGGCGGACGCGACAGACGATGGCATGATGCGCGGCTCGCTCCGCCGCTAAAGCCATCCCCCATGTCGCTCCCCTTGCCTTTCTCGCCCCAGCCAGATCGGCTGGCTGGCCTCGACACGCTACGGGCCCTCGCCATCACCCTGGTTTTTGCCCACCACTACCAACTCTTTGGCAGCGGGCAGGCCACCTTCGGGTGGGTCGGGCAGATTGGCTGGGTCGGTGTTGACCTGTTTTTCGTGCTGAGCGGCTACCTGATCGCCAACGCCATTTTCTCGGCACGCGTCCGGGGCCAACCGCTGTCACTGACAACCTTTTACGCACGGCGCGCCCTGCGCACCCTGCCCGTCTTCTACGTCGTGCTGGCGGCCTACTTCATGTTTCCGGCCTTCATGGGCGGCAAAACACCGCCGGCCTTGTGGCGCTTTCTCACCTTCACCCAGAATTGGCAATTGCAGCCGGGCACGGCCTTCTCGCACGCCTGGTCGCTGTGCGCGGAAGAGCAGTTCTACCTCGTCTTGCCTGCCGCCGTCTTGCTGGTTTGGCGACTGAACCTGCGGCGTACGGGCATGGCTTGGGCTTGGCTGCTGCTGCTGGGTTTGATGGGCCTGGGCGTTTGGGCTCGCGCCGTGCTTTGGGCCCGTTATGGCCTGGAGGCAGGCAACGCCGTGATGGGCTACCACCCCAACATTTACTACGCCACTGTGGCCCGGGCCGATGAGTTTTTGCCCGGCATCGCAATCGCCACGTTGAAGAACTTTCATCCCAAAGCTTGGGCGGCCGTGCAAGCACAGGGCCAAGCCATGCTCGTCGTGGGCGGGTTGGCCTGCGCCGCCATGGCCTACGCGCTGGTGCATTTCTACTACATCGACGGCTATGGCTATGGCTTTGCCATGACAGCCTGGGGCTACTCGCTGGTGGCCCTGTCTTTTGCGGGGCTCGTGATAGCGGCTTTGAGCCCGCGCAGCAGCCTGGCGCGGCTGCGCCTACCGGGCGCCCGGTCGATCGCCCTTTGGTCCTACGCCATATATTTGTCGCACAAGGCAGTGATCTTTGTGCTGCGCGATGCCTTGCGCGGCATGGGCGGGCCTGACCGCCAATCGCTGTGGACGCTGGGCCTCATCCTGCTCGTCAGCCTGCTCATTGGCGCCCTGCTCCACCACGGGGTGGAGCAGCCATTCATGCGCTGGCGTGATCGGCAGTTTCCGGGCAAGGCCCGCCCGGCCAATCAAGCCGTGGGCACCTTGAACTGCCAGGGCGGCATGCCCAAGATGCCCCGCTGCAACTGAGCCCGCTCAGTCTCCCAAGCCGACGTACACCTCTTGCACGTCGTCGTTGGCATCGATGGCGGCAAGGAATGCTTCAACTTCCTCCAGATCGGCGGCGCTCAAGTTCACCGTTGATTTGGGGCGGTAGCCCAGCTTGGCCGAATGCACGGTGAAGCCCAGGTCCGGCAAGGCCCGACTGACCAGATCCAGGTCATGGGGATCGGTGAGGAACAAGGAATCCCCCTCTTCGCCGGCCTGCACATCTTGCGCGCCGGCCTCGATGGCGGCTTCTTCAGGGTCGACGCCGGGGCGGCTGGGCGCCGCCTCGATGAGGCCCAAGCGGTCGAACTCCCAGGCCACCGAGCCGGCCGAACCGAGGTGGCCTTTGCGGAACAGCACCCGGATTTCAGACACCGTGCGATTGACGTTGTCGGTCAGGCACTCCACGATCACGGGCACCCGGTGCGGGGCATAACCCTCATACGTGACGTGCTCGAAATGCACCGCATCACCGAGCAGGCCTGCGCCTTTCTTGACGGCGCGCTCCAGGGTTTCACGCGGCATGGACACTTTGCGCGCGGCCTCCATCACCATGCGCAGGCGGGGGTTCAAGTCGGGGTCGGCGCCGTTGCGGGCGGCCACCATCAATTCTTTGCTGAGCTTGCCGAACAATCGGCCTCGCGCATTGGCGGCCAGATCTTTATGTTTTGCTTTCCACTGTGCGCCCATGGCGGTACTCCAGATATTTCAAGTGTCGAGTCCCTTACTGTAAATCGCTATGGTGCATTGGACGCCGCCCGCACGGCCTTGCCTGCAAATGCGGCCCGCGGTGGGGCACATGGGGAGGGAATTCGAGGCCGAAAACCCTCAAGACACCTCTCCTCGCATGAGGCACACTCCGATTTACAAGGAGACCTGAGCGATGACTGATCCACAAGACCTGCTTCAGCGCGAACGAATCGAGGCCGTGCTCGCACTGGCCGCGCAACACCCCAGCGCAACGCAATACAAAGGCATGATCGACGGCTTTGGCCGCGAATACTTCGCCCGCCAAGACCCCGAGGACCTGCAGGCCCGAACGCCTGAAGACCTGCTAGGAGCCTTGCTGGCCCACCTGCAACTGGGCGACCGGCGCCTGCCGGGGCAGACCCTGGTGCGGGCGCTCAGCCCCAGCATGGCCGAGCACGGCTGGGCCTCGCGCCACACAGTGATCGACATCGTCAACGACGACATGCCCTTTCTGGTGGACACCACCACGATGGAGATCAACCGTCACGGCCTAACCCTGCATCTGCTGGTGCATCCGATCTTCGCGGTGGAGCGGGACGCTGAAGGCCAGTTGCTCTCGATCCGCCCCCGGCATGCCGGAGACACAAGCGCAGCCACGCAGCGCGAGTCCTGGATGCACATTGAGGTAGACCGGCTGGTCGACAGCCAGCAACGTCACGATCTGGTCAGTGGGATCGAACAAGTGTTGGCCGACGTGCGGCGGGCAGTGCAAGACTGGCAAGCCATGGTGACCGCCCTGCGCACCGCCATGCTTGAGTTGGAGCGCGACATTCCCGGCCTGCCGCCCGAGCAGGTGCGCGAAAACCGCGCCTTTCTCGAATGGCTGGCCGACGATCACATGACCCTGCTGGGATACCGCCAGCACGAGTTGATCACCCAGGATGGTGGCGACGCGCTGCGCCTGGTGCCCGGCAGCGGGCTGGGCCTGTTGCGTGAAACCACTGAAGAAAAACTGTCGGCCAGCTTCGCTCAACTCCCCGCCAATGCGCGTGCCATGGCCCGCGCGCAGCAACCCATGCTCTTGATCACCAAGGCCAACACGCGCTCCACCGTGCACCGCCCAGGCTACACCGATTACGTGGGGATAAAACGTTATGACGCCGCCGGCCAGGTGATCGGCGAGCACCGCTTCATCGGGCTTTTCACCTCAACGGCCTACAGCGCCCGGGTGTCTGAAACGCCGCTGCTGCGCGGCCGCACCCAGGCGATCACCGAGCGTGCAGGCTTGCCACCCGGCGGGCACCTGGCCAAGGCGCTGCAACACATCCTGGAAACCTACCCACGCGACGATCTGTTTCAGATCTCGGACGATGAATTGTTTGAAACCTCGCTGGGCATCCTGGCCTTGGGCGAGCGCCAACGGCTGCGCCTGTTCGTCTGCCACGACCCCTTCGAGCGTTTTGTCTCCTGCCTGGTTTATGTGCCTCGCGAGGCCTATTCGACCGATTTACGCATCAAGTTTCAGGCCATCTTGATGGCGGTCTTGAAAGGCAGCAGCGCCGAGTTTGATGTGCAACTGAGCAATGCCGTGCTGGCCCGCATCCACTTCACGGTGCGCACGACCCCCGGCGAATTGCCGCACTACGACAAACGGGAGGTTGAGGCCAAGCTGGCCGCTGCTGCACGCCGCTGGGATGACGAGTTACGGGACGCCTTGATCGACGCCGAAGGTGAAGCCCGTGGCCTGGAGCTGTACAAGCGCTGGGCCGGTGGCTTTCCACTGGGCTACCGCGAGCGCGTCAGTGCGCGTGCGGCCGTGCCTGATGTACTGAAATTTGCCAGTCTCACGCCCGCCAGCCCGCTCGCGCTGGCGCTCTATCGCCCGATGGGTGCGCAGGCCAGCAAGCTCGGCTTCAAGGTCTATCACCACGGCCCCGCCGTGGTGTTGTCCGACAGCCTGCCCATGCTGGAGCACATGGGGGTGCGGGTCTTTGGTGAGGCCAACTACCGCATCGTCAGCAGCCAAGGCGCGCTCGAGGCGGATGCCGAGGCGGTGCAAATTTCGCTCCACGATTTCGAATTGCAGGCGCAGGCCGCGGAAGACATCGACCCTGACGCGCTCTCACGTCTATTCGAGGACACCTTTGCCCGGGTGTTCAAAGGCGAAGTCGAGAACGACGACTTGAATCGCCTGGTCCTGCGTGCCGGCTTGAGTTGCGACGATATCGTCGTGCTGCGGGCCTATGCCAAATACCTGCGGCAGATCGGATTTGCCTTGTCGCAATCGGCCATCGAGGCCACCCTGGCGGCGCACCCACGCATCGCCCGCATGCTGGTGACCCTGTTCAAACTGCGTTTTCACCCCGACAGCCACGATGAACAAGGGGCCACCGCCCAGGTCAACGGCATTGAAAAAGCGCTCGAAAAAGTCAGCAACCTACAAGACGACCGCGTGCTGCGCCAATTACTGGCCTTGGTACAAGCAACCTTGCGGACCAACTTCTGGCGCACCGGCCCGGGCCACAGCGGTGAAGCTGGGCCGCGGCGCCCCTTTCTCTCCTTCAAGTTCGACTCCGCCCGGGTACCCGGCCTGCCCGCCCCCCGCCCGCTGTACGAAATCTTCGTCTACTCGCCCCGCTTTGAAGGCATCCACCTGCGCGGCGGTAAGGTGGCGCGCGGTGGGCTGCGCTGGTCTGATCGCCCCGAAGACTTCCGAACCGAAGTGCTGGGCTTGGTGAAGGCGCAGATGGTCAAAAACACCGTCATCGTGCCCGTGGGCAGCAAGGGCGGCTTCGTGCTCAAGAAGGCGCCCCCCAGCAGCGACCGGGAGGCCTTCATGAAAGAAGGCGTGGCCTGCTACCAAGACTATCTGCGTGCGCTGCTCGACCTGACCGACAACTTGTCTGCCGGCCAGGTGGTACCGCCGCCCCAAGTGGTGCGCAAGGATGCGGACGACCCCTACCTGGTGGTCGCAGCGGACAAAGGCACGGCCACGTTCTCTGACTACGCCAATGCAGTCAGCGCCGAATACGGCCATTGGCTGGGCGATGCCTTCGCCTCCGGGGGCAGCGTGGGTTATGACCACAAGGCCATGGGCATCACCGCCCGGGGCGCGTGGGAGAGCGTCAAACGCCATTTCCGCGAAGTGGGGTTGGACACCCAAACCACCGCCTTCACCGTGGTGGGGGTGGGCGATATGTCGGGCGATGTGTTTGGCAACGGCATGCTGCTGTCGCGTCACATTCGGCTGCTGGCGGCATTTGACCACCGCCATGTCTTCATCGACCCAAATCCGGACACCGCCCTCTCGTTTGCCGAGCGGGAACGCTTGTTCAAACTGCCTCGGTCGGCCTGGACGGACTACGACGCCAGCCTGATCTCCGCTGGCGGTGGGGTCTGGGCGCGTTCGGAGAAATCCATTCCAATTTCACCGCAGGCCCAAGCCGCTCTAGGCATCACCGTCGACCGTTTGCCGCCGAATGATTTGCTCAGCGCGATCTTGAAGGCGCCAGTCGACCTGCTCTATAACGGCGGTATCGGCACGTACATCAAAGCCTCGACGGAGTCCCATGCAGAGGTGGGAGACCGCGCCAATGACGGCCTGCGCATCGATGGCGCCGAGTTGCGCTGCAAAGTGGTGGGCGAAGGCGGCAATCTGGGGGCCACCCAACGGGGGCGGATCGAAGCCGCTTTGAACGGCGTGTCGCTCAACACCGACGCCATCGACAACTCAGCAGGCGTCGACACCTCCGACCACGAAGTCAACATCAAGATCTTGCTTGGCCTGGCCATGGGCGACGGTGAGATGACGCTGAAGCAGCGCAACACCCTGCTGCCGCAGATGACAGAAGAGGTGGCCGGGCTGGTGCTGCGCGACAACTACTTCCAGACCCAGGCGCTGTCTATTGCGCGCCGCCAGGGCGTGTCGGTGATTGATGCGCAGGCGCGCTTCATTCGCTTCCTGGAGCGCAAGGGGCAATTGAACCGTGCCATTGAATTTTTACCCAGCGATGAACAGATCGAAGAACGCAAGGCGCGGGGCGTCGGGCTGAGCAACCCCGAGTTGGCGGTACTGCTGGCCTACAGCAAGATGTGGCTGTCTGACGAGTTGATGGCCAGCGACCTGCCCGAAGACGCTTGGATCGGCACGGCAGTGGAGCGCTACTTCCCGGCCCTGCTGCGGGAGAAATTTGCGGGCTACATTCCCCGCCACCCGCTCAAGCGCGAAATCATCGTGACGCACGTCCTCAACAGCATGCTCAACCGCGTGGGGCCGACCTTTGTCCACCGCATGACGGAGGCCACGGGCAGCAAAGCCGCACAGGTAGTGCGCGCCTATCTGGCCACGCGTGAGGTGTTTGGCTATGTGTCGCTGTGGCTGCAGATCGAGGCGCTGGACAACCGCGTTCCAGACGCCGTCCAAGCCGAAATGATTGAAGAATTGGGGCGCCTGGGTCAGCAAGCTACGACGTGGTTCCTGCGCTCACGCAGGCTGGGTGAGCCCATGGGGCAGGTTTTTTCAAGATTCACGCCAGCCGTGGACGTGATGCGCACACGCCTCGCGGACGCGCCCTCGCTTGCAACCGCGCAAGCCTGGACCGAAGCCGGGGTGCCGGCTGCGCTGGCCCACGCGGTGGCCCAGGCGGAACGCTTGTACGCTGCGCTGGACATTGCGGAAGTCGCCGACACCTGCCAGCGCTCGCTGGACGAAGTGGCCGAAGTGCATGCCAGCCTGGGTGAACGCCTGGGCCTGGCCCGGCTGCATCAGCAGATCGCCGCACTGCCCGCCGACAGCTACTGGCAGACACAAGCCAAGATGGCCCTGGGGGACGACTTGGCCGGCTTGCAGCGCGGCATTGCCGTTGACGTACTGAACGGCGGCCAAGGCGCAGCGCCACACATCTTGAGCGACTGGGAGCAGCGTAAAGGCGAAGCGCTGGAGCGCGCGGGCCGGCTGCTGAGCGAGTTGGGCGAAGCCAAGGGCGTGGACTTGGCGATGGTGTCCGTGGCGCTGCGAGAGTTGCGCAACCTGGCATAACAAGCCAATCGCAATGACTGGGCTGACCGCGCAGAGCCATCACACGGGCGCCCGCCCTGTACGTTGAAGCGTGAACGCCACGCTTCATGTCAGGGTGTGCCCTGTTTTTTAGGCCGGGCCGGGCGTCGGGGGCCGCATCACGCGGGCGCTGTGTTGGAATGCGATTTTCACCTGACGAGAATGCGCCATGGCCCAAGACCCGACCGCAACTTTGCGCCCCTACACCGCAGCTGAAAAGCGCCAGCGCATCTTCGCCGTGATGGCGGCGTCATCGGGCAATCTGGTGGAGTGGTTTGACTTCTACGTCTACGCCTTCTGCGCCATCTACTTCGCGCCGTCGTTCTTCCCCAAGGCCGACGCGACGGTGCAATTGCTCAACACGGCCGGCGTTTTCGCAGCCGGTTTTCTGATGCGCCCGATTGGCGGCTGGTTGTTCGGGCGCATCGCCGACCGGCGCGGCCGCAAGGCCTCCATGGTCACCTCTGTGCTGCTGATGTGCGGCGGATCGCTGATGATCGCCTGCCTGCCCACCTACGCCAGCATCGGCGCATGGGCGCCAGCGCTGCTGTTACTGGCGCGCCTGATCCAGGGCCTGTCTGTCGGTGGTGAATATGGCACCACGGCCACCTATATGAGCGAAGTAGCCATGCGGGGGCAACGTGGCTTTCTTTCATCGTTCCAATACGTGACCCTGATTGGCGGGCAGTTGTTGGCCGTACTGGTCGTGGTGGCCTTGCAGCAGGTGATGAGCGAGGCCGAGTTGAAGGCCTGGGGCTGGCGCATTCCATTTGTGATCGGCGCCATCACTGCGGTCATCGCCCTGCTCTTGCGGCGCACGCTGCATGAAACCGCGTCGGCCGAGGCCCGCGCCAGCAAATCAGCCGGCAGCGTGTCCCATCTGCTGCGGCACCACTGGCCGGCGTTTGCCACGGTCTTGGGCTATACAGCGGGTGGATCGCTGATTTTCTACACCTTCACCACTTATATGCAGAAGTACCTGGTGAACACTGCGGGCATGTCGATCAAGACGGCCAGCAATGTCATGACGGGCGCGCTGTTTGTCTTCATGTGCATGCAGCCCTTGTTTGGCGCCTTGTCTGACCGCATCGGGCGGCGCAACAACATGCTCTTGTTCGGCATCTTGGGCTCGCTCAGCGTGGTGCCCATCATGACGGGCCTGCAAAGCGTCACCAATCCCTTTGCAGCATTCGGCTTGATTGTGCTGGCCCTGGCGATCGTCAGTTTTTACACCTCGATTGCCGGCATCGTGAAGGCCGAAATGTTTCCCACCGAGGTGCGGGCACTGGGTGTGGGCCTGGCCTATGCCATTGCCAACGCCGTCTTTGGCGGCTCTGCCGAGTTTGTTGCGCTGAGCCTCAAATCCGAAGGCCACGAATCGAGCTTCTTTTGGTACGTCACCGTCATGATGGCGCTATGTATTGTCGTTAGCCTGCGTCTGCCCAAGCAGGCACATTACTTGCACAACGATCATTGATCCGGCTTCAGGACCTCAAGGCGTGAATACACCGCAAACACTATCAAGCGCCACGGCAAAGGCCACCCCGGCTCGCGCGCAACCCAGCGCGCTGCCGCCCGATGACGAGCTCCGCGTGCTGCTGCACAACGAGGTGCATGCCCGCCCCTCCACGCGCATCCGGCTGCCCGCCCTGGTGGTGTGCGTGGCCGTGCTGAATCAGGACGTCAGCCGGGAGGCGGAGCTGACCCATCTGCGCCGCCTGCCCGGCCAGCAGGATCTGCTGCCCAGCGCGCTGCAAGACAACTTCCTGCGCCTG
The DNA here is from genome assembly GCF_028595305.1 of Roseateles koreensis. Classification (GTDB taxonomy): domain Bacteria; phylum Pseudomonadota; class Gammaproteobacteria; order Burkholderiales; family Burkholderiaceae_C; genus Paucibacter_A; species Paucibacter_A koreensis. Next base: position 273,714 of record NZ_JAQQXS010000003.1, on the reverse strand, counting down.
CGGGGCACCGACCATTCCGTCAAATGGGAGCGGCACACCGAGTTCACACGCTACTCACTGGTGCAATCCTTGCCCCACAACGTGGAATTGGGTTGTTGCGGTGACGTGGATCTGCTGTCGGTGCTGGCCGTCGACGCGAATTGGCTGCACGAAATTCCAGGCCGCACAGTTGCGGCAATGAAATTGGTGATGCTGGAGCACGATCTGAGCGATCCACACGCCACACTGGAGTTGGCTTCCCGATGGTTTGGGGGCCGCCATGTGGTGGCCTCATTGATGGGCAATGGGCACTCGATGGCGGTCACGGATTTGCGCCTGCGCGAAAGCGGCTTTGAGCACATCCTGGTCATGGCGCCGCCTGGCACCTCGCCCAACCGCGCAGGGCGCATCTCGCAGCGGCTGCTGGAGATGGAAATCTATCGCCTGATGGCTTTGCGGGGCCTGCCCGTGGCGAAGCAACTCTCACCGCAACTCGGCGCCGCCGAGGCGGGCTTGGCGGAGGTGACCCAGCAACTCGAAACGCGCAGCGCCTCAGAGTCCGAACTGCTGGACCGCTTGATCCACATTGCGGCAGGCGTCGAGCGCGCCACGGCGGAACATGCCTACCGTTTCTCCGCCACCCAGGCCTACAACACCCTGGTCTTGCAGCGGCTGGCCGAACTGCGAGAAAAACCAATCTCAGGCACCCAGACGCTGGGCGAATTCATGCAGCGACGGCTCTCACCCGCCATCGCGACGGTGGGCGCCTCGGCGCAACGTTTGATGGCCTTGTCGGTTCGGATCGAGCGCAGCAGCGCGCTGCTGCGCACCCGGGTCGATATTGCATCGGAGGCACAAAACCAATTACTGCTGGCCAAGTTGAACCGCGGCCAAGAATTGCAACTGAGCCTACAAACCACGGTGGAAGGCTTGTCCATCGCCGCCATTAGCTACTACTGCATCAGCCTGCTGCTCTATGCCGCCAAAGCCTTGAAGTCCGCCGGCGTGCCGATCAACCCTGAATTGGCGGCCGGCTTGGCCGTGCCGCTGGTGATGGCCGGGGTGTGGACGGCCACGCGCCGCATCCATGCCAAGCTACACGGCAAACCACACTGACCCGTGTGCCCCCGGCCCTAGAGCCGATCAGGCCTGGATGGACTTGGGCGGCTCGCTCAAAGCGTCCAAACTAGCGCCCTGGCTGGCCAGCAGCTTTTCAAGCGCGGGCAACAAAGGGCCCAGCCGTTCGTCCAGCGCATCACGCACTGTGTCGACAAACACCTGGGTTTGCCGCTCGATTTCAATATTCAGGGTCGCGCCCTCGCCTTTTTCTGCAAAGGTGGTGGCGCGCAAGGTTTCAGGAATCAGCCAGACTTCAAACCAACCCGCTTTGCGATCTGCTTCAGCGACGGTGAGGCTGGCGCCGTTGATCGCGATATAACCCTTGGCAAAGATGTAGCGCATCCAGCGCTCAGGCACCTGAATGCGCATGACGTGGTTGTTTTCAGGCCGCCGGATACCCGCCAACACGGCGGTGAAGTCAACATGGCCCGACAGGGGGTGGCCGCCAATTTCGGCGCCGTCGCGGGCAGCGCGTTCCACATTGAGACAACTACCCACCGCCAAGCCCGCAAGGGTGGTCAAGGCCAGGCTTTGCTGCATCACGTCGAATTCGGCATGGTCAGCGTCAACAAGGTGGGTGACCGTCAGGCAAACGCCGTCACAGGCCACGCTGGCGCCAATTTCAAGGCCCGCACAAAACCCCGCGGGAAAGGCCAGCGTGAACGTGCGCAGACCCGGTCGGTCGTTGATGGTGGCGACGCGGGCGACGCCTTGAACAATGCCTGTGAACATGAAGTGATGACGCTGCGACGGCGATGAATGTCAGACCGCCGAGCTTACCTTAAGCGCCATGCGCCATGGGTTAAGCGCAAGGGCTACGCACCGCTTGGTTTCCCTGCTAGGCCTGGAGTTTTTCCGAAAATGCATCCGCCGAGAATCCCAGCGTCAGGCTGCCATCGACCCATCGAACAATCGGGCGTTTGATCACGCTGGGCTGCGCTTGCATGAGCGCGGCGGCACTGGGCGAGTCCACGACCCCGGCCCGGGCCGCGTCGTCAAGTTTGCGCCAGGTCGTACCCGAGCGGTTGACGACCTTCTCCCAGCCGAATTCAGCCAACCAACTGCTTGCCTCGGCGGGCGGCACACCGGCCTTCTTGAAATCATGAAAATCAAATGCCTGGCCATGCTCGGTCAGCCAAGTGCGGGCCCGCTTGACGGTGTCGCAGTTGGGAATTCCATAAACAATCATCTTCATGGCCGACAGGCTACCATGTCAGGACATGATCGATTGGCTGGTTGATTCCGAACTGAACTTTCCACCCACCCGGCTTGCGTTGGGCCCGGACTCCGATGCGCCCGGGCTCTTGGCTGCGGGTGGCGATTTGTCGCCCGCGCGCTTGCAGGCGGCCTATTCAAACGGCGTCTTTCCCTGGTATGGGCCCGGCCAACCGCCGCTGTGGTGGGCGCCTGACCCGCGCATGGTTCTGCAGACGCGCAACTTCAAGCTGTCGCGCTCTTTGCGCAAGACACTGGCTCATTTCATTCGTTCCCAGCGCTGTGAAATTCGGGTGGACAGCGCGCTCCCGGATGTACTGGCCGCCTGCGCCAACGCGCCGCGAGAAGGTCAATCGGGCACCTGGATCTTGCCCGAGATGCAGGCGGCCTATTTGGCCTGGGCGGCGCAAAGCCATTGCGTGCACAGCATCGAGACGTGGATGGACGGCGCCCTGGTGGGCGGCCTCTACGGCGTGAATCTGGGCCGCATGTTCTACGGCGAGTCCATGTTCATGCGGCGCACCGACGCGTCAAAAATTGCGCTGGCAGCCCTGGTTTGCCTGTGCCGCAGCCAAGATATTCCGTGGATCGACTGCCAGCAGAACACCCGGCATCTGGCGTCCATGGGCGCCGCTGAAGTGCCTCGCCAGGCCTTTGAAGCGCATATCAAGGCCTATTGCGCGCAGCCTGATGCCACAAACTGGACCTATCATCCGTCGCTGTGGACACAACTCGGCGGCATTTTTTCCGATGAAGTCTGAACCCGTCCCCAGCCATCGACGCTTCCATCGTGACTTACCCCAAGGACTTACCGCTCGCCCAACTGCAGTTCTACGCCACTGCAGCCTATCCTTGCAGCTACCTGCCCGACCGGCAGGCTCGCTCGCAGGTGGCCACGCCCAGCCACCTGATTCATGCCGACGCCTACTCGGGATTGGTGGCGTCGGGCTTTCGCCGCAGTGGGCTGTTCACCTACCGCCCTTATTGCGATGGCTGCAAAGCCTGTGTGCCGATGCGGATTCCGGTTGAGACCTTCCGCCCCTCGCGCAGCCAGCGGCGCGCATGGACACAGCACCACAATCTGCAAGCGCGTGTGATGCGCCTGGACTTCAGCCAAGAGCATTACGAGTTGTACCTGCGCTACCAGGCCGGCCGTCATTCGGGGGGGGGGATGGACAACGACAGCATCGACCAATACACCCAGTTCCTGCTGCAGAGCCGCATCAATTCACGCCTTGTCGAATTTCGCGAGTTGCAAGCGGACGGCAGCAGCCGCCTCAAAATGGTGTCGATTCTGGACATCCTCAGCGACGGTTTGTCTGCGGTCTATACCTTCTACGAACCCGAGGAGGATGTCAGTTACGGCACCTACAACGTGATGTGGCAAATCCAGCAGGCCAAAGACCTGCAACTGTCACATCTCTATCTGGGCTACTGGATCGCCGAGAGCCCCAAGATGGCTTACAAAGCTCGGTACAAACCCCATCAACTGCGCCTTGACGGCCAATGGGTGGTGGCGGAATAGCACAAGCCAGGTGGCCAGCAATAGCACTCGAGCGGGACGCTCAAGTCAGCGACTTTCCCGCCATCGACAAAGACCGCTCATAGGCAGGCTGGCAGACACGTTGTGCAAACCGGGTCAACCCAGTGGCAATCTCGGCAGGTGCACAAAGCGCAATCACGCGTTCAGACACCGCCTGTGCCTGCCCGCTGCGGTGCAACTCAATCGCCGTTTGCAACTCTTGGGCGATGAAGGCCGGGTCGGTTGAAAATCTGCCCATCGCGTGGTCACCGAAATTCACCGCCATGGCCGCGTCCAAACGCGCCGCCGTGACAGCACCGAAGCAGCCGCCAAAACCCAGTCCCACGGCCGCACAGCCATGGACCAAGCCCTCAAGAACGGCATACCCAGCGCCTGTCATGACGGACACATCCTCCAGGTAGGGCAGCACATTGGCCACCATGCCGGTGAACTCAACGTTGAGACCCAAACGGCCCGCCAACTGCTTGATCTGCCTCAATTGACTGCCACCACCCATCACGCGCAAGCGATAGCTCGCATGATCGGGCAGCAGGGCCACGGCTTTCAACCACGCCTCGCAGCGTGGCCCTTTACTACCGCTGAGCCGTGAACAATAGGCCAGACGTACCACCGTCTCCGGGGTCGCCCCCCCCGAGCGAGCGAGCGGCGCCACGGGGCGTTGAAGCGGCAGCCGACTCAGAAAAATGGGCGGCTTGTGGCCCGCCAGAAACCCTGCACTCTCCCTCAGGAGATCGCTGTACTTGTCTCGCAGGGTCTGGCACATCGTCACCACGCCGCTGACATTGCTGAACAACTGGGCCCATTCACGCATACGACGATCGGAATGCGCGTTATGCATGATCGCAAGCCAAGGAATTCCCAGCGATTCACTCAATCGGTGGGCGACCCTCGCCTGGGTGTAGTGGTTCACCACAATCACATCAGGCATCAGGCGAGCAATCGCGCCGCGCACCAGGGGTTCAAGGCAGGGATGCAAGAGAGGCCAGCCAAACCGGTTATCAGACGGCATGTCTGCGCCCGAGGGCAGCACAAATACCGTATGCCCTTGCGCCCGTAATTCACCCGCCAAAATGCGGTTGTAACTGGTGATGCCGTTCAAGGACAGATCACGCAAAAGAATCAGCACTCTCATGAAAAGCGGTGTTCAGGCGTCAAGCGTTGGACAAACTTCAGCATCGAAGTACCCAGTGGAACATCCTTTTCCTGGCCGCTGACAGGCTTTACCAATCAGTTACGTTTCAGGCGCACGCAGCCAAGGCGCCCTACGCCAGCACTCGACGAGCGCCCACTTTCAGCGTCGTTGTCTCCATGGGGACCAGGAACGAAGCCGTGCAAAGCACAAACGGCATGTACAAACGGCATGTACAAACAGCAAGCCCAAATTGAAACCCCTTTCAACCGAGCGGTTGAAAGGGGCCGGATGGCTTACGCCATCAATGGAGCTCTAAAGCATGATGCCGGAGGGCTCCTGGCGCGCAATGATTGCGCCAGTGGAGATGCCTGTAGCAGGCCTTTGAACAATAGGCGAGCCCGAGGCGTAATTCAAGGACGGCTCGCTATTTATTTGCAAACAAGGTGTCGAACAATTGATCGGCGCGCGCCTGGACGGCGGGGGTCATGGTGATCACCCGGCCCCATTCACGGCTGGTTTCACCGGGCCATTTATTGGTGGCGTCCAGGCCCATCTTGCCGCCCAAGCCGCTAACCGGCGACGCAAAGTCCAGGTAATCGATGGGGGTGCTGTCGACCAGGGTGCAGTCGCGAACCGGGTCCATCCGGGTGGTGATGGCCCAGATCACCTCCTGCCAGTCGCGCACATTCACATCTTCATCAACGATGACGATGAACTTGGTATACATGAATTGGCGCAAATAACTCCAAAGGCCAAACATCAGGCGCTTGGCATGCCCCGGGTAAGACTTCTTGATGGAGATAACCGCCATGCGGTAGCTGCAACCCTCAGGGGGCAGGTAAAAATCAACGATCTCAGGAAACTGTTTCTGAAGAATGGGAACAAACACCTCATTCAAAGCCACCCCCAGAATGGCCGGCTCATCTGGCGGCTTGCCGGTGTAGGTCGAGTGATAAATCGGGTTGGGACGCTGCGTCAGCCGGGTTACCTCAAACACCGGAAACCAGTCTTGCTCGTTGTAATAACCCGTGTGGTCGCCGTACGGCCCCTCCAGCGCGTGGAGATAGCCGCCTTTTTCCTTCAAAGGAACACCATCCTCGCTGAGGCCCGCGTAGCCAGTGGGTGCCGTGGGGATATGCCCTTCAAGCACGATTTCAGCGCTGGCCGGGGCTTGCAGCATGCGCCCCGCCTCGCCCACGCCGGTATCGACCAATTCGGTTCTTGAACCGCGCAGCAAGCCGGCAAACTGATATTCCGACAAGCTATCAGGAACGGGTGTCACGGCGCCCAGGATGGTGGCCGGATCAGCGCCCAAGGCCACGGCGATGGGAAAGGGCTGACCAGGATTGGCCAGCGCGAAATCCCGAAAATCCAGCGCCCCGCCCCGATGCGCCAACCAACGCATGATCAACTGCCGGCGACCGATCAATTGCTGCCGGTAGATGCCCAGGTTCTGGCGCGAGCGCGCTTGGACAATGCCTTGCGGGCCTCGTGTGATGACCAAGCCCCAGGTCAAAAGCGGCGCCGCATCGCCTGGCCAGCAGGTTTGAATGGGCAGGCGCTTCAGGTCGACTTCGCTGCCCGCCATCACCTCTTCTTGGCAAGCGGCTTTGCCGACGACCTTGGGCTTCATGTCCCACAGCGCCTTGGCCATGCTGAGCAGGCGGCCCACGTCCTTCACGCCTTTCGGCGGTTCGGGTTCTTTCAAGCCAGCGAGAACATGGCCCACGTCCCGCAGCTCCGACAGGCTTTGCGCTCCCATGCCCAGGGCAACACGCCGTGTCGTGCCAAACAAATTGGTCAATGCAGGTGTCTGAAAACCCGTTGGCCGCTCGAACAAGAGTGCCGGCCCTTGCGCCCGCAACACGCGGTCGCTGAGCGCCGTCATCTCGAGCACGGGCGACACCGGTTGGCTGACCCGCTTGAGCTCGCCCAAGGCCTCCAATTGGCCCATAAAGTCACGCAAATCCCTGTATTTCATATTGTTTAGTTATATAAAACGACGTTTATAAGCTTGACGGGTTATTTTTCACCCCTAGAATTCGCCGAACCTTGTGACACAAGGGTTTACCCGCGCCACCCCAAGAAGACTTGGAGGCGCTTACCGCTGCTGAGTGAAATCTGATTGTCTGGGCTGTGCTTGCAGCCTGGCCCGGGCGCATCAACTGATTATCACTTTCATGTCGAACTTCCATGGCGCAAGCCCTGGAACTTGGCGTGACTGAGAACAAAGGAGTTGCATGACAGCGCGACATGATCTTTTATCCCTGGCAAAAGCCACCCGAGCCACCTTGTCCTTGTTCATCAAGGACATTGGGCAAGGTCTGCTGGTCGTGAGCCACAACAGCCTGGCGTTGGTGGGCTTGGCTGTTGTGGCCCTGGGTCTGGTGTTTGTGAGCCAGGCTGATTTGCGTAAAGACCTGGAAGGCCAGGCACTCGACTGGCTGAATGCCCGCGAGGAAGCCCGCACCCAAGCGGACGGCAGCAATACCCTGCTCGCGATGGCGGAGCCCAATGCCGTCGACCGGGCCACGGCGGCCGACCCCAAGGACCTGACGCGACAGCAGGCTGCCGTCGCCATGTGGCTGTCACGCCGCTACAAAGTCGCGCCCGAACCAATCAGCCGCCTGGTGCAAGAAGCCTGGGCGGTCAGCCAGAAGGCACATCTGGAGCCGACGCTGATCTTGGCCATCATGGCCGTGGAATCCAGTTTCAACCCCTTTGCCCAAAGCCCCGTGGGTGCGCAGGGCCTGATGCAGGTGATGACACGCGTGCACAACGACAAGTACGAAGCCTTTGGCGGCAATCTGGCGGCCTTCGACCCCATCACCAACTTGCGTGTGGGTGTTCAGGTGCTCAAGGAGTGCATTCAGCGGGCCGGCAATTTGGACGAAGGCCTGCGCTACTACGTGGGCGCTGCCAACCTGTCAGACGACACGGGCTACGCCGCACGCGTGCTTGAACTGCATGAGCAGATGAAGGGCGTGGCAGCCGGCCACCCGGTGCCGAAAACACCGCGCGACAGCCCCGCCCCGACTTTGGCGAGTACCACGCCCCTGGCTTCGGCCGAGCTGACCTTGACGACCGCCAAAGTCGCCATGGTTCAATAGTCGGCACACGCCGATCGTTCAGACCAGAGCCGGCAACGGCTACACTGCAAGCTTCGCGCGACTGGCGATCATGATCATGCGGCCCGGCCAGGGCCCTCGATTTGAGGTGGTGGACCACCGGGGAGCGCGAACGGTTTTTTGGGGAGGTTCCAAAAACCGCATTTGCCGTTCGCCTGGGCCGTTCTGCGCTGAACCTGCTTGACCGCGGTTCGGTTTGCCAGCAGCGCCAACTCCCCATTCAACGCACACACCACCATCATGTTTGATCGCAGCACATCCACATTGGCCCTCGTTGATCCCGATCTGTGGGCAGCCGTCCAGGCCGAAAACAAGCGCCAAGAAGACCATATCGAACTGATTGCGTCTGAAAACTACACCTCGCCCGCCGTGATGGAGGCGCAGGGCAGCCAGCTGACCAACAAGTACGCCGAAGGCTACCCCGGCAAGCGTTACTACGGCGGCTGCGAGAACGTGGACGTCGTCGAGCAACTCGCCATTGACCGCCTGAAGCAATTGTTCGGCGCCGAGAACGCCAACGTTCAGCCCAACTCCGGCTCGCAAGCCAACCAGGGCGTGTTCTTCGCCCTGCTGCAACCCGGCGACACCATCATGGGCATGAGCCTGGCCGAAGGCGGCCACCTGACCCACGGCATGCCGCTGAACATGAGCGGCAAGTGGTTCAAGGTCGTGAGCTACGGCTTGAACGCCCAAGAAGACATCGACTACGACGCGATGGAAGCCACGGCCCGCGCCCACAAGCCCAAGCTGATCATTGCCGGCGCCTCAGCCTTTAGCCTGCGCATTGATTTCGAGCGTTTCGCCAAGATCGCCAAGGAAATTGGCGCCTACTTCATGGTCGACATGGCGCACTACGCCGGTCTGGTGGCTGCGGGCGTGTACCCCAACCCCGTGCCGCATGCCGACGTGGTCACCTCCACCACCCACAAGAGCCTGCGCGGCCCGCGCGGCGGCATCATCCTGATGAAGGATCATGTGGCCAAGCAGATCAACAGCGCCATCTTCCCCGGCATCCAGGGCGGCCCGCTGATGCACGTCATCGCCGGCAAGGCCGTGGCCTTCAAGGAAGCGCTGACGCCCGAGTTCAAGGCCTACCAGACGCAAGTCGTCAAGAACGCCGTGGTGCTGGCGGAAACCTTGACCCAACGCGGCCTGCGTATCGTCTCTGGGCGCACCGAAAGCCACGTGATGCTGGTGGACCTGCGCCCCAAGAACATGACCGGCAAAGAAGCCGAAGCCGTGCTGGGCCTGGCCCACATGACTTGCAACAAGAACGGCATCCCGAACGACCCGCAAAAGCCCATGGTCACCAGCGGCATCCGTCTGGGCACACCGGCCATGACCACCCGCGGTTTCAAGGAAGAACAGGTTCGCATCACCGCGAATCTGATTGCCGACGTGCTGGACAACCCGCACGACGAAGCCAATCTGGCTGCCGTGCGTGAGAAGGTGGCCGCGCTCACCCGCGACTTCCCGGTCTATCGCTAAAGCCTGAACGCTCACCGAGTCAGCCCCCTCCGCCGATGCGTTGCCCCTTCTGTAGTCACCACGAAACGCAGGTCTCAGAGACCCGCGAGTCGGATGAAGGCGATGTGGTTCGGCGCCGGCGGCGCTGCCTCGGCTGCGATAAACGCTTTACCACCTACGAGCGGGCAGAAATCGCCCTGCCCGTGGTGGTCAAGAAAGACGGCACCCGTGCCGACTTCGACGCCAAGAAGCTGCGCGCCTCCATGCAACTGGCGCTGCGCAAACGGCCCGTCAGCATCGAGCAGATCGACGCCGCCCTGGCCAAGATTGAAGAAACCCTGCTCACCAGCGGTGCCCGCGAACTGCCCTCCACTCGCCTGGGTGAATTGGTGATGCGCGAACTCAAACGCATCGATAAAGTCGCCTACGTCCGCTTCGCCTCCGTCTACCGGAGCTTCGAAGACGTCGACGAATTCCGCAAGTTGATTCGCGAAATCTGACGCTGAACTCCGTCGCCACAGGTGTAGCAGGCACGCCCCAGGCGCTAGCTTGAGGGCCCAAGCACCCCGCCGCGCCCTTTCGATCAGCCCCTGATTGCAGCGACACCCTGCCCCGTATTCAGGGGAACTCGCGCCAAGCCCCCGTCTTCTACAGTGTGCTCACGCCAAGGTGCCCCCTGGGAGATGGCTTTGCTTCAGATAAAACGCACGCAACACCTGCAACGTCCAGGGCGCCCACTAGGCCCACGGCGCCCACAGCGGGGCATCAGCCTGCTTGAACTCTGCACCTGTGCGGGCATCAGCGCTCTCCTGACGGCGGCAGCGGTACCCGCCTTTGGCGCCCTGCAACAACGCCAACGCCTGTACGCGGTCTCCCAGACCTTGCTGACGGACCTTCAACATGCCCGCAGTGCCGCCGTGCTGGGGTCGGACCCCGTCCATATCCATTTCAATCGCACGTTGCATGGCAGTTGCTATGTCTTGCATGGCGGCGCGGCCAATCAATGCCATTGCGACGATGGAGGCACTCCGGTGTGCAGCAACCTTGCCGCCCTGATCAAACTGCAATGGGTGCCCGAGACCGACCATGTGGTTTTTCAGTCCAATGTGAGCCAGATGAGCTTTCAGGCGCGCCAAGGGACCGTGGCCAAGATGGGCACCATCCAACTCTCCAATGCCAATGGCGAACTGATTCATCAAATCGTGAACATCGTAGGCCGCACCCGGGCCTGCAGCCCAGCCGGTAAGCTGGCGCGATATCCCAAGTGTTGACGTTCAGGTTTGACTTCCCCCAAAAGGTTACGCCTGCCACAAATCAAACATCGCTGCGCAATCTTCTTTGCCAACGACACCACTCGAACAGGGGGTCAGCGACCAAAGGTAGGCAAAACCCGACAAAAGGCAATTTTCAGCACCGTTTATCCGCACCGGCTTCCCATAATCAAACGATGGACACCCCCCGCCTTCACGACTTTGCACGGCGTGCTGCACCACGGCAGTTCGGCTTCACGCTGGTCGAACTCATGATCACCCTCGTGGTTGCGGGCGTATTGGCGGTGGTAGCGTTGCCCTCCTTCAAGCAACAAATCGCAAAAGGTCGCCGGTCCGACGCCATCAATTCACTGAGCAGCATTGTTCAGGCCCAGGAGCGATTGCGCAGCAACCGCAGCACCTACGTGTCGAGCTTGGCGGATACCGGCCTCGGGGCGCCTTACAGCAACGGGCTGTCACCCGGCGGGCACTACAACTTGAGCATTGCAGCATTGAGCAATTCGACGGACTTCAGCTTCGGCTTCAAAGCCATTGCGCAAGCCAATAGCAGCTCCCCCCAGGCCAACGACAGCGACTGCGCATCCATGTCCGTTGAGCTGAACGGCGGAAATATGAAATACCTGGCCACAGACAAAGCGGGTAACGACAGCAGTCAAAAATGTTGGCCCCATTGAAGTCGGCAAGACCATCTGGCGCTGGTACGAACACCGGTACCGGCCTCACGCTGGTCGAGTGTCTGGTCGCCATGGGCGTGCTGGCCATCACGATGGCCGTGGCTGCGCCCTCGTTCGTTGACCTGTTGAATCGCCGGCGAGTCCAAGTGGTGGCCGCCAATCTGAGCAACGACTTGGCCTATGCGCGGGCTGAATCAGGACTCCGCCCGGAGAACGTGATCGTGTATTTTCAGCAAACGTCGACGGTCAGCTGCTACACCATCGCCTATGGCATTGGCTACGGCCACTGCGACTGCAGCAAGGCACCGGGCTCAGCCTGCTCCTCACACACCAGTTTGCAGGAATTGCGCACCGAGCAACTGCTCAGCAGCACGGGCGTTTCTTTTTCGCCCACCGGGAGTTGGCCCGCCGGGGCTCGTAACCGCGTCGCCTTTCAAGCGCCGCAAATGCTGCCATCGGTTCAAAATTTTGGAGTCAACGTCGTCGGGCGAAGCAGTCAGTTGCGGGTAGAACTCAATGGCATGGGCCGGGTGCACCTTTGCAGCCCGAACGGCAGTTTTTCAGGGGTACCCGTATGCGTGTCGTGATGCCTCGCCAAGAAGTTGGCCCGGGCAAGGTCCGCAGCATGGGCAGGCGCCACGGCCAACTGGGCTTGAGTCTGGTTGAGTTGATGGTAGGCATCACGGTGGGCATGATTGTGGTTGCTGGGGCCAGCATGATGTTGACCCAGCAACTCAACGAACACCGACGGCTGGTGCTAGAGACCCAAGTTCAGCAGGACCTGCGCGCCGCCGCCGACCTGATGCTGCGCGAGTTGCGCCGCGGAGGCGCTCACGCGATGGCTGAAAACATGGTTTGGGTTCCGGCGGCCACGGCGGCCGGCCCCATCACCAACGACTACGCCAGTCAAACCTCCGTGGCTCAAGCCCAAAACGAGGTCGACTACAGCTACTCGGTCAGTGACAGCCGGGTCGGTGGCACCCCGCTTTACCCGGAAGACAATGTCTCCTCGAGCAATGAACATTTCGGCTTTCGCCTGGACGGTCAGACCTTGCAATTCAAACAAGGCAATGGCAACGCCGGGGGCAACTGGCAGGCCTTGACCGACCCCGCCACCTTGCTGATCACGGCGTTCACCGTTCAGCCCAATATTCAAAACCTGTCATTGCAGGACATGTGCGAAAAAACCTGTCCGGTCGTCACAGCGACATGCCCGCCACAGCTGCTTGTCAAACGTTTCGACATCACATTAACCGGCGTCGCCGCCCACGATGCCAATGTGGTGCGAACCCTCAGGGTCAGCAGCAAGATGCGCAATGACGAAGTCATCGGCGCCTGCCCACCATGAACCTGCGGCGCCCCCAAGGCATCACCGGGATGCACCGAAAAAATAGCTGGGCGCCCGCCGCTCGGTTGCCACAGCGTGGCGCCGCGACTTTGGTGGTGGTGATGATCTTGTTCCTGATCATGGCGATGATGGCAGCCTTCGCCAGCCGCAATCAACTGTTCGAACAGCGGATTGCCAGCAACTACTACCGCACCGGAGTTGCCCTGGAAGCGGGCGAAGCCGGTGCGGAATGGGCGCTCTCCATGCTGAATGGCATTGCGGTGGACGCAGCATGCACGCCCAGCAGTACGGGTGGGACCAGTTTTCGCCAACGCTATTTGACGATTGACTCCGGCTCCCGGGGCATAACGCCCATCAATTACGGCACGCCCGCTGTCGCCGATTGCGTCCGAAAGGCCTCGGGCGCACAAGACTGGACCTGTCAATGCCCCTCAGGGCCCCTGCCCGTCTCGCCGCTGCTGACGGAAGCCTCGCGCATGCAGCCGCGCTTCGCCGTCTCGCTGCGGGCCATTGACACCGCGTCTCCCATTCGGCCCGGCGTAGTCCGCATGTTCATTGAAGGGTGCACGGCCAGTGGGTCGACCGAATGCCAGTCCAACAGCAGCTACGCCCGGGCTGCGTCCTTGGGCCTGTCGCAGTTGTACGTGGACATCGCCTTGTTGAGCGCATTGAAAGCGCCCCCGGCCAGCCCTTTGGTGGCGATGGGCACCGTAGGCGCAGGTGCCGCAGGACTCGGCCTGCACAACACCGACCCACGCAGCGGCGGCTTGCTTCTGAGCAGCCTGGACGCCAATCCCTCCGGCCTGCTGGACAGCCGCCTCGACAGCCTGCCCGGTACGCCGGGTCGGCAAGCCCTCTTACTGGCCGACCCCAGCTTGCTGGGCAAGCAAGGTGCCGACCTGTTCAAGATGTTTTTCGGCATGGCCATGGTGAACTACCAGAACCAACCCGCCATGCGCACCATCACCTGCCCGCAAGGGGATTGCGGCCCAGCCCTGCTGGCCGCCTACAACAGCGGCGTTCGCCTGGCATGGGTGGCGGGGCCTTTGGTCATCAGCAGCAATATCACCCTGGGTACCGCCACCGAGCCCTTGCTGCTGGTGGCCGATGGCGCCGTGGCGCTGCAAGGGCCGATGCAGCTCACAGGCTTGCTGTTCAGCAACGGCAATCTGGACTGGGCAAATTCAAGCGCCATGCCCGCAGTATTCACCGGCGCCATGATCGTGGCCGGAAACACCACCGTGACCGGCACGGTCGACCTGTGGTACCAGGCCGCCGTGATGGACCAACTGAGCAATCGCGCGGGCAGCTTTGTGCGCATTCCTGGCGGCTGGTGGAACTGAGCGCGGCGCAATGAACCGGCCCGCACGCCCCTCACTCAACACGCCACAGCATGGCGCGCGTGGTGTTGCGCTGCTTGAAGCCCTGGTGGCCCTGCTGATCATGGCCTTTGGCATGCTGGCGCTGGTCGGCCTGCAAAGCAATCTGCGCCACAGCTCCGACCTGGCCAAACAACGCGGCGAGGCAGTGCGCTTGGCGCAGCAAGAAATGGAGAAGCTGCGCAGCTACTCTCAACTCGCCACGCCCAACCCGGCGAACGCCAACACTCTGGCGTTTGACGACATCGCCACACCCGGCTCCGACGGCGTGGTCGCGACCTTTGACAACGGGACCAATGCCACCTTCACCGTAACCCGGACGGTGGTCGACTCAGTGGAGCCCATTCGCAAGTCAATCCGTGTTGAAGTGAGCTGGCTTGACCGCAGCGAAGGCACTCAAACCGTCAGCCTTGACAGCGTCTTGTCCCGGGCCGACCCACTATTGGGTGGCGCCCTGGGGATCGCCCCGGTGTCTTCGCCCCTGCGGCGCCCGGCCAACCGTGAGGCCAGCATCCCCACGAACGCCAAGGATCTTGGCGACGGCAGCAGCGCGTTCAAGCCCCTGGCCTCAGGCGACGTTGTTTGGGTCTTCAACAATCTGACCGGCGTCATCACCGGCATCTGCAACATCCCCAGCACACCGACAAGCAATCTGGCAGCGGCCGACGTCGCCGCCTGCAGAGGCAACGCATTCGGCTACCTGCTGAGCGGCTTTGTGCGTTTTTCAGACCATTCGCCGAGCGACCCGGGCAACCCCATCGGGCAGGCTATTCCGATGGGGCTCAACCTCGCCTTGACGACCTCCAGCAGCATGATGCCCAGCTACCAGTGTTTCAGCGACACGCCCCTTACCACGCCCGCCACCCAGACCTATGTGAGCTACTACTGCGTGGTCTACCCCAACAGCGGCACGCCGCCCATCTGGTCGGGGCAATTGACGCTGACCGGCATTCCCTTGACCGGCCAAAGCAATGGCAGCGGCACCAGCGCCAGAAACATCTGCCGGTACAGCGCAGACTACGACGGCAATGGCAGCATCAGCAACGCGGAGCATCCCCTGAGCTACAGCAAAGTCAGCGGCGCCCTGACCCGACAAAACTTTCTGGTCATCCCGGGATCAGAAAACTGCCCGGCAGGCCACGCGATCGACGCCAGCCTGGGCTTCTTCAGCAACACGGCCACGGTGCTGCATCAACCCAACGGCGTGCGCTGATCACCCGCCGCCGCTTGACCGGCAAAGGCTGGGCCCGCAATCAATCCACCTGCCTGAAGCCTGACACAATCATGCTTTTGCCCGCGCGAAGTTGCCATAGCGCGGCAGTTCCCACCATTCCCCGTGAGCAGAACGTTCACACAACAGGCGTACAAGGATTGCAGCAGTGTTCAAGAACCTGATGGTTTACCGCATCGGCCCCACTTGGCAGGCCCATGCCCAGACAATTGAAGAGGCGCTCGAAAAACAGGTTTTTGTGGAGTGCGGTGCCACCCAGGCGCAGTCCTTGGGCTGGACCTCCCCCCGCGGCGTGCCGCACGCCCCGCTGGTTGAAGACATCGGTGGTCATTTTCTGCTCAAGCTGATGCTGGAGCAACGCGTGCTGCCCGGCTCCGTGGTGAAACGCCGAGTCGACGAAATGGCCGCCCGCATTGAGCAGGAAACCGGCCGTAAGCCCGGCAAGAAGCAAGGCAAAGAACTCAAGGAGCAGGCCACGCTGGAGCTGCTGCCCATGGCCTTTACCAAGCAATCATCAATCCGCGTGTGGATCGCACCGGCGCAACAACTGCTGATGATCGACGCCGGCAGCGCCAGCCGCGCCGAAGAGGTGGTCACCTTGTTGATCAAAGCGCTTGATGGCCTGAACCTGCACCTGATCCAAACGGCTGAGGCCCCTGCAGCCTGCATGGCCGCTTGGCTGATGGACGGCGTGCCCCCGGCCGGCTTCACGATCGACCGCGAATGTGAGTTGAAGAGCGGCGACGAGATGAAATCGGTGGTGCGCTATGCCCGTCATGCGCTGGACATCGAAGAAGTGCGCCAGCACCTCACCGGCGGAAAAGCCCCCACGCGATTGGCTATGACCTGGAAAGACCGGGTCTCGTTCATGCTCACCGACACCTTCCAGATCAAGAAAATCAGCTTTCTGGACCTGGCCTTCGAGGGCCGCGACTCGCCCGAGAAGGACGAAGCCTTTGATGCGGACGCCGCGTTGGCCACGGGCGAACTCAGCAAGCTCATCCCCGAATTGATCGAAGGCCTGGGTGGCGAGCACGACTTCCTGGCTGCAGGTGCCGCGCTGGCCGCCTTGCCGCCCGCGCCGCTTGAAGCCTCTGCTCCCGACACCCCTGCCCTGGACGCTGCGCCCTGGGATTGAAGTGCCACGATGAATCCCACACACCACCCGTCCCCTGAAAGCGCCATGCGCCACGCCTTGGCCCTGGCCGAGTGCGCCATCGGCTTGAGCGACCCCAATCCGCGTGTCGGCTGCGTGATCACCAACGCCGAAGGCCGGGTGCTGGGCAGCGGCCACACACAAGCAGCCGGGCAGGCCCATGCGGAGGTGATGGCTTTGCGCGACGCCCAAACCCGCGGCCACGACGTGCGCGGCGCCACGGCCTACGTCACGCTGGAGCCCTGTGCGCACCATGGACGCACCCCGCCCTGTTGCGAGGCCTTGATTGCAGCCGGCCTCGCACGCGTGGTTGTGGCGATTGGCGACCCCAACCCGCTGGTCGCCGGGCAAGGCATGGCGCGTTTGCGGGCGGCGGGGATTCAGACCGAGCTGGGCCTTTTTTCAGAGGCGGCGCAAGAACTGAACATCGGTTTCTTCTCGCGCATGCAGCGGGGTCGCCCCTTTGTCCGCATGAAAATTGCGGCTTCATTGGACGGCAAAACAGCCCTGCTGAACGGCCAGAGCCAATGGATCACCGGCCTTGCTGCCCGCACCGATGGGCACGCATGGCGCCGCCGCGCTGGCGCAGTATTGACCGGCGTTGGCACCGTGCGGGACGACGATCCCCAACTGGACGTGCGCCTGGTGGAAACCACGCACCAGCCCCTGCGGGTGGTGATCGACTCCCGCCTGGGCACACCCGTCGGCGCCAAATTGCTGCGGGGCAAGACACCCGCCTTGATCTACTGTGCGCAAGACATCAGCACCCATCCTGGCGCGGCGCCACTGCTCGCCGCGGGGGCTGAACTGGTGAGCCTGCCCAACCGGCAAGGCAAGGTGGATCTCGGGCAGGTGCTGACAGATTTGGGTGCGCGCGGCATCAATGAGCTCCATATCGAAGCCGGTGCCAAGCTCAACGGCTCGCTGCTGCGAGAAGGCTGGGTGGACGAATTGCTGATCTACCTCGCCCCCAAAATGCTGGGCCAAGGCTTCGGCATGGCCGATATCGGGGCCTTGAGCTCCCTGCAAGAGGCCCAGCAATGGCGTTGGCTGGACTGTGAAATGCGGGGGGAAGACCTCCGTCTGCGCGCCCGCCGCCCCTGATCGGATCACGGGCTCTGACGCCCAAGCTCACCAGACTCGCCGCGCCCGCCTACAATCGCGGGATGCCCATATCACCTGTACACGAGCTCGTCGCCGAGCTGGCCGCTGGCCGCATGGTTATCCTGGTTGACGAAGAAGACCGCGAGAACGAGGGTGACCTCGTGCTTGCAGCCGACCACGTCACCCCGGAAGCGATCAACTTCATGGCCAAATTTGGTCGTGGCTTGATCTGCCTCACCCTCAACCGCGAACGTTGCGAGCGCCTGAACTTGCCGCCCATGGCGAGCCGCAACGGGACCAAACACGCCACCGCCTTCACCGTTTCCATTGAGGCGGCCACAGGTGTCACCACCGGCATTTCTGCCGCCGACCGGGCGCGCACCGTGCAAGCCGCCGTGGCGCGCGATGCGGTCGCCCGTGACTTGGTTCAACCCGGCCACATCTTCCCCCTGCAAGCGCAGGACGGCGGCGTGTTGATGCGCGCAGGCCATACCGAAGCGGGTTGCGATTTGGCCAAAATGGCCGGCCTGACCCCCGCCTCCGTGATCTGCGAGATCATGAAAGACGACGGCACCATGGCGCGCCTGCCAGATCTGGTCGAGTTCGCCAAAGAGCACGGCCTGAAGATCGGCACCATTGCCGACCTGATCGAATACCGCAGCCGCAACGAATCCCTGGTGCATCGCATCGGCCATCGCAAGATGCAAACGGTGCAGGGCGAATTCGACTGCAACATCTTCCAGGACCGCACGGGCGGCACCCACTTGGCGCTGAGCCTTGGCGAATGGCAGCCCGAAGACGAAGTGCTGGTGCGCGTGCACGAGCCGTTGTCCGTGCTTGATTTGTTGGAACTCAGCACCAACTGCCACTCATGGCCCTTGGCTGCTGCGCTGGCTGAATTGCAAAGCACAGGCCGCGGCGTGGCGGTATTGCTCAACTGCGGTGAAGACGGCAACAGCCTCCTGACCCGGCTGCAAGCCGAGCCCAGCAGCGAGCCACCCGCCAAAGCCGTGGATCTGCGCACCTACGGCGTCGGGGCTCAAATCTTGCGCGAGCTGGGCGTGCACCGCATGCGCTTGATGGGTAGCCCGCGCCGCATGCCCAGCATGACCGGCTACGGCCTGGAAGTCACAGGTTTTGTGGCGGCTGGTCACAAGCCCTGACCCTGTATTGACTGACTTCCTGATCGACCGATCAACTGAATCACCAACGAAAAGCTCATGCAAGCATCTGACAAAGGGCACGCCAGCGCCTCGCTGAACGGCGAAAACCTGCGCATCGGCATCGTGCAAGCGCGCTTCAACGCGGACATCACCCAAAGCCTGGCTCAGGCCTGCATCACCGAACTGCGAGCCCTGGGCGTTGACCCCGCGCACATCCGCCATGTCACCGTGCCGGGCGCGCTGGAGGTGCCTCTGGCCTTGCAAGCCATGGCCGACAGCGAAGACTACGATGCCTTGGTCGCCCTGGGTTGCATCATTCGCGGCGAAACCTACCACTTCGAGTTGGTGGCCAATGAAAGCGGTGCAGCGGTCACCCGCATCACGCTGGACTACGCCACACCGATTGCCAATGCCATCCTGACCGTAGAAAACGAGCAGCAAGCCTGGGCCCGTACCGAAGAAAAAGGCCGCGATGCCGCCCGCGTAGCCGTTGAAATGGCCAATTTGATGAAAGAACTCCAGTGAGCACCAGCAACGACAACGCCCCGGCCAAAAAACCTGCCGCAGGCAAAACCGGCGCCAAGCGGGCTCAACCCAAATCGGCCCGCCGCCGCTCACGCGAAGCCGCCTTGCAAGGCCTGTACCAATGGCTGATCACGGGTGACGACGTCGCTACCATCGACGCCCATATGCGCGAGCAAGAAGACTTCAAAAAGGCCGACCAAGCCCACTTTGACGCGCTGCTGAACGGCTGCATCCTGGAAGCGGCCGATCTCGACGCAGTGCTGGCCCGCCATGTCGACCGCAAAACCACCGAGCTGTCCCCCATCGAGCACGGCGTGTTGATGATCGGTGCTTATGAGTTGAAGCACTGCATTGACATCCCCTACAAAGTGGCGATCAATGAAGCGGTGGAGTTGGCCAAATCCTTTGGCGGCACCGATGGACACAAATACGTCAACGGCGTGCTCGATCGCGCCGCGGGTGATTTGCGTCCGGCTGAAGTTGCCGCCCGCAACAAAGCCTGAACCCCATCGCGCCCTGACCGCCGCCCGATGAAACTCGCCAGCCGGCTCGACGAGATCGAGCCTTTTTACGTCATGGAATGTGCCAAGGCGGCAAACGCCCTGGCAGCCAGCCCCTTGTGCGACCCCGCCCAAGGGGGGCGCCCCATGATTTACCTGAATATTGGTGAACCCGATTTCGGGGCGGCGCAGGCGGTGCAGGCGGCCGCTGCGTCCTGCATTGCCCAGGGGCAGACCCAGTACACCTCGGCGTTGGGCCTCCCGGCCCTGCGCCAAGCCCTCTCCGACTGGTACGCCCAGCGCTTTGGCTTGCAAATTGCGGCTGAGCGCATCGTGATCACTGCGGGCGCTTCTGCCGCGCTGCAACTGGTGTGCCTGGCCTTGTTTGAGCGCGGCGACGAAGTGCTGATGCCCGACCCCTGCTACCCCTGCAACCGGCACTTTGTGGCGGCGGCAGACGCGCGCGCTGTTTTGCTACCAACCGGCCCTGAGCAGCGCTTTCAACCCAGCTGCGCGCAAGTGCGCGAGGCCTGGGGGCCGCACACCCGGGGCGTTTTGCTGGCCTCGCCCAGCAACCCGACCGGCACCTCGATCGAGCCCACCGAGATGCGCGCCATCGTCGAGGCCGTGCGTGCAAAAGGCGGCGTCACCATCGTCGATGAAATCTATCTCGGCCTCAGCTACGACCCGCATTTCGAAACCTCGGCACTGAGGTTGGGTGAGGACGTCATCTCGGTGAACAGCTTCTCCAAATACTTCGGCATGACTGGCTGGCGGCTGGGCTGGGTTGTTCTGCCCACTGAAATGGTGGCGCCCATTGAAAAATTGGCGCAGAACCTGTTCATTTGCCCCTCCACCATCGCACAGCATGCCGCACTGGCAGCGTTTGAGCCGGCCTCGATGATTGAGTTTGAGCGTCGCCGTGCCGATTTTCGCGCCCGGCGTGACTACATCGTGCCCGCCCTACAGGCGCTTGGATTCAAGGTGCCGGTGGTCCCCGACGGTGCCTTTTATGTGTGGATGGACTGCAGCGCCTTCAGCGTCGACGCCTGGGACTTCGCCTTCACCTTGATGCATAACGCACAAATCGCACTGACACCCGGCCGTGACTTTGGTCGGCAGGGCGCCGAACGCTGGCTGCGTTTGTCCTTCGCCAGCAGCATGGCGGAGTTACAGGAAACCGTGGCCCGCCTGGCCCAAGTGCTGCCGCAATATCGCCAATGAACGAACCCACGTCTGCCTACCAACACCTGGTGCGCTGTTATTGGGAAGATACCGACGCCGGTGGCGTGGTGTTCTACGCCAACTACCTGAAGTTTTTCGAACGGGCGCGCACCGAGTGGCTGCGCGCGCTGGGCTTCGAGCAAGAAGCCATGCGGCGGACGCAGGGCGTGATGTTTGTCGTTGGCAGCACGCAAGTGAAGTACCTGCGCCCGGCGCGGCTGGACGATCTGCTGCGTGTCACGGTTGAAATCCGCGATCTGGGCCGTGCCAGCATGGTGCTGTTCCAGCAAGCCTGGCGCGGCGATTGCCTGCTGGCGGAGGGCGAGATTCGCATCGGCTGCGTCGCCAGCCCAGGCCATGCCAGCCCGCCGACAGCCTCCAGCGACGATTTCAAAACCACCCGAATTCCAGCCGCGCTCATCGCAGCACTCGAGTCCAAATGAACCAAGACCTCTCCATCGTTACCCTGATCCTGCACGCCAGTTTTGCGGTGCAAATGGTCATTGCGGCCCTGCTGACTGTCTCCCTGGCCAGTTGGAGCGTGATCTTCAGCAAGCTGATTTCCATCAAACGCATCAACAGCGGCAATGAGGCCTTCGAGCAAGAGTTCTGGTCAGGCAAGAATCTCAACGAGCTCTACAACGGCGTGGCCAACCGGGTCGACGGCGCGCCGTTGGAGCGCATTTTTGCCTCCGGCATGCGCGAGTTCTTGAAGCTGCGCGAACGCCGTGTCACCGAGCCCAGCGCTCTGCTGGACGGTGCCCGCCGCGCCATGCGCGCCAGCTTTCAGCGCGAGTTGGATGCCATGGAAAGCAACCTGTCCTTCCTGGCTTCCGTGGGCTCTGTGTCGCCATATGTGGGCTTGTTCGGCACCATCTGGGGCATCATGCACGCCTTCGTCGGCCTCTCCAACTTGACCCAGGTGACCCTGGCCACGGTCGCCCCGGGCATTGCTGAGGCATTGGTGGCCACGGCCATTGGCCTGTTTGCCGCCATCCCTGCCGTGCTCGCCTATAACCGCTTTGCCCGCCAGATTGACCGCAGCGCAATCACGCTGGAGTCCTTCATCGAAGAGTTCTCCAACATCTTGCAGCGCAACGCCAGCCAGCCCCCCGTGGCTGGCACGCGCTGATCCGAAGCCGCACACGCCATGGCTGCCATCAGCTCACGCGGCTCGCGCCGCCGCCGCACCATCAACGAAATCAATATGGTGCCCTTCATTGACGTGATGTTGGTGCTGCTGATCATCTTCATGGTCAGCGCACCCCTGATCACCACGGGCGTGGTGGACCTGCCCAGCGTGGGCCGAAGCCGTGCGCAGCCCGAGCATGTGATCCACGTCATCGTCGGGCCTGACGAAAAACTCAAGCTCAAGGTCGACAAGGAAGAGCCCGCCGCCATCACGCTCAAGCAGGTGGCCGACAAGGTGCGGACCGCGCAAGCCGGCGAGGCCAGCACGCCGGTGGTGATCTCGGCGGACAAAAGCGTCAAGTACGAGGCCGTAGTCAAGGTGATGGACGTGCTGCAGTCCGCCGGCGTCCAACGTGTTGGCCTGGCTGTTCGCAACGGCGGCGGCAGTGCCGACGGTGAACGCAAGGCTCCGTGAAAGCTTTTCAGCGCGCATGAGCACCCTCACCCTGCCGCCGTCCGACCCACTCCGCCCCCCGGCGCCGCCGGGCCTGGGCCGTGGCTTTGCATTTGCCTTGATCGCCCACGCTGCCTTGCTGGCTGCGCTGAGCGCGGGGGTGAGCTGGCGCAATCAGGAGACCCCGGCCTTCGAGGCCGAGCTGTGGTCGGCCGCGCCTCAGGCGGCCGCCCCCAAAGAACAAGCCCCGCCGACGCCTGAACCTGAAACCGAACCCAGCCCGCCACCCAAGCCCGTTGTCGCGCCGCCGCCACCGCCGCCCGTGGACAACCACGCCGAGCGCGATGCTGAGATTGCCATCGCCAAAGCCAAGGACAAGAAAAAGAAGGAAGCCCAGGAATTGCAGCGCCAGGCTGAACTCGAAGCCCAGCGCAAGAAGGACAAAGAGCGTGAAGCGGCCGAGCGCGAGCGGCTGGAAAAGCTCCAGAAACTCGAAAAGCGTCAAAAGCAAGAAATGCAGGAGAAGCTGGACAAGCAAGCCGCCGAGGCCAAACAAAAGTCCAGGCAAGATGCTGACGCCAAAAAGAAAAGTGACGCCGCCCGCGACGCCAAGGCCGAAGCCCAGCGCCAGGACAATCTGCGTCGCATCCAGGGCATGGCGGGCGCCACCGGGGCGCCTGACGCCCGGGGCACCGCGCTACAAGCCTCTGGCCCCTCGGCCAACTACGCCGGCCGCATCAAGGCCCGCATCCGCCCCAACATCATTTATCCCGACACCAGCAGCGCCAACCCGGTGGCCGAGGTGGAGGTTCGCACCGCGCCTGACGGCGCTATTCTGTCGCGCAAGCTGCTCAAGCCCAGTGGCGATGGCGACTGGGATGCCGCCGTTTTACGCGCCATCGACAAGACCGAAATCTTGCCGCGCGACACCGATGGACGTGTCCCCTCGGTGCTGGTGATCAGCTTCAAACCGCGCGAGTAAACACGAGATTTCTGTCGGCTCAATGCGGGTGCACATGGTGCGCGTCGGGCACATGGGCATGCCGATGCTGCTTGGGCGCATGTAGATGCCAATGGCTGTGCTCACCCTGCACCGGGCGCGCATGACCATGTTCGTGGTCATCGTGGTGCCCGTCGTCGTGGCGATGGGCGTGCTCATGGGCCAGCGCCGCGTGAAGATGCGCATGGTCATGCGACTCTGCCAGATGCAGCAACACGCCAGGCCCCATCAGCGCGGCCGCCCCCACCAAATAGGCCGCCCCCGAACGCTCCCCCATGGCATAGGCCAGCGCTGCGCCAACGAAGGGGGCAAAAGCGAACACCGAGCCCGTGCGTGCAGCACCAATAGCGCGTTGGGCCAGCAGGTAAAAGCGCAAGCTCAAGCCATACGCCGTGGCCCCAATCAACAGCAAGCCCGCAGCGCCCCCCAAAGTCGGCAGCGACTCGTTGAACAGCAAGGCCAAGCTACCCGTCACCGCCGCGCCCAAGCCCCCCTTGAGCATGACGACATGGCCAGGATCGCGCCCGGCCAAGGCGCCTGACAGGGTGTTGTCCAAGCCCCAAGCCGCCGTGGCGACCAAAACCGCCAGCAAACCCCAAGCCTGCGCAGAGCCCGTCGCCACGCTGTCCCAGGCCAGCACCATCCCTCCCAGCGTCAGCAAACCCAGCGCCAAGACCACCCGCTTCTCCAGGGCCTCGTGGCAGAACAAGCGCGCCAGCACGGCGGTGAACACCGCTTCCAGGGTCAGCATCAAGGAGGCGCTGGTGCCACTGGTGTGCTGCAAGCCCCACACCAAGGCCACCGGCGCCAAGCCCGCCCCAAAACCCGCCATCAGCAGCAGGCGACCCCAGTCGCCCTGCTGCACCCGGGCTTCAGCGGCAAGTGGCCGCCGCAGCAACAGCCCCACGCCACTGGCTCCGGCATACAACAAGGCCGCCGTCCCCAAGGGCCCCACGCCCTGTCCCCAGCGCTGAACCAGGGGCGTGCTCACCCCAAACAGCAGCGCCGCCAGCAACGCGAACAAACTACCCCGCAAGGCGGGCCAACGTGGGTGCGGGTGTTCATCAAAATTTGGCATGGACGCAACTGTAGGCCATCAAGTTTTCACTCGCTGCAGCCACGCATCCACCGACCAGCGCCCCGCCCCCCACAGCGCCACCGACAGCAACAACACACCCCACAACTGGTGCCCCGCCAAGGCAGCCGGCGCGATATCACTGAGACTCAGCACCGCCACAAGATTGACCACACTCAAACCCAGTGCGGCAAAACGCCCCCCAGCCCCCAGGCACAGGAGCACCGGCAATCCCAGTTCGCCGCCGGTGCCTAGATAAGCGGCCAGTTCCGGCGGCAACAAGGGCACTTGGTACTCATCAGCGAACAGCGCCAAGGTACTTTGCCAATCATGGATTTTCGTCAAACCGGAGAGAAAGAAGACACGGGCCACGTACCAGCGTGCCAGCAACAAGGCCAGCGATTGCGCCTGGCCCAACACCGCCCGAATCCACGCAGCCAGGCGGGAATCGGCCGGGTGATGCAAACCAGGGTCCACAAAGAAGCGCCCGATGGCGCAAAGAATATTTTTCATGATCACTCCATCAAAAATGAATGTTGCGGAGGCTGCCCGGTCACAGCACTCAAATGATGTCAACCGATTGCAGCCAGCCGTCCTGCAGCGCACGCTGCAGGTATTGCGAAAAATCGAAGTCGGGCGCATCTTCCAACGCCATCAACAAGGCGTGATGAAGGCTCTGCCCCGCCTGAATTGCAGCCATGAAGCTGAAACTCCCGGCATCCAGTTCTGCGCAGCGCGCCTGCCAGGCGCAGCGCCAAACCAGCACCCGGCCACTTGGCGCAGGGCACGCCAAACACGCTGCAGCCATGGGGGCTACCCGCAACAACGCGAGACCCGGGCGAAGCGTCAAACGCAGCGCCTCGGGGTCATGGCCGTGCAACAAATCCAGTGAAACCGCGTTCAAGACACTGTCTGCCGCACGCTGCGCCAGATGCACAGCCCACTCCATGCGCGCCACATCGCACAGCCAAAGATCCATGCCCTTCTGCGCGGCCAAAAATTCAGGCAACGCCTCGCCCCAGCGGCCAAGGTCGCCGCAGCCAGGCGGACGCGCGCGCCAGAACGCCCAGGCCATCGCCGTGAAGGAGTCGAGGCCTAGTTGAAATTTCACACGGGGATAGGCCCCCGCCAGAACCCGCTCCGCCAAGGCTTGCGCATGGCCCCGGTACGCCGCCAAGCCTCGCGCCAGGCGCACGCCCGGCAAGGCCCTCAGCAGGGTCGATGCGGGCGGGCTGTCAGCCCCCAACTTGCCTTGGATCGCGCACAGCAATGTTTGCTGAGCCTGTACCCGGTTCTGGGTCTGTACCTGCGTCTGCATTTGCGCCTTTGCTTTCATTGCAAGGCACCTGCGAGCCGATGACGCGCCTCGTCGGCTTCGTCAAGCAAGACGTCCAACACCGGCAGATCGGTGTCCCATTCGATCAAACTGGGCTGCGGGCCGCAATGCCGCAATGCATGGGCGTAAACCTGCCACACCGCCGCAGACACGCGGCTGCCGTGGTCGTCGATGACGATGTCGGGCAGCGCGGTATGGCCAGCAAGGTGGATTTCAGCCACGCACCGCGGGTTCAGCGCATCAATCCACGCACAGGCAACGTCCACCGCTTCTGCCGCGCTAACGCCTGTGTTACGCGCATTAACCACCAGGTTATTGACATCCAACAGCACGCGGCAACCGCTGCGCTGAGTCAGTTGGTTGAAGAATTCGGGCTCCGCCAAGGTGTCGCCGGCCCAGCCCAAATAGGCGCTGATGTTCTCCACCAACAAGGGGCGGTGCAAACGCTCCTGCACCTGCTGCACATGGTGCACCATGAGATTCAGGCTGAGATCATCAAACGCAATCGGCAACAGATCGCCGGCATGCGCATGAGATCCCGCCACGGCAACCCGCGCAAAGCACGCATGGTCTGACACCCGAACCGGATCGACGTGGGCAACCAGCGCCGCCAAACGTTCGAGGTGCCAGGCATCCACACCCGCCGCCGACCCCAGCGACAAGCCTACGCCGTGCAGGCTGATCGGGTAATGGGCACGCGCCTCAGTCAGCAGCGCAAGCGAGGCGCCGCCTTCGGCAAAGAAATTCTCCGAGTGCACTTCCAAAAAGCCCAGCGGTGGCAGCGTCTCCAGCAAAGGCAGGTAGTGCGACTGCCGCCATCCAATGCCGATAAGTTCGACACTTTCGACCCGTTCGACCATAGCTCTACTCCCTGCACCTTGACGGATGCGCTTACTTTTTGCCCAGTCGAGCTTTGGCTTCGGCAGGGCTCAAGCCATTCAAGCCCTTGCAAGCGCCTTTGGGCACGTACTTCCATTCGTCAGGCGACTGGGCCGCGGTGGCCTGGCCGGCACAGGAGTGGCTGCCACTCAGATTGGCGCAGTCGTTTTGGCCCGCCTGGGTGATGCCGTAACATTTTTCCCGAGCGGTTTTTTCGTCGGCAGCAGCGGCCTGTGCCACACAACCCAAGGCCAGGGCGCCAGCCAATGCGGAAGAAACAAGATAAGACGTTTTCATGAGGCGTGCTCCATACAAAAACAAAGTGAAGTTCAATTCAGCGTGGGGCTCAAACCGCAAGCGCAAGCCACCGACATGTACTGCGTCGGCTGGACGCCTACATTCCTTACACTGCGGCCAGTGCCTTTTGAAAGTTATGCATGTCTGACATCGCCGATCAACTCCAAGCCCTGCGGCCTCAACTGCTCAAGTACGCCCAGCTGCAGTTGCGCAACAGCGCCTGGGCGGAGGATGCGGTGTCGGAAACGCTGTTGGCCGCCCTTGAAAAACCGCAGAATTTCGGCGGCATGTCCCAGCTCAAAACGTGGTTGATTGGCGTCTTGAAGCACAAGTTGGTCGATCAGATTCGCCGCAACAGCAAAGAGATGTCCACCACCCGTGACGACGAACGGGACCTGGACGACGACTTGTTTCTGCCCGACGGCCATTGGCGCGACATGCCGCAGGATTGGGGCGATCCCGAGCACTGCTTGCGTCAACTGGACTTCATGCGCGTGCTGGAAGCCTGCGTCGAACATCTCCCCGGCCAACAGGGCCGCTTGTTCATGATGCGAGAGTGGCTGGAGCTGGAGTCAGAAGAAATCTGTAAGGCCTTGAGCATCAGCACGACCAATCTGTGGGTCATGTTGCATCGCGCCCGACTGCGCCTGCGGGAATGCCTTCAATTGAACTGGTTTGGCGCCACGGCGCCGGCGGATGCCGGAGAAAAATTTTGAAAGTCATGCGCAATTGCCGAGAAATCACGGCCCTTGTTTTGCAAGCCGAAGACCGCAAACTGGGCCCAGCCGAACGCGTAAGCGTGCGACTGCACATGATGATTTGCCAAGCCTGCCCACGATTTTTGCGCCAACTTCAGCTGATGCGCCGCGCCAGTACCCAATGGCGCAATTACAGTGCGGAACAGCACGAGGACTGACCCGGCCTCACCCTGTATTTCCTAAATTAGCCCACCCGCAACTCCGCGTAGCATGTGGCAGTTAGCAGAGCGAGTGCCCGTCTTGCGCCTTTTTTTATGCCATTGAGCCTGTTCGTTCGTCAGTCCTCGGAGATTTGAATGCCTGATTTGTCTGCCCCGCTGAACTGGCCTCACGGCAAAGCCGACATGAGTGCGACCGAGACAAGCGAGTTCGCTGACAAACAACAAGACTTCAGTTGGCCGATGCCGCCCTTCCCGGCCTACCCCTCTGCGCTGACGCAATCGAGCCCAGAGCCTTGTGAAGTGCTGGGCGTCAACGGCAGCCGCAGTCCGGGGCATCTGATCCTGTTGTCCCCCCAAGAACGGGTGGCACAGATTCTGGTGCCGCCTGCCCGTCATGCCGTGCCCTTGAAGTTCGCACAATTCCGGGTGCTGCGCCTGTTGCGCCCCGTCCATGTTCCCGCGCGCGATGAAAGCGCCACGGATGCCGGCCTGATGCTGGACCAACGCCCCCGCAGCCCCTATCGTCTCAAATTGGCGGACGGCGGAGAAATGAAGGGGCGCACCATTGGCCATCACCAAAACGAGCTTGGCTTGTTCTTGTTTCAGCCGCTCAGCGACACCGACGATTCAGTGTTGCGGCTGTTCATTCCGCGCGAAATGATCAGCCAGGCGGAAGTGGGCGAGCGCATCGGCGACGTGCTGCTGAAAGCGAACCTGGCCACCGCCGCTCAAATCAACGCGGCCGTCAACGAGCAGCAGGGAATGCGCGCCCGCCGGGTGGGCGATATCTTGGTGGCCGCGCGCATCGTTCAGGCTGACCAACTGATGCAAGCCATCGCCCAGCAGGCCAGCATGCCCATGGTGCGTATCGGCGAAGCCTTGCTGGCCCTGGAATTGATCACCCAGGAGCAACTCGACCACGCACTGAACCTGCAACGCGATGACCGCTCGGTACCCCTGGGCGAACTGCTGGTGCGCAAGGGGATTGTTTCTCGCCAGGCCTTGCAGTCCGCCTTGGCCCGCAAGATGGGTTATCCGGTGGTGGATGTCGACAACTTCGCCATCGAGGTTGAGTCCCTCAAAAAACTGCCCTTCACCGCCGCTAAGCGGCTGGAGGTGTTGCCCTTGCTCATGCGAGATGGCCGACTGATTGTGGCCATGGAAGACCCCACGCGGCGCGATGCCCTGGACGAGGTCGAATTCATCACCCAGCTGAAGGTCATCCCGACTTTGACCAAGCTCGGCACGGTGCACAGTGCGATCGCCTATGCCTATGAGCGCAGCGGCAACGACACCGGCCTGCGCGGCGAAACCATTCCGGGCATGTCAGGCCTTGATTTTTCGCTCGATAAAGCCGACCAGCTGATCGAAACGCTGGAGCGTGAAGTCGGCGACCGCGGGGGCCGTGACGATGAATTTCAGATCGAGCAAAGCGACAACTCGCTGGTGCGCCTGATCAACACCATGATCATCGAAGCCAGCACGCAAGGCGTCTCCGACATCCACATCGAAACCTACCCCGGACGCGAGAAGCTCAAGATCCGCTTCCGCAAAGACGGCGTGCTCAAGCCCTATCTGGAGTTGCCCAACACCTATCGCAACGCCATGATCGCCCGCATCAAGATCATGTGCGAGCTGGACATTTCGGAGCGCCGCAAGCCGCAGGACGGCAAGATCAATTTCGCCCGTTTCTCCCCGCAGCACAGGCTGGAGTTGCGGGTAGCGACCATCCCGACCAACAACGGCCTGGAAGATGTGGTGATGCGGCTATTGGCCTCCTCCAAACCGATTGAGCTGAACAAGCTCGGCCTCACCAGCCGCAACCTGGACGAACTGAAGAAGGCCGTCAGCCGCCCCTACGGCATGGTACTGTGCGTGGGCCCCACGGGTTCCGGGAAAACAACCACCCTGCATTCGGCGCTGGGCCATATCAATACACCGGATCGCAAAATCTGGACTGCAGAAGACCCGGTTGAGATCACGCAGACCGGCCTGCGCCAGGTGCAGGTCAACCCCAAGATCGACTGGACCTTTGCCAAGGCGCTGCGCGCCTTTCTGCGGGCCGACCCGGACGTCATCATGGTCGGCGAAATTCGGGACGAAGAAACGGCAGCCATTGCTGTCGAGGCCTCGCTGACCGGCCACATGGTGCTGTCCACGTTGCATACCAACAGCGCTCCCGAAACCATCACCCGCCTGCTGGACATGGGCATGGACCCCTTCAATTTCGCCGACTCCTTGCTGGCCGTGCTGGCGCAGCGCCTGGTGCGACGCCTTTGCCCGGCCTGCCGCACTTCGACGCCACTCAACGAAGCCGATCTGAGTGAATGGCTGGACGACTACTTGCATGTCTACCCCGCCGCCATCCGCCCCCCGCGCCAAACGGTGCTCGACAGCTGGGTCAAAACCTACGGGCATGGCGGACAACTGCTGAAGTACCAAAGCGCCGGCTGCGCCACCTGTGACAACAGTGGCTACAAGGGGCGGGCGGGGCTGCACGAATTACTGGTGGTGTCCAAGACGCTGCGCTATCAGGTCCAAACCGGCGCCCGGGCCGAGGAGTTGCAGCACACGGCCTTGGCTGAGGGCATGCTTTCGCTGCGGCAAGACGGCATTCTGAAAGTGCTGCAAGGCATCACCCTCATGGCCGAAGTGCGCGCCACCAGCAACACCTGACACCGCCATGACGACAGACACGCGCAACGCCAGTTCAGACAATGCCTCGAACCCGCCCCAGAAAATGCGTCTGGGCGACGTGCTGGTGCAGCAACAACTGATCTCGGAGCAACAACTTCAGCAAGCCCTTGAACTGCAGCGCGCCACCGGCAAAAAGCTGGGCCGGCTGCTGATTGACGCCGGGCTGATCACCGAAGAAGCCCTGGCGCATGTACTGGCCCGCCAGCTGCGTATCCCCTTCGTCAATCTGAAGACGTTTCCACTCAAGACCGAGCTGGTACGCCTGCTGTCGGAAACACCGGCGCGGCGATTTAGGGCCATCGTGCTGGAAGACCGGGGCGAGGCCCTGCTGGTCGCCATGGCCGACCCACTGGACCTGTTTGCATACGACGAGCTGAGCCGCGTGCTCAAGCGCCGCATCAGTATGGCCGTGGTGGCGGAGAGCCAGCTGCCCGCTGCGTTTGACCGTCACTACCGCCGCAGCGAAGAAATCAGCGGCCTGGCCAAGGCGCTTGAAAAAGACATCGGCGACGCGGTTGACTTCGGCGCCCTGCAAGCCAGCGTGGGTCAGGAAGGCGCGCCGGTGGTGCGGCTGCTGCAAAGCGTGTTTGAGGATGCCAGCCAGGCTGGCGCTTCAGACGTGCACATCGAACCCCAAGAGGGCGAGCTACTGATCCGCACCCGCATCGACGGTGTGCTGCAAACCCAGACACAGGCCGACAAGCGCATTGCGGCGGCCTTGTCGCAGCGGCTCAAGCTGATGGCCGGCCTCGACATTTCTGAAAAGCGCCTGCCGCAAGATGGCCGCTTCACCCTGCGCTTGCGCGACAAGACCATCGATGTGCGCTTGTCCACCCTGCCCGGCCAGTATGGTGAATCGGTGGTGATGCGCTTGCTGGGCCAGGGCTCCGCCATTCGTCGGCTGGGCCAAATTGACATGCCCGCCGACATGCTGGCCCGTTTCCGCGAAATTCTCAGCCAGCAGGCCGGCATGATCCTGGTTACCGGCCCCACCGGCTCTGGCAAGACCACCACGCTGTACGCGGCACTGAGCGAGGTCGACGCCGAGCAAAACAAGATCATCACGGTGGAAGACCCGGTTGAATATCGCCTGCCCGGCCTGACCCAGGTGCAGGTGAATGAGAAGATCGAGCTGGACTTTGCCCGCGTGCTGCGCGCCACCCTGCGCCAAGACCCCGACGTGATCCTGGTGGGCGAGATGCGCGATCCACAAACGGTTGAAATCGGCTTGCGGGCCGCCATCACCGGCCACATGGTGCTGTCCACCCTGCACACCCGCGACACCGTGGGCACGCCCTTCCGCTTGCTGGACATGGGCGCCCCCCCGTTCATGGTGGCCACCTCCTTGCAAGCCGTGATTGCCCAGCGCCTGCTGCGCGCGGTGTGCGAGAACTGTGCCGAGCCGCACAGCCCGAACCCACAAGAAGCTGCCTGGCTCGCCGCGGTGGCCGGCGAAGCCGCCGCCGCGAACATTCAAACCAAGAAAGGCGTGGGCTGCACGCACTGCAACGGCTCCGGCTACATCGGGCGGCGTGGCATTTATGAAATGCTGGAAATGAATGCCGACATGTCCGTGGCCATCCAGCGCAGTGACGCGGCCGGCTTCATGCTGGCGGCACGGCGATTCTTGAAAGGCAAGACCTTGGCCGACCGCAGCCTGGCCCTGGTCATCGCCGGCAAGACCTCGCTGGCGGAAGCCATGCGCATTGGCTTCGATTCGGACGACTGAACATGCAAGCCTTTGCCTGGCAAGGCCGCAACAGCCGCGGTGAATTATTGGACGGTGTGCTGGACGCCGCCGACGTTGACGCCGTAGCGGCGCAGCTGATGGCGGGCGGCGTCATTCCCGTCAGCATCACCGTCAACGGGGGCAGCGTGTCGGCCCCCAAGCAAACTATTTTTCAAACGCTGCGCGCCCGGCCTGTCAGCACCGAAGACTGCTTGTTGATGACCCGCCAGCTCTACACCCTGCAACGATCTGGCGTCCCCATCTTGCGAGCGCTGGCGGGGCTGGAAGCCTCCACGGCGCATGTGGCCATGATCGCCCTCCTGCAAGACCTGCGGGCCAGCCTCGATCAGGGCCGCGACCTGTCGACCGCCATGGGCCGGCACGATACGGTCTTCAGCCCCTTCTACATCGCCATGGTGCGGGTGGGCGAGATGACGGGCAAGCTCACCGAGGTGCTGCTGCGCCTCTCGCAGCATCTGGAATTCGAGCTGGACATCCGCGCCCGCATCAAACAAGCCTTGCGTTACCCGACGATGGTGATTGCCGCCATGGCCATTGCCCTGGTGGTCATCAATATTTTCGTGCTGCCGACCTTTGCCACCGTGTTCGCTGGCTTCAAGGCTGAGTTGCCCTTGATGACGCGCATCTTGCTCGGTTTTTCGGCCTGGACCCTGCGCTGGTGGCCAATGGTCGTGGCGGGTTCAGCCGCCATTGTCATGCTGGTACGCGCTTGGCTGGAAACGCCCAAAGGGCGCTATCGCTGGGACCGCCGAAAACTGCGCCTGCCCATCGCCGGAGAGATCATCTTGAAGGCCACGCTGGCCCGCTTTGCCCGCAGCTTCTCGCTGGCCTACAGCTCGGGCGTGCCCATCAGTCAGGCGATGACGGTGGTGGCCCAAACCGTTGAGAACGCCTACATCGGTGGACGCATCGAACAAATGCGGGACGGCGTGGAACGCGGCGAAAGCATTTCACGCTGCGCCGCAGCGGCGGGCGTGTTCACGCCCATCGTGCTGCAAATGATTGCGGTGGGTGAAGAAACCGGCGAGCTTGACGCCCTGATGCTGGAAATCGCCCAGATGTATGAACGCGAGACCGACTACAGCATCAAAGGTTTGTCCGCCTCCATCGAGCCGATTTTGCTGCTGGTGATCGGCGTCATGGTGCTGATCCTCGCGCTGGGTGTGTTTCTGCCGCTGTGGAATCTCGGCCAGGCGGCGATGGGCCGAGGCGGCTGAGGCCGCTCGCAGGTCCATCCGAAACAGCAAGCCTAACCCGACGGGAATTCGTGGTAATTTCATCATAACGATGCAAATTAGCGGGGCGAAGTACATCGATTTTTGAAGTTAGGGTTCTCCCGCCCGATATAAAGTCGTTTGTGCTGCTGTACAGCATTCACCCCCATTCGCTCCATCAATCCTCCGAAGGAAGATCATGAAAAAACAAGCCGGCTTTACCTTGATTGAATTGGTCATGGTGATCGTGATTCTGGGCGTTCTGGCCGCAGTGGCTTTGCCCAAATTCATTGACATCAAGAGCGATGCTCAAAAAGCTGCCGTCGCTGGCGTGGCAGGTGCGCTGAGCAGTGCTTCTGCCGTCAACTATGCGGCGCGCAAGGCAAACTCGACCAAAGGTGTGGCCATCACCACCTGCGGCACGGTGGCCAATGCGTTGCAAGGCGGCATGCCCGCTACCGTGGTGATCACACCCGCCATCGCAGCCTCAGCGGTCTCGGCTGACACTTCGGTGTCCAGTTGCACGGTGCAGGATTCGGTGGATTCGACCATCACGTCCACCTATACCGCCATCGGCATCAACTGAGCCCCCAGCCGGCATGCGAGCCCCTTCTCGGCATGCCAGTCGCTTTGGCGCTGTGAGGCGTTCAGCGGGCTTCACGCTCATCGAATTGGTGATGGTCATCGTCCTGATCGGGACGCTGGCCATATTTGCCTTGCCCAAGTTGATCGACACCACGATGTGGCGGCTGGTCGCTTTCGGTGACGATCTGCAAAGCCAGATGCAGGCCATGTTGCGCCTGTCACTGGTGCAACGCCGCCCCATCATCGCCACGCTCAGCACCACGGGTGTGAGCTTCGCCTATGCCTCCGGCGCGGCGATTGACAGCATGGCCTGCCCCGTCACCGCCAGCCCTTGCATCGCCGAGGCGGGCCCTCGCACCGTAGTGTTCAACGCCAACAACAGCGGCACCAGCCTAACTTCCACCGGGACCGCCATGCCGGTGACCGTCAGCTATGGCAGCTACACCCAGGCCTATGTGGCGGAGACCGACAGCGGCCTGTTCCGCAGAGGGCCATGAAGCATTCACCCCGCCCAACTGCAGGCCAACGCGGCCTGTCGCTGATTGAGTTGATCATGTTCATCGTGGTGGTTGGTGCGGCCTTGGCGGGCGTGCTCAAAATATTTCTACAAGCCGGCAGCACCAGCGCCGATCCCCAAAGCCAACGCCAAGCCCTGGCCGTTGCTGAGTCTCTGATGGAAGAAGTGCAGTTGATGCCCTTCACCTTTTGCGATCCCGACGACGCCCAACTCGAAACCGCCACCAGCAGTGCCATCGGCCCAACAGGCTGCGCCAGCTTGGCGGAGAGCATCGGTCCCGAGTCGGGTGAAACCCGCTACGCCACACCGCAATTCGACAACGTCAACGACTATCACGGCTTTGCCATGAATAGCGGCATTCTCGATATCAGCGGGAGCGCCGTCCCCGGGCTGACCAACTACGCCGCCAGTGTGACGGTGGCCAATGCTGCGTTGGGCACCATCACCCAGGCCAGTGGTGACGCCTTGCTCATCACGGTGACCGTAACAGGCCCTGGCGGCACCCAGGTCGTACTCAGCGGGTATCGCACCCGCCACTCCCCCAATGCCGCGCTCTAGGAAAGCGCTGCAGCAGCGGCGGCAATACGGCTTCACCCTCATCGAGATGGTGATCGTGATTGTCTTGACCAGCATTTTGGCGGCGATTGTCAGCGTCTTCATCGTGGCGCCTGTTCAAGCCTATCTGGCCAGCGCGGCACGCAACCAGATGGTGGATCAAGCTGACACCGCCCTGCGGCGCATCGGCCGTGATCTGGCGCTGTCACTCCCCAACAGCGGTCGCGTCAGCGCTGACGGGCTCAGCCTGGAGTTGATTCCCACCACCGGCGCAGCCCGCTACGCCACGCAAGGTGCAGACCCGCTGCTGTTTGGCGTGCTGGACACCAGCTTCAACCTGGTCGGGCCGGGCTTGACGCTGGGCAGCAACCAGCAACTGGTGTTCTACAACCTGGGCCCGGATGTACCCGATGCCAACGCCTACGCCGACAACAGCGGCGCCGGCACCCAAGCCACCTCCAACCGCCGCATGGCGACGAATGGCGCGGGCCTGGCCACCAATATCACCATCAGTTCGCTCGCCCCGTTACCGGTTGCGCTGCAATCCCCGCCCTACCGGGTCTACGCGGTCAGCACGCCGGTCACGTACCGCTGCGACACCAGTCCCAGTGTGCAAACGCTCAGCCGCTACCAAGGCTATGGTTTTCAAGCCACGCAACCCAATCCACCCAGTGGCGGCACGGTCAGCGTCTTGGCTACTGGGGTCAGGTCTTGCCAGTTCAGCTACGCGCCAGCAGCGGTGGCCTCACGTGCAGCCCTCTTTACGCTGCGCATGACCCTGAACGGCGACTCCCGCTTGAATGCTGAAACCGTCTCGCTTTACCATGCCATCCATGTCGACAACATGCCCTGACTTCGAAAGCCGACGGCAGCTGGGCTTCACCATGATCTCCATGCTGTTCATTTTGGTGGTGTTGGTGGCCCTGGGCGCGGCGATGGCCCGCTTCAGCATGCGCCAGCAACTGGGCTTCAGCAGCGAACTCGCGGCGTCAAAAGCCATGCAAAGCGCCAACGCCGGGCTGGAATGGGCCAATTTGCAAATCCTGCGCGGCGCCAGCGCACCAGCATGCTTCGCCAACACCAACATCGCGCTGACAGGCAATCTGAGCGACTTCGTCGTCACAGTGAATTGCAGCCTCAGCAGCGGGAGCGACGGCGGCACCATCTTCAACTTCTACCAAGTAACGGCCACGGCCTGCAACGCACCAACCGCCGGCGCCTGCCCGACCACCGCGAACTTGAACCCCAGCTATGTTGAACGGCAGCTCACGCGCCGCCTGGTGAGGTGATGCCGCCATGCCCATAAATAATCCACGACCTCGACTGCTGGACTGGCTTGCGCGCTGCTGGCGAAGTGCGTGCCACCTCATCGCGCTAGCCCTGCTCTGCTTGGCCGGCATCGGCTTCAGCCAGCCCGCTCGGGCCACCGCCTACGCCTTTCCGGGCAATCTGCCCGCAGGGTGCACCGCAGCGGGATCGACCTACACCTGCGGCTCATTGACCCTGGGTTATACCGACACCGTCAGCATCGGGACGCCCAAACCTGCCACGCTCAAGTTCACCGGCACACTGAGCATCGACACCAGCGCCACCATCAACGCCGGGGGCGCTGCCAGCGATCTCAATCTTCAGGTGGCGGGCACGCTCACCACGGGCTATCAAACCGTCATCATGGGCAATGTGACGGCGGGCTCGGTCAATGCAACCAATGTGGGCCTGGTGCTCGGCGGCACGCTCACCTCCGCCGGAAGCATCAATCTGGGCGACTGTGTGTCCGTGGGCGGGGCGATCAGCAACAGCGGTGCGAACGCTGTCACCGTGGGCCAGAACTGCGTGATCAACGGCGGCATCACCAGCGCCAGCGGCGCGGTGAGCACGGATTTAAACTCGCAAGTAAAAGGCACTATCGCCACGGCAGGCAACATCAGCGTGGGCCAGGCTTCGGTTGTTACCGGCAATGTGAGCAGCACCGGCGGTACGGTGGCACTCGCGTATCAAGGTCAAGTAACGGGTTATGTAAGTGCCAAAGGGCAAGTCACCTTAGGGCAAGCCACCGTGGTAGGTGGCGATGTCACCAGCACATCAGGCGCCATGATCAGCCTTGATTACCAGGGGCAGGTCGGCGGTAGTTTGAACACGACCGGCTCGATAGTCCTGGCGCAAAATGCGGTGGTATCGGGCAAGATCAATGGCGGCACAGGCTCGGTGAGCTTCGGCTTTTCGGCCAAGGTGGTTGGCGACGTCACCACCACCAGCGGCACGATCTTGTTCAATCAATCGGCCATTGCCCAAGCTTGCGTGCGGTCAAGCTCCTCGGCCAACATCACATTGGAATATCTGGCCAGCATCCACAGCGTGTGTTGTGGTGGCAGTTGCAGCAACAGCTGTGTCACCAACAACACCAGCTACCCCATGCCGCCCGCCTGCATGCCCACGCCCATCGCCGACTACCATTTCGACGAATGCAGCTACAACGGTAACTCAGGTGAAGTGGTGGACAACCGAGGCGGCTACCCCGCCACCGCCGTGTTGGGTGCTACCACGGGTGGCAACGCGCCGGTCGTGCTCAATCGTTATGCCAATCTGACAGGCAGCACGGGCTCGCGCTACATCACGCCCGACACCAACATTCCGATTCCGACCGACTGGAGCGTCAGCACCTGGGTGAAAACCCCGTTCTCGACGGGCGGCAGTCGTTATCACATCCTGGCCTCCATCAGCGGCGGCAGTGACTTGCTGTACACCGATGATCTGAATGGCTTGCAATGGGGCGTCTACACGCCCGGCAACATCGTCAATGGCACCTTCAAATTCAGTAGCTTGGCAGCAGGCTGGCACCACGTCGGTCTGGTAGGCACCGGCGGGCAGACGGCGCTTTATATCGATGGCAGCTACAAAGAAACTGTCAACCTTCAGGCGCGAGGCAATCTAGGCCTGATCGGCGCTTCATGGGACGTGGACGTCGGCACCCACGAAGGGCTCAATGCCCAGATGGACGAATTCATGGTGTTCAACAGCGCCATTTCGTCATCCAACATCAGCACCATCTACACCAACCAAAAGGCCGGTAAAAACTACGATGGCACCAGTCGCAATGCCAGCAGTTGCACCCCTGTGGTGGCGAGCTTTGTTGTCAATGCGGCCACCGGCGCGTCAACCTGCAGCCCGCAGGCATTCACCGTTACGGCCAAAGATGGCAGCGGCAGCACCATCACCAGCTACACCGGCACCATCACCTTGACCAGCAGCACCGGACGCGGTGATTTTTCTGTCAGTAGCGGCCCAGCGCCCTCCGGCACGTTCACGCCGGGCGCGGCCAACAGCGGCCAAGCCAGCTACACCTTTGCGGCGGGCGATGCCGGCGTGGTCAATCTCAAACTGAGCCAAAGCCTGGCCCAGAACGTGGTGATCACAGTTCAAGACAGTAACGTGACCAGCGCCACGGGCACGTCGGCCAGCATCCAGTTCAGAGACAACGCGTTTGTCTGGTCCGAAGACCTGAACAACAAGATCGCCGGCACCAATATCGTCGTGGCCGGCCGCAACCACGACCTGCAGGTCGCGCTCTGGAAGAAGGACGCCACCACCGGCGTCTGCAGCATCGCAACCGACTACACCGGCAGCCGCAATCTCAAGCTTTGGCGCACCGACAACGGCAGCAGCTGGACGGCCCCCTCCATCGTCAGCCCCGCCCTCACCGTGCCCGCCGCCACGCCGGGCAGCAACAACCTGAATGGCCTCAGCTTCACGGCCGGCGTAGCCACCCTGACGTTGGCCACGACCGACATCGGCAAATACACCCTCAATCTGCTTGACGACTCCACCCTCTTTGCTGCCACCAGCATCAACGGCAGCCTGGGGGATCTCACCGTCAGGCCTTTTGCCATCACGGTCAGTGGACTGACGCTCGCTGGCGTCAGCAACCCCGCCGGCAGCGCCGCCACCGATACCAAGTGGGGAGCGGCCGGCGCCACCTTCAGCGCCACCTTGGGGGCCTATCGCTGGAGCGCCAGCGCCGACAGTAGCAACACCGGTACGGTCGACGCCAGCGCCACACTCAGCCAGGTAAGCGCGGGCGGGCTAACGCCCGGGTTCAGCAGCGCCGTGACGCTGAGCCCCAGCAGCGGTAGCCAGACGCCCACGGGTGGCGTGCTGGGTACCCTCAGCAACACCGGCGGCAGTAACCCGGCCATCACGGGCTTCAGCGGCGGCACAGTCACGGTCAGCGATCTCAAGTACAGCGAGGTCGGCAGCTTTTTACTCAACACCAACGGCGTGGTCAACAGTTTTTTGGGTACAACTGGCCTCACTCTGAATGCCACCGTATTCACCGGCAGCGTGCAGAACAACCGCCTGGGCCGTTTCGTGCCCGCCGGGTTCGCGGTCAGCAGTCCGGTGTTAACGAATCGCCTCAACGCCGCCTGCAGCCCGGCATCCACCTTCACCTATCTGGGTGAAGCCTTCAAGATTGGCTTCACACTCACGGCGCAAAACGCTCAGGGCGCCACCACGCAGAATTACACCGGCAGCTTTGCCAAGCTGGCGCTCACCAACCTCAATCCCGCGGGCATTCAGGGCAGCACGCCGTTCAAGACCGGCGCGCGCCTGACGGCCACCAGCAGCGGAACCTGGGGGCTCGGGCAATCCACCGATGTGCAACTGAGCATGGCCGTCTCACGTTTGGCAACGCCCGACGGCCCCTTTGCAGGCAGCAATTTCGGAATCGCACCGGCTGACTCGGATGGCGTGGTCATGAACAGTTATGACCTCGACACCGACAGCCCGGCCAATGGCAACGACCACACCGCCTTGAAGCCCGTCTCGTCGATACAACTGCGCTTCGGACAATTGCGGCTCCAAAACGCCATTGGCTCGCAAAATCGCGACTTGAGCCTGCCCTTGCTGGCACAGTACTGGGATGGCGCAAACTTCATAACTAACACC
Source organism: Roseateles koreensis (assembly GCF_028595305.1). Classification (GTDB taxonomy): domain Bacteria; phylum Pseudomonadota; class Gammaproteobacteria; order Burkholderiales; family Burkholderiaceae_C; genus Paucibacter_A; species Paucibacter_A koreensis. Next base: position 233,203 of record NZ_JAQQXS010000003.1, on the reverse strand, counting down.
CTGGACAGTTGCACTTCCGTCGATGCCAAGTCGGTAAATTTCGGAAACTACCGGAAAACACTGAACTCCAGCGACGGTCTCTTGAAAGCCAGCAGCTACACCTTGACCAACGGAAGCAGCGCATTGACCTTGACCAAACCCGGTGGCGGACGCACTGGCAGCCTCGATGTGTCCTTGAGCCTGAGCACCGTAACCGATCAGAGCTGCCTGCAAGCCTGGACACCCGGGGTGGCAGCAACGCTGGCGGCTGGCCTGAGCTATTTGCAAGGGCCTTGGTGCGGCGCGGGGGCAGTCAGCTACAACAAAGATCCGTCAGCCCGAGCCACGTTCGGCTTATATCGGGGGACGGACAGCGTGGTCTATCAACGAGAAAATTATTGATCGAGAGAATGCAATGAAATGGCCCTGGGGGAAGCAAAACAACAAACTGCGCTTGTGCATCCGGTACGGTGACGGCCAGTTCGCCTATGTTTTGTGCGACCCCCAGCTGGCCCAGGGCGAGCCGCTGCGCATCCTGCAATGGGGCACAGTACGTGCTGACGGAGACGACACCGAGACCTTCCACAAGGCCATCCGCTCGCTGGGCCTCAACGCCGGGGAGGTCTTGGCCCTGGCCGAGCCGGGTCAATACCAGACGCTCAAAGTGGACACACCCAACGTGCCCAATGAAGAACTGAAAGCAGCGGCACGTTGGCAAATCAAGGAGATGGTGGACATCCACGTGGACGACCTGACCCTCGACGTCATGCACGTGGGCGGCGACGCCCCCCGCACGCAGCGTCAGTTGTTTGTCATCGCCGCGCGCACCAGCGCCATCACCGAACTCAGCGCCACCTGCCAGGCGCTGCAGATGCCTGTGAGCGTGGTGGACACCTGGGAATGTGCCTTGCGCAACCTGCAAACCCGCCAAGCCCAATCCGAACAACTGGAGGCCCGGGCCACCGCAGCGCTGCTGCTGCAAGACGGGCAATGCCTGCTAACGATCAGCGCTGGCGGTGAACTGTTTTATACCCGCCGGCTCGATGCCGACCCCCGCCTAGACGCCCGCGCCACCGGCACGCTGGCGACCAAACCACAGGTCGACGAACCGCTGGGCTTCGAGTACACCCCGGGCGCTGATTTCAATCCACGCCACGACGATGCTGAAGAGTCGGTGCTGATCATTGAATTGCAACGCTCCATTGACCTGTGGGAGCGCTCCTGGCCTGATTTGCCGCTGGCCCGCTTGTACCTGCTGGCCGCTAAAAATGGGGATGAAGTGGCCGCGCTTCTGCAGCGCGAACTGGGCTTGCGCACCCAGGCCGTGAACCTGGGCGCGCTATTCAGCGGCCTCGACTCAGCTGCCGCAAACCCTGCAATCACAGCAAACACCGATCAGCAAAGCGCCCGCCTGTCAGCCTGCATTCCCTTGCTGGGCGCCGCTTTGCGCCAAGAATCACGCGAGCTCTGAGCGCCAAGCACACCGCACACCATGGCTCAGCAAATCAATCTACTCACCCCCATCCTGCTGGCGCCCAAGCGCTATTTTTCGACTGTGGCCATGCTGCAAGCCCTGGGCTTGTTGCTGCTCGCCGTGGGGGGCTTGTGCCTCTGGATGACATGGCAAGGGCGTCAAGCCCGCAACGATTTCGCACAGGCGCAAGCGCGCGGCGCCACTGAATTGCAAACGCTCACCCAGGCCCTAACCACCCTCCCCGCGCCACTGGACCCCAAGCAGATGGCTCAGCAATTGAGCCAACTCGATAGCACTAACCAAGACTTGCTGTTGACGTTGACAATTCTGCGCGGCGGTCTGGCACCGGAGGGTTGGCGCCACTCTGATCTGCTCACGGCCTTGGCGCAAACCGTGCCCGGTCAAGTTTGGCTGGGCTCCCTGCGCTGGGCCCCGGGCCACTTGTCCTTGACGGGTGCCACGCTGGACCCGAGCGAGTTGCGCACTTGGTTGGAGCGCCTGGCGGGCAAGCCCCTGCTGGCGGGCCTGCAACTGGCCACGGTGAAGATTGAAAAATGGAGTGAGGACGGCCCGCCGCCCAGCGAACAAACAAACGATCCCAATGGCGCGACGCCGAGTTCATGGCGAGTCACCAGCACGCCCAAGCCGCGCCCCGGCTTGAGCGTATGGTCATTTCGAGTGGTGAGTGAATTGCCACCCGGCGCCAACTCAGCCGCGCTGGGCTTGAACATGCCGCTCCTGGGCGGCTTGCCCGCGTCAGTGGGGCCGGCGATGCCTGCGCCTAACGCCGCACTTGGCAACACCCCTAACGCCAAGTCACCCGCTACCAGAGGTGCGCCATGAAACCCGCACGCCCGAACACGCGCCAACGTTGGCAGGCCACAGCCCGGCGGATTGATGCGCTGAGCCTGCGTGAACGCGTTTTCATGTTTCTGTGCCTAGCCGCCCTGCTGATCGCCGCCGCAGACAGCCTGGTGATCACTCCCGTGAAACTGGAAGCGCAAACGCAGGCCAAGGCCCAACTCAAACAGAACGAAGATCTGAAAGTACTGCGCGCCCAGTTCACTGCCAGCGCCGAACTACTCTCCCAACCCGGTGCCCCGGGTACCGGCGATGAAAGCGCCCGACTCAAGGCTCGGCTGGCCCAGGCCTTGCAGCAACAAGGGCAGCTCCGCATGGCCGTGGATGCCGGGTTCAAAAACATGAGCCAGGGCCAGTCTCAAACGCCGCTGTCGGATCTTTTGCCCACCCTTCTCAAACAACACGAGCGGCTCAGCCTGATCAAGCTGCTCAGCTTGCCCGAAGGCATGGGGCCCGCGCAATTCGTTCGCACGGAAGCTCACAACACCACCCCGCAAATCGCAGCAACAGCGGCACCCGCTGCGCCGCCCGGCCCGTCAACACCTGCATCCGGGGCACCCGTAGCCGCCGGCGGGCTTGCGCTGGAGTGGCAAGGGCTTGAAATGCAAATTGCCGGCGACTATCTCGACCAACTGCGCTACCTGCGCCACCTGGAACAAGCCTTGCCCCATCTGCACTGGGGTGAATTGCGCGTCTGGTCACAAGGTGACGGCAAGCCGGTGCTGCTTCAGGTGCAAGTCTTTTTGCCCAAGGCGCATCGATGAAAAGGCCCGCCGTGAACTGGATCAACGCAGTGCCTGCCGGGCCCTCGCTGGCACGAACGCTAACGCTGGCGCTAACACTCTCAATGCTGCCGCAACTGGCCTTGGCGCAAACGGTGGCTGGCATGCCCGACGCTGCTGCAAGCGCACGAAGCCCTGAGGCCCTGCGCGACCCGAGCGCTTGGCCGGCAGCCGTGAAAACGCCCGCCAACGCCGCAGCTGACGGCTCTGTCACCGACCCGGCCCTGCGGCTGCAGCAAATTGTCGTCAAAGACGGACGGGCCTACGTCGTGGCCAATGGTCGGCTGTGGCCGGTGGGTGCCAAGCTGGGCGATGCCACCATCGTGCGCATCGAAGAATCCGCCGTGTGGCTGAAAGACAGCAGCGGTACCCGGCGTGAAAGCCTCTATCCCGGCATCGAAAAGCGGGCTGCGGCCGATCTATCGGTGCCACGCACCAAGCCGCCGCACAAATACACGTCGAACACAACAACAAAAGCCGGCGTCCCCCGCCAGGAGGCCCCATGAAATCCAGGCGTCACTCTTTCCGTTCAGCCATGCAAACTCTTGCCCCGACCGCCCGCCTCCTGCCTTGGGCCCTGGTCGCCCTGCTCGCCGCCTGCGCGGACAAACCGCTGCAACTCGCCCAACCTCGGGCGGAGCTGCGCAAAGAATTGGACGGCGCTGCGGCCGCCAACCAGCGTGCCGCCGAGCGCCCGACAAGCACGCCCGCCAACGCCCCCACGGGTGCCTCAGCCAACGCCCCAGCTTCATCGCCTGCGGCTGAAACACCCGCAGCGCGCCCCCCCGCCCCCGCGCCTGAACCGCGCTTTGACCTGATCGTCAACGGCGCGCCGGTGCGCGATGTGTTTTTGTCGCTGGTCACCGAAACCCGCTACAGCATGATGGTGCACCCCGCGATCACGGGCACCTTGTCGGTCACGCTTAAAGGCATCACCCTGCATGAGGCCCTGGAGTCGCTGCGCGACGTTTACGGTTACGACTACAAGATCGACGGTCGTCGCATCACCGTGTTCCCGCCCTCGATGCAGACCCGCGTTTTTACTGTCAATTACCTCCAGCATCAACGAGTTGGCCGCAGCGAATTGCGGGTCAGCTCTGGCGCCGGCCAGAGTTCCACCGGCAGCAGCACGCCCACGACCGGCAATGTCAGCAACGGCAGCAATACCGGAAATGGCAGCAATAGCGGTCAATCTCAGCAGCACGACAGCGCGCAAATCTCGACCAGCACCCGCAACGACTTCTGGGCCGACACCACTGCGGCACTGCGTGCCCTGGTGGGCACCGAAGGCGGCCGCAACGTGATTGCCAGCCCGCAGGCAGGCACCATCGCCGTGCGTGCCATGCCGGACGAAATGCGCAATATCGAAGCCTTTTTGCGCAGCACCAAATTGTCGGTCGAGCGGCAGGTGATGCTGGAAGCCAAGATCGTCGAGGTCGAATTGCGCGAAGGCTACCAAAGCGGTGTGGACTGGTCGGTGCTGGGCAAGAACGGCGCCATCGGCCAAACCAGCGTGAACCCATCAACCCCCACAGGGGTCAGCACCCTCATCAATCCACTGGTCAGCAACACCAACGGCCTGCCCGTGCTCTCCACCGCCACCCAGAGCCCGGCATGGCCCGACTTGATTCCCATGACTTCGGCCGGCAATGGTGCGTTCGGCCTGGCCTTGTCCAAAGGCGGCTTTCAGGGCTTGATCAGCTTTCTTGAAAGCCATGGCGACACGCAAATCCTGTCCAGCCCGCGCGTCGCAACGCTCAACAATCAAAAGGCGGTGCTGAAGGTTGGCTCCGACGATTACTACATCACCGGCATCACCAGCGGCACCAACACCGCCAGTTCCAGCACCAGCAGCAGCACCACCAATAACGTCATTCCGACACTGACGCTAACGCCCTTCTTCTCCGGCATCTCGCTCGACGTCACCCCGCAGATCGACGAGGAGAACATGGTCACGCTGCACATCCACCCAGCGGTGACCTCGGTGACGGAAAAGGTCAAGCAAATTGACCTGGGTACCTTGGGCAGCTTCCGCCTGCCGCTGGCCTCCAACAGCATGAATGAAACGGACACCGTGGTGCGCATTCCAGACGGCTTCATCGTCGCCATTGGCGGCTTGATGCAGTCTGAGTCGTCCCGCAAGGGCTCGGGCCTGCCGGGCTCTGACAGCAACCCTGTCACGTCCACCCTGTTCGGCAACCGTGCCAACAGCGGTCGCAAGCGTGAACTGATCGTGCTGATCAAGCCCAGCATCATCCAAACTGCGCAAGACTGGGAGCAGCACAACCGTGCCGCCTCACAGGCCCTGGAAGACATGGACGACAAGGCCCGCCGGGTCATCACGCTCAACGGTAATAGCAACAGCAACAGCAACGCCGAAGCCACGGTACCGGCCGCCCGGCATTGAGTACACGTTGGCGGTATGAAAGCCGTCAGGCGGCCGGGCGCCTGATCAGGCCCAACGCCAAGGCGGTGCCCAACAACACGACTGCGCAGCCCAGAGCCATCTGCAGGGTGAACAACTCACCCAGGAACAAATAGGCCCACAGCACCGCAAAGACCGGAATCAGGAAGGTCACCGCAATGGTATTGGTGGGCCCGATGCGGCTCATCAGGCGAAAGTACAACAGGTACGCCAGGGCCGAGCACAGCACGCCCAGCGCGGTCACGCCCACCCAGGCCTGCAGGCTCGGCAGCGTGGCCGGCCAAAGATAGACGGCTGGGCCGGCCAAGATCAAAGCTCCGAACACTTGGCTGCCGGTGGCCACGGTCAGCGGTTTGATGTGCACCGTGTACTTTTTGCTGAAGTTGGCCGCCAGCCCATAGCAGAAGGTCGCGGCCAGGCACGCCGCCAACGCCCAACCACTGCCGCCGGGCTTGAACGAAGCTTTGTCCCAGGCCAGAAACAGTACGCCGGCAAAACCCAACAACAGGCCCAAGGCACGCAGGCCCGACAGGCCCTGCCGCAGCCAGGCCCAGGCGATGAGCGCCCCCCACAAGGGCGTAGTGGCGTTGAGAATGCTGGACAGCCCCGCAGTGATGGCCAAAGCCGCGTAGCTGAACAAGGCAAAAGGAATGGCGCTGTTCAACAGGCCAATCACCATCAGCGGCAACCAGGCCTGGCGCAATTCACCCATGCCCTGGCGCAGCGCCAGCAACGGCAGCAGGGCGGCGCTCGCGATGCCCATGCGCACGGCCGCCATGGCCACCGGCCCGAAGTCGTGGACTCCCAGCCGCATGAACAAAAATGACGCGCCCCAGATGGCGGCCAGAACAATCAACTCAATCAGGTCTGCAGGTTTCATGAACAGCATTCAAAACACAGGGCGTCAGCATACTGTGCCTGAAGGGGGCGGCCAGTCGACCCGCTTCTTGTGCAAAGAGCAGGCGGCCAAGCCATGCAAAGTAACGGTTAGTTCACACGTCAATCGTCGTGACCTGCCAGCGCCTCGATACCCAGCGCAGCAGCCCGCCACAAGCTCAGCACGGCATAACTCCGGTAGGGCCGGTAGGCTTGCGCTGCCTGCAGATAGTCTTTGGCGCTGAGAGGCCCTGCCTGAGCAACGCTCAATTGGCGCAGCAAGACCACGTCCTTGGGTGGAAATGCATCGGGCCAGGACCACCCTCGCATCAGCATGTAGTGCGCGGTCCAGGGCCCGATGCCCTTGACGGTTTGCAGTTCTTGCAACGCCAGTGAGAGGGTTTGCGCGTCGGGCTCAGCGGCGCTACAAAGCTCAGTCTGGGAGTAACGCAGCTGTGGCCAGCGTTGCGCCAAACTCACCAGACAATCCGCACGCTGGCGAATGATGCCCAGCGCCGCAATGCAAGAGGGATCCAGGACCGCAATGGCCGTGGGCTCGGGAAACAGCCGCAAGGGCGCCACGCTCGCCCACGCCGGCGGCAGCGCCTCATCCAGAGGCTGCCCGAAGGCCTGCACGAACCGGTGCCCCAGCGTCCGCGCGGCAAGCACCGTCACCTGCTGCCCGAGCACCGCGCGCACGGCCAATTCGAATCGATCCATGCACCCCGCCAGGCGCAGGCCTGGGGCGATCTTCGCCAAAGGCCCCAAATTTGCCATGATGGCTTGCGGCTGCGCGTCCAGGTCCAGCCAGCGCCGCACGGCGGGCACCAGCAGCGCGCGGTGCATGAACAAGCCCTCCGAACATTGAAATTCCACGGCATGCTCAGCCGGCTTGAAGCTGAGCTGAATCCAGCCATGATAGGACTGACCCACCGCATCTCGCCCCTGCACGCTGCGCAAAATGCGGGCGCCGACCGGGTCCACCTGCTCCACGCCCGCAATCGCACGGTCTGACAAGAATTTCAGCAAGGCCTCGATGTGATACGGCGGCTGGTAGGCGAGCCGTAACGGCGTGTTGAATGCGGGGGCGATAGCTTGTGGCATGGGCGCCGATGATAGGCCGCCCGGGCTCGGCGAGCGCCAGGCGCGCCGCCAAACAGGTGGCGCGGAGGCGCTGATCTGGCATGAATGCCACGATGAAATCAAAATGAAGCACCGATGAAACCCGGCGTCAGCATCCGATGTCAAAAGGGCTGCATACAATCCGGCCCATTCTGCGCCGTACTTGAGCGCACGCTCATCGAATTTCAGCGAAACCCATTTCTGGAGAACCCATGCAAGTTCAAGCCTCCGCCTTCAAGGCCTATGACATTCGCGGCGTCGTCGGCGCAGCCTTGACCGAAGACGTGGCCGAACATCTGGGGCGTGCCTTTGGCACCGAGGCCCGCAAGCTCGGCGAGAAGGCCGTGGCCGTGGGCCGCGATGGCCGACTCTCCGGCCCCAGCCTGAGCGCCGCCCTGATCCGCGGCTTGCAATCAACCGGCCTGGATGTCGTCGACCTCGGCACCGTCACCACCCCCATGCTGTACTACGTCGCCGCCACGCGCGCCAAGCACGGCTGCCGCAGCGGCATCATGGTGACCGGTAGCCACAACCCCAAGGACTACAACGGCTTCAAGATGGTGCTCAAGGGTGCTGCGGTGTTCGGCGAACAGATTCAAGACTTGCGCCGTCGCATCGAGGCCGAGGACTACATCACCGGCGCCGGCCGCAGCGCCAAGATGGATGTGGTGCCCGAGTACATGCACCGCATCGTCAAAGACTGCAAACTCAAGCGCCGCATGAAGATCGTGGTGGACAGCGGCAACGGCATTCCCGGCGCCACCGCGCCCGCGATTTTGCGCGCCCTGGGCTGTGAGGTGATCGACATCTACTCCAAGGTGGATGGCGACTTCCCCAATCATCACCCCGATCCTTCACGCCCCGAAAACCTGGAAGACCTGAAGCGCATCGTCCACGCCTGCGACGCCGAACTGGGCCTGGCTTTCGACGGCGATGGCGACCGCCTGGGCGTGGTCACCAAAGACGGCGAGATGATCATGCCTGACCGCCAGATCATGCTATTCGCCGCCGACATCCTCAAGCGCAAGCCGGGTGCGGAAATCATCTTCGACGTGAAGTGCACCCAACGTCTGGCCCCGTGGATCGTGCAGCACGGTGGCAAACCGCTGATGTGGAAAACCGGCCACTCCTTTGCCAAGGCCAAGCTGCGCGAAACCGGCGCCCCGCTGGCTGGCGAGCTGTCGGGCCACATCTTCTTCAAAGAACGCTGGTACGGCTTTGACGATGCCATGTACTCGGCCGCACGCCTGCTGGAAATTCTCAGCCGCCACCCCGACCCCAGTGCCGTGCTGAATGCCCTGCCCACCAGTTTCAACACCCCCGAGATCAACGTGCCTTGCGCAGAAGGCGAGCAACACTCGGTGGTGGCGCAAATGCTGGAGCAAGCGCAGTTCCCGGGCTCGCTTGAGGTGGTAACCATTGACGGCCTGCGCGTGGAATACGCCGACGGCTTCGGCTTGGTGCGCGCCTCCAACACCACGCCGGTGCTGGTTTTACGGTTTGAAGGGCACACGCCGGAAGCGCTTGAGCGCATCCAGCACGATGTGCTGGCGCAATTGAAGCGCGTCAAGCCCGACGCCACCTTCGCGGCAGGCCATTGAAGCCACGGCGCAGCTTGGCCGAAGGGCTCAGCCTCTGGGCCTATTCAACGGCGCTGCGCCTATTGACGCCCGCCTACCTGCTGCGTTTGTGGCGGCGCGGTGGTGCGGAGCCTCTGTATCGCCAGCATCTCGCCGAGCGTTTGGGGCGTTATGACACGCCCGCACCGGCCCGTGGCTGGCTGTGGATCCACGCGGTATCGCTGGGTGAGACACGGGCCGCCGCCGCCTTGCTGGACGCCTTGCGCGCCCGCGAGCCACAGTTGCGCGTACTGCTGACCCACAGCACCGCCACCGGGCGCGAGGCCGGCGCCGCCCTGCTGAAGGCCGGCGACGCGCAGGCTTGGTTGCCCTACGACACACCGGGTGCCGTGCAGGGCTTTCTCCGCCACTGGCAGCCACGCCTGGGTGTGCTGATGGAAACCGAAGTGTGGCCGAGCCTGCAAGCCGCCTGCGCGGCGCTCAACATCCCGATGGTGTTGGCCAATGCTCGCTTGTCCGCACGCAGCCTGCGGCGAGGCCTGCGCTTCGGCGCCTTGCTTCGGCCTGCCGCCCAGTCGCTTCGCCTTGCGCTGGCGCAGACTGAGGCCGATGCCCAGCGACTGCAGCAGGCCGGCGCCCCGGCCGTGCAGGTCATGGGTAATCTCAAATTCGACATGGCAGTTGACCCTGCCCTGCTGGCCCGAGGTCGCGCCTGGAAGCAAAGCTTGCGCAAGCCCGTGTTGATGCTGGCTGTGAGTCGCGATGGCGAAGAGGCTGCCCTGCTCCAAGCCTGGAAGGCACAGACGACGGCCACGTCGCACGCCCAGATGCCGCCCCAGCCTCAGCCCTTACCCCTGCTGCTGCTGGTACCGCGCCACCCGCAGCGTTTTGACGAAGTGGCGGCCCTGGTCGCCAATGCCGGGCTGCGCCTCGCCCGGCGAAGTGCCTGGGCAACTCGCCCCGACGATCAGCCCAGCGATGATGACCTCGAAGCACAAGTCTGGCTGGGCGACTCGATGCGCGAAATGGCCCTGTACTACGGCTTGGCCGACGTCGCCCTGCTGGGGGGCAGCTTTGCACCCCTGGGCGGCCAAAACCTGATTGAAGCCGCCGCTTGCGGCTGCCCGGTGGTGATGGGGCCCCATACCTTCAATTTCACCGAAGCCTCGGCACTGGCCGAAGAAGCCGGCGCGGCCCACCGCGTGGCCGATCTGCCCGCCGGCCTCGACACAGCACTGCAGTTGTGCCGGGACACCCCCGCCCGCCAAGCCATGGCGGCCACCGCCTTGCAATTTGCGACCCAGCATCGCGGTGCGGCCGATCGCATGGCTGCGGTCATCTTGGGCGTCGAGGGTCAGCGGCGTTGAGCCGTTCTCGACGGGTCAACAAAGCCTGGCACGCCGAATAAAAAAAGCCCGCCGAAGCGGGCTTTCGAGGCTGAAAAAGCCCTTGCGGTGACTCACCGAACCACGGCCATTTCGGAGCGAGCACCACCCTTGTAGGTGTACATGGTCAGCGCGCCATTCTTGATGTCGCCCTTGTTGTCGAAGCTGATCACGCCTGTGACGCCCTTGAAGCCTTCGGTCTTGGCCAGCACCGGCAGGTACTTGGCTGGCTCAGCGGAACCGGCCTTGACCATGGCGGCAGCCATCACGTTGACAGCGTCATACACATAGGGTGCATAGACCTGCACTTCAAGCTTGTACTGCTCCTTGAACTTGGCCTTGAAGGCTTCCATGTCCTTCTTGCCCGCGCCTTCGACGCCACCGGCTTCGGCGCAGATGACTTGGTCATCGGCCATGGTGCCTGCAGCCAACTCAGGCAGTGCAGCGGTGCAGATGCCATCGCCGCCCATGAACTTGGCCACGATGCCGAGTTGCTTCATTTGGCGCAGCATCGGGCCGGCCACGGCGTCCATGCCGCCAAAGAAGATCACGTCGGGCTTTTTACCCTTCAAGCTGGTCAGGATGGCGGAGAAGTCCGTGGCTTTGTCGTTGGTGAATTCACGACCCACGACCTTGCCGCCGGCCGCCTTGACGCCCTTTTCAAACTCATCAGCCACGCCTTGGCCGTAAGCGGTGCGATCGTCGATGACGGCGATGGACTTGCCCTTCACCTGCGTCACCGCATACTTGCCCAGGGTGCCACCCAGATGCACGTCGTCAGCCACCACGCGGAACGCGGTCTTGTAGCCGTTGCGGGTGAACTTGGGGTTGGTCGCCGACGGCGAGATTTGAGGAATACCAGCGTCGAAATAAATCTTCGAAGCGGGGATGGTGGTGCCGGAGTTCAGGTGGCCGATCACACCGTTGACCTTGGAGTCGACCAACTTTTGCGCGGCAGCGGTGCCTTGCTTCGGATCGCCAGCGTCGTCTTCAGCCAGCAGTTCAAACTTCGCCTTCTTGCCACCGATCATCACGCCTTTGGCGTTCAGTTCGTTGATGGCCATACGGGCGCCCAACTCGTTGTCTTTGCCCAGGTGGGCGATGGCGCCGCTGGTGGGGCCGACGTGACCGATTTTGACCACGACTTCTTGCGACATCGCCGCAGCGCCCGACAGCAGCGCGATAGCGCCAACTACAACGTTCAATTTAATTTGCATGAATTACCTCCGAGTTGGAAGAAGGAGAGCTGTGTTTTTGTTGAGTGTTCAACCCCTCGAACATACCGCAAATTGGCCCCATGCAGATAGGGGGTTAGTCAGGAAAACGCGCTTGCAACATACGCCAAATGGCGTAGAGCAACAGCGGATTGAGAATGCAGGCGCAACGCGCCGCAACCTGCATAAAACAAGGGCAGCAAGTCAGCAGGACGACTCTTCTGCTGGCGTGTCAGACAGCGGTGTTCCGGCTGGGCCAACGATGAGGTCAAGGGCCGAGCCGCCGATAAGGCTAACTGCTGGACTGCGCGTCAGTGTTGCCGCCATCTTGCAGGGTTTGATTCAAGCTCGCCAGCACCTCGGCTTCGAGACGGGCCTTGAGCTGAACGCGCAAGGCCGCCAAGGCACTCTCCAGCACCTCGGGCAGCACCTTGTCTAAGGCTGCGGCAACCGCGACTACAACGGCGTCGGCGACGGCTTGCTGCGCTGCCATGGGCTGCTGCACAACGGGTCGGGGCGGGGGCGACCTCAATCCCAAAATCAAGTCGGGTTCACGGGGCTGCGGCGCCGGGTTTGACGGCGGCGACAGCGGCAGCCCGGTGGCGGCGGTCCGAGCCAATGCCGGAGGAAACAAGGGGCGAGGCGGCTCGTCCAGATCTTCAGCCGTCAGCGGCGTTGTTGACGCGATTGACGGTGCCGGCAAGGCCGGCAAAGCAGCCTCGAAGGTGATGGGGTCGGACAAGTCCGGCACATCGTCAGGTGTTATATCGACCGGAAGGTCCAGCAGCAAATCCACCGATGATTCCACCGGCGAATCCGCAGCCATCGAGGGCCGAACGCCCAACTCCCCGGGCTCCACCACTTCTGTCAGGGTGGGCACCATGCGAGGCATCGACGCGCTCATGCAGCCACCTTGTGGTGCGTTACCGCAAAACCCAAGGCCTCGTATTGCTTGAAACGTCGGCGCCCGGCCTGCACTTGGGCGGGGTCTTGCGACACCACCTCCAGCACACGCTCGAATTGATCGAAGCCCTCGGGCACATCCGGGCCGATGTTCAGCAGCAATTCACGGTGCGGCAGGGATTGGGCATGCTCGGTCAACAAGATGGGTGTGCGTTCAGCCACCACGCCCTCAGCACCCAGGCGACCGTGCGGAACAAACTCGGCCGGCTCGAAATCCCATAACTTTGCGTCAAGACGCAGCAGCAGGGACTCCGGTCCGCAAACCCCCACACGCGAGCCCGCCCGTTGCGCCTTGCGCAGCAGGCGACACAGGTACAGCAAGCGCTCGGGCATGCCCGTATAAAAACTGACCTGGGTCGCGACTGTCATCGGCTAACTTCGAAAATCAACGCGCTTGCGACAGCACGAAATGGGTCAGCAAGCCCACCGGACGGCCCGTGCCGCCCTTGGCTGCGCCGCCCTTCCAGGCAGTACCGGCGATGTCCAGATGGCCCCAGCGGTAGCTGCCGGCAAAGCGCTGCAAGAACTTCGCCGCGGTGATGGAGCCGCCTTCACGGCCACCCACATTGGCCACGTCGGCAAAGTTGCTCTTCAAGCCTTCGTCGTACTCTTCGTCCAGGGGCATGCGCCAGCAGGGGTCCAGCGCGGCTTCACCGGCGGCACTCAGGGCCGCCGCCAACGCGTCGTCGCTGGCGTACATGCCGCTGCGCACACCGCCCAGGGCGATCACGCAAGCGCCGGTCAGCGTGGCCACGTCCACCACCACCGCGGGCTTGAAGCGCTCGGCATAAGTCAGGGCATCGCACAAGATGAGGCGGCCTTCAGCGTCGGTGTTGAGAATCTCGATGGTCTGGCCCGACATCGACGTCACCACATCGCCCGGCTTGAGTGCGCGTGCGCTGGGCATGTTCTCGCAAGCCGCGATCAGCACCACCAGATTGAGCTTGGGCTTGAGTTCAGCCACCGCGCGCAAGGTACCCAGCACGCTGGCCGCGCCCCCCATGTCGAACTTCATCTCGTCCATGCCGGCACCTGGCTTCAAGGAGATGCCGCCGGAATCAAAGGTAATGCCCTTGCCCACCAGCACCACCGGCGCCACCGATTTGGCTGCGCCCTCGTAGCGGGCCACGATGAAACGCAGTGGCTCGTCAGAGCCTTGTGCCACGGAGAGGAAGGAGCCCATGCCCAGCTTCTCGACCGCCTTCTTGTCCAGCACTTCCACCTTGATGCCATGGCTCTTGCTCAGCGCCAAAGCCTGCTCGCCCAGATAGGTGGGCGTGGCGTAATTGCCCGGACGGTTGGCACATTCGCGCGCCAGCTCGATACCGGCGCCAATCGCCTTGCCACGGGCCAAACCCGCTTTGATGTCAGCCGCGTCGTCTTTGTCGCACAGCAAGGTCAGCCTGCTCAGCTTGGCGGCAGCCGGCGCGCTGGGCTTGGTGTGGCGGTAAACGTACACCGAATCTTCCGCGCCCAGCACGACTTGCTCGGCCAGGCTCTCCACGGTGTCTTCAGCCCCTTCAAAACCTGCGAAAGCCACTGCAGCATGCGCGACGCCGCGGCCCTTCAACTGAGCCAGTGCAGCTTGCAGCGCGGTGCGCGCACTCTTCAAACTGGCCTTGCCCGCCGCCGCCAGCACCAGGCGGGTGGCCTTGACATCGGCGGGGCGCTGCAGCAGCAGAGTCTTGCCCGCCTTGAACTCGAAGTCCCCGAGCTTGACCGCATCTTTGACCAGGGCGCTCACGGTGGCGTCGAGATTGGCCGTCAGCCCTTCACCGCCCAGCACCACGATCAAGGCATCGGCATTGACGCCGGCCAGTGCGTCGAGGGACGCAGTTTGTGTACGAAAGTCCATAATGTCGCCGAATAGATAAAGTGACCGAATGTTATTCGATTCCACCGTACGCCGAGAGTTGGCTCGCAGCTTCGGCGTGACCCTTGTGGTCATCCTCACCATCGTCCTGACCATCATGCTGATCCAGACCCTGGGTCGGGCAGCTGGAGGCAATGTCGCGCCTCAAGATGTCATGCTGCTGATGGCCTACGCGTCTCTGGTGCATCTGCCGACCATGTTGTCGCTGTCCATGTTCATCGCCGTCGTGGCGTCGCTGGGGCGCATGTACCGGGAGACGGAGATGACCATCTGGTTCGCCAGCGGCATCGGGCTGGCGCGCTTCGTGCGCCCGGTGTTGCGAATGGCCGCCCCGGTGATTGCGCTCGTCGTGGTGCTGGACCTGCTGCTATGGCCCTGGGGCAATCAAAACAGTACCTTGCTGCTGGAGCGCTTTCAAAAGCGCAGTGACCTGTCACGCGTGACGCCGGGCCAGTTCCAGACCTCGCGCGACGGCAACAGCACCTTCTTCATCGACCGCGACAGCGCAGATGGGCGCACCGGCCGCAATGTCTTTATCCTCACCCAACGGGGTGACAGCGAGGCCGTGACCACCTCGGCCAAAGGCCAGATCGAACTGGAAGGCGACGACCGCTTTCTGGTGCTGGACCACGGCCAGCGCAACGAGAGCAACAGCGCAACCGGCGAAAAGAGCTTGGCGCAATTTTCTGAATACAAGGTGCTGGCGGACAGCCAAACCCTGCGCAATGCCGATCAATTGCCACCCAATGCGCTCTACACCCCTGATCTGTTTCGCAACCCCAACCCCAAAAACAATGCGGAATTGACTTGGCGCTTCGGCATGATTTTGGCCAGCTTCAATATGGTGATGCTGGGGATCGGCCTGTCCGCCAGCAATCCGCGCCGGGCCAATAACTGGAACCTGCTGTTCGCCATGCTGGCCGCCGTGGTCTATTTCAATGTGATCAATTTGAGCCAGGCCTGGGTGGCCAGCTCACGCATGTCGGCGCCGCAAGCCTTGTTGACCGTACACGGGAGCGCCCTGGCGCTGGCGCTGGCGCTGATGTGGTTGCGTGACCAAGGCAACCGCCTGTGTCTGCCCAAATTCCGCAAAAAGTCGGAGCAAGCCCTTTGAGAACCGTCAGACGCCTCCTCTACCGCGACATCATGGGGTCTGTCCTCTTCGTGTCGGCGGCCTTTCTTTCGCTCTTTTACTTCATCGATTTCGTCGACGAGTTGGAGCGCATGACCCGCATCGGCGCCGGTGCCGCCCGTGCGGCCCTCTTGTCGCTGATGGTCTTGCCGGGCCACCTTTATGAGTTGATGCCCATTGCGGTATTGATCGGCAGCATTTTTTCGCTGGCGCGCATGGCGCAATCCAGTGAGTTCACCATTCTGCGCACCGGCGGCCTGGGGCCGCGGCGCGCGCTGGCCTTGCTGGCCACCTTGGCGCTCGGCTTCGCGGCGCTGACGTTTTTGGTTGGCGACTATATGGCGCCCTATTTCGACAAACAGGCCGACACCATGCGTGCGCGCCTGTCGGGCCATCTGGCAGACAGCAGCCGCGGCGCTTGGCTGAAAGAGCGCAAAACGGTCGATGGCCATGATCGCAGCTACGCCATCCATGTGGGGCAAGCCTCGGCCTCTGGGCAATTGCAGCAAGTGCGGATTTTTGAATTCAATGCGCAAGGCGGCCTGCTGTCTCGCACTGAAGCCACCAGCGCCACGGTGGACGGGCGAGGCCAATGGTTGCTCTCGGACGTGCAACGTACCGACTGGTTGAACGCCGCCGAAAACAGCGCCGGTGCGGTCGGGGGGCCCACGGCCGAGCAGCACACCGACGCGCCGGTCGTCTTTCAAACCCGCTTGAACAGCCTGGTCTGGAGCAGCAGCCTGCACGCCGGTGTGGTGGCCGCAGCCTTGTTGCCCACGGTGGCGATGTCTACCATCGAGTTGTACCGTTATACCGAGCATTTATCGGCACAGGAGCAGTCGGCGCAGGCCCAGAACATTGCTTTCTGGCGCAAGGCGTTCTACCCCTTTGCCTGCTTTGTGATGGTGGCCTTGGCCCTGCCCTTCGCCTATTTGCACGGCCGCTCCGGGGGGATCAGCTTGAAGGTGTTTGGCGGCATCATGCTGGGGATCAGTTTTGTGCTCCTGAACAATGTGGCGGGCCATATGGGCATCTTGAACAACTGGACGCCCTGGATCGTGGCCGCATCGCCAAGCCTGGCCTATCTGGGTCTTTCCCTGGCGGCGTTTGGTTGGCTTGTGCGTTACCGCTGACAAACCCATTTTCTCTTCCCTCATTGATGCCAACACCTACCTCGCCCATGGACGGACTTCTTCTTTTTGCCCATGGTGCCCGCGACCCGCTGTGGGCGCGCCCCTTTCATGAGGTGGCGGCCCGGATTTCGGCCAGCCGCCCCGATCTGCCCATGCGCCTGGCTTATCTCGAATTCATGAGCCCGACGCTGGAAGACGCCGCCCACGATCTGGCCGCTCAGGGCTGCACCCGGGTTCACATCGTGCCGATGTTTCTGGGAACGGGTGGTCACGTGCGGCGCGACATTCCGCCTTTGATCGAACGCCTTCAGCATCATTTCGGTGCCCAGGTTGAATGGCTGCTGCATCCCTCGCTGGGCGACCAAGACCGCGTTCTGCAGGCCATGACGGCGGCCAGCCTCGACTGGCTGGACAGCAGCGCGCCGCCCGCACCGGCAACACCAGTCGAGCGCCAGCAAGACAATCTGCCCCGCGATCCAGGTGAGGTAAGCACATGAACCTGCATCAGTTCCGCTTCGTACAGGAGGCCGCCCGGCGCAACCTCAATCTCACCGAGACCGCCAAAGCCTTGTTCACCTCGCAGCCCGGGGTCTCCAAGGCGATTCTGGAGCTTGAAGAAGAGCTGGGCGTGGACATCTTCACCCGCCACGGCAAACGCCTTCGCCGCATCACCGAGCCGGGCCAGCAGGTCTTGGCCTCCATTGAAATCATCATGCGCGAGGTGAGCAATCTCAAGCGCATCGGTGAAGAGTATTCCAAGCAAGACAACGGCACGCTGTCCATCGCCACCACCCACACACAAGCACGTTATGTGCTCCCCGGCCCGGTGGCCCAACTGCGTCGCCAATTACCCCAGGTACGCGTGAGCCTGCATCAAGGCAACCCCGAACAGGTTGTGCGCTGGTTGCTGGATGACAGTGCCGATGTCGGTCTGGCCACCGAGTCCCTGGCCCAGATTGACGAGTTGGTCACCCTGCCCTGCTATGAATGGCAGCATGTGCTGGTGGTGCCGAGCGATCACCCTCTGGCGAGTGTCGAGCGCGTCAGCTTGGAACAATTGGCGGCTGAGCCCATCGTCACCTACCACCCGACCTTTACGGGACGCACGCGCATCGACCGAGCTTTCGCGGCCCGCCATCTGCAGCCCAATATCGTGCTCGAAGCGATCGACTCGGACGTGATCAAAACCTATGTCCGGCTGGGCATGGGCTTAGGGATCGTCGCCGAAATGGCGGTGCGTGAAGACCCGGCAGGCGGCGATCTGGTGTCGCGCCCCTTGGGGCACCTCTTCGGCCAGAACGTCACGCGCATCGCGTTCAAGCGTGGTGCTTATCTGCGCAATTATGTCTACACCTTTGCCGAGTTGCTGTCCGACCGGCTGAACCGCCATCTCCTTGAGCGCGCCATGACCGGCGACACCACCGACTACAGCCTCTAACGCGCTTTCTGCCGTGACAAATTTCAAGCCTCCCGCGCTCACCAGCCGCTTGCCCCAGGTCGGCACCACCATCTTCAGCACCATGTCGGCCCTGGCGCAGCAGCACGGCGCGGTGAATCTGGGTCAGGGGTTTCCGGACTTCGACTGCGACCCCGCACTGATCGAGGCCGTCCACACCGCAATGCTGGCTGGGCATAACCAATATCCCCAGATGACCGGCGTGCCGGTCTTGCGTGAAGCCATTGCGGCCAAACTGGCCGCGCTGTACGGGCACAGCTACAACGCCGACAGCGAAATCACCGTCACCGCAGGCGCCACGCAGGCCATTTTCACGGCCATCCTGGCCCTTGTGCACCCAGGTGATGAGGTCATCATCCTAGAGCCCTGCTACGACAGCTATGCGCCCAATATTGAGCTTGCCGGCGGTGTAGTCAAACGCGTGCCCCTGGACACCCAAACGTTTCGACCCGACTTCAACCGCATCCAAGCGGCCATCGGCCCGCGTACGCGCGCCATCGTGATCAACACGCCGCACAACCCGAGCGGCACGGTCTGGAGCGAATCAGAAATGCAGTGCCTGACCGCCTTGCTGCGTGACACCGCCGTGTGGGTGATCAGCGACGAGGTGTACGAGCACATGGTGTTTGACAGGGCAGCGCACCAGAGCGTTGCCCGCTTCCCGGAGTTGGCCGCGCGCAGCGTCATCGTCTCAAGCTTCGGCAAGACCTATCACGTTACCGGTTGGAAGGTCGGTTATGTGGCCGCCCCGGCACCGCTGACCCGCGAATTTCGCAAGGTGCATCAGTTCAATGTATTCACCGTCAACACGCCCATGCAGCACGGCATCGCCCGCTACATGCAGTCGCCGCAGCCCTATCTGGATCTGCCGGCGTTCTACCAGCGTAAGCGCGACCTGTTTCGCGCTGGCCTGGCGGGCACGCGGCTCCGAATGCTGCCGTGCGAAGGCAGCTATTTCCAGTGCGTGGACATTAGCGAGGTTGAAGCATTTGCCCAGGCCGGGCGCCAGGGCGACCAGGCATTTTGCGAGTGGCTGACCACGGAGATAGGCGTGGCCGCCATTCCGCTCTCCGCGTTCAGCTCACCAGCGCAGGGGATGCTGGCCACGCAAAATATTGTGCGTTTTTGTTTTGCCAAGCAAGACGCCACGCTGACCCGCGCACTGCAGTCCTTGCGCGATCTTTGATCACACGGCAGGGCTTCCCTGAATTACTGAATTCCTGAATCAGTGCTTTGGCGGTAAAGGTTCATCCAACAAGATGTCCACGCCATGCGCTGCGAGCTTGGGGTTGGGATTGGGCTGTGCCTGCCAGACCATGGTGGCCATCAACGCCGCAGCAGCACTGCCGCTGCGGCTGTCTTGCCCGCCAAGCGGCAGGAACAGATCCACATCCTCGCTGCGCACCTCATGCTCGGACAAATCACGCGCCACGCTGTAAAGCATCAGCAATTCGCGGTAGGCCGGCAAATCAAAACCGCCCGCCCCGACATCACCTGAAGCCAATAGCTGCTGGAGCGTAACCATGCTGGCATTGGCGTCCGCCCACTGAACTTGCAAGAGTTGCATGGCGTCCGGATAGTCCTCAAGGCGCCGGCCCTTGTTCATGTCCTCACCCCAGACCGGAGCCTTGGCGCCGAATCGCACGGAGAAAGTTGAGGCAATGTCGGAGAACCCTTGCGCGTTACCCTGCTGCTGATAGATTTCCAGCAACTTCAAATAGGGCAAGGCATTGCCGCTGCCGTTGCGAATCTGCTCATGCAGCAAATCCGCTGCCGACTCCATTTGCCCGAGCACCATGAAGAAGTCGACTTGCTGCTCGAGATCAATCAGCAACTCAACGCTGAGCGGCTGATTACGCCCGCTGGGCAACCCAGCATCCGTGCGCTGCAACGTGTTTGGAGACGGCGCTGCCGCGGCCACCTCAGCATCAGCATCAGCATCAGCAAGTAACTGAACACTTACAGGCTCAACGGTCGAATCAGCCGAACTGGAATCCTCAATCTGTGAAGGCCTCGCCGCAACGCTTGGCGCGGGAATGGGCAAGGTGTCGAACTCCATGCGATACGGCAGCACCAGCGTCGAGTCATCGCCGGTTGCCGTCAGCGGCCGTGCCGCGACGGACGCAGCAGACGGGTCAACGGGGGAGCCAACAGAAGAATCTGCAGGAGAGGCGGCAGGCGCAGTTGCCGCCTTTGTGGGCAAGCCCGTGCTCACCGCAGGCGAGCGTGAACTCACAGACTGCACTGCGGCTGCGCTACCCGCTGATGCGACGGATGCATCAGCCGACGCCTGCCACCACACCTTGTCACGCATGGCTCGCTCGTCACGGCGGCTGCGCCAGAGATGGAAAACAGCAGCACTCAAGGCGAGCACGGCCAAGCCAAGCCCCGCCATCCAGGTACCTTGAGAACCTTCGCGCTGCGCGGCCTCAAGCTGAGCACGCAGCACCTGCAAACGGGCCTCGGCCTCCAACTTATCCAGCCGCATGCGTGCCAAATCTTCTTCCACTTTTTGCAGCCGATCCAGCGCGGCAGCATTGGCGCCGTCGGACGCCGCTGGGCTGGGCTGAGAAGCCGCCAATGCTGCTGCGGACGCTGTTGCTGCCGCCATCAACGCGGGGGCCGCCGGTTCAAGCGGCTCCAAGCGTAGCTTGGCTTTTTCATGCGCGCCTGACTTGGCCGACAAACCGGACTTGTCGGTTTTGGCGAGCTCGGTCGTTCGTTGCGAGTGCCGAGGACGGGCCTTCGCTGAAGCGACCGTTGGCGTTGGCGTTGGCGCTGGCGTTGGCGATGCTGAAGACGCCTCACCGCTCACGGTGGAGCGTGGATCCTGCGCCGGAGGCGTGGCTACAGGAACAGGCGCCTGATTGCTCAAGGCCGACTGCATGGCGGGGGACAATTTGCGCGGACTCGGCGCATCATCAGTGACCAACTCGGCGTTGCCTGCGCGGTCTGGCGGGTCAATCAACACGCTGTACTGGCGCGTCAATCGGGAGGGGCACACGAGGCTGAGGCGCACGTTGACGATAGGCTCGTCCAAAGGTTGCGTGCTCGACACTCGCAGGCCCCGCACCGTACTCTCGCTATCTCCAAGCAACTGCACCCGCAACTGCGTCGGCAACAGGCGCGTCTCACCGGCATAAATCTCAACCTGCACGCACTCCGCGCTCAGGCTTTCACCCGCGTTCAGGCGCACAGGAAAGGTCAAGCTGAGCGGCTGACCCAGTGCTGATTGCGCGGAGGGGCGATCAACACCCAGGGCATTTGCGGTGCCAACCCCAAGGGTTGACAGCCAAACCAGCGCAGACAAGGCTGACGCGAGGGCGCGCAAAGGTTGAGGAGGCACTTCGAGTTTCCGGTCCACGCCAGTGTAAGAATTTGTTTTTTGCACTCTAGCATGGCCAATCCGAACGACCAGCCTCGACGGACGATCAAATGGCGCAGAGTTACCCTTCATTTGTGCTCAAACGACACACCGGTCCCGGCGCGATGCCCTTCGAAATGAACTCCCGCCTATGCTGGCGCCAACGCCAACGCCAAGACTGCTGTGCGAGCACAGCGGTCGCCAAGCTCATGGACAATAGACAAATCACGGCAGCGCCCCGCTGTCACATCAGCGACTCAGCATGAATACCACGGTTCTTACAATTCCTGAACGCAGCAATATCGAAACGGGTTCGTGGTTTTCCAAGCTATCACCGGCGCTTCGCAACGACATCCTTTCCCGTGCCTCCGTTCGCAGAGTGCCCGATGGCACTTTGCTGGGCTGCCGGGGCGAATCTGCCGAAGAATGGCTGGGCGTGGCCAAGGGTGCCGTGAGGGTGAGCTCGGTATCGCTGGCGGGCAAGCAGGTGTCCCTCACCTATGTCGAACCGGGCACGTGGTTCGGCGACATTTCATTGTTCGACGGCTTGCCGCGCACGCACGACGCCAGCACCCATGGCGACACGACTTTGCTGATTGTGCGGCGCCCCGATTTTCGGGAGTTGCTGCAGCAGCACACCGAACTGTACGACGCGCTGCTGCGGCTGAACTGCCGGCGGCTTCGCTTGATGTTCGACACCGTCGAAGACCTCAACACCCGCCCGCTGGCCTCTCGGCTGGCAAAACAGATTTTGCTGCTGGCTCGCTCCTACGGCGTGCCTCAGGGGGAAGAAATCCGCATCGGCCTGCAGTTGGCACAAGAAGATCTGGCGCAACTGCTGGGCGCCTCCCGCCAACGCGTCAACCAGGAGCTCAAGGGCTTCGAGCGGCAAGGCGCCGTGCGCGTGGAGCCGACGCGACTGGTGGTACTGAGCAAAGACGCGCTGCTGGCCATTGCCGGCCGCTGAGGTCCAACTTCAAGCCTTTCGCTGTTGTTGGGTTGCCGATCAATTCAACTACAACGTAAAGCGATTCATGGACGACGCCTTCATCGGAACACGTGCCCCAACCCAAGCCCTCGATCTGATGGCATTGGGTGCCTGGCTTCAAGCCCATGTGGCAGGATTTTCCGGGCCCTTGAGCATCGAGCAGTTCAAGGGCGGGCAATCCAATCCCACCTACAAATTGATCACGCCGGGCTGCAGCTATGTGATGCGCAGCAAACCTGCGCCGGTGGCCAAACTGCTGCCTTCAGCGCATGCCATTGAGCGTGAATTCACGGTCATGCGCGCCTTGGCGGACAGCGACGTGCCGGTACCTCGCATGCTCGCACTGTGTGAGGACGAGTCCATCGTGGGCCGGGCCTTCTACATCATGGAGTTCATGCCTGGACGCGTGTTGTGGGACCCAGCATTGCCCAGTATGACGCCCGATCAACGGGCCGCCATTTACGACGAAATGAATCGCGTGATCGCGGCGCTGCACACGGTCAATTTCGCCGCTTGCGGGCTGAGCCAATACGGCAAACCCGGCAACTATTTCGAGCGGCAGATCGGGCGCTGGAGCAAGCAGTACCTGGCCTCGGTGACCGCGCCGATTCCAGCCATGGATGCATTGATTGAATGGCTGCCAGCCCACATTCCTGACTCAGCCCGCGACGAGCGCGAAGTGGCCATCGTGCACGGAGATTTTCGCCTCGACAACTTGATGTTCCACCCCGAAGAGCCGCGGGTGCAGGCAGTGCTGGATTGGGAGTTGTCCACGCTGGGGCACCCCCTTGCCGACTTCAGCTACCACTGCATGTCTTGGCACATCCAGCCCTCGGGTGCGGCGCGGGGCCTGGGTGGCAGGGATCTGGCGGCGCTGGGGATTCCGGATGAGCGCGCTTACGTTCAACGTTACTGCGAACGCACGGGCCGCACGGATGTCGATCTGGTGATGCGCGACTGGAATTTTTATCTGGCCTACAACCTGTTCCGCATCGCCGCAATTTTGCAAGGCATTGCCAAGCGCGTGGAGGCGGGCACGGCCGCCAGCCAACAGGCGCGTGAAGCCGGCGCCGGTGCGCGCCCGATGGCGGAGTTGGGTTGGAAGTTTGCGCAGGCAAGCCGATAGACGATCAGCCGACTCGCCGTGCGCGTCCTTCAGTGGCGCGGCGAGTTCTCTTCGGGGCTGGAACTGTGCCAGGCCACCGAGGTGGTGGTGGGCCAGGGCCCGCGATCAGACAGTTTGCTATTGATGCGCGAAGCCTCACGGCAAGCCGCCTCAAGCAGACGGACCAGGGCCTGTATCTTGGCCAGCGAAGGCTCTGCCATGGCCGTGCGCAGATAAACATTGCCACGCATGGTCATGAGAACGAAGGGGTGACCGTCGGGTAGCAGATCTTGACTGGACTGGGCCAACAACGGACCCAACTCGCCCTCCAGCCATTCAGTGGTCAACTCCTTGTTGACACCCAAGGCACCAAAGCGCTGCCGCACCAGCTTGGATTCGATGCTGCTTACTTTGGGAAACATCACCAGCCAGCGCATTTCTTCGGGCGTATCGGTATCGACACGCGTTTTGAGGGTGTCGGTGTAGGCCTCGAACACGGTGCGCTCAAGCACCTCCATCAATTGCTTGCACAGCACCATCATCTGCAGGTCACTGTGCAGCCCTAACGCGCACCGCATGCGGAGTTCTGTCCCCTCGATATAGGCTCGCTGAGAAGCCCCCCATTCAATGCGCAGGCTACCCGGCGTGGCCTTGGACTGATCAATCAAAAAGCCTTGCCCGTCACGCGCCAAACGGAATTGCCCGCCCCGGCTTTCTGCCCAATCGTGGATGGGCCGCCAACGCGCTGCGTTTGCTCGGGCAATCAACCAGTGTTTAACTTGCTTTAAAAACATGAACTAGCACAATGGGTCAGGTACGCCGGCGCCGCGTCACCACGTTGAGGACGCCGCGCCGGCCGAGAAGCAGATTTCAACAAATGACAGGTGGCAACAATGCTTGATCTTTACTCATGGGCGACGCCCAATGGTCACAAAGTTCACATCATGTTGGAAGAATGCGGTCTGCCCTATAAGGTGATCCCCGTGGACATCGGCGCTGGCGCCCAATTTGAACCCAAATTTCTGGCGCTCAGCCCCAACAACAAGATTCCAGCCTTGGTGGACAGCGATGGTCCGGACGGCCAGCCGATCCATCTTTTCGAGTCAGGCGCCATTCTGCTTTACCTGGCGGGAAAAACCGGCCGTTTTCTGCCCCAAGACACCTGTGGAAAATATGAAGTACTGCAATGGCTGATGTTTCAAGTGGGCGGTGTGGGCCCCATGCTCGGCCAAGCGCATCATTTTCGTCTCTACGCCCGAGAAAAAGTCGACTACGCCATCCAGCGCTACACCAGTGAAGCACAACGGCTTTACAGCGTGATGAACAAACGCCTGGCCGTCAGCAAATACATCGGAGGGCCGGACTACAGCATTGCCGACATCGCCATTTTTCCCTGGCTGCGCTCCTGGAAAAATCAGGGCGTGACCTTGAATGACTACATCCACCTGAAAGGATGGTTTGACGAAATAGCCGGACGGCACGCCGTGCAACGCGGCCTGCGGGTGCTCGCCGACCAACGAAAACCGCTGCAGGATGACCTGGCGCACGAAATCTTGTTCGGCGACACCCAAATCAAGCAGCACAAGCCCACCTGATATTGCCCTTCACAGGGAAGCTCAAAAGCCGGGCGAGCCAATCGCGCGGGGTGGGAGCAAAGGGTAGAAATCTGGCCCGACCAGCAAGAATCGAACTTGCAACCGCCCGCTTAGAAGGCGGGTGCTCTATCCAGTTGAGCTATGGTCGGTCACCGGAGAAGCAAGGTTCTCACGGGGTCGTGATTGTGCCATGGCCCTGCCAGTGGGGCCCGCCGCCATGTGAAGCGACGGCAAAGCGGCTCAGCGACCAAGGGCCGCCGGCCCGGCGGCGATCAGCCCAGCATCACGTTGATGATGGCGTTGCCGATACCCATCAGTGCGGCACCCGAGATCAGGCCGGCGCAAATGGGCTCGCAGCCCTCCACCCAAAACCGATGCCCCGAGGTGCCTGACGTCTTGTTGCGCAAGCCCATCCACCAGAACAAAGCAGCGCCCAGCCACATCGCAAAAACTGACTCCGGCGGCAGCACCACGCCCAAGCCAATGGACACCGCCGACAAGGGGAAGCGGCCCTTGAAAACGATGCGGGCAATCTCGATCGCTGCGGCACTCACCCCGGCCACCAGCATCGCCACCAAGGCGGAGGGCGGCAGGCCCTTCAAGCCCTTGGCAATGATTTCAGCCACGCCCTTCCATTGCAACGCGGCAGGCATGGCAAACTGCTCGGAGACCAAGGTCGAGGTTGAACGCAAGCCCTGGGCATCTGCCGGCAAGAACAGCAAGAAGTACAAAGGCACGCAAGCCAGCACGCCCGCGAGGATGCCGATCACATGACCCATAGCCTGATGACGCGGCTTGCCTCCCAACATATAGCCAGGCTTGATGTCAGACAACAAATTGGCCGCATTAGAGGCCACCTCGGAGGTCATGCCAGCGGGCAACAGGTTGCTGGCTGGATTGCTGCGGTCGATCGCCCCCATGGTGAATTGCGTGATCTTGGCCAGAGCACCCGTAGGTGTCCAAGAGGTGAGCGCCATGGCATTGGTGCAGATCACGGTCAGCACAAAAATCAAGGGCAGCGACACCAGGGCCAGCAGCCAAGGTACGCCGAAGAAGGCATGCGTTGCCCAGGCACCCAGCCCACTGAAAATCGGTACGCCGACATAAGACACCCACAGCGGCACCTCAATGTCCGCCAGCAAGTCCGCCCCCGAAGCGGCAATAGGCGTCTTTGACTTGCCCAGGTTCTTGAACGCGCTGGTGAACAACTCAGGCTTGGACAGCAGCCCCACCAACGCGCCAACCACCATCATGGTCACGCCCCACCACATGGACCATTGATTGACAATTTCAGCGCGCGAAATCGGCACAGTGGTGCCGTTGGCTGTTACACGTTGAACGATGTCGCCGGCTTGAATCATCAGCGGCGCAAGAATCACGAAGTTGATGAAACCGCCCAGCAACACACTGGTCGCCACCGCCATACCCATCAAACCGCCCACGCCCACCATGGCCGCGTCGAGCGTGAAGCGCAAGCCCAGGGCACGGATGTCGGTGCCGAGGATTTTGGGAATCCATAAATCTGCCTTCACGGCAGCCTGGTAATAGTAGGTGTCCAAACGCTCATGCAGCGTCCAAGGCTCTTTCATACCGGCCCACTGGTCCATGCGCAACAGCTTGAACTGCAGCACCTTCATCCAGCCATCGCTCACCGACGCCTGGTACAAGGCCGTGGCACCGGCTACCCAACCCAGTAAGCGCGCCTTGAACACGCCCTCGCCCGCATCGCCGTTGTACAAAGAGTCCAGCACCACACCGCTGGCGCGCCCCTCGGGAAACGGCAGTTGCTCTTCATTGATGAAACGGCGCTTCATCGGGAAGGCCACCAGCACACCCAGAATGGCGACAACAATGATCCAGATCATCATCTGCCACCAGGGAATGATGCGATCGGTGATCAACATATAGGCCGCCAAGCTCGAATAGAGCGGCGCCACCGCATAGCCCGCCGCCGTGGCGATGGACTGCGTGCAGTTGTTCTCAAGAATGGTGTAGTCGCGGGTCAGGCCACTGCTGCTCAATGCCCGAAACAGGGCAAATGACAGGATCACCGAAGTCAGGCCAACGCCGATGCCGATGCCCGTTTTGCCGCCGATGTACAAAGACGTGGCCGCCAACACCGCACCAAGCAGAAAACCCGTGAAAGCCGACCGCAAGGTCAGTTGAGGCATGTCACCGCGGTAGATATTGCGAAACCACCATTCGTCTTTTTGCGCCCGCGTCCAATCGCGAATCTGCTCTTCAGTCAGCTGTTGAATTGCCATGTCATTGTTCTAGGTTGAGGGCCATTGTGGTGGCCTATCCTTGAGAGGCTCGTTGGGAGCCGTCGTGCGTCTTGGGTCGGTAAACCCACAGCGGCACAGTATCGATATCCAAGGGTTGATGCGATAGGCGAGAAAACCCACACCGCTCACTCGATCAATTTCTTCGCTTCAGATATGAAAAAACCCGTTGCAAGCGATGGCCTGCAACGGGTTGATCATTCAGTTCTTGGTCGGGGCGGCGGGATTCGAACTCGCGACCCTCTGCTCCCAAAGCAGATGCGCTACCAGGCTGCGCTACGCCCCGACTAAGACCATTATTCTAGCCTGAATTTTCAACCCATCTGAAACAAATTAAAAATTTATTCAAAAAGCCATCACGGCACAGACCCCAAGCCGGCGGACCACACCCGGATCCCACACGACTCACCGGGCACTGCACAACGCATTAGCACCGATCAAATGCACACCCCGCCGGACCGGGCTTGCCCTTTGTGTCAAAATCATCCAGCACCCAAAAACGTTTTGCGGTGCCCGCCTTACCCAATAGCGCGACAACGCCACGGCAGCAGTCGGCCCGCCCAAGGACAAGCAATGAGCAGTGAACTGATCAAACATATTTCCGACGCATCTTTCGACACCGACGTCATCAAGGCTGGCAAGCCCGTTCTGGTGGACTACTGGGCCGAGTGGTGCGGCCCCTGCAAGATGATCGCCCCGATCCTGGACGAAGTCTCCAAGGACTACGGCGATCGCCTGCAAGTCACCAAGATGAATGTGGACGAAAACCGTGAAGTGCCCGCTAAGTTCGGCATTCGCGGCATCCCGACGCTGATGTTGTTCAAGGACGGCCAACTGGCCGCCACCAAGGTTGGCGCCTTGAGCAAGACCCAGTTGACGGCCTTCCTGGACGCTAATCTATAATCATCCGAAATTGCCGCTGCGGGTTCCTGGTTTGAAAAGCCAGATTGGCCCCGACGCCCAGGAGGCTCGCAGCATTCGCAATTTGCCAACACGCCCAGCCCGTCGGCTTTGAATGACGCTGGCGCGTGGACTCGGCAACCAAGCTCCCGCATTTTCTTTGTGCCTTTTTGATGATCTCGACTTCGGTCAGATCGCAAAAAGCTGCGCGGGTTGCCGAAGTATCTGTCACTGATTCTTGGCAGAATTTTTGACCCCTAACGGGTGTTCACCCATGCATCTTTCCGAACTGAAAGCGCTCCACGTCTCTGAGCTCATCAAGATGGGCGAGGCGCTTGAGATCGACAACGTCGCTCGCATGCGCAAGCAAGAGTTGATGTTTGCCATCATGAAGAAGCGCGCCAAAGCTGGCGAGCAGGTGTTCGGCGACGGCGTGCTTGAAGTCTTGCCTGACGGCTTTGGCTTCTTGCGCTCCATCGACGACAGCTATATGGCGTCGACCGACGACATTTACCTGAGCCCTAGCCAGATCCGCCGCTTCAACCTCCACACCGGCGACATGATCGAAGGTGAAGTGCGCGTTCCCAAGGATGGCGAGCGCTACTTTGCGCTGGTCAAAGTCGATCGCGTCAACGAACTGACGCCCGAGGAGAGCAAGCACAAAATCATGTTCGAGAACTTGACGCCCCTGTTTCCCAGGGAGCCGTTCAAGCTTGAGCGCGACAACTTCAAGGGCGAAGAAAACATCACCGGCCGGATCATCGACCTGATCGCCCCCATCGGCAAAGGCCAGCGCGCCCTGATCGTCGCGCAACCCAAGACCGGCAAGACCGAGATGATGAAGAGCATCGCGCACGCGCTGGTGGCCAATCATCCCGAGTCGCACCTGATCGTGCTGCTGGTGGATGAACGTCCCGAAGAAGTGACCGAGATGATCCGCACCGTCCGCGGCGAAGTGATCAGTTCCACCTTCGACGAGCCGGCCGCCCGCCACGTACAAGTGGCCGAGATGGTGATCGAGCGCGCCAAGCGCCTGGTCGAGCTCAAGAAGGATGTGATCATCCTGCTGGACTCCATCACCCGCTTGGCCCGCGCCTACAACAACGTCCTGCCCTCATCGGGCAAGGTATTGACCGGCGGCGTGGACGCCAACGCCCTGCAGCGCCCCAAGCGCTTCTTTGGCGCGGCCCGCAAGGTCGAGGAAGGCGGCTCGCTGACCATCATCGGCACGGCGCTGATCGACACCGGCAGCCGCATGGACGAGGTGATCTACGAAGAGTTCAAGGGCACCGGCAACTGCGAAATCCACCTGGATCGCCGCATGGCCGAGAAGCGCGTTTACCCGTCGATCCTGATCAACAAGTCAGGCACGCGCCGTGAAGAGTTGCTGCTCAAGCCCGAGATCCTGCAAAAGAGTTGGATCCTGCGCAAGCTGCTCTACAACATGGACGAGATCGAAGCGATGGAGTTCGTGCTCGACAAAATGAAGTCCACCAAGAACAACCTTGACTTCTTCGACATGATGCGTCGAGGTGGTTGATGGTGGCAAAGGCCCGCCACGGCGGGCCACGCGGCGGGGCTTTCGCCCTGCCTGAAATTTTTGCTATAATCCGCGTTTTCCTCCGCCAGCAAGTGCGTCACATGGTGTGGCGTGGCTACCGGCACTGCTGAGAGACATCCCATGAAAGACGGCATTCACCCCAACTACCGCGAAGTTTGCTTCGTGGACCAATCCAACGGTTTCAAGTTTGTTACCCGCTCGACCATGGGCAGCAAAGAAACTGTGAAGATGGAAGACGGCCGCGAACTGCCGTTGGTCAAGCTGGAAACCACCAGCGAGTCCCACCCCTTCTACACCGGCCAGCAAAAGAGCATCGACAATCTGGGTGGCCGCGTCGAGAAGTTCCGCAACAAGTTTGCAGGCTTCGCCAAGAAGTAATTCATTCATCGGCTCCTTGCGGACCGTCGAATCTCAAAAAGGGCAGCTCAGGCTGCCTTTTTTTCGTCCACGCTTAGCCACAGCAAGCCCGGTTGAGACAACCTCAGCGCACATGACCTTGAAAATCTACGGCATGATGCCGAGTCTCCTGACGTCCATAACAACAATTTCCGAGTGAATCTACCGACCCCTGCCATCGTTGCTGAACGCGGCGCCCAGCGCATGCCCAGGCTTGCCTTGATCTTGCTCTGCGCGGCCTATGTATTGCCTGGCCTGTTTGGGCGGGAACCCTGGCGCAATGCCGATCTCAGCTCCTTTGGCTTCATGGCCAGCATTGCGCAAGGGCACGCGCCTTGGTGGGCTCCCAATATTGCCGGCCTTCACGCCGAGGGCGGCCCGCTGCCCTACTGGGTGGGGGCGCTGGCCATCAAAGCACTTCCCTGGGTGGAGCCCGCACTGGCGGCGCGCCTGCCCTATGCCCTGATCCTGGTGCTGGTGCTGATCCTCACTTGGTACAGCTGCTTTCACCTCGCACGCACCGAGGCGGCGCAACCCGTTGCTTTTGCCTTTGGCGGTGAAGCCCAGGGCGTGGACTACGCACGTGCATTGGCCGATGGCGGATTGCTCGCGCTGATCGCCTCCTTGGGCTTGTTGCAACTCGGCCACGAAACCACGCCTGAACTGCTGCAACTGTTGGCCAGCTCCTTGTTTCTGTACGGTTTGGCTTGCGCGCCGTTCCGGCATGTCAAAGCCCGATGGGCCGTGATGTTGTCTTTGCCCGTGCTGGCTGCGAGCGGTGCACCCGCCGTGGCCCTGGCCTACGCAGCCGTTGGTGCGCTGCAGTGCCGAAATTCGAGTTACGAGCAGGTTCGCGAATTGGCGCTGTGGATTCTGGTGTCCGGTATGTTGGCGGCCCTCAGCGCTTGGGAATTCAATGCCTGGGCATGGCGCGTCAACGTCATTGTTGAGGCCAATACGGCCTTGGACTTCCTGAACCTGGTGGCATGGTTTTGCTGGCCGGCATGGCCGCTGACCTTGTGGACGCTGTGGCGCTGGCGCGCCCATTGGCGCCACCGCCATATTTTTGCCCCGTTGAGCCTGGCGCTGCTGGCCTTGTTGACCTGCGTGTTGATGGACAACTCCGACCGCGCATTGCTGCTGGGCTTGCCGGCATTTGCGGTGCTGGCGGCCTTCGCACTACCCACGCTCAAGCGGGGTTTTGCGGCAGCGATGGACTGGTTTTCGGTGTTCTTCTTCAGTGCGGGCGCCTTGTTCTTTTGGGTGTATTACGCCTCCATGCAATGGCGTTGGCCCAAGACGCCGCTGATCAATCTGCGCCGCTTGGCTGAAGGGTTTCAGCCCGAATTCAATGCCCTGGCGTTGGCGGCTGCCTTGGCCGCCACGGCGGCCTGGATCGCCCTGGTGCGATGGCGCACAGCGCGGCATCGCCATGCGCTGTGGAAGAGCTTGGTGCTGCCCGCAGGCGGCGTTGCCTTGTGCTGGTTGCTCGCCATGAGCATCTTGCTGCCCTTTGCCGACTACACGCGCAGCGACCGGCCCTTGGTTCAGCGATTCAGTGCCCATATACCGCAGGCCGTCAACTGCATCGCCGCGCCTGAAGAGTCGCTGGCAACACTGGCTGCACTTGAATTCCGGGGCCATTGGCCGGTGGATGCACAAAGGCCCATTGCAGCGAGCGACTGCGACTATGCCTTGCTGAGAACCACGCAGGCCATTCCGGACGGCTGGGTTTCAGTGGCCACGGAGCGCCGCCCCTCAGACCGTGAAGACAATTTCAGGATTCTGAAAAAGGCCCGTCCCTGAATCCATAAGAACCGGGCGGAAGCCTCACCGCCTTGCAGCAGTGTGGCGGCAATTCATCAAACGATCAGGCCCGGTCGATGCTCACAGACTGGGGTTCTTCCAGCCAAACTGCAGCTTCGACACCCAGCGCCGTTTCATGGCAGGAGCGCACGCGTGTGGGCGGAAAGTGCAGCTTGAATCTCGAGCCCTTGCCTACCTCGCTGTCGATTTGCAGCTCGCCACCGTGCCGCTGAACGACATGCTTGACGATGGACAAGCCCAGACCGGTGCCACCAGTCTCCCGGGAGCGACTGCCATCGACCCGGTAGAAACGTTCGGTCAGACGCGGTAAATGATCGCGTGAAATTCCTGGTCCCGTGTCCGCCACGATCAACTCACCTGCACCGTCAGCGAGCCGACGCCAGGTCACCTCAATCTGACCACTTGACGGGGTGTAACGCACGGCGTTGGTGACCAGATTGGCGGCTGCGCTCAACAACTCTGACTCGATGCCAGCCAACTCGGCACCCGTGTCTTGCGCCACCACAATGGCATGCCTGCCCGCGGACAAAGCCAGTGCGTCTGAGTTAATACGGGCCAAGATCGTATCGAGTGAAACCCAGCGATCGGGCGCGGGGCGCGGGCTTCCCTCCAATTGCGCCAGTGTCAGCAAGTCACTGACCAAACCCTGCATGCGCTGCGTTTGCTGCCCCATCAGGGTCAAAACACGTCGACGCTCAACCTCGGTCAGCGGCAAGGAGTTCATGGTTTCGATGAAGCCCGACAGCACGGTCAGTGGCGTGCGAATCTCATGCGACACATTGGCCACGAAGTCGCGCCGCATCGCATCGGCACGCTCCCGCTCGGTGATGTCCTGCGACAGCACCAGCTTCATGCCCTCACCGTAACGGCGAATCAGCACTGACAGTGTGCCTTGGCCACGCACATTGCTCAACTGCATGGATTGCTCGAACTGGCCCGCTTGCAGGAAGGTCACGAAAGCCGGCATGCGAACCAGATTGGTGATGCGCTGGCGGAGGTCTCGCTGCGCGTCGAGCGAGAAATGATCTGCACCGACTCGGTTGCACCACAGAATGTGATCCTGCGCGTCCAACATCAGCACGCCGTTGGGCGATGCTTCAATGGCCGAGAGGAATTGCTCCAGTTGCAGCCGCTCGCGGGCGAGCATTTTCTCGCGATCACGCACCGCACGCTCCATGCGGTAACCCAGTTCACCCCAAAGGCCAGTGTCGCGCGGGGCGCTGTCCGTCTGCGCGCCGCGCAGCCAGCGCAGCAGCCGATGACTGCGCAGCGCATCAATCAACACCAGCGCCCCTACGGCGGCAGCGGCGCCTAGCGTCTCAGCAATCAGCGGCCAATCAAACAACTTGCCGGCCCAAAGGCCAACCAAGGCACCCAGGCTGACAGCCAGGGCGGCCAAGACGAAACGAGGCAACAGCCAACTCACGGCGCTTCCCGGTTGATAGTTCGGTGGATGTTTGCGGATGTCGATGCAGACGAATCACCCGGCGGGATGACTCAGGCCTGCAGCATGTTGACCTGCTGGGTCAGGCGATAACCTGCACCCCGCACGGTTTCAATCATGCGTGCGCAATTAACGCGCTCCAGCGCCTCCCGCAGGCGCTTGACGTGCACGTCAACGGTTCGCTCTTCAATGAACACGTGATCGCCCCAGACACGGTCCAGCAACTGCGAACGGCTATGCACCCGCTCCGGATGGGTCATGAGGAAATGCAGCAGGCGGAACTCGGTTGGGCCGAGCTTGACTTCAGCCCCTTCGCGGCTGACGCGGCGCGTGCCTGGGTCCAGATTCAGACCGCCGATTTCAACTTGCGAATCCAGCGCCTCGGGCGCTTTGCGTCGCAGCACGGCGCGAATACGGGCCAACAGTTCATTGGTCGAGAACGGCTTGGTCAGATAGTCATCAGCGCCTGCATCCAAGCCGGAGACCTTGTCGGTTTCTTCAGCCCGCGCCGTCAGCATGATGATGGGCAACTCCTTGGTGCGCAACGCGCCGCGCCATTGGCGAGCCAGCGCCAAACCGGATTGGCCCGGCAGCATCCAATCCAGCACCACCAGGTCGGGCAAAACGCGGTCCACCTCGTACTGCGCTTGATCGGCGCTTGAAGCCAAGGTGACATCAAAGCCCGCATGCCGCAGATTGATCGAGATCAGTTCAGCAATGGCGGACTCATCTTCCACCACAAGAATTCTGCTCATTGTTATTCCCTTTTCCCTGTTCCCTGTTCCGTTTTGCGCGTTGAAGCCGGTTCAACGAACCATGGTTTCAACGGCTTCCGGCGTGTTGTGACGAACGTCGGTCCCCTTCACCACATAGATGATGACCTCGGCCAAGTTTTTGGCGTGATCACCCACACGCTCGATGGCCTTGGCGACGAACACCATGTCGATGGCCGAAGAAATAGTGCGCGGGTCTTCCATCATGTAGGTGATCAACTTACGCAGGAGCCCATCAAACTCCTTGTCGATCTGGTCGTCTTGCTTGAGCACTTCCACTGCGCGCTCCACGTCCAGGCGAGCAAAGGCGTCCAAGGCCTTGCGCAACAGGGCCGTCGCCAATTCCGCCTCAAACGCCAGGTCTGACATGGGCAAACGCAGGCGGCTGGAAACTCCTGAATTGACCAGGCGCTGCACCGTGCGGGCAACGCGTGCGGCTTCATCGCCCACCCGTTCGAGATTGGCAATGGTCTTGGAGATGGCGATCAACAAGCGCAGATCCCGCGCGGTAGGTTGGCGGCGCGCGATGATGCTGGAGAGATCACGGTCAATTTCGACTTCCATCGCGTTGACCTGCTCTTCTTGCTTGAGCACGCTGTTGGCGATATCGCTACTGAAGGAAGTCAGGGCCAGCACAGCCTGGGCGACCTGCGACTCCACCAGCCCACCCATTTCCAAAACGCGGGTCGAAATACCGCTCAGTTCAGCGTCAAATTGCGTGGAGAGATGTTTGTCACTCATGGCGAAATCCTGAATCAATGGCGAGGCGGTTTGGGTCCGGCCTCAGTCCCTGTCAAAGGTTGGCGGCATCCGACAAAGCCGCCTCAATGTCATGCGCAGATGACGATCAGCCGAAACGACCGGTGATGTAGTCTTCTGTGTCCTTGCGCTTGGGCTTCATGAACAATTCCGCCGTGGGGCCGAATTCGATCAAGTCGCCCAGATACATATAGGCCGTGTAATCCGAGCAGCGGGCGGCCTGCTGCATGTTGTGCGTCACGATGGCCACCGTGTAATCGCTCTTGAGCTCATGGATCAACTCCTCGATCTTGCCGGTGGAGATGGGGTCCAGGGCCGAGCAAGGCTCGTCCAACAGCAAAATTTCAGGCTTGATGGCGATGCCGCGGGCAATGCACAAACGTTGTTGCTGGCCGCCCGACAGGCCCGAGCCGCTTTGGTTCAGCTTGTCTTTCACTTCATTCCAGAGCGCCGACTTCTTCAACGCCCATTCCACACGCTCATCCATTTCGACGCGGGGCAGCGTCTCGAACAAGCGCACGCCAAACGCGATGTTGTCGTAGATCGACATGGGGAACGGCGTAGGCTTTTGAAAGACCATGCCGATCTTGGCGCGAATCAGCGAGACATCTTCCTTGCTGGTCAAGATGTCATTGCCGTCCAGCAGGATCTGGCCTTCGGCGCGCTGCTCGGGGTACAGCTCGAACATGCGGTTTAGCGTGCGCAGCAGGGTCGATTTGCCGCAACCTGACGGACCGATGAAAGCCGTGACCTTCTTTTCCGGAATGTCCAGATTGATATTCTTCAGCGCAAGAAAATTGCCGTAATAGAAATTCAGATTGCGAACCGAGAGCTTGGCCCGCTCGGTGACGGGCATGTCAACTTTGGCATCCATGATGGTGTTCTATTCCGCTCAGTGCTTGTTCTTGAAAAATACGCGCGCCAGGATGTTCAGCAGCAGCACGCCAATGGTGATGATGAAGACGCCAGCCCAAGCCAGCTTCTGCCAGTTCTCGTAAGGGCTCATCGCGAACTTGAAAATCGTCACCGGCAGGCTGGCCATCGGCTGGCTCATGTCGGATGTCCAGAACTGATTGGACAGCGCCGTAAACAGCAGCGGTGCGGTTTCACCGGAAATGCGCGCAAGCGCCAACAAAATGCCGGTCAACACACCGGTTCTTGCAGCCTTCAGGGTGACCGAGGTGATCACCTTCCACTTGGGCGTGCCCAGGGCATAGGCCGCTTCGCGAAGCGCATTGGGAATCAGGCTGAGCATGTTCTCGGTTTGGCGAATCACCACCGGCATCACGATCAGGGCCAAAGCCATCACGCCAGCGATGCCTGAAAAGGAATGCATGCGGGCCACGACCAAGCCATAGATAAACAGGCCCACCACGATGGACGGCGCGGACAACAAGATGTCGTTGATGAAGCGCACCGCGCTACCCAACCAAGTCTTTTGGCCATACTCAGCCAGATAGATGCCGGCGAGGATACCAATGGGCGTGCCAATCAGGGTCGCCAAACCCACCATCGCGACAGAACCAAAGATGGCATTGGCCAGACCGCCAGTTTCCGCCATCGGAGGCGGAGTCATTTCAGTGAAGGTTGCGAGATTCAAACCGCCCATCCCTTGGCGGACGGTTTCAAACAAAATCCACAGCAGCCAGAACAGGCCGAACGCCATGGACGCCATCGCCAGCGTCAAGGCAATCGCATTCACACGCTTGCGTTTGCGGTGCATGGCCTGCCGACCGGCATTCATGCCGGCGGGTGTCGAGTTGGCGGCGGTGCTCATGCGCGCGTTCCTTCATTCTTCTTCAAACGAGACAACAGAACCTTGGAGCAGGCCAACACCACAAAGGTGATGAAGAACAGCACCAGGCCCAGATAGATCAACGAGGCCTGGTGAAGGCCCTCTCCGGCTTCGGCAAATTCATTAGCCAGCGCCGACGTGATGCTGTTGGCCGCTTCGAAGACCGAGAGCGAGTTCAGCTGATTCATGTTGCCGATGACGAAGGTCACCGCCATGGTTTCACCCAGCGCACGGCCCAAGCCAAGCATGATGCCGCCCATCACACCTGTCTTGGTGTACGGCAGGACAACACGCCACATCACCTCCCAGGTGGTGGAACCCAGGCCGTAAGCCGACTCTTTGAGCATGGCCGGCGTGACTTCAAACACATCGCGCATCACGGCAGCGATGAAGGGAATGATCATGATGGCCAAAATGATGCCGGCCGACAAAATACCGATACCAACAGGCGGCCCGGACACCAACGAACCCAACACCGGCACGCCAGTCAGCAAGCTCTGCAAAGGTTGTTGCACATAGGTGGCCAAAATGGGGCCAAACACCAACAGCCCCCACATACCGTAGACGATGGAGGGCACGGCCGCCAACAATTCAACCGCGACACCCAAAGGACGCTTCAGCCAGGTGGGCGACAACTCCGTCAAAAACAGGGCGATGCCAAAGCTGACCGGGACCGCAATGACCAGGGCGATCAGCGAGGTCATCAAGGTGCCATAGATCATCACCAAGCCACCGAACTTCTCCTTGACGGGGTCCCATTCGCTGGTCCACAGAAAGCTCAACCCGAACTCACGGATCGCCGGCATGGCGCCGATCAAAAGAGAAATCAGGATGCCAACCAACAGCGCAAGAGTCAGCCACGCAGCCCCGTGGGCCAGGAAGGCAAACACCGTGTCAGCCCAAGGGGCCACCTTGCGGCGTGACGGCGGATTGCTCTGAGGCTGGGTCTTCGCAGACTCTGAGCCCGATTCAAATTTGTTGGCAGGAAGTATTGCGGCCACAGGGCCTCCGCAGGCGATGCGTTGAAAATGGAATTACAGACCGATGACGCGGCGAAATCCGGGCAGCCACTCACACGGCCGACCCGAATTCCGGTTGAGCAAGAACACCAATGCTCTCGCCCCAGTCCACGATTACTTGTAGGAAATCGCTTTGCCCGAAGCGTCCTTCAGATTGGCGGCCCACTGCTTGTGAATCAACTCTTTGACAGCGGCGGGCAAGGCCACGTAGTCAAGCTCGTCAGCAATTTTGTCGCCGTTGGTGTACGCCCAATCGAAGAACTTCAGCGTGCTCACTGCAGCAGCGGGCTTGTCTTGTTGCTTGTGCATCAAGATGAAGGTCGCGCCGGTGATGGGCCAACTGTCCTTGCCGGGCTGCTCGGTCAACACTTGGTAGAAGCTCTTGGCCCACTCGGCACCTGCTGCAGCGGCCTTGAATGCATCGTCATTGGGGGCCACGAATGCGCCAGCCTGGTTGCGCATCAGCACAAACGACATTTTGTTCTGCTTGGCGTAAGCGTATTCAACATAGCCGATGGAGTTCGGCAGGCGCTGAACATAGGACGATACGCCCTCATTGCCCTTGCCACCCGCACCCGTGGGCCAGTTCACTGCCGTGCCCTCACCCACCTTGGCCTTCCAGTCTGCATTCACCTTGGAGAGATAGTTGGTGAACAAGAAGCTGGTGCCCGAACCGTCAGCGCGGCGAACCACGGCGATGGCTGCATCCGGCAAAGGCAAACCTGGATTCAAGGCCGTCAGCGCGGCATCATTCCACTTGGCGATTTTGCCCAGGTAGATGTCGCCCAACACTTGGCCGGTCACACGCAACTGGCCGGCATTGATGCCCTTGATATTGACAACGGGCACCACGCCACCGATCACGGTCGGGAACTGGATCAGGCCGTCTTTGGCCAACTCATCGTCCTTCAACGGCGCGTCGGAGGCACCGAAATCGACCGTCTTGGCTTTGATTTGCTTGATCCCTGCGCCCGAGCCAACAGACTGGTAATTGATTCGAGCGCCGCTGGCCTTGTTGTAGGCATCTGCCCACTTGGCATACACAGGCGCAGGAAACGATGCACCGGCACCAGTCACATCTTGCGCCTGAACCACCG
Organism: Roseateles koreensis; assembly: GCF_028595305.1. Taxonomy (GTDB): domain Bacteria; phylum Pseudomonadota; class Gammaproteobacteria; order Burkholderiales; family Burkholderiaceae_C; genus Paucibacter_A; species Paucibacter_A koreensis. The sequence continues at coordinate 194,043 of NZ_JAQQXS010000003.1, read as the reverse complement.
ACACAACAGCCAAGGCTGCCGCGAAGACAAGACCTGTACGAACGTGAGCAATTTTCATGAGCGACCTATCACGATGAGGGTTAACGTTAGGACGCATCCTATGACCCAAATATGACGCTACCGTGACACATTCCGACATGACAAACGCCGGAGGGTCAAATATTACAGTCAAAAGGATGGACACAATTCATTCATTGAAGCGTCACATTGTCTGCATAAGCTCTCGCCATCCAAAATTTTCAAGGGGATTTGACGATGATGAACGCCGTGCGCCGCAACTTGGCCTTGTACAGCTCCATTCTTTTGATTGCAGGCCTGAGCGCCTGCGCCACCACTCCCGTACCCCCAGCCCCCACCACGCTGGCTGAGACCCTGGCCCGTCAAAGTCAACTCAGCACCTTCAATCGTCTGATCGAACAAGCCGGCCTGCGAGACAGCCTCAATGGTGCTGGCCCGCTGACCGTTCTGGCTCCGTCAGACGATGCATTTAAAGCGGTACCGGCCCAAGCGCTAGACGCCTTGAGCCAGAACCCCGCCCAATTGAAGGCGGTGCTGAACTACCATATCTTCCAGGGCAAGATGCTCGGGTCGGATTTCCAGAACGGAACCGTCAAGACCCTGAACGGCGCCACCATTGCCACGGCCCGCGCGGGCACCTTCCTCACGGTTGAAGACGCTGTGGTGCAGCAGACCGACCTGGTCGCCACCAACGGTGTGGCCCATGTGATCGACCGCGTTTTGATGCCGGCCAAGAAGTAAAGCACTGCACAGATGTCTGGCGTCTGACGCAAGCAGGCAGGCGGGCATCTGTACAAAAAAAGCCACTGGCGAGCATTCCAGTGGCTTTTATTTTTCAGATCCAGCGCTTACAACAATCAGGCATTCACCGCCCGGACCAAACGCTCGGCACATTGCTTGGCCACGGCGGCGTCGCTGGCCTCCACCATCACGCGCAATAGCGGCTCCGTTCCGGAAGCGCGGATCAACACGCGGCCCCGTCCCGTCAGTTCGGCCGTCACTTCAGCTTGTTCTTGAGCCAAGCGCGGGTTGCTCTTCCAATCTTGCCCCGCCTGCAAACGCACATTGATCATGGTTTGCGGAAATAACTGAACGGGCTCTAATTGCTCCGCCAAGGACCGACCGGTGCGGCTGATGGATTGCAGAATCAGCAAGGCGCTGACGATGCCGTCGCCGGTGGTGTGCTTATCGAGTGCCAGCAAATGGCCTGAGCCTTCCCCGCCCAACTCCCAGCCCCGGGCGTTCAACTCCTCCAGCACATAGCGGTCACCCACCTTGGCGCGCACGAACTCGACGTCCAAGGCCTTGAGCGCCAACTCCACTGCCATATTGGTCATCAAGGTGCCCACGGCCCCTGGCACCCGCAAACCCTGACCCAGGCGGTCGGCCACCATCACGTAAAGCAACTCGTCACCGTTGTAGAGGCGGCCCTGTGCATCCACCAACTGCAGGCGGTCGGCGTCGCCATCCAAGGCCACACCGTAATGGGCGCCATGCTCCCTGACCGCCGCAACCAGAGCGGCCGGTGATGTCGCGCCGAAACCGGCATTGATATTGAAGCCGTCCGGGCTACAGCCTATGGAAATAACTTCAGCACCCAGTTCATGAAACACATCAGGCGCCACGTGATAGGCCGCGCCATTGGCCGCGTCCACCACGATCTTCAAACCTTTGAGAGTCAGATCAGAGCCGAAGCTGTTTTTGCAGAACTCGATGTAACGCCCACGCGCATCGGCAATGCGGCGCGCTCGGCCCAGATTGGCCGAATCGATCCATGAAGGTGCGTCCTCCAAGGCAGCCTCAACCGCCAGCTCCCAAGCGTCGGGCAACTTCTCGCCGCGTGCTGAAAAGAACTTGATGCCATTGTCGGCAAACGGGTTGTGCGAGGCACTGATCACCACCCCAAGGTCTTGGCGCAATGCCCGGGTGAGATAGGCAACGCCCGGCGTTGGCAACGGGCCGGTCAGCAAGACATCAACACCCGCCGAGGCAAAGCCAGCCTCCAGCGCGGATTCGATCATGTAGCCAGAAATCCGCGTGTCCTTGCCAATCAGCACGCTCGGGCGGCCGCCCTTTTTGCGCAACACCTGGCCCACCGCGTGCCCGAGTCGAAGCATGAAATCCGGCGTGATAGGCGATTGGCCCACCGTACCGCGAATCCCGTCAGTGCCAAAAAACTTACGGCTCATAGAACACATACTCCTGAAGATTGACTGCTAGCGAACATTGTCGGCCAAGTTCATGACACGCCTTGCGCACCAGGCTCTGACCCATCCCACGGCTTCGTTGTCGCCTGAAACACCTTGACCGCGTCCACGGTGGCGGCCACATCATGAACCCGCAAAACGGCTGCACCCCGCACCAAGGCTAACAACCCGGCCGCCAAACTTGCGGACAAGCGCTGATCAACGGGGCGCCCGACTACATCACCCAGCGAGCGCTTGCGCGACCATCCCACAAGCAAGGGATAGCCCAAATGCAGCAACTCGCTTTGCCGATTTAGCAACTCGAAATTCTGCGCTGTCGTCTTTGCAAAACCGTAGCCCGGATCCAGCACGATGCGCTCTGCGGCAATGCCCGCCACGCGCAAGGCCAAGGCACGCTCAGCCAAGAAACTCGACACCTCAGCGACCACGTCGACGTAGCCGGTGAGTTGGTGCATGGTGGCGGCGTCTCCGCGCATGTGCATGGCACACAAACCCGCACCGGTGGCTGTTGCAGTGATGACAGCCATTGACTCGGCTGAACGAAAGGCATGGATGTCATTGATGATGTCGACGCCAATATCCAAAGCCCGGCGCATCACCTCGGGCTTGCACGTATCGACAGAAACCGGCACCGCCATCGTCAACGCCGCTTGCAGCACCGGCGCCAAGCGGGACCACTCCTCGTCAGCGGTTAAGGTGCTCGCACCCGGCCGGCTCGACTCCCCGCCAATGTCCAGAATGTCAGCCCCCTCAGCGACTAGGCGCTCGCAGTGTGCAATGGCTGAACCGGTATTCGCGTAATGCCCACCGTCGGAGAACGAATCGGGTGTCACATTCACGATGCCCATGACGCGCGGACGGTCGAGGTTGATTTGAAAGCGTGTCGTTTGCCAGGCCATGAAAACGTGCCGTAAAAAAGAAAAGGCCAGTCTGTGCAGACTGGCCCTTGAATCCGAGGCGGAAGATCAGGCCGCGGCGGGTGCGCCGTCCGGCTTCACCGGAGGCGGCGTGCCGTCCGACTTGCCACCGGCTGGAAGGGTCCAATCCTTGGGCAAGCGGGGCGGCTTGCCCGACATGATGTCTTCGATTTGATCCGCATCAATGGTCTCAAACTCGAGCAAGGCCTTGGCCATCGCATGCATCTTGTCTTGATTGTCTTCGATCAGTTTGCGAGCAATGCCGTATTGCTCGTCAATGATGCGGCGGATAACCAAGTCGACCTTGCGCATGGTTTCTTCAGACATGCTGGTGGTTTTGGTCACCGAGCGGCCCAGGAACACCTCGCCCTCGTTTTCCGAATACACCATCGGGCCCAACTCATCGGTCATGCCGTAACGGGTCACCATGTCGCGAGCGATCGAGGTGGCGCGTTCGAAGTCATTGGAGGCACCCGTGGTCATCTGGTTCATGAACACTTCTTCAGCGATGCGGCCACCAAACAACACCGAGATGGTCGACAGCATGCGCTCTTTATCGAGGCTGTAACGATCACCCTCGGGCAATTGCATGGTCACGCCCAACGCACGGCCACGCGGGATCACCGTGACCTTGTGCACCGGATCGGTCTTGGGCATCAAGCGCGCAACCAAGGCATGACCCGCCTCGTGATAGGCCGTGTTCTTGCGCTCTTCCTCGGGCATGATCATGGACTTCCGCTCAGGGCCCATCATGATCTTGTCTTTGGCCTTTTCAAAGTCATTCATCTCGACCACACGACCACTGCGGCGAGCAGCAAACAGCGCGGCTTCATTGACCAGATTGGCCAAGTCAGCGCCCGAGAAGCCGGGCGTCCCACGTGCCAGGATGTCAGCGCGAATGTCCTGCCCCACAGGCACCTTGCGCATGTGCACATTGAGGATTTGCTCACGGCCACGCACATCAGGCAGGGTCACATAAACCTGACGGTCGAAACGACCGGGGCGTAGCAGCGCCGGATCCAGGATGTCGGGGCGGTTGGTCGCCGCCATGACGATCACGCCCAGATTGGTTTCGAAGCCATCCATCTCCACCAGCATCTGGTTGAGGGTCTGCTCACGCTCGTCGTTACCGCCGCCCAGGCCAGCACCGCGATGGCGACCGACCGCGTCGATTTCGTCCACGAAGATGATGCAGGGCGCACTCTTCTTGGCTTGCTCGAACATGTCACGGACACGGGCTGCGCCCACGCCAACAAACATTTCAACGAAATCAGAACCCGAGATCGAGAAAAACGGCACCTTGGCTTCGCCGGCGATGGCCTTGGCAAGCAAGGTCTTGCCGGTACCCGGAGGGCCAACCAGTAACACCCCGCGCGGAATACGGCCACCCAGCTTCTGGAATTTTTGCGGGTCTTTCAGGAAGTCGACCAATTCCTTGACTTCTTCCTTGGCCTCGTCACAACCAGCCACATCGGCAAAGGTCGTGGTGTTGTTGGCCTCGTCCAGCATACGTGCTTTGGACTTGCCAAAGCTGAACGCCCCCCCTTTTCCACCGCCCTGCATCTGACGCATGAAGTAGACCCACACGCCGATCAGGAGCAGCATGGGACCCCAGCTGATCAGCATATTGATCAGGAACGAGGGCTCTTCACGCGGCTTCACATCAAATTTGACACCCGCGTTGCGCAGGTCACCCACCAGACCGCGGTCAAGGTAGGTGGCAGTCACGCGCAACTTCTTGCCATCGTTGGTTTCAGCCAAGATGTCGGTACCCGCGCCACCCTCTTGCAGAGTGACGGACTTGATGCGGTGCGCCTGAACTTCGTCAAGAAATTCCGAATATCCAAGCTGATTGCCTTGGCTTGCACCTCGATCGAACTGTTTGAAGACAGTGAACAGCACCAAGGCGATCACTATCCATACAGCCACCTTCGAGAACCACTGATTGTTCACCGCGACTCCTTCATTCAATTCGGCCCGTTTGCAGTTTTGCACGCGCGCAAGCTGTCACACCTACACGCTTTGCTGCTCTATGCACGGCATATGGGGTTGATTCTATTGCAGTCAAGGGCTGAAGCTGCTTTTACCTTGTGGGCAAACCCCTAGAAACAGCCGACTTTTGCCGGGCCGTAGCGGTTTACCGCCCACGCGTCGGCGACTTCAGGCCGATGCCGATCAAAAAAGTTTCCGAGGACCGGTCGCGCGAGGCTTTGGGTTTGATCGGCTTGACCTTCTTGAAAGTGGCCTTGAACAATTCCACCAACTGCGTGTAGCCGCTGCCATGAAACACCTTGGTCACCAAGGCGCCCTCTGGCTTCAGGTGATGCTGCGCGAAGTCGATCGCCAGTTCGACCAAACCCGCAATCCGAGCAGCATCCGAGCTTTCAATGCCGGAGAGATTGGGCGCCATGTCGGACACCACCAAATCAACGGCGCGCCCGCCCAGCGCGTCTTCCAGCGCCTTCAAAACAGCCTCATCCTGGAAGTCGCCTTGAAGGAATTGCACGCCCTCAATAGGCTCGCAGGGCAACAAATCAAGGCTGATGATGGTGCCATTGAGTTGGCCGACCGCCGCGCCACCCGTGCCAGCCTCCTTGGGGGCAAAGCAACGCCGAAGATATTGGCTCCACGCCCCCGGCGAGGCGCCCAGGTCGACCACCACCTGGCCGGGCCGCACCAACTTCAATTCTTCGTCAATTTCCTTCAATTTATAGGCTGCGCGAGCCCGATAGCCATCTCTTTGGGCCATCTTGACGTAAGGATCATTGATGTGATCGTGCAACCACGTCTTGTTTAGTTTCTTGCTTTTTGTTTTGATCTTCATGTTTGACTCATGTTGCACGGATAATACGCGTATGCCTGCGATTCAACTCAACCCTGCCCAGCGCAAGGAAAAACGCTCCGAAGCCCATCACCTCGACCCCGTCGTGTTGATTGGCGCGGATGGAATGACCCCCAACGTCGTCAAAGAAGTCGACGCTGCACTGAAGGCCCATGGCCTGATCAAAGTGCGCGTGTTCTCTGACGACCGCGCCAACCGCGAAGGCATTTTTGCCTCGCTGTGTGGCGAACTGGATGCCGCCCCCATTCAGCACATCGGCAAACTGCTGGTGATCTGGCGCCCCATTCCCGAGAAAGAATCGGAAGAGCGCGACAGCAAGGGTGCGCCTCGCGTGGTGAAGATCGTCAAGTTCTCCAAGAGCGGCAACCATCGCCCGCAAGTCAAGAAGCTGCGTGTGCTGGGCAACGAACGTGTGGCCCAAGGCGGTGAAATCAAGCGCGCCAAACGCCGCATTACCAGCGTCAAGAAATTGGTTCAGGATTAAAGCTTATCCCAACTTTTTCTATACGCATCTGCGTGACTTGAAACCCAGCCGCTCATTGAGCGGCTTTTTCATATCCACATCACGACTCGGGCCGTTCAGTGCTTGCCGCTGCGCCAGGCAAGCAGCAGGACCAACAGCCCCTTGAGCCCAAAAAACCCCAAGGAAATCGCATGCAGGGCCATAAAAGGCCAAGGGCCCTGCCCCGACTTGGCGGCCGCCATCATGGGCTGCAAAGCGTAGTAACCCGCCACGGTGCAGAACATGGCGCCAGCCGGCAAGAGAAAGCCCGCAGACAAAGCGTTGCTGCCGATGCCATGCACCAAGCGGCGATCCATCAACATCAGCAGCAAGGCAGCACCGAGGCTGATCGCAGCTTCTTTCTCGAACAATTGAGCCACCACCAATCCGGCTTGGGCTCGATCCAAAGCGGCAAAGGCGCTGGGTGCGGCCACAAAAGCCACAGCCAACAACATGCCAGCCCAGAGGGCCGCGAGCAAGGCGCGCGAACGACTCAACATCAGCGCGGGCTCAGACGTAGCGAACTTCCACCACTTCGTAGCGCTTCACACCGCCTGGCGCCATCACTTCAGCCACATCGCCGGCTTCTTTGCCAATCAATGCGCGAGCGATGGGCGAGCTGATGGAAATTTTGCCCACTTTCAGATCGGCCTCGTCGTCACCAACGATTTGATAGGTGACTTCTGCACCACTGGCTTCTTCTTCCAGATCGACCGTCGTGCCGAAGACGATGCGGCCACCGGCATCCACTGAAGCCGGATCGATGATCTGCGCGGCCGCCAGCTTGCCTTCAATTTCCAGGATCCGGCCCTCAATGAAACCTTGCTTGTCTTTGGCGGCTTCGTACTCGGCGTTTTCGGACAAATCACCTTGCGCGCGTGCCTCAGCGATCGCGTTGATCACCGCGTGCCGCTCAACGCTCTTGAGCCGATGCAATTCTTCTTTGAGCTTTTCAGCGCCGCGTGTAGTCAGGGGAATCGTGGCCATGTTGTAAACCTTGAGAGACAAAATGAATCCGCCGCAGCGGCCTCTCATGAGGCTGCGGCGGCGGAGTTCGTTGATGCGGAGTTTAGACCAGTTCGGCGTGCAACTCTTGCAGGGATTGCACCAGCAGACCGTCTTGGTGTTTCATGCCTTCAACCGCGGCCTCGCAGCCTGCCATGGTCGTGTAGTAAGTGACACGGGCAGCCAGAGCGGCTTGGCGGATGTGGCGGCTGTCGGCAATCGCGGCGCGGGTTTCGTCCACAGTCGTGAACACCAGCTGGATTTCACCGCCCTTGATCATGTCGACAATGTGCGGTCGGCCGTCCTTGACCTTGTTGACCACACGAACCGGAATGCCCGCCTCGGCAATGGCGCCAGCGGTTCCCTTGGTGGCCACCACGCCAAAGCCCAGCGCATGCAGGTCCTTGGCCACAGCCACGGCACGCGTCTTGTCGGCATTTTTCACGGTGATCAAGACATTGCCCTGGCGGGGCAGGCGTGAACCGGCCCCCAACTGGCTCTTCAACATGGCTTCACCGAAGGTGCGGGCGGCACCCATCACTTCACCGGTGGAACGCATTTCCGGGCTAAGGATGGGGTCCACGCCCGGGAACTTGTTGAAGGGGAAAACGGCTTCCTTGACGCTGAAGTACGGCGGCACCACCTCGGCAGGCACGCGGCCCAGGCGGTCCTTTTGCTCGACCAGCTTCTGGCCAGCCATGCAGCGCGCGGCAATCTTGGCGAGTTGCTGGCCGGTAGCCTTGGACACAAAAGGCACGGTGCGCGAGGCGCGTGGGTTGACCTCAAGCACATACACCGTCGCTGCGCTCAGATCACCCGTGACGTCGCCCTGAATGGCGAACTGCACGTTCATGAGACCCACCACCTTCAAGGCGCGTGCCATCGCTGCCGTCTGGCGGCGCAGTTCGTCCTGCAGCGCCTTGGACAAGGTGTAGGGCGGCAAGGCGCAAGCCGAGTCGCCAGAGTGGATGCCGGCGGCCTCAATGTGCTCCATGATGCCGCCGATCATCACATCAGTGCCATCGCTGATGCAGTCGGCATCAACCTCAACCGCATCTTCAAGGAAGCGGTCCAGCAACACCGGCGACTTGTCGGAAACACGCACCGCTTCGCGCATATAGCGCTCCAGATCCTTGTCACCGTGCACGATTTCCATCGCACGGCCGCCCAGCACATAGCTGGGGCGCACCACCAGCGGGTAGCCGATTTCATTGGCCAGGGCCACGGCCTGCTCTTCGGTGCGGGCCGTGCGGTTGGGCGGCTGCTTCAAGCCCAGCTCATGCAGCAGCTTCTGGAAGCGCTCGCGGTCCTCGGCCATGTCGATGCTGTCAGGCGTGGTGCCAATGATGGGCACGCCATTGGCTTCGAGGTCGAGCGCCAGCTTCAGCGGCGTCTGGCCGCCGTACTGCACGATCACGCCGACCGGCTTTTCCTTCTCGACGATTTCCAGCACATCTTCCAGCGTCACCGGCTCGAAGTAGAGGCGATCGGAAGTGTCGTAGTCAGTGGACACGGTTTCGGGGTTGCAGTTGACCATGATGGTCTCGTACCCGTCTTCGCGCATGGCCAAGGCGGCGTGCACGCAGCAGTAGTCAAACTCAATGCCCTGACCAATGCGGTTTGGGCCACCGCCGAGCACCATGATCTTCTTGTTGTTGGTTGGCTCGGCCTCGCACTCTTCCTCGTAGGTTGAGTACATATAGGCAGTTTGCGTCGAGAACTCAGCGGCGCAGGTATCCACACGCTTGTAGACCGGCCGCACACCCAGCGCATGGCGGGCACGGCGCACATCGTGCTGATTGCTGCCCAGCAACTTGCCAAGACGCTTGTCCGAGAAGCCCTTTTTCTTCAGCAGACGCAACTCATCGACGGACAGCGAGGCCAGCTCGCGGCCAGCCAACGATTGCTCGATCTTGATCAACTGTTCGATCTGCACCAAGAACCAAGGGTCGATGGCCGTCTCTTCGAAGACCTCTTCCATGCTCATGCCGATGCGGAAAGCATCGCCCACAAACAGGATGCGCTCGGGGCCGGGTTCGCCAATCTCTTGCACGATTTCTTCGCGGTCCGTGCTGCGCTCGCTCAGGCCGTCAATGCCTGTTTCCAGGCCACGCAAGGCCTTCTGGAAGCTTTCCTGGAAGGTACGGCCCATGGCCATCACCTCACCCACCGACTTCATCTGCGTGGTCAAACGCGAATCGGCCATGGGAAATTTCTCAAAAGCAAAACGCGGGATCTTGGTGACCACGTAGTCGATGCTGGGCTCGAAGGACGCCGGGGTCACGCCGCCGGTGATGTCATTGCGCAGCTCGTCCAAGGTGTAGCCCACCGCCAGCTTGGCAGCGATCTTGGCGATAGGGAAGCCGGTGGCTTTGGACGCCAGGGCCGAAGAGCGCGAGACGCGCGGATTCATCTCGATCACGGTCATGCGACCGTTCTTCGGGTTAATGGAGAACTGCACGTTCGAGCCGCCCGTGTCCACGCCGATTTCGCGCAGGATGGCGATGGAGGCGTTGCGCAGCAGTTGGTACTCTTTGTCGGTCAGGGTCTGGGCCGGGGCCACGGTGATGGAGTCACCGGTATGCACGCCCATGGGGTCCAGGTTCTCGATCGAGCAGACAATGATGCAGTTGTCTTTGCTGTCACGCACGACCTCCATCTCGTACTCCTTCCAGCCAATCAGCGACTCTTCGATCAAGAGTTCGTTGGTGGGCGAAAGGTCGAGGCCGCGCTTGCAGATTTCTTCGAATTCTTCGGGGTTGTAGGCAATGCCGCCGCCGGTGCCACCCAGCGTGAAGCTGGGGCGAATGACCATGGGGAAACCGGTACCACCAATTTCAGCCGTGATGCGCTTTTGCACAGCCAGCGCTTCCTCCATGGAGTGCGCAATACCGGACTTGGCCGAATCCAGACCGATCTTGGTCATGGCGTCTTTGAACTTCAGGCGGTCCTCGGCCTTCTCAATCGCCTTCTCGTTGGCGCCGATCATCTCGACGTTGTACTTGGCCAGCACGCCGTGCTTGTGCAGGTCCAGCGCGCAGTTCAGCGCGGTCTGGCCGCCCATGGTGGGCAGCACGGCATCCGGCCGCTCCTTGGCGATGATCTTCTCGACCACCTGCCAGGTGATGGGCTCGATATAGGTGACGTCGGCCGTGTCCGGGTCGGTCATGATGGTGGCAGGGTTGCTGTTCACCAGAATGACTTTGTAGCCCTCTTCGCGCAGGGCTTTGCAGGCCTGGGCGCCGGAATAGTCAAACTCGCAGGCCTGGCCAATGATGATGGGGCCGGCGCCGATGATGAGAATGCTCTTGATGTCTGTACGTTTTGCCATTGTCTTTACTCCATCAAGCCTTCGCCATCAGACTGATGAAGCGATCAAACAGATACGAAATGTCGTGCGGGCCGGGGCTCGCCTCAGGGTGGCCCTGGAAGCAGAAGGCCGGCTTGTCGGTGCGGGCCAGGCCTTGCAGCGTGCCATCAAACAGGCTGATGTGGGTGGCGCGCAAATTGGCGGGCAACCCTTCTGCTTCCACCGCAAAACCGTGGTTCTGGCTGGTGATGGAGACGCGGCCGTTGTCCAGGTCTTTCACCGGGTGATTGGCGCCATGGTGGCCAAACTTCATCTTGAAAGTTTTAGCGCCTGAGGCCAGTGCCATGATTTGATGACCCAGGCAGATGCCGAAGGTCGGAATGCCTGCTTCAATCAACTCTGCCGCTGCCTGAATGGCGTAGTCGCAAGGCTGCGGGTCGCCCGGGCCATTGGATAAGAACACGCCATCCGGCTCCAGATCAAACACCGCTGATGCGGGCGTCTGCGCCGGCACCACCGTGATCTTGCAGCCGCGCGAGGCCAGCATGCGCAAGATATTGCTCTTCACCCCGAAGTCGTACGCCACCACATGGAAGCGCGGGTGGGTCTGCTGACCATAACCCTCACCCAGCTTCCACTCGGTCTCGGTCCAGACATGGGCTTGGTCGGTACTGACCACCTTGGCCAGATCCTGGCCTGCCATATCGGGCGCGGCCTTGGCCTTGGCCACAGCTTCTGCAATCAATTCGTCCGTAACGGCCTGCCCCAACGGCAAGGCCATGATGCAGCCGTTCTGGGCACCGGTCGTGCGCAGCAGGCGCGTCAGCCGACGAGTATCCACGTTAGCAATGGCCACCGTGCCTTCGTCTTGCAAGTATTGCCCGAGACTGCGCGTCTCGCGGAAATTGGACGACAGCAGGGGCAGTTCTTTGATGATCAAACCAGCGGCATGGATCTTCGAAGCCTCGACATCCTCGTCGTTGACGCCGTAGTTGCCGATGTGCGGATACGTGAGGGTCACGATCTGCCGGCAGTAGCTCGGGTCAGTGAGGATTTCTTGATAGCCGGTCATGGCGGTGTTGAACACCACCTCACCAACAGTGTGGCCAGCAGCGCCAATGGAGCTGCCTTTGAAGACCGTGCCGTCTGCCAGGGCGAGAATCGCGTGAGGGGTATGGAGCAGATCGGACAGCACGGGGAACTCCGGTAGAGTGCGCGCGCCCAGCTCTGCTCGACATGAAGCCAGAGTCGTGATTCCGGTGAAGGAACTGATTTGAGTTTCGCTGGGGGCGGTAGGTTGCGGGTAAACCTGCTAAGTATACTCGATCAGGGTTAGTCCTGAGCGCTAACCCGCAAAAATGACGGATTGATGACGTCAAATTTTGCGACCACCCACCGCGCCACCGGGCGAGCCGGTTGGCGCGAAGGTCTCGTACTTACTCTGGCGCTTACACGACCAGCGCGGCAATGCCCGCCCGCGCAATCTGCGCATCTTCGGTGGACTTCACACCGCTGACACCCACAGCACCCACGCAAGCCCCCTCCACCATGATGGGCACGCCGCCTTCCAACATACCGGAAATCCCTGGCGCGCTCAGGAACGATGTGCGCCCCTGGTTGATGATGTCTTCATACACCTTGGATTCGCGCCGACCCAGAGCGGCCGTATGCGCCTTTGCCGGCGCGATTTGAGCCGAAACCGCCGGCGCACCGTCCAGTCGCTGCAGCCACAGCAGATGGCCGCCGTCATCCACAATGGCAATGCAGACAGCCCAATGGTTGGCAAGCGCCTCGGCCTCAGCCGCCGCCGCAATTGTTTTGACATCGACCAAGGTGAGATAGGGCTTTTGCTTCATGGTGTTGAAAAGTTGAGTGAAGCCCCCACTTTAGCTTGCATGGGGCGCATGGCGGCCGCGCACTGGCTGACTTTGGCGCCAAACCGGCTACAGTCGCAACCGTGCGTAGCGCATCGCTCAGGTGCGTTATGCGCTGAACTAATTTCTGGAGGACTGTGATGAACGAATCCCTACAAACCCAATATGGCGGCACAGCCGGCTTCGGCCTAACCGCTGATCGGCAACGCGTTCTGCGCAACACCTACTGGCTGCTGGCCTTGTCGATGGTGCCCACGGTGCTGGGAGCGTGGGTCGGCGTGACCACCGGCTTCATGGCCACCATGGGCTCGGGCATGAGCATGGTGCTCTTCTTCGCCGGAGCCTTTGGCCTGATGTTCCTCGTTGAAAAAACCAAGAACAGCAGCACCGGCGTCTACGCCCTGCTGGCCTTCACCTTCTTCATGGGCCTGATGCTGTCTCGCCTGCTGGCCGCCATCCTGGGCTTCAAAAACGGCAGCAGCCTGATCATGATGGCCTTTGGCGGCACCGGCGCCATCTTCTTCGCCATGGCCTCGCTGGCCACAGTGATCAAGCGCGACTTGAGCGGCATGGGAAAGTTCTTGTTCGTTGGCGCCATCATTTTGCTGGTGGTCAGCGTCGTGAACATGTTCATGCAGTCATCAGCGCTGATGCTCACCATCATGGCTTTGTCGATGGCGGTGTTCTCTGCCTTCATGCTGTATGACATCAAGCGCGTGATTGACGGCGGCGAAACCAACTACATCTCCGCCACCCTGGCCATCTACCTGGACCTCTACAACGTGTTCCAGAGCCTGCTGTCGCTGCTGGGCATTTTTGGGGGTGAGCGAGATTGAGAGCCAACCCCCGCAGGTGCTAACGCTCGCCTTGCAGGCCGACGCAAAACAAAGCAAAAGGGCCTTTCGGCCCTTTTTCTTTTTGCTGGATCAATCCTGCTTCACGCAGCGCTATCACGCTCAAACACCGCAATGCTCTCCACATGGGAAGTGTGCGGGAACATGTTCACTGCACTCGCCGCCGTGCAGCGGTAGCCCGCCACATTCACCAGCAGGCCGGCATCCCGCGCCAGGGTGGAGGGGTTGCAACTGACGTAAACAATGCGTTTGGGCGGTTGCCAGCCAGGCGCCAGGCTGGGGTCTTGCGCGATGTCGGCCACCGCCTTGGCCAGGGCAAATGCGCCGTCACGCGGGGGGTCCACCAACCATTTGTCAGCATGACCATCCGCAGCCAGCAAGGCAGGCGTCATTTCAAACAAATTACGCGCCTCAAAGCGCGCCTTCTCCGAAAGGCCATTGACACGTGCGTTTTCACGCGAGCGCTGAACCAAAGTCTCGCTTCCCTCGATGCCCAGCACTTCACGTGCCCGGGTGGCCAGCGGCAAGGTGAAGTTACCCAGGCCGCAGAACCAATCGATCACCCGCTCGTCGGGCTGAACCGCCAGCAAGCGCAGGGCACGCCCCACCAATACACCGTTGATATGCGGATTGACCTGCGTGAAATCCGTCGGCTTGAAGGGCATCACCACCCCAAATTCAGGCAGGCCGTAGCTCAGCACCGGGCCACCTTCATCCAGCAGATGCACGGTCTCCGGTCCCTTGGGTTGCAACCACCACTGTACGCCGTGTGTTGCAGCAAACTCGCGCAGGCGAGCTTTATCAGACTCAGGCAAGGGATTCAAGTTGCGCAGCACGAGCGCCAAGACCTCGTCGCCCATGGCCAGTTCGATCTGCGGCAGGCGGTCACGCTCTTGCATGCTGGCAATCATGGCCCGCAGGGGCATCAGCAAATCGCTGACTCGCTTCGGTACCACTTTGCAGACTTGCATGTCGGCCACATAGCGGCTTTTACGCTCATGAAAGCCAATCAGCACCTCTGCTTTCTTGACCACATAACGAACAGAAAACCGTGCCCGGTAGCGATAGCCCCAAGTCGGTCCCTCGATCGGGCGCAGCAAGGTCTCCGCCTTCACTTTGCCCAGATGCCAAAGGTTGTCTTCCACCACGCGCTGCTTGACAGCCACTTGGGCAGCCGGGTGCAAATGCTGCATCTTGCAGCCACCGCAAGCACCCGCATGCAAACCAAAATGCGGGCAGCCAGGCACGACCCGCTGCGAGCTTTCGCTGCGCATGGCGGTCATAGTCCCCTGCTCCCACTGGTTCTTCTTGCGACCGACGGTCACCTGAACCTCTTCACCCGGCAAAGCACCTTCGATGAAGACCACTTTTCCGTCCGCTTTATGGGCAACGCCCTGTGCATCAAGGTCGATCGACTCGACCTTCAGCCATTCAGAATCTTGAATCATGGGCCGATTATCCCAGCCTCCGGCTCAGCGCTCCCGGAGAGGACGACAAGGACTTAAAAAATTGAATCGCGATCGATGCCGTGGCGCATCATGTCCCGCTTGAGCTTGGCGAGCGCCTCAATCTGGATTTGACGGATTCGCTCACGCGTCAAATTCAAGCGGGACGCCAGGATGTCCAGCGTTTCAGGCTCCCGATCGGCCAAACCGTAGCGCCCGGCGAGCACCTCGCGCTCGCGCTCATTCAAGGTGGCAAGCCCATGGGAAATCAAGGACTCCAGCTCATGATTCAGACACAAGCCCAAGGGGTCGACCGCATGCTCGTCGGCCACCAAGTCCATCACGGACTCCCCGCCGTCGCCATCCCGGTCCACCGGAGAGTCCAAGGAACTCGGCAATTCTGCGTAAGCCAAAAGCTCCGAGATTTCACCGACCGGCCGCCCCAGCAAGGCGGCAACTTCTTCAACGCGAACTTTCGCCTCGACACCCCGCTGGCTTTGCACAGCCTCCAGGGCACGCCGCGCCTTCAGCACCTGATTGAGCTCGCGCACGATGTGCACCGGCAAACGCACAAGGCGCGCCTGGTGCATCAATGCATTTTCGATGCTTTGCCGAATCCACCAGCTGGCGTAAGTCGAAAAACGAAATCCCCGCTCAGGCTCAAATTTGCCAATGGCATGCATCAGCCCCAGATTGCCCTCCTCGATCAAATCGCTCAAGGGCAAGCCACGACCCAGGTAGTTTTTGGCGATGCTGACCACCAAGCGCAGGTTGTGGCGAATCATGGCCTGCCGAGCGGCAAAGCTGCCGTCACGCGCCTGCTTGGCAGTGGAATATTCAGCCTCGGGGCTCAGCAAGGGGGTACGGCGGATGTCGCGCAGATAGGCCTGCAGCGCATTACCGGGGTCTGGATCAGCGCCCAGATCGTCATCGATCTTGCGCGACCGATCATGGCCATTGCTCACAACGGTGCCATCGCCCGCCGCCATTTCATCGAGCGGCACAGGGGGCGCGGACGGTACGCTCAGCGCGTCGCTGTCCAGAAACAGCGGGACAAGGGCTGCATCGCCGCCGGGCATGACCGGTGTCCTGAACCCGGCAGGCTCAGGCTGTGAACCGTCAGAGGGCTTCATGACGGACCACCCGGCGTGCTGACGGCTCAGCGTGCCGGCAGCAGTTTGGCAGGATCCAGGAGCTTGCCCTGGCGACGAATCTCGAAGTGAAGCTTGACCTGATCTGCATCGCTAGACCCCATCTCGGCTATCTTCTGCCCTTTTCGTACGACCTGATCTTCCTTGACCAGCAAAGCCTGGTTGTGGGCGTAAGCACTCAGGTAGCCAGCATTGTGCTTGATGATGATCATGTTTCCGTAGCCCCGCAAGCCCGAGCCAGCATACATGACACGGCCATCGGCTGCGGCCAAAACTGCATCACCCGTCTTGCCGTTGATGTCCAAGCCCTTGCTATTGCGCGCTTCGTCGAAACCTGCAATCAAATTGCCATAGGCGGGCCAGCCCCAACTGATGTCGTCATCGTCAGATTTCGAGGCAGGGGCTGAAGCGGCGGACGAACCGGCCGTATTGGCAGGGCCCGACGCTGAGGGCGCCGCGGTAGCGCCCGATCCCGCTGCGCCCGCCTTGCCGTCCAGCGGACGGGTTTCAATCTTCGGGGCACTCACGGGGCGCGTACTCACCGAGCCGGCATCAATACCCGGCGGGACAACACGCAGCACTTGGCCGACCTCGATGACGTTGGGATTCTCCAGGGCATTCCACTTCACCAGATCACGCCAGCCTTGGCCGTTCTCCAGCGCCACGCGAATCAAGGTGTCACCGGGCTTGACGGTGTAATAGCCGGGCTTGCCTGCATTCTCGATGCCCGGCAAAGGCTTGGTCTCAGCCGCCGCTGACGCCGCGGATGCCGCAGCGGGCGCGCTGCCAGACTTGACGGCCTTGGTCGGTGTACGGTCTTCAACCGGCGCACGGTTCAAGCTGGTGCCGCAGCCCGCCAACAAGGCGACAAACCCCGTCGTCATGAGCACGGAGGAAAAGCGAAGAATATTCTTTTGCATGCGTCGATTGGCTGACTGAATCAAAGCGGCGGAAATTGCCGCCCGCTCACAATACGCCAGATTTTAGAGGTACGAAATGGACGGCTTCAAACTCGCTGCGCACATAGCGCCCAACGCCGCCCTCCACGACATGGTCCACCACCACCAACACCTGCCCCTTGCCGCCGGGCGCCACCATGGGAGCGACCAAGCGCCCACCCGGGGCCAGTTGTGCCAGCCAGGCCGGTGGCAAGTCGTCCCCCCCGGCCGCGGCAATGATGCTGTCGAAGGGCGCGCTCCCGGAATGCCCGAGTCGGCCGTCGCCATACACGAGCCGAATTTTCGTCAGCTTCAATGCCTGCAGATTGGCATGGGCTTTGTCATGCAAGGGGCGCAGGCGTTCAATGGACACCACCTGCCGAGCCAGGCGATCCAGTACGGCCGCCTGATAGCCGCAACCCGTGCCGATCTCCAGCACCTTGCCCAAATTGCCCAAGCGGTTCGCCGCAGCGCCGCCCATCAAAATCGCGATCATCCGGCCCACCACCGACGGCTTTGAAATCGTCTGCCCATGCCCAATCGGCAGGCTGGTGTCTTCATAGGCCTGGATCGCGAGGGCGCTGTCGACAAACTCATGCCGAGGTACTTCAGCCAAAGCCTGGAGCACCCGTTCATCGTGAACGCCAGCCTGCTGCAAGCGCTGCACCATGCGGCGCCGCACGTGGCTGGAGTCCAGCCCCAAGCCACTCGGTGCAGTCAGTCGCGCAGCGTCTGCGGCCGCATCGCGTAAATGGCGTTGCGGCATCAAAACCTCGCGAGCAGGCGTGGCGGCAGCACCGCCCGCCTTGGGCAAGGCGGCCGGAAATCGCTGCGGGCGATTGGCGGGTGCGCTCATCCGCGAGGCCCCAGGCGTGTCGTCCAATCACCCAAGGCCGCGTGATGGGTCAAATCCACCTGCAGCGGCGTGATCGACACCTCCCCCTTGGCAGTGGCATGGAAATCAGTACCCTCGCCCGCCTCGCGCGCATCGCCCGCAGGGCCGATCCAATAAATGGTCTCGCCACGCGGACTTTGCTGGCGAATCACCGGCTCGCTGGCGTGTCGACGGCCCAGCCGAGTCACGCGCCGTGGCAACGCGGTGGCATCTGGCCGATTCGGGATGTTCACATTCAACAGAAAAGGCTGGCTCAAGCCGCCTGCAATGACCTGCTCCACGATTTGCCGGGCCAGCGCGGCAGCGGCGTCCAGGTGCTCCCAGCCCTTTTCGACCTGCGAAAAGGCGATGGAAGGAATGCCGAACAAAAAGCCCTCGGTCGCTGCGGCCACCGTGCCGGAATACAAGGTGTCATCGCCCATATTCGCACCATTGTTGATGCCTGAAAGCACCAAGTCCGGTTTGTAGTCCAGCAAGCCCGTGAGCGCCACGTGCACTGAGTCTGAGGGGGTGCCGTTGACATAACGAAACCCATTGACGGCGGTGTAGACCGACAGCGGTCGCCCCAAAGTCAAAGAATTCGAAGTGCCACTGGCATTTTGTTCAGGGGCGATCACTTCGATTTGACCCAAACCTTCACAAGCCTTGACCAAGGCGTGCAGCCCCGGAGCAAGGTATCCGTCGTCGTTGGCGATGAGTATGCGCATGGGCTCATTGTAGGCAGGTCGTCACCTGCGCGACCTCTCCTGAGCATTCAACTGCCTATCATTGCGCCGAAACTTTGGGGCCCACGCCGCCCTGTTCAACAAAAGGAACATGACATGCATGCTTGGCTTTGCGAAAACCCGATCGGCCCCGAAGCTTTGGCCTGGAAGGAATTGCCCACGCCCGAGCCGGGCCCGGGTCAGGTGCGGGTGGCAATCAAAGCGGCCAGCCTGAATTTTCCTGACCTCCTGATCGTTCAGAACAAATATCAGATCAAGCCGTCCCTGCCCTTTGTGCCCGGTGCGGAATTCGCTGGCGTGGTTGAAGCCCTTGGAGAAGGCGTACAAGGCCTCAAGGTGGGCGACCCTGTGGCTGCCTTTGCCGGCACCGGCGGTTTTGCCACGCAAGCCTGTGTGCCAGCCTCGCAACTCATGCCGCTGCCGCCGGGGTTCGACTTCAAAGATGCCGCCGCCTTCATCTGCACCTACGCGACCAGCCACCATGCGCTGCTGGACCGTGCGTCCCTGCAAGCTGGCGAAACCGTGCTGGTGCTGGGCGCCGCGGGTGGCGTCGGTACGGCTGCCATTCAAATTGCCAAGGCAGCGGGGGCTCGCGTCATCGCGGCAGCCTCCACCGATGAGAAGTGCGCCTGCTGCGAACGCCTGGGCGCTGACGCCAGCATCAATTACAGCCGAGTCGATATGCGCGCAGCGCTCAAGGCGCTCACTCAAGGCAAAGGCCCAGACGTGATCTACGACCCGGTGGGCGGTGACTTGGTGGAACCGGCCTTTCGATCCATCGCTTGGCGGGGTCGCTATCTGGTGGTCGGCTTCGCACGCGGCCAAATCCCCGCACTGCCCCTCAACTTGATGCTGCTGAAAGGCGCCTCGCTCGTCGGCGTTTTCTGGGGCGAGTTCGCCAAGCGCGAACCCAAGGCCAATGCCGTGATGATGGGGCAACTCGCCCAGTGGTATGCCCAAGGCAAAGTCAAGCCCGTGCTGGATTCCGTGCTGGCCATGAACCAACTCCCTGCAGCGTTCACGCGCATGGCTGGCCGGCAAGTCATGGGCAAGATTGTCTTGACCACCGACATTTGAGGCAGGCCCGCCGGCCGGGAAAACCCAGACTCCAAACAGCTTTTTTCACACCCCACGCATCGTAAGAATTTGCCTTCCCGTCATTGAGGCGCGATGTCTGTGTTTTGTGAGATACCATGAAAGCTACCCGGAACTATTCGCCATGGCCGTCAAAGTACTCATCATTGAAGACAACCCGGTTGCTCGCAACTTCTTGTGCCGCGTCGTACGAGAGAGTTTCAGCGACCCGATGGAGATCATCGAAGCCGGTGATCTGGAAGGTGCGCGTCGTCAAGTTGCCAAACTTGCCGAGAGCAGCCCCGAGGCCGGCTTCAAGTTGGTTCTGGTCGACCTCGAGTTACCCGACGGCAACGGCATGGAGTTCTTGGCCGAACTGGCCGGCACCCCATCGCTCAAGATCGTCACCACGCTTTACTCCGACGACGATCACCTCTTTCCCGCGCTTCAATGCGGGGCCGATGGATATTTGCTGAAGGAAGATCGGTTCGAGGTGCTGGTCGAAGAGTTGCAACGCATCGTTCGCGGGCAACCCCCGCTGTCGCCGGCCATTGCGCGGCGGCTGCTCTCCCATTTCAGGCCCGCATCCTCGGGCGACAGCGGCCCCATGGCCCTGAACTCCGGCTTTGGCTCGCTGTCCTCCTCGCACACCTTCAGCAGTGGGCGTGGGGTAGTACTCGACCCGCCGCCGGAATGGGAGCGCCTAACCCCCCGCGAAAGTGAAGTACTGACCTACCTCAGCAAAGGCTTCACCATCAAGGAAATCGCCAACCTGATGGGCATCAAGTGGTTCACGGTGAACGATCACATCAAGAGCATCTACAAGAAGCTTAATGTGTCGAGCCGCGCTGAAGCTGCGGTGCTGGCCAGCAAGCAGGGCTTGGTTTGATTTCTCAAGAGAAATCAAATTTGGGGCAATGATTGTTGGTTCTAGTGCTGCAGCGTCCCCAGCCGCCGTCGCAGGGCTCACATCAACAAGCTGAGCACGGACAGCTTCGCGTAGAGCTCTTCCGCAGCGTCCCAGCAGTCGCGATGCAGCTGAACCGGCCCTGATGGATTGAATCTCAGGTGCGTCGCACCCCGAATCTCCATCGGCAGGTTGCTGCCTTTGCGACAGAACTTCATCACCGAAGTAAAAAAGGCATCATCTCCCTCAGAGGCCGTTGTCAGCGTTGTGAATCGAGGCTGGTCGAGTTCATCAAACATCTGACTAAAGATGCTGCGATCAATGGCGGCGCGTCCACACACATCATTGAAGGGGTCCTTGAAGGCACCCGGCCTGCGCGAGCAAATCCTGCAACGCGCTCGCGCGGTCGGCGTCGCCACCGATGACCTGGTCTGGGTGACCCAGACGCGCACAGACCCTGCGTCCTGAGGTTGAACTTGAGCACCCCAGTGACTTAGCCGAATCTGCGAATTTAAACCAGCAGCAAGGACCCCCATCATGCGTATTTTGATGACAGGCGGCACCGGTTTGATCGGCCGGGCCTTGTGCGAGTTATGGACCTCCCACGGGCATGAGTTACTGGTGCTGAGCCGGCACCCCGAACGGGTCGCCGGGCGTTGCTTCGGTGCCAGGGGCTTGAGCATGCTCCAGGAACTCGACGACATCGGACCCGTGGATGCCGTGGTCAATCTGGCGGGGGCCCCCATCGCCGACAAGCCCTGGTCAGCGAGCCGTCGCGACCTGCTTTGGCAGTCCCGCATCGACTCGACCCGGCGGCTCGTGCAGTGGATCGCACAACAGCCGCGGCGGCCCGCACTGCTGCTGTCGGCCTCGGCTGTGGGCTGGTACGGTAACGCAGGCGAGCGGGTTTTGAACGAGGCAAGCTCACCAGGTTCGGTTGACTTCGGCACCCAACTCTGTGAGGCCTGGGAACTTGAGGCGTTACAAGCTACAACTTCCGGCACGCGCGTGGTTCGTCTGCGCATCGCGCCGGTACTCGCGCCAGGAGCCGGATTGCTAGCACGCCTTCGAACCCCCTATCGGCTAGGCTTGGGCGGGCGAATGGGCAACGGGCGGCAGTGGATGCCCTGGATCCATCAGCAGGATCTGATTCGCATGGTCGATTGGCTGCTGCAAAACCCATCCTGCGAGGGTGTCTACAACGCCTGCGCGCCGGAGCCTGTGCGCCAGGCGACTTTTGCAAAGGCATTGGCGCACGCTTGGCACCGCCCAGCACTGCTGTCAACGCCTGCATGGGTGCTGCGCGCGGCATTGGGGGAGATGTCCGTGTTGTTATTGTCGAGCCAATGCCTGCGCCCGCATCGGGCGATGAATGCAGGCTTCTCATTTGACTATCCAGCCATTGATTTGGCGGTCACCAATCTGATCAAGCCTCAGTCGTGATCAGATTGGCTCCAAACAGCATTTGATTGCCACGCCGACATGAAGCCCCATGGCATGGTGCCGATGGCTTGTCTCGCCACCGTCGAGAATGGCCTCGGCAACGGCGGCGAGGTCGTCGTGGTGCGCAACCTCGCGCTGTCTGTCGATGTCGCGCATCGAAGTGACCAGTTGCCTTGCCCCTCTTAACCTCACCTTCTCGAACTACCAGCGTGGAACCAAGTGCCGGGCTATGCAGCAAGGGGGGGGATGCCTCAAATGTGCAGTCACTTCTGCCTCTTGAGTATGCTTACGATTTTTAATATTGAATTTCACGTCACCATGCGTGGGTTTACACCTACATTTTGAAATAACACTGGAAGAGTTGAGCCCTCAAAAGCTAGAGATAACCCTGTCACCGCCTCATGAAATTTGATTAATACTTATAAAAAATAATCAACATCATGAACGATTCAGGAGACGATCCATGCGCAGCTTCTCGGCTCGGTTCGACGATCACTGGCTACTTGGTGGCGCCCGTACTCCGTTTGTCGACTACTGCGGCGCTCTAGCCGAGGCCTCGCCTATCGACATGGGGATCAAGGTTGGCCGCGCCGCCTTGGACCGAACGGGCGTGCCGAGCAGCGATATCGACTCGGTTGTCACGGCCTGCATGGCACAAGCATCGTTCGATGCCTTCGTGTTGCCGCGCCATATTGGCTTGTACTCAGGTGTGCCCATCGAGGTGCCGGCCATACTGGTACAGCGCATTTGCGGTAGCGGCTTCGAGATCATTCGCCAGGCCGCAGATCAGATCACACTGGGCTATGCGAGCCTGGCGTTGGCCGTAGGAACGGAGTCAATGTCGCGCAACCCCATTTGTGCCTTTGGCCACCGAAGCGGCTTCAAGCTTGGCGCGCCCGTCGAGTTCAAGGACTTCCTCTGGGAGGCACTCGAAGATCCCGCCGCAAAGGTTTCGATGATCCAGACGGCTGAGAACCTGGCGAAGCGGTACGGCATCACCCGCGCTGATGTCGACAGCTTTGCCGCAACTTCCTTTGAACGTGCGTTGCGCGCTCAGGCCGAAGGCTGGCTTGCCGGAGAGATCGTCGAGGTAACGAGCGAGCGATTCGAGCTCGCAGGCTACGAGCCGCGCGGCATCAAGCTGCCGCGCAAGGTCAAGGTGCTTGATCGCGACACGCACCCGCGCCCGTCACCCGTCGATGCGCTGGCAGTGTTGCGACCGGTCTACGAGGGCGGCGTGCAGACGGCAGGCAATTCATCGGCCCTCGTCGATGGCGCGGCGGCCATGGTCGTGGCCTCAGGCGCTCAAGTGCGCAACAGGGGATTGCAAGCTCTGGCAAGGTTGCGTGGTGCAGCTGCGGCAGGTGTTCCACCAGAAATCATGGGAATCGGACCTGTGCCCGCCATCCATGCGCTGTTGGCACGCTGCGAGTTGAAAATCTCCGACATCGACCTTTTCGAAATCAACGAAGCCCAGGGCGCACAGACCCTGGCCTGCGCGAGGGAGCTGGGTCTGGACCTGGATCTGCTCAATGTCAATGGCGGCGCCATTGCCTTGGGCCATCCGCTCGCGGCCTCTGGCGTGCGCATCACACTGACGGCGGCTCGCGAGTTGCATCGCCGAGGTGGCCGCTACGCGGTCGTCTCCGCCTGTGTCGGTGGCGGGCAAGGCATGGCTTTGCTGATTGAAAACACTCAGGCATGAGAACCCTATCAGTCGCCCCGCCCGCCCCCCACCTCCGCATGGAGGCGTGGACATCAACCATCGCCAGCCCTCAGTTCCCAGATGCCATTCAAATGGGGGCGTCCGAGGTCGCGAAGTCATGACGCCAAGCTATCGCCCTGTCACTGTCGGCCATTGTTTGAGCCAGGCAAGCGTCGAGTACCTTGCTGACGGAGGCTTCGTGCTTCGGTCGACCGAGCCTTTGGCGCCATACCCCAAACACTTGGGTGAGCGGCTGGCCCATTGGGGCCAGATCGCGCCAGACCGGACGCTTGCGGCCCAACGCGGCGTTGACGGAGCTTGGCAGGCTATCAGCTACGCCGAGATGATCGAACGCGCCAAAGCCCTGGGCCAGGCATTGCTGAATTGGGGACTGAACGTCGAACGCCCCCTGGTCATACTGTCCGACAACGACTTGGATCATCTCAGTCTGATGCTGGGCGCCATGTGGGCGGGTATTCCTAGCGTCAGCGTTTCTCCGGCGTACTCGCTGGTTTCGACCGACTTCGGCCGCTTGCGCCACATCCTCTCAAAGACGACGCCAGGGGCAGTCTACGCAGCAAGTTCGAGCTATGCAGCGGCCATCAACGCCACGGTTGCTGCGGACACCCGCGTCATTCTTGGCGAGGGGCAGCTCATCAGCCGAACCACGGAGCGCTTCGCCGACATGCTCACTACGCTGCCAGGCCCCCAATTGGACGAGGCTCACAGCAAGGTCGGGCCTGACACAATCGTCAAGCTAATGTTCACATCGGGATCGACCAAAGATCCCAAGGGCGTGATCATTACCCAACGCATGTGGTGCGCGAATCAACAGATGACGCTGCAAGCCATGCCCTTCCTTGTCGAGCAGCCTCCTGTGGCCTTAGATTGGCTGCCATGGAACCACACTTTTGGTGGCAACCACAACCTCGGTATCGTGCTCTTTAATGGCGGCAGTCTCTACATTGACGAAGGCAAGCCGGCGCCAGGGCGCTTCGCGCAGACACTGCGAAACCTGCAGGAAATAGCACCGACGATCTTCTTCAATGTGCCCAAGGGCTTCGACGAACTCGTCTCGGCACTGCAGGTCGATATTGCACTGCGCGACCACTTCTTCAGCCGACTAAAGTTGGTGGAATGTGGCGGGGCCGGGCTATCACAGAAGACGCTGGATGCGTTCAACCACCTCGCTGAGAGCGCTATAGGCGAGCGTATACGTCTCGCAGCAGGCCTCGGCATGACGGAGACGGCCCCGACTTGCACTTTCGCTATTCCGGATGAGGCGCGCGCTGGCTTCATCGGCTGGCCCGTACCCGGTGTAGACGTCAAGCTTGTTCCCGTGGGCGGCAAGGCTGAAGTGCGATTTCGGGGGCCAAACGTTATGCCTGGCTACTGGCGCGAGCCTGAGCTGACACAGGAAGCCTTTGACGAAGAGGGGTATTACCGAACCGGCGACGCTGCATGCCCCGCAGTACCCGACGATCCGACGCGGGGGCTCATGTTCGACGGCCGCATTGCCGAGGACTTCAAACTATCCACAGGCACCTTTGTTAGCGTCGGCCCGCTGCGCGCCCGGGTGATTGCTCTGGGATTTCCCTGCGTCCATGACGCCGTTGTCACAGGCTTCGGGCGCGACGAGGTGGGCCTACTGATCGTGCCGCGCATGGGAGAAATCCGCCGATTGGCCGAACTTCCCGACGATGCACCCACCGCAATAGTGCTGGGGCACACGGCTGTACGCGGATTCTTTCAGACGCTGGCCAAACAACTCTGGGACCAAGGAACTGGGAGTGCCAGCCGTCCGGCGCGCCTCATGGTGCTTGCCAAGCCGCCTTCCATTGACGGAGGGGAAATCACCGACAAGGGCTCGATCAACCAACGTGCCATGCTGAGTCACAGAGCAGCACTGGTCGAACTTTTACACGACGCACCGGTCGGTCATCCTGACGTGATCTTCCCGCTCGATGAGTAGGCCCCGTCGGCCGCACCCGGGCCGGCCTACAGGGGCCGGCCATACAGGTTCACACAGCGGCGCCAACAGCCACCCAGGCAGCGAGCTCATTCGACAAGACGGCGCCGTGCGCATGAGGTCGCACTAACTCACAAGGAATCCACC
This sequence comes from Roseateles koreensis, assembly GCF_028595305.1. GTDB lineage: Bacteria > Pseudomonadota > Gammaproteobacteria > Burkholderiales > Burkholderiaceae_C > Paucibacter_A > Paucibacter_A koreensis. Next base: position 168,115 of record NZ_JAQQXS010000003.1, on the reverse strand, counting down.
GCATGTTCCTCACCAACACTTGGTACGTGGCCGCCCGCAGCGACGAGGTCGGCACCGACAAACCACTTGGACGCAAGGTCTGTAATCAAATGATTGCCTTCTTTCGCGACAGCACTGGCACGGTCAGTGCGGTGGAGGATTTCTGTCCACACCGCGGCGCGCCCTTGTCACTCGGCCGCGTCGTCGGCGACGCTTTGGTCTGTGGCTATCACGGGCTGGCCATGGGCCACGACGGAAAGGCGATTTCCATGCCCTGTCAGCGCGTGCGTGGCTTCCCAGCCATTCGCAGCTTTCCGGTCCTTGAGGCCCATGGCTTCATCTGGGTCTGGCCTGGCGAGGCCGCGAGGGCGGATGTAAGTGCATTGCCCGCCTTCGAATGGCTGGGCAACCCTGCATTCGGATACGGTGGCGGTCGATACCACATTGCCTGTGACTACCGACTCATGATCGACAACCTGATGGACCTCACGCACGAAACCTATGTGCACGCCGACAGCATCGGCCAGAGTGAAATCGACGAAGTGCCTTGCAACACGCGGGTGGAGGGTGATCACGTCATGACTGAACGCTACATGCATGACATCGAGCCCCCCCCCCGTTTTGGAAAATGGCGCTGCGCATGAATGGCCTGCCTGACAACCAGGCCGTGGACCGCTGGCAGATCTGCCACTTCACGCCGCCCAGCCACATCATGATCGAAGTGGGGGTCGCACTTGCAGGCCACGGCGGCTATACGGCGCCGGATGCGGTCAAGGTCGCCAGCTGGGTCGTGGACTTCATCACCCCCGAGACCGACACCTCAATTCACTACTTCTGGGGCATGGCGCGCAAGTTCAAGCCGCAAAATGCCGCTCTTACAGACCAGATCCGAGAAGGCCAGGGAAGAATATTTGCTGAGGACCAAGAGATGCTAGAGCGTCAGCAAAAAAACTTGCTTGCCTGGCCGCAGCGCAAACTGCTGATGCTCAACATCGACAGCGGTGGCGTGCAATCGCGAAAGGTGATCGAGCGACTCTTGAGCACCCAAGCATGAGCCAATTGCTGACGGTTCGCCTCGCCGCCAAGGAGGCCATTGCCAAGGACATCTGCACACTCACACTCGTCGCCGCCGATGACGGGCCTTTGCCCACATTTACAGCCGGTGCCCACGTGGACGTGCATCTGCCCAACGGCATCGTCCGCCAGTACTCGATCTGCAACGCCCCGACCGAGACGCATCACTACGTGCTTGCGGTGCTCATGCAGGCCAATTCACGTGGCGGATCTCGGGGTGTGCACGAGCAACTTGCGCCAGGCCAACTGTTGCAAATTAGTGCCCCGCGAAATCATTTTCCACTCGACCCAAGGGCCGCACGCAGCCTACTGATCGCAGGCGGGATCGGCATTACACCCATACTGGCAATGGCGCGCGCGCTCGCAAGTTCGGGCGGCGCGTTCGAGTTGCATTACGCCGCGGGCAGTCTAGAGCGAATGGCGTTCCGGGCCGACATTGCGGCGTGCGATTGGGCTGGCGCAGCGCACTTTCACGTCGGCCAAACGCCGTTGAACGTGGCGCAATTGCTGGCTGACCAGAGCGAGGACGTTCATGTGTACGTCTGCGGTCCCCAGGGGCTGATCAACTCGGTGATCGAGACCGCTATGCGCCTAGGTTGGGCTGACAACCGTATTCATCGGGAATTTTTCTCAGGTACCGACACTGCAGCTTTTGACCTCAACCATGCATTCGAGATAGAGCTCGCGCGTTCGGGCCGCATCATCACGGTGCAACCAGATCAGACTGCCGCACAAGCCCTCATCGCAGCAGGCGTGCCGTTACTTACCTCCTGCGAGCAAGGTGTTTGCGGCACATGTCTGACCCGCGTACTTGTTGGAAAGCCTGAGCACCGTGATCTCTACCTGACTCCGGAGGAGCAGGCCGCCAACGACCAGTTCACCCCCTGTTGCTCGCGCGCACTGAGCCCGCGGCTTGTGCTCGATCTGGGCTGAGTGATGCACATTTCATCATACTGAGCCTGAAATTTACCAGGCTCACCTCACGCCGAACGACAGGCGAACAAGAGACAACTGATCCCCATATCGCAACGAATGGGACCATCGCAAGTACTTCGCGAATGCAGATTTACTCGAGGCCGGTACGTTCAGCGAGTTAACCGACAGGCTGCCACCTTGTGCAAAAGCTCCATCAACATCAGCCGCTCCACATGCGTAAGGCCCGAGAGCGCTTGCGCCTCACCCTCTGAGATTTCCTTTGTGGCGCGCTCGACAAGGGCTCGCCCTTCTGCCGTCGTGCGGATATGCAGCGCCCGCCCGTCATTCAAATGGCGCTCTCGATCAACGAGGCCTGCCCGCACGAGGCGGTCGATCCACGCTGCCATATTTGCGGGCGTGAACGCCAAAGCGACGGCAAGCTGGGCCGCTGTCAGGCCCTCGTTCTGCGCAACCAGAACAAGGGCAGTCAACTCAACTTTGCGCAGCTTGAGTTTTTTGGCGATCCTGGCCTCAAAGACCTGGTCAGTGACCACACTGGCCTGGGCCAACTGGTAGCCCAAAACTGAGTGCAGCGGCCCTTCTTCAAGTTGCCTGCCTGGCGCTGGTTGTGGGAGATGGAGGGGCGTGCGGCTATTCACGCAAGGATTCTACGTGAGCGTCCAGCACCTCAATTTCTCAAATCGTTGACCACTCAGCGGAAAAGTCTCCACCCCGCCATCAAGCGTGAGTTGCCCTCTTGCCCGCTGCCGACTATTGGGCACAGCACCTCCGAGGTGCCCGTTCTACGGGATGAGACTCAGCCAATCCAGACGGCATTTAATGTTGCTTTTCATAACAAACATAGTAAAGATACTGATCTATTTTTTTCGACATCAACCTAGCATTGGCAAGCATTTCGCCCTCAATGTAATTCATTTAATTAACTAATTTGCGCCTTGCAGCCGCATAGCCGGAGCGGCGCATGAAAAATGGAGACGCCATGGACCAGAAATTCCCCCACCGAACTCGCGCCCTGTGGTTGGCACCGCCCTTGACAGCTATCGCACTTGCCGGTTGCGGAGGAGGCGACGGTGAACCACCACTTCCCCAACTTTCAGCGGCTCAGGCGGCAGTACTGGCAGGTACTTGTGAGGCCCTCGCTACCAAATTGGGTAGCTTGGCTGACACGACGATTACCGCAACCACTTCAGTGGCCGCGGGCTTGATAGGCACGGTTGCCACGCCCGATCACTGCCTTGTCAAGGGCGAAATGCTCCGCCGCACAAGCACAGTGGACGGCAAGTCCTACGCGATCGGCTTCGAGATGCGTCTGCCGAAGAACTGGAACGGCCGCTACTACTACCAGGCGAATGGCGGTATCGACGGTTCCGTCGTGCCGGCAACAGGTGCATTGGGCGGCGGGCCGTTGACCGGCGCGCTCACACAAGGATTCGCAGTCATGAGTTCGGACGCAGGCCACAGCAACGCTGCGGTAGGTGGGCCCGCCTTCGGCATCGACCCACAAGCACGTCTTGATTATGGTTACCAAGCCGATGCGAAGCTTCTGCCCACAGCCAAAGAAGTGATTCGTCAGGCCTACGGCAAAGTTCCGGATCGCTCCTACTACGGGGGCTGCTCCAACGGCGGTCGGCATACGCTTGTCGCAGCTGCGCGCTATGGCGACCAGTACGACGGTTATCTGGCTGGCGCGCCAGGCTATAACCTGCCGAAGGCAGCTGTAGCCAACATCGCCGGGGCTCAATTGTTCCGCACCATCTCCAATGACCCGACAAGCAACTCGGGCGCCAACCTCGCAACCGCATGGACCGCCGCCGAGCGAGCCTTGCTGTCATCGCGTGTGGCCGCCAAATGCGATGCGTTGGACGGTGCCGTTGACGGTTTGGTGCAGGACACAACAGCCTGCCAGTCAGCCTTTAACCTGCAAACCGATGTGCCAACCTGCACAGGCGCCCGCGATGGCACTTGCCTCACGGCCGCACAGAAGGCCGCGGTGGCAGGGATTTTCGGCGGGCTGAAGACCAGCGCTGGCGCCCTGGTTTATTCGAGCTTCCCATTCGATACCGGCCACGGCACGCCAGGGGTCGCAAATTGGAAATTCAATTCGCCCGTTCAACTCGACTCCGGCGCGGTCGGCTTGATCTTCAAGGTGCCGCCGCTGGCAGGAACGAGCACGGCTGACCAACTTGCGACCTGGGCGCTGACAACCTCAATCGACTCAATGGTGGCCGAGATCAACGCGACCAACGCCACTTACACCGAATCGGCGATGAGCTTTATGACGCCGCCAAACCCCACCAATCTCGCCACGGTGAAGAATCGCGGCGCCAAGATGCTGGTGTATCACGGTGTCAGTGACCCGATCTTTTCCGTCAACGACACGCAGGCTTGGTACGACGGCTTGCGCAGTGCAAATGGCGGCGACGCATCGAATTTCGCGCGCTTCTTCCGCGTACCTGGAATGAACCATTGCAGTGGCGGGCCGGCCGCTGACCAGTTCGACATGCTCAGCAAGCTGGTCACCTGGGTGGAGCAAGGGCAGGCGCCGGAAAGCATTACCGCCACTGTACGCGGCGCCGGCAATGCCGGTGGCGCAAATGCCGACCTGCCCAGTGGCTGGTCGCCCAGCCGCAGTCGGCCACTCTGCCCCTATCCGAAGGTCGCCAAATACATAGGCAGTGGCGACATCGAAAGCGCGGACAACTTCCGCTGCGAATGAACCCGCCAGGCGGCCTTCGTCGCCTGGTAGTGAACTTGGCCGCCCGGTAGGGCTAGCCCACGATCCTGTATCTACCCTTCGAGGAAACTATGAAACATTCACATTCACTTCTAATGTGCGCTGCACTGATCACCTTGGCAGGCGTTGCCCAGGCGCAGAGCGTCAACATCTACGGCCTGATCGACGTTGGCGTCGAGCACATCAGCAAGGTTGGCGCCAGCGGCGCCAACCTGACGCGAGTGCCAAGTAACACCGGCACCTTGCCTTCGCGCCTTGGCTTTCGTGGCAACGAGGACTTGGGCAACGGCATGAACGCCGTGTTCACACTCGAAATGGGCCTGGCACCCGACCAGGGAACGCTGGGCCAGGGTGGACGGGCCTTTGGCCGACAAGCCTTCGTAGGTCTCAGCGGCGGATGGGGCGCAGTGACCCTCGGCCGCCAGTACACGATGCTCTATTGGTCGCTCATGGATGCAGACATCCTCGGCCCATCTGTGTTTAGTGCCGGTTCGCTTGATGCCTATCTACCCAACGCACGCCACGACAACGCCTTGGTCTACCGCGGGCGCTTCGGTGGCCTGTCTGTGGGTGCGTCGTACAGCCTCGGTCGAGACACCGTCAATGCCGGCCCAAGCCCAGTCGGCACCAACTGCCCAGGAGAAAGTACCGATACCAAAGCCTGTCGTGCCTGGTCAGCCATGGTGAAATACGACAGCGACTCATGGGGCGCCGCATTGGCGTACGACACCGGTAATGGCCGCACCGTAGGCGCCGCGCCCGACGCAATATTTGGCGGCCTCACGAGCAGCAGCAAGTCGGACAGCCGACTCACGATCAACGGGTACGCGAAGCTGGGCGAAGTGAAGTTGGGTGCCGGTGTGATCCGCCGCACCAACGACGGCGACGCCATCAAGCCCAAGAGCGACCTTTGGTTCGTCGGCGCCTCCTATCCGGTAAATACGTCACTGAGCGCCGAGGCCGCCTACATGGGCTTGCGTTACACGAACGTGTCGCAGCGCGACTCTTCAATCCTGGCCGCGCGGCTGGTCTACAAGCTCTCCATGCGCACGGCGGTCTACGGGCAGGTGGGTGCAATTAACAATGACGCGCTGGCGGCCGTCTCGGTCAGCGGCGGCGCGCCAGGGAGCAACCCCGTGGCGGGCGCCTCGCAGACTGGCTTGAGCCTTGGCGTACGGCACAGCTTCTGATAAGTGGAAAGGGGCGCGGTGACGCGCCCCACCCTTTCGCACTTGATTCGGTCGACCTGTTGCACGGGCGAAACGCATCTGGCCACCGCGATTGAGGTAGGAGCCATCACGCACCACGGCAAGCGCGTACGGTTTTACTCGACGGTGGATTGGGTCTACGCGCTGGAGCGCGAAAAACGTGACGACAAGGCGGGGCGCCTGGCGCTGAACCCGATGGCCATGGATGCGGCGATCCTGGACGAGCGGGGCTATTTGCCATTCAGCCACGCCGATGGCGCCTTACGCTTCCACCTGCTATCGAAGTTTTACGAACACCCCCGCGTGCTGATCGGTGATGGAATGAGCAAGGCCATGCTGGCCGTCACCACGTCGGCTAACCACTGCCGCAGACACTAGCAATCGGCTGTCTACTTGACAGGGAAGCTTACGATCTGGCACCCCTGAATCTCGCCAGACTCTGAATCAAGTGTCACGGCTGGCAATAAGCCCGGGCGATAGGCCTCGAATCACGGCTCGCCAAGAACCCGGTTGCGATAGCCCAACTTATAGGACATTCAAGTAACGAATTACGCACGCTGATCAAATTCGCCACGCTGTAAAAAATACCCGGATCGTCGACACTTTTTGATACAAAAATGGGCATTCAAGGCAAGCGCCTGTCGCCCTCGGCTGTAGGCAGATGGGCGCTTGCTCCGGCTGGATTGAATTGAATCGTTGATCACTCATTTGCAATGGCACATCCGGCTGACGCGCCCCCCACGCCCGCTTCAAATCCTAGACCCGGCCTTGCACAACGCGTGTTTAGCTTCGTCCTGGCGCAATGGCGATCGGTCTTATTCAGCGCCAGCATTGCGCTGATTCTGGAGAGCATGGGCGCACTCTTGGTGCTGACCAAATTCTCCTTGCTGGTGGTGTCCAGCCTGGCTTCGCAGGCACCCAGCCAAGCCCAGCAACTCAGGGCAGACATGCCGGTCGTGGCGCTGCTGACCAATGATGACTTCGTGCTGCGCTACGCCGAGAAGAACCCGCTTGACCGTTGCGTGATGGCGGAGGACTTAGGCCGCGTCTTCGCCAAGCAGCCCCAGCGCGTGGCCATCGACTTTGACCTCTCGCCGCTGCTGAAGCCCTCAGCATCTGAGCGTGAATGTCAGGACCAACTCAACCAACTGCTCCAGCAGCATGCAGGCACGGTGGTGTTGCTGGCCCCCTTTCCCACCAGTGCCGAGCCCTTGCTTCAAGTCAAGCATGACTGGATGCAGGCGCAGTGCCAGCACGGCCTGCACTTTGCGACGGGTGAAATCGAACAATCGCTGGGCGTGGTCACCGAGCTGAATCTGGGCGATGACGCCACGGCCCATGCGCGGCTGGCGGACCAACTGCACCACGGCTTGTCGTCCTATCTCTGCGACCAAGTCACGCCGCTTCGCAATGCCCGTGACAACCGCTGGCTCAACGAGCGCTGGCAAGAACAAGACAAGATGGCCGGCCACGAACTCGGGCACGACGCCGCGCAGCATGAGCCGGAGTCCGCCCCCATCAACTTCCCGGCCTTGACCCGACGTGTTGCGGTGATGGCGCTGAATTCACCCACCTTTGCGCAACTACCCGACTTGAAAGAAAACGTCGTCTTGGTCGGTGGCGACTGGGGGCGTGACGACAACTTTTTGACCGCCATCGGCAACCAACCGGGGGTGGTGGTTCATGCCGCGCGCCTGGTCAGCCTGGCGAACCCGATTAAATCGTTGCCGCCGTTTCTGGGCCTGTGGGGCGATATCGTGATCGCCCTGAGTTTTGCCTGGGTGATTGCGCGGTTCTGGAAAGGTTATGTCGCCGCCCGGCGGGTCGACCTGAGCCTGGCGCACCGCGCGCGCCGCACCTCGCTGAGCACCTTGCTGATGTTCACCTTCGTGATGGTGTACCTCGGCTTGGTGCTGTTCTTCTTCATGGCGGCGGAGCATCTCTTCTCCAACTGGGGCGTCGTGATTGCCCCGCTGCTGATTGCGCTGTCCATCCTGGTGGACGGCTTTGTCTCCGGCCCGGTCGAGCAGATTTCAGACTTGTTGGCTGAAGAGTCCGAGCGGACGTTCAAGCGGCCCGGCGAGACCTCTGCGCAGCCCCATCACCACCATCTTGAACTCGCTGCGGCCCTGCGCCAGTCGGGCATCGCCATCCTGATGCTGATGGCCTTTGGCGCCGCCGTCGTGCTCGCGCCAGGCGCGACCCGACAAGCCGCGGCCGCCTTGTTTGCCGGGGCGCAGATCGGGCTGTTGGGCCTGCTCTTGCTGCACCTGGGGCGCCAGCTCAAAACCTTCAAGCTGGGCGCTACGCTGCAAGCCCTACAAGGCGCCGCACGTGCTGCTCTAGATCAATGGCAGCCAGGCGGCGCCAGCTATCCAAGCACGGGGTTGCCGCGCCTTGAACAGCTCGGCCTGCTGCTGTGGTGGCTGCGCAATCTGGTGTTTTGGGGCGTGATGGGATGGGGCGCAGCGCTGCTCTTGAGCCACAGCGCGGCCTGAAGACCCGAATCGAACTCGCCTCGAAATCCTCTATGACCTTCAGCCAGGACATCATGAAGCGATCAAGCCCCAACTACTGTCTTACCCTCATTTCACCCCTCAAGGGTTGTGCCGCCGCCGCGCTAGGCTTGGGCTGCGCCCTGGCCACCGCGACATTGCTAACGCTCACATCACCCGGCGTTGCCACAGCACAGAGCCCTCGGCCGGATTGCAGCCTGAGCTTGAAGGCCCCTCCCTCCGCCAAAGGACAAACCTTGGCCGATGAGGTCGCCCGCTCCAACCCCTGCGTGGCCGTGCCGGGGTTGAGCGCCAAGTCGCTGACCTCGGTGTGGAACACCATGCTGTCCAGCGCCAAAACAGGCGGCAAACGCTTCGACACGCCGCCACCCGCCGGCCTGCCGACGGGCAAAGTACTCATCACGCTGCAAGGGCTTGAGTTCAAGCTGGACGCTGTGGCGGCCGAGGGCGTCTTGGGCCTGCAGATTCGCAGCGGCAATCAACTGATATTCAGCATCAGCAACCCAGGCAGCAAGCGCATCCTGGTGCCAGCCACGCAATTGAAGTTTGGCGAGACCTATGAGTGGGTGCTGGTGACTCGAAAGGGCAGCTACAAAGGCAGCTTCGAGACCCTGGAGCGTGAGGAAAGCACCTTGGTGCTGTCCCGCATCACCGCGCTGGAAGGCGCGGCGCTGAGCCCCGCAACCCAACAGCTCTACCTGGCCGCCATCTTTGACGACGCCGAGTTGTACGCCGACCGCGACCAGATCCTGGCCGACTTGCGCCGCGACAACGGCCTTTGAACCCCAACCCGCCCCTTCTCCCTCCACGCAAAGCAAGGCAAGACATGACACGCAATGCACGGCAAATGCTGAACGACGGGCCGCATCTTCGCCAACGCGTATGGGCACTGCCGATTGCCGTGGCCTTGCTTGGCATCGTCCCTGCGTACGCCATCGCTCAGGCGCAAACGCTGGGAACACAAGAAACGCCCGAGGCCGCCAGTGCCCCATCAACGGCGGCCTCCTCGCCGGGGGAAAGCGTGCTCGGCGCCATTGGTTCGTTCTTCAACCGATTCAAACCCGGGCCCGCCGATGCCAAGGCGCCTGACACCGCCGCAAGCGCTGCAGAGCCCAGCGAACGTAACGCCGAAAAGCCACGCAACGAGGGCTTCAACATCATTGACATCGAGAGCTGGTCGCGCACCTCGGATGTGGTGCTGGACCCCCAGTGCAAAACCATGGTCCAACCCTTCGGCATCGGCGACAACGCGGCGTCATTGGCGGTGCTTGCCGCCAAGCTCAAGCTCAGTGCCTTTTTGGAACAACTGCAAGGCCAGAACAAAAAGCCAATGGCCATCAACGATATCGTCAAGCTCGCGGCCCGCCACCTCAATTGGCTGCCCATGGAAGCGGAGTTGGCGCTGGGCCAGCAGATGCTCAATGACGGCGACGTGCTGGACGAAAACAAAAACAAAGACAGCCAACGCACCTATGCCGAAGCCCGCGCCATGCTCGCCGACATCGTCAAAGATTTGCCCAAGCCCCTGCCCTACGACTTTCAAGTCAAGGTCTTGACCAAGAGCTACGGCAACGCGTCCGCACTGCCGGGCGGCATCGTGCAAGTGGACCGGGATTTGTTCAAGAAAGGCGCTGATCGTGACTTCGCTTACTTCGTGATGGCGCATGAGGTTGCGCACGTGCTGCAGCGCCACGAAACCCGGGTGTACCAGGCCCGGCTGGCCGACGGTATCGACTCCATCGACGGCCTGCGCAAGCTGATGTCCAACGCCGCCACCCACAATCCCGCGACCCTGGTGGCCTATGCCTCGTCACTGAAAAGATTGTTCGTCAATTTCACCGAAGCACAAGAGTTGCAAGCCGACAGCTGTGCCATCCGCCTGACAGCCCAGCGTTATCCTGACAAAAAAGTCTGGGCTGCCACCCTGAAGAAGATCGAAACCCGCCTCGGCCCCATCACACCCGAAACCCCCGAAGGCCCGCAAGGCAATACCTTGATCGACCACCTGAAATACGTCGGCGACGGCATCATGGAACGCCACCCCAACACCGGTAAACGCCGCGGCAATATGGAGTTGACGTTCAACATCACCACTTTGACGACTCCCGCCCCTGGCGCGGTTGTGCGTTAGGGAGTGACTGGCACGGGTGTTTCAGCGCCAGGCCGGGGCAAACAGTGGAGGAGCCCCGACACTGATTGAATTTAGCTGCGTCCCCTGAAACTTCAGGTGCTCACGCTGAAACGGTGCAAGACTTGACCCCATTCACATGAGGGTTCGTCACAGGCAACCGACCAGGTCGCCGTATTGACCAGTGCTGTCACGCTTTGATTCCGTATCCGCGGTCACTCGGCACCTACTGGACATCCCCGCTGCGCAGTGCCGTTTGTGGCCCAAAAACGTGACCGTCGCCACAACGACTGAGACGCACCACATTCACAGCAAACCCAAGGCTTTGCACCCTCAGAGGGTGTTTGTTTTGGTAAAAGCCCCCATCAACCTGGCTCACTCAGTGAGCCAGTAGTCTGGCATCCTGAATCCAAAGCACAGGGTCAATCGTTGAGTCACTTGCAATTGCACAATGGAATCCATTCATTCGTCGGATCTGAAAACAATCTTGCACTCCAAGCGCACCAATGTGTATTACCTGGAGCATTGCCGTGTGCTGGTCAACGGCGGCCGGGTGGAATATGTAACCGAGCAGGGCAAGCAGTCCCTGTACTGGAACATCCCCATCGCCAACACCACCTCGGTTTTGCTGGGCACGGGCACCTCCGTCACCCAGGCGGCGATGCGGGAGCTGGCCAAGGCTGGTGTGCTGGTGGGCTTTTGCGGTGGCGGCGGCACCCCGCTGTTCGCGGCAGCCGAGCAGGAGCTGGACACCCTCTGGCTGCAGCCCCAAAGCGAGTACCGGCCCACCGAGTATCTGCAGCACTGGGTCAGATTCTGGTTTGATGACGCGCACCGGCTGGCCGCAGCCAAGTCCCTGCAAAAGCGGCGTTTGGAGCGTGTCGCCCGGCAATGGTGCGGCGCCCGCAGCCTCAAGGAACAGGGCTTTACCATCGATGAGGCCGCGCTGAACCAGATGGCGCAAGCCAGCCAGGCGCGGGTGCAAGCCGCCCCCGACACCACGGCCCTGCTGACCGAAGAAGCGCGCCTGACCAAGCAGCTTTACGCTCAGGCCTGCGCGGCTACCGGCTTTGGCGAGTTCACCCGCGCCAAAAGGGGCAACAGCACCGACGCGGCCAACCAGTTCCTTGACCACGGCAACTACCTCGCTTACGGCCTCGCCGCCACGGCGACCTGGGTCTTGGGCCTGCCGCATGGCTTGGCCGTGCTGCATGGCAAGACCCGGCGCGGCGGCCTGGTGTTTGACGCGGCCGACCTCATCAAAGACGCCACCATCCTGCCGCAGGCCTTCATCAGCGCCAAACGTGGGGACAGCGAACAAGAGTTCCGCCAAGCCTGCATCCAGGCCTTTGCCCGCACCGAGGCGCTGGACTTCATGATCGACTCGCTCAAAGAAATCGCCGTCCAGCAAGGTCAGGCCGCCAAGACCGGAGGCGCCGCATGAATGTGTTCCTCGTCTCCCAATGCGACAAGCGGGCCTTAACGGAAAGCCGCCGCATCCTCGACCAATTTGCCGAGCGACGCGGCGACCGCAGCTGGCAAACCGCCATCACCCAAGACGGCCTGGACACCCTCAAAAAGCTGCTGCGCAAAACCGCCCGCAAGAACACCGCCGTCGCCTGCCACTGGATTCGCGGCATAGACCGCAGCGAGCTGCTGTGGGTGGTGGGCGACCGGCAAAGGTTCAACGATGAAGGGGCGGTGCCGACCAACACCACGCGCAGGAACATCTTGAAGGAAGCCGACCAAAACCAGTGGCACAGCGGCGAGTTGATCCAACTGCTCACCGATCTGGCCGGCCTGCTGCACGATCTGGGCAAGGCCACCCAGGCCTTTCAGATGCGCTTGGATGGAAAGTTAGACGGCAAAAACCTGGTGCGTCACGAATGGGCGTCGCTGCGCTTGTTTGAAGCCTTTGTGGGCGAGGACGACGATGCCAGTTGGCTGGCTCGCCTGGCTGCCCCAACTGAGGCCGACCAGGCCCGCTGGCTGAACCGGCTCCACACCGATCAGCCCGGCCTCATAAACACATCGCCCTTTGTCACCCTCAAAAACGCGCCTTTGGCCCAAGCCCTGGGCTGGTTGATCGTCACCCACCACCGCTTGCCGATTTTTCCGGGCGACGGTTTTCAAAGCTCGTTCCTGGTCAACGTGCTGCGCAATGTGGAGGCCAACTGGAACGAGCCCGCATTCAAAGACGCCACCACGCTCGCGCTGAAGCCCTTTTGGCAATTCCCCAAAGGCTTGAGCGTCACCACGCCCGAGTGGCAACACCGTGCCGCCCGCGTGGCCCAGCGCCTGCTTCGCCACGCCACACAGGCCAGCGCCCAGAGCGTGATGAGCAACCCCTTTGTGCTGCATCTGTCTCGCCTGTGCTTGATGCTGGCCGACCACCACTATTCCAGCTTGACGGTGGATTCAAGCGGCAAGCCCCAAGAAGGCCGCATCACGATCAAGGACCAAGCCGCCCACCCCCTGCTGGCCAACACCCGCAGTGGCAGCAAGCCCAATCAAACACTGGCCGAACACCTGGTGGGCGTTGCCCAGCATGGGGCCGAGGTGGCGCGCTTTTTGCCCCGCTTTGAACAGCATTTGCCCCGGCTTGGCAAGCACCGTGCCCTGAAGCAGCGTAGCACCGAGGCACGCTACGACTGGCAAAACAAGGCTGCCGATCTGGCCGCCAGCCAGCGCCTGCACAGTGCCAGGCACGGCGCCTTCATCGTCAATATGGCCTCCACCGGCTGCGGCAAAACGCTGGCCAATGCACGGGTGATGTATGCACTGGCCGACCCGGCCCAAGGCATGCGCTGCGCCTTTGCCATGGGCTTGCGCACGCTGACCCTGCAAACCGGCCAGGCCTTCAGAAAGCTGCTCAGCCTGGGCGACGATGAGTTAGCCATCCGCGTCGGCGGCGCGGCCAGCCGCACGCTGTTTGACCATTTTGAGCAGCAGGCCGAAGCCAGCGGTTCGGCCTCGCGCATGGGCTTGTTTGAAGGCGAGGAAGGCCATGTGCTGTTTGAAGGCCAGCACGACCAGCACCCCTTGCTGCGCCGCGCCGTGGCTGACCCACAGGTGCGCAGCCTGCTGGTGGCCCCCGTGCTGGTGTGCACGGTAGACCACCTCACCCCCGCCACCGAGAGCCAACGCGGTGGCCGCCAGATCGCGCCCATGCTGCGCCTGCTAAGCGGCGACTTGGTGCTGGACGAGATTGACGACTTTGACATCGACGACCTGCCCGCACTCACCCGCCTGGTGCATTGGGCCGGCCTGTTAGGCGCACGGGTGCTGCTGTCATCCGCCACCCTGCCGCCCGCCTTGATCCATGGCTTGTTTGAGGCCTATCTCAATGGGCGCCAGCACTTTCAAGCCAACCGCAGCGAGCGGCCCGACGCGGCCGCTGCGCCCGCCGTGGCCTGCCTATGGATCGATGAATTCAATCGCGAGCACGCCCACTGCGCCCATGCCGCCAGTTTTGAGCAGGCTCATCAGGCCTTTGTCGGCAAGCGCCTGCAGCGCCTGGCCGAAGCGGCGGCCCTGCCCCGCCGCCGCCTGGCCTTTGTGCCGCTGTTGAACATCCCCAAGGCCAAACCCGCTGCGGCCCAGGCCTTTGCTGCTGCCGCCTTGAAGTCTGCCTTGGCCTTGCACGCTGAGCACCACAGCATGGACCCGCACAGCGGCAAGCGCGTGAGCTTTGGCCTCATCCGCATGGCCAATATTGAGCGCATCCACGACACCGCCCTGGCCTTGTACGGCCTGGGTGCGCCCGAGGGCCTGCGCATCCACCTGTGCGTGTACCACTCACGTTTTCCACTGTTTGTGCGCTCAGCCATAGAACGCCAGCTGGATGCCTCGCTCAAACGCCATCGACCTAACGATGTATTTGAGCTTGCCGGCATACGCACCCACCTGGACGGCCACGCCGATCTGGACCACGTATTCATCGTGCTGGGCTCGCCCGTTTGTGAGGTGGGGCGAGATCACGACTACGACTGGGCCGTGGTCGAACCCTCTTCGCTGCGCTCACTCATCCAGTTACTTGGCCGCGTGCGCAGGCATCGCGCCGAGCCCTGCGACACCGCCAATGTGCATGTCTTCAGCCACAACCTGCGGCACTACACCAGCCCGAACAAGGCCGCCTTTCTCTGGCCCGGATTTGAAAAGGACGACGGCCCTTTCCGCCTGGCTCAGCACGATGTGCGTGTGCTGCTGCCCCTGGCGCCCCACACCACGCTGGACGCCAGCCCTCGCATCCAGGCGCCAGCCGTTGCGCAGCTACAGGCCCAGCACCGCTGGGCCGATCTCGAACACGCCCGCATGCGCGCTCAAATGCTGGCACCCGTTGAGACTCCCAAACTACCTACGGCGGGTGGCCGCGCCAGAAGCTCCGGCGCCGCAAGCGCCGAATTTGGACACACCAACGCCAGCAGCTGGTGGCATCTGCCCGCAGCCGACGCCTTGCTCACGGGCGTGATTCCTCAGCAGCAACGCTTCCGCAATGACAAGGGCCGCAAGGAGCAAGCATTGGTCTTTTTGCCCGATGAAGACGGGGAAAGGCTGGTGCTGCACAAGGTGCTGGAGAACCGCCAGGGGCGCCAGAGCGACAAGCTGTTTGTGGAGGTTGAACGCGGCGAACACACCGCCTTGCCTGGCACAGCAGTTCAAGGCTCAGGCATCCAACCCTGGGGGGTGGTGGATGCCATGGCGGAGCTGACCCAACTGGCTGCCGACCTCGACATCGACCTACGCAACTGCGCCAAACGCTTTGCCATTTTGAGTGCGCCAGAGAGCAGCGCCGGCTGGCAATCGCATCCCGCATTGGGATTCGCAAAGAGAAGGGAGTAAGCCACCAAAACCATCGTCACCACAGAAATAGCCATTCATCAACCCAAAGGGAATTGCCATGTCATTGAATGACGCCAACAGGACTCTAGCCATCCGAGAAGTGATCGCGGAGTTTCTACGGCAACGCCGGGACGACAAGCTGGAAAAGCTTGCGCCAGAAGACCCCAAACGATCCGAACTGCATGCGCAGTTCATCCCTGCCGTCTGGCTGGAAGACGCGGCTCGCCGCGTGAGCCAGATTCAGGCGGTGACACATTCGCTCAAACCCATACACCCGGATGCCAAAGGCAGCAGCCTGTATTGCGAGCCGGGGCAATTGCCTGCCACCGATGCCCTTGGCAGCCACAGCCTGGGTGCGCAGTACGACACCGATGTGGTGGGCAATGCCGCCGCGCTGGACGTGTACAAACTGCTCAAGCTGAGCCACGGCGGCAAGACTCTGTTGGACTTGGCAGTCAGCGGCGACGCTGACCTGGCCGCTGCCCTGAGTGACGACCCGGCCAAGGGCAAAGACTGGCTGCAATCATTTGCAGCGTTAGCGACACCACGCGGCAAGCCCAGCAGCCACACCAACGCCAAGCAGTTGTATTGGCTGGTTGGCGACGACCCGCACGATGAACAGTCGTTTCACCTGCTCGCACCGCTCTACCCCACCTCGCTGGTTCACCGCGTGTACCAAGCACTGCAGGACGACCGCTTCAGCGAAGACGCCAAAGCGGCCCGAGCCGCGCGCAAGGCCGTTGAAGCCCACGCCCGCCCCGTGCGCGAGTACCCCAATCTGGCGATTCAAAAACTGGGCGGCACCAAGCCACAAAACATCAGCCAGCTCAACAGCGAGCGGCGCGGTGACAACTGCATGCTGGCCTCGCTGCCGCCCGTTTGGAAGTCCGCCCAAGTGCGCCCGCCGCTGCATGCGGACAGCCTTTTCAAAGCCTATGGGCGGCGAACCGAGGCCAGGCAGCAGGCCGTGGCCTTGAAGCTCTTCCTGAAAGATGAGCCGCCCGCCAATGTGGCGACCCGCGACAAGGTACGTGGCCATGTCATCCGCCTGATCGACGAGTTGCTGCAATACCAGGCGGAGCTGCTGACGCTGAGCCCTGGCTGGTCCGCTAGCGAGGACTGCGAGCTGCCCGCCGCCCAGTGCCTTTGGTTAGACCCTGATGCAGCGCAAGCACTCAGTGAAGCGGCCACCGAAGAAGCTTCAGAGCAAGTAGCCGCTGACTTTGCACGTTGGGTCAACGCCCAGTTATATGACCCGCTGCCGGTGGGCGACCCGGAGTTCTTGTTCTGGCGCAAGCTGGCCCGCGAAGAATTTGCAGCGCAAGCGCGGGAGGCTGCATGAGTCAGGATGCACACAACATGCCACCACCCATCAATGCACTGCTGGTGCTGCCCCGCCTGCGGGTGCAAAACGCCAACGCCATTTCCAGCCCGCTGACTTGGGGCTTCCCGGCCATGTCTGCTTTTCTGGGCTTCATGACGGCGCTGGAACGCCGCCTTGGACGGGACGCGGGCATTGAGTTCTACAAGCTGGGCGTGATCTGCCATGGCTTTGAAGCCCAGGTCACGACCGAGGGCTACACCCGCGCCTTTCACCTCACCCGCAACCCGGTGCTGGCCGATGGCAGCACGGCAGGCATTGTGGAAGAAGGCCGGGTGCACCTGGAAATCACTCTGGTGTTTGATGTGGTGCTCACCGCAGGCCAAATCAGTGACGCTGAGCGGCAAGCCCTGGCCGAGCAAATTGCTCATCTGGCAGCAGGCATGCGTCTTGCCGGTGGCAGCGTGATGCCTGCACTGCCCATGCAGCAGCGCCGCGTGCCACGCCCAGCGCTGATGATGCTCCAAGGCGACCCGGATGCGCAGCGCCAGCAGTTCCGCCGCATGGCCCGCCGTTGGCTGCCCGGTTTTGCCTTGGTCTCACGCGACGATTTGCTGAGCCAGCGTTTGACGACTCTGCAAGCCGAGCAGCCCGACGCCACCACCTTGGACGCCTGGCTTGACCTGTCGCGCCTGAATCATCGCGCCGTGCAGGCGACCAATGACAAGGGTGAAGACACGGTGAGTTGGGTCACCGACCCGCGCGAGGGCTGGACCGTGCCCATCCCCGTGGGCTATGCGGGGCTGTCTGAGTTGCATGAACCCGGCAGCGTGGCCAACGCACGCGACAGGGTCACGCCCTTCCGCTTTGTTGACTCCATCTGGTCCATCGGGCAATGGATCAGCCCGCATCGCCTGCAGGACTTGGACGATTTGTTCTGGTACGCGCAACCAACAGACGAGGGCGTCGACCCACGCCTCTACCGCTGCCGCAACAAGTTCAAGCCCGCCACACCCACCCACGCTGATGAAGCGCAAGCCGTGTCCGACACGGTTGCCGCCTGACTTTCACGTTATTCGAAAATTTTTGGAGTTTCAAAAAATGGCTACTGCATCCAACCTCAAGACCGCTTCCGTCCTCGCATTCGAACGCAAGCTGGACCCGTCTGACGCTGTTTTCTTCGCCGGCGCATGGGATCAACGTGGCACGCTTGCAGCTTGGGCGCCCGTGACGGTGCGTGAGAAATCGGTGCGCGGCACCATTTCTAACCGCCTCAAGACCAAAGACCAAGACCCCGGCAAGCTGGACGCGGCCATTCAAAATCCCAACCTGCAAACGGTGGACACCGCCACCCTGCCCGCCGATGCGGACACACTGAAGGTCGTGTTCAGCCTGCGCGTGCTGGGCGGCGCGGGCACCCCTTCGGCCTGCAACAACGCCGAGTACCAAACCAAGCTCTTGGCCACGGTGCAAGGCTACGTACAGGGTCAGGGTTATGGCGAGCTGGCCCGCCGCTACGCCCACAACATCGCCAACGGCCGCTTCCTGTGGCGCAACCGCATGGGCGCAGAGCAGGTGGAAGTACAGGTGCAGCACATGGTGCAAGGGTCGGCCGCCAGCACTTGGACATTTGATGGCCTCAGCCTCTCCACCCGCGACTTTGAAGCCACCGGCGCCAATGCCGTGCCCCTGCAAGCCTTGGGCGCCTTGATCGCCCAGGGTCTGGCCGGCCAAAGCCATGTGCTGCTGCAAGTCACCGCCCACGTGCGCTTGGGTGCTGGGCAAGAGGTCTACCCCTCGCAGGAGCTGATTCTGGACAAAGCCAGCAGCGGCAAGAGCAAGACGCTGTACAGCGTCAACGGCGTAGCAGGCATGCACTCGCAAAAGCTGGGCAACGCCCTGCGCACCGTGGACACCTGGCACCCTGATGTGGCTGAGCTGGGCCCCATCGCCGTGGAACCCTACGGCTCCGTCACCACGCTGGGCAAGGCCTGCCGCCGCCCAACCGACAAGCTGGACTTCTACAACCTGCTTGACGGCTGGTTGCTGAAGGACAAGGTGCCTGCCGTGGAGCAACAGCACTTCGTCATGGCGACGCTGATCCGTGGCGGCGTGTTCGGCGATGCCGGCAAGGAGTGAGCAGCGCCATGGCTCACTACTTCGACATCCAACTCCGGCCCGACCCCGAGTTCCCACCGCATTTGCTGATGGCCGCGCTGTACGGCAGGGTGCATCTACGGCTGGCGGAGCTGAAGGCCGAGGACGTAGGCCTGGCCTTCCCGGGCTACCAGGCAAGGCCGGCTCAGTTGGGCCGCGTGATGCGCCTGGTCGGCCCTGCGCAAACGCTCACTCAAATCGCCGCCGGTCACTGGCTGGGTGCCGTGCGAGAGCATGTCATCGTCCATGACCTCCTGGAAGTGCCGGCCACGGCCGAGCATCGCCGGCTGCGCCGCGTGCAAGCCAAGAGCAACCCCGCACGCCTGCGCAGGCGGCAAATGAAGCGACACGGTTTGACCGAAGCCGAAGCCCTGGCCCGCGTACCCGACAGTGCGGCCGAACTGCTGAACCTGCCCTTTGTGCAATTGCGCAGCGCCAGCACGGGCCAAACGTTCCGGCTATTTTTTGAGTTAGGCGCCCCCCAGGCCGAAGTCAAGGAGGGCCGCTTCAACGCCTACGGGCTGAGCCCAGTCAACACCACGCCCTGGTTCTGACGGCCCAACGCACCGAACGACCCTTTTTTCACCACCCCGCGCAAGCGCTTATGAATCAAGCACTTGCGCGTTTCGTTTTGAAAAGGGTTGGTGGGGTGGTAATTGGGGGAAATGCAAGTGGGAGAATGGCTTGCTGGGTTTTCCGCTTAGTTCACTGCCGGACAGGCAGCTCAGAAAAATGCGCCAAAGCGCCCATCTTTCGGTGCACTGTTCACTGCCGGACAGGCAGCTCAGAAAATCGGGCACGGCACCCACAGCGCGCTGCAGCGGTTCACTGCCGGACAGGCAGCTCAGAAAGCCGTCGAACAGCTTCTGAGGCTTGTCTGCGGGTTCACTGCCGGACAGGCAGCTCAGAAAATGACCGGGCCTCGGCGCTGGAGTCGTTCAGCGTTCACTGCCGGACAGGCAGCTCAGAAAAGCCCGGCAGCAGATCCAAGTTCTGGCCAGCCGTTCACTGCCGGACAGGCAGCTCAGAAAAACCGAAATTCGCCATTTCCACCTGTTCGCAGGTTCACTGCCGGACAGGCAGCTCAGAAATGCAAGCGCAGGCAAAAGGAAAGCGCCGAGATGTTCACTGCCGGACAGGCAGCTCAGAAATGTCCAAGAGCCCCATGCCCGTGCAAATGGACGTTCACTGCCGGACAGGCAGCTCAGAAAATGGTGGCGTTCGCCCAGGCCAACGCCAGTGGGTTCACTGCCGGACAGGCAGCTCAGAAATGACACGGGTGGGGGTCAACAAGATCATCAGCGTTCACTGCCGGACAGGCAGCTCAGAAATCACGGCAACTGTTTGAAAAGCTGGATGTCCGCGTTCACTGCCGGACAGGCAGCTCAGAAAACCCGGCAACTGGGCGCTCTTCGAGATGGGAGGTTCACTGCCGGACAGGCAGCTCAGAAATGACGCACGACGACTTTGCCAACAAATGAGGGGTTCACTGCCGGACAGGCAGCTCAGAAATATGACAACAAGGTTGATGAGGCCCGGTGGGCGTTCACTGCCGGAC
The DNA here is from genome assembly GCF_028595305.1 of Roseateles koreensis. GTDB lineage: Bacteria > Pseudomonadota > Gammaproteobacteria > Burkholderiales > Burkholderiaceae_C > Paucibacter_A > Paucibacter_A koreensis. The sequence goes on along the minus strand of NZ_JAQQXS010000003.1, from coordinate 147,662 downwards.
AGGCAGCTCAGAAAAGAGTAGCGACGTGCCGCCGCTTGCTTTCACTCGTTCACTGCCGGACAGGCAGCTCAGAAACGCAAGGCGGCCAATTTGGCGAGGTCTACGGTGTTCACTGCCGGACAGGCAGCTCAGAAAACGTGGATCTTGATTCGTGCGCTCATCTTTGCGTTCACTGCCGGACAGGCAGCTCAGAAAATCTGAGTCTTGAATCCATATTCTGATTCACCGTTCACTGCCGGACAGGCAGCTCAGAAATGATGTGCAAGTAGGCGCATTGATTGACGCCTGTTCACTGCCGGACAGGCAGCTCAGAAAATTCAAGGATGAGGAAGTCGAATTCATCCGCAGTTCACTGCCGGACAGGCAGCTCAGAAAGCTCGTATTTCTCGGGCGTGGTGTGCCCGTCCGTTCACTGCCGGACAGGCAGCTCAGAAAAGGGTCGAAACAGGCGCGTGTTGCAGCCTGACGTTCACTGCCGGACAGGCAGCTCAGAAATATCTCGAGGCGACTTCTACGTCATCACGACTGTTCACTGCCGGACAGGCAGCTCAGAAAAACACAAAGCATGGACCGAGTGGTTCGGTCAAGTTCACTGCCGGACAGGCAGCTCAGAAATGAAGTTGTGCCATGACGTTCGCACGTTTGATGTTCACTGCCGGACAGGCAGCTCAGAAAGTGGTCATCAGGCTTTAACTCGACACGCTGGCGTTCACTGCCGGACAGGCAGCTCAGAAACTTGAATGGCCCGCAGCTTCCGCCGTTAGGCCGTTCACTGCCGGACAGGCAGCTCAGAAAGTGAGATGCCCAACAAATGCCGCCTGCTCGCTGTTCACTGCCGGACAGGCAGCTCAGAAAATGATCGCCGAAGTAGACGGCGATCTGTACGTGTTCACTGCCGGACAGGCAGCTCAGAAAGCCCGGAAACTGGGCGCTCTTCGAGATGGGAGGTTCACTGCCGGACAGGCAGCTCAGAAAAACATGCCCATGCCCGACAATGAAATACTGCGGTTCACTGCCGGACAGGCAGCTCAGAAAGGAAGCATCAGGACAAACAAGGTCGGCTCGGCGTTCACTGCCGGACAGGCAGCTCAGAAAAGTCCGATGCGCCCATCAGTTGATCGCGTTGAGTTCACTGCCGGACAGGCAGCTCAGAAAATTTGCGCCAACTCTGAATGACTTGGGGCGACGTTCACTGCCGGACAGGCAGCTCAGAAAGTTCAGGATGCGCGACCGTGGCGAACATCTAGGTTCACTGCCGGACAGGCAGCTCAGAAATGGCGCAATCGCATCAATGGCGGATGCTACATGTTCACTGCCGGACAGGCAGCTCAGAAATCGGCGCGGAGCTTTGCCTTGTCCTCTTCGCTGTTCACTGCCGGACAGGCAGCTCAGAAAATCAAGCGAGCCATTCCGCAAGAAGCGCCGCAGTTCACTGCCGGACAGGCAGCTCAGAAATCAATCATCATGTCGCACTAGCCTCAGTCAGTGTTCACTGCCGGACAGGCAGCTCAGAAAGACCAAAGCACGCAAAGCACTGTCCACAAGCTGTTCACTGCCGGACAGGCAGCTCAGAAAAGACAAAGAACTGCGCGAGGCAAAGGGCGCCAGTTCACTGCCGGACAGGCAGCTCAGAAAAAATGTGGCCAGATAGCCGCCGCTCATTGCATGTTCACTGCCGGACAGGCAGCTCAGAAAATCCAGCGCGATCACGCGCTAATCCTGCGCGAGTTCACTGCCGGACAGGCAGCTCAGAAAGTGTCAGGTTGTGCCCGTTTACTGCCGTCAGCGTTCACTGCCGGACAGGCAGCTCAGAAATTACGGCCATCCAGCGTGATCACGCGCTAATCGTTCACTGCCGGACAGGCAGCTCAGAAACGTCGGGGCTTCGGAAACGAAAAACCCGCCGAGTTCACTGCCGGACAGGCAGCTCAGAAACCTGGCCGCAATGGCAACTGAGTTGCACGAATCGTTCACTGCCGGACAGGCAGCTCAGAAATTGAGCCCAGACTTGTCGGCGGCAGCTTCTAAGTTCACTGCCGGACAGGCAGCTCAGAAAATCTTGCAAATCAGGTCGCACATAGTCAGGTCGTTCACTGCCGGACAGGCAGCTCAGAAAAGTCAACAAAGTCTTGCGTGACCAGCTTTACGGTTCACTGCCGGACAGGCAGCTCAGAAAATCCGATAAGGGTGTATTCACCGACACAGCCAGTTCACTGCCGGACAGGCAGCTCAGAAAAACAGCGAGCAGGCGGCATTTGTTGGGCATCTGTTCACTGCCGGACAGGCAGCTCAGAAAATTCCCCGCAGTGCCCCGGCTTGCAGGTCGATGTTCACTGCCGGACAGGCAGCTCAGAAACGGCTCGCCGAGCAAGTAGCACAAAGCCGAGTGTTCACTGCCGGACAGGCAGCTCAGAAATTCGCAGCAGTTCGTTTTTCAAAGCCTGTGCCGTTCACTGCCGGACAGGCAGCTCAGAAAAGTCGGAAAGCAACATTGCGCCAGAGCAGATCGTTCACTGCCGGACAGGCAGCTCAGAAAGCTGGATAGTTGGATGGCTGAACGATGTACGTGTTCACTGCCGGACAGGCAGCTCAGAAACGCAATCATCTCGTCATAGCGGACATCCAGCTTGTTCACTGCCGGACAGGCAGCTCAGAAATCGCTCAGGTCGTCGAATGACGTAGCTTTGACGTTCACTGCCGGACAGGCAGCTCAGAAAAGGCCCAGGTTGCGCGGCGTAGGCCCACCACGGTTCACTGCCGGACAGGCAGCTCAGAAAACTTCCGTAGGATTTGCGCCCCGCAATTGGTCGTTCACTGCCGGACAGGCAGCTCAGAAATCAAAGCCTGCATGAATTGGGTTGAGTGATCGGTTCACTGCCGGACAGGCAGCTCAGAAAATGCCGAGGCTGCAATCAAGACCCTGCAAACTGTTCACTGCCGGACAGGCAGCTCAGAAATACGCCAAAAGAAGGACGGTAATGCATAGCGGGTTCACTGCCGGACAGGCAGCTCAGAAAGAATGCGGGCAACTGCTCGCCGCTTTGGATGCCGTTCACTGCCGGACAGGCAGCTCAGAAAGCCGCCGCAATGTTGCAATGACCTGCTGACTTGTTCACTGCCGGACAGGCAGCTCAGAAATCACCACGCCATCGGCCAGCCGGATTACAGGAGTTCACTGCCGGACAGGCAGCTCAGAAACACGGCTTAAACCGGTTGGACCGGTAGAAATTGTTCACTGCCGGACAGGCAGCTCAGAAATTTCATGGCGCCGCCCTGCGCGTCCATGTACGGTTCACTGCCGGACAGGCAGCTCAGAAAACACAAATTGCCAAAGCATTGGACGTTTCGAAGTTCACTGCCGGACAGGCAGCTCAGAAACATTTGCAGCAGCTAGGACGGCAGCGCTGTTTGTTCACTGCCGGACAGGCAGCTCAGAAATACAACCTGCACACCTACGACAAGCAGAAAAGGTTCACTGCCGGACAGGCAGCTCAGAAAGTCCTGGGGGCTGGGGCTTGCCCCAGTGAGGCGTTCACTGCCGGACAGGCAGCTCAGAAAGCGACTCGACAAACGCCTTGGCATCACGAACAAGTTCACTGCCGGACAGGCAGCTCAGAAAGGGCGGCGGCAGCATTAAAGGTAACGCGTTCTTGTTCACTGCCGGACAGGCAGCTCAGAAAGGCTCTTTGGGCAAGAGGCCCGCCGCATCGAGGTTCACTGCCGGACAGGCAGCTCAGAAAACTGCCCCATGAATTCGCCCACCGTCCAGCCGGTTCACTGCCGGACAGGCAGCTCAGAAACGCGCCTTCCACGGCGCCGAGCCGGCACCCGAGTTCACTGCCGGACAGGCAGCTCAGAAAAGCGACACGCCGCCGCAGGCGCCGAAGCAAACGTTCACTGCCGGACAGGCAGCTCAGAAAGACCCGACGGCAGGCGCGGACTCTTCGACGACGTTCACTGCCGGACAGGCAGCTCAGAAAACGTCGATGCCGCCGATGCAGCGGAAGCGAGCGTTCACTGCCGGACAGGCAGCTCAGAAAATTCGATGCATCGCGCAGAAGTGGGCGATGGCGTTCACTGCCGGACAGGCAGCTCAGAAAATTCGATGCATCGCGCAGAAGTGGGCGATGGCGTTCACTGCCGGACAGGCAGCTCAGAAAAACCCTGCCAAGCGCGCAGCGTACCCTGTACCGTTCACTGCCGGACAGGCAGCTCAGAAATAGAAGCGATTTTTTTTGCGATCTGGACCGAGGTTCACTGCCGGACAGGCAGCTCAGAAAGTCGGCCTGGGCGGCCGCGAGGCCTTCCTCGTGTTCACTGCCGGACAGGCAGCTCAGAAATTCACCAAACAATCGAGCATCAAGCTTTGGGTGTTCACTGCCGGACAGGCAGCTCAGAAAGATCCGCGCTGCCCGGGCGTGTTGCACAACAAGTTCACTGCCGGACAGGCAGCTCAGAAAGGTAGGCCAACCGACTGCACAAGCGTAACGATGTTCACTGCCGGACAGGCAGCTCAGAAATAAGCCTGATGCCACAACATTCAACGGAGATCGTTCACTGCCGGACAGGCAGCTCAGAAAACACAAATTGCCAAAGCATTGGACGTTTCGAAGTTCACTGCCGGACAGGCAGCTCAGAAACGCCAGAACTCAAATGACTCGGCAATTTCTTCGTTCACTGCCGGACAGGCAGCTCAGAAAAATCTCCGGACTCGGGGCCGCCCGGCAATCCCGTTCACTGCCGGACAGGCAGCTCAGAAATCTACAAGGGAGCGAAGGTTTTCAACTTCCGATGTTCACTGCCGGACAGGCAGCTCAGAAATGATTCCGATGCGTTGGCAAAAGATGTGCTCGGTTCACTGCCGGACAGGCAGCTCAGAAACATGGTTTGGCATGACATTGCGCGACTACTTTGTTCACTGCCGGACAGGCAGCTCAGAAAGCCTTGGCCGCCGCCGATGACGGTGACACCGGGTTCACTGCCGGACAGGCAGCTCAGAAAAATCTGGCTTGCAGTTCGGCATGCTTCATTGCGTTCACTGCCGGACAGGCAGCTCAGAAAGCTGTGATGCGGCCGGAACCAGCGCTGCGAGAGTTCACTGCCGGACAGGCAGCTCAGAAAGGCTCGGTGGCTGCGGCGTATAGCTCGGCGGCGTTCACTGCCGGACAGGCAGCTCAGAAAAGGCTGGCAGTTTGTGCCGGTGGAGCCGACGCGTTCACTGCCGGACAGGCAGCTCAGAAATGGCGCGCCGCGGCGCCGGCGTTCGACGCCGAGTTCACTGCCGGACAGGCAGCTCAGAAAGCACGGATGAAGATGAAACGGCCGCACCGAGTGTTCACTGCCGGACAGGCAGCTCAGAAATGAAATCGAAAGAAGTGGTGGTTGTCGTTCTCTGTTCACTGCCGGACAGGCAGCTCAGAAAATCTGGGCGGTAAGCGCGAGAAAGTGACCATCGTTCACTGCCGGACAGGCAGCTCAGAAAGTATTCAGGGCATTTGAGGCCAGCGTATCGGGGTTCACTGCCGGACAGGCAGCTCAGAAATCCTGCGATGTTTGAGAGAACGACAACCACCAGTTCACTGCCGGACAGGCAGCTCAGAAATCGGACCGGCGCCGCAAATCGCGTGCGCGGCGGTTCACTGCCGGACAGGCAGCTCAGAAACTGACGGCACGCCGACCGGCGACGTTGAGACGGTTCACTGCCGGACAGGCAGCTCAGAAATTGATAGATGCTGCCCCAGTTGCTAAACGAAAGTTCACTGCCGGACAGGCAGCTCAGAAAAGCGGCGCCGGGCACGCGGCGCAGCACGTAGAGTTCACTGCCGGACAGGCAGCTCAGAAACGCGATGCCGAACAACTCGACGGCATGGTCAAGCGTTCACTGCCGGACAGGCAGCTCAGAAATGACAACCAGTGCGGCAGACACGGTGACGATCGTTCACTGCCGGACAGGCAGCTCAGAAATTGCACTTGCCCTTGCCCTTGCCCTTGCCCTTGTTCACTGCCGGACAGGCAGCTCAGAAAAGCAAGTGCGAGCACGGAAAACATAGTTTTTGGTTCACTGCCGGACAGGCAGCTCAGAAACAAAAATATGGCCAGTAGATTGAGGGTAGCTAGTTCACTGCCGGACAGGCAGCTCAGAAATCTTCAGGAGTAGTCCCGTCTCCAAAAATATGGTTCACTGCCGGACAGGCAGCTCAGAAATTGAGGCCCGCGCATCCTGCAAAACGTGGGTTGTTCACTGCCGGACAGGCAGCTCAGAAAACATCAGTTCCGAATGCAACTCTTTGCTATTCGGTTCACTGCCGGACAGGCAGCTCAGAAATACATCCAAACGGGTTTCGACGCCAAGGGCAAGTTCACTGCCGGACAGGCAGCTCAGAAAATGCCGACCTTGAAGTTGGCCCGAGTTGTGCCGTTCACTGCCGGACAGGCAGCTCAGAAACGTCGCCTTGGTCTTGCTTGCTCATGTCGCACGTTCACTGCCGGACAGGCAGCTCAGAAATAGAACACGTTAGGCCATGCGCCGCACACGTAGTTCACTGCCGGACAGGCAGCTCAGAAACAGTAGGCATCGGCTTTAGCGTCGTTTCCTGCGGTTCACTGCCGGACAGGCAGCTCAGAAAACGCGATCTTTTCAGCGAACTCATCATTGGCAGTTCACTGCCGGACAGGCAGCTCAGAAAAGGTCAGGCGGCTGAAGGTAGGCGCATCAACAGTTCACTGCCGGACAGGCAGCTCAGAAAGCCACGGCGAAGGGGCACGCCGCGCAGATCCGGTTCACTGCCGGACAGGCAGCTCAGAAAACCGGCACAAACTGCCAGCCCGGCGCCTGTGCGTTCACTGCCGGACAGGCAGCTCAGAAATATCAGGAATCCCGGAGCCGCCGGGGCGGTGGGTTCACTGCCGGACAGGCAGCTCAGAAACGGTCGTGATGGTCACGATGCTCAAACCCCGTCGTTCACTGCCGGACAGGCAGCTCAGAAATTTTCGGCAGTGGTGGGCTTCATGCTTTTCCTGTTCACTGCCGGACAGGCAGCTCAGAAATTGCCGTCGACATAAACCTCGGTCATCTTGATGTTCACTGCCGGACAGGCAGCTCAGAAATCAAAGTGGGTGGAGTGGGGGCCTCTTGCTTGGTTCACTGCCGGACAGGCAGCTCAGAAAAAATCAGGCCGAGCAGCAAGCCAGTCCTCGGCGTTCACTGCCGGACAGGCAGCTCAGAAATGTTTAACAACGCGCCAGAAACCCGATGAAATGTTCACTGCCGGACAGGCAGCTCAGAAAATACGCATAATAAATAGCAGCTTGAGCACTATGTTCACTGCCGGACAGGCAGCTCAGAAAATTTCGGAAGTTTTCTAAGCATGGTTCAGGTGGTTCACTGCCGGACAGGCAGCTCAGAAAAAAACAGTGCAAATGCACGCCTCCAAAAGTTCGTTCACTGCCGGACAGGCAGCTCAGAAAATCCTGCAGCGATCAGCACATCAACATCACACGTTCACTGCCGGACAGGCAGCTCAGAAAATCGGATAGCAAGCCGGCGAGTGCGATCAACCGTTCACTGCCGGACAGGCAGCTCAGAAAACTCGGTCACAACGAACAAAATGGCGTTCACTGTTCACTGCCGGACAGGCAGCTCAGAAATCCGCAAGCTCGCGTAGTCCGCCGCCGAAGCGGTTCACTGCCGGACAGGCAGCTCAGAAAAAATGACCAAAGGTACGCGATGACTCATGACAGTTCACTGCCGGACAGGCAGCTCAGAAAGCATCAACTCATCCGGCAGTGCGCACCGATGGGTTCACTGCCGGACAGGCAGCTCAGAAAAGTTCGGAGCCTCGACAAGCTTTCCTGAGTCAGTTCACTGCCGGACAGGCAGCTCAGAAACTGGCCTCTTGGCCATCGGCATCACCTTGGGCGTTCACTGCCGGACAGGCAGCTCAGAAAATCCAAGCGCGACCGCGAATGCGTCGGGTTGCGTTCACTGCCGGACAGGCAGCTCAGAAAAGCGGTGCAAAGTCACCGGCGCACTCAGGCCAGTTCACTGCCGGACAGGCAGCTCAGAAAAGTCTTTCAAACATCGCACGATTCGACGGCCGGTTCACTGCCGGACAGGCAGCTCAGAAAAGTCTTTCAAACATCGCACGATTCGACGGCCGGTTCACTGCCGGACAGGCAGCTCAGAAAAAAGGAGGTAGGGGAGGCAATGCAAGGGCACTGTTCACTGCCGGACAGGCAGCTCAGAAACATCACATCCATGCGGCATGCGCCTATAGCGAGTTCACTTCCGGACAGGCAGCTCAGAAATTGCTCAGCCCCTGCAATTAACGTCACGCCGTGTTCACTGCCGGACAGGCAGCTCAGAAAGTGGACGAAGTGGCCCACTGAGCCGGTACGGCTCCCTGAGCAAATCTTCATGCTCTTCTTTTCACAATCAACGATATGCCCATACGATGACACAGTGATTGACCGAGCCAGAAATTAGCAACATCCAACTCGCAGATTGTGCTGTCTCACCCGCTGCCCCCTCTTGCTGCCGCCTTGGCGAGCACCAACAGCAGCACGCATAAGCGCGGCCTGAAAAGCGAAACCCCAAGGCATGTGAATGCACTTGGGGGTCTTTGGCGCGCCGCCTCGGCTCTTTTGAAGCTGGCTGCGCGAGAGTGAGGCGGGTGGCCTGCCGCTGCCTGAGTCGATAACTCAATGCCTAAAGTGTAGGAAAAAGGCTTTGGCAGACGATTGCGAATACAACAAAATTCAATTCAAATGCGCAATAATCTGCCAAATTCATTCGAATTTAGGGCATCAATTGAACATTGACAAGTTTGACCGGCAGATCCTCCTCATCCTGCAGAAGGAGGGACGTATCAACAACCAGGAACTTGCGGACCGGATCGGGCTGTCGCCCTCGCCTTGCTTGCGCCGCGTACGGGCCCTGGAAGAGGCCGGGCTTGTCACCGGCTACCGCGCCGTGCTCGACGCCAAGAAGCTCGGCCTGACGCTGATCGCATTGATCCATATCTCGATGGATGCCCATACGCCGGAGCGCTTCGCGAGTTTCGAGGCGGCAGTCGGTTTATTGCCGGAGGTTCTCGAGTGCTTGCTGATCACCGGCCAAGCTGCCGACTATCAACTCAAGGTGGCCGTTCGGGATATGGATCACTACCAAGCCCTTTTGCTTGGGCATCTGACCCGCATCCCAGGCGTCAGCGGCGTGCACAGCAGCTTCGTGCTGCGCAGCGTCTTGAAAGATGCGGTACTGCCGGTTGACGCGATTGCTTAAACCGATTCGCCCCAGCCCGCCATCTGCATCGTGATTTCCATCAGCGCCCGGGAGGGTATGGGAGAGCCCCATCTGTAGCAATCCCTGAGGCGCCACATCGACACGCTGCCACACCAGGTGCACGAGGATGGGGAATGCGCCTAAAAGGCCCTCCGGAAACGGAAAACGGGTTAGAAGCTTACACTTCTAACCCGTTGATTCTCTTTTTATTTTTGGTGCGGCTGGCAGGATTCGAACCCACGACCCCTTGGTTCGTAGCCAAGTACTCTATCCAACTGAGCTACAGCCGCTTCAAGCCCTCTACTATAGCATGTAATTCCATGCTCAACGGGAATTTTTGGTTTCTTTATCGATTTTCGAATCTTTTCGAATTCAAATCGATTCAGTCGCCGCCCTGTTGCAGTTTCAGGTCTTTACATAAAAAAGCCTCTGCAATTTTTTGCTGAGGCTTTACTGTTTTTCTTCGCAAAACATCAAACTCTTCAAACAAACTCAAAGACTTTTAATTTCGTCTTTTTATTCTTCTTGTTTTAGTAATTTGGTGCGGCTGGCAGGATTCGAACCCACGACCCCTTGGTTCGTAGCCAAGTACTCTATCCAACTGAGCTACAGCCGCGAAGCCTTGCACTATAGCATGGGTTTTTAGGTCCGAGCAAGAATTTTCAAATTTTTGACTCAATGCACGCCAGCGGCGGCCTCGAAGCAGCGTGCGCGGCGGTCGAGGTCACCGTCTTGTGCCGCCAACTGCGCCAGAGTCAACCAACTGCGGCGCCGGGCCAAGGTCGACACGCCATGGTCCTCGCAGACTTGCTCAAGCATCAGCCGGGCTTTGCCCCATAGCTGGCGTTCAGCCAAGGCGTGGCCGAGCGCGTAGGTCAGGTATTTGTCGCGAGGAAAACGCTGCGCCGCCGACTCGAGGCGTTGCAGCCACTCAGGGGCCAAGCCGGGCAGTACGGGCACCAGGGACTCCGCGAGGACAATACGTTCATCTTCAGGGAGTTCGCCGATATCGTCCCAGAATGGCCGCAACCAGCCGCGTCCGTCATCTGGCGACCCCAAGGCCGCTGAACGTGTCGCGGCGCGGCAGGCTACCCAGACATCGCGACGGTCTGCCGCATCCAACTGCTGCCAGACTTTGCGCAGTTGGTCCACATCCCGCGTGCTGTCCAAGGCCTCAAAGGCCAGGGAGCGCAGCAAACCCTGCGCGGCGACTTTGGAGAAGCCTTGGTGCTTGGCCAGCAAGCGGGCCGTGCGCAAGGCTTCCAGGTACTGTTTTGACAATCGGCTGGCCTGCAGCTTTAGCCGCAAGGCCTGGGTGCGCCGCGCAACCCCGGGGCTGAGGTCGGCCAGCAAGCGCAGGGCGCGATTGGCGTCCCGGTCATCCAGCGCCCATTCAGCGGCCAACAACAAAGCGCCCTCTTCTTGCGCCTTGCCGGCTGCCGTGCGGCGTGAGAAATCAAGCGCCAAGCCCAATTGCTCGTCGCGCCGCTTGCGGTCTTGCAGACGGTGCGCACTGCTGGCGGCCAGGAGATGGCCCAAGGCAAGAAAACCGTCATCACGCTCCAGCTCGGGCGTTTGTGCGTGGATGGTCAGCGCGCGTTGCGCGGCTTTTTGAGAGCGCCCGTACCGTGCACCAAAAAACTCGGCCAAGCCTTCGCGCAGCGCGATTTGGGCGCTACGCTCGCGCTGAGCCACCCGCCACTCTTTGGCTCGTTGCGGCAAGCTGATCAGCGCGCTGATGGTTTGAATGGCGGACACCAGCGCAAAGCAGCTGCCCACGAGCACCAGCAAAAACAAGTTCAGCGACACGTCGAGTCGCCAGCCGCCCCAATAAAAACTCGCCAGCCCGTCATTGCGGCCCAGCGCCAGCGCGGCCACAACAGCCACGGAGAAAAGTAAAACCAACCAGATGACGGTGCGCATGACTCAGCCCTTCACCTGTCAGCGCCCGGCCGCCGCAGCAGCCAACGCAGCCAAGGTGTCGTCGGGGCGCGGCACCACGACCTGGCGTGCTTGGCCCGCCACTTGGCGCAGCAACTCGGTGGCCGCGCTGACTTTGCGGGAGCGGCTGTCAAAGTAGCGGTTGAGCATGTCTTGGCTGTCACGCAGATCAGCCTGCGCGGTTTCAAACTGCCGGCTCAACAAAGCCAAGCGCGTGTTCAAAAGGCGCAACTTCAAGTTCTCGCGCAGGAAGAAGGCCTGCTCTGGCGCCAGCAACACCGCTTCAGGACGCTCGATGCGGGTGACGCGGATGAGGCTGCGGGTTTCCAGCCAGATGCGGCTGGCCGAGTCGCCCAGGGTTTTTTGAGCCTCAGGCCACCACGCACCCAGCCAGCCATCACTGGGTGTTTCAGTCCCTTTGCTGGTCTTGGTGTTTTTTGCGGCGGGGGTCTTGGCGCGGTCCTCCGTGGTGCGTGACTTGAATTCGTTGGCTTGTTCCGCCACCGCGATCAGGGGCAATTCGTCAACCAAGCGCACCACTTCGTCGAGTTTGATCGTCAGCGTCGACACGTCGACCACGCTGACCGACTTGACCCGGTCCAGATCACGTGCCACGGCACGGCGCACGCCTTCCATTCGGGGTTGTTTGTAGCGCTGCAGGCGTTCATCGGCCAGCTTCAAGGTGACAACCAGCGGTTCGGCACTGCCGGTGATGCTGGATTGCTGCAAGGCCACACGGATCGAGGCCTCGATATCGCCAATGACGTTTTCATCGCGCGAACGAGACATGGACTGAATCAGCTCCTCCAACTGCCCGCGCTGCAAGGCCACTTCGGCCAAGCGGGCGTCCAGCAGCGCAACTTTGGCCGCGGTGTCGCGCGTGAGTTCTTGCGAAGACTTGGCCGCGGCCCGTGCTTCTCCGGCGTCGGTTTGCGCCAAATCCTGGCGGCGCACCAACTCTTGCTCAAGCCGTTGTTGGCGGCTCATGTTCTGCCAGGACAGCCCCAGACCGGCCGCGCTGAACAAGGCCACCACGCCTGCGGCAATGGGAACCCAGGCAGGCAACGCGGAGCGAATGGGCTGCGCAGCACCAACCGGCGGCGATGCTGCCGGGCTGGACGACGAGGCAGCGGCGGGAGGCTCGATCAGGATCGGCTCGGCCTCGATGGGGGGAAGTTGCTTGTCACTCACAGTGGAAATCATTGTAGGGGCCGCCCTGCAGTGTGAGCAGGGCCTGCTGGACGGCAAGGGGCTGGGGTCGCGCCAAAACCACATGCCCCACCCCCAATGCACGCGCGGCGTCGGCAATGCGCTCATGGGTACAAATACACAAGGTCGGCGCCCAGTTGTACCCCGGGCTGAGCGCCTGCATCAGATGCGCCAAATGCCCCACCCCTTCTGCACTGCTGAACAACCAGACGTGGCGCGACGGCGCCGCCAAGATTTCCGACAAGAGCGAGCGCTGCGCTGCCGACATCACCGGGCCATGCCGCCGGTACACACCAAAGGCCTGCGTCACCGCCCCCCGCTCGCGCAAGCGATCGGCCAGCCACTCGCGCCCGCCATCGCCGCGCAGCAGCAATACCTTTTGCCCCTGCCAGTCGAGCGGGCTCAGCAATGGCCAAAGGTGCTCGGAGTCCAGGCTTGCCGCATCAACGGGCGGCTGCACAATCTGGTCAGCCGGCACCCCACAGTTCAACAAAGCCTGGGCGCTGCCAGGCCCGACGCAGGCGGCCAGCGTGTTGATGGGCCAGGCTTGGCCTAGGGGCCGAGCGGCAAAAAAATATTGCACCGCATTCGGGCTGACAAAAAATGCCAGCGCGGCACCGGGCAAGGCGGCCCAAGCCTGGGTGGCAGCTTGGTCGGGTCCGGGAGAAATTTCAATCAAAGGCAGGCTTACCGTGGGGACACCCTGGTCCGCCATGCGTTGCCGCCAATCATCTGCCTGACCCTCGGGCCGGGTCAGCACCAAGGTCAAGGCGGTCAACAAGCTTGCGGCAGATAGTCCGCCGCCCCCTGCTCGCGCAAAGCCTGGGCAGCGCGTTGCCCCAGGGCCTCCGCCTGCGCCTCGGTTTGCACCGGTTCCTGATGCAAGGTTCTCAGCAGAGGCCGCTCGGTTTGTTCAGCATGGCCCAGCGCGGTGGTCATGAGCAAAGCCCCATCAACCCAGCGCCCGTGCGCAGCCAAGGGTACGCTGCAACTGCCGCCCAGTGCACGGGAGACGGCACGCTCCGCCAGAGTCGCCAGCCAAGTGGGGCGATGGGTCAGGCTTTGAATCAAGCGCTTCAGCTCAAGATCGTCGGCACGCACTTCCAGGCCCAGGGCGCCCTGGCCGGCACAAGGAATCATTTCATCCACCGTGAAGCAGGCCCGGATGCGCTCGCCCGCGCCAAGGCGTTTCAAGCCCGCCGCCGCCAAAACAATGGCGTCGTAGCCACCGTCGTCCAGCTTGCGCATGCGGGTGTCCAGGTTGCCGCGCAAGGGCTCGATGCGCAGGTCGGGCCGCAGGGCCTTCAGTTGCACCACCCGGCGCAGACTGGAGGTGCCTACCAAAGCGCCCAAGGGCAGTTCGGCCAGCGTGGCATAACGGTTAGACACCAGAGCGTCGCGGGGGTCTTCGCGCTCCAGGATGGCGGCCAACTCGAAGCCGTCAGGCAACTCCATGGGCACGTCTTTCAGCGAGTGCACCGCCAGACGCGCACGCCCTTCTTCCAGCGCGGTTTCCAGCTCTTTCACGAACAAGCCCTTGCCGCCCACTTTGGACAAGCTGCGATCGAGGATCTGGTCGCCCCGCGTGGTCATGCCCAACAGGCTCACGCTCAATGCAAGCTCGGTCTCCAGGCGGGATTTGACATGTTCAGCCTGCCACAGGGCGAGGCGGCTTTCACGGGTTGCGATGACAACGGTGCTTTGTTTGGATGCATTCATGGACGCATTATCGAATAGAGAAATCGAGATAGAACATAGCTCCAAAGTCGGCGGTGACTGCCGAATCACCGAAGAAACTGATAAAGTCAGAAACAAGTAACTTCGTTACATTGCCGACTGATGGGCGATGTAACGTCTGCTGCCATGCGGCGGGTCCAGCAAGCTTCTGGCCCGCCGGCCGTCACCGGTCTTCCAACACGAGCCCCGCCATGTCTGCCTTGCCCGCCTCGACCACCTCGCCCGCCTCCTCCGTGAAAGCTCCCAAAAAAGTGTCCGCTCCCCAAGCAGGCAAGTCCGCCAAACGAGCCAAATCAGCGGTTCGCGCTGACACGGCAAGCTCGGCGGCCGACAAGAACAAGCCTCTGACCGATGACATCCGTTTGCTGGGCCGCATTCTGGGTGAAGTGATTCGAGAGCAAGAAGGGCGGGAAGCCTATGAGTTGGTCGAGAAAGTGCGCAAGCTCTCGGTCGCCTTTCGTCTTAAGCGCGATGCGCAGGCCGGCAAGAGCTTCGACAAGCTGCTGAAAAGCCTGTCCGGCGAGCAAACCGTCAGCGTGATTCGCGCCTTCAGCTACTTTTCGCACCTGGCCAATATTGCCGAAGACCGCCACCACGTGCGCCGCCGCGAAGTGCATGAGCGTGCAGGCAGCATGCAAGCCGGTTCGCTGGCTTTTGCGCTGGAGCGTCTGCATGAAGCGGGTGTGCGCCCTGCCGAAATCGCTCAAACGCTGGAGAACGGCTTCATTTCACCCGTGCTGACAGCCCACCCGACCGAAGTGCAGCGCAAGAGCATTCTGGACGCCGAGCGTGCCGTGGCGCAACTGGTTGAACAGCGCGATGCCCTGCACACCGAGCGCGAACTGGCCGCCAACGAGGCCTTGATTCGGGCCCGCGTGACCCAGCTGTGGCAGACCCGCATGCTGCGCTATAGCAAGCTGACCGTGGCGGACGAAATCGAAAACGCGCTCAGTTACTACCAAGCCACTTTTTTGCGCGAAATCCCCAAGCTCTACGCCGAACTGGAAGAGGCTTTGCCTGGCCACGATCTGGCCAGCTTTTTGCGCATGGGCCACTGGATTGGCGGCGACCGCGACGGCAACCCCAATGTCACGGCCGGCACCATGCGGCATGCCTTGTCGCGCCAGTCGGAGGTGGCCTTGCGCCATTACCTGACCGAGCTCCATGAACTGGGCGCCGAGCTTTCGATCTCCTATCGCCTGGCCCAGATCACGCCGGAAATGCAAGCCCTGGCCGAGCGCAGCCCCGACCGCAACGAGCACCGCATGGACGAGCCCTACCGCCGTGCCTTGACGGGCATGTACGCGCGCCTGGCGGCCACACTGCACAAGCTGACCGGCACCGAAGCGCTGCGCCACGCCGTGGCACCGCAAGCGCCCTACGCCGGCCCAGAGGAGTTGCTGGCCGATCTGCGCATCATTGAAAACTCGCTGCGCACCCATCATGCGCAAGCCCTGATCGCGCCACGCCTGGCACCGCTGATCCGCGCCGTTCGGGTATTTGGCTTTCACCTCGCCACTCTGGACCTGCGGCAAAGCTCAGACCAACACGAAGCCGTGGTGGCCGAGTTGCTGAAAACCGCGCGCCTGCAAGCCGACTATTCCGCACTGGACGAAGCCCAGCGCCGCGACCTGCTGATCCAACTGCTCCAGGACGCCCGCCCCTTGCGCGTGCACGGCGCCACCTACAGCGACAAGACCTTGGGTGAGCTGGCCATCTTTGAAGCCGCGCAGGAGTCGCTGCAGCGCTTCGGCCGCGAGTCGCTGCGCCACTACATCATCTCGCACACCGAATCGGTGAGCGACCTGCTGGAAGTGCTGCTGTTGATGAAGGAAGTGGGGCTGATGCGTGGCTCTCTCGGCGATGCGTCGGGTGCCGTGTGCGACCTGATCGTCTCGCCCTTGTTCGAAACCATCGGCGACCTTCGCCTGGCACCCACCATCATGGGCGAGTTCTACGCCCTGCCTGGCATCGCGAAGTTGATTCAAGACGGCGGCGCCGAGCAAGACATCATGCTCGGCTATTCGGACTCCAACAAAGACGGCGGTGTGTTCACCAGCAGTTGGGAGCTCTATCGGGCGGAAATCGCGCTGGTCGACCTTTTCACCGTCTTGCGGGCCGAGCACGGCATCACCCTGCGCCTGTTCCACGGCCGTGGCGGCACCGTGGGCCGTGGCGGTGGCCCTAGCTACCAGGCCATTCTGGCGCAGCCCCCCGGCACGGTGAACGGTCAGATTCGACTGACCGAACAAGGGGAAGTCATCGCCTCCAAATACGCCAACCCGGAAATCGGTCGCCGCAACCTGGAAACGCTGGTTGCCGCCACCCTGGAAGCGACCCTGCTGCACCCAACCAAGAGCGCCCCAAAGAGCTTTCTTGAAGCCGCGCAGACCATCTCCGACCTCAGCTTCTCGGCCTACCGTGGCCTGGTCTACGAAACACCCGGTTTTGCGGAGTATTTCTTCTCGGCCACGCCAATCCGCGAAATTGCCGAGCTGAACATCGGCTCACGCCCGGCTTCACGCAAACCAAGCCATGCCATTGAAGACCTGCGCGCCATCCCCTGGGGCTTCAGCTGGGGCCAGAGTCGCGTGGCCCTGCCGGGCTGGTGCGGTTTCGGCTCCGCGGTGTTGAGCTTCCTGGGCGAACCGGACAGCGAGCAATACACCCGCGGTCTGGCGCTGCTCAAGCGCATGGACAAGCAATGGCCCTTCTTCCGCACTCTGCTGTCGAACCTGGACATGGTGCTGGCCAAGACCGACGTGGGCATTGCACAGCGCTATGTGGACTTGGTGCAAGACAAGCGTTTGGGCAAGAAGATTGCCGCCGCCATCCAAACCGAGTTCGAGCGCACCGCGCAAGCGCTGACGCTGATCACGGGCGAGGCCGACCGCCTGGCGGGCAATCCGGCCCTGGCCCGCTCCATCGAGCATCGCTTCCCCTACATCGACCCGCTCAACCATTTGCAGGTTGAATTGCTGCGCCGCTACCGCGCCATTCCAGCTGACAAACGCAACGACGACCCCACCCTGGAACGCGTGCAACGAGGCATTCATCTGTCCATCAACGGCATTGCAGCGGGGTTGCGCAACACGGGTTGAACGTCGTTTCAGCTAAAAATAGATGCGCCCTACCGTGACCGGTATGGCGCATTTTTCATGGGGGCTACAAAGTACTCGCCTCAGAACCATCAAGTTCTGCTGCGCCGAGCCGACAAAGCGGAGATACCGCCTGGAGCATCGCCATGGACCTCAGCAGCACTGCCCTCGTCAATAACGCCAGCGCCGCACAGCCGGGCACCACGCAGGCCGCTGCGCAGTTGCTGGTACTGCGCAAGGCCATGGACCTGCAAAGCCAGGGCGCCAAAGAGTTGCTCGATGCCCTGCCCACCCCGGCCGCGCCGGCGCTGGCCAGCAGCGGCAGCCTGGGCACGCGCCTGAACCTGTACGCCTGAGCCACTTGCGGGGCTTGCGGCACTACACCGCACTGCTGCGCCGTTAGCAGATAACCCTTGACCGTAGCCTTGGCCTAGGCGGGCAAGGCATGCCTAGGCCAACCCACATCAATCGTCGTCGGATTCTGGCAGGTGGATCATGCCGGTGTGGTAGTTGTACTCGAACACTTCGCCATAACGCGCCCATTCAATGGCAACCTTGAGCACCCGCTCGGCCTCTTGCTTGTCCATGCTTTCTTCCAGCATTTTGAGGAAGGGCTCCTCGCGCAGCTCGCCGTCCTCCTCCTGCTCCAGGCTGTGACGGATGAAGGCGGCCAGCGGCACGTGGGCCAGCAGTTGTTGGCCAAAGATTTCACGCCGGAATTCGTGCTCGCCTTCCACATAACGCTGCCCCAGCGGCGTGATGAGAATGTCGCCACGCTCCAGTTGCGCCAGCCCCAGGCGTTGTAGCGCGTCGGCCAGCGGCAGCAGTTCATCGTCGGTAAGTTCGCTCTCTTCCGCCAGTTGCGGCAAGTCGGCGCGGCCCTTGAACTCTTCGTCAACCAGCAACTCCAGCAAGCTCTCCATGCGGCCCACATCGGCCTCCGGCAAGCGGTCAGACAGATGCGGTTTGACCTCTTCGGTTTGCCCGGGAGCGCTTGTCGCAGCGCCGGCCGTCATGAGGCTGTACACCTCGTCGATCAAGGCGCGCACCTCCGGGCTGTCGGGGTGGCGCGGGCGCGGCAGGCTGATCGGCAACTCGGCCCGAACGCGACCCGGGTTGCTGGAGAAGATCAACACCCGGTCGGCCATCATCACCGCCTCTTCAATGTTGTGGGACACCACCAGCATGGCTTGGGTGGGCATTTCGCCGCCGGTCCACAACTCCAAAATTTCATTGCGCAAGCGCTCGCCCGTCAGCACGTCCAGGGCTGAAAATGCCTCGTCCATCAGCAGCACCGCAGGCTCCATCACCAGCGCACGCGCCAAGCCTACGCGCTGGCGCATGCCGCCCGACAACTCACGCGGCAAGGCCCCCTCAAAGCCGGCCAAGCCGATCAAATCAATCGCCCGTTCGGCCCGGTCAGCGCGCTCGGCAGGGTCGATGCCTCGCGCCTCCAGGCCCAACTCCACGTTCTGCTGCACCGTCAGCCACGGGAACAACGCGAAGGACTGAAACACCATGGCCACACCTTCCGCCGGGCCAAAAATAGGCTGCCCTTGGTAACGCACATCCCCGCCGTCAGCAGAAATCAAGCCGGCCATGATGCGCAGCAAGGTGGATTTGCCCGAGCCGGACTGGCCCAGCAAGGCCACGATTTCGCCCTTCTCCAGCCGAAAATCAACCCGCTCCAGCACGGAGCGCAGGCTGCCGTCGGAGGATTTGAAACTCTTGGCGACGTTTTTCAGTTCGATCAAGGTGCTCATCGCTCAACTCTCAAAAATGCATGCGTTGTTCGGCCAGTCGGTACATACGCCGCCAGACCCAGTGATTCAACACCATCACGAAAATACACATCACGCCAATACCCAGGGCAATGCGGGGAAAGTCGCCGATGGCCGTCATGTTCTGGATATAACTGCCCAAACCATCGGCTTGCAAGGTGGTGTCGCCCCAGGACACATACTCCGCCACGATGCTGGCATTCCAAGAGCCTCCGCTGGCGGTGATGGCGCCGGTCACGAAGCTCGGAAAAATCGCCGGCAGCAAATAACGGCGCCACAGCAACCAGCCTTTGAGGCCCAGGTTTTTGGCGGCATAACGCAACTCGGACGGAATGGTGGAGGCCCCCGCAACCACGTTGAACAGCAAATACCACTGCGTGCCCAGGATGATCAGGGGCGACAGCCAGATATTGGGATTCAGCTTCCAGTTGACGATCAACACCACCGCCACCGGAAACACCAAGTTGGACGGAAATGCCGCCAGAAACTGCGCCAAGGCCTGTACCCGACCCGCGATGCGTGGGTTCAACCCGATCCACACGCCGATGGGCACCCAGATCAAGGAGGCGATCGCAATCAGGATCAGCACCCGCGCCAAGGTGTAAAAACCCAGCTTGAAGACGTGGGCCACTTCCTGCCAGCCCACCTCAGCATGGATGAAACTCACCAGGCGCCACACCGCAAACAGCACCAGCGCCGCCAGGATCGCGTCAAACCCACGCTCCCACAGCGGATTGACCGGTTTGGCACGGGCACGGATGGAGGTGCCGTCGTAGTTCAGTTTGGTGTAGCGAAAACTCGCCGCCAGCCAACGCGCCGGCCATTCACCCACGCGCTGAATCAGTTCAGTGCGGCGCAACCAGGTCAGCAGCCAGGAGGTGGGCGCGTTCTCGTTGCCGGACTCCTCGAAGCGGAACTTGTCGGCCCAGGCCAGCAACGGGCGAAAGAAGAGTTGGTCGTACAGCAGAATGCCGATCAACATGGCAAGAATGGCATAACCGATGGCCTGCAGGTCACGTGCCGCAATGGCCATGGCAATGTAGGAGCCCACACCCGGCAGCTTGATGTCTTGGTTGGCCACCGAAATTGCCTCGGACGCCACCACAAAAAACCAGCCGCCCGACATGCTCATCATCATGTTCCAGAGCAGGCCCGGCATGGCGAAAGGCAACTCCAGGCGCCAGAACCGTTGCCAGCCTGACAGGTGAAAAATGCGTGCCGCCTCCTTCAACTCCGCCGGGACCGTGCGCATGGACTGATACAGGCTGAACGCCATATTCCAGGCCTGAGAAGTGAAGATGGCAAAAATCGCCGCACACTCCACGCCCAGCAAACTGCCTGGGAACAAGGCGATGAAACCCGTCACCGTGATGGACAAAAAACCCAGAATGGGAATGGACTGCAAGATGTCCAGCAAAGGCACCAACACTTTTTCTGCCGCCCGGTACTTGGCCGCCAAGGCCGCAAAAGCGCAGGCAAAAACGACCGAGGCTCCCAGCGCGAGAAACATGCGCAGCGTGGTGCGTAGCAGGTAGTAAGGCAGGACCCACGGGTCCAAGCTGATGTGCAGCACCTCGCCCATTTGAAACGGCGTGGCCATGTGCGAGCCCGCCAAGGCGAGCAGGCTCAGCAGCGCCAGCACCATGGGAAGCATGACCAAATCCCAGCGATTGCCGGTGGCTTCCACCACCTGCCGGGGGAAAAATCGTTTGTCAATCATCAGGGTAGGCTGCGGCCGCGTGCGTGGGAGCGCGATGATACCTAAGGCGTGTGACAGCCGCTGTCAAAAACGTCCCAGACACGCCAGCTGGCATGCCCCCGGCGCCTCATTCGGTGCCGGCCTTTTTCTGGCGCGCCGCCAGGGCCTCGCGCACCGCAGCCACTTGCCGCCGTGACACGGACAGCCATTCATTCACCGTGGCCACCCGCAGCGTCCAGCCTTCGGCGCCCTCTTCATCCGGCGGGCTGGCCTCGCCCGCGCCGTGCGGCCCGCGCCGAAGCAATTCACGCACCGCTGATTTGGCCACCAGGGCATTGCGATGCACGCGCAAAAACCGCCCCTCCTGGCCCTCGCCATAACGTGATTCCAGCTCTGACAGGCTACCGTCCATCACATAGCTTTGCGTGGCGGTGCGCAGGGTCAAATATTTGAGGTCGGCCTTGAAGTACAGCACCTCCGACAAAGGCACACGTAGCAAACGGCCCCGCAAGGAGATATTGATGAACTCGTCGGGCAGTGGGTCGTCCAAGTCTCCGCGCTGACTGTGCGCCGCAGCCCGCTCACCGAGCCGCTGCGCCACCCGCGTGAGCGCAGCCTGCAAGCGCTCACGCCGCACTGGCTTGGTCAGGTAATCCATGGCGTCCAGTTCAAAGCCACGCACCGCATGTTCGGCATGCGCGGTCACAAAGACGACCGCAGGCTGCGCCGGGTGGGCGGCAAGCGCTTCGGCCAGCTGCAGCCCGTTGGACCCCGGCATTTGAATGTCCAGCAGAACCAAGTCACAAGCATGCTCGCGCAGCCAAGCCTGGGCTTGCTGCGCAGTGCCCGCCTCCGCCACCACCTGGGCAGCGGGGTCTTGGCAAGCCTCCAAAAGGCTGCGCAGTCGCAGACGGGCCAGGGGCTCGTCGTCCACCAGGAGAACTGACAAGGTCGCAGACAAAGCCATCGCTGAAAAGGTGAGTCAGAGGATGAAATAAGTTTTACAGCACAGTGAACCGCCGGATGAACGCTCAACTCGGCAACACAATGCGCACCGTAAACCGACCCGGTGCCGAGCCCAGCTCGAAACGGGCGGACACATCATGCATCAAACGCAGGCGTTGGCGCACATTGCGCAGAGCCAAACCGTGACCAGACGTTTTCGCCGCCAGCCCGACGCTGTTCAACACGCAAATCTCCACCTCGGCACCGCGCTTGCGCGTTCTCACCTCGATTGCGCCGCCGCCTTCATTCGGCTCGACGCCGTGACGCACCGCGTTCTCAACCAAGGGTTGCAAAATCAAGGGGGGGACGCGGGCCAGATTCGCCTGGGGATCAAGGTCCCAGCGGATGCGCAGCCGCTCTCCAAAACGGGTCTGCTCAATGTGCAGGTAGCGCCGCGCCAACTCGATTTCCTCCGCCAGGGTGACGGAGGTGCTGGCGTCGGCCAATGCCACCCGAAACAGCTCGCTCAAATCTTCCAGCAAATCCTCCGCCTTGGCGGGATCGTGGCGCACCAGCGCGATCGCGCTGTTCAAGGTATTGAACAAAAAGTGGGGCCGGATGCGCGACTGCAACTCCACCAGTTGCGCCAAAGCCGCGGCGGGGCGCTGGGCACGCTCCCGCAGTTTCAGCCATGTCAGTAACAAGGCGGCCATGGTGGCCCCGGCCAAGCCCACGCTGGCGAGGCGAAAGCGCGTGCTTGGTTCGATCGATGCGATATTCAACAAGCCCCAACCCAGCAAGGCGCTGACAGCACCGAGCGCCATCAGGGCCAGCCATTGCCAGTGTTCAGCCCATGCCGCCAAAATTCGACGGGCACCGCACACCACCAACAACCACAACAAAACGGCAGACATCGTCACGACCGTCGCGCTCGCCATCCACTCGGCCCATTGCGCAAGGTCTCTGGCGGCCAGGGCCAAGCCCAGCGCCAACAAGCCCTGCACCCCCAGCACCGCCCGCAGCACCAGCCCAACGTGGCACACGTCAAACGCACGTTGGGGGTCGAACAGCGGCAGCACTGTGTTTTCAGCCGCTGACCCGCTCACAGCTGGCGCAGGGGAATCACCGAGGGTGTCCTGCCCCAAGATCTGGGTCAGGCTGATGCTGTCAGGCCAATCGGATTCGTCGGGCATGGATTTTTTGTCTGACATCGTGGGCTCTAGAATGACCGCCTTTTCGACGAGATTGTGCGCCGGCCCGGTTCAGGGCCCGCGCCGGCCTTCTTCCCACCCTGTTCCACCTGCCGCCATGTCCACCTCCGCCAAGCCCAGTGACAACCAACTCGCCAACAAGTCTCAAGCTTGGTCGGCGCTCTTCTCCGAGCCCATGAGTGATCTGGTCAAGCGCTACACGGCCAGCGTGTTTTTTGACAAACGGCTCTGGGCGGCCGACATCCAAGGCAGCCTGGCCCACGCAGAAATGCTGCAGGCACAGGGCATTATGTCTGCCGAAGACCACGCCGCCATTCAGCGTGGCATGGCGCAAATCAAGGGCGAAATCGAAGCCGGCAGCTTCGACTGGAAGTTGGACCTGGAGGACGTGCACCTGAACATCGAGGCCCGGCTGACCGAGTTGGTGGGCATCGCCGGCAAGCGCCTGCACACAGGGCGCAGCCGCAACGACCAGGTCGCCACCGACGTGCGCCTGTGGCTGCGTGGCGAGATTGATGAGTTGCTGCTGCTGTTGAATGCCTTGCAACGGGCCTTGGTCGACGTCGCCGAGAAAAACGCGGAGGTGATCCTGCCCGGGTTCACTCACCTGCAGGTGGCGCAGCCGGTGGCTTTTGGTCACCATCTGCTGGCCTATGTGGAGATGTTTGCCCGCGACGTTGAGCGGCTGACCGATGCGCGCCGCCGCGTCAATCGCCTGCCGCTGGGCGCGGCCGCATTGGCCGGCACCAGCTACCCCCTGGACCGCGAGCGCGTGGCCCGCACCCTGGGCATGGAGGGCGTGTGCCAAAACAGCCTGGATGCCGTCAGCGACCGCGACTTCGCCATTGAATTCAGCGCCGCCGCAGCCTTGGTGATGGTGCACATCTCGCGCCTGAGCGAAGAGTTGATCCTGTGGATGAGCCAGAGCTTCGGCTTCATCGATCTGGCCGACCGCTTCTGTACCGGCTCTAGCATCATGCCGCAAAAGAAAAACCCGGACGTGCCCGAGTTGGCGCGCGGCAAAACCGGGCGGGTGGTCGGCCACCTCATGGGGCTGATCACGCTGATGAAGGGCCAGCCCCTGGCCTATAACAAAGACAACCAGGAAGACAAAGAACCGCTGTTCGACACCGTCGACACTTTGAAGGACACGCTGCGCATCTTTGCTGAAATGGCCGCCGGCATCACCGTCAAACCCGAAGCCATGGAGCGCGCTGCGCTCAAGGGTTATGCAACGGCCACTGATTTGGCAGACTATCTGGTGAAGAAGGGTCTGGCCTTCCGCGATGCCCATGAGGTGGTCGCCCACGCCGTAAAAACTGCCATCACCCAAGGCGTGGACCTCTCCGCCCTGCCCCTGGCCGAGTTGCAGAAGTTCGACGCCCGCGTGGGTGAAGATGTCTATGAAGTGCTGTCACTGCGGGGCTCGCTGAATGCCCGCAACATCCTGGGCGGCACGGCACCCACGCAAGTGCGCGCCCAAGCCGCCCGCCACCGCGCACGGCTGGCTTGAAGCGGACCTGCAGCCGGGTTCACCCCTGAATTCGGCGTTAGGTTTCGCGCCTCGCCAAGCGTTGGATTGATCCAGCGCAAGCAATGTTCACCCACGAGCGGCCAGGCCCGCGATGGGGCCCGGATTCGGCCTCAAATGCGCTAACCTCGCCGCCCATGAACACTTTGAATTGGTCCGAGAGCCTGGCCCTGCAACACGCGCAGATCGACCAGACCCATCAAGAATTCGTGGCGTTGCTGAACCGTTGGGGCGCTGCGCTGGCAGGCCAGGACGAGGCGGAGATGCTGTCGCTGTACGAGGCTCTGTTGGCCCATACCGAAGCGCATTTCGCCATGGAAGAAGGCTGGATGGCGGCCACCGGCTTTGCCCCCGAAAACTGCCACAGCAAGCAGCACGCCATGGTGTTGGATGTTATGCGCCAGGTCTTGGCGCATGTGCAGGCCCAGCGAGACTTTGAGCCCATGCGCAACTTGCTGCCCGAGTTGCTGAACTGGTTTCCGGCGCATGCGGAAATGATGGACGCGTCGCTTGTTTATCACATGAAAGAAGTGGGCTTCGACGCCGCAACCGGGCACCTCGCCAAGCCCCTCCCGGCGGCGGCCATCAGTTCTTGCGGCAGCTCAAGCTGCAGCTGAGTTCCCGCACGGCCCGAAGCGCTCAGGCCAATTTCGGCCCGCACCAGCGCCAGCGCCTGCCCCCAGGCCCTCGCTCAGCCGATGGTTTCGGGTTTGGGCTGAAAGCCGGTCCAGCGTGACGGCCAAGTCCTCACGCAAGGACATCAGGTGAAAGAACACGGGCGCCACAAACTGGCTGTCCAGATCGTCCAGGAGTTGCCGCAACTCGGGCGCCCCAAGCGTGCGGCCGTCAGCGGGCTCGGCCAGCGCTTTGAGCAACCACTCGCTGGCGTGCACCACATCACGCAAGTCCTCCGCCATGCGCTCATGGCTTTCTTCATTCGCCGCAAACGGGCGCAGCTGCTCAACAAACTTCAGTGGCGACGAACAGGTGGCTTTGGGGTTAGGGTTGGGGTTGGCTTTGACTGACATGGCTCACTCCATGAGCTTGATACAAGGTGGGGGGCGCGACGCGGCACGTTCGCGAGTGCTGTCCAGCCGAATGAAATTCACCCCCACCCCTGACCGCTCAAAGCACACGTCGCCGTGCCTGGGCCAGCCGCCCCGTCGATCTGTGTCGACGGTGGCGACCGGCCATGAAGTGCGTGGCCGGAATGGTCCCGCATCGCCCTCGTTGGCGTACCGTAGATTAGCGACATCTAGCGCCGTGCGCACCTGTCAAGTCTTGCAGTAGACAGCCTATCTCTCCTGCCACTGTACTTTTTACTTGGACGGACTCATCCTCTCTTTGGGCGCCACAATGTGACATGCCCGACGCTCTGGACACACGCCAGCCTCCTGACCTCCTCGCCAACCCCGTTGCAACGCGGGCTGGGCGGCTGCCTGAACGCTTGATCGCGCACCTCGACATGGACGCCTTCTACGCCTCGGTCGAGTTGCTGCGCTACCCTGAGATCAAAGGGCAGGCGGTGGTCATTGGTGGCCGGAGAGACCATGCGCCGGTCACACAGGCCGATGGCACGCTGCGTTATGCCCGACTGCGCGACTACACCGGCCGGGGCGTGGTAACGACCAGCACCTACGCCGCCCGTGATCTCGGCGTTTTTTCAGGCATGGGCCTAATGAAGGCGGCCTTGCGCGCGCCCGACGCCATCCTTCTGCCCACGGACTTCGAGGCCTACCGCCACTACTCCCGGCTGTTCAAGCAAGCGGTGGCTGAGGTTGCACCGGTGATCGAAGACCGCGGCATTGATGAAATCTACATCGACCTCAGCGAGGTGGTCGGCATCCGCGAGCCCGTTGGGCACGACCCGCTGGGCGGCCTGCGCTCGGTGGCGCGGGACATCAAGAATTCAGTGTTCAGGGCGACGGGCTTGACCTGCTCGATTGGCATCACGCCGAACAAGCTGCTCTCCAAGATTGCCTCTGAAATGGACAAGCCCGACGGCATCACCCTCTTGATGGCCGACGAAATCGAAACCCGCATCTGGCCGCTGACTGTACGCAAGGTCAACGGCATTGGCCCCAAGGCCGGCGCCAAGTTGCAAGCACTGGGCCTGGAAACGGTGGGGCAAGTGGCTGCGGCGGAGCCTGCGCTCTTGATTCAGCATTTCGGCAAGAGCTTTGGGGCTTGGCTGGTTGAAGCCTCGCAGGGCCGCGACAACCGGCCCGTGATCACGCACAGCGAGCCCGTCAGCATCAGTCGTGAAACCACCTTTGAGCGCGACCTGCATGCCCAGCATGACAAGGCCGAGTTGGGTGCCATTTTCACCCGGCTGTGCGAGCAATTGGCGGCGGATCTGGCGCGCAAGAACTACCTGGGGCGCACCGTGGGCATCAAGCTGCGCTTTGAAGGGTTTCACACCGTCACACGCGATCTCACCCTGGATCAGCCAACGCAAGACGCCCAGGCGATTCGCCGGGCAGCGGGCGCCTGCCTCAAGCGCGTGCCTCTGGAAAAACGCATCCGCCTGCTCGGGGTGCGCATGGGCAATTTGAGCCGCCCTGGGCAAACAACCCCGGGCAGCCGCACGGGGCGCCGCGCCCCGGGCACCGGGCCATCCTCCGCAGAAGTCCGCGTGGAGAATCTCAGCCTGTTTTAAGCGCGTGCTGAAAAGCTCAAAGGGGCGGGCGCGAGGCAGGTGCGACGCGGGTGCGGTGCGAGTGGGACACAGGCTCGATTACTGTGCGCCCATTTCTTTCAACAAGCGCTGGGCCTTGTCGACTGCACTCATCTGCCACAGCATGTAGCGTGCGTCGAGGCAGATGCTGCGCGACTTGCGGGCGTCAAAGTCCCAGCTGTCGATGACGCTGTCCAAGGTGCCGTCAAACAAGAGGCCGACCAACTCGGCCCGGTCGTTGAGCACCGGCGAGCCTGAGTTGCCCCCCGTGGTGTCCAGTGTCGCGAGAAAATTCACGGGCACCGAGTCCAGCTTGGCCACGCCGTAGGGGCCAAATTGACGTGCACGGATGGCCGCCAGTTGCTCGGCGGGTGCATTGAACTCGCCTTCCCCCTTGTGCTTGGCCACGATGCCGCGCAAGGTTGTGAAGGCCTCCCAATCCACACCGTCCAGCGCGTTCTTGCGGCCCTGTACCTGACCAAAGGCCACGCGCAGGGTGCTATTGGCGTCGGGGTACACCGCCTCGCCCTTGCTGGCCTTGAAAGCAATCAGCGCGCGCATGGTGGCCGCATAGGCCTGGCTGATCTGGCCGGTGATGTCTTTGTCGCGGGTTTCGCGCGCTTGGTCGTCGTCATACAAAGCCACCGCCGCCTTGATGAAGCTGTCGTCGCTGGCTTTGAAGCTGGCAACATCGCGCTTCAACCACGCCATGCGATCGGCGCCGTGCGCCAGCTTGCTGCCGGCGTAAACCGTGTCGAGCCGGGCCTGAATCGCCGCTTCATCCATGCCGGCCGCCAAGCCCAGTGCCGCCAGCAGGGGCGCATTCAATTGCACTGCCGGTTGCGCCAGGTACTGGGTCAAGAAGTGAGCGGCCAGGCGCTTGTCAACCCGTTCGTCGTAACGCTTGTCGATGGCCTCCAGCCCTTGCACCAGATGCTTCTCGTCACGGGCCTGAAAACCCGGCTTGCGCTGCGCATCGGGCAAGGCTTGCTGCTGCGCGTTTTCATACAGCGTGCGTGCCGCATTGAGCATGCCCGGGCTGGTGTAGCGCAGCAGCGCCTCGGCGCGGGCGACGGCCTGCTCCTGCGCCAACAGGCCTTCAACCTTGCTGATGTCGGTGCCATAACTTGCGCGCCGATCGGCATCGGCGTTCACCCAGGCCTTCAATTCCGCGAACGCTTGGCTCTTGCGCGCCAGGATGTCGCTGCCTTCATAGCTGGCTTGCTGGCCTTGGAAGTTTTTGTAGTAGTTGCCAATGCCTGCGACCCGCGGGGCCAAAGCAATTTCAGCCTCCCGGCGCCCTGCTGTGGCCTCCTTGATGAGCGCCAACTGCTCACCCATCCATTGGATGCGCTGGGGTTGCGCCCAGCCAAAGGTGAAGTCCAACTCGGCGGGCAGGCGGTGGCGATTGGTGCGCCCCGGATAGCCGGTGACCATCACGAAGTCGCCTTCATTCAAGGGTTGGGTGGCCAATTTCAAAAAGTGCCGCGCTTGGTATGGCTTGTTGGCCGGGCTGAAATCGGCCGGCTTGCCGTCCGGCCCGACATAGGCGCGGAAAAAGCTGTAGTCGCCGGTATGGCGCGGCCACATCCAGTTGTCGGTGTCGCCACCGAACAGGCCCACACCCAAGGCGGGCGCATGGACCAAGCGCACGTCACGTATTTCGATCTGCTTGATCAACTGATATTGCAAACCGCCATAAAAAGATGCCACGTTGCAGCGATGCCCCGGGTCTTTCTCGCAGGCCGCCGTCAAGGCTTTTTCATTGGCTTCGATGGCATCAAAACGCGCCTTGCCATTCAGGCGCTGGGCCTTGGTGTCCACCACTTTAGCGGTGACGTCACTGACATCCACGGTCACGAAGACACGGCTGCCCGGAGATGCGGGCAGCTCATCGGTCAAGCCTGCAGCCAAAAAACCGTTCTTGAGCAAGTCCCGCTGCACGGTTGAGTTGTATTGGATGCTGTCATATGCGCAATGGTGGTTGGTCACCACCAAGCCCTGGGGCGATACGAAGGACGCCGTGCAGCCCCCCAGGCTGATGACCGCCCCCATGGGGAATTCAGTCAGCTGCGTCAGTTTGGCGGGGTCCAGTTGCAGGCCAGCTTGCTTCAGGTCCTTGGCGATTTGCGGCAGCTGCTGCGGCATCCACATGCCTTCTGCAGCCATCGCCTGCCCGGTCAAACCCAGGCCCAAGCTGGCCGTCACCCCCATCGCAGCGCCAAGGCGAGAAACGCATCGCATTGCCGGGGTCAGTGTTGTTGAATTCATGCGCAAATTGTTCCCACAGAAAATGGGCAAAGCGCGCACGATATCGCGTCTAACGGCCTTAGCCGAAAGGCATGGCCACCAATGCAGGGGACACCGGTGGCACGGCAACCCACAGCATGACGCTCTTTATCGCCCATGGAAAAGTTCAAAAACAACTGGAAGATTTTTGAAAAATGAACGATAAATAAGCTGACACCAAACTGACAACGACGCATGTCAATCCATGCGGCAAACCGGTATCCAGGGGGGCGTATGACGCTGCTGCAATTGACTCATGTCAAGCGCTGGATGGACTTGCACCAGGGTCGCCACCCGGTGGAATTGTGCGCATGGGATCTCGTGCTCACCGCCTGGGTGTTGAGTTGGATGGCCCTGCCGGTCTCAACCCTGCTGGGCAACTGGTGGATGTTGCCACTGTGCCTTGCCGGCTTTTTACTACCCACCGCCTACGCCAACTGGCGCCGCAGCCTGCACCGCCGCGGAAGGCTGCGCTGCGACTGGTTGACCGCGCTTTGACCCGCCATGCAACAAGGCCGGGGTCAGCACCGTAACTGCAAGAACGGCCGGGGTGATCAGTGCACCAAGCCAATCCAGGTGCCGGCCTGCTGGTAGCTGTTGAACAACTGCAGCGCCAGTTCACGCAAGGTGGGGTTGCCGCTGGCGTGGCCTTGGGCGAGTTGCTCACAGGCGTACAGGCGGTCATACAGCATGCGGGTGGGCTGCAGGTTCAAGCCCTCAACGGCCATCAGGGCCTGGAACCGCAGCAAATCAGCCGACTCAACCGGGCCGGTAAAAGACAAGCCCAAATCCAGCGCCGAGCACAGCGGTGCGCTGGGCTCAGGCTCCGCCAAGTCGTAGCGGAGCGGGCTTTGCGTGTCGGCGATGAGGTGCAGGGGAATGATCATCATGGCGGGCCTCGGCTGCTGAGCTTGGGTGGCCCCATGATGGCCCTTGCGGGCAAAACTTAAATCACAAAAAACGGGTGAATCACCCGCTGATTGCGTTCAAGTTTTCGGCAAGGTCACGCCGCGCTGGCCCTGGTATTTGCCGCCACGGTCTTTGTAGCTGGTCTCGCAGACCTCGTCGCTCTCGAAGAACAGCACTTGCGCGCACCCTTCTCCTGCATAGATTTTGGCGGGCAGCGGTGTGGTATTGCTGAACTCGAGCGTCACATAGCCTTCCCATTCAGGCTCAAACGGCGTCACGTTGACGATGATGCCGCAGCGCGCGTAGGTGCTCTTGCCCAGGCAGATGGTCAACACATTGCGCGGAATGCGGAAGTACTCCATCGTGCGGGCCAGCGCAAAGCTATTGGGCGGGATGATGCAGTAGTCGCCCTCCATGTCGACGAAGCTTTTTTCGTCGAAGTTCTTCGGATCGACCACCGAGCTGTACACATTGGTGAACACCTTGAACTCGGGCGCGCAACGAATGTCGTAGCCGTAGCTGGAGGTGCCGTAGCTGACAATCTTCTCGCCAGCTGCGTTGGCACGAATCTGGCCCGGCTCAAAGGGCTCGATCATGCCGTGCTGCTCAGCCATGCGGCGGATCCATTTGTCGCTCTTGATGCTCATCGGAGTCTTTCTGTATTCAAAGATACGTGGGCCGGAATTTTACGACCTCAACGTTGCGCCGAACTCACGCCCTTGTTGGCCAGCGCGTCGGCCCGCTCATTGCCTGGGTCGCCCGCATGGCCCTTAACCCAGCGCCACTCCACCTGATGGAGCTTGCGCAGGGCGTCCAGGCGTTGCCAGAGGTCGGCGTTCTTGACGGGCTTGTTGTCGGCGGTCTTCCAGCCCCGGCGCTGCCAACCGCCCATCCACTCCGTCATGCCTTTGCGCACATATTCGCTGTCGGTAAACACGGTGATCTGGCAGGTGCGCTTCAATGACGCCAGAGCCTCAATCACCGCCGTCAATTCCATCCGGTTGTTGGTGGTGTTGGCCTCACCGCCGAACAGTTCCTTCTCATGCCCACCCGCACTCAGCCAAGCCCCCCATCCGCCAGGCCCTGGGTTTCCCTTGCAGGCGCCGTCGGTGTAGATGGTGACAACAGGCTTGGGCATGGCCGCCGGCGAGGGAGAAGGCGCGGAGGACGATGCAGGCGCCGCGGGACTGGAGGCAGTGTTCATGGTTTCTCGAAAAATGATGTTTTATGTTGACGGCTGACCGCCACCGGTGCGGCAGCCGCACGCTTGTTTTGCCTGCGCTGGCGCTCAAGCCCGACCAGCCGCATGCCGCGCACACGTTTGACCGCCACCAGAAAATACACGGCCCCCAGCACCGGCCACCAGCGCGAGCCCACCGTCTCCAGCCAGGACCAGCGCTGCAACCAGCGCTCGGTTCGCAACGGCGGCACATAAGCGCCAAACTGAGCGGTTTCAACCTCGAAGCTGAGCAGGCGAAGCCAGTCACGCAAGCGCCAGTAGCCGATGAATTCACCCTGCTGAGGCAAGAACGCCTGCTGCCGGCTCGGCCACGCGCGCCCCAGATTCTGCCTGAGCCCCCACAGGCTGGCCGGATTCAGCCCTGAAATCACCATCCGTCCCTCGGGCCGTAAGACACGCTCCGCCTCTCGCAGCGCCTCATGCGGGTCGCTGGCCAATTCAAGGGCGTGGGGCAACAGCAGCAAGTCCAGGCTGCCCGACTCAAAAGGCAGCGCGTCAAAATCGCACAGCACCACCTCGGCCCGTAGCGCCGTGGCACCTGCCCCGGCGGGGGGCGGCGAGGCGTCCAAGGCCAGCCACCGATGCGGCATGCGGTTGCTGCGCAGGCCCTGCAGTTCAGGCAGCCCCAGTTGCAGCGCGTGAAATCCGAACAAGTCCACCACAGCCGCGTCAAACTGCGCCTGTTGCCAGGTCAGCAGATACTGGCCCGGCGGCGTTTGCAACCAATCTGTCAACTCTATAATCGAAGCTTCTCGTGTCATGAATGTCGCTGCGCGGTTTTATCGTGCAGCGTGCCGCAAATACCGACAAAGGGTAACCCAGGACAACACCTGTCATGTCCCTGTGACACCCTAACCCACAGGCCGCATGGAACCCGTCGACCGAATCTCGATCACCGCGATCCCCGCCTTTGCAGATAATTACATCTGGATGCTGGACGACGGCCGTCAGGCTATCGTGGTGGACCCCGGTGACGCCGCCCCCGTCATTGAGGCCCTTGCGACCCGGTCCTTGAGCTTGATCGGCATCCTGGTCACTCACCATCACGCCGACCACGTGGGCGGCGTTGACGCCTTGCGGGGGCTGCTGCGAGGCCCGGTCTATGGCCCCGCCCGCGAAAACATTCCCATCCCATTTATCCCCTTGCAAACGGGTGATGCGGTGGATCTTCTGGGCTTGAGCTTCAAGGTGATCGACGTTCCGGGGCATACCGCCGGGCATATCGCCTATTTCGCTGAAGGCGCCGGGCTTTCTATCCCCGACCCGGCCTTGTTCTGTGGCGACACGCTGTTCTCGGGCGGTTGTGGGCGTTTGTTTGAGGGCACGGCTGCTCAGATGCATGCATCCCTGCAAACCCTGGCCGCCTTGCCCGCACAGACACGGGTGTTCTGCACCCACGAATACACCTTGTCCAATCTGCGTTTTGCCCTGGCGATTGAGCCCGCCAACCCTGCCTTGCTGGCCTATCAAGAATGGGCCCAGGCGCAGCGTGAATGCAATCTCCCCACCCTGCCTTCCACTTTGAAGCTGGAATTGCAGATCAACCCTTTCTTGCGCTGCGGCGAACCCCAAGTGGTGGCAGCCGCCCTGCACCATCAACCCAGCCCCGAGCATGGCCGCGATGGCAGCCCGCTGGCCACCTTCGCCCGTTTGCGGCAATGGAAGAACGATTTCCGATGACCCGTTCCCAATCGCACTTCTCCCGTCCCATGCGCCGCAACTCGGCGCCCCTGGCACTGCTCCTCACACTGCTGCTCAGCGCCTGCGCAAGCACCGGCACAAACACCTCAACCGACACCAGCACTGCGGCCTCCAGTGACCGGCGACTGCAAAGCCGCAGCTGGAACGGCAGCACCGCACAATCCGTGGTCGCGAAAGTGGGCGCCGCCACGGGCAACGGCGATGCCAGCCCGTTGAGGTTGGAAGACAGCCTCAACCCCGGCATTGCCGTTGACCTGACCCAAGCCGCTGCCAAAGAAGACCTCTGGCTGCGCCTGCGCACCGGCTTTGCCATGCAAGACCTCGACAACGACCTCGTGCACAAGGCCGAAAACTGGTACAGCAGCCGCCCTGACTATGTGGCCCGCATGACGGAGCGAGGCAGCCGCTACCTCTATCACATCATCGAAGAGGTCGAAAAGCGCGGCATGCCGACGGAGTTGGCGCTGCTGCCCTTCATCGAAAGCGCATTCAACCCACAAGCCATGTCCACCGCGCAGGCTTCGGGCATGTGGCAGTTCGTGCCCGCCACGGGCCGCGACTTCGATCTCAAGCAGAACATCTTTCGCGACGACCGGCGCGACGTGCTGGCCTCGACCCGCGCGGCGCTCGACTACCTGGTGCGTTTGAACAAGAAGTTTGGCAATTGGCAATTGGCCCTGGCGGCCTACAACTGGGGCCAAGGCAATGTGCAGCGCGCCATTGACCGCAACCTGAAAGCCGGCCTACCCACCGACTTCGAGAACCTGCGCATGCCCGAGGAAACTCGGTATTACGTGCCCAAACTCCAGGCGGTCAAAAACATTGTGATAAGCCCCGAAAAGTTCGGCCTGCGCTTGCCCGAGATGGACAACCACCCCTACTTCCTGAGCGTCAATATCGACCGCGACATGGATGTAGACGTGGCCGCCCGCCTGGCCGGCATGAGCGTTGAAGAATTCAAGCAATTCAACCCGCAAATGAACAAGCCGGTGATGCTGGCCGCCAAAACCACCCAGGTGCTGCTGCCCTATGACAACGCCAGCGCCTTTGCCGTGAATCTGGCTGCCCACCGCGGCCCCCTGGCCAGTTGGACGGCCTGGGTGGTGCCCAAGACCATGAAATCGGCGGACGCGGCCAAGCAAGTGGGAATGCCTGAAGCCCAGTTGCTGGACGTCAACAAAATCCCGCCGCGCATGTTGGTCAAGCAAGGCTCCACCCTGCTGGTGCCCCGTGCAGCGCACCGGGAAGACGACGTCTCCGAACACCTGGCCGACAACGCCAGCCTGGCGCTGGCACCCGATGTGCCGCCCTTGCAAAAACGCAGCCTGCGCGCCGGCAAAAATGACAGCGTGGCCAGTGTGGCGGCCCGCTACCGCGTGAACGCTGCTCAGCTCGCGCAATGGAACAACGTTGATGCACGCGCCCGCTTCAAACCGGGTCAGTCCATCGTGCTTTATGCCGCCAACGCGGCCTCACAAAAAGCGGATGCTGGCGCGGGCAAGACCAGTTCCAGCAGCAGCAGCAGCAGCAGCCGCAAGGCCGCAAGCAGCAAAGCCGGCGGCGTGCGAACCGCGCAAACCAACCGTGGCAACGACAAGGCCGCCAAACCCGCGCGCAGCAGCAAGCCGGTCGGCCGCTCAATCACTGCGGCGGTGGACGCCAACAAAAACGGCGGCGACACCGGCGGTTTTCGCCAAGTTTCACACCGCTGAGGATAGGCCCCGCCGGGCAATCCCCAGCAGGTGTTGAAGACCTAACGTCGATCCACCAGGGCATGGGCGATGGTGCCCAAGTCCACATACTCCAGTTCACTGCCAACCGGCACGCCGCGCGCCAAACGCGTGGCACGAATGCCTCGTGAGCGCAGCGCTTCGCCCAGCACATGGGCGGTGGCCTCACCCTCGGCGGTGAAACTGGTCGCCAAGATCACCTCGGCCACACCTGCTTCGGCCGCACGCGCCAACAATTCGGCTGCGCCGATTTGATGCACGCCCACACCGTCCAGGGGGCTCACCCGCCCAAGCAGCACGAAGTAGTAGCCTTTGTAGGAATTGCTGCGCTCCAGCGCCGCCTGATCGGCCGGCGACTCCACCACGCACAACAAGGACGCATCACGCGAGGTGTCGGCGCAGATGTCGCACAGCGCACTTTCGCTGAAGGTATGGCAGCGCTGGCAGTGCCCCACCTGCTCGGCCGCGGCCTGCAATGCGGCGGCCAAACTGCGTGCCCCATCACGGTCATGCTGCAGCAGGTGGTAAGCCATGCGCTGGGCAGACTTTTGCCCGACCCCCGGCAGGCGCTTGAGCGCCTCGATCAGCCCATCAAGAGGGTTCACCGTCCCTCGATCAGAATGGGAACTTCATGCCGGGCGGCAAAGGCATGCCGGCCGTCAGCTTGCCCATTTTCTGCGAGCTGACTTCTTCGGCGCGGCGCACCGCATCGTTGAAGGCTGCGGCCACCAAATCTTCCAGCATGTCTTTGTCGTCCGCCAGCAGGCTCGGGTCGATGGTGACACGCTTGACGTCGTTCTTGCAGGTCATCAAGACTTTCACCAATCCGGCGCCGGACTGCCCTTCCACCTCCACGGTGGCCAGTTCGTCCTGCGCCTTCTTGAGGTTGTCTTGCATGGCTTGTGCTTGTTTCATCAAGCCGGCGAGTTGGCCCTTCATCATTTTTCTAACTCCTGTTTTCTGAATAGTTTTGTGTGCCGCAACCCGGGCTGCGGTACGCCCAATGAACCCATTGAATCAACTCAATGGGCTTTGATCGATCCCGGGACGATGCGCGCCGTCTTGAACTGCGCAAGCAGTACTTGCGCCAAGGGATCTTTGACCACAATCTGCTCGACCGATCGCTGGCGCGCCTGCGCTGCGGCCGCATCCCGCAAGGCAGGTGAATCATGGGCCACGCCGGGCTCAAGCTCTAGCACCACCGAATGCTGCAAGGCGGCCGTCAGGGCTGCTTGCAACTTGTCCTTCAGGGCCGGTTGGCGCAGGGATTCACGCTCCACCCGCAAGCGCCAGACCTGGGTATCACCCTGCTGGGTCATGCCCACGCATTCAGACCTAACGGCCAATTCACGCGTCAAGGCGGCCAGGCCCAAGGGTTGGATCAACTCGGCCCAGCGCT
Organism: Roseateles koreensis; assembly: GCF_028595305.1. Classification (GTDB taxonomy): domain Bacteria; phylum Pseudomonadota; class Gammaproteobacteria; order Burkholderiales; family Burkholderiaceae_C; genus Paucibacter_A; species Paucibacter_A koreensis. Next base: position 111,282 of record NZ_JAQQXS010000003.1, on the reverse strand, counting down.
GACCCATGGGCGTGGGGCGCAAGGGCACATCTTCACCCGCAGTGGAGGCATAGGCGCGGCGCTCGGCACTGGTGCCCGCGTGTGTTGGCACAGCCTCGGCCGCAGCACCCTGGGGGAAATCGGCATCGTCCCAGGCCGCTTCGTCACTCGCGTTTGACGCACCGTCGTCATCGGCCGGCGGCGCATCCAACCAAGGCGGCGGCTCATCCGACGCGGCCTCAACTTCAGGCGCTCGCACGACAGCCCGAGGCCGCAGGCGGGCGCTGTGCCCCCCTTCAGTTGCCGGCGCTTTGCTCACCGCCGCCACCGGCAGGCTCTTTGGCGCCGGCGCAGCAGAGGCGCTGGATTCAGGCGCCGACATGGCAGGCGCATCCACCACAGCGGGTGGGGAAACCAATACCGGAGCCGGGGCAGCCACAACGAGCGCAGGCGGCGGTACATGCACGAGCGCAGGCACAGGCACAGGCGCGACCGTTTGCTTGGCGGGCGCCACAACAGCCTGAACAACAGGCGGTGCAACAGAGTGCACGGCCGGTGGTGTGGAGCGAACGGGTACCGAGGCTGACGCCGGTGCCGCCACGCCCGAGCGCAACAAAGGCGCTGCGGCGCTTGCCGCCTGCCCCTCGTGGGCCGGCCGTGCGCTGCGATTCATCGCTGGCCCCGTTGCCCCTGTATGCCCTACTTGCCCCGCTGTCGCTGCCGGCCGCACAACTCGCTGCCCGGCACTGCCCATGGGGCGAAAGCTCAACATGCGCAGCAAGACCATCAGCAAGCCAGCGTATTCATCGGGCGCCAAGGCCAACTCTTGCCGGCCATGCAAGGCCATGCTGTACATCAACTGAATCTCGTCGCCCGGCAACAAGGCCGCCAAACGTTCTGCTTCAGCGGTATCGGGATCCGTCGCATCCAAGGCCCCGGGGGCAGCTTGCGCCACCGCCATCTGCTGCAACAGCCCGGCCAAGTCCTCCAAAGTGCCCGCAGCGGACAAGCCCAGATTGCGCAAGCCATCAGCCTGCGCCACCACGTCGACCCCACTGGCGGCGATCAGGGCCTCCAGGATCGCCACCACGTGGCCGCGGTCGACGGTGCCCAGCATCTGGCGCACACCCTCTTCGACCAACGACCCCGCACCAAAGGCGATTGCCTGGTCGGTGAGTGACAGCGCATCGCGCATGGAGCCGCGTGCGGCCCGTGAAAGCAAACGCAAAGCACCCGCATCGGCCGCGACGTTTTCAGCGTGCAACACCTGTTGCAAATGGCTCAACACCGTTTGAGGCGCCATCGGTCGCAGATTGAACTGCAGGCAACGTGACAAAACCGTCACAGGCACCTTTTGCGGATCGGTGGTGGCCAGCACGAATTTCAAATAGTCCGGTGGCTCCTCCAGCGTCTTCAACATTGCGTTGAAGGCCGTGTTGGAGAGCATGTGAACTTCGTCGATCATGTAGACCTTGAAGCGGCCCATCACCGGCTTGTACACCGATTGATCTAGCAGTTGCGAGATCTCTTCGACGCCGCGATTGGAGGCGGCGTCAAGCTCCACATAATCCACAAAACGGCCGGCGTCGATGTCGCGGCAGGCATCGCACACCCCGCATGGTGTCGCGGTGATGCCGCCCTGGCCGTCTGCGCCCGTGCAATTGAGGCTCTTGGCAAGAATACGCGAGACGGTGGTCTTGCCCACGCCCCGCGTACCGGTGAACAAGTAGGCATGGTGCAGCCGCTGCTGCGTCAGCGCATTGGCCAAGGCCTGCACCACATGCTCCTGACCCACCAACTCTTCAAAGCTGTGGGGACGGTACTTTCGCGCGAGAACCTGGTAACTCATGGTGGCGGATTCTAAGGCGGGCGGAAGGCGCCAACCCGGGCGGCGCGACCTGACCGATAATCCTGCCCCATGAGCACGCATGCCCCCTCCTCCCCCGACACCCTCAGCTACGAACAAGCGGGGGTCAACTACGATTTGATCGACCCGCTAAAGATCAGCGCCCAACGCGCAGCTGCCGCCACCGGCGCCCACTTGGCCGGGCACGGTTTCAGCGAAGTCCTGGCCTCACGCGGTGAGTCCGCCTATGTGGTGGACGTTGGCCCGTTCTATATCGCCTCCATCGTTGAATGCCTGGGCACCAAAACCCTGGTCGCTGACGAAATGCGCCAACTGACCGGCAAGAGCTATTACGACGGCATCGCCCAAGACACCATCGCGATGGCCATCAACGACCTGATCACCGTGGGGGCCACGCCCTTGGTGGTGCAAGCCTATTGGGCCGCTGGCGGTTCCGACTGGTTTGGCGACAAGCAGCGCGCGCAAAGCCTGGTGGAAGGCTGGAAGCGCGCCTGTGACGTTTGCGCCGTGGCCTGGGGCGGTGGCGAAACGCCCGCGCTGGCCGGCATCGTGGAAAGCGGCCGCATTGACCTGGCTGCCTCGTGCACTGGTTTGATCAACCCCAAAGAGCGTCTGTCTGTTGGCGACAAGCTCGGCGCCGGTGACGCCATCGTGCTGCTGGCCTCCAGCGGCATCCACGCCAACGGCCTGAGCCTGGCGCGCAAGCTGGTGGAGCGGCTGCCCCAGGGCTATCTGACCGAGATCGAACCCGGCCTCACCTATGGTGACGCCTTGCTGGCGCCCACGGTGCTGTACTCCCCCGTGACCGAAGCGCTGTTCAAGGCGGGTATCCAGCCTCATTACTGCGCCAACATCACCGGCCACGGCTGGCGCAAGCTGCTGCGCCATCCCGGCCAATTCACCTACCGCATCCACACCGTGCCGCCTGTCACGCCGGTGTTGAAATTCATGCAAGAACACGCCAGGCAAGATGACCGCGAGGCCTATTCCACGCTGAACATGGGCGCCGGTTTCGCCATCTTCGTGCCCGCCGCTGACGCTGCCCGCACCGTCGAAGTGGCCAAGGCCTGCGGCATCGATGCGTGGGTTGCCGGGCAGTTGGAAGCGGGCGAAAAGCAGTTGTTGATCGAACCCTTGAACATCCGCTTCAGCGACGACGATCTGCAACTGCGCTGAGCCAACTCGCGCCTTCGCCACAGTCTGGGACTCGCGCCCCCGAGTCTCAGACCCCAAAATCAGTCGGCGCGCCAGGACCACGCGCAGCCTCGGTTACAATGCGTCTTGACGGGCCTCCTCGCATGGAAGCGCGGCCAACCGGGTCAGGTGGGGAACCAAGCAGCCCTAGCCGTTGTAACCAGTGCCGGGGTAGGGCTCGTCAACCTCACATCGCCCCCTTCTCCCGCCAGCATCGCGAACGCGCCCTTCACACGGGGTAGCCATGGTAAAAGGGCCGCTCACAGCACTGCGGCCCGGTCGGCGCCACCTTGCCATGAAGCGCACGCCATCCACCTTTACTTTCAATATTGCACTAACGGTCACCATGATCGTGCTGCTGACAGTCGCGTTCACTGCGTACTGCGTGCAAGAAAGCCGGGTGGATCACGCCTATGAAGTTCAACACCAGTCTGTTTTGCTGGGCACAGAACTGCGCCAGTCGTCCAACGACCTGACGCGCATGGCGCGAAACTACCTCCTCACCGGGGACCCTCGCTTCAAAGACTACTACCACGCGATTCTTGAGATTCGCGACGGCCGCCGTGGGCGGCCAGTCGAATATCCCGGCATCTATTGGGATTTGGTCAGCGCGGCCAACTACCAACCGGGCCCCGCCGTCGGTTCACCTGTCGCTTTGCTAGAAATGATGAAGGGGGCTGGCTTCACCGACCTTGAATACAGCAAGTTGGTGGACGCCAAACACAAGTCTGACGCCTTGACTGAGGTCGAAATTGCCGCGATGCAGCAGTTGGAAAATGCGGCCGACGACCATGCATCGCCCCAAATCGTCACTGAACGCCGCGAAAGCGCACGCCTGAAACTGTTTGATGAAGCCTATTTGGCTGGCAAGGCCGGCATCATGGCACCGATTGCTGAATTTGATCGCCTGATGACGCAGCGCACGCGGCAGGAGGTCAATGCAGCCCGAGACGAAGCCACGGTCTGGCGCGTGATCTGCGGCTTGATGGGCTTGGGCCTGCTCAGCATGCTGGTGCGGACGCACAAAGCCTTGCGCGCCACACTGGGCGGCTCGGTGGACGATGTTTTTGGTCACATCAGCCGCCTGGGTCAACTGGATTTCTCGATCCCCATTGCCGTCGCGGCGGAACAAAGCGACAGCGTGTTGGGATGGCTGAAACAAACCCAAACCAGCCTGCGCAACACCGAGCGCGAGCGCCGCCATAACGCCGCAGTGCAGCGGGATCGCGAGGCCTTGATCAGCCACATCATCGAATCCAGCCCGCTCAGCTTCATGCTGACCGACAGCAACGGCGAGATTCGCATGACCAACAAGAGCTTTCTGCAGTATTTCAAGCTGCGCCCCGATGAGTCATCAGGCCTCGCAGTCAGTGATTTTTTTGTCGACCCGGAGCAACGCCTGGAGTTACTGGAACAGGTGCGACGCAACGGCGTGGTGGTCAACGCGGAGGTGCACTTCCAGCGCCGCGATGGGTCGCAGTTCTGGACATATCTGAGCTTGTCAGCCCTGACACAGGCGAACGAAGAATTGATGTGCGGCTGGTGCGTGGACATCACCGATCACAAACAAACGCAGCTCAATCTTCAACAGGCTAAAAAACTGGCGGACGAGGCCGCGCAGTCCAAGAGCCTGTTCTTCGCCAACATGAGCCATGAGATCCGCACGCCGATGAACGCCATCATCGGGCTGTCGGAGTTGCTGGGGCGAACCGAACTGAATGAGCGCCAGCGTGACTACATCGATAAAGTGCAGCATTCAGGCCAGCACCTGCTCGGCATCCTGAACGACATTCTGGATTTCTCGAAAGCCGAGGCCGGCAAGTTGACGGTCGAGCACGTGAGCTTCGACCTGTCCGCCGTGATCGAGAACCTTGTCAACCTGATCTCGCACAAAGCACAAGACAAAGGTTTGAAGCTGACCATCAACATAGCGCCCGATGTGCCGCAAGCGCTGCGCGGCGACCCACTCAAGCTCGGCCAGATTTTGATCAACCTGGCCAATAACGCAGTCAAATTCACCGACCAAGGCGAGATTGCGCTGAGCATCAGCACGGACGCACAAGCCGCGCCCCTTGCCAACCAACCGCCGCTGAGCCTGCGTTTTGAAGTGCGCGATACCGGCATCGGGCTCAGCCAAGAGCAGATCGAGCGTCTGTTTCAAAGCTTTTCGCAAGGCGACAGTTCCATCACCCGCAAATACGGCGGCACGGGCTTGGGGCTGGCCATCTGCAAACGGCTGGCGGAGTTGCTGGGGGGAGAAATTGGCGTGCAGAGCGAGCCTGATCACGGCACGACGTTCTGGTTCACCGCCAGATTTTCACCAGAAACATTAAGCACTCAACAACCACGGCAATTCGGACCAGAAGCCACGCGGCCCGCAGTGCCCGCAATCGCTGCTGCCCCCGGTAATGCGGCCGTGGATCAGGCCCTGCAAGCGCTGCGGGGCACCCACATCTTGCTGGTGGAAGACAACGACTTGAACCAACAAGTGGCCTGCGAACTTCTTGAGGACGCGGGCTTTTGCGTCGACATCGCCGAAAACGGCCAACGTGCGCTGGACCAGTTGGCCGCCAATGCCTACGACCTGGTATTGATGGATATGCAAATGCCGGTGATGGACGGCGTGACGGCCACGCGCAAAATTCGCGCCGACGCCCGTTTCAAGGCACTGCCCATTCTGGCCATGACCGCCAACGCCATGCAGGTGGATCGCCAGCGCTGTTTTGATGCCGGCATGAACGACTTTCTCTGCAAGCCCATTGAACCCACGGAATTGCGACTGGCCCTGAGCCACTGGATTCAGCACCGCGAAGGTTTGGGGGCTTCAGCACAAACACCCGCACGCAATCTCAATCACAGTCGATTTTCCGGCAGCGGGCAGCTGCCGGACACCGCGCCGCTTGAGCCGCACCTGCCCACCGCCATTCCTGGCCTGGACCTCCAACAAGGCTTGCGGCATTTGAACGGCAATCAGGCGCTCTATGCCGACCTGCTGCGCAAATTTCGCGACACGCGACGTGATGCCCTGCAACAGCTCCAAACCTGGGTGGCGAGCAAGTCCTGGGACGATGCCGAACGCTTGGCGCACAGCCTCAAAGGCCTCGCAGGGAGCTTGGGCGCGGTCGATCTGCAGCCCGCCTTGGCAGCGCTGGAGGCGGTGTTGCGTGAGCGAGGGGGTGATGACGGCGACGCCCAAATGCGCGCTTTCGAGGCCAGCTGGCCAGCCGCAGAGACTGCATTCAAGGCATTGCTCGTGGCACTCGATGCGGCGTGGCCCGCTTCGTCTTGGCCCGATCAGCCCTTGGCTGCGCCAAGGACTCCCCCTGCTGCACAAGGCTTAGACGCGCAGCAAATCATGAGCGAGATCGATGCCTTATTGGCACAAGACGATCCTGATGCCCTGGAGGTGTTCAACACCCACCGCGCCGCCTTGTACCTGGCCCTGGGGCCAAGGCTTTCAGCATTTGAAGCCCATCTGAATCAGTTCGACTTCACGGCCGCACGAGCTTGGCTCGCAGCCGCGCCCAAACCGCTTCACTGACGAGACTGCGGTTTTTTTGTTTCTGCGTTCACTCCGCCAGATACTGCAGATCCGCCAGCCGCACCCGTAAATCAAGCCAACGGCCCGGCTCGGGCAAGGCAGATTGATGATCGGCCCAGAGCGTCAAAATGCCGCCTTGCGCGTTGACCAGTTCAATCGCCACACGCTGCTGCCCGATAAAACAGGCTTGCACCTGCGCGCGCAGGAGCCAATCGCCGGCATCACCAGCAGCCTCGCCAGATGGTGGCTGCGCTTCACCTTGGGGCGATGCAGCCTGCGGTACCCACGTGAGCATGGCAATGGGCGAGATCCAGTGCCCGCGGTCGCGGTACAGCACGCCAGGCGCGTGGCGAGCGTCCAGCAAGTTAAAGGCGCCCAAAAATTCGGCCACGCGCCGGGTCTGCGGGCGCCGCCACAGGGTCAGCGGTGGGCTGCACTGCTCGATGCGGCCATCAAACATCACCGCCACCTGATCAGCGAGTTCAAACGCCTCTTCGCGGTCATGGGTGACCAGCAGACAGCTTTGCCCCAAAGCGCGTTGAAGATGGCGAAACGAGCGGCGTAACGGCACGCGAAAGGACTCATCCAGGGCCGAAAACGGCTCGTCCATCAAGAGCAGCGAAGGCTTGCGCGCGAGGGCTCGCGCCAACGCCACCCGCTGCCGCTGCCCACCGGACAACTGAGCCGGCACCTTCGTCGCCTGAGCCTGCAGTTCAACTAGCTGAAGCAACTCGTTGGCACGCGAGGTGGCTTCAGTCTGCCCATGGCCATCGGCCAACACGCCGAATTTGATGTTCTCCAGCACCGACAAATTGGGAAACAAGGCGTAGTTCTGAAACACCACGCCCATGCCGCGCTCCTGCGCAGGTACCCGACTGATATCCCGCCCGCCCATGTGGATGTGCCCGCCATGCAAGGCTTGCAAACCGGCAATGGCGCGTAGCAAGGTGGTCTTGCCGCAGCCAGAGCCCCCCAACAGCGCCAGCACCTGACCCTGCGGAATGCTCACATCCACATCCCGCAAAACGGGCCGCCCCCCCAGGTTCACACGGGCTTGCTGCACTTGCAGCTGCATCGGCAACACTTCGTTCATCGTGATTTTCCAGAAGACTTCCAGGCGCCACAGGCTTGCACCAAGGCGGCCAGCACCGCTACTGCGCCAAAGCTCAGCACCATCAGCGCCGCCGATTGATGGCCGTTGACGCCCCGCATGCTGTTCATCAGAGGTTGCAGCAGCTCAACCGTGCCACCCAGCAGCAGATTCGCGATTGCAAACTCCATGGCGGCGGTCACCCAGCACAGCAGCAAAGCACTCCCCAGGGCCGGCAACAGCAGCGGCAGCAAGACCCGCCGCAGCACCGTGCCGTCGCTGGCACCCAGCGTGCGGCCTGCCTCCAGCAGCTGTGCGGCATCCAACTGAGTCAGCGCAGCCGCCAAGGTCTTGTGCACCAAGGGGAACAGCAACGGCGCGACCACGGCCACATACACCATACGCAGGTCCAGGTAGCCGCCCCAACGGCCCACAAACAGCTCTAGCGCGCCGACGGCGATCACCACCGGAGGTACCGCATAGGGCAAAAGCGACAAGACGTCCAGCAAGGCCCGCAAACGTGGCGCGGCCAGGCAAGCCAGCACGCTGGCCAAACCGCCCAGCACCACCGCCACACATGCGCTCAGGCACGACAGCAGCACCGTATTGCGCAAGGCAGCAAGGCTGCGTTCATCGCGCACCACGCCCAACAGCCATTGCAGGGTTGGCGCTTCGGGCAGCAGGCCATAGTCCCAACGCTCGGTGAGCGCATACATCAACACCGCCACCGGCGGCAACAGCACCAGCACCAGCAAAACGAACAGCGCCACGCGCGAGGGCTTGGGGCCGTACCGCCCCCTGCGCGCCCGAATCGCCCCTGCAGTTTGATGCCCGCCGCCGCTCACGCCAGCCCCCTGCGCAGCCGCGCGGCCAAAATTCTGGTCGCCACAATCGTCGCCACCAACATGAAAAACATCAGCAGCGCCAGCAAAGCGCTCAACTCGGGCTGGGCGAAGATGTCGCCGCTCACCAAGGCTGCAACACGCACGGCCAGCACATTGGCAGCCGTCCCAGACAGCGCGAACGGCGTGGCATACGCCGCTGCCGCATTGGCGAACAGCAAGCTACCCACTTCCAGCAGGCTGGGCAATAGCATGGGCAAGCCTACACGACGCCAGAAAAATCCAGGGCTGGCGCCGAGTGTCGTAGCAGCCTCCATCAGCCCCCCCTCCAGCAATTGAACCGGTGCCAGCAAGAGCAGGCACGCCAGCGGCGCCTGAAAACAGACATAAGCCACGAGCAAACCTGAGTTGCGATAAAGATCAAACGGCAATTGCAGGCCAGCCGCTTCAAACACGCCACGGATCACGCCCTGCGCGCCAAACAACAGCGTCATGGCCAAAGCCAGGGGCACGCCGGCAAAGTTTGCGCCCAGGCTGCTCAACAAAGAGACTGCAGGCCGCCAGCGCGGTATCTCGGCCAAGGCGACGGCGGCGCCCATTCCGATGAGCATGCCAACCAGGCTGGAAACCCCGGCAAGCCACACCGTGCTCCACAAGGCCCGCAGGTAGTAGTCATCGCTCAACAACTCCTGCCAGGCGCACGCCTCGCCTTGTAAGCAGGACTGCAACAAGCCGACGCTGCGCCACCCAAAGGGCATGAGCACCGCCAGCAGAACCAGGGTCAGCAAGGGCAAGGCCGCCCACAGCGCCAAACGGGGAGAAAGGTTCAAACGCAGCACAGCTGGCTCAAAACAAAGGCTCGCAGGCCCAGTTGGTCGGTGGGCAATTCTTCAGGCGCAGCGTCCGCATGCGCGGCATGCGGCGCCCACACCAGGGGCACCTCTCGCTCGCACGCCAGGGCACCCCCGTGCATACGGTCGGCATTCATGCCGTGGTCGCTGGTGAGCAAAACGTCATAACCGGCCTGATGCCAGCGCGGCACCAATTGCGCCAGTTGCATGTCCAGCCGCCTTGCGGCCATCGCATACGCGGCCGACTCGCCCCCGTGAGTGTGGCCGGCATGATCCAGCCCCATGGGGTGCACGAACAGCAGCACGGGACTCAAGGTACGGCGCAGATGCTCAGCGTCCGCCAGCAAATGCGAGTCGGGGTATTCGTCTTCGCAGTACCAGGCGGCACCACTGAGATGAGGAGTTAGTGCATGACGATGCAACAAGGGATCGAACACTTCACCTGACAATAACTCGTAAAACCAGTGGTAGGCGGCCACGGCGGTCTTGCCCCCATGTGCGGCCAATTGCTCAATCAGGTTGTCGCCGCAATACCGGCCCGCAGGCATATTGCCAACGAGGCCGTGCTCAAGCGGGCGGCGCCCTGTCAGCACCGTGGCGTAGAGCGGCCGGGATAGGCTGGGGAGCTCACAGCGCAGGCTGCTCCACTGAGCACGCCCGGCTTCACGCAGGGCTTGCAGATAGCCCATATAGTCGCGGGCGGTGTCGGCACGCAGGCCGTCCGCCAGCACAAAAACCAGTTTTCGGCCTGTCAGCGGGCTAACGAAAGATGCCCCGCTCACTGCATCGCTCCGGTGACCTCGTGCAGCCAGCTGCGCGGCAACTTCTTGACCTCCTCCGTCCACAGTTGCGGACGAATGGCCCTCGCATTGCGGTATTGCGCACTGTCCAGCAGCTTACCCTGGGCCTCGACGGGCATCTTGATGTGATCCACGCGGATGGGGCGGGCATGCCCCAAGGCCAGGTTGATCTGCCCCGCGTCGCTGAAGATGTACTCGCGGGCCAGCATCGCGGCATTGGGATGGGGCGCGTTTTTGTTGATGAGCGTGGTGTAGCCACTGGTGATCGAGCCGTCTGCCGGAATCAAGATTTCATAGTCCGCCGCGTTAGGAATTCTGTCGCGATACGAGAGCGCGTTGAAGTCCCACAGCAAGAACACGTCAGCTTCGCCACGCTCCATCAAGGCGGGTGCGGGATTGACCGTAACCAGCCGATGCTGCCGAGCGATCTGGCCAAAGGCCGCCAGCGCGGGCTGCAGATGGGTTTCATCACCGCCCAAAGCCACCGCCGCTGCCAACACAGCAGCGTTGCCCTGTGCAGCGCGACCCACCTCGCCCACCAGTACACGATAGTTGCCGGCGAACAAGGCCTTCCAGCTGCGGGGCACCTGAGTGGCCCGTTTGGTGTTGACCGCGAAGGCGATGGTACCGGTGTAGGCCAGCGCCCAATGTCCGTCGGCATCTTTCGCCCATTCGGGAATTTGATCCCAGGTGCTGGGTTTGTAGGCGCGCGTGATGCCGCGCGATTTGGCGATGGCGCCGAACTCAAAACCAACGTCCCCTATGTCCACCGTGGCATTGCCTTTTTCGGCCTCGATCTTGGCGATTTCTTCGGCACTGCTCATGTCGGTGTCCACATGCACCAAGCCATGAATGCGTTTGAGGTCGGCCCAGGTGCCTTGCCAATTGGCCCAGGCGTCCGGCATGCCCACGGTGGCCAATTTTCCTTCGGCGCGGGCTGCCTTTTCAAGCGCGCTGGGCTGTGTCGCCGCGGATGACAGCCCGACGGCAAGCCCCAGTGTCAGGCCCGCAGTGGCCTGAAAAACGCGATGCGCGCGAAAATTCAAAGTCATGATTTGCCAGCCTTTGCGCTGAGGTTTTCGCCGAAACGCAATTGGTCTTGACGCAATGCCTGAGACAGTTTCACCTGCCCATGCACATCGCAAATGCTCAGCTTGATGTCGAGGCTGCCGCCGGACCAGTCCAGATCAACCAGGCCGAAGTTCTGTTCCGCCAACACCGCCGAGACGCGTTGGCGATTGGGCGTCGGAATGTCCCACACCTCGGTCAAACCGCTGGAGGTGATGTCCCACAAGGGATAGCCGTCGCTGACGGGCCACCGTGAGATGTCGGCGTAATGCATGTCGCCGCTGATCATGAACGCGCCTTCGGCGCGGGTCTTCTTGAGCAGATCGACGAATCGTTGCCGCTCGAGTGGAAAGTTAGCCCAACCTTCCCAGCCAGTGCCGTCCGCGGCGAACTGCACGCTGGAGCCGATGATGCGAACGTCCGCCGGCTCGTGCAGTTGCTGCTCCAGCCAGGCCCATTGCGCCTCGCCCAGCATGCTGGCCTTGGGGTCGGCATTGGGCACGTACCATCCCGTCATCGGCGCGCCTGTCAGCTTGGCTTTGAGTACCATCATGCGGTAGTCTTGTTTGAGCGCCGGGTCCACGATCAGGGCTGTACGGTTGTAGCGCAGGTCCAGCATGATCAGCTGCACGTTGCGGCCACCCGCCTCAAATCGGTAGCTCTCGTAAATACCGCTGCGGGTGCGGCGGGGGGACTCGGCCGGTTCACCCCATTCATCGCAGAACAGCTGTTGCGACAGCTTCTTGTGGGCGTACTCGCCCCCCACATCGTCATCGCCAAAGTCGTGGTCGTCCCAGATGGCCACATGCGGCGTTGCCCGGCGAAAAGCTTGCAGCGGCGCCGTTTCACGAAACTCGCGAAATTCACGATAGCGCTGGCGCAGCGTGGCTTCGCTCTGCGCGTCCGCATAAAAGTTGTCCCCCAGAAAAACGAACAAATCCGGGTGCACGGCCGCGATGGCTTGCCAGATCGGTTGCGGTTTTTCCTGCCGTGCACAGGAGCCAAAAGCAATGCGCATGCGGCGCGCGCCCGGCTTCAGGGTGAGACCGGGTTGGCGTGAAGCAGGCAGTTGCGGTGGCTGTTCGTTGCCGGCCACGGCGTCGAGGCCGACCCCCGCCAAGGCGGAGGCCAGCACCCATTGGCGCCTGCCGGGATTGACGAGCGGTTTACTCATATCCCGGGCCTGCCTCAGATTTTGGCGGAGAAGGTCACGAAGACTTGGCGCGGCGCACCGGTCAACATGGTTTGCGCGGTGCCCGTGGGGTCGCTGTTGACGAAGCCATTGCTGCCGATGGTGGAGATGTACTTCTCGTCAAACAGATTGGTCACGCCCACCTGCACCGAACCCTCGCGCACAAAGCCCAGGTTGCGGCTGCGGTAGCCGCCGTTCAAATTGACCAAGGTGCGTGACGGCACGGCGCTGTCATTCAAATAGGTGTAGTAGCGCTTGCTCATGTAGTCGAGGCCCACATTGCCAAACAAGCTGCCGGACTCATAGCCCAGGATGGACTTGAACATGGTGTCAGGCGAGTCGGTCACGTGCTTGCCCGAGGTCGCCACGACCGAGCCATTGCTGACCACGTTGTCGCGGTAGGTCGAGTTGCTCAGACTCAGGCTGTTGTACCAGTCGATGTGGGTCGACAGGCGCAGCGACAACGCCGCCTCCAGACCGATTGAGCGCACACCACCCACGTTGGACAACACGGTCGGGTTACCCACAATGCCGGCGCCCTGCTGCACGCCCAGCAGACGGTCATGGAAGTTGACCAGATAGGCCGTCAGCGAACCCTGGTAAGCCCGGGTCTGCGAGCGCCAACCCGCCTCGAAATTATCAGAGACTTCAGGTTTCAAGGAGTTCTTGATCGCGGCAAAGCCTGCTGCCGAGGTAGCGAACGGTGTCGTGCCCGTCGCCGCGCCTTGGTAGGCCCGCATATTGCGTGCGGCCGAGGCGAAGAGCTCGTCGCTGCCCGACAGTTGGTAGTTCAGGCCGAGTTGCGGCAAGAAGCCATTGCTGGCCGTGATGCTGTCCGAGGGCTTGTCGCTGCCCACTTCCAGATTGCCATTGACCTTGACGCGCAGAGCCTTGAAGCCGGCACCCAGCGTCAAGTCTTTGCTCAAAGCCACCGTGTCAGCCAGAGAGAACTGGTCGGTCTTGGTGTTGAAGCCGTACTGCCACTGGGTGTAGAACGGATTGCTCGGGAACTCGTAGGGGCTCGGCACAGCGGCCAATGAGGTCGCGTAGAAACGGCGCGCCTGGTCGAAGTCGTTGTTCTCGTGCCAGAAGCCCAGCTTGATCTGATGCTGCTCGAACTCATAGTCCAGGCTGGCGACGATGCCGCCGCGCTTGATGCCGTACTCGGTGGTGCGCAGCGCCACAGGCGTGCCGTCCGGCGAGGCGGTGTAGGGCGTGTACCAGAGGCCGCGACCCTCGTTGTGGTGGTAGTAGGCGGTGGTCTTCAAGCTCAGCTTGTCAGCCAGCTTGGCATCCAACGTCACACCGCCCAGTTGGTCCTTGCGCAGGCCAGAGCCCGCGTAATAGGCATCGTCACACTGCGCGGTGTAGGGCTTGCCGGCCACGTTGCCGCAGTAAGCATTTGAGGCGTTGACCGCCGCCGAAAAATTGGGGTAGAAGTTATCCCAGTTGCTGCCCAGGCGGTTGATCATTTCCAGCGACATGTCCTGGTAATCGATCTCGCGGCGGTTGGATGTGTTCAAGAAGGCCGACACGCGGTTGTCGCCAAACTTCTTCACATACTTCAGGTTCCACTGCTCCTGGCGTTGCTCGCCCTCGCCCTTCCACTTGTCGGCGTTCTGGTTGGTGTAGCTGACATAGAACTGGCCCAGGTCGGTGACGCCACTGTCCAGGCGCAGATAGGTGCGGCGATTCTTGTCGCTGCCCACGGTCTGCCGCGCATCCAGGCCGAAGCGATCAGAAGGGTCGGCTGAATAGAACTGCAACGTGCCGCCCAGATTGCTGGAGGAAGCGGTTTCCAGCGAGCCCGCGCCCTGCGACAAGAAGGCGCGCGAGACGTTCTCGCTGGAAATGGCGCGGCTGATGTGCAAGCCATTCATATTGCCGTAGGACATATCACCCAGCGGCACATCATCCAGCGTGAAGCCCAACTGGTTCTGCGAGAAAGAACGCACCGTAAATCGGGTGGACCACTCGTAGTTGCCCAGCGGGTCTGCGGACTGGAAGTTAACGCCCGGCAGGCGCGACACGGTGGCCAGCGGGCTGGTACCGGAGATGGCATTGTCAAACTCGGCACGGCTTAGGCCTTGCACCGAGCGCATTTGGCCGCGGCCGATGCTGACGGTCACCCGGTCAAGCGAGGTGACGTCCGCGTTGTCCTGAGTTTGAGCAAAGGCTTGCGTGCTGAAGGCCAAGGCCAGTGCGCAAGCCAGAACGGTGATCGAATGCTGGGGGGTCATGGAAACGGATTCTTGGTAAAAGTTGCGAAACGCGAAAAACGTCTGCAGCGCACGCCCACCTACTGATTCAAGTCAGGCCTGCACGCCGCTCGACGCGACAGGGCGCACTTTCACAAAAGTCCACGACAACACAACGACAAACCCCATGAAATCCACAAACACGCATCAAATCCACAACGTCACACAAAAACCCCCAAATCGTCACAAAGAGGCCTTGGCCGCCTGTTCCCATCTATGCCATTCCAATTTCACCGGCATTTCACCGGCATCAAGGGCCTGAGCGAGCCTACGGTTGCCGGTGCGCAAGCCTCTTCCTGCCATGTGGTTGCCTGAGCGTCATAAAAAAATCATTGCGCTGTTGAACGAACGCCAGCGACTCACCACAGAAACTTTTGCCCTTGAGTTGGGCGTATCGCGCGAGACGGTGCGCCGTGACCTGATCGAGCTGGCCCAAACCGGCAAGCTCAACCGCATCCACGGCGGCGCTGTACCCTCGTCGGCCACGCCCGAGCCCAGCTATCAAGTACGCACCCAACTCAACCGGGAAGAAAAGCAGAGCATCGCGCGCTGTGCTGCACCCCTGCTGCAGCGCGGCTGCTCCTGCTTCATCGATGCAGGCTCCACCACGCTGGCCCTGGCGCGCGAGTTGATCCTGCATAACGATTTGCAGATCATCACCAACTCCATCGAAGTTGCTCGTGTGCTGAGCCACAACGCCCGGCTCGACGTCATGCTCCTGGGCGGCCGGCTGGACGGTGGAGTGCCCGCTGTGTTCGGCGAACACACCGTCGCTGAAATCGCCCGCTTCCACGTCGACCTGGCTCTCATTTCACCGGTGGCGGTGGACGCCGAGCACGGCGCCATGAGCTACGCTCAACATGAGGCCGGTGTGGCCCGCGCCATGCTCGCCCACGCACGCACCCGCATCCTGCTGGCCGACCACCACAAACTGGGGCAAACCAGCCGCATGCAGGTGTGCCCCAGCAACAGCATCGACCTGCTCGTGACCAATGCCGAAGCCTCCGCCGAGCAACTGGCCGCGCTGCGCCAATCCGGCGTGCGGGACATTCTGAGAGCGCCCTGAAAAATTCGCTCAGGGTGGCGGCATGCTGGCGCTGATGGCTGCCGAATCATTCGGGCGCGCAACTCAGCATGTGATGTGTCAGCTCGCCTGGCGCGAGGGTCGAACCGGACCGATCACTTCAGCAAGGGCCGCATCAATAGCCGCTGACGAAGCCAGCCTGATTTTTGAAACTTCGGCTTTGCATTGAATGGGGTAGAAAACTGGCACCAGACCGGCACCAGCTCCGCCAAAGAAAAAAGCACCTAGAACCTTTCGGCGCTAAGTGCTTGATTCAATTCTTAATTTTGGTGGGCCCTGAGTGACTCGAACACTCGACCTACGGATTAAGAGTCCGCTGCTCTACCAACTGAGCTAAGAGCCCTACATTTGAATTTTGGGCTGCTTTTAAAGCAACTTCAAAATTTCAAGCTTCGCATTATAGCATAAATTCGCTGTAATTCTGGTGGGTCGTGCGGGACTCGAACCTGCGACCTACGGATTAAAAGTCCGCTGCTCTACCAACTGAGCTAACGACCCGAACCGTGCGAAGCCTACTATTCTAATACCATTTCCGATGACATTGCAAGCAATCAGGCAAAATTTCTTTCAAGCATCTTTTTCACCAGTTCAGCGGCAGCGGCCATGCCGAAGCTAGCAGTCACCATCACACTGGAGCCATAGCCATGGCAGTTCAGGCTGCCATCGATGTCGCAGGCCGCGCCCTGCTGCTCGGGTCGATGCACGGACTCCCGAGAAAATACGCAGGACAAACCCAGCTTTCCTTTGCGCGGCGCCTCGTATTGCTGGCGCAGGCGCTGGCGCAACGAGGCCGACAGCGGGTCATGCGTGACGTCGGCCAAGTCTTCAACGGCCAGTAAATGGGCCTGCCGCTTACCACCGGCTGCCCCCACTGTGACAAAAGGCAAGGCCTGCGCTCTCGCCCAAGCTGCCATAACCGCCTTGGCGCGCACTTGGTCGCAAGCATCAATGACACCGTCATAGACCGGCGCATTGCCCAGCAGGCCCGGCCAATTGCCTTCTTCAACGAACTCTTCGATCACCCGAACCTCGCAGGCGGGATGGATCTCGTGGATGCGCAAACGCAGGGCATGCACCTTGGCCATGCCCACGGTGGAACTCAGCGCCTGCACTTGTCGATTGATATTGGATTCAGCCACCTGATCCAGATCAATCAGGGTCAGCGCCGCCACGCCAGAGCGGGCCAGCGCCTCAACAGCCCAGGAGCCTACGCCGCCCAGCCCCACAACCACCACACGTGCTGCCCGGAGCCGCTGGTACGCAGCATCGCCATACAGACGGCGCAGGCCACCAAAACGCCGCTCCGCATCGACGTCCAACAACTCCGGCTCCAGCGAATTCAAAGTGGCATCAGTCATGGCGAGATTTTAGGCGCTGACTGTGCCGCCTTTGGCAATGCACCTCAGCCCGGTCATCGCAGGGAGGCCAAGCGTTCTTTGCCAGCCTTGGCGGCCTCGCTGCCTGGGTAGGCTTTGATCAAATCGTCCAGGCTGCGACGTGCTGCTTTGCTGTCTTTCAACTCGATCTGGCAATTCGCCAAAGCGAGCAAAGCCTCAGGCGCGCGCGGATGCTCGGGGTTGCCGGAGATGAAGGCCTTGAACGTGGCGATCGCATCTTTGTAGTCGCGTTTGCCATATTGGGCGTTGCCCAACCAAAAGCGCACCGAGTCACTGTAACCACTCGCCGGAAAGCGGTTGCCAAATGTGTTGAAAGCGCTGACCGCGTCGTTGAAATCACCTCGCCGTATCAAGCCAATTGCCGCCTCGTATTGGCGACGCTCTTCCGGGTCAGCCTGAAATTCACGCCCGTCCAAGGTCACCTTTTGGGGCTCAAATGGTTTCAACCGTGCATCCAGGGCCTGCGACTGATCGCTGACCTTGCGCTGAGTGTCAGACAGATCGCGACTCAATTGTTCGTTTTGGCCACGCAGTTTGGCAAGCTCGGCGCGCAATGTGTCCAATTGGGCATTCAAATCGAGCAAGCTGCGGCGCAGTTGATCGACCTGCCCTTGCGCCTGACTGCCTTGTTGTTCAGCACGTTGACGCTGCGTATCTTCGTTTTGCTGAATGCGCGCCCGCAACTCGATGATCGCCTTGCGGGCGTCTTCGTCTTCGAACAGACCCGCGTGCGCGCTGGCGCCGAGCCAGCACCCCGCCAGTAGCACCGCAGCTGCGGGCCACCGCATGACCGGCAGCCTCATCTTATTTGTCCTTCAACTCGACGCGGCGGTTCTTTGCCCAGGCGGCTTCGTCATGGCCGGTATCGGCTGGACGCTCTTTGCCAAAACTCACGGCCTCAACCTGTGTGCCATTCACGCCCAGCAAGGTCAGCGACTTGGCCACGGCTTCTGCACGCTTTTGACCCAGGGCGAGGTTGTACTCACGGCCACCGCGCTCGTCGGTATGACCTTCCAGGTTCAGTGACACTTTGCGATCGTTGCTCAGGCGCTTGGCGTGGGCTTCAACCAGGCCCCGATAGTCTTCCTTGACCGTGAAGCTGTCGAAGTCGAAATAAACCACGCGCTGATTGGCAACAGCGGCGGTCAATTGCGCGCCCAGATCGACCGTCTTCACGGTGGATTCACCCATCGGCTTGGTGTTGGCGGCATTGCCGGCATTGGCCTGGGAAGACGAATCAACCGGGCGGGTTTCCACCGGCGGCGGCTCATCCAGTTTCACGGCCGAGCCGCAACCAACCAAAGCCGCCGCGGCCAGAAGAGACAGTGCGAAATGCGTCATTTTCATTGGAAATACTCCTGCAAACTATTCGCAAAACATTGCGATCGATGATAGCGGGCCGCGCTGTCACGCCGCTTTGTCGCGTTACAGCAACCCTCAAATCTTGGTGAACAAATCAATGTCTCATTCCCCAAGCGCAGCCAACTTCGCAGTATGTCAAATGCCTGTTGAAAATTGGCGTGGTGAGGTAAAGATTATGTAAATTCAACGTGTAAACGGCCCCCAGACCGGCTCACGCACATCCGCAAGGCTGGCAATCAGTTTGGCTTTGATCTTGCCGTCCAGCGTGGTGGTCATCAGTACATCACGGCCACCCACGCGAGTGGCGTAGACCAGCAAGCGGCCATTGGGCGAGAAACTGGGGCTTTCGTCATCCGTCGTATCGCTGATCTGCTGCACCGCACCGCTGGCAAGGTCCATCACGCACAGGCGAAAGATTCCGCCCCCCAGACGGGTGATGAACGCCATGGTTCGTCCGTCGGGACTGATGTCGGGGCTGATGTTGTAGGCCCCGTTGAAGGTCACGCGCTCCGCCGCCCCCCCCGCCAAAGCCATGCGGTAGATCTGTGGGCCACCGCCACGGTCGCTCACAAAGAACAAAGAGCGGCCATCGGGAGAGAACACCGCCTCGGTGTCGATGGCCGAACTTTGCGTCAAGCGCCGCAAGCCGCCGCCATCGCGGTTCATGAGGAACAGTTGTGAGCCCCCGTCGCGCGACAACGTCAGGGCCAGTTGCTGGCCGTCTGGCGAGAAAGCGGGCGAGCTGTTGCTGCCGCGGAAATCGGCCAACACGCGGCGGCGCCCAGTGGACAAATCCTGAATCCAGACCACCGCCTTGCGCGACTCGAAGGACACGTAGGCCAACTCCCGCCCATTGGGCGACCAGGCGGGTGAAATGATGGGGTCCGGGCTCGCCAGCGCAACTTGCCCTCCCTCGCCGTCGGCGTCGGCAATTCGAAGGGCGTAACGCCCCCCGGTCTTGGTGACATAGGCCATGCGGGTCGCAAACACACCGCGCTCGCCTGTCAACTTCTTGTAGATGGCGTCGGCAATGCGATGGGCAGAGAGGCGCACATCCTCGGCGATCACGGCATAGGCCTCACCGCCGAGGTCTTGCCCCTTCACGACGTCCCACAATTTGTAGCGTACGTCGATTCGACCATCGGCTAAACGGGTGGCGGAACCAGCAGCAAGCGCATCGGCATTGCGGGCCCGCCATTCGCTCCAGGTCGGTGTACTGCCTTCAAACAGCCCAGAAGGAGATTCAATGTTGCGGAATTGGCCGCTGCGCTCCAGGTCGGCGCGAATGATGGCGCCAATGGCTTGCCCGCTACGAGATTCATCACGAAAGTCGGGCAAGGCGATCGGAATCTGGCTGCCGCCCACACCCGAAATTTCAACCCGAAACTGGGCCCGTGTCGGCAGGGATACCGCACTCAAGGCCACCGCAGCCGTGTTGGCCACGGCGCCCAGCGCCTTGCGACGCGACATTGGAAAGGTCATGGATTCAAAAATGCTCATGCGTGTTCGTCAAGACTATTAGAGCAGCCGCCCAGCCCGCCTTCATGCAAGAAGGCCTGACTATTCTGCATCAAGGTGTATCGCCTGCAGTGCGCCGCTCGCACTGACGCCCAGGGGCATGCCGCCGCCATGTCCGATTGTCTCCCCCGGTCCCCCATTCCACCCCCTCAAATCAAGGTCGCCCGGCGCCGTTCGCGAAGTAATTTGCCATTTTTACAATTTTTGTTCTTTCTCAAAAATATCATTTCAAGCAAAATTGCGACACCCAAGCCTCACCGCTGAACGCGTCCAAAAGACCCCTTGCAACCCCATTTGAGGCCTATAGCCCATGACAAGTACACCGAAAATTTTGGTCGTTGATGACAGCAAAGTCTCACGCGCCCTGGTCTCCGCCTTGCTGAAGAGTCGACTGCCGTCTGTGCAAATTCTGGAAGCCGGCGATGGCTTGGCGGGCCTCACACTCGCACTGGAAGCACAGCCTTTGCTGGTCATCATGGACATCAACATGCCTGTGATGGACGGCCTTCAAGCCGCCGAACAACTGCACCTCCAAGCCCCACGCATCCGCGTGGCCTTGCTCACCGCCAATGTGCAAGATGCCATGCGCCAAAAGGCCGAAGCCATTCAGGTGCGCCTGTTCAAAAAACCGGTTCGGGCGGAGATCATCGATCAAATACTCGCCCTGCTGGAGACCCCGTGAGAACAAAACTCAACGAACTGGAGCGCGACGCATTGGCCGAGGCGTTCAATCTGGCCGTCGGCGAAGCGGCAGCCTCCTTCGGTGGCATCGTCAACGAAGAAATTCAAGTCACGGTTCCTGAAGTTGAAATCCTCTCCCGCGAGATATTGGTGCGCCGCCTCGTCGACTTGCCGTCCACTCACAACGTCTCACCCAAGCTCTGCAGCATCTCTCAGGCTTTTCACAGCCCGGATATTCAGCTCTCAACGGAGGCACTGCTGCTGTTTCCGGAGCGGAGCGGTTTGGACATCGTGCGCCGCATGCTCGGCGACACCGGCAGTACGGTCGAGCAAGTCAGTGAACTGGAGCAAGACGCGCTGGGGGAAGTCGGCAATATCATTATCAACAGTTGCATGAGCAGCCTGACGCTGATCTTTCGCACTGAAATGATAGGCACGCTGCCCACGGTCGATCGGGTGTCTCCCCAGGACCTGTTCCGCAATCTGGCGCCCGACCACGTCATGTTGGTGGCCCACATTGGCATGTCGATGAGCAGCCAGGACGTAACGGGTTACGTGCTCTTCATGATGGATTTGCCCTCGTTGACCAACGTGATTCAACTGGTGCAACGTTTCTTTGGCTTGCCGGACGAGCCTGGGTCTGCACCCAACGAGGGCGACTCATGAGAAATGCCTTGGAAGCCCTTGAGATCGGCGTAATCGTTCTCGACCACGTCGGGAAAATCGAAGTTTGCAATCGCTGGGTCCGAAACCGCAGCCGTTGTGAATTCCCGGTGCAAGGATTGACCTTGAACCAAGCCTTTGGCGACACCATTGAGCCCCGCCTGCTGCAGGCCTGCGACGAGGCGCTGCGCCTGGGCCGAGCCAGCCGGCTGTCTCACGCCTTTCACCCAAAGCCTCTGCCCTTGTTTGCGCGCGCTGAACCCGCCGCGGAGCGCATTCACCAAATGATCGAAGTACACGCCCTGCGCAACGACTCGGTACGGCAATGCATCTTGCAGATTCGGGACATGTCCGAAATCCTGCGGCGTGAGAACACACTGCGCCAACAAGCCCGCCAATTGGCTGAAGAACTGACACTGGTACAACAGATGCAAGATATCGCCGCGCGGCAGAGTCTTCGTTTTGAAGAAATGGCCCGGTTGGCACCGGTTGGCCTGTTCGAAACCGATTTGCAGGGTCAGTTGACCTACTGCAATGAGCGTGGCTTGGCCATGTTGGGCCTGGAAGCCATCCATGGGCAGGGTGACTTGTGGACCCGCAACCTCTCGCCCGCCATTGCAGAACATTTGCGACAACGCTGGCAGAGCTCCGTCCACACTTCAGACCGCTTGCACGAAGAATTTCAACTGCTCAATGCAGCGGGACAGCATCGATGGTTGCAGTGGGAGGCTGGGGTCATCCATGACGCCAAAGGGCAAGCCATTGGCTTCATCTGCACCTTGATTGACGTCACCGAGTTGCAGCACCGGGCACAACACCATGAACACCGGGCCAATCACGACCCCTTGACCGGCCTGCCCAATCGCGCCCGCTTTGAGCAGCGCCTGCACGCGGCACTTGCCGGCGCCGAGCGGCTGGGGCAGCCACTGGCGGTGGTTTATCTTGACCTGGACGGATTCAAGTTGATCAATGATCAACATGGTCATGCCGCTGGCGACGTGGTGCTGCAGACGGTGGCCGCTCGCATGCAGCAGCAACTCCGGGGGGATGACATGGTTGCTCGGCTGGGTGGCGATGAGTTCGCTTTGTTTCTTGCTGAAACGCCGGCTGAGCACGACCTGAATCGGGTGTTGCACAAGCTTGAGAAAGCTTTGTGCAAGCCAATTCGCGTCCAAACCGACACGGGTGCCCATCAGGTTCAGGTGGGTTGCTCCATGGGGCGCGCCATCTACCCACAGCATGGCACCGCTCTGAGCGAGTTGTTGAACTTCGCCGACAAAGCCATGTATGAAGAAAAAACCAGTCGACGCCACCGGAGTTCGGTGAAGCACATCGCGTCAGAACTGTTGCCGGCCCCTTACATCAGCACAATGTCGTAATGCTCGGTTTGATTGGACGGTTCGGCCGTCAGCGAAATCGGCTTGCCGATGAAATCGGACAAGCCCGCCAAGTGCTGGCTTTCTTCGTCCAGCAACATTTCCACCACATTGGCCGCCGCCACGATGCGGAACTCCTTGGGTGAGAACTGTCGCGCTTCACGCAAAATCTCGCGCAAGATGTCGTAGCAAACCGTGCGCGCTGTTTTGACCTGGCCTCGCCCCTCGCAAGTCGGGCAGGCTTCGCACAGCATGCGCGACAGTGACTCACGGGTGCGTTTGCGGGTCATTTCCACCAAACCCAGTTGGGTGAAGCCACCCAGCGTGACCTTGGTACGGTCGCGACTGAGTTGCTTGCGGAATTCGCTCAACACCGCCGTCTTGTGCTCTTCGCGAGTCATGTCGATGAAGTCAACGATGATGATGCCGCCCAGATTGCGCAAACGCAGTTGGCGCGCAATCGTGCCTGCAGCCTCCAGATTGGTCTTGAAAATGGTGTCATCGAAATTGCGAGCCCCCACAAAGCCGCCGGTATTGACGTCAATCGTGGTCATGGCCTCGGTCTGATCGAAGATCAGATAGCCGCCCGATTTCAAATCAACCCGTCGCGCCATCGCCCGGCCGATCTCGGCGTCGATATTGTTCAAATCAAAGATGGGGCGCTCTCCACGGTACAACTCCAACTTGGCCGTGGCTGCCGGCATGAAGGTTTCGCCAAAGCCATGCAGCACTTCATACTGCAGCTTGGAGTCGATGCGAATCGAGCCCGTTCGCTCATTCACCAAATCGCGCAGCACCCGCTCGACCAAGCTCAGGTCTTGATGCAGCAAACTCGTCGGCGGCGAGTTGAGCGCGCCGTGGCGGATGCGCGCCCAGGCTTTACGCAGGTAAGCGATGTCAGAGGCCAACTCTTCATCCGTGGCGTCTTCAGCATTGGTGCGCAAGATGAAGCCACCGCCGCCGCCCTCGTCCGCTTTACCCACTAACGCCTGCATGCGCTGGCGCAAGGCCTCGCGGTTCTCGGGCGAACCAATTTTCTGAGAGATGCCGATGTGCTCGTCCTGCGGCAAAAACACCAGCATGCGCCCGGCAATGCTGATTTGGGATGACAACCGTGCACCTTTGGTGCCGATAGGGTCCTTGATCACCTGCACTGTCAGGGTCTGCCCCTCGAACAACAGCCGCTCGATGGGCGTCACCACACCAGCGTCCGCATGGTGGCTGCGCGGCTGTGCGGCGGTGCCATTGAGATGCAGATCGGCGACATGAAGAAACGCCGCCCGCTCCAGGCCGATGTCAATGAAGGCCGACTGCATGCCCGGCAGCACTCGCGCCACCTTGCCGGAGTACACATTGCCCACCAAACCGCGCTCCAGGGTGCGCTCGACGTGAAGCTCCTGCACCGCGCCGTTTTCGACCACCGCCACGCGGGTTTCCTGGGGCGTCCAGTTGATCAGAATATCTTCCATGGGCTCTCGACTCTTGAATGCTGTCGACTGCTGCGGCCTGCTCGCGCACCATCACCAGCAGCAGTCGACAGAACTCCACAACGCTCAGAAATGCACGCCCACCTTGCGCAGCAATTGAGCCGTTTCAAACAGGGGGAGCCCCATGATGCCTGAATAGCTTCCTTCAATGCGAGATATCCACGCCGCCGCCTGACTTTGTATGGCATAGGCACCGGCTTTGCCAAAGGGCTCACCGCTTGCGACATAACGCCTGAGCTGCTCGGGATCAATCTCCGAGAAATCGACGGTCGAAACGCTCAGCGCCCGGTATTGCTGGGGCGCAAGTTCACCAAGATGGGCCGCACCCGCCATACCCGCCGCAACCGCGACCGCCGTAATGACCCGGTGGCGCCGGCCTGCCAGCAAGCTCAAGGTTTGCAAAGCCTCGTCAGCATCCAAGGGCTTGCCGAGAATGTGCTGATCCAAGGCCACCGTCGTGTCGCTGCACAGCACGGGTGCCGCAGGCAGGCCTCGGGCGGCCAGGCGGTCCAGCGCAGCCAGCAGCTTGAGTTGCGTCACACGGGCCACATAGGCCTCGGGATCTTCGCCGGGCAGCACCACCTCCAGGCTCTCCGGATCTTCGTCGGTGCCGAGCAGCAAAACCTCGTAACGCACGCCCAACTGATCCAGCAGTTGCCGCCGGCGGGGACTTTGCGAGGCCAGATAGACAAACTCAAAACTCATGGCCATTCCTGCCTTGTCAAATAAACCCAATAGATCCCAACGGGGCCAAATGGGCGCCGCAGCACGCCAGCCCCTTCATTCCCGGTGATAGGGGTGCCCGGTCATTACCGTCCATGCGCGATACAAGCCCTCAGCCAGCAGCACACGGGCAAAGGCATGGGGTAGCGTCAGGTCGGAGAGGCGCAACGTTTCATCGGCCGTGGCTTTGAGCGCTGGTGCCAAGCCATCGGGCCCGCCAATGATCAAAGCGACGTCGCGCCCATCACCCATCCAGACCTTCATGCGCTCAGCCAACTGCATGCTGGTGCGACGGTCACCGCGCTCATCGAGGATGACGCGCCGCACGCCCTTGGGCAAAGCCGCCTCGATGCGCAGCGCCTCAGCGGCCATCAACTGCTCGGCCGTCTTGCTGCCGCGTGTCTCCGCCTTGACGGCCTTCAGCTCCAGGCGCATTTCGGGTGGAAAGCGCTTGGCGAAGTCTTCATACGCGGTGTCAGCCCACGCGGGCTGGCGTTGGCCCACGGCCACCAAATACAAACGCATGGGCTAACTAACGCTGAAGCACAACGTCAACCGCGGGTGGCGGTTTTCTTGGCCGGTGCCTTTTTGGCGGCTGCCGGAGTCTTGGCAGCTACCTTCTTGGCGGCGACCGGCTTGGCAGCCGACTTCACGGCGGGCTTTGCTGCGGGCTTAGTTGCAGATTTGGCGGCCGATTTGGTAGCAGCCTTCTTGGTAGCCGGCTTGGGCTGGCCCACCTTGATGGTCTTGTCGACGGGCGTCTTGACACCCACGGTGCGGGTCACGCCCTTCTTGGCCACCACTTTTTTAGCGGCGGGCTTGGCTTCACCAGTTGCGGCCTTCTTGGGCGCAGCCTTCTTGGCGGGCAGCTTCACCGGGCCTTTCAGGGCTTCTTCCTTGGCGCTGGTGGCGGATGCGGCTTTCTTGGCCGTCGCCTTCTTCTTCGGCGCGTCATCCTCTGAAGCCTTGACCAGCTTGGTCTCGCCATCGGACATTTTCATGTTCACTGGCTTGCCGCCCCAGATTTCTTCCAGGTGGTAATAGTCGCGGATGGACGGTTGCATCACATGCACCACGGCAGCGCCGCAGTCCACGATGATCCACTCGCCGTTTTCTTCGCCCTCACAGCGCAGGACGTCCATCCCGCGCTCCTTGACGGTGACGCGAACGCTGGAGGCCAGCGCCTTGGTCTGGCGGTTGCTGGTGCCCGAGGCGATGATCACGCGCTCGAACAGCGGTGACAGGTGCTCGGTATTGAAGACCACGATGTTCTGGGCCTTCACATCTTCCAAGCCATCGACGATGGCGCGTTGCAACTTACGAATGTCCATTCAGGGTCTACTCACTGTAAAGACGGTGCTGGGCAATATACCCCGCCACCGCGTCGCCCACCAAGGGGCGGATATCCTCAGCGCGCGCCGCCATGTCGCGCACCTGGGTGGATGAAATTTGCATGGCCGGCATGGCCAGCTTCATGATCTTGGCCGGATTGTTCAACAGGTATTCGGCAACTTCGGCAGAAGCCTGAACTTCTTGATCGGCACGTGCCGCGACGGCCACGGTGACTGAGGCCAGCAGTTCGCGCCACTCTCGCCAGGTATGCAGGCGGATGTATTGATCCTGGCCAATCACCAAGAACAAGGATTCTTCCGGATGCGCTGCCAAACGCGAACGCACGGTATCAATGGTGTAGCTGGCGCCATCGCGCACCAACTCGCTGTCGTCCACAATAAAGCGCGCCTCGCCTTGCACCATCAACTCAACCATGGCCCGGCGATGCTCAGGCGAAGCCAAGCCCCGCCCGGTTTTTTGCCAGGGGCGCCCAGCGGGCATCCACAGCAGACGGTCCAGGCCCAGCTGATCCACAGCGCAATGCGCCAGGCTCAAATGAGCGCGATGGACGGGGTCGAAACTACCGCCGAACAAGCCCGTTCGGGATGGCTTTTGCATGCGGTGAAGCCTGTCTGAACCCGGCTTTACAGCCATAGGTGGGTGGCAGGCTCCTGCGCCCAATCGCGTGGGCGCAGGAAGTCGGTGTATAGCTTGGCTTCTTGCGACCCGTCTTCGGGCGACCACTGATAACGCCATTTCACCACGGGCGGCATGGACATCAGGATCGACTCGGTGCGCCCGCCTGACTGCAGGCCAAACAAGGTGCCGCGATCGAACACCAGGTTGAACTCCACGTAGCGCCCCCTTCGGTACGCCTGGAAGTCCCGCTCGCGCTCGGTGTAGGCCAAGCCCTGGCGCCGCTCGACGATGGGCAGATAAGCCGGCACGAACGCATCGCCCACGTCACGCAGCATGGCAAAGGCGGCGTCGAACCCGCCTTGGCTGTCGTCTTTCGAGAAGTCATCGAAGAAGATGCCGCCGATGCCGCGTGGCTCGTTGCGGTGCTTCAAAAAGAAATATTCATCGCACCAGGTCTTGAACTGCGGATACAGCTGTTCGCCGTGCGGCTGCAGGGCTTTTTCGCAGACGCGGTGGAAATGCTGGGCATCGCGCTCGAAACCGTAATACGGTGTCAAGTCCATGCCGCCGCCGAACCACACGACCGGCTCGGCGCCTGTCGGCAACGCCGCAAACATGCGCACATTCATGTGCACCGTGGGCACAAAAGGGTTGTGCGGGTGAATCACCAACGAGACACCCATCGCCTCGAACGGAGCGCCCGCCAGTTCTGGGCGATGCTGTGTGGCCGAAGGCGGCAGCACACGCCCCCGCACATGCGAGAAGTTGACCCCTCCGCGTTCGAACACCGATCCGCCTTCGATCAGGCGCGACAGGCCATCCCCCTCCAGGCGGCTGCCCGGTTCACGGGTCCAGCCGTCGCTGACGAAAGCGTTGCCATCAGCTGCCTCCAGTGCGCTAACGATGCGCTGCTGCAAACCGAGCAGATAGTCGCGAACCTGTTGGGTATCGATCATCAGCGTTTCACCGCGCGATGGCCAATGTCCTGGCGGTACTGCTTGCCGTCGAACTGAATTTTGACGACAGTGTCATAGGCCAGTTGCTGCGCCGTGCGCACCGACTCGCCCAGCGCGGTGACGCACAGCACCCGGCCGCCCGAGCTCAGCAGTTGATCGGCCGCCTTCGCCGTACCGGCGTGGAAGACCATCACGTCTTCGGCATCTGTGGGCAGGCCGGTGATGGCATCGCCCTTGCGCGGCGCGAGCGGATAGCCTTCGGCCGCCAGCACCACGCCCAGCGCGACACGGCGGTCCCATTGCAACTCCACTTGGTCCAGCGTGCCGTCGGTGGCGTGCAGCAGCACCTCCAGCAGATCGCTCTTCAGGCGCATCATGATGGGTTGCGTTTCCGGGTCGCCCATGCGGGTGTTGAACTCCACCGTACGGGGTTGGCCCTGGGCGTCGATCATCAACCCGGCGTACAAGAAACCAGTGAAGGGGATACCGTCGCGTGCCATGCCCTGAATGGTCGGCATGATGATTTCATGCATGGCCTTGGCGTGCACATTGGGCGTCACGACCGGGGCGGGCGAGTAAGCACCCATGCCGCCGGTGTTGGGGCCTTCGTCGCCGTCCTTCAGACGTTTATGGTCCTGGCTGGTCGCCAGGGAAACCACATTCTTGCCGTCGCACAACACGATGAAGCTGGCTTCTTCGCCTTGCAGGAATTGCTCGATGACAACGCGCGCGCCACCCTCGTTGTGGACCACGCCCAGCTTGTTGTCAGCCAAGATCCAGTCGATTGCCTCATGCGCCTCGGCCAGGGTCATGGCAACGACCACGCCCTTGCCCGCCGCGAGGCCATCAGCCTTGATGACGATGGGTGCACCTTGGGCTTCCACATAGGCATGCGCCGCGGCCACGTCGCTGAACACTTCGTAGTCGGCGGTCGGAATGGCGTGGCGCTTCATGAAGGCCTTGGCGAAAGCCTTGCTGGACTCCAACTGCGCCGCGGCCTTGGTGGGACCGAAAATGCGCAGGCCACGGGCGCGAAACTCGTCCACGACCCCAGCGGCCAGAAAGGCCTCGGGGCCAACCACGGTCAGGCCGATCTTGTTTTCAGCGGCAAAGTCGGCCAGCGCCTTCACATCGGTGATCGGCACATTCTTGAGACGCGGGTCCCGCGCCGTGCCGCCATTGCCCGGTGCCACGAACACCTGGCTCACGCGATCTGCCTGTGCCAATTTCCAAGCCAGCGCGTGCTCGCGCCCGCCATTCCCCAAAACCAGAACCTTCATTCGTTGATGCTCGCATTGTGGAAGACGTCTTGCACGTCATCCAGGTCTTCCAGCACGTCGAGCAGCTTTTGCATGCGCGCCGCGTCCTCTCCGGTCAGCTCGACGGTGTTCTCTGCCCGCATGGTCACCTCCGCCATTTCAGGCGTCAAGCCCGCAGCTTCCAGCGCGTTTTTTACCGTCTCAAACTCGGTCGGAGGGGTCAGCACCTCGACGGCACCGTCATCGTCGGTAATCACGTCGTCAGCACCTGCTTCAAGCGCAACCTCCATGATCTTGTCCTCATCGCTGCCCGGTGCGAACACCAGTTGGCCGCAATGCTTGAACTGGAAGGACACCGAGCCGTCAGTGCCCAAATTGCCACCGTGCTTGCTGAAGGCATGCCGCACCTCGGCCACCGTACGGACCTTGTTGTCCGTCATGGTGTCGATGATGATGGCAGCGCCGCCGATGCCGTAACCTTCGTAGCGGATTTCCTCGTAGCTGATGCCGTCGAGGTTGCCCGATGCCTTGTCGATGTTGTACTTGATGCGGTCGGCCGGCATGTTGGCGCCCTTGGCCTTTTCAACCGCCAGACGCAGGCGTGGGTTGTCCTTGACGTCGGGGCCGCCCTGGCGGGCCGCCACCGTGATTTCACGGATGATGCGTGTCCAGATCTTGCCGCGCTTCTCGTCTTGGCGGCCTTTGCGATGCTGAATATTGGCCCATTTGGAATGACCCGCCATAAGGCTAATGCTCCTGCTGCACCGGGCTTCAAAGCCCGGCGTTATGTTGGTTAGACTGCGATTTTAGCTTTGAGCCACACCCTGCCCATGTCCGACCCTATTCTGCTGGCCCGCCGCGACACCATCGAATGCTTTTTGCTGCCCGCGCTGGCCAACCGCCACGGCTTGGTGACGGGAGCCACCGGCACCGGCAAAACCATCAGCCTGCAAACCTTGGCCGAGAACTTCTCGCGGCTTGGCGTGCCTGTCTTCATGGCGGATGTGAAGGGCGACCTGACCGGCATTTCGCAGCCCGGCGCGCCAAATACCAAATTGCTGGCCACCCTGAAAGAGCGCGGCATCGATACCCCGACAGCACAGGCCTGCCCCTGCACCCTGTGGGACGTTTTTGGTGAGCAGGGGCACCCGGTTCGCGCCACCATCTCCGACATGGGCCCCCTGCTACTGGCGCGCATGCTGGCCCTCAACGAAACCCAGCAGGGCGTGTTGCAACTGGTATTCAAGATTGCCGACGACCAAGGCTTGCTGCTGCTGGACCTGAAAGATCTGCGGGCCCTGCTGCAGTACGTGGGCGACAACGCCGCCCAATTCACCACCCGCTACGGCAATGTTTCAGCGGCGAGTATCGGCGCCATCCAGCGTGGCCTGCTGCAGATTGAAACCCAGGGCGGCGACCGCTTCTTTGGCGAACCCATGCTCAATATTGCCGACCTGATGCAAACGGTCGACGGGCAAGGGGTCGTCAACATCCTGGCGGCTGACAAGCTGATGAACGCGCCACGTCTGTATGCCACCTTCTTGCTGTGGCTGTTGTCAGAGTTGTTCGAGCACCTGCCCGAGGTGGGTGATTTGGACCAACCCAAGCTGGTATTTTTCTTCGATGAGGCGCATCTGCTGTTCAAGGACGCCCCAAACGCGCTGGTCGAACGCATCGAGTTGGTGGTGCGGCTGGTTCGCTCCAAAGGGGTGGGCGTCTACTTCGTCACCCAGAACCCGCAAGACATCCCAGACACCGTGCTGGGTCAGTTGGGCAACCGGGTGCAACATGCCCTGCGGGCCTTTACGCCGCGCGACCAAAAAGCAGTCAAGGCGGCGGCAGACACGCTGCGCGCCAACCCGGGTTTGGACATCGCCACGGCCATCACCGAGCTTGCGGTCGGCGAGGCCCTGGTGAGTCTGCTGGACGACAAAGGCCGGCCCAGCGTCACCGAGCGGGTGTTCGTGCTGCCGCCTGGCAGCCAGATCGGCCCCATCTCGCCGGAGCAGCGTCAGACCCTGATCAAAACCTCGCTGGTGGCGGGTGCCTACGAAAAAGCGGTCGATCGGGACTCCGCCTACGAAAAACTCAAAGGTCGGGTCGACGGCAAAGCCGGCCCGGCTGATGCAAGCACAGGAGACCAGCCTCCTCCCGGGGCCACTAGCCCTGCCGGCAATAGCAGCAACAACGTTGGCGGAGGGCTGCTGGACGGATTGAAAGACGTGATGTTTGGCACCACCGGACCACGTGGCGGGCATCACGAAGGCCTGGCTGAGGTGGCCGCCCGGTCGGCCCTGCGCACCATGGGGTCCACCGTAGGCCGAGAAATCATTCGGGGTGTGCTGGGCAGCATTCTGGGCGGCAACCGGCAGCGATAAGCAGGAGGGCCATATTGCCGCAAGTGCGGCAACTGCCCGACAAACTTCGCGCCTGAGCGCTGCAGTTGGCGCCTTCAAGCCTCAACTCCGTCGCCCGGGGCTTGTACGAATCCCGGCTTGCATTGAACATGCCACCTGCATTTCTCACCCCACAGTACAGCCGCCGCAGCAGGTCGCCTGTCTCCAACCCCTTGACCGGCCAACACCTCCCGCCATGACTCTGATGACCGACCTCCCCACCGTCAATTGGCGCCAACGTGCTGCAAGGCAGATAGGTGTGGTGCTGGTCATTGCCTTGGTGCTGAGTGGCGTCATGTCTTTGATGTGGCAGCAGCCCTTTCTCCCGGGCTTTGTCTATTGCCTGTGCATATCGATCAGTTGCTCGAGCATCATTCAGGCCTTCAGCGCGGGCGCCACCCGGGTGGTCAATCGCTATCGGCCGGCCAATCAGCCGCCGGCCATGTGGCCCGGCTGGCCCCTGATGATTGTCTGCCTGATCATCGGCACCACGCTGGGCTATCAGCTGGGTACGATGATCGGCAACCAGTTGACGGGCATCCAGTCACGCGGCATCCACAGCGACAACTGGCGCCAGGCGCTCAGCATGTTGCTGATCTCCTTGGTGCCAGGCGTCACGGTGACCAACTTCTTCGTCAGCCGTGCCCGGCTTCAAGCAGCGCAAGTGCAGGCGCAAACGGCACAACGCATGGCGGCCGAGAACCAGCTGCGCCTGCTCCAGTCGCAACTGGAGCCGCACATGTTGTTCAACACCCTGGCCACCTTGCGCGTCTTGATCGGCTGCGACCCCGCCAAGGCGCAAACCATGTTGGACCAATTGATTGGCTTTCTGCGCGCGACGCTCAATGCATCGCGCGCCAACAGCCACCCGTTGCGTGAAGAATTTGCTCGCTTGCAGGACTATCTGGCCTTGATGCAGCTGCGCATGGGCTCGCGCCTGCAGCCCGTGCTGCTGCTGCCACCCGAATTGGCGGATCTACCGGTGCCGCCCCTGCTGCTTCAACCCCTGGTTGAAAACGCCATCAAGCACGGCCTGGAGCCCAGCATCACCGGGGGTGAATTACGCGTTTGCGCCAGCGTAACCCACCACGTATCCCGGCCCGAACTCTTGCTGCAAGTACAGGATGGCGGGATCGGCATGCAGTTGAAGAAAGTGCCCGATAAAAACAGCAGCTTCGGACTCCACCAAGTACGAGAGCGGCTGAGCACTCAATTTGGCGCCCAGGCCAGCCTGACGATTGCCTCACGCGCGCCGCCGGCAAGCGGTACGCTGGCCACCATTCGCCTGCCCCTGCCCGATCGGCCCTTGTCATCTCCCACACCTTCAGCCTCACCGTCCGAACCGACATGAACACCCCCACCGTCCTGATCGCGGAAGACGAACACCTGCTGGCGGAAAACCTGCGCCAAGAGCTGGCGCACCTGTGGCCGGAGCTGAACGTGGTTGCCATGGCGCCTCACGGGCACGCGGCGGTGCAAATGGCCTTGCAATCGCTGCCCGACATTTGCTTCATGGACATCCGCATGCCCGGAATGACCGGGCTTGAAGCCGCCGCCGCGTTGGCCGATGACTGGCCGCAGAACGGCAAGCCCTTTCCCCTGCTGGTCTTTGTCACGGCCTACGACCAATATGCGCTGCAAGCCTTCGAACACGCGGCGATCGACTATGTGCTCAAGCCGGTGCAGTCCGAGCGATTGGCACAAACCTGCGCACGACTAAAGCAGACCCTGGCCCAGCGCGTGAGCGCACCGCTGCCCGCGATGCAATCGGCCATCGACCAGTTGCGGCAACTGCTGCAAGCCCCTGCACTGCTGGGTGATGCACACTTGGCCCCCACACCCCACACAGCCGCCATGCCTGCCCCCCTGCGCCTGCTGCAGGTTAACGTTGGCAACAGCGTCTTGATGGTGCCCGTCGATCAGGTGATTTATTTCGAAGCAGCCGACAAATACGTGCGCGTATTGACCGCCGACAAAGAGCATCTCATCCGGATTTCGCTGCGGGAGTTGCTACCGCAACTCGACGGCGAGCGATTCTGGCAAGTACACCGCGGCGTGGTGGTGCGCAGCGATGCCATTCAGCGTGCCGTGCGCGACGAGGCGGGCAAGCTGACCCTGCAGCTGCACGGCACCAAGGACAAACTGGCCGTCAGTCGGATGTACGCCCACCTGTTCAAGGGACTGTGACAGGCAGCAGGCCACACCAAGACCGCAAGACCGCAAGCCCGCGCTCAACTCGTCTTTTTACTTGCACAATGCCGCCATTGCAAACTCCAACGAATCGGCCCTTTCATGACCTCGACGATCCGCAACAAGACCCTGCCCATTTCTTTTGCCTTGCTGGCCTGCCTAGGCCTCGCAGCCACCGCACAAGCGCAGTCGTTTGACGCTTACCGCAATTACGGCGCCAAGGTCAATGAAGACGGCGGCACACTGGGCTTGGCAGCGCTGTCGGTCAGCAAATACCGCGGCGCGCAGGACGGCAAGCTGTGGGTGGTGCCGATCCTCGACTACCGCTGGGCCAATGGCTTCTTCGCAGGCGTCCGCAATGGCCTGGGCTATGACTTCTCGCGCAGCGAAGAAACCCAGTACGGCCTTCGCCTGACCGCCGACCTGGGTCGCAAAGAAAGTGACGACAACCACCTGCGCGGTATGGGCGACATCAAGATCCGCCCCGAGATCGGTGGCTTCTACAACCTCGCGCTGAGCCCCAGCCTGCAGCTGACCAGCTCCCTGCGCTATGGCGCGGGCGAACAGCAAAAAGGCTTGCTGCTCGACTTGGGCGTCAGTTATCACATGGCGCTGACGCGCCAATGGGTGCTGGGCATGGGCGCAGGCTTGAGCGTGGCCAACTCAGACTACATGCAAGAGTTCTTCGGCGTCAGCACGGCCCAATCGTTGACCAGCGCCTATGCGGCAACACAAGCCAAGGGCGGGGTGCGCGATGTGCGCGCCAATGTGCTACTGAACTACTACCTCAGCCCAACATCGGGGATTTCTTTTGGCCTGTCTGCCGGCCAGCTGATGGGTGATGCAAAGAACAGCCCGCTGACGCAAAAGAGCAGCACCATGAGCGGCTTGCTGGCCTACAGCCAGCAGTTTTGATTGTCAGGGCGGGCCGGTTGCGGCACCCGGCCCGCTCCCCGATAAAATCACCTGTTCACGCTTTTTGCGCTTGTTGCGCTTCTCGCGCATTTCGCTCATTCCCCAAACTTTCGGGCGGCATTTGGCCGCCTCGCCTCCTCCGATGTCCAAGCCTTCCGAAGACGCCACCGTCAAGCCCAGCAATTTCCTGCGCGCCATCATTGAGCGCGACCTGGAGCAGCAACCCGGGCAGCCTGCGCGTCACTTCGCCGGCACACCGGGCGATGCAGCCCACCATGCCGCAGGCCCGCTGGACCCCGCCAAGATCCGCACCCGGTTTCCGCCCGAGCCCAATGGCTACCTGCACATCGGCCACGCCAAGAGCATTTGCCTGAACTTCGGCCTGGCGCGCGACTACGGTGGCATTTGCCACCTGCGCTTTGACGACACCAATCCTGAAAAAGAAGAGCAGGAATACGTCGACGCCATCAAGGAAATGGTCAGCTGGCTGGGCTGGAATTGGGACGTGACGGATGCCGCGGGCAAGGCCACGCCGCACCTGTTCTACGCCAGCAACTATTTCGACTTTATGTACCGTGCGGCCGAGTATTTGGTGAGCGCCGGCCTGGCTTATGTGGACGAACAAACCCCCGAGGCGATGCGCGCCAATCGCGGCGACTTCAGCACACCCGGCGTCAACAGCCCCTTCCGCGACCGCAGCCCCGCTGAAAACCTGACGCGCCTGCAGGAGATGAAGAACGGCGTCCACCCAGACGGCGCCATGGTGCTGCGCGCCAAGATCGACATGGCCTCGCCCAATATCAATCTGCGCGACCCAGCCCTGTACCGGATTCGCCGCGCCACCCATCACAACACCGGCGACCAGTGGTGCATCTACCCGATGTACACCTTCGCCCACCCGATCGAAGACGCGCTGGAGCGCATCACCCACAGCATCTGCACCCTGGAATTTGAAGACCAGCGCCCCTTCTACGACTGGCTGCTGGGCAAGTTGGCCGAAGGCGGCTTGTTGGCCCAGCCGCTGCCGCACCAATACGAATTCGGGCGCCTGAATTTGAGCTATGTGGTGACCTCCAAGCGCAAGCTGCGCCAGTTGGTGGACGAAGGCCATGTCACCGGCTGGGACGACCCCCGCATGCCGACCCTGGTGGGCATGCGCCGGCGTGGTTACACCCCCGAGAGCATCCGTGCCATGGTGGAAGCAACGGGTGTAACCAAGAGCAATTCATGGCTCGAGTACTCGGTGCTGGACGGCTGCCTGCGCACCGACCTGGAAGGCAAGGCCGCCCGCGCCAGCGCCGTGCTGGACCCCCTCAAGCTCAAGCTGACAAACTGGGCTGAACTGTTTGGCAGCAACGCGCACCGTGAAGCCTGCAGCGCCCCGGCCCACCCGCATCACCCCGAGATGGGCCTGCGCCAGTTCAGCCTGGGCCCCGAGGTTTGGGTCGAACAAGAAGACTTCATGGAAGTGCCCAGCAAGGGCTACCACCGCCTCTTCCCGGGCAACAAGACCCGTCTGAAATACGGCTATGTGATCGAGTGCACGGGCTGCGAGAAAGACGCCGACGGCAAAGTCACCGCCGTGCTCGCCACCGTGGTGCCAGACACCAAGAGCGGCACCCCTGGCGCGGACAGCGTCAAGGTCAAAGGGGTGATCACGTGGGTAGGCGCCCATGAGGCGGTTGCCGCCGAGTTGCGTCTGTATGACCGTCTGTTCACCGCGGCCCAACCGGGCGCGGGCGATACCGACTTCATTCAAGAACTGAACCCTGCCAGCTGCAAGGTAGTCACCGGCTATCTGGAGCCCTCACTGAACAACTGGCCTGCCGGCTTGCAGGTGCAATTCGAGCGGCACGGCTATTTCGTCAGCGACAACGTCGACCATCTGGCCCGCCAACCCGTGTTCAACAAGATCACCGGGCTGCGCGACGGCTGGGGCAAGTAAGACTTGTCATCCTGGGTTCTCTCGCTTGAAGCGGGAGAACCAACGTCAACGTCAACGCCAACGATCAAGCACCAAGCCGAACCGAAGGGTTCGGCTTTTTCTTTGGGCGATTCAGGCGCCGCAAGCCTGCACGTGCGGCGCGGCGTATTCACGCCCCACCACCGCTCGGGCGAACAGATAGTTCTCAAGTGCCTTCTCGCTCAATGCGTCGAGCTGCACGATGCCACTTGAATTGCAAGGAAAGGCCAAGGCCTTGCCGGTGTGGAACAGAGATTGGAACCGCAACTCAAACTGGCTGGTACTCGGGTCTTGCTTCGTTACAGTGTTCATCAAAGTGTTCATGACCTTCTCCCACGTTGCAGACATGTTCAATGCCTGCATGCTCCAAGACTAGGCCCCAATTGAGGGGTGCACCATGTGCATACGTCTCGAAATAACGTCGGAGAAGGCCTTACGGTGGACTAGGAATCAGGATGACATCAATTTGTCACGAATTGGGTACCCGAGGGCCAAAAACAACAGCTGCCATCAAGAATTGAGCACTGTCAGGCCAACTCACCCAGGTCCGCCATGCGGCGAACCTTGACCTTGCGCCCTTTGAGCTTGCCGTTGCTGAGGCGTTTGACGGCCTCGCGCGCGATGTCCCGCGCCACAGCGACATAACTGTGAAATTCAGTGATATTGATCTTGCCGATCTGCTCGGACTTGAAGCCCGCTTCACCGGTCAAGGCACCCAAAATATCGCCAGGGCGGATCTTCTCCTTGCGGCCGCCAAGAATCTGCAAGGTGTCCATGGGCGGCAACAAGAGCCCCCCCGGCGCGGGTGTCAGGTCTTCTAGCTTTTGCCACTTGAATTCGCGGCCCAACATCTGCTCGATGCGGCCCACACGGCCCATTTCATCGAGGCTGGCCAGACTCAAGGCCAGGCCCTCAGCGCCAGCCCGGCCGGTGCGGCCGATGCGGTGCACATGCACCTCCATATCGGGGGTCATGTCGACGTTGATCACGCATTCCAGCTGCGCAATATCGAGCCCGCGCGCGGCCACGTCCGTGGCCACCAACACCGAGCAGCTGCGGTTGGCAAACTGGATCAGCACCTGGTCCCGGTCACGCTGCTCCAGGTCGCCATGCAAGGCCATGGCAATCAAGCCCTGGCCTTGCAACACATCGACCAGATCGCGGCATTGCTGCTTGGTATTGCAAAAGGCGATCGTGCTGGCCGGCCGAAAATGCGCCAGCAACTGCGATACGGCATGCAGGCGCTGATCTTCCCGCACCTCAAACGCCAACTGACGAATCTGCGCAGGGGCCTGCGTCGCGGCTGAGGCCGAGAGCTTGACCTCCTTGGGCTCACGCATGAATTGCGCGCTCAAGCTCGCAATGCCTTCCGGATACGTGGCCGAGAACAACAAGGTCTGACGTTTTTTGGGCGCTTGCTTGGCCACCGTGGCGATGTCGTCGAAGAAGCCCATGTCCAGCATGCGATCGGCCTCGTCAAGCACCAGCGTGTTCAATGCTTTCAGGTTGAGGCTGCCTCGCTCCAGATGGTCCATCACCCGGCCCGGTGTGCCCACGGCGATATGGCAGCCAAAACCGAGGCTGTCCATTTGCGGCTTCATCGGCGTACCGCCACACAAGGTAAGAATCTTGATGTTGTCGGCAGCACGCGCCAAGCGCCGCAGCTCTTGCGTCACTTGGTCGGCCAACTCGCGCGTCGGGCACAGCACCAGGGCCTGCACATCAAAACGACTGGCATCCAGGCGATGCAACAAAGACAGGGCGAAGGCCGCCGTCTTGCCGCTGCCCGTCTGGGCTTGAGCGATCAGGTCATGGCCCTCCAGGGCCAAGGGCAGCGCGGCCGCCTGGATGGGCGTCATCTGGCTGTAGCCCAGTTGCTCCAGGTTGGTCAGCATGGCCGCGCTCAAAGGGAGTGCGGCGAAGGCGAGTTTGTCGTTCGAAGGGGTGGCGTTCATCGCGGGATTATCCCAGGGTGTGGCGTTCTGCCCCACTGCACCGCAAAACCGTGAAAAAAGTCTCCGTTAACCGCCCGCTTGCTTGACCGTCCAACTGCCCTTCTTCTTCAACAATTCGATGACCCGCTCGCGATGGTCGCCTTGCACTTCGATGACGCCGTCTTTGACCGTACCGCCCGAGCCGCAAGCGGCCTTGAGCTCCTTGCCCAGGGCGATCAGTGCGGGTTCATCCAAAGGCACGCCCTTGACCAGGGTGACGCCTTTGCCGGCTCGCCCCTTGGTCTCGCGAGAGACTCGGACGATGCCATCGCCCTTGGGCAAAACCGGGCGCCCGCAACGGCAATCGGCCTTGGCTTGGCGACACGTCGGGCAAGTACGCCCGACTTCGGTGGAGTAGACCAAGCTGCTCAAAGACGCCAGGCCGGACACGGATTTACTGGATTTCATGGCCGCGTATTTTCCTTGGTTTCAGGCGAGCAATGCGTCGGGCAGTGCACCGAACAGTTGCTGGTGCAGGTCTTCCGGCGAATTGACCGTGCGCAAGCGCAGGTAGGCCTCACCTGCTTCCGGATAGTGCCGTCGCAGATAGTTCAACCACTGCTTGAGACGCCCTGCTTGGTGGCGATGAGCGACATGGTGCTGAACCGCCTTGAAGAAATCGCGCATCACCAGCAGCAATTGTGTCCAGGGCAAAGGCGCAGCCTCCGGTGCACGAATGGCCCAGGCCAACCCGGGATTTGCCACCATCCCTCGCCCCAACATCAAGTCAGGACAAGCGCTTTGCGCCTGGCAGTTGGCGGCATCCGCAGCGGTCCAGATTTCGCCGTTGGCCACCACCGGCACCGCCAGTTGGGCCCGCACGGCTGCGATGCGGTCCCAGTAGGCGGGCGGCTTGTAGCCATCCGCCTTGGTCCGGGCGTGGATCACCAGCTCTTCGGCTCCCGCGTCCACCATGGCCTGCGCGCATTCAAGCGTTTTTGAGTCGTCCATATAGCCCAGGCGCATCTTGGCCGACAAGGGCATGCCAGCCGGCATGGCACGGCGCACCGCCGCCACGATGGCGTAGATCAACTCGGGCTCGTCCAGCAAGACCGCGCCGCCACGGTGCCGATTCACGCATTTGGCAGGGCAGCCAAAATTGAGGTCGATGCCTTCGGGCCTCAGCGCGGCCAACTTCGCAGCGTTTTCGGCCATGCACACCGGGTCAGAGCCCAGCAGCTGCGCGCGCACGGGCACGCCGGCTGCCGTCATGCCACCGGTCAGCAGTTCTGGCACGATGCGGGTGAAAACGCGATCCGGCATCAGCATGTCGGTGATGCGAATGAACTCGGACACGCAGCGATCAATGCCGCCCACCCGCGTCAGCGCGTCCCGCAACATGTGGTCCAGCAAGCCCTCCATGGGCGCCAGCAAAATCATGGCGCGACCTCGCTGGCCTGCAGGTCCAATGGCTTCAGATCCAGGTGCGTCAGGTACAGGCGCAGGTCAAATTCCAACTGGCCATAGTTCGGCGCCATGTGATGGCACAACTGGTAAAACGCCTTGTTGTGATCCAGCTCCTTGATGTGCGCAAGTTCATGAACAACGATCATTTTCAAGAACTCGGCGGGCGCCTCGCGAAAGAGCGTGGCCACGCGGATCTCGCGCTTAGACTTGAGCTTGCTCCCCTGCACACGTGACGCCCGCGTGTGAGTGCCCAAAGCGTGCTGCACCACCTTCAACTTGGCGTCAAAACACACTTTGGACAAGGGCTCCGCATTGCGCAGGTAGCGCTGCTTGAACGATTGCACATAGTCGAACAAAGCCGAATCACTGCGAACTGCATGCGCCTCCGGATAGCGGCGCGCTAACACCTCACCCAAGCGGCCCGCTTCGATCAATTGGTGCACCTGGGCCTGCAGCTCCGGCGAATAGCCATTGAGGTACTTCAAGGGAGTCACGACAGCGCCAACCATCCAAGGTTCAAGAAAAATGCTTCACCGCCCCGCAACGGCGGGGCAGCCCAACCTTTGATTGTCGGTGATCATCGCCCTGCCCGAAAAAATCGCCCCCTCCACCAGCCTCATCCATGGGCGCCGACAATATCCATTTCACCACCACCCGTTCGATGTCTGAAGAATTCAAGGCCCCGCTGCAGGTACAAATCGAAGGCAAATACACGGCCCGCTTCAGTGCCAGCCCTGGCGAACCGTTGCTGCAGAGCGCCCTGAATGCCGGCGTTGAGCTACCCCGTTCCTGTCGCAACGGCACCTGCCGGGCCTGTTTGTGCCATCTGACCCTGGGCCTGATCGAGTACCGCATTGACTGGCCGGGCCTCTCCCGCGAAGAGAAGGCGGAGGGCTGTGTACTGCCGTGCGTGGCCTTGCCCCGCACCGATGTTGTGCTGCGTTATGACTGACCACAAGGGCATGAAGCAAGCGAGTGACGCAAGCGGCGTACCGCATCAAATCCACAGCAACTGTGGACAAGTCCGTGCATAGCCTGAGCACGCGCCCGCTAAGTGATTGAAACGCAAGGCAGATTGCTGGATTGCACCAAAATCAGGCAATTGCTCAGGCCACCAGCGAGGCGCGGGATAATCGCCCGACACGAAAGGTCGCTTCGAACTTTTTTTCCTGCCACTCACCCGGCTCAACATGCACAGAACCATATTCACAACGCCCGT
Source organism: Roseateles koreensis (assembly GCF_028595305.1). GTDB lineage: Bacteria > Pseudomonadota > Gammaproteobacteria > Burkholderiales > Burkholderiaceae_C > Paucibacter_A > Paucibacter_A koreensis. Next base: position 70,039 of record NZ_JAQQXS010000003.1, on the reverse strand, counting down.
CGTCAACACGATGCTGCGCGCTTTTTCGATCGGCTTTCTCAAACTGACCGGCTGGAAAATCGAAGGACAACTGACCCCCGACCAGCACAAGAGCGTGCTGATTGCTGCCCCCCACACCAGCAACTGGGACCTGCCCTACACCTTGATGGTGGCCTTCGCCTTGCGGCTGAACATTTACTGGATGGGCAAACAGGAGATCTTCCGCTTTCCGTTTGGCGGCATCATGCGCTGGCTGGGCGGCATTGAAGTGAACCGTGCGCAGTCCAGCAATCTGGTGGCGGCCTCGGCTGAGGCCTTGAAAGCGGCGGACGGTCCGGTGCAACTCATCGTGCCGCCCGAAGGCACACGCCGCAAGACACGCTACTGGAAAACCGGCTTCTACTGGATCGCCCACACCGCGCAGGTGCCGCTGGTCATGGCCTATATGGACTATGAGCGCAAGCTCAGCGGCTTGGGCCCGCAATTCAACCCCACGGGAGACATTGAAGCCGACATGCTGAACATCAAATCGTTCTACGCGCAATTCAAGGGCAAGAACTGGCGCCAGTTCGACCACGAATGAGCGCCGCTGACAAAGCTTCAAAAAGCAGCACGGGCAACAAAGACCCGATGCATGGCCTGACACTGGAGGCCATGGTCACCGCTTTGGCTGATTTTTATGGCTGGGAAGAACTGGGGCAGCGCATTGCCATTCGCTGCTTTCAAAGCGACCCCAGCGTGGCTTCCAGCCTGAAATTTTTGCGCAAAACCCCGTGGGCGCGCGCCAAGGTCGAGGGCCTCTACTTGTTCACCTTGCGGGAGCAGGCCCGCCAGCGCCAGCAACGCGGCGCCTGAGACGGTACGGCCTCAGGCAGGCAAATAAGCAAAAAAGGGTCAGGTTTTGCCTGACCCTTTATTTCAGCGTGCCGACTCGGGCAGCTCGATCTTCACTTCAAGCACTTCCAGATCGCCTTCGTGCTCAACCGTGACCTTGAGGTCGTTCGGATTGATGTTGACGTATTTGGAGATCACCGCCACCAACTCACGCTGCAACTGAGGCAGGTAATCGGGCTTGGCGCTGCGGCCATTGCGCTCATGCGCCAGGATGAGCTGCAGACGCTCCTTGGCGACGCTGGCGGTGCTTTTTTTCTCGCCCAAGAAGAAACTCAGGAATCCCATCTCAGCCACTCCTTATTTGCCGCCAAAGAGGCGCTTGAAGAGGCTGGGCTTGATCGCCTCGATGAAGCGCATGGGCCGTTCCTCACCCAGGAATCGGCGCACCACATCCTTGTAGGCTTCCGACACATCGCTGCCTTGCATGTGGATGGCCGGTGAGCCTTGGTTGGAGGCCTGCAGCACCACATCGGATTCCGGGATCACGCCAATCAGTGGGGTGCGCAAAATCTCGTGGATATCTTCCAGCGACAGCATGTGCCCGCCCTCAACCCGGTTGGGGTTGTAGCGAGTGATGAGCAGGTGCTCCTTGATGGGCTCTTTGCCTTCGATGGCCCGTCGGGTCTTGCTGTTGAGCATGCCAAGGATGCGGTCAGAGTCGCGCACCGAGGACACCTCGGGATTGGTCACCACCAGCGCCTCATCGGCAAAGTGCATGGCCATCAGCGCCCCGGTCTCGATGCCCGCCGGCGAGTCGCAGACAATGAAGTCAAAGTCCATGGCCTTGAGCTCTTCAAGCACGCGCTCAACGCCTTCGACCGACAGCGCGTCCTTGTCACGCGTTTGGGAGGCAGCCAGCACAAACAGCTTGTCCAGCTGCTTGTCCTTGATCAGGGCCTGGCTCAGCTTGGCCTCGTCGTTGATGACGTTAATCAGGTCATACACCACACGGCGCTCGCAACCCATGATGAGGTCGAGATTGCGCAAGCCCACATCGAAGTCGATCACGCAGGTCTTGTGGCCCCGCAAAGCCAGGCCGGTTGCAAAGCTGGCACTGGTGGTGGTTTTGCCCACGCCGCCCTTGCCGGAAGTCACCACGACAATCTTGGTCATCGATTTCAATCCTTCGTCAGTCAATCTTCAAAAATTTCCGGCGGGGTCGACATGGCGTCGCCCCCTCGTGCAACACATTCAGAGCGTCAAGGCTTCCATCACCAACTTTTCGCCGTCCAGGCGAATCTGCGCGGCCTTGCCCAGCACGGTGTCGGGTAGTGGGTTTTCGGTCGTCCGATAGGTGCCGGCGATGGCAATCAACTCGGCCTCCATGCTCATCGCAAAAATGCGCGCCTCGGTATTGCCCCGCGCGCCTGCAATCGCCTTGCCTCGCAAAGGCGCATACACATGGATGCTGCCATCGGCAATCACCTCGGCACCATGGTTGACCAAGGCCAGCACCACCAGATCGCCACCCTTGGCGTAGACCTGCTGCCCCGAGCGCAAGGGCTTGTCGATGATCAGGGTCTTGACCCCGCCTTCCGCCGGTACGGGGACTTCAACGCGCACTTCACGGACCACCTCGCGGATGACTTCCCGCACAACGTCCTGGGCAGGCGCCACAACGTGCGGCGCCTCGTGGCGCGGGCCGTCTTCAGGCGGCGCTTCAGCCAGGCCCAAACTCAAGGCTTGCGCCAACTCCTCAGGGGTGGCGCCCAGCACAGCGACTGCTTGCAGGCGGTAACTGTGCAGCAAGGCCACCAACGCGGCAATATCGATGTGACGCGCCAAAGGCTCGTCCGCCTGCCCGAGGCTCAATTGCGTAGGCTCGGTATGCAGGGGCTCGATATGAGCCGCCCGCGGCACATGGCTAAAGTCCAACAACAGGGGTTCTTGGCTGAACACGTCAGGCGTGTCGCCAAATTTTTCCGCCAAGGCCAGCGCCAGTTCTTCCAGATCGGCAGACTTCAAAACCAGGGCCAACGCGCTCAGGTTGGCACTTTTCAACTCGAAACAATCAACATGCCTGGCGCCCGTCCGAGCCGCCGCCCTTCCCATCTGTGCCTGATCCATCGAGTTTTTGGTGTTGTGCAAATCGGCTGATTTTAGCGGGACGTTTCAAGCGCCCCCTCAGGCATTGCCCGCAAATATGAGGCTCGCTGTCTAATTTTTAAGCAGAGCAACAAAGCTCCAAGCCCCACAAGCACTTAGCCAGACTATCGCCAACGCACCCACAAAGATATCCACAGCGACTGGGGACAGCCGCATACCCCAAGGCCTGGGTGCGCCCGAAATTGCGCGTGAATTTGTGCTAACGCAAGCGACTTATCCCCATTTTCGGCTGCCGTCAAGCCTTTCGCCACGTCATCCGGGCAAGCCCGAATATTCCCTGAGTACTCAAGCTAAGTGATTGATTCATATAAGAACGTCGCCAGTGCCACGAAATGAGGCAAGCTAAGCAGAAGCCCGGTGGCACAAGGGTTTGCAGGCCGGCGGGAAGGTTTTTCCACAAAGTTATCCACAGAAGCAGTGGATAGTCTTGGCGACTCAAGAAAATCAGGGACTTACAACGCTTCCCTGAACTTCACTTGAGGTTTCGGTGCTAACTGAATCCCCACTCTTTTGAGGCCGCGCGCTCAGGGAAAGTCCCCGCTGCGGTTACATTGAAGGCAAACCCGCGCATCGCGGGCCTCTTGCAGGAGCACGGCCTTGGCCACACCCAACTACTCATACGAAAAACGCCAACGCGAGCTGGCCAAGAAACGCAAGACCGAAGAAAAGCGCCAACGCAAAGCCAACAAGCCCGAGGGTGACAACCCTGGCGCTGAGGGCGATGCTGGCGACCAAGCCCCCGCCGCCGAAGGCGAAGGCGAAGGCACACCGTCCTCCGAAGGCTCACCCAGCGCTTGATTTGCGCTCGCGGCTGGGGCACTGCGGGGCTCGATATTGAGGGCGCTCAGGCCCACCTCGAACCCAACTGCCTGCGGTTTTACTGGCATGTTGTCTGACCGCCCGAGGGTCTGCCCTTAAAATGACGGACTGCCTGGCGCTGCAGCCGGGTTCTGAAAAGTCACCATGACCCGCAAGCTATTCGTCACCACCGCACTGCCCTACGCCAACGCCAATTTCCACATTGGCCACATCATGGAGTACACCCAGGCCGACGTCTGGGTGCGCTTTCAGCGCATGATGGGACAAGAGGTGCACTTTGTCTGCGCCGACGACGCCCACGGCGCACCTATCATGATTGCCGCAGAAAAAGCAGGCAAGACGCCCCAGCAATTCGTGGCCGACATCGCCTCGGGCCGCAAGCCTTATCTCGACGGCTTTCACATCAGCTTCGACAACTGGCACTCCACCGACGGCGCTGAAAACCACGAATTATCCAAGGACGTGTACCGCGCCCTGCGCCGCCAAGAGTTGATCGACGTGAAGTCCATCGAGCAGTTCTTCGACCCTGAAAAGTCGATGTTCCTGCCCGACCGCTTCATCAAAGGCGAATGCCCCAAGTGCGGCGCCAAAGACCAATACGGCGATTCTTGCGAAGTCTGCGGCGCGGTCTACTCGCCCACCGAGCTGACCCATCCGTATTCGGTGCTGACCGGCGCCACCCCGGTGCTGAAAAGCTCCGAACACTACTTCTTCAAGCTGAGCGACCCGCGCTGCATCGCCTTTCTTGAAGAGTGGACCCAAACACCGGGTCGCCTGCAAGGCGAGGTCTTCAACAAGATCAAAGAATGGTTCACCAAAGATGAAGAGGGCAAAGGCGGCCTGGGCGACTGGGACATCAGCCGCGACGCGCCCTATTTCGGCATCGAAATCCCCGACGCACCGGGCAAGTATTTCTACGTCTGGCTGGACGCCCCCATCGGTTACCTGGCCTCGCTGAAAAATTACTTCGGCAAGACCGGCCGCGACTTTGATGCATTCATGGCCGACGAAGCGGTGGAGCAGGTCCACTTCATCGGCAAGGACATTACCTACTTCCACACTCTGTTCTGGCCGGCCATGCTGCACTTCAGCGGCCGCAAAACGCCCGACCATGTGTTCGTGCACGGCTTCATGACCGTCAACGGCGGCGAGAAAATGAGCAAGAGCCGCGGCACCGGGCTTGACCCGATGAAATATCTCGGACTGGGTCTTAACGCCGAATGGCTGCGCTACTACATCTCTGCCAAGCTCAACAGCCGGGTGGAAGACATTGACTTCAACCCGGAAGACTTCGTCGCACGCATCAACAGCGACTTGGTGGGCAAGTACATCAATATCGCCTCGCGTGCGGCCGGCTTCCTGACCAAGCGCTTCGGCGGGCATCTGTCGGCCGACTTGGGTGTGGAAGGCCGGGCCTTGCTGGACGGCCTGCGTGCGCATGCCGCCACCATCGGCGAGTTGTATGAAGAGCGCGAGTTCGGCAAGGCCCTGCGTGAAACCATGCTGCTGGCCGACCGCGTCAATGAATTCGTCGACCAAAACAAGCCCTGGGACCTGGCCAAGCAAGAAGGCCAAGAAGCCGTGTTGCACGATGTGTGCAGCGTCTGCATCGAAGCCTTCCGCCTGCTCACGATCTACCTGAAGCCGGTGCTGCCCGCGCTGGCCACCAAGGTCGAGGCCTTCCTGCGTGTCGAGCCCCTGCAATTCGCGGATGCCGCACGCGCCCTGGGCGCCCATCAAATCGGAACCTACGAGCACCTGATGCAGCGGGTGGACATGAAAGTGGTCGAAGCCCTGTTCGAGGCCCCGCCACCGCCCAAGGTGGTGCCCGGCGGCGAAGACATCGCCCCCGAGATCAAGATCGACGATTTCAGCAAGGTCGACCTGCGCATTGCCAAGATCGTCAAGGCCGAGACGGTGGAAGGCTCCGACAAACTGCTGCGCCTGACACTCGACGCAGGTGAAGGCCGCCTGCGCAACGTATTCAGCGGCATCAAGTCGGCCTACAAGCCCGAGCAACTTGAAGGCAAACTGACGGTGATGGTGGCCAACCTAGCGCCCCGAAAAATGAAATTCGGCATCAGCGAAGGCATGGTGCTGGCAGCCAGCCATGCCGACGAAAAAGCCACGCCGGGCATCTTTGTGCTGGAGCCCTTCCCGGGCGCACAGCCGGGCATGCGGGTGCGCTGAAATCTGCGGTTTTACAGCGGCTTGAGCGGCCAGTAAATACAGCCTATTTGAGCCGCATGAAAGCCACGGTAACCCGCCCACATCGGGGGCCACCCGGATAGCGCAAGCCGCGCGCAGGCGCAGAATGATCGGAACAACTGCTCCGACCATGCCGCCCACCCTGCACCCCTTCCAGCCCCGCGCGCTGGACCTGCTGAAAGACTACTCGCGCGCCCGTTTTCTCGCGGACCTGGGCGCTGGCTTCACAGTCGGCGTGGTAGCGCTGCCCCTGGCCCTGGCCTTCGCCATCGCCTCGGGGGTGAAGCCTGAGCAAGGGGTGTTCACCGCCATCATCGCGGGCTTTCTGATCTCGGCCCTGGGCGGCTCCAATGTGCAGATCGGCGGGCCCGCCGGCGCGTTCATCGTCATCATCTACGGCATCCAGCAACGGTATGGCCTGGGTAACTTGCTCATTGCCACCATCCTGGCGGGCTTTCTGCTTTTGAGCATGGGGGCGCTACGGTTGGGCGCGCTGGTGCGCTACATCCCGGTCAGCATCGTCATCGGCTTTACCAATGGCATCGCAGTGTTGATTGGCCTGTCTCAGCTCAAAGACTTTCTCGGGCTGAACATCGCCAAGATGCCGGCAGACTTCTTCAGCCAGCTGGCCGTTCTGGGCGCGCATTGGCGGGACACCCAGCCCTGGGCACCGGTGGTGGGCGGCGCTTGCATGTTGATCGTCGTACTGTGGCCCAAGACCTACGCCATGGACCGGGCCGCCGTGGGTCTTGGGCCGCAACTCAAGCGTTGGATGTCGCAATTGCCCGGCACCGTCATCGCCCTGGTGGGCGCCACCGTGCTCACCCAAATTCTCAAGCTGCCGTTGGAGACTATCGGCACGCGATTTGGCGGTATTCCGCAAGGCTTGCCCAATTTTGCCTTGCCCGAATTCAGCTGGAGCGGCGCCCGGCTGCTGTTCATGCCCACGGTAACTATCGCCCTGCTGGGTGCGATTGAATCGCTGCTCTGCGCCCGGGTGGCGGACAACCTCACCGAATTTAAGCGCCACGATCCCAACCAGGAGTTGATGGCCCAAGGCATCGCCAACATCGTCGCCCCGTTTTTTGGAGGCATCCCGGCCACCGGCACCATTGCCCGCACCGTCACCAATGTACGGGCGGGAGGCAGCAGCCCGGTGGCTGGCATGGTTCATGCCGCCTGCCTGCTGATCATCATGTTGGTGGCCGCGCCACTGGCCGCGGACATCCCGTTGGCCGCGCTGGCGGGAATCTTGTTGGTGGTGGCGTGGAACATGGGCGAATGGCATGAATTTGCGCGCCTGCGCCATTTCAGCCTGCCGTACCGGACGATTTTGCTCGGCACATTTGTGTTGACGGTGGTGTTCGACCTGACCGTGGCGGTGGAAGTCGGCTTGGTGCTGGCCTGCGTGTTTTTCATCTATCGCATGAGCACCTTGTTCAAAGTTGAGGCGCTGGACACCGCCAACCTGGCCGCCGCTGTGGCGCGTGATACCCGCATCTATCAGCTCTACGGCTCACTCTTTTTTGGCGCCGTCGGCAAAGTGGAAGGCCTGGCGGAAGCGCTGGGCAGCGAATGCCAGACCCTGGTGCTGGATGCGCAGATGCTGATCTCCATGGACACCTCCGGCCTGGACGCCCTGGGGCAGCTGCACAAGGTGCTGACGCGCCAAGGGCAAAGACTGGTACTGTGCGGACTCAATGCACAGCCCGCCAGCCTGATCGAACGCGGCGGGCTGGCGCAGGCGCTGGGCCCCCAGGGCATCTATCCGGAGTTATCCGACTGGCTGCTGACCCGCCTGCACATTGCGCCGGCCAAGGCCGCGGTAAAATAATGGGTGTCTCTGCCCTCCACCTTGAATCCACACTGCCATGCCATTGTTCTGGAAAGCCTACAAGTCCGAAGCCAGCAACTTCATCGATGCACTGAAGGCTCAACGCCCGACGCTGGAGCAAGAGCAATTGGCCGGCCGCGCCCTGCTGTGGGACAAATCGGTGGACCGCAGCGCCCAGGCCGACTACCGCGCCGCGCGCGTGGCCCAGCAGCCCTACGTCTACCAGACCCGCTCCAAGTAAGACCGGTCCGACCCTGTGAGCGCCAGTGCCGAGTTGCGCCTGCCGCCATTGGCTGAGGCCGAACAAGAGGTAACGGGCCTGCCCGATACCGTGGACAGCGTCGCAGTGGCCCGCCTGTATGGCGAGCCGCTGTTTCAAATGCCGCTGGATCTCTACATCCCACCCGATGCGCTGGAGGTGTTTCTCGAAGCATTCCAGGGGCCGCTGGATCTGCTGCTGTACCTGATCCGGCGCCAGAATTTCAATATCTTGGACATTCCGCTGGCTGACGTCACGCGGCAGTACCTTAGCTACGTCGATCAACTGCGCAAGCACAACCTCGAGTTGGCGAGCGAATACCTGCTGATGGCCGCCATGCTGATCGAGATCAAGTCCCGCATGTTGCTGCCGCCCAAGAAAACCGACGACGGCAGCGAACCCGAAGACCCGCGTGCCGAACTGGTGCGGCGATTGCTGGAATATGAGCAAATCAAACTCGCCGCCGCCAGGCTCGACGCCCTGCCGGTGCTGGGCCGGGATTTTCAGCGTGCGCAGGTGCACATCGAGCAGTCACTGCAGCCGCGCTTTCCCGACGTCGACGCCAATGATTTGCGCGAAGCCTGGCTGGACATTCTCAAACGCGCGAAGCTGAACCAGCACCACCGCATCACTCGCGAGCAACTCTCTGTGCGCGAGCACATGAGTATCGTGCTGCGCCGCCTACAGGGCAAACGCTTCGTCGAGTTCGAGCATTTGTTCGATGTGAGCCGGGGGCAAGCCGTGCTGGTGGTGACCTTCATCGCCATGCTGGAGCTGGCGCGGGAGCGCTTGCTGGAAATCACCCAGGCCGAGGCCTTCGCCCCCATCTATGTGCGACTCGCCTACCAGCCCAGTTGAGGATTTTTGAAGCTCAGCGCTTGCGCCAGGCAAGCCCTCATCGCGCCCAATGAGGCCAGATCAAGACGGATCGCGCTTCCAGCTCAGAAAGAGCGGGCCCGCCGCCGGATGAGCCCGTAGCCCCACCGCCAGCACGGCCTGCGTTCGCGTGCCCACGCCCAAGGCCTTCAGCACCGCGGCCACATGGTCCTTGATGGTTTCAACCGACAGCCCCAAGTCACGCGCGATCAATTTGTTGGGCTTGCCCTGCAATAGCAAGGCCAGCACATCGGTTTGCCGACGGGTCAGCGACAAACTGGCCAAGTCGATGCGGGTCTGCGCACTCGGGGCCAAAAACTCTTCAGGGCAGCCTCGCACGAAAGACGGTGCGGCCGAAGGGCCGGCGCCGTCCAGCGCGGCGTCATCATCCAAATTCAGCGCGGGCACATAAATGCCGCCACTCATCACCAGTTGCAAAGCCTGCGCCAGCAACTCGCAGCTATGGCGTTTGGGGATGAAGCCCATGGCGCCTTGATCGATGGCGCGGATGGCGTCCGTGGCGAGTTCAGAGCCCGAGATGACCACCACCGGCAAGTCCGGGTAGCTCAGCCGCAACTCGTCCAGCACATCAAAACCGTTGGCGTCGCCCAACTGAAGGTCGAGCAAGACCAGATCAACCTGCTGATGGGTTTGAAGCATCTGGCGTGCCTCTGCGGCACTTTCCGCCAGCTCCACCTGAATCCCTTTATCGAAGCCTTCGATCAAGACCTTCAATGCGGACAAGATCAAAGGATGATCGTCAATCAGCAACACCCTCATTCGCGCCCTTCGTCACGGGGGCCTGGCCCTCAATGGCGCCGATGATAGGTCAAGGGCCACGCCCCGCAAGGCCCGCACGCACGTCATCGACCACCGGAACACTCGCCAGCAACACCAAAATCAGGGACAAGGGCAAAGTCATGGCATAGCCCAGGCGCTGAAACCCCAGCGCACCCACAAGACCGCCCGCGAGAAAGGCCAACACCAACAGCAACAACACACGCAGCCGCGCGCGGTCGGCAAACACGTGCAAGGCAGGGTCGACCTGTAGCCGATTCCAGTACAGCAACTTGCCCAATTCGATGCCGATGTCGGTAACGAGACCCGTGACGTGGGTGGTCCGGATTTCTGCCCGTGAGACCTTGGTGATCACCGCGTTCTGCAAGCCCATCATGAAGCACAGCAGCATGACCGTGACCGACACGAAAAGGCCGCGCACGGTCGACAACTGCGCGCCGATCAACCCGAACAGCAACAACAACAAGGCCTCCAGCAGCAAGGGCATGGCGAACTGGCTGCGCAGCTGATGTCGCCTCGCAAAGTTGATCAAGATCGCACAACAAGCCGCACCCATCAGAAAAGAAATGAGGGCCCCAAAAGCACCGGCCGCCACAGCAAAGTCGCCCAGCACCAATGAATCCGCCAGCGACGACACCATGCCCGTCATGTGCGAGGTGTATTGCTTGACAGCCAAAAAAGCGCCCGCATTGGTCGCGCCCGCGATGAAGGCGAGCGTCCAGCCCAATTGCCGGTTGGCCCCGACCGAACGGTCCGGGCCGGTCAGGCGGCGGCCGAAATCAATGGGCATCGTCTTGCCTTGTGCCCGGCCTATTCATACTGGCGGGTCAATGACTCGGCAATGCACACGGGGCGCTCCGACCCCTCACGCTCGACCGTGACGACAACCGTGAGCTGCACGCCACCGTCCACAGGCTCCAGCGTCTTCAGCTTGAAATGGCCCCGCAAGCGACTGCCCACCGGAACCGGAGCCGGAAACCGCACGCGGCCCAAGCCATAGTTGATGCCCATGCGAACGGACTTCACACGAAAGCCAGTTTCAAAGAACCGCGGCAACAAACTCAGGGTCAGAAAACCGTGCGCAATGGTGGCGCCGAAAGGACCGGCCACCGCCCGCTGCGGGTCGGTGTGAATCCATTGCTGGTCTTCGGTGGCATCCGCAAATTGCTGAATGCGCGCCTGATCGACCAACACCCAGTCGCTCACACCGATTTCTTGCCCCACACAACCGGCCAATTCGGCCAAGGTTTCAAACTCACGCATCCCGTTGCTCCAGCCAAGTCATCAAAGGGGACCATTGCTGCAGATCACGCTCGACCCGGCTCGGTGCCACGTCCCACAGCGTCAAGCCGCGCGCGGCCAGTTGCACATAGTTCTGCGTGTCACGCAGGAAACCGATCAACGGCACATTCATGCGGGGCAGAAACTGCTGGAGCTGGTCCAGTGACAAGGTGCCCTCTTTCACCCGCATGCCCACCAGGCCCAGGGTCGGAAAGTGCTTCTTGTGCTCTTGCTCTTGCAGCTGGCGCACGAAATCAAAGCTGGCCTGGATGTCGAACATGCTGGGCTGCAGCGGGATGATGATCTTGTCTGCCAACTTGCAAAGGGCTTTGAGCTTTTTGCCATCCAAGCCCGCAGGCGTATCGATCACCACATGGGTGACCCCTTTGGGTGGCTTGACGGTCAGGTCGCCTTCAAAATCCCAGCCTTGAATCCAAGGCAGCTGCGCCGGGCGCTGCGCCAGCCATCGGCGGGAGGACTGCTGCTTGTCCACATCACCCAGCATGACTTGATGGCCACGCCAAGCCAGGCCGCCCGCAATATTGGTGGCCAAGGTGCTTTTGCCAACGCCACCTTTGGGATTGGCAACCAGAATCACGGGCATGACGCTTCCTTCTTCAAAGTCACTCGATCGCAATGGTAGCTTGCCGCCATTCGCTCGGGCTTGCCGTGAGGTAGGCTTGCAGGCATGACTCGCATCACTCTCCTTCTGGCCCACCCTGATTTGGCGCAGTCGCGCGTGACGCAAGCGATTGTGCGAGCCGTACGAGCAGCACAACAAGCCGGCAACACGCCCATCACGCTGCGTGACCTGTACCAGCTGTACCCCGACTACGCCATCGACACCGCCGCCGAACGCCAAGCCCTGGCGGAGGCCGACACCCTGGTGCTGCTGCACCCGCTGCATTGGTACGGCATGCCCGCGCTGCTGAAACTGTGGGTTGACGAGGTGCTGCAATTCGGCTGGGCCTACGGCCCGGGCGGGCAGGCCCTGCGGGGCAAGACGCTGTGGTTGGTCACCTCCGCCGGCGGCTCGCCCGAGGCGTACAGCGCCAGCGGCCACCACGGCCATGCGCTGGAACAGTTTCTGCTGCCCTACGCCCAGATTGCCCGGCTTTGCGGCATGCATTACCACCCGCCGCGCCTGCTTTATGGCGCCCACCGCTACAGCGAGGCCGAGCTGCACCAGCATGCGCTCGAGTTTGTGCAGCAATTGCTGAACTACGGGCAGCAGGACGCACGGCCATTGCCGCCCGAGATCGATCTGGACGCCCGCCCCGCACTCTTCAGCCCCCTGCCCATGCCCCTGTTCGGACCGCTCAACGACGAGGTCGCCTGACATGCCCGAACACAACTTACTGCAACTGCCGTTGGTGTTTCTCGCTGCGGCGGTTTTGGCCGTCCCCCTGGCCCGGTGGCTGCGCCTGGGGGCCATCCTCGGCTACCTGGTGGCGGGAGTGCTGATCGGCCCGGCAGTGCTGGGGCTGGTGAGCGCGCCGGCAACGATTCTGGAAGTCGCCGAATTCGGCGTGGTGCTGATGATGTTCCTGGTCGGCCTGGAGCTTGAGCCCAAGCGACTGTGGGCCCTGCGGCGGCCGATTTTTGGCTGGGGTTCGCTGCAGCTGCTGGGGTGTACCGCACTGCTGCTGGCCCTCGCGCTGCTGCTCGGAATTCCCTGGCGGCTGGCCCTGATCGTCAGCCTGGGGTTGGCCATGTCGTCGACCGCCGTGGCCATGGCGGTGCTGGCTGAGCGCAACCTCGGTCGCACCACGGCCGGCGAAGCCATCCTCAGCGTGGCCCTGCTGCAGGACATCGCCGCCATCCCGGTGCTGGCCCTGGTGCCTATCGTGGCGGCCAGCGTGCCCAACACCGCGGACTCCAGCGGCTGGCAGGCCGCCAAGGCGCTGGGCATGGTGCTGGCGATCGTCTTCGGCGGACGCCTGGCCCTGCGGCCGGCGCTGCGCTGGATTGCACGCAGCAAGACGCCAGAGATCTTCACCGCTGCAGCCCTGCTGCTGGTGCTGGGGACTGCGGCGCTGATGCACAGTGTTGGGCTGTCGATGGCACTGGGCGCCTTTCTGGCCGGCGTGCTGCTGGCTGACAGCGAATACCGGCGTGAGCTGGAAACCGACCTGGAACCGTTCAAGGGATTGCTGCTGGGCCTGTTCTTCATCGCCGTAGGCATGGGCCTGGACCTGCGCGTGCTGCTCACCCACCCCACACAGGTGCTGGGCTTGCTGGCGGCCCTGCTGATGCTCAAGAGCCTGCTGTTGACCCTGATGGCCGGTTGGATGAAGATTCCACTGCTGGAGCGTCCGGCCTTTGTCATCCTGCTGGCCCAAGGCGGGGAATTTGGTTTTGTGGTGTTCCAGCTGGCGCAATCGTCCGGCCTGATCGACGCCACCCAGCACTCGGCCCTGGTCGCCGCCGTAGCCCTGTCGCTGGCCTGCACGCCTTTGCTGCTGTCACTCACCGACCGGCGCCTGATGCCGCGCCTGACGCGCCGCGCGGCGGCCAAAGGTCCGACGCCCGAACCACCGAGCCCGTCGCCCATCATCATTGCGGGCTTTGGCCGCTATGGCCAAATCGTCGGCCGCATGCTGTACGCCAACGGTTTCGAGGCCACCGTGCTGGACCAGGATGCGGAGATGATCGACGTGATGCGCCAATTCGGCTGGCGCGTGTTTTTCGGCGATGCCACCCGCCTGGACCTGCTGCGCAGTGCCGGTGCGGCAGAGGCGAAGATTCTGGTGCTCGCGGTCGACGATGTCGCGCAGAGCCTGACGATCGCGGAGCTGGCCCGCGCCCACTTTCCGCAACTCCAGGTGGTGGCGCGTGCCCGCAATGTGCAGCATTTCTACCGGCTGCGCGAGTTGGGCGTCACCCTGATCGAACGGGAAACCCTGGACGCCGCCTTGATGAGCGCCCGCAGCGTGCTGGAGTTGCTGGGGCTGCAGCCGCATGCCGCCCGTAATCTGGCCTGGCGATTCCGGCAGCACAACCTGGCGCAGATCGAAAGCTATGTGCCGATTGCGCGCGACCGAGCGGCCCTGATGGCGCAAGCCAAACAAGGCCGCGCGCAGCTGGAGGGTCTGTTCGCGCAGGAGCGTGCTGACCGCGAACGGCGCCGTGCCGCGCCGCCGCCCGACGGTTGGTAAGCCCAACGCACGTAGGCCCAATCGGTAGCAGCGACAATACGGGCATGTTTGCACCGTCCCAACTCGAAGTTCGCCGTTTTTTCTGCAGCACCTACCGCAAGCTGCGCGAAGGGGCGCCGCTGATCCCCATGGAGGTGATTGCGGCCGACTGGATTCAGGAGCACCCTGAATATCACGCGGAGCTGGCCGATGAAGCCGCCGCACTCGCCGCCGTCTACAGCGTCGAAGAAGGCCGCACCAACCCGTTTTTGCACTTATCCATGCACCTGACCATCAGCGAGCAACACTCGATTGACCAGCCGCATGGGATCCGCCAGGCCGTCGACCTGCTCGCCGCCAAGCGTAACTCTCTGCATGAAGCCCACCATGCGGCCATGGACTGCCTGGGCGAGATGATCTGGGCCTCGCAGCGCAGCGGCCTGCCACCGGACGGCCACGCCTACCTGGATTGCGTGAGCCGCAAAGCCACGCGCTGAAAGCAAAAAGCCACGCGAGCGTGGCTTTTGTAGGGGGGAGCGCTGTCGAGCTCAACGCTCAATTCAAACATCAGGCCTGAATCGATCCCCCCAGGATCTTGCGCTCATTCTTGCCCAGCGCCGAATACAGGCCCGTGGTGTCACCGGGCATCAGCACATCAATCGCACGGTCCAGGGCGGCCGTCGCGCGCGCCAGGGATTCACGCTGCGCGGCGACCCGGCCACCTGCCTGAACCAAACGATGACGCAGATGAGGCGGCACAGAACCATTTCGGGCGGCTTCGCTGAACGCAGAAATGGCCTGAGCCAGGGCTTGGTGGAGCTTGGCAGCGTTTTGCTCGATGGCGAGCGTATCGCGGCGCAACAACGCTTCACCCAGCAGATTCAGGCAAGACTCAACCTCCATCAGCGGCTGCTCAAGTTGAGCACTCAGCTCAGCGGTTGTTGTATCGGAATGCGGCAAAACTTGCATGGCTATCCCCGCCGTCAGGCGTTGAGAATGCTTCGGTCCGCGCCTTGCGGCGCACCGGGTTGTTTGTCAGGGCTGGATCAGCACGGCAAGCCGACCGACCCGTCAAGGCGGGTTGCGCCTCAATGCGCTGACATCCGTCCCATCAATTCCTGTGCATTGGCGATCAGCTTGTCGGCAACGGCTTCCGCATTGACGGTGAACTTGCCGTCTGTGATGGCCTGCGAGATGCGGTCAACCTTGGCCGTATCGAAGCTGCCGTCATCCGCAACGCCTTGCAACAATTTGGTGGCCGTACTCGACAACTGAATGGTGGCGCTGGCCTGCGGGGCTTTGCTGCCCCCCTGCACGGCACCTTGTCCAGTCGCCGTGGCACGTCCGGACGTGCCTGAGGCGGATTTCTCCGTCCCGAGCGCTGTCGCGGCAATGTCTGGGCTGTTAGCGATCTTCATGATGTTCTCCATAGGCTGGGGCGGGCCCCAACCTCACTACGTTATCCGGTGTATCGACCCGAAACACGAAACCTTTAGGACTTTCAACAGCAAATTTTGGACAAATCCATCGCAGCGAGAGTCGCTCACATGAGCACCTCGACGCGCCGTTCTGCAATCGCCCGGCCTGTTACGACCCGGCCGTTTTCGAATTGAATCTTGACATTCTGTCCTTCAACCCCCGCGCTCAGCGCCTGGCCTTCGCCAGCTACAGCATAGCCGGCACCGGTTGCCATGACCGTTACCCTGTCACCGGCGGCAAAGACTTGCCGCTGCTTCAGCGCGCTATTGCGCACCGCCTCACCGGCAGCCAAGGGCTTCAGCAAGGTCCGGCCCTCCAAGGCAGCGGGGTCATTGAACACCGCGCCAGGCTCGGCCGCTATGTCTATTTCGGCCAAAGCCAGCTGCGCTTGAGTCAACGGCGTCCCCGCAGCCAGGGGGTCGATCGCCACAATGGCCTTGGCATACACCTTGACCCGCACCGGCACGCTCACATTCCACCGCGACGCTCCCGCCAGGCAGCGCAGGCCGATACGCGTGCGGCCCCACATCTGGAGACCGGCGGGCAGATAGGGTTGAATCTGGTTGCAGGGCGCCAACCTGAGGCGCGGATCCAGCTTGCCCACCTCCACCTCGATGCGAGCTTGAGATTTTGCATCGCCCGGCATGCCCGCATGGGCGCCGCTCGTGGCCATTTGCTGCACCTGGTTCATCAAGTCAAGGCTCAATCCAGCGGCCGCCCCGACGTCTTGTGTCGGTGCCTGCATCTGCATTTGTGTCTGTGCTTCCGCCTGCTGAACCGCCATCCAGATCACGGCAAAAGCCATCACCAGCCCGGCACAAAGCTCTAGCACACGCTGTGCGACGGTGAGGCCGACATGCGCTGTGGATTGAGGGCGAATTTGAAACATGGCTGAACTTTAGACCCGCCCGGCAACGCGCCTAAGCTCGAATTGCGCAGCAAAGGTGCTGCTATTCCCGCTAATGTTTTGCTGCGACGGAAAACACAATCCAGTCACATCGTCATGGGCCCGCATTCCGCCTCAGGCTTGTCGCCTGCCGCACTGCACGCCGAATGATGAATGGAAGGAGTCGCACCATGCTGAACCGATTGACTGACACGTTGAATTTTCAGACCCAGGCCCTGGCCTTGCGGTCGGAGCGCCAACGCATGCTCGCCAGCAATATCGCCAATGCGGACACCCCGGGCTACCAGGCCCGCGACATGAATTTCTCCAAGGCCTTGCTCGACGCCACTTCTGCCACCCCTTCAGCGGGTCAGCCCGGCGCCCTGGCCACGACACAAAGCGGCCACATCACACCGCCAGCCGGCTCACGCAGCGACACCGACTTGCTGTATTCCACTTCAGCGCAAACCAATCTGGACAGCAACTCAGTCGATATGGATCGCGAACGTGCCAGCTTTGCAGACAACTCGGTCAAATACGAGGCCACGCTGCGCTTCATCAACAGTTCGGTGCGTTTTGCACTGGACGCCATGAAGTCGCCCAACGCGGCCTGAGCCTTGGGCTGAAGGAGCAAGACCATGTCGATGTTTCAAATTTTCAACGTCGCCGGCAGCGCGGTCAGCGCCCAAAGCCAGCGGCTCAATGTGGTGGCCAGCAATTTGGCCAATGCCGACACCGTGGCCGGGCCCGATGGCCAGCCCTACAAGGCCCGCCAAGTGGTGTTTCAAACCGCCTTGGTGGGGGCGGGCAACGACCTGGCTGCCGCTGGCGTCCGTGTCAGCAATATCAGCGAAGACCAGACACCCGGCCGCAAGGTGCTCGACCCCAAGCACCCACAAGCCGATGCCGACGGCTACGTGACCTACAGCAACGTCAACACGGTGGAAGAGATGGTCAACATGATCTCGGCCTCGCGCTCCTACCAAAACAATATCGAGGTCATGAGCACAGCCAAGAGCCTGTTGCTCAAGACCCTGCAGCTCGGACAGTCTTGATCGGTACTGAACCGCTCTGAACCGCGCAAACACCGCACCCAAACCGAGAGCCCGCCATGGACTTCACCACCCTCAACACCACCACGAGCAAGACGGGCACGGCGGCCACGGCCACCTCCACGTCCTCAGGCACCGGCACCACCACCACGGCGGCGGACACGCAGGATCGCTTTTTAAAGCTGCTGGTGGCGCAGATGAAGAACCAAGACCCCATGAACCCCATGGACAATGCCCAGGTGACCAGCCAGATGGCGCAAATCCAGACGGTGAGCGGCATCAGCACCTTGGACACCACGATGAAGTCGCTGGGCTCGCAGTTCAACCAGATGCAGGCGCTGCAAAGCGTCTCCCTGGTGGGCCGCACGGTCAGCTTTGCAGGCAACCAACTCAATCTGAGCAGTGGCGCTGGCAAAGGCAGTTATGACCTGAGTTCATCGGCCAACGCCGTCAAGCTGGACGTGCTGAACAGCGCCGGTGTCGTGGTCGACACCCAGCAACTCGGCGCCGAGGGCAAGGGCCGCCAGAACTTCACCTGGACACCGCCCTCCACGCTCGACACCACAGCGGCCTACACCTTCCGCATCACCGCCACCAATGGCTCAGCGCCCGTCACCAGCACCACCTACGCCCAGGACAAGGTCGTGGCCGTCAACACCAGTGGCACCACCTTGCAACTGGAACTGCAAAACGCCGGCTTGACCGACTACAGCAAGGTCAGCACCGTCGACTGACCCGCAACCCCAGCCGCCCCGCCCGTACAAGCACTAGCGCACACAGGATTCATCATGAGCTTCCAACAAGGTCTTTCCGGTCTCAACGCATCCAGCAAAAATCTGGACGTCATTGGTAACAACATCGCCAACTCCAGCACCTACGGGGCGAAGTCATCGCGCGCTGAATTTCAAGACGTCTATGCGGGCGCGCTGACAGGCGCCGGCACCAACAACGTCGGCATCGGTACCAGCTTGGCGTCGGTGGCACAGCAATTCACGCAGGGCAATATCACCACAACCAGCAGCCCGATGGACCTTGCGATCAACGGCGGCGGCTTTTTTCAGCTCAGCGACGGCAAGAGCCCCGTCGAGTACAGCCGCAACGGCCAATTCAAAGTGGACCGCAATGGTTATATCGTCAATAACAATCAGTTGCAGTTGCTGGGCTATCCGGCAGACGGCTCCGGCACCATCCAGCCAGGTTTGGCGCAGGCATTGAAGCTGCCCACCTCGGGCATTGCACCGCAGGTGACCAGCAAGGTCACGACCGAATTCAATCTGGATTCACGCGCTGCGGTCACCACGCCGGCTGCAGGTGGCATCGACCTGAAAAGCCCGCTGACCTACAACAACGCCACCTCCCTCACCGCCTATGACGCCAAGGGCCAGGACGTGGCCGTGACGCTGTACTTTCAAAAGGCGGCGACCGCGGCAGACGGCAGCACCACCTGGAACATCTTTGCCACCGCCAATGGCGCCAATTTCACAACCGATTCAAGCGGCAACGCCATTGGCACCGACGCCTTCGGCAACCCCACAACGCCCTGGAGCACGGTGACCTTCTCAGCCAACGGCGGTGCACCCATTGCGCCCACCACCAGTGTGGACATGGAAATTCCGGCCGGAAAAAACGCCGCGGGCGCCGACACCTTGCCCATCACCGGCGTGGCCTTCGACATGACCGGGGCCAGCGAAAACGGCTCCAGCTTCGCCGTGACCAATTTGACGCAGAACGGCTATGCGCCAGGCCAGCTCTCCGGCATCCAGATCGACTCCGGTGGCGTCGTGATGGCGCGTTACTCCAACGGACAGTCCAAGCCCGCCGGCCAGGTGGAACTCGCCAGCTTCCGCAACCCGCAAGGCTTGCAGCCCATGGGCGGCAACGTTTGGGCCCGCACCTTCGCCTCGGGCGATGCAGTGGTGGGCGTGCCAGGCGACGGCAATATGGGCAAGCTGCAGTCGGGCGCCCTGGAAGAATCCAACGTCGACCTGACCGCCGAACTGGTGAATATGGTGACTGCCCAGCGCGCCTATCAGGCCAATGCGCAGTCGATCAAAACCCAGGACCAGGTGCTGCAGACCATCGTCAACCTGCGTTGATGATGCACCACCCACACGCTGAGCAGGAGGTGCCATGGACCGCATGATTTACCTGTCGATGGCGGGCGCCAAAGCCTCCATGCAACGACAGGACACCCTGGCCAACAACCTTGCAAACGTGTCCACCAACGGCTTTCGGGCCGAGTTGCAGGCGTTTCGCGCGGTGCCCGTCAACGGCGGCGGCGCGAGCACACGCGCCTATGCGCTGGAAACCACTACCGGCTACAACCCCGACCCGGGCGCCATCATGGCTACGGGCCGCAATCTCGACGTCGCGATGAAGGACAAGGCTTGGTTGGCCGTGCAGGGGCTGGACGGTACCGAGGCCTACACCAAGGCCGGCGCGCTGGACGTCAACTCCGAAGGCTTGCTGGTGCTGCGCAATGGCCTGCAGGTGCAGGGCGACGGCGGCGCCATCAACGTGCCGCCCGACAGCGAGTTGACCATCGGCAATGACGGCACGGTCACCGCCAAAACCCCCACCGGCCGGCCTACCTCCATCGGCAAACTCAAGTTGGTCACCCCCGAGGGGCCGCTAACGCGTGGTACCGACGGCTTGTTTCGCGCCGCCGACGGCGATCTGCCCGCCGACCCCGCCGCCCGCGTGCAAGACGGCGCACTGGAAGGCTCCAACGTCAGCCCGGTCGAAACCATGGTCAGCATGATTGCCGCAGCCCGCCAATTCGAACAGCAGATGAAGCTCCTGCAGATTGCACAGACCCAGGGTCAGCAATCGGCCAAATTGCTTGGTTCAAGTTAAAGGAAACCCACCATGATCCGCTCACTCTGGATTGCCAAGACCGGCATGGAGGCCCAGCAAACCCAGCTGGACACCATCTCCAACAACCTGGCCAATGTCGGCACCAACGGCTACAAGCGCTCGCACGCCGTGTTTGAGGACTTGATTTATCAAAACCTTCGGCAAAGCGGCGCCAACACCACCGAGCAGACGCAGTTGCCCACCGGCCTGCAGGTCGGCTTGGGGGTGCGCCCGGTTGCCACCTCGCGCATCTACAGCCAGGGCAGCCTGCAGCAGACCACCAACAATTTGGACCTCGCGATCAAGGGCAACGGCTTCTTTCAAATCCAGCAGCCCGATGGCACCACAGCCTACACGCGGGACGGCTCCTTCCAGCTCGACGCGGCGGGGCAGATCGTGACCAGCAATGGATACACCGTGCTGCCCGGCATCACCATTCCCAACAACGCGCAGAGCGTGACCATCGGCAACGATGGCACGGTCAGCATCACGGTGCCCAGTTCGGCCACGCCGCAAACGCTTGGTCAGATTCAGCTGGCCAACTTTGTCAATCCGGCCGGCCTGGACCCCAAGGGCCAGAACCTATTCACTGAAACCGCCTCGTCGGGCACGCCCAACACCGGCGCGCCCAATGCCAACGGCCTGGGAGCGCTGCAGCAAGGTTTTGTTGAAACCTCCAACGTCAATGTGGTGGAAGAACTGGTCTCCATGATCCAGACCCAGCGCGCCTATGAGCTGAACTCAAAGGCGGTGCAAACCTCGGATCAGATGCTGCAAAAACTCGCCCAGATCTGATCATGAACATCCTGCCCGCCAAGCGTTCCGCCATCACCCTTGCCACCGCCCTGCTGTCGGCCGCCCTGGCTGCCTGCGGCACGATCTATCCCGAGCCACGGGTCGATCTGCAGTACACACCGGTCGTGAACCTGCCGCCGGCACCCAATCTGGCGCCCAACAATGGCTCGATCTACCAATCGGTCAGTTACCGGCCTTTGTTCGAGGACCACCGTGCGCGGCTGGTGGGCGACACGGTGACGATTCAGATTGTCGAAAAGGTCACCGCCAGCCAAAGCTCCACCAGCGCGCTCAACAAGAGCGGCACGCTGTCGGGCAGCGTCTCGGCCGTGCCATTCATCAGCCCCAGCGCGTTCAGCAACGCTTCTACCACGGCCAGTTCCACCACAACGGCCGCGGGCAAGGGCACGAACGAAAACACCAACGATTTCTCTGGCAGCATCACCGCCGTAGTCACGGCCGTGCTGCCCAACGGGCACTTGATCATCACCGGTGAAAAGCAGATCGGCGTGAACCACAACGTCGATGTTCTGCGCTTTTCGGGCCAGGTCGATCCGCGCGCCATTGCGCAGGGCAATGTCGTGCCTTCGGCATCGGTGGCGAATGTGCGCATTGAGCAGCGTGGCCGCGGCGCCACCTCTGATGCGCACGGAATAGGCTGGTTGTCGCGCTTCTTTTTGAACCTTTCACCAACTTAAGTTTGCGCAGAATCGGTCGCAAGAGTCCCTCTTGCCGACCATCATGCAAACCACCTCATCTCACCTCCTTCGCAACACGCTGGCCCTGACCCTGGCGCTGTGTGCCGGCCTGTTGGGATGGGTTGAAAACGCCGTCGCCGCCCGCATCAAAGAAGTCGCCTCGGTCCAGGGCGTGCGCAGCAACTCCTTGACCGGCTATGGTCTGGTCGTTGGCCTGGACGGCACGGGCGACCAAACCACCCAAGCCCCCTACACCGGCCAAAGCCTGACCGCCATGCTGCAGCAGTTTGGCGTGATGCTGCCCCCGGGCATCACCATGCAGCCGCGCAATATCGCCGCCGTCATGGTCACGGCCTCCCTGCCCGCCTTCGCACAACCCGGCCAGCAACTCGACATCAACGTGTCGTCGGTGGGCAATGCCAAGAGCCTGCGTGGCGGCACGCTGATCTCCACGCCCTTGCGCGGCGCCGATGGCCAGGTCTACGCCATGGCGCAGGGCAATCTGATCGTGGGCGGCGCCGGCGCCTCCGCCGGGGGCTCCAAAGTGCAGATCAACCATTTGTCGGCCGGCCGCATTCCCGCAGGCGCCAGCGTGGAGCGCTCAGTCGCCACACCGCTGCAAAACGGCGACTTCATTCAGCTGGACCTGAACGCGGCCGACTACAACACCGCCCGCGCAGTGGCCCTGGCCATCAACCGGGCCAAAGGGGCTGGTGTTGCCCAAGCTGTGGACGGCCGTGTCGTGCGGGTGCGCGCCCCCAGCAACCCGGATGAACGCGTGAGTTTTCTCGCCGATATGGAAAACCTCCCGCTGGAGCTCAGCGACCCGGCGGCCCGCATTGTCATCAATGCCCGCACCGGCTCGGTGGTGATGAACCAAGCCGTCACGTTGTCGCCCTGTGCGGTGGCGCATGGCAGTTTGTCGGTCACCATCAGCTCGACCCCCGTGGTGAGCCAGCCCAATGCCTTCTCGGGTGGCCAGACCACTGTGACGGAAAAAACCGATATCTCGATCAAGCAAGAACCCGGCTCGTTGATTCAGCTGCCTGCCGGGGTCAAGTTAGCGGAGGTGGTGAAGGCGCTCAATTCCCTGGGCGCCACACCACAAGACCTCTTGGCCATTCTGCAGGCGATGAAAAGCGCCGGCGCGCTGAACGCCGAGCTTGAGGTGATCTGACATGGCAATCTCTACCGCCGCCCTGGCTGCCAATATGGGCAGCACCCTGGGCGCATCCAATATCGGCACCGACAACCGCAGCATCGAATCGCTGCGGTCGGCGGCGGCACGCGACCCCAAATCGAACATCCGCGAAACGGCCAAGCAATTCGAGTCGCTGTTCATGCAGGAGGTGATGAAAAGCATGCGCGCCTCGACCATGTCCACCGGCATGCTGGACAACCCCGGTAGCCAGATGGGCACCGAGATGCTGGACACCCAGTTCGCCGGCAAGATGACCGGCCTGCCCGGCGGTCTGTCAGACGCGATTGCCCGTCAGCTGCAGCGCCAGATGGGTATCAGCGACAAGACCGATGCGAGCAATACCACCTTGCAGCCCCTGCCCGCCCTGGCCAAGAAGGGCATTGCGCCGCACGTGCAGAGCTTCATCCAGAAACACGACAGCGCCGCCAAGGCCGCTGAAGCTTCGACCGGCATCCCCGCCAGCTTCATGCTGGCGCAGGCCGCGCATGAATCGGGTTGGGGCAAGCGCGAAATCATCGCCAAGGACGGCACACCGTCCTACAACGTCTTCGGCATCAAGGCCACGCCGGGCTGGACTGGCAAGGTGGCCGAGGTGCAGACCACCGAGGTGATTGACGGCAAGGCGCAGAAAGTCACCGCCAAATTTCGCGCCTACGGCAGCTACGCCGAGGCATTTCAAGACTACGCCAAGCTGATTGGCAACAACGACCGTTACCGCAATGTGGTGGCGCAGGCGCGCACCGGTAGCGCCGAAGGCTTTGCCCGTGGCCTGCAAAAGGCCGGCTACGCCACCGATCCCCAGTACGCCGAAAAGCTGGCCCAAGTCATCAACACCACGGTGCGTGTGCAACGCGCCCTGGCCTGATCGACGTCACCCCAGAGTCATGAGGATCTGACGCATGAGTTCATTGCTGTCCATCGGTGTGCAGGCGATGTTCGCCAACCAGGCTGCGTTGCAGACGGTGGGCCAGAACATTGCCAACGCCAATACACCCGGCTATTCGCGCCAGTCCGTCGTCTTGACCACGCCTGACGGGCAGTTCACTGGCGCGGGCTATTTCGGCAAAGGCGTCACGGTGCAGACCGTGCAACGCTCCTACAACGAGTTTTTAACCAAACAAGCGGCCAGCACCAAGTCCACGGCCACCATGGACTCGACGCGTGCCACCTCGCTGGGCCAGTTGGAAAAATTGTTTCCGCCTGGCGACACCGGCATCGGGCATTCGATCAGCCAGTTTCTCAACTCCATGGTAGACGTGGCCAGCCGCCCGGCCGACCCCTCGGCCCGTCAGGTGGTGCTGGGCAGTGCCTCTGAAGTGGCAGCCCGCTTCTCCAATGCGGGTCAGCAACTGGTGGACATGCAGGCCGGCGTGGTCAGTGATTTGAAGGCCAATGTCTCCGTCGTCAACGAGCTCAGCGCACAGATCGCCGCGGCCAACAACCAAATCGCCGCCGCCAACGGCACCGGGCAATCGCCCAACGATTTGCTGGACAAGCGCGACCAGTTGATTTCCCAGCTGAGCGAGTACGTTCAAGTCACGACCCTGCCCTCCAACGACGGCACCCTGGGCGTTTTCATCGGCGGCGGGCAACGCCTGGTGCTGGGCAACAACGCCCAAAAGCTCTCGGTCACCGCCGACCCCTACGACAACAATGCCGCCACGGTCAGCATCAGTGAAACCACCGGCCCGCGTGCGTTGGACGCCAGCATCTTGACCGGCGGCTCGATCACCGCCCTGCTGCAGTATCAGAACAAAGACCTGAAAGACGCCCAAAACATGTTGGGCCAGATGTCCGCCGCCCTGGCCACGCGCATCAACGACCAGCAGGCGCTTGGGCTGGACTTGTCCAACCCTCCGGGCAAGGGCGCGCCCCTCTTTACCTTTGGCGCCCCACGGGCCTTGCCGGCAAACACCAACCTGCGCAACCCGGACGGGACATTCACCTCGAATGTCAACATGACCATCACGGACGCCAAGCAACTGCAGGCCAGTTCGTACAAGTTGGAGGCCGACCCCAGCGGCGCAGCGGGCAGCTACCAACTCACTCGCCTGAGCGACGGCGTGAAGCGGACCGTGGTGGACGGCGACACCGTGGACGGCTTCAGAATCAACTTCAGCGGTGCAGCACCCTCCTCGGGGGATACATTCAAGCTTGAACCGGTGGCCGCCGCGGCCTTGAACATGAAGCGCGCACTGGACCAGACCAGTGGCATTGCCGCCGCCTCACCGCTGGCCGCCACCACGGATGTCAACAACAAAGGCACGGCCACCATTGACTCGATCTACGCGGTCAACAGCAAATTCGACGCGACCAAACTGCCGATGAGCCTCGCCTTCGGCGGCGCCGACCCGGCCGATGCCAACAAGGTGCTGTACACCCTGACCCTGGCTGACGGCAGCTCCTACAGCAGCAGTTGGGGCGCGGGCCAAGCCATCGGCAACCAACCCAACGCCAGCCCGCCGATCGACCTGGGGTTTGAGCTCAATCTCAATGGCGTGCCACGTTCGGGCGACAACATTACCGTGGCGGCCACTAAGTTTCCGTCCGCCAACAACGGCAACGCCAAGGCCATGCTGAACATCCAGACCGAGACCTTTGTCGGTCAACGACTACAGCCGGACGGCAGCATGGCGTTGGGCAGCACCATCAACGACGCCTACGCCACGGCGATGAGCGACATTGGCTCGCGCGTGCAGGGAGCCACCTATCTCTCCGGCGTTTCCACCACCGTGGCCGCCAATGCGGACGCCGACAAATCCAGCCAGTCCGGTGTCAACCTGGACGAAGAAGCCTCACGCCTGATGCAGTACCAGCAAGGCTACCAAGCCGCAGCCAAGGTGTTGCAGGCAGCCCAGAGCATGTTCGACCAACTGCTCAAGTTGGCCGGCCAGTAAGTCGACCAGTAAAGACGATCAAGGAAGACCATCATGCGAGTTTCAACCGCCAGCGCCTTCGACGCCAGCATTGCCAACCTGCAGCGCCGGCAACAGCAACTGCAAGACACGCAGCAGCAACTCACCTCGGGCAAAAAAATTTCCCAAGCCAGCGACGATCCAACAGGCGCTGCGCGTGCCGAGCGCGCCATGGTCTCCATCGACCGGGTGGACGCCAACCAGCGCGCCCTGGAGGCCAGCCGCAACAGCATGACGCTCAGTGAATCGGCGCTGGGCGACTCCAACGAAATCCTGCAACAGGTGCGCGAGGCCATGGTCGCCGCCGGCAATGCCAGCTACACGGACACCGAGCGTGCGGGCCTGGCCACCAAAATCGCCGGCTTGCGTGACCAATTGCTGACGATTGCCAATCGGCCCGACGGCTCGGGCGGCTATCTGTTCGCCGGCCAGGGCTCCAGCACACCGCCTTTTTTGGACCAGAACGGCGGCGTGAGCTTCACGGGTGTACCGGGCACCATCCAGACCGGCAATATGGACAAATACCCGCTGAGCGTCAACGGGCAACAAGCCTGGGAGCAAGCCGCCACGGGCAATGGCAGTTATGTGACCGCCGACGCGCCCAATGCCAACACCGGCAACCCCGCCAAAGGCTGGATTGACGGCGGCCGGGTCACCGACCCCAGCCTGCTCACCGGGCACGACTACACCATCCAGATCACCGGCACCGCGCCGGCGGCGCAGAGCTACTCGGTGAACGACACCACGCTGGGCACCTCCGTGATTTCCGGCCCCTACACACCGGGCAAAGCCATTTCAGCTGACGGCATGGCATTCACCATCTCCGGCGCACCGGTGGACGGCGACAGCTTCACCGTTGCGCCGTCCACCCATTCCCTCAAGGTCTTTGATGTACTGGACCGCGCGGTGGCAGATCTGAAAACGCCCTTGCGAGGTCAGGCACAGATCTCGCAGTCCAATTCAGCACGGATTCGTGATTTGGATTCAGTGATGAGTAACTTGCAAAATGCACGGACTCAGGTGGGCGAACAAATGAATAATCTGGACAACTCCGAAAGCCGGTTGTCGGCCATCAAGCTCTACAGCAAGTCCGAACAATCGGCCGCGGAAGACTTGGACATGACCCAAGGCATTTCGAATTTCCAGAACCAGCAGTCCGGCTATGACACCGCGCTCAAGACCTACGCCATGGTCCAGCGCATGAACATGTTCCAGTACATCTCCGGTTGACCCCCTCTCCAACAGCCCAGGCCACATGAACTATTCTTTTTTGGGCGCGGTTGCGCTTGGCTTTTCACCCCTGATCGACCGTCAGCGCATGGTTACCGCCACCCGGTTGACCTTGATGCCCCTGCGCCCCGATGCCAAGCTGGCCGCCGACGAGGTGCTGGCCGGCATGGCCGAAATTTGGCCCGCCAGTGGCGGTCGCATGGTACTCAACGTGCTCAACGAAGCCTTGCTGAGTGAATTGCTGCAAGCCCAGCCCAGTCCCAATATCCTGATCGAAGTGCCCGCCTTCATGGCGGGCGACGCCGAATTGGCACCGCATCTGCAACGACTGAAGGCGACGGGTGTCACACTTCTGCTCAAAGGCGCACCGGCCCAAGCGCTGGCGCCGGAGTTGGAGGCGTGCTTCAAGTTCAATGTGCTGGACGAAGGCGAAGCCAGCCTGACCGTGCCCGCCGGCACGCCCCGCCTTGCGCGCCTGATCTCAGGCCTGCGCACCAGCGAGGCCATTGATGCCGCCTTCAAACGCGGCGCCGAAGGCGTGCTGGGCTGGCCCATGCAAGGCGCTTATGAACAAGCGCCAGGATCGCCCAAGAGCGAAATCCAGGCGGACCTACAGGTGATTGTCGAGCTGATGTCCAGGGTGGACCAGGACGAGGACATTGAGCGGTTGGAGCAAACCCTCAAACGTGACCCCAGCCTGGCGTTCAAGCTGCTGCGCTACCTCAACTCGGCCGCTTTCGGGCTGCCAGTGGAGGTGTCCTCCTTCCGCCACGCCATCATGCTGCTGGGTTACCCCCGCTTAAAGCGCTGGCTGGCCTTGCTGCTCACCACAGCGAGCAAAGACCACAGCATGCGCCCCATCATGTACGGTGCCCTGCGGCGCGGCTTGCTGATGGAAGAATTGGCCAAGAGCATGAGCGACAACGAGTTGCGGGACGAAATGTTCATCTGCGGCCTGTTCTCGCTGCTGGACCACATGCTCAAGCAGCCGTTCTCCAAGTTGCTGCAATCCATTCCTATGCCCGAGCGGGTGCGCCAGGCCCTGGTCGACGGCAACGGGCCCTACCAGCCCTATCTTGAATTGGTGCACGCCATCGAGAACGAGTCGGTGTATGACTTCCGCAGCGCGGCGGAGCAATTGATGCTGGGCGCTGAAGAGATCAACCAATGCGTGCTGCGTGCCCTGGCCAAAGCGGCGCAACTGGAGTGAAGACTGCCTCGTACATCGCGGTATGTGCGTCCCAATCAGTACCTTGCGAGCTCGGGCCGTAAACTCCGCCGCAATGCCGCACTCTTCGCACCCTCTATCGATGTCGCCGCTCAGCCAACTTTCCCTGCTGCCCCAAGATTTGGTGGCAATGCAGGGCTTGCTGAGCTTGATCAGCGACCCCGTTTTCTTGTTGGGAGAAGAGCTGGAGTTGCTGGAGGCCAACCCCAGCGCACTGGCTTTGCTCCAGCAAGGCAAGCCCCTCCACGCCCTGCAAACCAGCCATGGTGGCCGCCTCGGCGACTGGCTGCGGTTGGCCAGCCGGGCCCTGCTGGAAGGGCGCCGCGGCCCACCGGCACCTGGGCTCAAGCTGGACGGGGGCCAGCGCACCACGCTGAACCTGCTGCCCTGCCAACCTCACGACAAGCAGCCCGTCTGCTGGCTCTTGCACCTCAAGATGGAGGACAAGGCCCGGGTGAGCATGGGCAAACGCACCGGCAAACCGCCGCAGGAGCCAGCAGCACGCACAAGCCCACCCAGCGCACAAAACACAGTGTCCCCCGAAGTCACGCGGGACGAGCCTGCCAGCAGCCCGCAGCAACATCAACAACCACATCAGGCGCCTCAGCCCCCGCACCCCCATCCAGGCAGCGACGCCGCCCTGCGCGAACAGGTGCTGCGTGAGCAGATCGAGCGCAGCCAAGCCGAATTGGGGCACTGGCTGGCCTTGAGCCCGCTGCCCATGGTGCTGTTCGACGAAACCGGCCTGCTGCTGCGCAGCAACACCGCCTTTGCTGAACTCTGCCTGGAGCAACCCGTGACGCTCCAGCAAGCCGATCCCGCCTTGCAAGTATTGCTGAGCTGGGCGCAAAAGCATCCGTCAGAAGCACTCCGGCACGCCCGTAACTGCATCCAGACGCAGGCCAGCCTGATTGACCCGACGGGCCGCACACGCTGGTTCACCGGGCGCATTCAAGCCCTTGACGCCGCCTCGTCCAGCCGCAGCTTGCCACGACGCTTCATGGCCATTTTGGAAGACCGCAGCTCTGACCAGGAGCGCGATCTGGCCTACCAGCAAATGGATGCACTGATGGACACCGCCAGCGTGGGCCTGGCCACGTTCGCGCAAGACGCCGGCTGGCTTCGCCCCCGCAGCAGCAAGAGCGCCAAAGGCCAGGCCGACAGCCGCCGCAACACGCTCACCGGCCTGCAAGGCGTTGGGCGCGACATGGTCGAGCCGGCCTCGCTGCCGGAGTTTGAGCGTCTTCAACGTGCGCTCAAAAAGGGCGACCGCGTCGAAGTACGTTACGCGGTGCGACACCCTGAATTGGGCAGGCGGTGGCTGCTGACCCGCGTTGAACCCGGCCAACTCAATTCAGGCCAACGCACCACCTCGGTGGTGACCCTAGATGTGACCGCCCAAGCGCAGGCGGAGAACCGCAGCGAGCAGTTGCTGCATGAGCTGCGCACCATCATGGACGGGGCGGGGCTGGGTTTGGCCTATTTTCGCGGCGACAAATTGCAGCGTTGCAACCACGGGTTCGAGCAAATGCTAGGTCTGACCGAAGCCATGCCCGCAGGCACGACAGTGGCTCAGATGTTCGGCGCCCTGCCCGAATTGTCGGACCAAGTGCAAAAAGCCCTGGAGCAACTGGAAGAACTGCAGACCTTCGATGCCGAATTTCTGCAAGTCGGCAGCGAGGCCATGACCCCGCGCTGGTTGTCACTGAGCCTGCGCCGCGTTCATCCCCAGGAGGCGACCAGCGATGCCAGCACCCGCCCTACCCGCAGTGAAACCATTGCCGTCATCAGCGACATCAGCCGGTTGAAAACCCAGCAAGCCGAGCTGGAAGCCCTGGTGCAGGACCGTGAAATGATGTTCAGCCTCTCTGACGTGGGCATCGCCATTCTGCGTGACGGCCGCATTGCGCGGGCGAATGACGCCTTGGCTGCACTGACCGGTTACCGCATCAACGAACTCGGCGGCTTAGCTCACGCAGAGCTGTTTGAAGACCCACAAGAGTTCAAACACCACAACGACTTGGTGCAGGCCGACTTGCAACGCCAAGGCCTGTGGCGAGGTGAGCGCCGTGTGCGTCGGCGTGATGGCTCCATGCTGTGGATGCAGATCAGCAAACGGGTGATGCGCCCCGGCGCCCCGGACGAAGGCCTGATCGCCACCTTTGTGAATGTGGATGACCGCTGGCGCGCCCAACAGTCCTTGATGCTGCAGACCGAACGAGAGCGCGCGGTGCTCGACTCGGTGCTGGTAGGCATCGTGACGGTGGGCCGGGGTGGCATTGAATGGATGAACCGCTCCGCCCGCCGCATGTTCGGCGCCGATTTGAGCGAGTTTGCCGGCCAGCCCATGAGCATGGTGGCCACACCCGATCCCGATCACCCCTTTCGCCAGACGCACTACCTGGACGAACTCACGGAGGGCGAAACCGAGGCCTTTGAGTGCCGCCTGAAGGCGCGGGACGGGCGTGAGTTCTGGGTGGTGGGCAATGCCGTGGTGACGGGCTCGCGCAGCAGCGGGCGCCAACTCACCTATGCGCTGCTGGACATTGATCGCCGCCGGCAAGCCGAGGCCCAAACCCAGCAGGCGCAAGCCTCATTGTCTCGCATCATTGAGGCCGCACCGCTCGCCATCAGCTTGCACGACGCAAAATCCCTGCAAGTGGTCCAAATCAACCAGGCTGCAGCGACTCTGGCCGGACGCCACGAAGCCGAGCTGCTGGGCGCCACCCCAGAAGATCTGTTCGGCCGGGAGCAAGGCGAAGTCATCCGCCGCGACATGCTGGAGGCCCTGCAAGCCGGCGCAGTCACCCAACGCGAATACCGCTTGGGTTCGGACGAACAGATTCGGGTCTGGGATGCCCGCTTCTTGCATCTGGCGGGCACCACCGACGGCGCTGACGCCAACGCCGACGGTGCCCCCGAGCAACTGCTGCTGGTGGCCAGCGACGTGACCGAACACCGGGCTGCAGAAGAAGCCCGCCTGCAGGCCGCCATCTCGCAGCGCGAATTGCTGGTGCGTGAAGTGCACCACCGCATCAAGAACAATCTGCAAGGCGTGGCCGGCCTGCTGCAACAGATTGCGGCACGCCGCCCCGAGGTGGCGCCGGTGATCAGCGAGGCGGTGGGCCAAGTGCACGCCATCGCCCAGGTCTATGGCCTGCAGGTCGGCAGCTCCGGCCCGCTGATGGTGCGACGCGTGATGGAGGCCATCATCGGCTCGGTTCAACGCATGTCCGGGCGCCAGATCAACACGCAAGTCGAGGGAGAAACGGCCGAACAGTCCTATGCCTGGGCACTCCCTGAGGCCGAATCGATTCCCATCGCCCTGACCCTCAACGAGTTGCTGACCAACGCCATCAAACACAGTCCCAACAGCAATGTGCAATGCACCTTGATCTGCGAGCGTGACCATGTGGCGGTGGAAATCATCAACCCCGGCCACTTGCCGCCCGACTTCAATCTCGCCCTCGTGCCCGGGGGTGTATCCGGCCTGGGCCTAGTGCGTGCGCTGTTGCCCCGACGCACGGCCGTGTTGACGCTCAGCCAGCGCGATGACCACGTGGTCTGCCGTGTAGACCTGTACCCCCCTAGTGTGAGCCTCAATAACGCCCCTTAGATGCGGGGTTCCACGCAGACCCCACCCACAAGGGCAGGCTTGGATTCAGCGACAATGACAAGCACAAGGCCGACGCTGTCCGTCGGCCACCTTCCAGCACAGGACCTCCAACGGTGAGCAGCAAGGGCAAGATTCTGGTGGTTGACGATGACCGGCTGGTACTGGCAACTTTGACCTATGGTCTGGCCCAGGCCGGCTTTGAAGTCATCGATGCCGACAATGGCGACGACGCCATTTTGTTGGCGCGCGAGCACCGGCCAGAGCTCGCTTTGCTCGACATTCGCATGGAAGGCATGAGCGGGTTTGACGTGGCGGCCTATCTGCGCGAATACCTGCAGATTCCCTTCATGTTCTTGTCCGCCTTTGCCGACGATGAAACCGTGGCCAAGGTGAAGGAGCTGGGCGCGGTGGCCTATCTGGTCAAGCCGCTGGACATCCACCAGATTGTTCCCGCGGTGGAAGCCGCGTTCGCCAAACGCGGGAGTTCACCCACTGCGTCAATCGCCACGCCCCCCATGATCGGGACGGCCGCAGCCACAATCGCGACATCCCCTGCTGATGTACTCGATCAAGTGAGCGCCATGGCGGTGGGCATCTTGATGCACCGCTACTCTTTGTCACGCTTGCAGGCCCTCTCGCGCCTGCAAGCGCTGTGCGAGAACGAAAGCCGCAGCCTGGACGACTCGGCCCGGCGCCTGGTAGAAGCCACCGAACTCTTGGCCTTGCCGGCGTCGCTCAAGTAAGGGCTTAGAACTTGTTGCCGGGCAAGGGCACCCGCAGCAACAAGCCCTCAGGGCGATCTCAGCCCCCCGGCAGTGTGAAGTAGAAGCGAGCGCCCGCACCCACCTCAGACTCGGCCCAGATTTCACCCCCGTGGCGGCGGACGATGCGCCGCACTGATGCCAAGCCCACGCCGGTCCCCTGAAAGTCGCTGGCGCTGTGCAGGCGCTGGAACACGCCAAACAAGCGGTCGGCAAAGCGCATGTCAAAGCCCGCGCCGTTGTCGCTGACCCGATAAATCCACGGGGCGTCAGCCGTTTCGTCCCGTTGCGCCTCGAAACGAATTTCTGCCTGCTCGCACTTGCTGCTGTACTTCCAGGCGTTGCCCAGCAAGTTCTCCAGCACCAGCCGCAGCAAGGTGGGATCGCCGTGCGCCAGCATCTGGGGCTGCACATGCAGGCTGACCCGCCGCTGCGGCGTGGCGCGCTGCAACTCGTCCAGAACAAATTCCGCCATTTGCGACAAATTGACCGGTTGACGCGCCAAGGGTTGCGATGAAAGCTGGCTCAAGGAAAGCAGCGAATCGATCATGCTGTTCATTCTTGACGCCGCACCCATGACGCGGTCCAGGTGATCATTACCGATGCGATCGAGCAAGCGGCCATAGTCTTCTTTGAGGATGCGCGCAAAACCCTCCACCACCCGCAGCGGCGCCCGCAGATCGTGCGACACGGTATAGCTGAACGAGGCCTGCTCCTGGGCTTCAAAGGCTTGCGCCTGCATCTGGGCGTGCATCTGGGCCTTCAACTCTGTGGCCATCTGCAATTGCGCCGCGTCGGCCAAGCTGCCAAGCAGGCTGGCACTGCCCGCCGCCGGGCCGCCTCCCATGCTGGCATCACCCTGTACGCCAGCCACCTCGGCCGAGGTGCAAGGAATCGATACCCCCTCGTAGCCACCAAAACGTCCTTGGGCGTCCCAACAGGCCAGCGCCACCCACCGCCAACTCGGCGCAGACTCCGCACCCAATTCACGCACACGGCAATCCAACTCAGGGCCTTGCTGGCGAAGCAATCGCTGCAAGGCAGGCGCATCAGCCACCCGCGCGCCTGCGCCTTCAGCCCCATCAACCCTAACGTCAAGGCCGCACGGGCTCAACAGTCCCCAGCGATGCCACAAGGGCATGGCAGGCGCAGCGGTCGGTTCATTCAGCAAGCGGTGCTCGGCGTCACTGCGCCACAAGGTATCGCCCTGCAACTGCAACAACTTCAGCCGCCTGAGGTCTTGCGCACGCAGCGCCTGCAACTGCGCAGCCTGCGTCTGAAGCGTGAAGCGCCGGCTGACCCACGCTGCCAAACCGGCTGCCCCCCCCAGCGCCAGCAGGCAGGACCACACCAGCAAAATCTTGCCCGCCCACTCCGCTGCCACTGCACTGCTTGAATTTTGAACCAGCACCCACGCCACGACGCCAGGCAAAAATGCTGCAAGGGCCAGTAGACAGCCCCATACCGTGAGTACCCCCGGCTTGGTATACACGGTGTTTTGGGCATCACTGGCACTGTTCATGGCTGGGCATTGTAAAGATGCACAGCACCACATCAGGCGAGTTTTACGCCCCTGTGCAGTGCGATTTCACCGACGTTTCACATGAGATTCAGCCAATTTCTCAGCCTCTGGGAAAAGCCCCCTAAAACGCCGGGAATTCATCTGACCATGATCATGATGGGGGAGGCCGTCTCAGGCTACATTGCAGACTAAGAACTTGTCCTCAAGCGACGAGGCGGCTTGAACCATCGGCAGCACTGGCAACCGAGGACCAAAGTCGCAACAATTTAACGCCCGAAACGTTCTTCTCAACATGCAGACGCGCTCTTTGCCAGACACTCCACCGCTTGACGACAGCATCAGCAGCGCGGATCGCTGTGATGACTGTGCGCCACAGCCACTTGAGGGAGATGTCATGTCACTCGGTCCCGAGCTTTCGCCAAGCGGCGTTGCCTGCGCCGATGCGGGCGCCTGCCTGGACCCCGTGGCCATGGAGCGCCTGCACGAGTTGGACCCGGACGGCAGCAATAAGTTGGTGGAGCGTGTCATCGACGCCTATTTGAAGTCGCTGGATCGCATGGTCCCTGACTTGATTCGCGCCCGCGATGCCTCACCTGACTTGAACGTCATCCGCCACGTGAGTCACACCCTCAAATCCTCGTCCGCGAGCCTGGGGGCCTTGCAGTTGTCAGAAATTTGCGCGGGCGTTGAGCTGATGGTGCGCGACGGCCAAACCGCCGGCATAGACAAGCAGCTCGACCTTATGCTTGAATCCCTCGCACAAGTAAAACAGGCCTTGATGGCGCTTTTATCGGGTCAGCAATGAATCCAGTTGGCACAATCGTAGGCACTGCCATGAGCACCAGCGCACCGGGCACCGACTCGCACGGGCTGGATGACGGCGTGCCTGCCCAGCCCAAGGTCTTGCTGGTGGACGACGACGAAGTCAATCTGCTGCTGACCGCCGCTGCTTTGAGCCAACGCGGCTTCGAACTGATTACCGCTTGCAATGGGCCAGACGCCTTGCTTCGGATGGCTGACAGCTCGCCCGACATCATCGTGCTCGACGCCATCATGCCCGAAATGGACGGCTTTGAAACCTGCCGCCGCCTGCGTGAGCTGCCAGGTTTTGAGTCCTCACCCGTGCTGATGCTGACGGGCCTGGATGACGAGGCTTCGATCAACCTGGCCTACCAGGTCGGGGCCACTGACTTTTTCGTCAAAACCCCCCAATGGAGTTTGCTCGCCGGGCGCCTGCGCTATTTGCTGCGCTCCTCGCGCACCCGCATTGAACTCGAACGCAGCAAAGCCAAGCTGGCCCGGGCGCAAGATTTGGCCCGGATGGGCAGCTTCGAGTGGCAACAACAGCGGGGCTTTCATTTGGCAACGGAAGCGCTGCGCGTCTTCGGCCGCGGGCCTCACGACCACCTCGACTTCATCGGCGTGATGCGCATGGTGCCCCACGAAGAACGGGTGCTGTTCCTGCGCCTGCTGCGTGATGTGCTCGCGCACAACTCCGTGCTGGTCACCGATCTGCCCGTGACGCTGCTGGACGGGCGGCAGCGGGTCGTTCATATCGAGGCCGAGCCCGAGTTCAACGAGCAAGGCAATGCCAGTGGCTACACCGGCGTGCTGCAAGACGTAACCGACCGCCGCCACGCGGAAGACCGCATCCGTCAACTCGCCCATTTCGACGCCCTCACCGGCTTGCCCAACCGGCGCCAACTGATCTGGCGCGTTGAACGCGCCATCGAACAGGCCCGCCGCGGCGGCCACGAGGTTGGTTTGCTGCTGATCGACCTGGACCGCTTCAAGATCATCAACGACACCCTGGGCCACCAGGCCGGTGACGAGTTGCTGATCGAGGTAGGTCGACGCCTGCGCGCCTGTGTGCGCCACTCCGATCAAGTCATGGAAGGCATGCTGGAAACCATCGGCGGGCGCTCCCACCGCACCCTGGAGGCCGTGGGCCGCCTGGGCGGCGACGAGTTTGTCGCCTTGCTGCCTGAAATCAACGACGAACGCGACGCCGAGCGCGTGGCCGAGCGCGTTCTCGAATCCCTGCGCGAGCCCATCTTCATCGCCGGCCAAGAGTGCTTTGTCACCGCCAGCGTGGGCATCGCCATCTACCCCCGCAACGGTCAGACCATGGCCGATCTGCTGCGCAACTCCGATGTGGCGATGTATGCGGTGAAATCGCAAGGGCGCAACGCCTCGGCGCTCTACACCCCGCAGTTGGCGGGCCAAGGCCGCGAAAAGTTGGAGCTTGAAACGGCCCTGCACAAGGCGCTGGAGCGCGGTGAAATCGTCCTGCATTACCAGCCCAAAGTGGACGTGCGAGGCGCCCGCATGGTGGGTGCCGAGGCGCTCATGCGCTGGCGGCGTGGCGACAAGCTTGTGCCCCCGGGCGACTTCATTCCGCTGGCGGAAGAAACCGGCTTGATCGTGCCGCTGTCTGAATGGGCACTCAAAGAGGCCGCCCGGCAAGCCAAGATCTGGCAACTGAATTTCGGCTTCGCCGATTCCATCGCCGTGAATCTGCCGAGCCGCATGTTCGAGCGCTCCGATTTGGTTGAACACATTCACCAGTGCGTCAGCGCCTATGGCGTACCGCATCGCTCGATCCAGCTGGAAATCACCGAAAACAACCTGATGAAAGACCTGCAGAACGTCATCCCGGCGCTGCACCGTCTCAACGAAGTCGGCGTTGAAATCTCCATTGACGACTTCGGCACCGGCTACTCCTCGCTCGCCTATCTGACCACCCTGCCCATCTCTGAGGTCAAGATCGACCGCACCTTCGTGCGCGACCTGGGCATCACACCGCAAAGCTCAGCCGTGGTCACCGCCATCATCGCGCTGGCCCGCGCCATGGGCTTGCGCGTGATCGCCGAAGGCGTTGAAACCCTGCGGCAGATGGATGTCCTTCACCGCCTGGGATGCAGCTTGATGCAAGGCTTTTTGTTTGCCAAGCCACTCCCCCCCGAAGAGGTGGAGCTCTGGCTTTCGCAGACCGTGCTGCCGCGCAAGGCGCCCTGGATTGCCCGTGCCGACGCCGATGCCAGCCTGATCGACGCCGAGGCATCTGACCTGACCCAACAACTCGGCCTGTTGCGCCCACCCGGCGGGCAACGCTGAAGGAAGCCCATCTATGGACGAGCGTCGCACCCCGACCGCCCGTGCGCCTGCCGGCGCCACCAGCGCGCAGATTGCCAAAGCGGCGTTTCTGCGACTGGCACAAGCCCAATTGGAGCCGACGCCCGAAAATTACGCCCGCGCCTACGCGGTGGAGTCCGGCACGGAACCCGCCCCGGCCGCACTGCCCGAGCGCGTACAGACCTTGATGTCCAAGCTGCTGACCCTGGGCGTTAGCAGCAATCAGGCGCGCCTCGATCTTCAGGTCTGTCTACGTGAAACACGCTGGGACGATGCCCTGCGGCAAGTTGAGCGACTGCAGCAAACCTCCAGCCCCGGCGCCCAGGCGGACGCCCTGGCGCAAGTGCTTGAACGCCTGGTCCGGGGCCTTGAGCGCGGTGGACGTCAGTGGACCGTCGCCCGCAAGAAGGACGGCCTGCAACGGGTGCTTGAAGGTAACCGCAGCGACAGCCAGCGTCTGGTCAAACGACTGCAACAGCTGGTCGCCAGTTGGGACTCGGACGTTGCCGACGCCAACATCGCCACCACGGACGACGCAGGCGGCACGCCCAGCCAGTTCTTCATGGATGAAGATTTGGGCCTGAGCGATTTCGGCGACGAGTCAGCACTGAACCCCAGTCCCGCAGGCACTACACCGCCGGCACAAGCTACGCCACTGGCGCCAACCTCCCCTGAGCTCCAGCACTGGCCCCACATCGGCAACAGCCTGCACGAGACCGTTCAACACGCGCTGCAAAGCCCCGAACGCTATGCCGACGAGTTGATGGCCGAGTTGAAGACCGCACAGCAGCAATTGCTGAGGCTCGGCACAACAGCCGAGTCTGCCGCCCACATGGAGCAGCTGTGCCAACGGGCTCGGCACATGCTGGACCATCGCCAGCACATGTTTGTCGAGCTGGGGCAGTTGTGCCGTGAACTCAGTGCCAGCCTGGTCGACTTGGCTGAAGACGACTCTTGGGCGCGCGGCCAGTGCGAGGCAATGAACAACACGCTCGAGCAAGGCTTGAGTGGCCGCGGGGTGCGCACCGTCAGTGAACTGCTGGTCAACACCCGGGAGCGCCAACGCATCCTGCGCGACGACCGCCGCAAGGCCCGTGACTCGCTCAAGTCCATGATTCACCAGATGCTGGCGGAACTGGGCGAATTGGGCGAGCACACCGACCGCTTCCAAACCAGCGTCGGCCGCTATGCCGAAGTGATCGAAAAAGCCGACAGCTTGGAGAGTCTCGCCGGCGTGGTCCGCGAGATGGTGAGCGAGAGCCGCAGCGTGCAATCGCTCGTCAAAAAGACGCAAGAGCGCCTCAGCCACGAACACGAAAAGGCCAGCGCACTGACCCGCCGCGTTGAGTCGCTTGAAAACGATCTGCTGCGACTCTCCAACGAGGTGCAGACCGACCAACTCACGCAAATCGCCAACCGGCGCGGCCTGCTGGCGGCTTTCGCCACCGAACAAGCCAAACTCGAACGCGAAAGCGGCACCGCTGAAGGAGCCATTGTTGGGGCAGGCACTGGAACCGACGCAAACGCCGACCATCAGCGCATCGCCCTGGCCCTGCTGGACATCGACAACTTCAAGAAGCTTAACGACACGCTGGGCCATGGCGCGGGCGACATCGCCCTGAAATCCCTGGCCGAACGGGTGTCAGCCTCCCTGCGCCCCGGGGATCTGGTGGCCCGCTACGGTGGAGAAGAGTTCGTGCTGATGCTGCCCCGCACCCCGGTCGACGAGGCGCAAGCCGTCTTGCAACGCCTGCAACGCGCCCTCTCCGCCAGCCTGTTCATGCACGAAGGCAAAGACGTGTTTGTCACCTTTTCAGCCGGCGTCACTTTGTACCGCCCCGGTGAATCCCTGGAAGCCGCACTCGACCGCGCCGACGTGGCCTTGTATGAAGCCAAGCACACCGGAAAGAATCGTGCTTGCGTGGCGCCTTGAACTGACGTCAGACCTTCGCCACGAACCTGCGGCCACACGCCTTCGGTGCCGGCTCAGCGTGTGTCGATAGCCTCAGAAGCTGAAAGCCAACCGCACGCCGCCCCAGTGCCGCCCCGCAACCATGATGGGCGCTGAGACCTCCTTCAGCAACACGAAGCGGCCGCCGCCCATGTCGCGGCGATAGGTTTGCAACAAGAAGGGTCGCTCGTTGCGTGCCGAAGCCAAGCCAGTCCGGTCGTTGAAGATGCGGCGATAGCGGCTATTGGCAGTATTCCAGACCACATCGCCCGGGCGCTGAGGCTGACAGTACTGGTTGTTATGCACCGGTACATAACCGTTATGGTCAACGGCAATGCAAAACACAATGCGTTTGTCGAGCGCCAGTACCGGCTCCTGAATTGGGGGCAACAATCGGTCCGCCAAGGGCACGAATTGCGTCTGGAATTGAGGCGGTTCAGTGCCGGGGATAGGCTGATAGTTTTGATCAAAAAGCTGAGGCGGGGTGATTTTCGAGGAGCGCAGCGCCGCTTCAAGCTGCTGGGCGATGGTCGCCGCGGCGTCTTGGGCCGCCCTGATGAAAAGAGCATCGTCCACTTCAACGCCCGATTCAGCGATTTCCTCAATCAGCTCTTCGGACATCGTCAAGAGCCGGTCACTGCAGGCCAGCGACTCCGACAGATTGCGTTTCGCCGTCTGCACTTCCACCGCCAGCGCATTGACGCACTCGGCGAGCGACAAGCTGGTGCTGTCGCTGTTTTGGGCTGACTTTTCGATGCGTGCCACATCCGACTCGACGTCAGCGAAGGCTTGGTGGATCACACTCTTCTTGACTTGTGAGGAATCTGCAGCAACCAGTTCGCGGCTGAAGGCATTGACACGGGCATCCAGCGCCGCAACCGTCCCCATGATGGATTTACTGGAAAGTTCGACCTGGGCTGCCAGATCCTTGACCGCATCGGCCACCACCCCAAAACTGCGACCGGCATCGCCTGCACGTTTCGCCTCGACCGAGGCATTGAACGCCACCAACCGGGTTTGCAGGGCAATTCTGGTAATTTGTGAAGCGGCGTCCGACACTTGGCTCAGGGTCTGAACAATTTCGCCGACTTCTTGGCCGATGTTTTCCAGAGCTTGACGCGCCCGGACTACCGCGCCACCCGTTTGAGACGTGGCCGCACTGATGGCCTGCTGTGCGTTGCGCACCTCTGCCAAATCGATCGACAAAGCGGCCATGCATTGGGCCTGAGACTCCACAACCTTTTGCGTGTCTTCCAGAACGCCGCGCACCTCGGCGGCATTCTTGCCAACCTTGGACACTGAGTTGGCCAAGTGGCCAACCAGCCTGAGCAAGATGGGTTGCGCCAGATTCTCTTGTGGCTCGGCGTTTTTGTGATCCGTTTCAGGCGTCGGGCCTGTATTTTTTTGCCGCCATGCGCGTTGGCCCCATCCGAACATGTGATCTCCTCCAGAATCTTGGCAGGTTCATCCGCACGTTTTTTGAAGACCGGGCGTGTCACCAGTCCCGCAGTTTGACGCGCAGGCGTGCAATCGCCTGGCTGTGCAGTTGGCAGACACGCGACTCGGTTACCTTCAAAACCACGGCAATCTCTTTCAGATTCATGTCGTGCTCGTAGTACATGCTCATCATGAATTGCTCGCGCTCGGGCAGATTCTTGATGGCGGCCACCAGTGCTTCGCGCATGCGGTGGTCCTGCAGCTTGAGCATGGGGTTATTGCTGTGGTCGGCCACATGGCGATCCAGAAAGTCCTCGTCGCCTTCGTCGCCCGACATGTCTTCCAGGTACACCAGTTGGGTGCCGCGCACCTTGCCCAACAAGTCCTGGTAGTCGGCCAGGCTGACACCCATTTCCGCGGCGATTTCGCTCTCCGCAGGCGCGCGGCCAAGCTTTTGCTCCAGCTTGCGTACGGCACTCTCGATGTCGCGTTGCTGGCGGCGCGTGCCACGGCTCATCCAGTCGCCGCCGCGCAGCTCGTCAAGCATGGCGCCGCGAATACGCTGGGTGGCAAACGTCTCGAACTGCACGCCCTGACCCACGTCGAAGCGCGAAAGCGCGTCGGTCAAACCGATCAGGCCGACCTGGATGAGGTCGTCGATTTCGATATTGGCAGGCAGTTTGGCGATCATCTGATGGGCCAGGCGGCGCACCAGTGGGCTGTATTGCTTGATGAGGGAGGAATTGTCGAGTCGACCTTTGGCGGTATACATCATCAGCTCCAGCGGCGGTCAATAGGAGGTGGCCAAAGCCGCACGGGCCGGTGCGGCGGGCTTGCGGAAGCTCGTTGGGACGGGCGGGCGCAGGGGGCTCGCGTCGATCGAGGCTTCCAAAGCGGCTCCCGGAGGGGCCGCCATCAACAACTCACGGGCCATGTGGCGAATCTCGGCAGAAATCGGAGCGCTGGACGGTGTGCGCGGGTCCAGGCACGCCCAGTCGCGCAGCACGGCGCCCAAAAAGCCGTCAGCGCAGCTGCTGAGTTGGGCCGCGATGCGGTCTGAAAGACGCAGTTGCGGCGAGCACGCCAGCAAGAGGCTGTACACCATCAAACCGGCCCGGCCCGCCAGCCACTTCATGCCGGCGTAGGCGTGGGTGACGCTGTTGGAATCGGTGTCGGCGAGCAGCACAGGGCGCACTTCACGCAGGGCCACCACGCGCGCCAGTTCGGCGGCGCTGGCGTGCAGCAAGACCACATCGGCCTGCGGCGCAGCATCTGTCACAACTTCCAGAAACTGGGCGGCGGAACCCTTGGCGTTGATGTAGCGCATCGGCAAGCCGCGTGCAGCGAGGTAAGACACATCCTTAGAGAGCATCTCCACGCACGCCCCGAGGTCCACTGAGGCCAGCTCGGAAGGCACCGGCGCCGATTCACCTGCATCGACCACCAATGTGTGCAGGCCGAGTTCAGCGAACGCTGCGCAAAGGCCTTCCAGCAAAACGCCAGCACCCATCACATGCGGGTTGCTGACCACGGGGATGAAACGCACCCGCGAGGTGGCGAACAAGCGGCGCAGGCCGTGAGCCTGATCCTGCGGCGCAAGTGCTTGGGGAGTGAAGTCGCGCATCATGAGATGTCCTGGAACTTGTTAGTGCGTGCCCATTGCGGCGGCATGGCGGGAGGCAAGCGCGGGGCTCCCGGCGAAAATCAGATTCACGTCGGCGCTGTCCATGCGCCAGGCGCCAACGGCGGCACTGCGCAGGGCACGTTGCACCAAGGCCTGTGCCGACAGGCGGTGCCAGTCTTCAGGCACGCGCTGGCCGTTGGTCACGCCCAGCACCTTGAGCTTGTGGCGGATCAGGGTGTCCAGTGCCGGGGCTAGCTTGACAGCCTCATCGATCTTGGAGAGCACGACGCCATGGCAGTCGTTGGCTCGCCATGCTGTCACCACGTCTTCAATCGTCTCGCCTTGCTGGGCGGCGTTGACCACCAAAATCTTGGCGATGCTGCGATGGGCCAGCATTTCCAGCAACTCATGGGTGCGGCTGTCGCGCTGGGCCATGCCTGCCGTGTCGATCAAAACCATTTTCTTGGCCGAGAGCAGGTCCAGCAAGTCTTCCAGCGAGCTGCGGTCGTGCGCGGTATGCACCGGCACGCCCAGGATGCGGCCGTAGGCGCGCAGTTGCTCATGGGCACCCACCCGGTAGGCGTCCAGCGTGATCAACCCCAATTGCGAAGCGCCATGGCGCGTGGCGAAGGCCGCGGCCAGCTTGGCGGTGGTGGTGGTCTTGCCCACGCCGGTGGAGCCGATCAGGGCGAACACGCCGCCCTGCTCTTCCAACGGCGGGTTCATGTCGTCGGTGATCAGGTTGCGCGACAGCACGTGGGCGGCCCAACTGGTTTCATCCGCGGCTTCGCCAGCTTGACCGGCTTGGCCGGGTTTGGCGGGCTTGAATTCGTTAGGGCAGCCTTCCACAAGCTTGCGCACCAGGGCGGGCGAGAAACCCACTTCCAGCATCTTCTGGGTGAGGCGGGCCTGCATGGGCTGGCGCTGCAGCTTTTCCATGAAGGCCAGCGCGCCGAAGCGCTCTTCGATCAAGCCCTTCATCGAGCGCAGCTCGTTCATCATGTCTTGCTGATCACGGCGGCCGCGGCCGGGCAAATCGGGCAATTCGCCCAAGCCTGCCAAGTCACGGGTGCCCGCTGCCGGCACGCGGATTTCGTCGCGC
The DNA here is from genome assembly GCF_028595305.1 of Roseateles koreensis. GTDB lineage: Bacteria > Pseudomonadota > Gammaproteobacteria > Burkholderiales > Burkholderiaceae_C > Paucibacter_A > Paucibacter_A koreensis. The sequence goes on along the minus strand of NZ_JAQQXS010000003.1, from coordinate 26,360 downwards.
AGCACAGGCGGCGCAGACGGTGCCTGGCGTGCAATCGGCGCAGCCGGTGCCTGAGCGGCAGCACGGCGGGGTTGCATGGCTTGCAAAGCGGCCTGCGCGCGCTGCTGCCGGGCGGCCGCCAAAGAACTGACGCCCATCGCTTCAGGCTCCGGCTCGGGCTGTGCGGCCAAGGGATCGGGCAAACCATCAATTTCAGCCTGGCGACGCTTGAGCACGCGCTCACGCACATAGTCCTGGAAGGACAAGGTGCTCATCGCCAGAGTTTCAACATCATGGCCCACGTCATCCACGGGATCCGTATAGCCGAAGGTCGGCTCGCTGCGAGGCACCTGGCCGTTCGATTGCCCCGTACGGGCTGCAAAACTGCGGTTGCTAGATGCTCCGGCTACCGAGCCAGAAGACACGCCAGCTGCTTGCACGGTATTGGGCGCACCAGCGGGGCGCGCCTGCACTCGGCCAGGCGAACTGACACGGGGTGCGCTGGCAGCCACACGTTCAATCTGAGACATACCTTCGGGGGCCATGGCCAGCACCTCGACGCCTTCGGCGCAGGGCTTGTTGGACAAGACAACCGCGTCGTCACCGAAAGCCTTGCGCACCAGCGCCATGGCTTCACGGGAATTGCGGGCGGTGAAGCGTTTCACATTCATGCTGTGCCCCCGATGATGGAACCGATGCGGATCGAATGAGTTTCAGGAATTTCGCTGTGGCCCAGCACTTTCAGGCGGGGCGCGGCGCGGCGCAACAGGCGGGCCATCGGCGCGCGGATCAGGTCAGGCACCAGCAGGCAGGCCGGCACGCCGCGATCTTCCTGGGCTTGGGCGGTTTCTGCAGCGCTGCGGGCCAACGTGTCGGCCACACCAGGGTCCAGGGCAGCGCCGTGGGGGGAATTCAAGGCCTGGGTGACCAGGCGCTCCAGCTCGGGCTCCAGGGCGATAACGTCCAGCTCCTTCACCGGGCCGTAGATCTGCTGCACGATGGCCGGGGCGATGTGCATGCGGATGCGGCGGGCCAGCTCGGCCGGGTCGGTCACGCTGGCAGCGTTCTCCGCCACGCTCTCCACGATGGAGCGCATGTCACGGATGTGCACGCCCTCTTCCAATAAGAGCTGCAGAACTTTTTGCAGTGAAGCGATGCCGAGCATTTTGGGTATCACGTCTTCAATCAGTTGAGGCGCTTGTTTGGTCAGGTGTTCCACCAGCGCCTGGGTCTCCACACGGCCCAGCAACTTGCCTGCGTGGACTTGCATCAAGTGTGAAAGATGCGTGGCAATCACGGTCGAGCAATCAACCACGGTAAATCCGGCCATTTGCGCCATTTCCTTCTGCCGGTCATCAATCCACACCGCCGGCAGGCCAAAGGCTGGATCGGTGGTGGAGGTACCTATCAGCTTCTGAGTAGCATGGCCGGGGTTGATGGCCAGCCACATGCCTGGGAAGGCCTCCGCCTCGCCGATCACAGCACCGCGCAGCGAGAGGCGGTACTGGCTGGGGCGCAGCTCCAGGTTGTCACGAATGTGAACGGATGGCGGCAAAAAGCCGACTTCTTGCGCGAACTTGCGCCTAACACCCTTGATTCGACTGAGAAGATCACCCTCTCTCGACTTATCCACCAGGGCGATCAGGCGGTAGCCCACCTCCAGGCCCAGCGTGTCCACGGGCACCAGATCGTCCCAACTGGCCTCAGCATTGGCGTCGGTAGGGGCGGCCGTCGGGCTGACCTGTGCAGCCTGCTGCGCCTGCGCGGCGGCCAGTTGTTGTTTGTTGCGCAGCCACCAAGCCAAATAGCCCATGCCACCCGACATCAGCAAAAACACGACATGGGGCATGCCTGGAATCAAACCCAGCAGGCCGATCACCCCCGCCGTGATGGCCAAGGACTTGGCAGAGCCAAACACCTGCTTGCCGATCTGGCTGCCAATGTCTTTGTCGGTACCCACCCGCGACACAACCATAGCGGCCGCGACCGAGATCAGCAAGGCGGGCACCTGCGCCACCAGCGCATCGCCCACGGCCAGCAAGATGTAGGAGTTGGCGGCCTGCCCGGCGGACAGCCCATGTTGGGCCACACCGATGATGAAACCGCCCACGATATTGATGACCAGAATCAAGATGCCGGCCACCGCGTCGCCACGCACGAACTTGCTGGCACCGTCCATGGAACCGAAAAAGTCGGCCTCGTCGCCCAACTCGGCCCGGCGGCGTTTGGCTTCTTTCTCGTCGATCAAGCCGGCATTCAGGTCGGCGTCCACCGCCATTTGCTTGCCGGGCATGGCGTCCAGGGTGAAGCGCGCGCCGACTTCAGCAATACGCTCCGCACCCTTGGTGACCACGATAAAGTTGATCACCACCAGAATCGCAAACACGATCAGGCCAACGGCAAAGTTGCCACCAATCAAGAAGTGGCCAAAGGCCTCAATCACCTTGCCCGCAGCACCGGTGCCGGTATGCCCTTCCAGCAGCACCACGCGGGTAGAAGCCACATTCAGCGACAGGCGCAGCAAGGTGGTCAGCAGCAGCACCGTCGGGAAGGCTGCGAAGTCCAGCGGACGCACCATGCTGGAGGCCACCATCATCACCATCACCGCCATGGCGATGTTGAAGGTGAACATCAGGTCCAACGCAAAAGGCGGCAGGGGCAACACCATCATGCCCAACACCATGCACACGGCGATGGGCGCGCCCAAGGCGCTCAGCACGGCGGCGCGGGGCCCCAGAATGGCTTGCAGGCGGGAAATCAGCGGGTTCATGCTTCAGCTCCCAGGAAATCGTCTTGCTCTTCCTCATCCACCGGATGGGACTCGCGCCAACCCGGCTTGTTGTGCGGGTCCAGCTCCGGCGGCACCTGTGGATCGGGCTGCGCCGGCGCGGCGCTTCGGTTCGCCATTGCCTGCTTGAGTTGGTACACATAGGCCAGCACCTGCGCCACCGCGCCGAACAGCACGGCCGGAATTTCCCGATCAACCTCGGCATGCGCATACAGCGCACGCGCCAACACCGGCGACTGCAGCACCGGCACCTTGGCGTCCTTGGCCAAGTCGCGAATCTTCATCGCCAGCAAATCGGCACCCTTGGCCACCACCTTGGGGGCGGCCATCTGCTTGTCGTCGTATTTGAGGGCCACGGCGTAGTGGGTGGGGTTCATCACCACCAGATCAGCCGAGGGCACGGCGGCCAGCATGCGGCGCTTGGCCATCTCGCGCATCCGGGCACGCATGCGGCCCTTCATTTCCATATTGCCTTCGTTTTCTTTCATTTCCTGCTTAACCTCTTCGCGGGTCATGCGCATGCGCCGCATGTACAACTGGCGCTGCAGGGGCACGTCAATGACAGCAAACAAGGCCAGGGCAATCGCCAGCAAGGCCATACCGCTCATCAATTGCTGGCCAGCGTAGGCCAAGGCGGCCGGCAAAGGCACCGACATGATGCCCACGTAAGCAGCCATGCGGTCTTTCAATACCATGGCGCCAATGGTGCCCAGCACCAAAGCCAGCGCCACGGCCTTGGCCGCCTGCCCCATGCCCTGCCCGCTCACCAGGCGGGCAAAGCCGGTCAGGGGGTTGAGGTGGGAAAAATTGGGGGTCAACGGCTTCATCGTCCAGTTCCAGCCGCCCGACGCGATATTGCTCAGCACGCCCACCGCCATCAGCACGCCCACGATGGGCAACATGATCTGGAAAAAGTTCAGCGTCAGCGCCCACAGATGCTCGCCCATGAAGCCAGGGCGGGCCAGCAATTGCGCGTCAAAACTCAGTGCGTGGGTCAGCATGCCTTGCAACTGATCCACCACGCTGGGGCCGCCCACGCTGAGAATGGCGCCGCCCGCAACCATCATGGCGAAATGGGGCAAATCACGCGAACGCGGCAGCTGGCCTTCTTCCCGAGATCTTTTGATCTTCTTGGCGGAGGCCGGTAAATTCCTGTCTTGTGCGTCTTGGTCGGCCATGATGAATGCGTAGATGCGAGCCTGCTTCTTGCTCGCCACGCCATTGTTGGCCGCCGCCCGAAAAACTTAAGCCCGATAAGGGCCGGGAAATTGGCGGTGATCCGCGCTATTGATAGGGATACGCCGTCGAGCGGGCGCCTCTCCCCCACAAGACAGTGAGTTCAATCCAGTTCCAGCCCGGCATGTCGAAATTTGACGACCAGATTTCAACGAGACACATGCTGTTCATGCTGAACACGGCCGCCTTCAACTGGGTGCGCAATGAAGGAAATCGGCGGTGAAGGCCTGCGAAACAGCCCGAAATCAAGGGATTCTGAGCTCGATATCCGGCATGACGAAAAGATCAGTACCGGCTCCCGGACGGGCTGAACGAGGCTGCGATTCGGGTCCGTATTTCAGCAGCCTGTTAGTGAGGAATTCGCGTAGCGCCCTCTGAATGAAAACTCAAGCTGCGGTGCGCAGATCACGTCGCAATATTTTTCCGACCGCTGATTTGGGCAGTGAAGCGAGAAACGCCACCTGCTTGGGGACCTTGTAAGCGGTCAACTCCCTGCGGCAGTACGCCCTGACTTCTTCGGCGGTCAAGGTCGCTTCCGGGGTTTTGACGATGTACAGCATGACGGCTTCGCCCGTCTTGTCATCTGGGACGCCAATGCAGGCACATTCGGCCACTCCCGGGCAGGCGCTGGCCACAGCTTCCACATCATTGGGGTATACGTTAAAGCCCGACACCAGGATCATGTCCTTCTTGCGGTCGACGATCTTTAAGAAGCCTCGCTCGTCGAACACGCCCACATCGCCGGTCTTGAAATAGCCGTCGGGCGTGAATGCGTCGACATTGGCCTCAGGCTTGCGCCAGTAGCCACTCATCACTTGGGGGCCCTTGGCGCACACTTCGCCGGCCTCTCCCAAGGCCACCTCGTGGCCATCATCGTCCAGTAGCTTGACGTCAGTGGATGGCGCCGGCAGGCCGGTAGAGCCCGAGAAGTCATCGATGGACAAGGGGTTGAAGGACAGTATCGGGCTGGTTTCGGACAGGCCGTAGCCTTCGCGGATGAAATTGCCTGTAATGGCTTTCCAGCGGTCAGAAGTCACCCCCACCACGGCCGCACCGCCACCCGCACTCAAGCGCAGGCGAGACCAATCAACCTCTTTCAACCCAGGGTGCAGGGTCAGGCCCTGGTAGAGCGTGTTCACGCCAACGAACACGCTGGGCCGCGCAGCCTTGAGCGTGGCAACAAAACCATCCATGTCACGAGGATTGGCCACCAGCCAGTTCTCCGCCCCGATGGAGAAGTAGGACAGGAAATTGCCCATCAAAGCCATGATGTGGTACAGCGGCACGGCGGTAACCACCACCTCTTCGGCCGGGCGCATGGCGCCAGCCATAAAGGCCTTGAACTGCTCGGTGTTGGCCACTAGGTTGCGATGCGACAACGTGGCACCTTTGGACAGTCCCGTGGTTCCGCCGGTGTATTGCAGGAACAAAGTGTCGGCACCCGTCAGGCTCACCGGCACACGCTCCAACTTGGCACCTTCGGCCAAGGCGGTCGTGAAGGGCACCGCCTGCGTCAGTCGTGCGTCCACCGCCGGGCTGGGTAGCTGGGCACCCAAGCCATCGCCAAGGCCCACCGTCAACACGGACTTGAGGTGGGTCTTGCCGATGATCTCGCCCAGCGTGGGCGTCGAACCGGTGAAGATAACGATGGCATCGCAACCCGCGTCGGTGAGCTGGTGTTCCAGTTCACGCGGCGTGTACAGCGGGTTCACATTCACTTGCACCGCACCAGCACGGATGATGCCCAGCAGCGCCAGCGGAAAGGCCGCCAGATTGGGCAGCATGACGGCCACACGGTCGCCCTTCTTGATGCCCACCGTATGCTGCAAGTAAGCGCAAAAGGCCGCAGAGAGTTGGTCCACCTGCGCGTAGGTCAACGTTTTGCCAAAGCAGTTGAAGGCCACTTGGTCGGCATACTGCACCATCGCCTCATCCATCATCGCGGTGACGCTGGGGTAGCGATCCGGATTGATCTCTAGTGGAATGGTGCCGTAGCTGCGGGTCCAGTGTCTCGCATTCATGCGTGTGCTCTCTGTGTTTAGGGTCAAAAATGGCAGAAATGGGCAGGCCTTGCTGTTGAGCTGGTTTGCTCAGTCTTTGTTCACAAAGCGGCGCATCAGGGCCGCGAACAGCAAGCCACCCGCATACATCAGTACGCCATACAGCGCACCCGGAACCGCCATAGCGTCCTGCTTGAGCACGGTACTGGAGATCACCAGCGCCAATGTTGCGTTCTGCATGGCCGTCTCAATGCCCAGGGTGACGGACTGTTTGCGCGACAGGCGCGCTATCCAAGCCACCAGAAATCCTATCGCCAGCATGACCAGGTTCAAGCCCACAGCAAAGGGTGCCAGCGTGGTGAAGTTATCGCGCAGCAGAGTCCAGTTTTTGGCGATGGCCAGCACCAGAATGATGATGAAGAGAACCGTCGCAATGCGGGTTGCCACAGGCTCGCGACGTTTCGTTCCTTCGGGCCAGACATGGCGCACCACCATGCCAGTTGCCACCGGCACAGCGAGCAACATGAAAATCTGCCCCATCATCATGGAGACGGGTACTTGCACTGTCTGTTGCGTGCCCATGAATGTGTTGAGCGACCACGCCACAATAAAGGGCAGTGTGAACATGGTCATGACGCTGGCCACTGCGGTAAAGCTGACGGCAAGCGCCACGTCACCACGTGCGAGATAGGTCAGCATGTTCGATGTACTGCCGGTGGGGCACGAGGCAATGATCATGAAACCTACGGCAAACGCGCCGGTGACGCCAAAGGCGGTCACCATGAGATAGCACACCACTGGTAGCAAGACAAAATGGCAGAACACGCCTACCAGCAGGGCACGCGGCTGCACAATGATGCGCCGAAAATCGCCCAGCGTAAGACCCAGTCCAAGCGAGAACATGATGAAGGCCAGTATGGCTGGTAGCAATACAGTCGTGACAATTTCACCTTGCATGAGGTATCTCCGTAAAATTATTTTGGGTATTAGTTCGCCCCAATGGTCAGGTGAGGTCCTGCATTGGGTTGCGCCAGTGCAAGCACTGGCGCGGTCGCAGCGCTTACTGCGTGGTTGCCCGCTCTGCTTCAGCCTTTGCAAATGCAACCATCAATAATTTATTGACGTCGCAGATATCGCCATGGGGGCCATTGCGCTCCAGGGCGGCCATCAATTTGGCAAAGGGTGCGGCTGGCGCCGATGCCGTTTTAGAGGGCTTCTTGTCCCTTTGGGCAATCGGAAAAACACGGCCTTCAAACACCGAGGCCCGGATAGGGATGTCCTTGATGGTCATTGGTTTGACCTTGTAGGGGTCCTGTCCCAGTACCGAGAAGTTCGCGATTTTGCCCACAGCAATGCTGCCCAAGTCATTTTCCTGGCGCAGGGAATAGGCCGCCTCAATCGTCACGGCGCGCAGAGCATCGTCCACGCTGATACGCTGTTCGGGTGCCACGAGTCGCCCATCCAGAGTCGTCCGATTGACGGCAGCCCATGCGAGGTACAGTGGGCCCATGGGTGCAATGGGAGCATCCGTATGCAGCGACAGGTGCAGGCCACGACGAATGACCGACTGGGCACGGACCATGTTGTCCGCGCGTTCCTTGCCCAGGCTAGATTTGCTGAACTTGTCGGCAAAGCCCACCGGGTAATAGGGATTGGCACTCACAATGACGCCCAGGCGGGCAATGCGGTCAATCTGCGCTTCGGTGGAGTTGGCAAAGTGCACCAGCACCGTCCGGTGGTCAGCGCGTGGGTTTTCACGCATGCGTTTCTCGACCATGTTCAGCACCGCGTCTACGCCGCCATCACCCGTCGCATGAACGTGCAACTGGTAGCCAGCGTCCCAGTAGGGTTTGCTGATTTTGTCCAGTTGCTCTGGCGTCAGGATCCACTCGCCTTTGTGGCCATCTGAATAGCCATCATTCATTTGCATGAGTAACGACACGATTGCGCCATCCGCATACAGTTTGATCTGCTTCTTCAGGAAAGTGGCCTTACCGCCATCGGGCAGGCTGTTGTGCAGTTTTTCCGTATCTGCAAGCGCTTCGGCGTCTGTCATCCCTTCGTACACCTGGTGCTTTGTTTCACCGATGAAAGAGCTGTAAAAAGGCACATCCGGCGCATTGAACATGGCCTTGTACATGCCAATCAATCCTGGTGCCAGGATGACGCCGGGATCGTTAAAGGATGTGACGCCATTCATCTTGTTGATTTCGATGAAGAGGTCATGGCCCGCCTTGAGGCGGGCTGGAGCAGCCATGAACTTCATCAACTTGGGTACGACCAATTCGAATGAACCGGTTTCCCACCAATGGCCTTCGTCCCAGTTGTATTGCTCACTGGCAACGCCCTTCCCACGCATGGCGCTTTCATCCAGGCCCAGTGTCTTCATGGCCACACTGTTCAAAATGACTTCATGCGCTGACCGGTGAATGACGGCAATGGGGCGCGTGGTGCTGATCTTGTCCAGATCGGCGCGTGTCAAGTTGCCATGCCACAACTTGTGATAACCCCATGAATACAGCCATTCCTGCGGATCACTCTTGGATTCAGAGTACGCCGTCAACATCTTCATGTACTGCTCAGGATTTTTTGCCGCTGGGTAGGTGCGGGTTGGCAGATCCCAGTCTTCCGTGGAGATAACGTCCGTGTTGAGCGTTAGCGACACCAGCATGGGGTGCACGTGCTGTTCAATCAGGCCCGGCATGATGACCTGATCCTTGAACGTCTCGTTCATGACAAAAGGCTTATCGCCGAGTGCTACTTTGACTTGGGCCAACGAGCCAACACTGACGATGCGCTTGCCGAGAACCGCCACCGCTTGCGCCTCGGGGTTGCTGTGCTCCATCGTAATGATCTTCTTGGCGGTAAAGATCGTTGCGGGCTCGCTCTGGGCCAGTGCTACACCCGCAAAGCAAGTCATGACCGCTGCGCTTGCGACGGTGGTTCGTAAAAAGTTCATGAATGTCTCCTATTGTTGAAATAGTTCGTGAAATCTTTTTTATGTCCTGAAGGTACAGGCGACACACTCGCCCTACCCCCCCCTTGAACTTGTGGGCCGATGGTATGGATTTGCCGCGCCCAATACTTACGAATACGAGACAAAAATTTATGAATTGAGGACATAATCCGGCAAATCGCACCGCCTGAAGTGATCTGCCTCCCATGAAAAAGACAGCCAATACCGACTATTTCACGCATCCCAGGACGCTGAACGGGCTAGAGCAATTTGCGCAATCCATTCATCAACCTCTGGCACCGATGTTGGCGCGTTTCGGGCTGACGGTGGAAGTACTCAATGACCCCCAGGCCATCATTCCTTACTCCGCTGCGGTGGGGCTTTTAGAAACCTGCGCGTTGGAGTGGAAGCGACCGGACTTGGGTATTCAATTGGGCAGGTTGAAGAATCTTGAGTATTTGGGTGCGGTAGGGTTGGTCGCCCGCCTCAGCGACACCGTCGGAGATGCCTGTCACGCCATTCAGATGAACATTTCGATTCATTCGAACGCCTATTACCTGGACATAGATCCCGGCAGCGTTGACACAGACGAATCGGGGAGCATCGCCTACATCCCCAGACCCAGGTCGGGCTGTGGCCCGCAAATGGTCGAACTGAGTTTGTGCCGTATCTACCAATACCTGTCGCTGACGTCAGGGGTGAATGCTCTGAAGATTCGGGAGGTGAATGTTCAGCACGCACCCATTGGCTCAATGAAGTTGGCGCAGCAGTTTTTTGACTGCCCGGTGCGATTCAGCATGTCGCGCAATGCCATATTCTTTGACCCACACTTGCTGAAGGCGCAGACGGTGATTCGCGATAGCGCCTATACATCAATCATACAAGCATACCTCCAGCAAGAACGCCTGCAGGCAGAATCGGATGTGGTGGTTGTCACCAGGCGGTTGACGGCGCAACTGTTGTCTACAGGCAGTTGCACGCGCGACAGCATTGCTGAATTTTTGCATCTACACCCTCGCACGCTGCACAGGCGGCTACTGGAACACAGCACATCGTTCGCAGAAATCCAGGATGAATACCGGCATGCGAGGGCGACCGAATGGGTCAGAGGGCGGAACTTTTCATTGGCGCAGATTAGCCTCATGCTCGGCTATGCCAACCAGAGTGCTTTTTCTTCCGCATATCGGCGGTGGACCGGAAGTAGTCCACGGCATGACAGAGCGCAGTACGAGCGTACAAACGCAGAGGCCGGGAAGCATGCTCTCACCCACCGCACCACCTAACAGGCTGCTGAAATGCCGTCGCGGCGCGATGGGCGCACAGTCGGCAGCCTCGATAATTTGACGACCCGATTTCAACGAGACCCATGCGCGGCGCCGATACCTTCACCGAGAGCCTATCCACGGGGCGCAAGTTGGAGGACTTCGTTCCTGCCGAACATCCGCTGCGCTCGATCCGCGTGATGGCCAATGAGGCGTTGACGAAGATGGGCACGCTGTTCTCAGCGATGTACGAGGCCGGGAGGTCCCCGACGCCATTGCTCAGAGCGAGGGCGATGCACTGTCGCAACGCAAACGCAAGTTGATCAAGCAATTTGACGCAACACCCTCCGACGTTGGCAACCGGGCACCCTACGTGCCAAAAGTCACCGGCAATGCCAGTGTGCAATACCGCTTCCCGGTTGCTAACAACTTGCGAGTTGTGCTGCGAGGCGATGTGATCCGCAAGGACAAGCAGTATGGGGGCACCGAGAACCCCTCAAGCCATCAGTACATAACGCCCTGGTGCATCGTCCAGCACCGCGTAGCCTGCGTCGGCATTACCCAGCGGTGGCGGGGTGACCTGCGTGCCGGCCTGCTCACGCAGCCAGCCCTCCCAGGCGGGCCACCATGAGCCCTGCTGCACCGGCGTGGTGGCTTGCCAGGTGTCAGGGTCCACGTAACGCCCACCCGGCACGGTGTTGGCGATTTGATAGCTGCGCCGTCCGGCACCGTCGGGCGGACACACCACACCCACGTTGTGCCCGCCGCTGCACAGGCAAAAAGTCAGCGGGGTGTCAGTCAGCAACTTGATCTTGTAGACAGAGTGCCAGGGTGAGACAGTGTCCCGCTGGGTGCCCAGACAAAACACTGGCACGCGGATGTCCGCCAACGCCACCGGCCGCCCCTGCACCTTGTAGTTACCCTGTGCCAGCTCATTCTGGAGATAAAGGCTGTGCAGATAGTGACTGTGCTGGCGGAACGGCATGCGGGTGGCATCCGCATTCCAGGCCGTGAGGTCGGTCACCGGCTGGCGGGCGCCCATCAGGTAGTCGTGCACCATGCGCGAGAACACCAGGTCGCGGCTGTTGAGCATGGCGAAGGCGCCGCCCATCTGCTTGCCGTCCAGATAGCCTTGGGCAGACATCACATCGTCGAGATAAGCCAGCTGGCTTTCGTCGATGAACAGGGCGAGATCGCCAGGTTCGCTGAAATCAAGTTGCGAGGCCAGCAGGCTCAGGGTCTTGAGGCGCAAGTCGCCGTCGCGCGCCATCTTGGCCGCCGCAATCGACAAGAGCGTGCCGCCCAGGCAGTAACCCAATCCCTGCACGGCATTGCCCGGCACAAGTGTAGTGACCGCATTGATGGCGGCCATCACGCCGTCCAGCAGGTAGTCGTCCATGTCCAGGCCGCGGTCGCTCTCGTCCGGATTGCGCCACGACACCATGAACACGGTGTGCCCCTGGCCCACCAGATAGCGCACCAGCGAATTGGACGGCGAGAGATCGAGGATGTAGTACTTCAAGATCCACGAGGGCACCACCAGCACCGGCGTGGCAAACACGGTTTCGGTCTGCGGCGAATATTGGATCAACTCGATCAAGTGGTTGCGAAACACCACCTTGCCCGGCGTCACGGCCAACTCATGCCCCGGGCGAAAGTGCTCCGTGCCGGCCGGTGACTTGCCCGTGCTTAACTTCAACGCGTCTTCAAACCAATTGCGTGCGCCCTGCCACAAATTGCCCCCGCCGGTTTTGGCCGTTTCACTCAGCAGTTCAGGATTGCTGAATAGAAAATTGGAGGGCGACACCATGTCCAGCCACTGCCGAGCGGCGAAGCTCACCATCTCCTCATGGTGGCGGCTGACACCATGCACCCCGGTCGTGGCGCGGTGCCACCATTGCTGGTTCAGCAAGAACGATTGATAGATCAGGTTGAACGGCCACTGTTGCCACTCAGGCGCGGCAAACCGTTTGTCTTGAGGCAGCGGCTCGATGCAGGGCTGGCCAGGCTCGCCTTGCGGCTCCGGGGGGCGCAGGGCCATTTTGGCCAAACGGCCCGTCTTGCGCGCCGCCACTGCGGCCAAGGTCATTTGTTTGCCCGGCGCAAAGCTCAGGTGCGCGGCCCAATCGGCCCAGGCCCCCAACAGGGCAGCGGGTGAAAGGCCTTGCGTCAGGCGCCCCATTTGCATGTGCACAGCCCGGTCCAAGGCCTCGGGCGCCGACATCTTGGCGCTGGGGACGGGTGCACACGGCGGGCACGGCGAGGCCGTTTCCACAGGCATCATCGGCACGGTTTCAGCGGGAACGCTGGGCGCCGCTTTGCGGCGGGACGATGCTTTTTTTGTACCGGAAAACTCAGTCACAAACTCATCCTTTCAAGCCAATTTTTCAAACCGCACTCAAGCCATCTGGCCGATGGTTCTTCTGAACCGCGCCAGCGACAGGCTGAACATCACCGTGCCGATGCCGATCAAGGCAAGAAACTGTTTCCACACCACCTCCAGCCCCGCACCGCGGTACAAAATGGCCTGCCCCAGTTCGACAAAATGCGTGGTGGGCGCGGCCAGCATCAGGGTCTGAACCAGCGCCGGCATGCTCTCCCGCGGCGTCACGCCGCCAGAGAGCAACTGCAGCGGGATCAGCACCAAGATCATCAAGAGGCCGAACTGCGGCATGCTGCGCGCCACCGTGGCCAAAAAAATGGCCATGGCACTGGTGGCAAACAAATGCAAAGCCGCCCCAAGCAAAAACAATCCCACCGAGCCCTCCACCGGTACTCGCAACACGCCCTGCACCACCCAGGTGAGCGAGATGGCCGCCGCGATCAGCACCACCAAGCCCATCGACCACACTTTGGCCAGCATGATTTCAGTCGGTGACACCGGCATGACCAACAGATGCTCGATGGTGCCGTGCTCGCGCTCACGGATCAGCGCCGCGCCGGTCAGGATGATGGACAGCATGGTCACGTTGTTGATGATCTCCATCAAGCCGCCAAACCAGAATTGCTCCAGCGTGGGGTTGAAGCGGGCACGCACCGCCAAGTCCACCGGCGGCGTGCTGCTGCCCCGGTAGTGCTGCACGAATTCAGTGATTTCCGAGGACACAATCTGCTGCACATAACCGCTGCCGCTGAAGGCTTGGCTCATGCGAGTGGCGTCGACGTTGAGCTGGACTTCAGCGGGGCGCCTGGCCAGCACGTCGCGCTGGAAATTCGGCGGAATGTCCAGCACAAAGGTGTAGCGGCCCGCGTCCATGCCCCGGTCCATCTCGGCCGGCGTGATCATGTCCGGTGGCAGAAATTGCGGCGGGTAGAAGGCGGCGGCAATGCGCGAGGCCAAGGGCGAGCCGTCTTCGTCCACGATGGCGATGGGGGCCTTGTGCAGGGTCTCCGGCATGGCGGTGGCGGCGGTATAAATCGCCACCGTGAAGGCGTAGACGATCAGCGCCAGCATCATGGGGTCACGCCACAGGCTCCACAACTCCTTCACGCCCAGGCGGTAGATGTTTGCAAGGTGACGGCGCATCTCAACGCTCCTGCTTTTTCAACAGCGCAATGGCGGCGCCAATGATCACCGGCGCCGACAAGGCCATGGGCCACAGCGCACCCTGCACGTCGGCCAGGCCCAGGCCCTTGCTGAACACCCCGCGGCTGATATTGAACATATAGCTGACCGGATAAATCTCGCCAATGAAGCGCCCCACCCCTTCCAGCGAAGACACCGGATTGATCAGCCCGGCAAACTGAACCGCCGGGATGATGGTGGCCAGCACCGTGATGAAGATCGCCGCGATCTGACTGCGCGTCACCGCCGAGCCCAACAGCCCCATGCCCGTGGCGCTAACGCTGAAGATCAGCGCCGCTAGCAACAGAGCGGGATAACTGCCCGTGATGGGCACTCCAAACACCGTCACCGCCAGCAGGCTCATGAGCAAAAAGTTCAACATCGCCAAGGCCACATAGGGCAGCTGTTTGCCGAGCAAAAACTCGGCCCGGGTCACCGGCGTCACATACAGGTTGATGATGGAGCCCATCTCCTTTTCACGCACCACGGCAAGCGCGGTGAGCATGGCCGGCAGCATCAGCAAGAGGAGCGGAATCACCGCGGGCACCATGGCCGGCAGGCTCTTCACATCCGGGTTGTAGCGGTAGCGGGTCTCGATGCGGACGTTGCCGAAATTGCGCAGGCCCAACCGTTCACGCGCCTGCGCCATCAGCCATTGCTGGTGAATACCCATCACGTAGCCGCGCACCGTTTCCGCACGGGTGGGCATGGCGCCGTCCAGCCAGACGCCGATCTGCACCGGCCGCTGGCGCAGCACGTCACGCGCAAAACCGGGCGGGATCTCGATGGCCAGGGACAACTCGCCGCTGCGCATGCGCCGGTCCAGGCTCTCGTAGTCGCTGATCGCGGGCTGCTCGATGAAATAACGCGAGCCGGCCAGGTTCAAGGCGTAGTTCTCGCTCAAGCTCGTCTGGTCGCGGTCCAGCACGGCATAACGCAAATCCTGCACGTCGAGGCTGATGCCGTAGCCGATCACAAACATCAGCAGCAACGAGCCGCCCAGGGCCATGGTGGCGCGCACTCCGTCGCGGCGCAACTCCAAGGCTTCACGCCACATATAGCTGAACAGCCGCTGCAAGCTGAAGCGTGAATGCCGAAGCCGCGTCAGCGCCTGGGTCGGCGCTTGGGTCGATTCAAGGATTAGCGCCGTTTCGGGGGGCGGCACGCCCGCATCCCCGCTCCCACTGGCCTCGACCAGGTAGCCAATGAAGGCCTGCTCCAGCGTTTGCGCGCCGCGTTTGGCGACCAACGCAGCCGGGGTGTCGCTGTCCAGCACCTGCCCTGCATGCATCATGGAGATGCGGTCGCAGCGGGCGGCTTCGTTCATGAAATGGGTGGAGATGAAGATCGTCACCCGGTCGCGGCGCGAGAGCTCGATCAACAGCCGCCAGAAGTTATCTCGCGCAATCGGGTCGACCCCCGAGGTGGGCTCGTCAAGAATCAGCAACTCCGGCTTGTGGGCCATGGCCACGGCCAAAGACAGGCGTTGGCGCATGCCCAGGGGCAAGGCCTCGGGCAAGCTGTCCAGCACCTCCTGCAGACCAAAACGCTGGGCGAGTTCATCGACCCGCGCGGGGATTTCCGCCGCGGCCACATGAAACAACTGGGCATGCAGCACCAGGTTTTGCCGCACGCTCAACTCGCTGTACAGCGAAAACGCCTGCGACATATAGCCCACCCGCCTGCGGGTGTCGATGTCCTTGGGATCCACCGGTTTGCCAAACAAGCTGGCCTCACCAGCCGTTGCCGGCAACAAGCCTGTGAGCATCTTCATGGTGGTTGACTTGCCGCAACCATTGGAGCCCAGAAAGCCAAAAATCTCGCCCCGCCGAATACGAAAGTTCACCTGATTCACGGCCTTGAACTGGCCAAACTGCATGCTCAGGTTGCGGGCTTCAATCGCAATCTCCGCCTCGCCGCCGGCCTGCAAGGGCGGGATCACCACCGGCGCATAGTCGCGCCGTTTTTCCTCAGGCAAGAGTTGAATGAAGGCCTCTTCCAGCGACGCCGTGGCCGTGCGAGCCAGCAACTCCTGCGGCGTGCCCGTGGCCAACACCCTGCCGGCGTCCATGGCCAGCAGCACGTCGAAGCGCTCCGCCTCGTCCATATAGGCCGTGGCCACCAGCACACTCATCGCAGGGCGGCTCTGGCGAATGCGGGCGATCAGGTCCCAGAACTGCGCGCGCGCCAACGGGTCCACCCCGGTAGTAGGTTCGTCCAGAATCAGCAAGTCGGGGTCGTGAATCAAGGCGCAGCACAAGCCCAGCTTCTGCTTCATGCCACCCGACAACTTTCCCGCCGGGCGACTGAGAAATTCATGCAGGCCCGTGCTGCGAGTCAACTCATCAATGCGCCGCCGCCGCTCCGCCGCGTGATGGCCAAACAGCCGGGCAAAAAACTGCAGGTTCTCTTCCACCGACAAGGTGGGGTACAGATTGCGGCCCAGGCCTTGCGGCATATAGGCAATGCGCGGGCACACCGCATCGCGATGGGCCTTGCTGGCCATGTCGCCACCGAGAGCCTCAACCCGCCCCTCCTGCACAGCACGCGCCCCGGACAGCAAGGACAACAGGCTGGACTTGCCCACACCGTCAGGCCCGATCAGACCGATCATGCGGCCCGCAGGCAGGTCCAGGGTGATGTCGTCCAGCACGGTTGCCCGCGCGTAACGCAGAAACACATGGTGCAGGCGAACGACCGGCGCCGCACCGCTCGGTTCTGGCGTCACGGCGCCACCTTCACGCTCAGGCGATCCGGCCAAGTGGCTTGAGCGTCAAGCTTCACCCAGGCCACGCCGGGCAAGCCGGTCTTGACTTGTTGCAAATGCTTCTGCAGCAAGTCCCGGTCGATCTGCGCCTTGACGCGGAACATCAGTTTTTGCCGCTCGCTGGCCGTCTCCACCGTCTTGGGGGTGAACTGCGCCGTGCTGGCCACGTAAGAAATTTTGGCCGGAATCACGTACTGCGGCGCGGCGTCCAAAATAATGCGCACCTCGCTGCCCAGCGCCACTTTGCCTGCCATGGCCTCGGGCAAAAAAAAGGTCATGGACACGTCTGACAGGTCGACCAGGTTCAGCACTTTGGCGCCGCCACCCAGCACCTCGCCGGCTTGCGCCACCCGGTATTGCACGCGCCCGTCGCGCGGCGCTTTGAGCACGCTGTCACGCAAGTCCACGTCCACCCGGGCCACGCTCGCTTCACTGGCGGTGACAGCGGATTTCGCGCCGGTCACCTGGGCGGCGGCGGCCACCACGGCGGCTTCGGCCGCCTTGACTTGGGCGCGGGTGGCGACAAGGGCGGCTTGGGTGCTGCGCACGCGGGCCCGGTCGTCGTCCAACTCCTGGCCTGAAGATGCGCCCTCGCCGGCCAGGGTTTCAGAACGGGCCAAGCGGCGCTGCGCTGCGTCCAACTCGCTCTCGCGCTGCAGCACCAGGGCCTGCGCGGCCTGCTGGTCGGCTTGGCGCAAGGCCACCTGCGCCTCGGCGCCGGCCACCGCATGCAGGGCCTGCTGCTGTCGTGCCAGGGCCTCGTCGTGCTGGGCCTGCAGGCTCTCAACCTGCATCTGCGCCAAAGGCTGGCCGGCATGGACAAAGTCGCCTTCAGCGGCAAAGATGTTCTCTACCCTCCCCGGCAGCTTGGTGGCCACGTCCACCTCGGTGGCCTCGACACGGCCATTGCCGCTGACCAGGCCCGGCACCGCATTCGCGTCACGCCGACCGGCCCACGCCAGATAGCCCAGCCCGGCAAGCACCAATACCAGCACCAGCGGTGCAACTTTTCTGAGTCCTGCGTTCATGGGCATCTCTTAGTTTTTGACAAGCGGTGAAGCCGCCGGGCTCGGCGCAGGGCCGGCGGTTGAAGATTCAGGCCGCGGGGCCGGGAGCGCCCCGCCCAAGGCGGCATACAAAGACGCTTGGGCAGACAACTGAGCGCGGCGCGCTTGCACCAATTGCTGTTCAACCGACATCAACTCCCGTTCAGCGTCCAGCACCTCCAGATAGCGCACCGCACCACTGTCGTAGCGCAATTTGGCCAGGCGCGCGCGCTCCCGCTGAAACGACTGCGTGGCGCGAAGTGTCGTGACCTGCACGGCCAGCCAATGGCGGGCAGACAAGGCGTCGGACACATCGCGAAACGCGGCTTGAACCGTCTGCTCATACCGCACAAGCGCCTCGTCACGTCGCAACTCGGCAAGGTCCAGCGCCGACTGTCGACGACCGCTGTCGAACAACGGCAAAGCCACGCTGGGCGCCAGACTCCAGGCATTGCTGCCGGTCTTGAACAGGCCTTCAAGTTCAGCACTCGCCGTGCCCCAGGAGCCCGTCAAGGCGATACGAGGGAAAAAATTCGCCTTGGCCGCGCCGATATTGGCATGGGCAGCGCGCAAGCCATGTTCAGCCGCCACGATGTCGGGGCGCCGCACCAGCAAGGCCGAAGGCAGGCCGGGCTGAATCTCGGCAAACGCCGCCAAGTCGTCCAGCCGCGCAGTGGACAGTGCCGGCGCCACCTCGCCGCCACCACCACCACCGCCAACAAGCAAGGCCAAGGCATGCGCCTGCATCTCGCGCGCCTGGGCGAGTTGGTCCACCAAGGCGCTGGCTTGCTGCGCCAGCAACTCCACCTGCGTCAACTCCAACTTGGAGGTGGCGCCCAGAGCCTCGCGGCGTTTGAAGATGCGCAGGGACTCTTCCCGGCTGGCCGAGGTGCGGCGCGCCAGGGCCAGGCGCTCATCCAGCTCACGCAGCGCAAGGTCGCTGTTCGCGGTTTGGACAATCACACTCAGCCGCACCGCCTCGCGCGCGGCGTCGGTGGCCAGATAAGACTGCAGTGCCGCCTCATTGAGGCTGCGCACGCGCCCCCAAAAATCCAACTCCCAGCTGTTGAAACCCACGCCCAGCTGAATCTGATTGCCCAGCAAAGGCCGCCCGGTGAGGTTCAAGTCGCCCGGCACGCGGGCTCGCGTGGCGTCAAAGCCCGCGCCCAACGTGGGCAGCCCATCAGCCCGCTGAATGCCATACGCAGCCTGGGCCTGCCCCACCCGCAAGACCGCCAAACGCAAATCGTGGTTATTGGCCAAGGCCCGCTCAATCAAGGCCTGCTGCGCGGGGTCGGTGAAAAAGCTGCGCCAATCCCCCTCAAGCACAGGCGAGCTGGCGTCGTTCGCTTGGTCACCGTAACGATCTGGCATTAGCGCCTCTGGCGACTGATAGGCCGGCGCCAGGCTCGTGCAGCCCGCCAATGCCAGGCAAAGGCCTGCCATCAATGCAGTTGCAGGCGGTCGAATTTGAAGGGGCATGGGCTGAAACTCCGGGGCGCGGTACAGATCAGGACACCCTGGTTACCGCTCAGCTAAGGCGTTAACTACAGGGTTATCCTGGATTCTGGACAGAGCCAAAGCCCCAGCGTTTGATCCAAATCAATACAACTAACGACCCGCGGGTTTTTAGTGCATTCAATACCGCGACACTTCTACACTTCAGACATTGACGACAAACAACCGCCCGTTTCAAGAGGCGGCACCGCGCATGGCGAACAGCACGCACCCCACGGCCCAAGCCCAAGACGAGCCATCCCGGCTGCGCCGACGCCGGCTGACACCCGATGCCCGGGTGCCCTTGATCCTCGATGCGGCACTTCACGAATTTTCAGCCCAGGGCTACAAGGCCACCCGCATTGACGACATTGCGCGCCGCGCAGGCCTTTCAAAAAGCGGGTTCTATGCCCATTTCTCCAGCAAGGACGAGGTGTTCGAGGCCCTGCTCAAACGGTCCATGCAGATCCCTGTACTGGATGTTGCGGCATTGTTGAACCAGGCGGACACGGCCGACACCCTGGTTGGGCAATTGCTCGCCCCGCTCTACGAGATGCTGTCGCACCCCGAAGCGGTGGCCACCGCAAGGCTTTTGATTGCCGAAAGCCATCGCCTGCCCGAGGCCGTGGCCCGGTGGCGCTACGACACCATGAATTCACTCGCCGGGCAAATCTCGCAATTGCTGCAACAAGCAGTCGCACGGGGCCTCTGCCGTGACTCCAGCCTGCGCGCAAACCCCTGGTTGGTGCTGGCGCCCATCGTCTACACGGTGGTACAACAAGCCACTGAAGCGCAGCCCCTCGGTGCCAAGCCGCCTGACGAGGGGACCCAGTTGCAGCCCGGGTCTTTTGCCGATGCCCGGCAAGCCCAAGCCGCATTGCTGTGCGAATTGCTAACGCCACGGGCGCCAAAGACGTGAAAAAACCCGCCGCAGCGGGTTTTCAAGGGCATCAGCCGGGGCTGATCAGAAGCCGAGGCTGGCCAGCAAATCGTCCACCTCACCTTGGTCGGCCACCACATCGGTGCGGCCTTCGGGGTTGACCACGGGGCCTTGCAGAATATTGGGATCCACCTTTTCGCGTTGCTCGGGCGGCACTACCGACACCAGCAATTTAACCAGGCTGTCTTCCAGATCATTGGCCAGGGTCACCACCTTGGCGACCACTTGGCCGGTCAGGTCGTGAAAGTCCTGCGACATCATGATGTCGGTGAGGTGTGCGTCGATGCGCGCCGTTCGGGCTTCAACTTCTTTGACAAAATTCAACACCGCGCCGCTGGCCACGGCCTTGACCGGGTCGGCCACAATGGCATCCGCCATGGCCCGGGTTGCGGCTGAGATGTAGGCGTGATCGGCCTTGGCCTCATCCACCGAGTTCAGCACCTTGTTGGCGGCCTCAGCAGTTTTGGTGGCGATATAGCTCAAACGACTGCGTGCGTCGGGCAAACCATCCGTCGCAATTTGCAGTTTGGGCATCACCCCCAACTGCTGCATGGTGTCATGCAAGACGCGGGTGATCGAACCGATCTGCTGGAACACCTCCGGCGACACCACCAAGGGTTCGGCGCCTTGTCCCAATTTTGCAAGCTCTTCCATTTGCATGGCCTACTCCCAGTTAGGCCGCTGCGGCCAGTTTTTGCATGATCTTCTGAACCTTCTCCTCCAAGGTGGCCTTGGTGAAGGGTTTGACGATGTAGCCAGCTGCGCCGGACTGGGCGGCCAAAACAATGTCTTCCTTGCGGGCCTCGGCTGTCACCATCAACACCGGCAGGTGTTTGAGGTTGGGATCTTCCTTGATGGCCTTGAGCAATTCGAAGCCCGTCATATTGGGCATGTTGATGTCGCTCACCACGAAGTCGAACTTGCTCTGCTTGAGCATGTTCAGGGCCTCGACACCGTCTTCGGCTTCTTCGCAATTGTTGTAGCCGATTTCCTTCAGCAAGCCGCGCACGATGCGCCGCATGGTGGAAAAGTCGTCGACAACCAAAAATTTCATGTCTGCGCTCATGGCAATCCTCTCTGGGCTAAATGGTTTTATCGGGGAATGGTTTTTAAACTTGAGGGATTTTTCGCAAGTTCAGCACTGCCCCCGGTTGCGTCGGCCTTGGCTTCGGGCTCTGCCTCTTCATCGGGCAGATTTTTCAACACGGCATCTTCAGCATCGCGATTCATGACAATGATGCTAATGCGCCGATTGATCGGACTCTCAGGCTGCTTGCTGTCCAGCAGTTTGCTGGATGCCAAGCCCTGCACACGCAAGGTGCGCGAATCCGGCAAGCCGCCTAGGATCAACTCGCGCCGGGACGCATTCGCACGGTCCGCCGACAGTTCCCAATTGCTGTATCCCCGATCTCCACCTGGGAACGGTTGCGCATCGGTGTGGCCCTCCAACGTCAAACGGTTAGGTACCTCGGACAGCACGTTGCCAAGCTCTCTCAGCAACTCGCGCATATAGGGTTTCACAACTGCACTGCCGCTGTCAAACATGGGGCGATTGCCTTCGTCGACAATTTGGATGCGCAGGCCTTCTTTGGTCATGTCCAGGCGAATTTGACCACCGAGCGATGCCAGCTTGGCATTGTTGGCAAGCACATCTTCCACCTTGGTCTTGAGTTGCTCGAGTCGGGCTTTCTCGGCCTTGCGCTGCTCTTCTTTGAGTGCGCGCAGATTGAAGGTTCGCTTTTGCGCCTCGGTCTCGCCGGATTTCACCTGGCCAGTTTCCCGGCTCAGGTCTTTACCCCCGCCTTTGACCACGCTGGATGAGTCTCCCGAGCCAGACCCGCCCTGCATGGCGATCTTCAACGGCGAGCCAAAGTAGTCTGCGATGCCTTTTTTGTCACCTTCGGTGGTGGAACCCAGTAGCCACATCAACAAGAAGAAGGCCATCATGGCCGTCACGAAGTCGGCATAGGCGATCTTCCAGGCACCGCCATGCGCCGCATGGCCGCCCTTCTTGATCTTTTTGATGATGATGGGCTGCAGCTTCTTGGCGTCACCAGCCATAACAAGCCCCCACGTCGCCGATTACGGCTCCTGCCCCCCAAGGGGGCGCATCCCGCCCTGGGAGCGGCCCAGCGGCAGGCCCACCCACTTCGATCCACGGCATCTTGCTGCGGCTCATCGCGCTTACTTCTTCTTCACGTGAGCTTCCAGCTCACTGAAGGTGGGCCGGTCGCCCGAGTACAGCACCTTGCGGCCAAATTCAATGGCCACCTGGGGGGCGTAGCCCTGCATGCTGGCGAGCAAGGTGGTCTTGATGCATTGCAATTCTTTGCCGGCGTCCTCGACCTTCTGCTCCAGCAGGCCACCCAAGGGCTCAACAAAGCCGTAGGCCAGCAAAATGCCCAAGAACGTGCCCACCAGTGCGGAGCCGATCATGCCGCCCAGCACCGCTGGGGGCTGGCCCACCGAGCCCATGGTGTTCACCACACCCAGCACGGCGGCGACGATGCCGAAGGCGGGCAAGCCGCCGGCCAGCCGGGCAATGGCGGCCACGGCGGCATGCTCCTCGGCGTGGTGGGTGTCGATTTCGGCGTCCATCAAGGACTCGATCTCATGGGCATTGAGATTGCCAGACACCATCATGCGCAGGTAATCCGTTATGAAGTCGGTCACGTGGTGGTCATTGCCGACCGCCGGATATTTTTGAAACAGCGGCGAAGAGTGCGGATCTTCCACATCTTTTTCGATGGACATCAGGCCCTCCTTGCGGGCCTTTTGCAAAATGTCGTACATCAACGCCAACAGCTCCATATAACGAGCCTTGCTGAATTTGCTGCCCTTGAAGCACGCGCCCAGCCCCTTCATGGACGACTTGACCACCTTCATCTGGTTATTGGCCAGAAATGCGCCCGCAGCGGCGCCGAAGATGGTGATCATCTCGAAGGGCAAGGCATGCAAGATCACGCCAATATTGCCGCCGTGGGCAATATAGACACCGAAAATGCAACCGAGCGCGATGAGCCAACCAATGATGACGAACATGGTGTTTTCTATAGAGACTTAAGCAGCCATATCGGCCCTTCACCGACGCTCTTGAGTTTGCCCGTACGCAGGGGCAGCCAATCGCCGCAAGAAGCCGACTTTGCCCCGGCTTTCAAGGCCTTGCCTTCAATCTTGGCGTGGCACGCGGTAGACCCACAAGCAGTGGCCACGCGGCAATGCCATGCTGGCCAGCGCGCCCTGCCCATGAATCTCGAAATCCAGACTCACCAACCAAGCCTCCGGCGCCAACTCTTTTCTTGCCTTGGCCCAAACCCGGTCCATGGACTCAGGTCGCTGGAACACATAGACCATTTGAAACGGCTGCCAGTCCTGCGCCCACATATCACCGCGTGAGACGTGGGCCCAGGGGCAGCGCAAGCGCGCCAGCAGGGCCAGCAGCAGACTCCACTCAATACCCTCGACTCGCGCTTGCGGGTAGGCACGGTGCAACTCGCGCAGGCCGTGCCCCAGGCCGCAGCCCGCATCCAGGATGCGGGCCTGAGTGGGCAGCTGAGGCAATGGCGCCAGCTCGCCCAGGCCTTGCAAGGCATTCTTGGGCGTCGGAAATAAGGGCGCATCAGCCCAGCTGCGGCGCGGATAGGCCAAGGCCAGCAAAACCAAGGGCAATAGCCAGGCCCAAGCCGGCAGATCCAGCGAATGTGCGCTGACCAGCAAAGACAACGGGAAGCCCCCCGCCACCATCAGGCGGCGCCAACGCGGTGCCTGCAAAAAGGCCAGGGCCAGCCCCAAGCCCGCAGCCAAGGCCATGGCCATCCATGCCGCCAGGCCCGCAGTGCGTAGGGCCAGAAACAAGCCCCAGGCCAAGCCCCAACTCAGCAGGGCAGGCACAGGCCAGCGCAGCAAAGGCATAGCTGAAACGCTTGAACCGGGCAAAGTCGGATGAAGGCGGCGAGCGTGCCCTGTGCTCAATGCATCTGGATGGAACCCGAGGCACGGCCCTTACCGGCGCGGGCAGGCGGGTTGCACATGCCGCACACAAAGTGACGTGCAATCTCATGCGGATGCGTCACAAAGTGGCCGCCGCAGGTGGAACACTTGGTCATGGTGAGCATGCCGTTATCAATGAACTTCACCAGGCGCCAGGCACGGGTCACCGACAGCATGGCCTCCAGGCCTTGCGCCTGCGTTTGCTCTTGGTACAGCTGGTAAGCCTTGATGACGGCGTCAATCTCGTCCAACTCCGACACCTTGTTCAAATACTCGTGCACGTTCAAGAACAGCGAGGCGTGGATATTGGGCTGCCAGGTCATGAACCAGTCCGTCGAAAACGGCAGTTGGCCCTTGCTTGGGCTCTTGCCCGACACTTCCTTGTACAGGCGCAACAGCCGCTCGTAAGACATGTCTGTCTCCGACTCCAGCACCTGCAAGCGCGCGCCCAGGTTGATCAGGGTCACCGCACGTTCGATCTGGCGGGCTTCGGTCAGGATGCTTTTGTTGCGCATGATGGTGTCTCGGTTTTATTGGTTTTGCTTAAGCTGCTTCTTGGTGGCGCCCGGCCATCAAGATGGATGCGTGCAGACGTGACACGCCGTCGTTTGCAGCCGACTTGCCGTGGCTGGTCAGCAGACCCCACACCAGGTCGTCGTCCATGCGGAAGCGGCACAGCAGCGTGTTGCCGGACGCAATCTTCATCAGCTGTGCCGGGCTCAGCGTGGCAATCAGCGTCGCCGTGTCTTCCGAAATACCCAGGCGATACAGGGCTTGCTCCGGGTCCTGACGAATCAGACTTTGCGCCAACATCAGGTAGTTCAGGTTGGCTTCACGGATCTCGGCGAGGATTTGGTCTGCGTTCATTTGGCGGCTCCGGTGAAAATCTGTTCGGTTTCAATTGCGTATCAACTTGAAACGAATTGTGAAGACCAGAACTAATCCCCAACATCGGCGCTTTTCCGTCCCTGAAGTCCTCTTTTCTCCCCTTCCCTTGTCAGGCTTCTTCCTACAAGCGACGGGCAAACCGGGCTTCCCAGCCCAATTCAAGTCTTCACAGCGCGGGGGTGCGGTGGGCCGGCATGCCCTTGTTCAGGGCCTTCCGTCGCTCTTGAGGCCATCGCCCGGCCTCTAACGCTCGATTCAAGCGGTGTAGGCCTGAAGCAATGCAGTGGCCTCAACGCTACGGCCGGTACCCTCCAGTACCAAGGCGAGATTGTGGGCGGCCAGATGGCTACCGCGTCCGGCGACGGCACCGCTGAGGTCGGGACGCTCGCCAATTTCAAGGCAGCGGCGCCAGGCGTCCTCAATCACGGGAAGCAAACTGTCAGCCTCAGCGGGCTCGTCCGCCGCCCAATCCAGCAGCAAATCGCCCAGCGCGAAGAAGAAGTCGGGCGATTCAGCGCAAATATCCAGTTGGGTCTGCGCCCATTGAACGGCCAGCGCATGCTGTTTGAGCTGTTTGAGCCCGAACAGGCGGCGCGCCACCAAGTCCAGCCACCAGGCGCTGTCGGTACGCGCCAGTTCAGCGGCTTGACCAAAATGGAATTCGGCGTTGGCGTAGTCGTCGTAAACAGAAAGATCTTTGCCCATCTGGTAATGCAGATAGGCGTCCTTGGGGTTTTGGGCCAGCGCCTGCGCCAGCAAGGCCTTGTTGCGGCCCTTTTTCTGGGCCAGGCGATCGGGCAAATAGCCGTCGTGGCCCACTTGTAAATTCAATGCCTGAACCGGCAAGGCATGCAACGGTTGCTCATGCACACGCCCACCATAACGCACGGCACCCGGCAAGACGCGGGACAGGCGGGACCGGGCCACACGGGCTTGCCCGTCATTGAAATGGTCCAGCAAGTCCAGGGTGCCGACAAAGGTGGGCGCTTGCTGACGCAAGGCGGCCAGGGTTTCGCCCCCGGCAATCAGCCATTCATCGGCGTCCAGCACCAGATGCCAATCGGCATCGGCCAATTCCAGCGCACGGTTGCGTGCCACTGAAAAATCGTCACACCAGATGAAGTCAGCCACCCGCGCACCAGCGGCAGCGGCCACACGCCGGGTGTCGTCCGTCGAGCCGGTGTCCAACACCAGCATCTCGTCCACCCAGGGTTTCACGCTGTGGAGCAAACGCCCAATATGAGCGGACTCATTGCGGGCAATCACCACCAGCGCCAATCGAAACACGGGCTCGCCTTTCACGCAGCGGCTCTTCGGGTCGATCAGCCCTGTGCTCAATGCATCTGGATGGAACCCGAGGCACGGCCCTTACCGGCGCGGGCAGGCGGGTTGCACATGCCGCACACAAAGTGACGTGCAATCTCATGCGGATGCGTCACAAAGTGG
>NZ_JAQQXS010000029.1 GCF_028595305.1 Roseateles koreensis | reverse complement strand
GTCACCCTGGGCCACATGAGCCAAAACAAGGGAGACGCCCAACATGGCTGATCAGCGGTACACAGGCGAGGTGCTGGCCACCCACACCACCAACGAGCAATGGTCACGTAAGACGGTGGTCGTCAAGACGAAGCCGCGCCCTTTGGTCCCCATCATCTTCTTTCCTGGGGTGATGGGCACCCGGTTGCAGTTGCAGGCCAAGGCGGTGGGAAGCCGGTTTCTTTGGAATCCCGATTCAAAAAAGGGCCTGTTTGACAGCTATCTGTTCGAAGGTCTTTTTAGCTGGGGGGACGGGACGGACGCCGATGTGCGAAACGTTGGCACGCGTCTGGGTTCACCCGGCCAATTGCTCTCCGATCTGGATAGTAGCCATGTGAGCGCCGAAGAAAAATGCATCGAAGACGAGCTGTTCTTCAACTCCTCCGAGGAGGAGAAGAAAGGCCTCAAGCCTCACATTCAAAAAGTGATGCAGCGCCGCCAGGCGCGCGGCTGGTACAGCATGTTTTACGACTCCTACGTGCCACTGCTGCACACCTTGAACCAATGGGGTCGTGGCTACTCGGTGAAGCAATTGGATGAGGCGGGGCAGATGCAGCCCCTGCACAACCAGCAGGCCTTTCATCCCGTCTGGGCGTTTGGTTATGACTGGCGGCAAGGCGCGGATTTGATTGCTCAAGGCGGCCGGCCTTACGCAAAAGGAGAAGACTTCAGCACCTTTCTGGAAAAAGTCTTTGCAGACAGCTACACGGATTGCGTGGACTGGTACTGGCCCAAGCAGAAGCAGGTGATTGTGGTCACGCACAGCATGGGCTCGCTGGTGGCGCGCTACATCAGCGAGGTGGCGGGGTTCAGGGATCGGATCGCCGGCATCATCCATCTGGCCCAGCCCACCACGGGCGCACCTGCTGCCTCGCTGCGCCTGCTGGCAGGCACGCAGACCGAAGACATGGCCAAGCTCGGGGGCAGTGATGACCAAGCCATTCGCAACATCATGGGCATCTCGCCCTACCGCTATTTGACAGGGGTGGCGCAGCTGACAGGCCCGCAAACCCTGCTGGCCTCCAATGACTATTGCGCCGATGCTGAGAAGGCTGTGGCCTCGGCCAAAGACCCCATCGATTGGATCAAATGGGTGGACCCGCAGGGGGAGCATAAGACTTTTATCAATCAACAAAAGATAGGCGCAACACGAGGCGAGAGTGGCTTGCCTTCTATCCATAAAGACGAGCGCATAGGTTGGCTTGCCCCACGCTTCTGGTCGCGTTGGGGATCGCCGGGTGCTTACGATTACACGGCCTTGAAGCCTTTGCATGATTTCAAGACACAGTGGCGGGCAGATGCGGCAGGGGTTAAGGATCACAGTGAGCCGTCAAGCCAAGGTAAAAAATCGAAATTTGATGATGTTCAAAATGCTTATGACGAAGCCAACACCATCGTCACCCGCCTGCGCCTCAAATATCACCCCGAGACAACCGCCATCTACAGCAATGGCGGCCAAAGCATCACCCGCCTGACGGTGCAGTTACTGCCGGTGAAGTTCCCGGTCAGCCAATCCATGGACCCCAACACTTTGCAGATGAAACCCACCTTGATCGATGCGTTTCAAGTCCACTGGGGGTTTGAGCGCAGCGCGGGCGATGGCACGGTGCCCGAGTCCTCGGGCAAGGCGCTGAGCGCGGCGGGCGTGAAGCTGCAAAAAGCCATTGCCGGTCCTCACAGCGAGCACCAAAACATCGGCCACAACCCCCAGGCGCAATCGCAGCTCTTCACGGCGCTGCGGGCGATTTCGAAGAAATTCATATGAACAAGCCTACGCAGCGCCGCCATTTTTTACAAACCATACCCGCCTTGCTGGTCTGGCCCCTGGCCGGTTGCAACCCACCCCCTAGCAGAGAGACTCTTCTGATGGAATACACCGGCGCCTGGATAGGCATGGGCAAGGTCTTGATGCCCGTCTCCCCCTTCGAGTTTGAGCTGATGCCCATTGAAACAGGCCCCAAGGCCAGCAGGATCAAACCGATCTTCTTCAGCATGCGGGTCAATGTGTCCGCCCAGGGCAAGCCTCAGCCGCCCATGACCAATCAGGAATATCCTGTTGACGCAGGTATCAGTTTTTGGCTGGACAACGGTGGCGGCACGGCCATGGAGATTTTTGAGCGTGCCAGCGAGTGGGATGTGCAGCGCAAAGTGGTGTTTGTCAAAGAAGTGAGTTTTGGCAACAACCGCTATCTGCATGGGCAGACGACACAAAAGGGTGCGGATGATGGAACCATCAGTTCGATCGTGGCGAATATCGACCATCGTCTGGACACCTTTGTGTTGACGATCTCTGACCAGTTGAGTTTGGTTATTCAAGCCTCGCGGGAAATTGCGATGAATGCCGTCAAACGGGCAAGGTTGGAGCGCGATGCGGTTGACCCGAAAAAGCAATTTCCTGGGACGATGAATTCAGAACAATATGCGCTTGATGCGGAAGCTCGCTACCAAACCTGGCGCGACCAAACTCTGCCCCACCTCGACGCCGCACTGCCTGTTGTGCTGAGCAATGTGCAGGTCTTCCAGCACGACCCTTTTCATTTACCCGCGCCCAAGCCGGGCCTGGAGCGCCACTACCTCTGGAACTGCGCCATTGATTTCCCAACGGACAAGCTGATCGCCAATGGCTGCAGCACGGGGGTCATGGTTAACTTTCATGCGGCGGGCAAAGCGCTTTGGGTGTT
>NZ_JAQQXS010000028.1 GCF_028595305.1 Roseateles koreensis | reverse complement strand
CCCCTCCAGAACTCCCAGAAATCAATATCGATTGGATATCTTCCTGGGAGTTCCGACCATCGGCATTCACCCCAAATCACCAGTGTTCATGCGGGTTGGCGAGGTATTGCAGGTCAGACGACGTATCAACACCGACCAACAAGTCAAGCGGGCTGATATCGAGATATTTCAAACGGGGATACCCCGTGATAGCAGGCAAAAACAGGCTCACCTGCGGTCATCGAATACGTGTACCGGGCCACCTCTTCATTCGAACAAATCCACAGCGGCAAGCGAATATCGAGTTCGGGCGGCGCATTCGTCAGCTTTGAATAAAAACGCCGCAAAAAGTTGCGAATGGGCCCGGACTTTTTATACCCGTTCTCAACCTCAACGGGGTAGTAAACAGGCAGGCGATCAGGTCGAGAAAATTTGAAAACACCGTCAGGAATTTTAGCAAGCTCGACTTTGAGAAACTGCATCACTATCTGAATGTCTGCTGGCAGATATCTATGCTGCAGCTGAAATTCATTATAAAACTCGCTGTCTTTGCAGGATTGAGCAAGCAGATAGCCACCGAAACACGTACCGATTGATCGATGCAATGCTAGAACTCCAACGGTAGCGCTGTCATAACCGTCGGTTGCTTGCTCCGCGCCGAGCGCGCGAGCTACGTCACGACCGGTTCGCGTAAGAGCGAACGTGAATCCGCCGAGCGGATTTGGACGACGAATTATCAGCTTGTCTCTCTCTAGCGTAACTAGAACACGTCGAGTTAGTTCAGTCCCAGTCGCGGCTGAGCTCGGTTTTGGGAATAAGAATCCTGCAATTTCTAGCAGGCGCATCGGGCCGTAGCTGCCGAGCAAGCGCAGCACAGACTGACGTCGCTCTGTGTGAACGAAATTTGAGTGAGCCATTAAACATCAAAAAAGAGTTGCGATAAAACTTATAGCAACTCACTCGAAATGCTGACGGGACCAGTTAGGAAACGAACGAGCCGCTAAAGAGCTGGCAAACACTGACGATGCCTGGCAAAGACATCTGACGAACGCAGGAAATAGGTCAAATTGTAACCATTTGAAATTTTTTGAGAAAACTGGCAATTCCTGGAATTGGTATCTATACACATAGTGAAAGCAGGACAGCATCACATCTACCAACCACCACAAAGGTATTAAAAAATGACAAAAAGTTTTAACTTGCCAAAGCGCTGCACTCGTGAAAGTGTCAACAACGCGCTACGTGCACAAGACATCAATCTCCATATCTTCGAGGACAACTGCAATGATTGGCGATTCGCTGTTGGATCAGAAAATCTTGATGGTGCAGGGTACTCAGTAACGCTCGTCTCTAGTTATGACAGTCCGCGAACTGCGCGAGGCGCTGCGTTGTACATAGTTGCGAATCTTTCTTCTCTAGCGAGAAAAGCTGCAGCTTATGACATCGATATATTCAGAAAGTAAAAAACCGACGAAGCCCGCTGCCGCGGGCTGTACTAAGCTTCAAATTTATATTTGCAATACTTTGTAAATCTAGGCGAATTCAGGCAATCTCCGGAAATTGCTATCCATACATATCGTGAGAGCGAAAAAACAAAGCTCTCATAAAAATACAACCAACCAACTGAGGATTTTTCAAATGCAAAACAAAATAGATATCATAGATTATTTAGCAGGCAAACTCGATGCGGAGTTTATACAATGCTACAGCGGACGAGGAATGTACGGCGCAAAATGTGCAGCCATTTCTGTAGAACGCACTCAGCTATACGAAACAATACAATTAGCAACTATTTTTGGAATAAAAGAAATCGGTGAAGTTGATTCAATGGGACAAGGCTTAGTGATTTACTGGCCGGACATTGAAACAGAAGAAAAAGAGGAGCAAGAAGAAGAAGAAGAAGAAGAAGAAGAAGAAGAAGAAGAAGATTTTTAAATGAAAACTGAAGCACAACGAATAGAAGTTGAGTTGTTCGAACGACCGCTAGAGCAAATCGCAAACTACTGCGAGGAGTTCTGCTCTGCTGAGTTGCTCAAATTAAACAAAAATGGGACAGAGTGGGACTATCTAGTGCTACGAGACGGATCAGCAATAGCAATGAACTGGGCGAACTATGAAATGCAAATCAATTCAAAAGATGAAGTTGACGAAGCGAAACGAAACGACAAGTTAAATACTCAAAAAATAGTTGAGCAGAATCGAGTTCAAATAGATCTTATGCCCGCAGCTGACCTGCGAGAAATGCTGTTTAACAAAATCAGCTCGATTGATGCAGTACTCACTGAAACCTGGAGATGGACTGGACGAACGAGAGAGATAATTATGCGAGTAGATCGCGATGACATAAATCTAGCGCGCGTAACGTATCCGTCAAACAGCGGTCGTAAGCCGACAGGAATCGAGGGTATGAAGACAGGGGGTAGAAAATACTTCGCGTGCGCCGAGTTACTAGCTCAGCTACAGTCGACTACTGTCCTCTACAATTGACTACAGTCTTCTACAATTGACTACGAAATGAGCACAGCCCGCAACAGCGGGCTTTTTTACGCCTAAAACTTAAATTGCAACAAATTGCAAAGTAAACAGGGGAATACGGGGAAACGTTCGCTATACATAACATGCAGCAAAAAGAAAGCGCTTCATATCTTAACCAACCAACCCTAAAGGAAACTCTAATTAACAAGATCGCACAAAATCGCATGAATCTAGTTAACGCAATCAACGCGATGCCGTATGGCCGTAGCCGCACTATAGCTTTGATAACCGCTCGGCCTAACGAAGTATTTAATGAACTTAAGGAAGCACCGGGTGTTCGCCACTGCTCTTCAAAGACAAAGGCTTGTGACTTACGCAGTAGCCAGCCACACAAGATCTACTTCAATAACTTCATAACATTTTCAATCTTCGGAGCTGAGTCTCAGATAAGCAATCAAACAAGCTATGACATGATCACGCACAGATGAGCGATATAGCCACTATTTCTAAAAATAACTAAACATCAATCAAAGGAAAACGAAATGACTGCACTAGACCTATCATGGTCAAACTTAAAAGAAGCAATAGACTTGGCAAACAACAAAAACGACAACTTGAAACAAGAAACCCTTGTTCGAATTTTCAAAAACAACTTCAAAGAAGTGCTAGACGACATAAAAAATGAAATAAGTCTAGAAGAGCTCGAATGGAATCTAAAGTACATGAAAGTACTTCTAGAGCGCGCAAGAAACGACAATATTGTACTAAGTCTTAACGATACTCTTGAATTAGCGCAAGGAGAAACAAGCGCGGTGTGGCTGCTCGCTACGTTGAGAAAGAACGACAAGCTCGGACACGAAATGCAATGGGAATGGGCAGTGAAAGCAGCAAAAGAAACTGTGTTTCAAAACAAAGTGGCGCTACCCAGCTCAAATGAACTGCTTGAAGAACTGACGACGGAAATAGAAAAAATAGGCGGAACTCTAGTAGAGAAATCCGGATTCATGGGCCGCACAATCATTACAACGCTAAAAGTAATGACGGGAAATGATGTGAGAGCTGAAACGTACTTTGACACCGGAGCAGGGAAAAATCCGACAGGGCTAAAAGGAATGAAAAAAGGCAAACAAAAGTACCTCGCATGCTTAAGTCTCGTCAAACAATTGAAGGAAGGACGCTGGTCAAGAGACTGCGACATCGAGTTAGTCGACTTCGATCTAGACGATAGAACTTATTAAGAGACTGGACTTGCTTACGCTCAGAAAAAATGATACAACCGAGTTTGCGAATACTATGATCACATAGTGAATCCTTTAATTGCATACTCGGAGTCTAGTTATGGATACTGATGGAACAAATAAATCTCATGAATTTCTGAAAAAAGCAATCGTGGCAGGCACAGAACTCGACGAACAGCCGTTGAACTGGTTGCAAATCGCAAAAGCCATAAGAGGGCCCGGAACAGAAAAAATCAAAGTGTGGGCAGACTTCCCAACGCGACGGCCACAAGAAGCTCTTGCGGGTGTTCAAGCGAAAATTGGCGTGCGAAAAACTGGTGAGAAATACACAAATCAACTTTGTGAGCGAGAGATTCGTGAACGCTTTGTGTTTTGTCTCGATGTCTCAGTTGAGTTGGGAATGTATTGTCAAAAAAAGTTTGAACAAAATTCGACGATGACAATTAAACAGCTGATACCCATGATTCGTGAGGCACTGCCGGGAAAAAGCACAAAAGAAAACTGGAATCTAACTAGTCGGACCTGCAAAATTCGTTTTTCCCAGCGTGTGGCTGAACGAGGTCGTCTCTGTCTGCGCCGTTAGGGAGCGAGTTGAATGCGACGGACATTCTGGTGGGCCATGGCGCCGTTGAGC
>NZ_JAQQXS010000027.1 GCF_028595305.1 Roseateles koreensis | reverse complement strand
TTTCAATTGCGTATCAACTTGAAACGAATTGTGAAGACCAGAACTAATCCCCAACATCGGCGCTTTTCCGTCCCTGAAGTCCTCTTTTCTCCCCTTCCCTTGTCAGGCTTCTTCCTACAAGACCGGAGAAACGCCCGCTTTGTCTCCCTGTTCCAGCACGGCGCTGCGGCGGCCCTGTCATGGGAGAAATGGCAAATTCACATCCCTTTCAGGCCTCAACAGCCCCCACGGAGTCTTGTAAGGCAAAGGCCGGGTACGCACCTGCACGCGCACCCGGCCAACAAGATGACAAAGCCCATTCTTTTCAGCCATTGAGTTGCCCAGCCACCATCTACATTGGCCGGCAACACCGCAAGGGAAGGCTCCCCCCCATGATTCCACGGACGATTCACGTGATTTGGGTCGGCGACGAAAGCAAGCGTCCCGACAACTGCATCGCCACCTGGCGCGCGCACAATCCGGACTGGAATTTGCGCGTCTGGGGGAACGAGGAGTTGGCCAGTTATGGCTGGATCAACGCCAATCACATGCGCGCCATGGCAGGGCGCGAGCTCAACGGCGTAGCCGACCTGATGCGCTGGGAAATTCTGTACCACGAAGGCGGCTTTGTCGTGGACGCGGACAGCATCTGCAAACGACCGCTGGCCCCCTGGCTGTTCGAAGGTGAAGCCATGGCCTGCTGGGAGAACGAGCTCGTCAGGCCCGGGCTGATTGCCGCGGGCTACGTGGCGTCAGTGCCCGAGAACCCATTTTTCGGCCAGATGATTCTGGACCTGCAAAACACGCCCCGCGTGGATGACCGCATGGCCTGGCAAAGCGTGGGCCCGTTGTTTCTGACCGAATGCCACCGCATGCACCAATATGCAGGGCTGACGATCTGGCCGAGCCACTTCTTTATCCCACACCATTTCAGCGGCGCCGAGTACACCGGAGGCGGCCAAGTCTTTGCCGATCAGGCCTGGGGCAGCACGCTTAAGAATTACGACGAACTCTACAAGAGGCAAGTGGCATGACGAACCCAGCCGCCCCACAAGATCAGGCCGAGCGCAACCCCGCCCTTGATCTGCCGGTGTCTCCACTGGAGCTGGCGCATGCACCCTACTTTGTCCAGAAGGTACCCGTCAGCGAGGCACTGATGGGTCAGTCGAGATTGGAAGTTTTCATTCCCATGTGCACCGGCAAGCGCGTGCTGCATGTGGGCTGCGTGGACTGGCCCATCACCAATCTGAACCAATCCCTGCACCTGCAACTCGACGGCGTCTGCCAACTGGATGGGTTTGACATCAATCACGAAGCCTTTGCCCTGATGCAGCCGCACCTCAACGGCCGCCTGTTCTCTCGCTGGGAAGATGTCACCGATCACTACGACCTGGTACTCGTGCCCGAGGTGATGGAGCATGTGCCCGACGTGCAGGGTTTTCTGCAGCAGTTGCAAGCCTTGGGTGCGGATCAATATGTGATCACCGTGCCGGATGCCTTCAGCTGCTTTCGTCGCCATTTTGACTACAGCAGCGGCGCCCAGAGCTTTGTCGAGGTGGTTCACCCCGATCACAACTGCTGGTATACACCCTTCACCCTGAGCAATGTGCTGCGCAAGTACACCGACTGGAACTTACAAGGTCTGTGGTTCTTCAACCGCATGTCGTTGCTGGCGATCGCTGGGCCCAAGGCAGTAGAGGCTGCGGGGGGCAAAACAGCCTGACCTGGCTGGCCACGCTGAAAGCACCTTCAGCGATTTCAGCACGGCCGAAATAGCAACGCCCCTGCATCAGCCCGCGCATGGCGGTTGATACAGGGGCGTTGCTACGAGAGAGCGCGGGGACGCAACAAGCGTCCTGCCGTCAAGCGGCCCGGCCGATCCCCACATCCACCAACAAGGCATTGATGCGGCCCAGCTCATTGCGGGCCACGGGCAGCAGGTCGGGCGCTTCGCGTTGCAGGCTTTCCAGCGCGGCGCCGCTCAGCAATTGCTGCAAAGTCTCACGAGCACGCAAGACATGACCCTGACCAGAAAGCGCAAAGGCCAGCGTATACAGGCTGGCGCCGTGATCAGGCTGCACAGCCAAGGCACGCTCAGCCGCCGTTTGCGCGTGTTCCATTTGGCCCGCGCTCAACAGTAAGGCGGCCATGTCACTGAGCAGGTCGTGCGACATGGGCTCAAACTCAAGCGCCTCTTGCAAAACCATCAAACCACTCCCAATGCGCCCTTGAGCTGCTTCGGAGAAAGCCATATTGCGCGCCTGCGCCAGCAGCAAAGCTGCCTCCACGCTAAGGCCGTTGGGCAGGGGTTCATTCTGGATCGCCTGCGCCGCAACGGGCATCGGTGCTTGCGACTTGGCTTGCGTCATGGCTTGCATAGGGATCTCCAAATAATTAACGGCATCCATCTGTAAAGGCCTGTTGAACAAGGAGACCCACACAGACTCAGGAATCTGAAGAGCCATGCGACTTGGGACACCCTCGCCCGCTCGACTCCAGTGAAGCGAACTTTAGAACTTACGACCTCGTCCATTCGTGAGAAAAGACCGGACTTGCATGGGCTTCTCTGCGCCGACTCAAGCAGCAGCAGGCCGAAAGCAACGCAAGGCTCGCCCGGCCCTGTCGTCGTTCTCGACAAGCACAGGCAACTCCTATGTACGGCCATCCCCCTCCCCGCATCACGTACTGGTATCAAACACCTTGCGGTAGCGGATATGCCCACCCTCCTCGCGCCGCGTCGTGCCGGCCACGGTTTTGACGGCCATGCGGGTGGTGAGCGATTCCAGGGCCAGCAAATCGGCCGTCTCGGCGTCAGACACCGGTGGGAACTCGCCAGGATGCTCTTTTTGGTGGGCCAGGATGCGCTGCTCCAGCGGGCTCAAGGGTTCTGGCACGGGCGGGTTGGCGGCGCCCACTTTGGGTCGGCTGTTCCAGCGGTCCCACACGGCTTGCGCCTCAGCCACGCGCTGGCCCTTGGCCGCCACCTGGGCCACTTTGTCGCGCTTGTCTTGCTCCGTGACCGGCCCCACCATGTAGAAGCTGGCATGTGAGTCGTGCATCAGGGTGTCAAAGAATTCGTCCACCTCCGGGCTCACCACGCCACGTGCCGCCGTGCTGAGGTAGGCGCTGCGCGCCGCCCTGTCCTGGCCTGGGCTGCTGTCAAAGGCGACGGTGTCCGCCACAAAGTCTTTTTCACTGCCCATCAGATCCAGGCGCTCTTGGGGCGAGGCGGCCTCGTAGCTTTTGAGCGTGGTCAGGCCCGCCAGCGGGGGCTGCACCTTGGCGTTGCTGGCGCGGCGGCGGGTCACATTGGCGCGCCAGCGCCAGTACATCTGCATTTGCGCTTTGAGGTGTTCCTCCACCACATCGGCAGACTTCCACTGAGCCTTGGCGTAGGCCTCAAACAGGCGGCTGGTGTCGGGGTGGATGTCAAGATCGGCAACGGTTCTCGCGCCTGCAGCGCCAGCCTTGATCAACTGATCCGCCGACAACAGCGCCACGCCAGCCTTCATCGCCTCCAGATACATATTCACCAGCGGCACCTGCGACAGCAAGCGGCTGCGGTCCCGCAGCGCCTTGCCTTGTTCGCCGGGGGCATAACCGCCGCCCACATCAGAGTGCGCGCCGGGGTAGACCACCTCAGTGCAGTGCGGCGGGTAGGCCGTCTTGCCCATGCGGGCGCTGGAAAGCGGGAAGGCTTTGCGAATCTCATGAGCGGCCACAAAGTGCACGCTGCGCTTGACCAGGGGCGTGGGAATGTCCAGCGTGCCATTGGCCCAGGCGCCAAAGCCGCGAAAGGGGATGTAGGGTGAGGCGTCCGCCACGCCCACCGAGGCCACGGTATCAAACAGGCCCAGAAACTGCACCTCCACCTTGATGCCTGCCAGCAGTTGGCCCTTGTCCAGCAGATGGTCCAAGTAGAAGCAAAACGCCCTGGCCTCGGCGGCCCCGCGCGAGAAGCCAAACACCGCCACATTCACATGCACAACCTCGGGCAGGCGGCGCCGCCCCTCTTCGCCCACCAGTGCTTTCTGCAAACGCGGCACCAGGATGTTGCTGAAGTAAGTCCGCTTGCCTTGCAGGTTATTGCCCGCCTCACCCAGCACGCCGTTGTGGAGCACATCGGCACACATGGGGGCTTGGGTGGAGATTTTTCGAGCCTCGTCTTCTTTGAAGAGAAGCGCCTTGTGACTGATCCAGTGGACGTCATTGAGGAGTTGAAACAAGGCCCAATTGATGCGGGCATCACCGCCAGCGCCCTGGCTCTTGCCTTCGGGTAACTCACCATACTCGCCGATGTCTGGAAACGGCGTGCCCACACCCGGGATGTAATGCGCAAAGTAGCCCTCATCTTGATTGTCTCGACTGGTGTTAAACAGTACGCCGACATTGCTGTGCGACTTCTTGGGCTGGTCGCGGTAGAGGTTGTTATTGGTACCATCGAAGAAAAAGTTTACCCAGATGGGCACCTGGCATTTGTAGACGCAGCCCTGGTCCAGGCCCAGTCCACAAGCACGCTGCATGAACTCGGCCTTGTCCAAGGGGCGCAGGCAAGTGCTCTGCGTGGTCAGTGGGGTGATGCTCATTTATCCTCCGCCGGGTCATGGGGGCGTGGGTCTTTGGGATTGGGTCGGCCAGAAGGATGGTCAGGGTGTTGAACGCCCAAGTCCGTCACCCAAACCTCCAACTTGTCATCCGGCAAGAAGAACACCTGCAGGCGGGCGGGCTCGTCGTACTTCTGCACGGGCACAGTGAGCTTGAGGGTGCGTTCGGCCCAGCAGCAGGCAAGAATTTGGTTAATGGGCAGAGCCTTGTATTCCTTGTAGGGTTTGGTGAAATGCCCCACCGTCCAGTCCACCGTCACCTTCAAATCAGGCGTCCAGCGGCGCGGCAAAAAGATGCCGCCTGCGGTTTTTCCGCCGCCACCGTAGGGCGGCAAATTGCCGGCCCAAGCGCCATTGACATAAAAGCTCTGCACCCCCTCAGCGGTGTAGTTGATGCCCGTGATGGACACCCCCAGGGATTCATTGGCACTGTCGTCTTTGGCTTTGCAGGCAGTTAATCCCAGGCTCAAGGCCACGGCCCACAGCAGCAGAATGAGGCGCTTCATGATGGGCGTGATGCTCATTTATCCTCCTCCGGGTCATGGGGGCGTGGGTCTTTTGGATAGGGGCGATGTGAAGGGTGATTTGGGTCAATCGTGCTGGAGTCGTAGACCCAGACTTCCAACTTGTCATCCGGCAAGAAGAACACCTGCAGGCGGGCGGGCTCGTCGTACTTCTGCACGGGCACAGTGAGCTTGAGGGTGCGTTCGGCCCAGCAGCAGGCGCGTGTTTCGCTGGCATTCAGGTTTTTGCGTTCTTGGTAAGGCTTGGTGTAGTGCCCAATGGTCCAGTCCACCGTCACCTTCAAATCAGGCGTCCAGCGGCGCGGCAAAAAGATGCCGCCTGCGGTTTTTCCGCCGCCACCGTAGGACGGCAAATTGCCGGCCCAAGCGCCATTGACATAAAAGCTCTGCACCCCCTCAGCGGTGTAGTTGATGCCCGTGATGGACACCCCCAGGGATTCATTGGCACTGTCGTCTTTGGCTTTGCAG
>NZ_JAQQXS010000026.1 GCF_028595305.1 Roseateles koreensis | reverse complement strand
ATATTAGCCTGACGATGACCTACTTTCACACGGGAATCCGCACTATCATCGGCGCTGAGGCATTTCACTGTCCTGTTCGGGATGGGAAGGAGTGGTACCGCCTCGCTATGGTCATCAGGCTTAACTGGTTGGCAAGCTGTTCTGTGAACAACTTACCCAATTTGTAGAGCTGCGCAGTATACCTTATTTTGAGGTACTGCGCTTCGAATCAGCTGGTATTTTGATTGCGTTCAACTCAGACTTCTCTGAAGAACAGCATAACTTGTGTTGTCCTCAATAATCCTTGCTCGGTTCAGTGATTGATTTTCATCTCTCACGAACTGTCAAAGTTATAGGGTCAAGCCTCACGGGCAATTAGTACGGGTTAGCTTAACGCATTACTGCGCTTCCACACCCCGCCTATCAACGTCCTGGTCTCGAACGACCCTTCAGGGGGCTCTAGGCCCCGGCAAGACTCATCTTGAGACGAGTTTCCCGCTTAGATGCTTTCAGCGGTTATCTCTTCCGCACTTAGCTACTCGGCGATGCCACTGGCGTGACAACCGATACACCAGAGGTGCGTCCACTCCGGTCCTCTCGTACTAGGAGCAGGCTCTCTCAATCTTGCAGCGCCCACGGAAGATAGGGACCAAACTGTCTCACGACGTTTTAAACCCAGCTCACGTACCTCTTTAAATGGCGAACAGCCATACCCTTGGGACCGGCTACAGCCCCAGGATGAGATGAGCCGACATCGAGGTGCCAAACACCGCCGTCGATATGAACTCTTGGGCGGTATCAGCCTGTTATCCCCAGAGTACCTTTTATCCGTTGAGCGATGGCCCTTCCATACAGAACCACCGGATCACTTTGTCCTACTTTCGTACCTGCTCGACTTGTCAGTCTCGCAGTCAAGCACGCTTATGCCAATGCACTATCAACACGATTTCCGACCGTATTTAGCGTACCTTCGAACTCCTCCGTTACACTTTGGGAGGAGACCGCCCCAGTCAAACTGCCCACCATACACTGTCCCCATCCCGGATAACGGGACAAGGTTAGAACCTCAAACACACCAGGGTGGTATTTCAACGTTGGCTCCATGAGAACTAGCGTCCTCACTTCAAAGCCTCCCACCTATCCTACACAGATCTGTTCAAAGTCCAATGTAAAGCTACAGTAAAGGTTCATGGGGTCTTTCCGTCTTTCCGCGGGGAGATTGCATCATCACAAACATTTCAACTTCGCTGAGTCTCTGGAGGAGACAGTGTGGCCATCATTACTCCATTCGTGCAGGTCGGAACTTACCCGACAAGGAATTTCGCTACCTTAGGACCGTTATAGTTACGGCCGCCGTTTACTGGGACTTCAGTCAAGAGCTTGCACCCCATCATTTAATCTTCCAGCACCGGGCAGGAGTCACACCCTATACGTCGACTTTCGTCTTTGCAGAGTGCTGTGTTTTTAATAAACAGTTGCAGCCACCGATTCTCTGCGGCCTCATTCAGCTTCAGGAGTAAATCCCTACACCTACTAAAGGCACACCTTCTTCCGAAGTTACGGTGTCAATTTGCCGAGTTCCTTCTCCAGAGTTCTCTCAAGCGCCTTAGAATACTCATCTCGCGCACCAGTGTCGGTTTGCGGTACGGTCGTCAATAGCTGAAGCTTAGTGGCTTTTCTTGGAAGCAGGGTATCACTCACTTCGGCTGCAAGCAGCCTCGTTATCACGCCTCATCTTAGCCCCCCGGATTTGCCTAAGGGGCATGACTACACGCTTGAACCAACATATCCAACAGTTGGCTGAGCTAACCTTCTCCGTCCCCACATCGCACTATTGATCGGTACAGGAATATTGACCTGTTTCCCATCAGCTACGCATCTCTGCCTCGCCTTAGGGGCCGACTCACCCTACGCCGATGAACGTTGCGTAGGAAACCTTGCGCTTTCGGCGAGGGGGCTTTTCACCCCCTTTAACGCTACTCATGTCAGCATTCGCACTTCTGATACCTCCAGCAGGCTTCACAACCCACCTTCACAGGCTTACAGAACGCTCTCCTACCACGTGCAATAAATTGCACATCCGCAGCTTCGGTAACTGGCTTAGCCCCGTTACATCTTCCGCGCAGGACGACTCGATCAGTGAGCTATTACGCTTTCTTTAAATGATGGCTGCTTCTAAGCCAACATCCTGACTGTTTTAGCCTTCCCACTTCGTTTCCCACTTAGCCAATTTTGGGGACCTTAGCTGGCGGTCTGGGTTGTTTCCCTCTTGAGTCCGGACGTTAGCACCCGGTGCTCTGTCTCCCAAGCTGTACTCATCGGTATTCGGAGTTTGCAATGGTTTGGTAAGTCGCCATGACCCCCTAGCCATAACAGTGCTCTACCCCCGATGGTAATACTTGAGGCACTACCTAAATAGTTTTCGGAGAGAACCAGCTATTTCCAAGTTTGTTTAGCCTTTCACCCCTATCCACAGCTCATCCGCTAATTTTGCAACATTAGTCGGTTCGGACCTCCAGCACCTGTTACGGTACCTTCATCCTGGCCATGGATAGATCACTTGGTTTCGGGTCTACACCCAGCGACTAATTCGCCCTATTCGGACTCGATTTCTCTACGGCTTCCCTATTCGGTTAACCTCGCCACTGAATGTAAGTCGCTGACCCATTATACAAAAGGTACGCAGTCACCTTGCGGCTCCTACTTTTTGTATGCATACGGTTTCAGGATCTATTTCACTCCCCTCCCGGGGTTCTTTTCGCCTTTCCCTCACGGTACTAGTTCACTATCGGTCGATTACGAGTATTTAGCCTTGGAGGATGGTCCCCCCATATTCAGACAGGATTACACGTGTCCCGCCCTACTTGTCTGCCGCTTAGTTCCACACTTCGCATTTCTCATACGGGGCTATCACCCGCTATGGCCGGACTTTCCATTCCGTTCTGATATACAAAATGCTAAAACGACAAGGCTACTCCAATTTCGCTCGCCACTACTTTCGGAATCTCGGTTGATGTCTTTTCCTCGAGCTACTGAGATGTTTCAGTTCACCCGGTTCGCCACAATGACCTATGTATTCAGTCAGAGTTACCCCTCGCGGGGTGGGTTTCCCCATTCAGAAATCTCCGGATCAAAGCTAATTTGCCAGCTCCCCGAAGCTTATCGCAGGCTATCACGTCTTTCGTCGCCTGTAATCGCCTAGGCATCCACCATATGCACTTAGTCACTTGACCCTATAACTTTGACAGCGCTGACTGCACTGTCGGTCAAGAACTCGCACAGACCCCATTCATGAGTCCATACGTTATTGAGTATTTACGCGTTACGCCGTTCTTCATACCC
Source organism: Roseateles koreensis (assembly GCF_028595305.1). GTDB lineage: Bacteria > Pseudomonadota > Gammaproteobacteria > Burkholderiales > Burkholderiaceae_C > Paucibacter_A > Paucibacter_A koreensis. The sequence goes on along the minus strand of NZ_JAQQXS010000026.1, from coordinate 2,299 downwards.
TAATCAATTTCTTGCTTAGTTGAAGTCTTGTGTTTGACGCAATCAAAATGTCGCCGACGGCACGGTGCTCAAGCCCCTTTACAAAGAACTTGAACTTCCGTCGACAACGCTGATTCGACTCTACAAATTGTTAAAGAACAACAGCCAATAAAGGCTGGCAAACCACAACGCCCTCTTCTCCAGAGTAACGCTTTGGTTTGCCAACGCTTGAGTGAAATGGTGGAGGATGACGGGATCGAACCGACGACCCCCTGCTTGCAAAGCAGGTGCTCTCCCAGCTGAGCTAATCCCCCGGGAATTGACTTCCGTGGTGGGTCTGGCTGGATTCGAACCAGCGACCCCCGCCTTATCAAGACGGTGCTCTAACCAACTGAGCTACAGACCCACGTGTTTTTCACCGTGTCCTGCATCTCTTCGCTCACCTGTTGAGGCCAGCTCGGCAGGCTCACGCAATTTCACTCTTCTGTTGTATGACAGCCGATAAGTGTGGGCGCTCAAATTAGAGTGCATTTGGATCTCGCTGGCTACTTACTGCTTGCAGTAAACAGCTGCTCGACCACTTTTCCAGAAAGGAGGTGATCCAGCCGCACCTTCCGATACGGCTACCTTGTTACGACTTCACCCCAGTCACGAACCCTGCCGTGGTAAGCGCCCTCCTTGCGGTTAGGCTACCCACTTCTGGCAGAACCCGCTCCCATGGTGTGACGGGCGGTGTGTACAAGACCCGGGAACGTATTCACCGCGGCAAGCTGATCCGCGATTACTAGCGATTCCGACTTCACGCAGTCGAGTTGCAGACTACGATCCGGACTACGACCGGTTTTCTGGGATTAGCTCCCCCTCGCGGGTTGGCAGCCCTCTGTACCGGCCATTGTATGACGTGTGTAGCCCTACCCATAAGGGCCATGATGACCTGACGTCATCCCCACCTTCCTCCGGTTTGTCACCGGCAGTCTCATTAGAGTGCCCTTTCGTAGCAACTAATGACAAGGGTTGCGCTCGTTGCGGGACTTAACCCAACATCTCACGACACGAGCTGACGACGGCCATGCAGCACCTGTGTTCAGATTCTCTTTCGAGCACCCTCAAATCTCTTCAAGGTCTCTGACATGTCAAGGGTAGGTAAGGTTTTTCGCGTTGCATCGAATTAAACCACATCATCCACCGCTTGTGCGGGTCCCCGTCAATTCCTTTGAGTTTCAACCTTGCGGCCGTACTCCCCAGGCGGTCAACTTCACGCGTTAGCTTCGTTACTGAGAAGAAACCCTCCCAACAACCAGTTGACATCGTTTAGGGCGTGGACTACCAGGGTATCTAATCCTGTTTGCTCCCCACGCTTTCGTGCATGAGCGTCAGTACAGGTCCAGGGGATTGCCTTCGCCATCGGTGTTCCTCCGCATATCTACGCATTTCACTGCTACACGCGGAATTCCATCCCCCTCTACCGTACTCTAGCTATGCAGTCACAAAGGCAGTTCCCAGGTTGAGCCCGGGGATTTCACCTCTGTCTTGCATAACCGCCTGCGCACGCTTTACGCCCAGTAATTCCGATTAACGCTTGCACCCTACGTATTACCGCGGCTGCTGGCACGTAGTTAGCCGGTGCTTATTCTTCAGGTACCGTCATTAAGTCTCTGTATTAGAGAAACTCGTTTCTTCCCTGACAAAAGCGGTTTACAACCCGAAGGCCTTCTTCCCGCACGCGGCATGGCTGGATCAGACTTGCGTCCATTGTCCAAAATTCCCCACTGCTGCCTCCCGTAGGAGTCTGGGCCGTGTCTCAGTCCCAGTGTGGCTGGTCGTCCTCTCAGACCAGCTACAGATCGTCGCCTTGGTGGGCTTTTACCCCGCCAACTAGCTAATCTGATATCGGCCGCTCCAATTGCGCGAGGTCTTGCGATCCCCCGCTTTCACCCTCAGGTCTCATGCGGTATTAGCCACTCTTTCGAGTAGTTATCCCCCACAACTGGGCACGTTCCGATATATTACTCACCCGTTCGCCACTCGTCAGCTTAACCTGTTACCGTTCGACTTGCATGTGTAAGGCATGCCGCCAGCGTTCAATCTGAGCCAGGATCAAACTCTACAGTTCGATCTTGTTTTACTCAACGGAATCGACTAAAAACCATTTGCATAGTTCTCAATCTAAATTTCCGTGAGCGTTTAAAGTCCAAGAGACTTGATGCTTGTCACCAAACATCAGCACTCTTCTTCAAACGCCCACGCTTATCGGCTGTGAATTATTAAAGAACTCAAATCAACCAAACCCTAGAGTTCAATCAATTCGTTGCAAGCAGAC
>NZ_JAQQXS010000025.1 GCF_028595305.1 Roseateles koreensis | reverse complement strand
CTTGATGCTTGTCACCAAACATCAGCACTCTTCTTCAAACGCCCACGCTTATCGGCTGTGAATTATTAAAGAACTCAAATCAACCAAACCCTAGAGTTCAATCAATTCGTTGCAAGCAGACTCTGAAGTCTTGCTTGTCGCCATCAACTTGTCGTCAACAGCACAGAAGCGAGATTATGACTTGTTTTTACTAAACTCGTCAAGTGTTTTAAACAATTTATTCAACAACTTGTTTAAAACGCTTTCAATCAACACCTCTCTTCGCCACCCCTGACTTTCATCAGTCAGCCGCTTCGAAAGAAGCAACTTGTCAGCAGCGAAGCCCTCTACTGTAGCACAGGAATTTTCGGCGCGCACCACTTTTTTCAAAAACATACCACGCACGTGCGTTGTCTCGCTGGATCTCGTGCGGAGAAGAATTACGAGCGAGCGATTTGACACCTATTGCGGCGCCTCAACTGAGTTCAAACACGATCAAGTTCAGGTTTCAGTCTACTTGAATCTTTCCATCCCGGTCACTCGTGGTTCTGGGTAGCAGGACCACGATCACCATGACCATGGCTGCGATCAGCAATCCAGCAGACAAGGGTCGGGACAGGAAGGTGCTCCAGTCGCCCTCGGACAGCAGCACTCTGCGCAAGTTATCTTCCATCATTGGGGCCATGATGAACCCGAGCAGAAGCGGGGCCGGCTCACAGTTCAATTTGTAGAACATGTAGCCAATCAATGCGAACACGGCCGTCATGTAGACATCAAAGCTGTCACCCTTGAGCGCGTAGGAAGCAATGCAGCAAATGACAACCAGGACTGGGAACAAGAGACGATAGGGGACCGTGAGCACCTTGCTCCAAATGCGAATCAGCGGAAGGTTCAAGACCACCAGCATCAGGTTGCCTACCCACATGGAGACGACCAAACCCCAGAACAGGCCTGGATTGCTGGTCATGACCTGCGGGCCCGGCTGTATGCCCTTAAGGGTCATCGCACCGATCATCAGGGCCATGACAGCATTCGGCGGAATGCCCAAAGCCAGCATGGGAATGAAGCTGGTTTGCGCGCCTGCGTTGTTGGCAGACTCCGGTCCAGCGACGCCCTGAATCGCTCCTTTACCAAAGGGTACACGGGGTCGTTTGACGACTTTTTTCTCAAGTGTGTAGGACGCGAACGAGGCCAGCAGGGCCCCACCACCGGGCACGACACCCAACACCGCCCCCAGTGCAGTGCCGCGCAGAACCGAGGGCCAGGCTTCTTGAAAGTCCTGCCGCGTCGGCCGAAGCTCGTTCATGCTGGCAGTGAGCACTTCACGCTCCGCCTCGGCTTGTCCAAGATGGGCAATGATTTCTCCCAGGACAAACAAACCCATCGCGATTGCAACGAATCCGATACCACCTCTCAGCTCCGCGATGCCCATGGTAAAGCGTGGCGTGCCCGACAACGCATCAGTGTTGACTTGCCCGAGCAACAGCCCCAGGACAATCATGGCGATGGCCTTGACCAAGGAGCCTGATGTCAGCACCACAGCACCCACGAGCCCCAACACCATGAGTGAGAAATACTCGGCAGGCCCAAAGCTAGACGCCAACACAACCAAGGGCCGAGAGAGCGTAACGATGAATACGGTTGCCACACATCCGGCAAAAAAAGAACCCAAACCCGCCACGGCAAGTGCTGCACCGGCACGACCTTGCCGCGCCATTTGATGGCCATCCGTCGCGGTCACCACAGAACTCGACTCGCCCTGCACGTTGAGCAAAATGGCGCTGATCGAGCCGCCATATTGGGCGCCGTAATAGATGCCAGCAAGCATGACCAAGGCGGGCGTAGCGTCCAAGAAGTAGACGAACGGCATCAGCATGGCGAGGGCGGCCACCGGCCCCAAACCGGGCAACACCCCCACCAAGGTGCCCAGCAACGCCCCTGCAAAAGCGTACTGCAGGTTTTGCCAGCTCATGGCAATGTGCAAACCTAAGGTGAGGTTGTCGAGCAATTCCATCGCTCTGCCCTCACGCACCGACCATCGCGGGCCACACCGGAATGCTCAATTTCAATCCCCAGACAAACAGCAACCAACTCGCCAGCGTCAAAATCAGGCTGTACAGCACGGTTTCTTTCCAACGAAATTCAGCGCTCGCCAGACCCAGCATCAGCACCATGGCAGGCAGCGTCAGCATCAGGCCCAGTGTTGGCAATGCGAGGCCAAAAAATACGAGGGCGGCAACGATGAGCAATAAAGGCCTCCAGGCAATCGCCCCAATCGGGTCACCACCATCAGATTCAATGCTGAGCGCCTTGAACAAGATCAACCCTCCCAACAAAGCCAGCAACACGCCCAAGAAGAATGGGAAGTAAGCCGGCCCGGGTTGCGCGGCCCCGCCAAATTTGTAGTGCATCGCGCCCCAAGCAAAGGCCACGCCGACCAGCACAAACAGCAGGCCTGACCAAAAATCGCGTTGGCTCTTGATCTTCATCGTCTATTCCGTGGTGTGCTCAAGCAGATACAGGGGCCTGTACAAGTCTCAGTTAGGCTGGCTCATTCTAGAAAGCATGGCATTGCCCGCAACACGATGGGCGACGCGATAGGGGCTTAACTTTGCCATTGCGGCGTGCTGCGCAAGATTTCTTCCAAAGTAGTCGAGCCTTCTGCAACTTTCATGGCCCCCGCCAAACGCAAGGGGCGCAGGCCCTCCTGCATCGCCTGGCGTCGCAACGCTGACAAATCAGGCGTCGGGTGCAGGTGGGTTTTGATCGTTTCGCTGACCGTCAACAACTCATACAGACCCGCACGCCCTCGATACCCGGTGTGCCGACACTCCAGGCAACCAACCGGTTTGTAGGGCTTGACGCCACCGTTCATGCGCCAGTGTTTGAGCATTTCATTCAAAGTGTCACGGGTCACGCTCGGATCAGGCACCTTGCAGTGAGGGCAAAGCGTACGCACCAGGCGCTGCGCCAGCACGCCAATCACGGTGGCACTGATCAAGTAAGACGGCACGCCCAAATCAGTCAAGCGCGTGATGGCTGAAGCCGCATCATTGGTGTGAAGGGTTGAAAACACCAGGTGCCCAGTCAAGGCCGCTTGAATCGCCATCTCCGCGGTGGCGAGGTCACGAATTTCGCCCACCATGATGATGTCGGGGTCTTGCCGCATCAAGGCGCGCAGCCCTTCAGCAAAGCCCAGGTCCAACGCACTTTGAACTTGCGTCTGATTGAAGGCCGGCTCGATCATTTCAATCGGGTCTTCAATGGTGCAGACATTCACCTCATCGGTTGCAAGGCGCTTGAGCGTCGAGTAAAGGGTGGTGGTTTTGCCGCTGCCTGTGGGGCCGGTCACCAAAATGATGCCGTGCGCCTGGCTGACGAGTTTTTCCCACCGCTCACTGTCATGGCCGGAAAATCCCAGCATGGTGAGATCCTTGACCGCCGTATCGGGGTCAAAGATGCGCATGACCATTTTTTCGCCAAACGCAGTGGGCAGCGTGGAGAGCCGCATTTCAACTTCATCGCCCGCTGGGTTGCGGGTTTTAATGCGCCCGTCCAACGGCCGCCGCCGCTCCACCACGTCCATGCGCCCCAGCAATTTGATGCGCGAGGTCATGGCGCTCATCACCGTGGGTGGCAACTGATACACCGTGTGGAGCACCCCGTCGATACGAAAGCGGATCACGCCCATCTCACGGCGCGGCTCCAGGTGAATGTCACTGGCGCGCTGATCAAAAGCGTATTGCCATAACCAATCAACCACCTGCACCACGCCCTGGTCATTGGCGTCAAGCTGCTTGTTGCTGCGCCCCAGCTCCACCAGTTGCTCAAAACTGGCCGCCTGATTGGACTCCCCCACCTTTGCCGCAGCACGCACCGAGCGGGCGAGCGTGAAAAACTCGGTGGTATAGCGCGCAATATCCAGCGGATTTGCCACCACCCGTTTGATGGGCTTGCGCATGTGCGATTCGATCTGCGCAATCCACGAGGTGTCAAAGGGCTCCGAGGTGGCAATCGTCACCTCGGTCAAGCCCACTTGGATGGGCAGGCAACGCTTGGCCTCGGCATAACCCACCGACATGACGTCGCTCACCCGCCCCACCTCCACCTTCAAGGGGTCAATGCGCAAGTAGGGCAGCTTGGCCCTGGCGGCCAGCCATTCGGTCAAGGCATCCACATCCAAAGCCTTGCCTGAGTCTTGGCGTGTCAGGCCAGCATTGCCCAAGCGCACCAGGGGATGAAGCGAGCTGTCTCCGGCGGCAAACCGGGTCTGGGTGCGCATGACCTGCGCCTCGTCGATCACCCCGTCCTCCTGCAGCCAGTGCAACATGGCCCGCCAATCCAGCCGCCCCTCAACCGATGCGGCCTTGGCTGCCGAAAGAGTCTTTGCGCTCATGTTCTAGGCTCGATTTCCAACTGTTGAATGAGGTTGAGGGGCAATGGCCTGACCAAACGCAGCCATTTGCGTGCCGGCAAGGCATACAGCGACTCGATATTAGCCGCTCTGCGTTCGAGTTCCTCCCGGTCCGGCACCTGCACGCCACGGCCGGCGACGACGATGGTGTTGCCTTCTTTGGTGGGCGCCAAACTCCACACCTGATCGGAGCCAAAGACCCGGGCGATGCGCAAGGCACTGCGCGCGAAACTGGCGTCGCGCCCGAACAAATTGACGGTCATCAGCCCGCCCTCCACCAGCAGTTGCCGGCAGTGGGCGTAAAACGCCTCGTCATCCAGCACCGGGGATGCGGCATCGTGGTCATACAAATCGATATTGAGCACGTCCACCGTCTGCACATGCTGCGGGTTTTCAACCCAACGCGCCGCATCCGCATTGACAACCATCAGCCGGGCATCATCTTCCGGTAGATGAAACCACGCACGGCAAGCGCTGATCACGGTGGGGTTGATCTCCACCGCGGTCGTGCGCATTCTCAGCACCTTGTGACAAAAGCGGGTCAACGCCGCGGCGCCCAGCCCCAATTGCAGCGCATGGCCGTCACGCAAGGATTCACTCTCCCGCCACAACATCCACACCATCATGCGCTGGATGTATTCCAGCTCAAGTTGCTGCGGCTTTCTAATTCGCATGGCCCCTTGCACCCAGATGCTGTCGAGGTGCAGAAAGCGAACGCCGTCGTACTCGGACAATGTGGCGGGCGCCCACACGGGCTTCTTGTTGCTCTTGCTCATATCACTCCAAAAGTCCGTGCTTCTCAAACACTTCACGCCATGCGGCCAACTTGCGCTCGAACGACCAACTCGCGTTTGCCGGGCTGGTCGACGGCAAGGTGTAAACCGGTAATCCCAAACCCTCGGTCACCCGCCGATAACGCGCAGATTCCCCGCCATTGTGGGCGATGGCACGCAAGCCCGGCATGCGCCCCGCCAGGCCCGGCAAGTCATTGAGTTGAGTAGCTTGAATGGCGCTATCCAGGCTCCCCTTGCGCTCGCAGGAGTCATAAACATCCCATATCGCAAGGCCACGCTCACAAACAAACGCCAAGCGCTCGGCGTAGCTCATGTGCATCAAATCGTGGCCCCAAAGCGAAGACAAAATAGGCCAGAACTGATTGCGGGGATGGCCGTAATAGCGTTGGCTGGCCAAAGACGCCGCACTCGGAAAACTGCCTAGCACCAGGAGCTTGGCTTGCACCGACCACACCGGCGGCAAGCCGTTCAAACGTTCGCCGGGCGCCGTCAATTCCATGGCCTAAGCAGCACCTTGCACGACCCGAGCCTGATCCCATGCCGCCAGCCTGGGCAGTGCAGCATAGGTGTTGCCCCTCACGATGGCGGCTGTCTCGGCCACTGTCCATCCGCGCAGCTCCGCCAGGCTGGCACCGATGCGGGGCAACTCACACGGCTCATTGCGGGCACGCACGCCCTGCGCCCGCTCCGCTGCTGACTTGTAAAGCCATTGTGGAGGAATGTCCGGTGCATCGGTTTCCAAAACCAGCGCGCTGGCCGGCAGTTGCTGCGCCAAACGCCGAATCTGCGCGGACCGCTCGAACGTCAGGGTGCCGCCAAACCCCAACTTGAAACCCAAGTCGACAAAGCGTTGCGCCTGGCTGTCGCTACCATTGAAGGCATGGGCGATGCCCCCGCTGACACCCACCCTCCGCAGGCCGGCTAGCAAGAGATCTGCACTGCGGCGCACATGCAAGATAACGGGCAGCTGGTATTTGCGCGCCAGCTTCAACTGCTCAATGTAGAAATGGGTCTGCCTCGCCACGTCCTGGCCGGGCACAAATAAATCCAAGCCAATCTCCCCAACCGCCACCAACTGAGGGTCGTCCCGGCAAGCCGACAAGCGCGCTTCCATCGCTGTCAAATCAGCATCACTGGCTTGCGAGGTGTAGAGCGGGTGAATGCCCAGCGCATACGCAAAACGATGCTGATGTGCCAGATCGTGCAGCGCCTGAAAACCGGCAACCGTCACGCTGGGCAGCACCATTTGAGGCACGCCCGCCGAGCGCGCGCGCGCCACAACGGCCTCGCGATCGTTATCAAACTCCGGCGCATCCAGGTGGCAATGACTATCAATCCACATGCCGTATCGCGATCAAGTTATGCAACCTGGATGGAACCGATGGAGACGGGTCAATTACTTGAACACCACTGTTCGATTGCCATTCATCAGCACCCGATGTTCGGCATGCCATTGAATGGCGCGCGCAAGCGTCATGCACTCGGTGTCACGGCCAATCGCCACCAGACGCTCGGGCTCAAGGCTGTGGTCGATACGCGCCACCTCTTGCTCGATGATCGGCCCCTCGTCCAGGTCCGACGTGACGTAGTGCGCCGTGGCGCCAATCAGTTTGACGCCCCGCTGATAGGCCTGGTGATAGGGCTTGGCACCTTTGAAACTGGGCAAAAAGCTGTGATGGATGTTGATGGCCCGGCCCGACAGGTCACGGCACAGCTCGGGCGACAGAATTTGCATATAGCGGGCCAACACGACGAGGTCGATCCGGTTGTCGGCCATCACCTCACGAATCTTGTGCTCTTGAGCCTGCTTTTGCACCTCCGTGGCGCCCAGCAATGGGAAGTAGTGAAACGGGATGTTGTGGGACGCAGCCAGCTGATAAAAATCGCGGTGATTGGAAACAATGGCCGGAATTTCAATGGGCAGGTGGCCCGTCTGCACGCGGAACAACAGGTCGTTCAAACAGTGGCCCAGCTTAGACACCAGCAGCAATACCCGCGTCTTGGCTTGCGCGTCCACCAGTTCCCAATCCATTTGTAGACGCAGGGCCAGCGGTTGAAAGGCCTCTCGCATGGCGCCCGGCTCTGCGCCCGCGGCACATTCAAACTCGATACGCATGAAAAACCGCTGGTGATCGGCATCCCCGTGCTGCGCTGAAGTCAGGATATTGCCCCCTTGCTCCAACAAAAAGCCCGTCACGGCATGAACGATACCGGCCTGGTCAGGGCAACTGAGCTTGAGGATAAAGCGTTTGGGAGAGGCATTCATGGTGTGAACTGCGTTTTGATTTTGAAAAATTGAAAACCCGACTCGCCCCGCTCAGGCGATTGCCCCGCGGGGCGCGGCAACGGTCGTCTGCACCTGACCGCTCACCAAATTGAGCTGCGACTGGCATTGGGCGGCCAGGCTGGGGTCATGCGTGACCATCACGAAAGCGGTGCCCTGCTCTTGCGCCGTGCTCAGCATCAACTCGAACACCGCCTGCGAGGTGCTGCGGTCCAGATTGCCCGTGGGCTCATCGGCCAGCACACAGGCCGGCCGCGTGACCAGCGCACGTGCGATGGCCACGCGCTGACGTTCACCACCCGACAATTCGGCCGGGCGATGCTGCAACCGCGCACCCAAACCAACCCGCGTCAGCAAGGCCACAGCTTGTTCACGCGCTTGTGCCACTGGCATGCGGCGAATCCGCAGGGGCATGCTTACATTGTCCAGCGCACTGAATTCAGGCAAGAGGTGGTGGAACTGGTAGACAAACCCCAGGTGCCGATTGCGCCACTCGCCTCGGGCTGTCTCGCTCAGTTGAGACATATCCTGCCCCATCAGTACAACGCGACCTGCGGTGGGCTTGTCCAGCCCGCCCAGCAAATGCAACAGTGTGGATTTTCCTGACCCTGAGGCACCCACAATGGCCAGAGTCTCGCCTCGGCGCACCGCCACATCAACCCCAGCCAGCACGCGCACATCCAGGGTGCCCTCTGAAAACCGCCGCTCCAGCCTAAAACCTTGCAGCACCCAATCCCGCGCTTGATTATTCATAACGCAAAGCCTCAGCAGGTTGCACACGGCTTGCGCGCCAACTCGGATAGAGCGTCGCCAAAAACGCCAAGATCAATGAAGTCACCACGATGGGCACGATGTCCGCGCTCTGCGGGTCGCTGGGCATCTTGTTGATCAAGTAGATGCTGCCCGGCAGGAAGCTGGTGTTGAGCAGGCGCTCAATGAAGGGCACGATCACATCGATATTGCAAGCGACCAGCAGCCCGAGGCCGACACCGGCCAGCGTACCGATCACGCCCGAAGTGGCCCCCTGCACCATGAAAATGCCCATGATCGAGCGAGGGCTGGCGCCCAAGGTGCGCAGGATGGCAATGTCGGCCTGCTTGTCGGTCACCGTCATCACCAGCGTGGACACCAGATTGAACGCCGCCACGGCGACGATCAAGGTCAGGATGATGCTCATCATGCGCTTTTCAACCTGCACGGCGTCATACCAGTTGGCGTTGCTGCGGGTCCAGTCGCGCACCCGGATTTCCGGGCCCATGCTGCGCGCCAATTCATTCCCCACTTCTCGCGCCTTGTAGACATCCTTTAAACGCAGTTGCACGCCAGACGGGCCGGTCACACGAAACAACTTTGCCGCGTCCTGCACGTGGATCAAAGCCATGCCGCTGTCGTACTCATAGTGACCCGCATTGAAGGTGCCAACGAGCGTGAACTGCTTCATACGGGGCAACGTGCCAGCGGGGGAGACATCGCCGCTGGGCGTCACCACGGTCACCTTGTCGCCCACGCGCAAACCCAGGGCGCGCGCCAGTTCAACGCCCAGCACGATATTCCAGGCGCCGGGCTGCAAGTGCTGCAGCACGCTGTCTTTCAACTGGGCGGCCAAGGGCGTGACGCCGCTTTCAGCCGACGGCTCGATCCCACGCACCATCGCGCCGCGCATTTCATCACCGCGCGCAATCAAAACCTGTGAGGCGATGAACGGCGCCGCCGCCTGGACCGCCGGGTTTTCGGCCGCCCGTGTAGCTGTGGCCTGCCAATTCGGCAAGGCGTCGCCGTTGTAACTCGTTAGCTCAACGTGGGCGATGACCGACAGCATCCGGTCCCGAACTTCCTTCTGGAAGCCGTTCATCACCGACAGCACGATGATCAGTGCGGCCACGCCCAAGGCGATGCCCAGCACCGACACCCCAGAAATGAAGGAAATGAAACGGTTGCGCCGCCCGCCCCTGCCGGCGCGCGTGTAGCGCCAGCCAATCTGCAACTCATAAGGCCAATTCATGCCGGCATGCTAACCGAGCCAGCACAGCCTCCTGTGGAAGACGTGCTGCAGCGCGTCAAATCCCCTCCACCTGATCGAGTAGGGTGAGGGATTGCTCCCTCAGCCCTCTCACACCACCGTACGTGCGGTTCCGCATACGGCGGTTCAAGCGGAACGCTGGAGATGCTGGTGGGTAGCCACCAGCGAGACAAGC
>NZ_JAQQXS010000024.1 GCF_028595305.1 Roseateles koreensis | reverse complement strand
TGGCTGGCATTGCGCAACATCACAGAGGATTGGGGACGGCCAGCCAACAACTGGAAATCAGCAATGAACCAATTCGCGATCCTCTACGACGACCGGTTCACCAAATCGAGCCCGTAAGATCTCCAGCCAGCTTCACGAAACCGGTGAAGGTTCAATGAGCCTCACACACAGAAATTCGGACAGGCCCGCCAGCAAGCCCATCCTTCGCTGCTTCAGTCCGCCAGACCCGTCCTAACGGTTAACGCGCCTGTAGACTCCTCCCCCGGGCGCGGACCATGCGGAATGTTTTTCGCAAGCCGCTCCAGCATGAAATGCTCCTCCTTGCCCGATTCAAGCCACGATACCCAGGTCCATGAGCCAATCCCCTGTCACTCTCTCCATTCTTGAAGGCCACCTCTGGGAATCAGCCAATATCCTGCGCGGCCCGGTGGATGCGGCCGACTTCAAGACCTATATCTTTCCCTTGCTGTTTTTCAAGCGAATCTGCGATGTCTGGGACGAGGAGTACCAGGAGATCGTCGACGAGACCGGTGACGAGCAACTGGCTTGGTTCCCTGAGTCTCACCGCTTTCAGATCCCCGAAGACTGCCACTGGAACGACGTCCGAAGCAAGGCGAGCAATGTTGGCGCAGCCTTGCAGCGTGCCATGCGTGAGATTGAGAAGGCCAATCCGGATTCCTTGTATGGCGTGTTCGGTGACGCACAGTGGTCAAACAAGGACCGGCTATCCGATGCGCTGCTCAAGGATTTGATCGAGCACTTCTCCAAACTGCCGTTCGGCAACCAAAACGTTACCTCTGATCTGCTCGGTGACGCCTACGAATACCTGATCAAGAAGTTCGCTGACGCGACCAACAAGAAGGCCGGTGAGTTCTATACGCCGCGCAGCGTCGTGCGCTTGATGATCGACATGCTCGACCCTAAAGAGGCCGACACCATCTACGACCCGGCTTGCGGCACCGGCGGCATGTTGTTGTCTGCTGTGCAACACGTCAAAGAGCAGCACGGTGACACCAAGCGCCTGTGGGGCAAGCTTTTTGGCCAAGAGAAAAACCTCACCACGTCCGCCATCGCTCGCATGAACTTGTTCCTTCACGGCATCGAGGACTTTCAGGTCGTGCGTGGTGACACCTTGCGTAACCCTGCATTCTTTGAAGGCGACAGGCTCGCCACCTTTGACTGCGTGATTGCCAATCCGCCCTTTTCGCTAGAAAAGTGGGGTGAAGAGCAATGGGTCAACGATGCGTTCGGCCGCAACTTCGCCGGCCTGCCTCCATCGTCCAGCGGAGACTTCGCCTGGGTTCAACACATGGTCAAGTCCATGGCCGATGTGAGCGGTCGGATGGCCGTGGTCTTGCCCCAAGGCGCCTTGTTCCGCAAAGGGGCAGAAGGCAGCATCCGGCAGAAGTTGCTGGAGTTGGATTTGGTGGAGGCCGTGATCGGCCTGGCGCCCAACCTGTTTTATGGCACCGGCTTGGCGGCCTGCATCTTGGTCCTGCGCAAACGCAAGACTGCCAAGCACAAGAAGAAGGTGTTGATCGTGGATGCTTCGCGCCTTTTTCGCCGAGGCCGTGCACAGAACTATCTGGAGCTTGAGCATGCTGCCGAGATCTTGGGCTTTTGTCGTGGCTTTGCCGATGTGGAGGACACGGCCCGGGTGGTCACGCTTGATGAAATCAAGTCTGAAGACTGGACGCTGAACATCTCGCGTTACGTCTTGCCGCCGCTGCAAGAGGACATTCCGCCCTTGCCTGAGGCCATAGCCGCGTTCAAGGACGCGCTGAGCCGTTGCCGCGAGGCGGAAGACCACCTAGCGCGAGTCATGGAAGAAGGCGGTTGGCTGCGATGAGCACGACCTTGATCCTCATCCCGCCGGAGGACGCCTGTGTCATTGCCCGGCTGAGCCGAGCCTTGGCAAAGCGACTCGTACAGAGCAGCGATGTGCCAGCACGGCGGCAAACGCTGATGCGGGCACTCTTTGGACTGCAGAGATTGCCAATTCTGATCCCCGATCTGAACATCTCGATCTCCGCCGGCCAGTACCAGTTTCAGATCGATTCCGAGCACTGCGGCTTCGTCAGCTACACAGAGGACGGGCACACCGAGTTCCGCATCCAGTACTTCGCTGGCTCCTCGCACTGCATTGAGTGGTTTGCGACCCTTGTGGGCGAGGTGAAGATTGGGGCCGCAATGCTCCGACTGGACGCCTTTGCTGAGGCGATGGAAGAGGCGGACCAACTCACCGTCGCAGACTACTCGACGCCGGGCGCAGCCGATGAGCCGCCAATTAACGACTACCTGGAATACGCGCAGACGTACGACAAGCCATGAGCCGCATCACCCAACAAGAACTCGAAAGCTACCTCTGGGGTGCTGCCGTGCTGCTGCGCGGCCTCATCGATGCGGGCGATTACAAGCAGTTCATCTTCCCGCTGCTGTTCTACAAGCGCGTTGCAGATGTGTGGGAGGAGGAATACCAGGCCGCGCTGGGCAACTCCAAGGGCGATCTCTCTTACGCGCAGTTCGCTGAGAACCATCGCTTTCAGATCCCTGACGGTGCGCATTGGAACGATGTGCGCCAGACCCCGAAGAACGTCGGCGCAGCCATCCAGAGGGCGATGCGGACGATCGAAACAGCCAACCCGGGCATGCTCGATGGCATCTTCGGCGACGCGGCCTGGACTAACCGCGAACGGCTGCCCGATGAAACGCTGAAAGACCTGATCGAGCATTTCTCGACGCAGACACTCTCGGTGGCCAACGTGCCCGAGGACGAACTGGGCAATGCGTACGAATACCTGATCAAGAAGTTTGCCGACGACTCGGGCCATACAGCCGCCGAGTTCTATACCAACCGCACCGTCGTCCACCTGATGACGCAGCTGCTCAGCCCCCAGGCCGGTGAGTCAATCTATGACCCTACCTGCGGCACCGGCGGCATGCTGATCTCGGCCTTGGACGAAGTGAAACGCTCAGGCGGCGAATATCGAACGCTCAAACTCTACGGGCAGGAACGCAACCTGATTACTTCGTCCATTGCCCGCATGAACCTGTTCCTGCACGGCGTGGAAGACTTCGATATCAGCCGGGGTGACACCCTGGCTGAACCCAAGCATATCGAGGGCGACCGTTTGCGCCAGTTCGATGTGATCCTGGCCAACCCGCCGTACTCCATCAAGCAATGGGACCGCGAGGCCTGGAGCAGTGATAAGTGGGGTCGCAATGAGTTGGGTACGCCGCCACAGGGTCGCGCCGACTATGCCTTCCAGCAGCACATCCTTACCAGCCTCACCGCCAAGGGCCGCTGTGCGGTTCTCTGGCCTCACGGCGTGCTGTTCCGCAACGAGGAACAGACTATGCGCGCAAAGATGATTGAGCAGGATTGGGTAGAGGCCGTCATTGGCCTTGGCCCCAACCTGTTCTACAACTCCCCGATGGAGTCGTGCATCGTTATCTGCAACCGCAAGAAGGCGAAAGCGCGCAAGGGCAAGGTGATCTTCATCGACGCGGTGAACGAGGTCACCCGCGAGCGAGCACAGAGTTTCCTTACGCCAGATCAACAGCAGCGCATCCTGACCGCTTACAAGAAATTTGCGGATGTGACCGGGCTCGCGAAGGTTGCCTCCTTGACCGAGATCAGCGCCCATGCTGCCAACCTGTCGATACCGCTGTACGTGAAGCGCATTGCAGCAGCAGTCGCCACCGACAGCAATGGAGACGCCTTGTCGTTGCGCTCGGCCTGGGATCAATGGCAAACCGATGGCCGTGCGTTCTGGCAACAGATGGACGCGCTTGAGAGCGAGCTTGACTCTCTGGAAGCTGTTGTTCGTCGAGGCGATGCGCACTTGATCCCGGCGGATTTTGAAAGTTTAGACGACATTGGCATCGTCATTCGCACCGCGATCCGACAGATTGCCTCCCGATTTCCGCAGACGGACTTAAAAGCCTTGGCGGCAGGTTTTTACGACGTAGTCGAAGTTAGACAGCGGGCCACTAGCAGGTCCACCGGTTCGACCCGCAATGTCAAAGAAGACACGCTTGCGTTCGTCACGCATGAATCGCTTGGACGAAAGGGCGGGAGTACATGGAAGATCAGCAACATCATTTTCAACATGAAGAAGCTGGTGGATGTTGGGCCAGATGTCTTGATCGCAGGTGCCGGGGGTGCTACGGCACCTGCATGGTTGCTGCCATGGATAGGTCTGTATGTCCTGAATAAATTGATTCGATACGGAAATGTGGCCATTACAGAGGTTGAGTCGACACTCCTGCGGGCGCTTTGGCTAAACCGAAACGATAAGCGTGAAGTTCGAGATGATCTCGCGCTTCAAATGGTCAACGTCGAGCGTCGGAAGCTTCGGCTTGGGCCAATAACACAGCAGCAGTTCGATGAAGCTGAGACTCACCTTATCGAGTTGCGATGCATCAGCAAACGCAATGGAGTTATCCATCTGCAGGAACGCGTCGTCGTTACCAATTGATAGCCATGAATAGAAAAGCAATGGTTCGTTCAAACGCGAGCTCTAAATGGCCGCTGGTTAAATTTGGCGACGTGGTGCGACTCTCGAAAGTCCGCAGCCAAGATCCTCTTACCGACGGCTTTGACCGCTACGTTGGTCTTGAGCATCTGGAGCCGGGCGATTTGCGCATTCGCAGCTGGGGCAACGTCGCTGACGGCGTGACCTTTACCAGCGTGTTTAAACCCGGACAGGTGCTGTTCGGCAAGCGCCGCGCCTACCAGCGCAAGGTGGCTGTAGCGGATTTCTCCGGAGTGTGTTCCGGGGATATCTATGTACTAGAGACCAAGGACTCAAAGGTTTTGCTGCCGAATTTCCTGCCGTTCATCTGCCAGACCGATGCCTTCTTCGATCACGCGGTTGGTACGTCAGCAGGCTCATTGAGCCCGCGCACGAACTGGACGAGTTTGGCGGGTTTTGAGCTTGCACTCCCACCTATACAAGAGCAGCTTGAGTTGGTTTCAACGCTGCTACAGGCAGTTGAGGTCAGGGAGCGGTTGCGTCATGCCAGCTCCACGGGTTCTACTCTGTTCGAACGACTAGTCCTTGACACATTTGCACCACGTCGCGAGAACTATCACGACAGCGACCCATTGTCTGTCTTCCCGGCAAGTTGGGCTGTATCAACGATGGAGGTTTTGTGTCCAACGGATGCGCCAATCTGTTACGGCATTGTTCAAGTTGGAGATAACGATCCAGCAGGAATTCCGACCGTTCAAATCAAGGATCTCTCGGGTGACTTTAGTGGTCCATTACATAAAACCAGCAAAGACGTTGAGAGCGGATATGGTCGGAGCCGCATTGAGTCAGGCGACGTACTGATTTCGGTCAAGGCGATCATCGGTGAAGTGGCCTGCGTTCCGCCCCGGTTTACCGGAAACATCTCACGCGACATTGCACGGATTCGCCCGGGACCAAAGATTGACAGTGGCTTCATGCTTTTGCTGCTGCGCTCTGCGCCTTACCGGCGATACATTCAAAAATACATTGTGGGATCGACTCGCGATGAACTGTCTATTGGCACGCTGAAAAAGCTTCGTGTCCCTTACCCTGATATGGAGGAGCAGAAATCAATCGTCGCTACTCTTGAAGCAGTCAAAATTGCGACTACACAATTTGAAAAAAGGCGCGAATGCAACAGGAAGTTGGTGTCCGCTTTCCTGCAGGAGGCTCTATGAGCTTCAGTGAGTCCAACACCGTCGAAGCCTACGTCCGCGATCTGCTCGCCGGCCCAATCAAAGCTGTTCCGGCCAACACCGTCCAGGAACCCCAGTCCAGGTACGGCCCCAGCCCCAAAGGCATCGGCTGGCGCTACGCTGCCCCGGCCGAGGTGCCCCGTCAGATTCAGGAAGTGCTGGTTGAGCCTTGGCTGCGCGAGGCGCTGATTCGCCTGAACCCGGAGATTGCTACCCAGCGCGACCGCGCCGACGAGGTGCTCTACAAGCTGCGCGCCATCGTGCTGTCAGTGCGCTCGGATGGTCTGATCCGCGCCAACGAGGAAATGACGGCCTGGATGCGCGGCGAGCGTTCGATGCCTTTCGGCCCAAACAACGAGCATGTGCCGGTGCGGCTGATCGACCTGGACGACCTGACACAGAACCAGTACATCGTCACCCAGCAGTTTGTCTGCCGCGCCGGTCCCACCGAGCGCCGCGCCGACCTTGTGTTGTTGGTCAACGGACTGCCACTGGTGCTGATCGAGGCCAAGACCCCGGTCAAGAAATGCATCAGCTGGGTGGATGGCGCGGTGCAGGTGCACAACGACTACGAAAAGTTCGTGCCGGAGCTTTTTGTCTGCAATGTGTTCTCAGTGGCCACGGAAGGCAAGGCCTATCACTACGGATCGATTGGCCTGCCGGTCAAGGATTGGGGACCGTGGCATCTGGATGGTGGTGATGCTCAACACCATCCGCTGATGTCGCTCAAGCTCTCGGCCGAGAGCATGTTGCGCCCAAATGTGGTGTTAGACATCCTCGGCAGCTTCACCCTGTTCGCCACGGACAAGAAGAAACGCCGCATCAAAATCATCTGCCGCTATCAGCAATATGAGGCGGCCAACAAGCTGGTGGAACGCGTGCTGGCGGGCTACCCCAAGAAGGGATTGATCTGGCACTTCCAGGGTTCGGGCAAGTCCCTGCTGATGGTGTTTGCCGCGCAGAAGCTGCGCATGCACGCTGGCCTGAAGAACCCTACGGTGCTGATTGTGGTGGACCGCATCGATCTCGACAGCCAGATCACCGGCACCTTCACCGGGGCGGACATTCCCAACCTGGAAAAGGCCGACACCCGCGAGAAGCTGCAGCAACTGCTGGCGCAAGACGTGCGCAAGATCATCATCACGACGATCTTCAAGTTCGGCGAGGCCACTGGCTGCCTGAACGACCGCAGCAACATCATTGCGCTGGTGGATGAAGCCCACCGCACGCAGGAAGGTGACCTGGGCCGCAAGATGCGCGAGGCTTTGCCTAATGCGTTCTTGTTTGGACTTACTGGCACGCCGATCAACCGTTCCGACCGCAACACCTTCTACGCTTTTGGTGCCGACGAGGATGAAAAGGGTTACATGAGCCGATACGGCTTCGAGGAGTCGATCCGTGACGGCGCCACCTTGAAGCTGCACTTCGAGCCGCGCTTGATCGATCTGCACATCGACAAGGTCGCGCTGGATGCCGCCTACAAGGATTTGACTGGTGGCCTGTCAGACCTGGACAAGGACAACCTAGCCAAGACCGCCGCCAAGATGGCCGTGCTGGTGAAGACGCCCGAGCGGGTGCGCAAGATTTGTGAAGACATCGTCCAGCACTTCACGACCAAGGTGGAGCCCAACGGTTTCAAGGGGCAGATCGTCACTTTTGATCGCCAGTCCTGCTTGCTGTTCAAAGCCGAGCTGGACAAGCTGTTGCCGCCAGAAGCCTCGGACATCGTGATGTCGGTGCAAGCGTCCGACAAGAAAGAGCATCCTGAGTATTCGGTCTTTGAACGTTCACGAGATGCGGAAGAGCGGCTGTTGGACCGCTTTCGGGACCCGGCTGACCCGCTGAAGCTGATCATCGTCACCGCCAAGCTGCTGACCGGCTTTGACGCGCCTATTTTGCAGGCCATGTACTTGGACAAGCCGCTGCGTGACCACACGCTGCTGCAGGCCATTTGCCGGGTGAATCGCACCTATTCCGAGCAAAAGACGCATGGCTTGATCGTCGACTACCTCGGCATCTTCGATGACGTGGCGGTAGCGCTGGAGTTCGATGACGAAAGCGTCAGGCAGGTGGTCAGCAACATCCAAGAGTTGAAGGACAAGCTGCCGGAGGCGATGCAAAAGTGCCTGGCCTTCTTCCACGGTTGTGACCGCGCCCAACAAGGCTATGAAGGCCTCATTGCCGCACAACAGTGCCTGCCCAACAACGAGGTGCGCGACAACTTTGCCGCCGAGTTCAGCGTACTGAACAAGATATGGGAAGCCTTGTCACCAGACACGGTGCTTGGACCCTTTGAGAAGGATTACAAGTGGCTGTCACAGGTGTATCAGTCGGTGCAGCCCTCAAGTGGCCACGGCAAGCTAATCTGGCATTCACTCGGCGCGAAGACGATTGAGCTGATTCACCAAAACGTGCATGTGGATGCAGTGCGGGATGACCTCGACACCTTGGTGCTGGATGCTGACTTGCTGGAGGCAGTGCTTTCGAACCCTGATCCGAAGCAGGCCAAGGAAATCGAGATCAAGCTCAAGCGCCGATTGCGCGGGCATGGCGGCAATCCCAAGTTCAAGAAGCTGTCGGAGCGGCTGGATGCGCTGAAGGACCGATTTGAGTCGGGGCAGATCAATAGCGTGGAGTTCTTGAAGACTTTGCTGGAGATCGCCAAGGAGACGCTGCAGGCCGAAAAAGAGATACCGCCCGAAGAAGATGAAGATCGCGGCAAGTCAGCACTGACCGAGCTGTTCAACGAGGTCAAAACGGCAGAAGTGCCGATCATGGTTGAACGGGTGGTGGCGGACATCGATGAGATCGTGCGCTTGGTCCGCTTCCCCGGTTGGCAGAGCACGCAGGCCGGCGAGCGCGAGGTGAAGAAGGCGCTGCGCAAGGCACTCTTCAAGTACAAGCTGCACGCGGATGAGGAACTGTTTGAGAAGGCGTATCAGTACATCAAGCAGTATTACTGATCGGCCACGCACGAGAACTCAGGGACTCAGACAAGATGGCCATACAGATCGTTGAAATCATCGGTCCTAGTGATCAAGGGAGAAGTCGCCCCTACCGTTGTCGCGCAGAAGACGGTGAAATCTACTTCGTCAAGGGCAGGCAAACAAACCGCTCCAGCCTATGGAACGAGTGGATATGCGCCCATTTGGCTCAAGCTTTTGGCTTAGCCGTGCCTCCTTTTGGCATTCTCGACGTCAGCCCTGAACTGCTTGCCGAGACGCCTTTGGGCTGGCGGGAGATAGGCGAAGGGCCGGCCTTTGGCTCAATGCTTCATGCCAGCGCGGCCTGGCTGGAGCCCAGCATGGCGGCCAACGTGCCGATTGCCTCGCAGCGTGATGTTCTTGTGTTTGATTGGTGGGTGCGAAATTGCGACCGCCAAATTGGGAATACAAATCTTCTCTGGGATGCCGGGGCCAAGAAGCTCGTCGTGATTGACCACAATTTGGCTTTTGACCCTGACTTTTCAGCGGCAGACTTCATAGAACAACACATCTTTGCGCCGCAATGGGCTCAAATCAGCGCAGACTTGGTGCTGCAGGCAGAATATTCCACGCGTTTGAGTGCGGCCTTGGAACTGGCTGCTCCAGCCTGCGAGAATGCACCTCCCGAGTGGGGGTGGATGAACCCAGAAATGGATCTTCGCGCCAACTTTGACTTAGAAAACATCTTCGCAACCTTAGCTCGTTGTGCGAGCCCTGAACTATGGAGGACGGTATGAAAAAGTTTGCTTGCCGCTATGCCATCGTTCAGTTCCTGCCCTACAGCGAGACAGGTGAATTTGCCAATGTCGGCTTGGTGTTGACTTGCCCAAGCACTGGCTTCTTCGAATTCAAGCTGGAGATTCGCAAGTACGGGCGTGTTACCGGATTCTTCGACGAGTTACCCGCTGATGTCTATCGCACTGCGATGAAGTTGATGGAGGGGGAGCTGACACGCGTTCGCGGCTTGGTTCGTGAACAGCCCAGCGGGCCGCACCGTGCAGACCAGATCCGAGCTTTGCTAGACGGGCTTGCACATCCTCGCGAAGCCATTGTGCGGTTCGGCGCAATACGCCCTGTGCTCACGGATGATCCGCAGGCAGAGCTGGGCAAGTTGTTCGAGTACTACGTAGATCGTTCATTTGCGACACCGGAGTACGTCGAGCACAGCATTGCCAAGCGCCTGCATGGCCTGATTGCTGGCCTGCATTTGAGCGCGCCGTTCAAGGCTGAACGCATCGGTGACGATCAGATTCACGCCAATTTCCCGCTGGTACAGCGTCAGCATGACCAGGTTGCCAAGGTGATCAAGCCTTTCAACCTGGCTCAGAGTGAAGCCAACGGAATCTTCGATCATGGTGATGCCTGGCTGCAAAAAATCCGTCGATTGCGCAAGCGGCAATTGCTGCCGCGTGACGTGCTGTTTGCGGTTGCGGTACCACCTGTCGCTGACACCAAACGCTTCTCGGCCTATCAAGAAATCTGTGGCGAATTGCGGATAGAGGATGTGCAGGTCGTAGAGCAGGGTGCTGAATCCGTCATTTTGGATTTCGCTGCGCGTTGATTGCAAGGGCTGGCCATAGCTGCTCAATGCGCCGGGTCGCATTGAGCAAGCTGTTCGCCATGTCTTCAAGCAGGCGGACCCCCGGTTGACTCACCAGCTCTTCCCGCAGACTGCTTACTATGCTTTCTTGAGCATGAGTTGAATCATTGCGAACAGGCGGTGGAAAAGGTAGTCGACCTGATCCGTATCGATCACCGGCACTTGGTTTACCTCAGAGTGGCGAATCAGGTGGCTATTTCGAGCCTGTCAGAAATTTTGTGTGTGAGGCATAGCATGTCGACAAGGAGCATGAATGCCACGCAAGACAAAAACCACCGCTACGGCGGACCAGGCGGCGCAGCCGCAATTCCAGATCCCCG
>NZ_JAQQXS010000023.1 GCF_028595305.1 Roseateles koreensis | reverse complement strand
CCCAGCTGCGCCTGCAGCAAACCCACGAGCGCATCGCCCAACACGCCCTGCGCGCCAATGCCCACTCCAGCCTCACCGCCTTGGCCCCTGGCCAATGCCTGGGCGTTCTGCCCGGTCTCACCCGCTTGGAGCAACGCGCCCAAGGCCGCTGGCTCGTCCTCGCCGTGCAAGCCCAGGGCGACCGCGTTCAGCCCTACCGCAACCAGTTCCAGGCCCAGCCCGAAGCCACACCCTACCGCCCCGAATGGGACACCCCTCTGCCCGAAATGGCCGGCCACACCCAGGCGCGACTGGACACCACCGATGCCGCCAACCCCTACGCCCGCGTGGACGGCCATGGCCGCTACCTGGCCTGGCATTACTTCGAACATCAGCGGAGCCAGAACGGCCTGGGCAGCGCCCCCATCCGCCTGGCCCGCGACTACGCCGGTCCCACCTACGGCCAACACTTCCCCGTGCACGCCGGGGTTGAGGCGATAACGGGCTATGTCCACGGTGACCCAGATCGCCCCGTACTGCTCGGCGTGGTGCATGACTCCCGCAACCCCAACCCCGTCACCGCCGCCAACGCCAGCCGCCATGTGCTGCGCACCTGGGCGAATAACAAATTCAGGCTGGAAGACAAAGGCGGCCAAACCCACGTCAAGATCAGCTGCGAATACGGCCTGAGCCAATTGAACCTGGGCCACCTCGTCAACCAAGACCGCCAACAACGCGGTGCAGGGTTTGAACTGCGCACAGAACACGAAGGCGTGCTCAGGGCACAAAAGGGCTGGCTGCTCAGCACAGACGCCACCGATGTGCGCAGCGCCCCCCACCACGACCCAACCGGCCCCGGCGCGCAAACCCATAACGCGCCGCTTCAAGACCACCTCAAAGCCATCCGCCCCTGGGCCGACAACCGCGCCAAAGCCGCAAGCCAGGTCGGGCTGGAAGCCGCCAGCAGCCTCCAAGGCAGCGATCAATTGCAAAAGAGCCTCGTCGGCCACAAAGCCCCGCTGCAAGCCTGGAGCAGCCCCGTCGGCATCGCCCTGAGTGCGCGTAAAAACCTCCTCCTCGCCAGCGAGCAGACCCAAGGCATCTACGCCCAAGCCGCCATCAACCTCACCAGCGCCGCAGGCCTGAGCCTCAGCGCCAAGAAGGGGGTGCGGATACACGCCGAATCCGGGGGCCTCCAGCAAATCGTCTCCGAGGGCGACTACACCGTCCATGTGCAAAACGGCGATCTGGAAGTGCTGGCCAAGCAGGACGTGAAGTTCGAATCCAAGAGCGGCGTCATCCGACTACAAACCCAGGGCGGCCAGTACTTTGTAGAAGTCGGCCCCAAGGGCCTGCGCATCAAGGCCCAGCAGGTCATCAACAAGGCAGGCGTCAAGGTGGACTACACAGGCGGCGCTTGGTCAGGCCAGCCCAGCACCTCGGCGGGTGGGGCGGAGGGCTTGGGGTATTTTGGGGTGATGAAGGTCAAGGACACCCTGTTGGGCGAGTTCAAAAGCAGCTATGCGTTTGAGCAACTGCAAGCCTTTGCGCGGGAGTTGGATGAGCCCTTGTTCGTGCTGGCCATGGCACCCGTGTTTGGGCATGACATAGCCCCGGCGGCTTACAAAAATCTGCATCGGCAAATCAAGGAGGGCAGCCTCAAGAAACCCAAATACGAAGTGATTTACGGCAGTGATGCCCGCTTTGACGCCAACACCCAAACCATCGAAGTTGGGCAAGACCTGGCCCGCCGCGCCGCCCAGGGCGAGAGCGCGGCGCAGTGGTTGTTGCTGAACCGGTTGCTGCAAGCCTTTGGTGAGCATGTGGAGTTTTTGCTGAGACAGGGCAGCCAGGGCGCACCACAGGAAGCTGAGCGTCAGGACTTTTACCAACTCTGCCAGTTGGATTTGGAGGCCGGTGATAGCACGAGTTATGGCGAGTTCATGGGTGAAGGCGGCGGGCCGCTCAAGGTGCTGCATGCACCACTGCAACAGGCCTTGTCGCAAAGCAAGCGTGCGGACGAGCGCGCTGTTCAGACCCGCGCCGACGCGCTGGACAATGCCCGCTTCCATGACGGGGTGTACCGGCCCGAGCGGGATGGGGCGGCGACGTTGATTCCGGTGTTTGACGCGCAACTCAATGATGGCGCGCTGCCGAAAGGGATGTTCAATCATGGGTCGATTGAGGCTGCTGGACTTGGCCGCGCTGACTTTTCGCAAGCACAAATCGCCATGGTTTACTACGGCAACTGGCTGCGCGATATGTCACAGCTCCTAGCCGATGGCCTGATGCTGGCCCCGGGGCGCAAGCCAGGCTTCATCAAGGGAAGCTTCACGCCCGAGGGTTTGCTGAGTCGTGACGCCCTCACCGAAGTATTGGTTGCCTTTGGTGAGATGCGGTTCACGAAGCGACTACTCGACGCTGAAGCCCCCGCCCCGTACCACGACTTCATCCGCTTCATTCCCGAGCGGCTGCCTCAGTACCAATCCCGCGTTGGCGTTTACCGGCCCGAGGAACACATCGACAACCCGGCAGGCTTGCCGGAGAAATATCCCACCCACTACCCAACCGACTGGCTGGTGGCATTGCCCTATCCCAAAAGCGCTTTGGGCATCAACCCCAAGACCCATCTGCGCAACTACATCGACACCAGCACAGACGCTCAGCACCCCAGCGCTGTGGCCTATATGTGTGTCCAGTTGCAATTGGCCGCCAGCTTGGGCAGCACACCACTGGGCCTGATGCATCTGGGCAATGCCCTGCATGTGCTGGAAGACTTCTATGCCCATACCAACTTCATTGAACTGCTGCTACGCAAGCTGGGTCACAAGGAGGTCATCTGCTGGGTTCCGCCCAAACCCAACCTCACCGATATGCCCGTCACGACCGGCGTGTTTGAAACCATAGACGCACTGTTCTCCACCGGCTACAAACTGGCCGACATCCTCTTCCCCATGAGCGATGACGCCAAACGCAATAGTCAGCGCAAGATCGACGGCATGCCGCTGAGTGACTGGGTGCAAGTGCGGTTCTTACAAGGCATGGGCTATCCCACCATTGCCAAGACCTTGCGCTGGTACAGCCAGATCAAGACCTGGGTCGAAGAGAAGGGCGAAGGCCTCGTGCCCGAAGCCGTCAGCAAGGCCTACAAGCAGATCAAGAAATTGGCCTACGGCATCGTCAATGCGGGCATCAAGACCACGGCGCAAACCCTGGTACGAGACGAACAAAAACAAAACTTTGATCACGCGACCTCTATCGACCCCACGCACACCTTGATTGCCAAGGACGATATGGGGCATCCGCTGCATGAACTGGCGGCCAGCTTGGCCATCGAGGCCATCAAAGATGTGGGCCTGATCATGCGCAAGGTGTGGGCCAAGTCGGCTACCAGCAATGAGTTGCTCGTAGCTGCCAGCAGTTATTTTGTGCATCCAACCTTGTCCATGAGATTTGATGCGCTCGCCAAAGACTGGGCAGGCGCTCATCCACAAAAGCTTAGGCAACTGACCGACCACACCTTCATGAAAGACCGAGCCAAAAACCCCACACATGGCGATTCAGCAGGAGACAGCCATCTCCCTAATCCCAAACCAGGCAACAAATTATTGGAAGCGCAATGGAACTATGCGACAGAGCACTTTGCGCAGTTGTTTGATGGCGCCGACGATCTAGACCAAAGAATGGGCTGAAGCATGAAGACGCTTTATGTCATTGTTATTCGCTGCGTTATTGCGTTAGCTTGTGCGCTTCCCTTGGCAGGTTGTGGACAAGACTTACCCTTACCGGAAGGGGTGAACAAGGACGCGAAACCACAGATCATTGTCAAGCAAGGAGACATTTTTATTGACGGGCAGAAGATCAACGTGCGCAAGTCTGGGGCGAAGGATTGGGTGGCTATTTTGGGGGAGAGTTCTTTCACAAGAGACCACTTTAGGCATTGGGACATGCATGGACTCACACTGTCAACTCCCATGGACGATGAGGGGCGACGACCCGTGGATGTTTTAGGTTTGTATTTGCGCCGCGATGATCAATGGGAACGCATGTTTCGACATGACTACAGCGGCCTCAAAAATGACCGCCCCACTGGCACCTTCAAAGGCTACCTAGAAATCGACGGCATCCCCATCGGCCCGAACATGAAACGCGAGGAGATTGAGCGTTGGCGAAAGAAGTTAGGCCAGGAACGACTTGGCGTGGATCGCGATCTGGGCTACTACCGTGCCGGAGAAGACCACAAATGGGCGCAGCACTACTACTTCGACGGCGACGGTCCGCTGATCTACATCGAATTCTTGTGAATCCTTCGCTGGGCCTGATGCATCTGGGCAATGCCCTGCATGTGTTGGAAGACTTCTACGCCCACACCAACTTCATTGAGCTGCTGCTGCTGCGCAAGCTGGGCCATATGGACGTGATCTGCTGGGTACCGCCCAAGCCAAAACTCGCCGACATGCCTGTGACGACAGGCGTGTTTGAAACCATCGATGCACTCTTCTCTACCGGCTACAAGCTGGCCGACATCCTCTTCCCCATGAACGAAGACGCCAAGCGCAATAGTCAGCGCAAGATCGACGGTATGCCAAGACCCGTCAGCGCCTCGTTCAACGCGCCCAAGGCCGCTGGCTCGTCCTCGCCGTGCAGGCCCAAGGCGACCGCGTTCAGCCCTATCGCAACCAGTTCCAGGCCCAGCCCGAAGCCACACCCTACCGCCCCGAATGGGACACCCCTCTGCCCGAAATGGCGGGCCACACCCAGGCGCGCCTGGACACCACCGAGCCGCCAACCCCTATGCCCGCGTGGACGGCCATGGCCGCTACCTGGCCTGGCATTACTTCGAACATCAGCGGAGCCAAATCAACCTGGGCCACCTCGTCAACCAAGAGCGCCAGCAACGCGGCGCGGGGTTTGAACTGCGAACAGAACAAGACGGCATGCTCAGGGCACAAACCCATAACAAACTCTTGAAGGGTATGCGCCTGAATGTCAAATCCGGTGGCCTCCAACAAATCGTCTCCGAGGGCGGCTGCACCGTGCATGTGCAAAACAAAACCTAGCGGTGTGCAACGCCCATCAAAGGCTCAGGTTTTCGTGAAAGTCCGAGGCGCCTTGCTTCCAATAGGCGGCCACCTTCATGGCCTCTTTGGGGTGGGCTTTTTCGCCCAGCAGCACGTCGCGCAGGCGGGCCATGCTGCGGGCTTCTCCGGCGCACCAGACAAAGCCTTCGCCCGGGGGCAAAGCCAAGCCGCGCACGGCGGCCAGCAATTCATCGTCGCTGCTCACCCAATGCGCCGTCACCTCGGCGGCTGATTCGACGAGGCGGCGGTCAGCGCCCTCCTCGATCTGCGCCAGCACGATGGCGCGCGCGCCCTGGGGCAACTCCTCCAGACGCCGATGAATGGCCGGCAGGGCCGTGGCATCGCCGATCAAAACATGCCAAGCGTAGTCCATCGGGATGATCATCGAGCCGCGTGGGCCGCCGATCAACACGCGTTGCCCCACGGCGGCGTTGCGCGCCCAATCACTGGCTTGGCCATGGCCGTGCAAGGCGAATTCAAGCGTCAATTCACGCCGCTCTTTGTCAAATTTTCGGGGCGTGTAGTCGCGCCGCACCATCTCGCCCGCCGCGTCTTCGAGCATCAATTTGATGTGATCGTCAAACGAGCCCGAAACAAAGCCCGCCAGGTCCTCGCCGGCAAAGGTCACACGCACAAATTGGGCGCCCGCCGCCTCAACGCGCACCACGCTCACCTCTCGCCGTTGCAGTTCATACCGCACCCGTTGGATACGGCGCTCTGTTGAAATTGATTCCATGACTCAATCCAGTTGGTTGATAATGTCATCAATCATGCGCAAACAAGTTGATATTGTCAACCACATCTCGCCGCAAAAGGCCGAAGAAGTGTTGGAGTCCGTTCATTCGGTCATGCATTTATTTCGGGCGCGGCAATTTCGGGCCTTGCGTGACGGCAGCACCGACCTGACCCATATGGACGTCAAAGTGCTGGGTTTTTTCGCTCGGCACCCGGGCGCGACCCCCAGCGATCTGGTGGTCAAAACGGGCCGCGACAAGGCGCAGATTGCGCGCTTGATCAGCGGCCTGCGCGCCAAAGGTCTGCTGGATGCACAGCCCGACCCCAGCGACCGGCGCGCCCTGCGCCTGCTGCTCACGCCCGCCGGCCAGGAGGCGCACAAAGCCGTGCGCGCAGAGGGCCGCCAGCTTTCTGCCCAAGCCGTTGCAGGCCTGAGCGAGGACGATTGCGAACGGCTGCTAGGCCTGATGAAGCAAATTAAAGACAATCTGGAACGCGCGATCTAACCTCGTAGAAACAAGGGCCGCGCCGACCATCAACCCACGGCCGGCTTGCGCACCAGGCGCATCAGCAAGGCGGCGGTGCGCTGGGCCAGCGGCGTCGAGCGCTTGAGCGCCGGGGTCACCAGGCACAGCGTGGTCTTGATATCGCCTGCCTTGAAGGGCGTGAGCGCCAGTCGCTCCGGGTGCTCGAAGGTACGCAGCGTGTCTTCGCCCAAAGCGGCATGGCCCAGGCCCGCCGCCACCAGATCAAGAATGGTGGGTACGCTGGAGACCTCCCACTCGACCCGCAGCTGCACGCCCGCCATGGCGGCGGCCGTTTCCATCAGCTTGCGAAACACCTGGCCGCGCTGCGGCATGATCAAGGGGATGTGAGACAGCGCCGCGAGGGTTAAAGGCCCAGCCGGTGCCGCATTCGCCGGGCTCAGCAGGCACAGACGCTCCTCCCGCAAGGGCAGGATTTCAAGTGCGGGTAGCGGCTCCGGGTTGTAGACCAGGCCCAGATCGGCCCGCCCGGAGGCCATCCACTCGGTCAGATGCGCCGAGAAACCCTCCACGATCACCAGCCGCGCACGCGGGCAGGCAGCGCGAAAGCCCTCGATCAGCGGCAGGGTGAGCAGGCGAGCCTGGGTCGGCGGCATCGCCACCACGATCTCGCCCACCGGCTCGTTGCGGCGCGAGCTCAGGTCTTCCCGCGCCTGCGCCACCAAATGCAGAATGCCCTGGCCGTGCTCCAACAGGCGCCGGCCAGCCTCGGTCAGCTCAACCCCTCGGCCATTGCGCAGCAGCAAAGTCTCCCGCAGGTCGATCTCTAGCGCACGCACCTGCCGGCTCAATGCCGGCTGCGCCACGCCCAGCACCAGCGCCGCTTTGCTGAAACTGCCGTGCTCGGCCACTTGGATGAAGGTCTCGATCTGGTTCAAATTCATACCGGGTATCTTGGCACAAGTCATGCCGATCCGGCATAGCTGCTAGTCAAAGCTAGAACTGGATTAATAGAACAAAGCTGCACAAAATGGGTGCATCCCTTCAAGGCCACCCCAATGACTGCCAGCCTCACCCTCATCTCTTCCATGGCCACGCGGCAGTTGCTGACCGAATTGGCGCAAAGCTATCAGCAAGCCAGCGGGGTGACGGTCACCGTGGAGTCGGTCGGCGGCGTCGATGCCGCCCGGCGCGTGCAGGCCGGCGAAGCCTTTGATCTGGTGGTGCTGGCCAGCGACGCCATGGACAAATTGGCGGCAGAGGGCTGCTTGCTGGAAGGCAGCCGCCGCGCCATTGTTGACTCCAGCGTGGCCATTGCCGTTCGTAGCGGTACTGCCGCCCCTGACATCAGCACCGAGGACGCCCTGCGCACCACCTTGCTACAAGCCCAGGGCATTGCCTATTCCACCGGCCCCAGCGGCACCGCCTTGCTCAAGCTGTTCGCGCGCTGGGGGCTGGCGGAGCAGTTGCAGCCGCAATTGGTCCAGGCCCGGCCCGGCGTGCCCGTGGGCAGCTTGGTGGCCGAAGGGGTGGCCACCATTGGCTTTCAACAGCTCAGCGAGTTAATGAATCTGGACGGCATCACGGTGCTCGCCGGCATGCCGCCGGGGCTGGAGATCGTCAGCCGCTTTGTGGGGGCGGTGGGCATCAAATCCCAAGTACCGGCACAAGCTCAGGCGCAGGCTTTTTTGAATTTCATGTGTGCAGAAGAAACGAAGGGCGCCAAACGGCGCCATGGCATGGAAGCCCCCAAGACACCCGATTGAGGTGCCGCTTCCGGCCCAACAACCCACGGAGACAAGCGTGAACCAACCCTCCCAAAATCCAGCCCCAGCGCGCGTGGCCGATGTGCAGACGCTCATTGACGGCGCACCCTTTTCACCGTGGCAATGGCTGGTCTTCGCCATGTGTTTTGTGGTGGTTCTGCTGGACGGTTTTGACACCGCCGCCATCGGCTACATCGCCCCCTCGCTGATCAAAGACTGGGGCGTGACCAAGCCGATGCTGGGGCCGGTACTGAGCGCCGCCTTGTTCGGCTTGGCGGCAGGTGCCTTGTCGGCCGGCCCGCTGGCGGACCGAGTGGGCCGCAGGCTGGTGCTGATGGGCGCGGTGCTGGTGTTTGGGCTGGCGTCGCTCGCTTCATCCTTTGCGATGGACCTGAGCCAACTGAGCACGCTACGCTTCATCACCGGCCTCGGCCTGGGTGCGGCGATGCCCAATGCGGTGACCTTGATGAGCGAGTACAGCCCGACGCACAAGCGTTCGATGCTCACCAACCTGATGTTCTGCGGCTTTCCGCTGGGGGCCGCCTTCGGGGGTTTTCTCGCAGCATGGATGATTCCGCAATGGGGCTGGCGCAGTGTGTTGGTGCTGGGCGGCGTGATTCCCTTGTTGCTGACCGTGCTGCTGCTGTTCGTGTTGCCGGAGTCGGTGCGCTTCATGGTGGCGCGCCGCGCCGAGTTGCGCAAGATTCAAACCACCTTGGCGAAGGTGGCGGGTCAAAAGGTCTTCCAGTTCGAGCGCTTCATCCTGAGCGAAACCCGCGTGGTGACCAACGAGCGCGGCGGCCTCGCCCAGGTGCTGGCGCGCCCCTACCGGCTCGGTTCGTTGATGCTGTGGACGGCCTATTTCATGGGCCTGGTGATCTTCTACGCCTTGATCAACTGGATGCCGCTCTTGTTCAAAGAAGCCGGCATGGACCCCAAGACAGCCACCTTGATCTCGGCGCTGTTTCCGCTGGGCGGCGTGGGCGCGGTGCTGTTCGGCTGGCTCATGGACCGCTATGAGGCCAACAAGATTTTGGCCATCGGCTTTGCCCTGACCTCCGTGGCCATCTGGTGCATCGGCCAGGTGGTCAGCCAGGTGAGTGTGCTGGTGGTGGTGGTCTTCACCGCTGGTGCGCTGATGAATACCTCGCAATCGTCCTTGCCGGCGCTGGCCGCGGCCTTCTACCCCACCAACGGCCGTGCAACCGGCGTCGCCTGGATGCTGGGCGTGGGCCGCTTCGGCGGCATTGCGGGCTCCTTCCTGGTGGCGCAACTCAGCGCCGCCCACATGAGCCTGGAATCGGTGTTTGCCGTCGTCGCAGTGCCCGGCCTGGTAGCCGCCGCTGCGCTGCTGGTAAAGCGGCGCGCCGATGCCGCCGGTGGCCTGCAGGCTGCAGCGGGCCACTCCCGCGATGAGGTGCTGGCGCACTGAGCCGGCGCAAGCACCGCTACATTTTTTCGAACCCACGAACTCTCACACCATCATGATCATTGACGTTCACGGCCACTACACCACCGCCCCCGCAGCGCTAGGCGCCTGGCGCGATTTGCAAATCGCCGCCTTGAAAAACCCCAGCCAGGCCCCCAAAGCCTCGGACCTGAAAATCAGCGACGACGAACTGCGCGAGTCCATCGAGACCAATCAGCTCAAGCTGATGAAGCAGCGCGGCAGCGACCTGACCATCTTCAGCCCGCGCGCCAGCTTCATGGCCCACCATGTCGGCGACTTCAACACCTCCAGCACCTGGGCGGCGATCTGCAACGAGCTGTGTTTCCGCGTGGCCGAGCTGTTTCCCGATCACTTCGTGCCCGCCGCCATGTTGCCGCAGTCGCCCGGCGTTGATCCGGCCACCTGCATCCCCGAACTGGTGAAGTGCGTGGAGCAATTTGGCAACGTGGGCATCAACCTGAACCCCGACCCGTCGGGCGGCCACTGGACCAGCCCACCGCTGTCTGATCGCCATTGGTACCCCATCTACGAAAAGATGGTGGAGTACGACATCCCCGCGATGATCCACGTCTCCACCAGCTGCAACCACTGCTTCCACACCACCGGGGCGCATTACTTGAACGCCGACACCACGGCCTTCATGCAATGCCTCACCAGCGACTTGTTCAAAGACTTCCCGACGCTGAAGTTCTTGATTCCGCACGGCGGCGGCGCGGTACCTTATCACTGGGGGCGCTTTCGCGGCCTGGCGCAAGAGCTGAAGAAGCCGCTGCTGAGCGAGCACCTGCTGAACAACATCTTCTTCGACACCTGCGTCTACCACCAGCCCGGCATTGATCTGCTGACCAAGGTAATCCCGGTCAAGAACATCTTGTTCGCCAGCGAAATGATCGGCGCTGTGCGCGGCATCGACCCCGAGACCGGCCACTACTACGACGACACCAAGCGTTATGTCGAAGCCACGGCCAACCTCAGCGAAGAAGAGCGCTTCATGGTGTACGAAGGCAATGCACGCCGCGTGTTCCCACGGCTCGACGCCGCACTCAAGGCCAAAGGCCGCTGAATCCACCGGAGATTTGAACCATGTATGAACTGGGCGTAGTCCATCGCAACATCAATCGCGCCGAGCGCGCCGCCGCCGACGGCCTGGCCGCACTGGGCTCAGCCACGGTGCACGAGGCCATGGGCCGCGTGGGCCTGCTCAAGCCCTATATGCGCCCCATCTACCCGGGCGTGCAGGTGTCGGGTACGGCAGTGACCGTGCTGCTGCAACCCGGCGACAACTGGATGATGCACGTCGCGGCCGAGCAGATTCAGCCGGGCGACATCGTCGTGGCCGCCGTGACCGCCGAGTGCTCAGACGGCTATTTCGGCGACCTGCTGGCCACCTCGTTCCAGGCCCGTGGCGCGCGCGCCTTGGTGATTGACGCCGGCGTGCGGGATGTCAAAACCCTGCAGGAAATGAACTTCCCCGTGTGGAGCCGCCACATCAGCAGCAAGGGCACGATCAAGGCCACGCTCGGCTCTGTCAACATCCCGGTGGTTTGCGCCGGCATGTGGGTGACGCCGGGCGATGTGATCGTGGCGGACGACGATGGCGTGGTCTGCGTGCCCGCCGCGCGCGCCGTTGAAACCCTGGCCGCCGCGCAAAAGCGTGAAAGCTTCGAAGGCGAAAAGCGCGCCAAGCTGGCCAGCGGCATCCTGGGCCTGGATATGTACAAGATGCGCGAACCGCTGGCACAAGCCGGCCTGCGCTACATCGACTGAGCCGCGCTGCACCCGCACTGAAGGAGCCCCCTTGGAATTTACCAAAACCCCCGGCTGGCTTGACTGGTACGCCGGCCCCAGCCAGCCTCGCTTCAAACTGCCCGCGGGCGCTGTGGATGCGCATTGCCATGTCTTCGGGCCGGGCGCACAATTTCCCTTCGCGCCCGAGCGCAAGTACACGCCTTGCGATGCCAGCCAGGCACAGCTTTTTGCGCTGCGCGACCAGTTGGGCTTCGCCCGCAATGTGATTGTTCAAGCCACCTGCCACGGCGCTGACAACAGCGCCCTGATCGATGCCCTGCAGCATGCCGACGGCCGGGCCCGCGGCGTGGCCACGGTACGCCGCACAGTCAGCGATGCCGAGCTGCAAGCCATGCATGAAGCGGGCGTGCGCGGCGTGCGCTTCAACTTCGTCAAACGTCTGGTGGACTTCACACCCAAGGACGAGTTGCTGGAAATCGCCGGGCGCGTTGCCAAGCTGGGTTGGCATGTGGTGATCTACTTCGAAGCCGTTGACCTGCCGGAGCTGTGGGACTTCTTCACCGCCATCCCCACCACCGTGGTGGTGGACCACATGGGCCGCCCCGACGTAACGCAGCCCGTGGACGGACCCGAATTCGCCCTGTTCCTGAGGTTCATGCGCGAGCACCCCAATGTGTGGAGCAAGCTCAGCTGCCCCGAGCGCTTGTCGGTCAGCGGCCCGCCGGCGCTGCAGGGCGAGCAGGCCGCCTACCGCGATGTCGTGCCCTTCGCCCGCCGGGTGATGGAAGAATTCCCGGACCGCGTGCTGTGGGGCACCGATTGGCCGCACCCCAATTTGAAGGACCATATGCCCGACGACGGCTTGCTGGTGGACTTCATCCCGCACATCGCGCCGACCGCCGAGCAACAGCACCAACTGCTGGTCGACAACCCGCTGCGCCTGTACTGGCCCGAACTTTCCTGACCTTTTCCGAAGACCTTGGAGCCCGCAATGGCACTCGAAAAACCGTACCAAGACATCCCCGGGACCATCATCTTCGACGCCGAGCAATCGCGCCGGGGCTACTGGCTCAACCAGTTTTGCATGTCGCTGATGACCGAAGAAAATCGCCGCCGCTTCAAAGCGGACGAGCGCGCCTATCTCGACGACTGGGCCATGACCGAGGCCCAGAAAGACGCCGTCATGCAGCGTGACCTGAACGAATGCATGCGCCTGGGTGGCAACATCTACTTTTTGGCCAAGATCGGCGCCACCGACGGCCTGAGCTTCCAGCAAATGGCGGGCAGCATGACCGGCATGAGCGAGGCCGAGTACCGGGACATGATGGTCAAGGGCGGCCGCTCGATCGAGGGCAACCGCTTCGTCGGGGAAGATGGCGACGCGCAAGCCTCACATCAACCGCAGGGCCAAACTCACCAACAGGGCGACCAGCAGCGCCCGGAAAGCAAGTAATCGTGGCACGCATCACCGCATCGGTCTACACCTCGCATGTGCCTGCCATTGGCGTGGCCATCGACCAGGGCAAAACCGCCGAGCCCTATTGGCAACCGGTTTTCCAGGGCTACGACTTCTCCAAGCAGTGGCTCAAGGAGAACCGGCCTGACGTGATTTTTCTGGTTTACAACGACCATGCCACGGCCTTCAGCCTGGACATGATCCCCACCTTTGCGCTGGGTACCGCCGCGCAATTCGCGCCCGCCGATGAAGGCTGGGGTCCGCGCCCGGTGCCGACCGTGATCGGCCACCCCGAGCTGGCCTCGCACATCGCTCACAGCGTGATTCAGGACGACTTCGACCTCACCCTCGTCAACCGCATGACGGTAGACCACGGCCTGACCGTGCCGCTCTCACTGATGTGCGGCCAGCCCGAGGCCTGGCCTTGCCGGGTGATCCCCTTCGCCGTGAACGTGGTGCAGTACCCCGTGCCTTCGGGCCGCCGCTGCTTCGAGCTGGGCCGGGCCATCCGCAAGGCGGTCGAGTCCTTCGATGAAGACTTGAATGTGCAGATCTGGGGCACCGGCGGCATGAGCCACCAGCTGCAAGGCGCACGAGCGGGTTTGATCAACCGCGAATGGGATAACGAGTTTCTTGATCGGCTCATCAGCGAGCCCGAAGCGCTCTCCAAATTGCCGCATGTCGACTATGTGCGTGAAGCCGGCTCCGAAGGTATCGAGCTGGTCATGTGGCTGATCGCCCGCGGCGCCATGGCGGACATCGCCGGCGGCCCGCCGCCCAAGGTCACCCACCGCTTCTACCATGTGCCGGCCTCGAACACCGCTGTCGGCCATCTGATCCTGGAGAACCCATGAGCACGCACAAGCAACCCATCCGCGTGGCGCTGGCCGGCGCTGGCGCCTTCGGCATCAAGCACCTGGACGGCATCAAGAACATCGAGGGCGTTGAAGTCGTCTCGCTGATCAGCCGCGAGCTGACCAAGACGCGCGAGATTGCCGACAAATACGGCATCCCCCACGTCAGCACCGAGCTGGATGACGCCCTGGCCCTCCCCGAGGTGGATGCCGTCATCCTCTGTACGCCCACCCAGATGCACGCCAGCCAAACCCTGGCCTGCCTGAAGGCGGGCAAGCATGTGCAAGTAGAAATCCCGTTATGCGATGTGCTGGCTGACGGCGAAGAGGTGGTCCAAGTGGCGCAGACCCGTGGCTTGGTCGCCATGTGCGGCCACACCCGCCGCTTCAACCCCAGCCACCAATGGGTTCACCAGCGCGTGCAGGCCGGTGAATTCAACATCCAGCAGATGGATGTGCAGACCTATTTCTTCCGCCGCACCAACATGAATGCCCTGGGCCAGGCGCGCAGCTGGACCGACCACCTGCTGTGGCACCACGCCGCACACACCGTCGACCTGTTTGCTTACCAAACCGGCAGCCGGGTCGTGAAGGCCCACGCGCTGCAAGGGCCCATCCACCCTCAGCTGGGCATTGCCATGGACATGTCGATCCAACTGCAGGCCGCCAATGGTGCCATCTGCACGCTGAGCCTGTCCTTCAACAATGACGGCCCGCTGGGCACCTTCTTCCGCTACATCGGCGACAGCGGCACCTACCTCGCCCGCTACGACGACCTGTTCAACGGCAAGGAGGAGAAGATCGATGTCTCACAAGTCGACGTGTCCATGAACGGCATCGAGTTGCAAGACCGTGAGTTCTTCGCCGCCATCCGCGAGGGGCGCGAACCCAACGGCAGCGTGGCGCAAGTGCTGCCCTGCTACCGCGTGCTGCATCAGTTGGAACAGCAGCTGATGGCCTCATGAAGACCCGCCGTCTCGGCCCCTTCAGCGCCTCGGCCATCGGCTTGGGCTGCATGAACCTCAGCCACGCCTATGGCCTGCCGCCGCCCGCCGATCAGGCGGAGCGGCTGCTGCTGAGTGCGCTGGACCAGGGCATCACGCTGTTCGACACCGCGGCGCTTTACGGCTTCGGCACCAATGAAACCCTGGTGGGCCGGGTGCTGGCGCCGCACCGCCAACGTTTCGTTCTGGCCAGCAAATGCGGCATGCAGGGCGTCAACGGCCAGCGCGTCATCGACGGCCGGCCCGCCACGCTGCGCGCCAGTTGCGAAGCAAGCTTGCAACGGCTGCGCACCGACGTCATCGACCTGCTCTACCTGCACCGCATGGATCCGGCCGTGCCGATTGAAGACAGCGTCGGCGCCATGGCCGATCTGGTGCTGGCCGGCAAGGTGCGCGCCCTTGGGCTCAGCGAAGTGTCGGCCGCCACGCTGCGCCGCGCCCACGCCGTGCATCCGATTGCGGCACTGCAGACCGAGTACTCGCTATGGACACGCAACCCCGAGATTGCCGTCTTGCAAACCTGCCGCGAACTGGGCACCGCCTTTGTGGCTTTCAGCCCGCTGGCACGAGGTTTCTTGGGTGGCGCCTTGCGGGACGTCTCAAACCTGGAGGCCAAAGACATCCGCCGCAACATGCCGCGCTTCAGCCCCGAGAACTACGCCCATAACCTGCAATTGCTGCAGGCCTTCGAGCTTGAAGCCGCTGCGCTGGACTGCCCACCGGCCCGCTTGGCGTTGGCGTGGTTGCTGAGCCAAGGCGAGCACATCATCCCCATCCCGGGCACCACGCGAGAAGACCATTTGATGGAATTCTTTGGCGCCGACACTCTGGTGCTGAGCGCCCCGACGCTGGCCCGCCTGAACGCCCTGATGCACCCCAACACCGTGGCGGGACCGCGTTACAACGCGGCCACCCAGGCGGAGATTGATACCGAAGAATTCTGAACAGGGTTCTGGCGCGCCGGCGCCCAATATCAGCGCGCCGACGCATTCAAACCGCGCCAAATTCAGGCCGGCAGGCCCACGTAATTCTCAGCGATGACCTTGCGACCGGCTTCGGAGCCTAGGTAATAGTCCAGCTCCGCGTCCTGCATGCGCTGCTCAAACGGCGTGTGCGCCGGAAAGCGGTGCAGCAAGCCCGTCATCCACCAGGAGAAGCGCTCGGCCTTCCAGATTCGCGCCAGGCATTGCTGCGAATAACGGTCAAGCCCAAGGGCATCGCCTTTGTAAAAATCGCACATCGCCTGCCAGAGGTAGCCCACATCAGAGGCGGCCAAGTTGAGCCCTTTGGCGCCCGTAGGCGGCACGATGTGCGCGGCGTCTCCGGCCAGGAACAAGCGGCCGAATCGCAACGGCTCTGCCACAAAGCTGCGCAGGGGTGCGATGCTCTTTTCAATCGAAGGCCCCGTCACCAGGCGCGCCGCCACGTCTTCAGGAACGCGGCGCTTGAGTTCGGCCCAAAATGCGTCGTCCGACCAGTCGGCGACCTGGTCACCGCTATCGCATTGAATGTAATAGCGGCTGCGCGTCTTGCTGCGCTGGCTGCACAGGGCGAAGCCGCGCTCATGGCGCGCGTAAATCAATTCATCGGCAACCGGCGGCACGTCCGCCAGCACCCCTAACCAACCGAAGGGATAGATACGCTCGAAGGTCTGAATCTTGTCTGCCGGGATGCTGGCGCGGCTAACGCCGTGAAAGCCATCACAACCGGCAATGAAGTCGCAATCAATCCGCTGCGCTTGTCCATTGACGTTGAGGCTCAGCCATGGTGCGGCGGTTTCAAGATCATGCAGTTGCACCTGATCGGCTTCGTAGATCGACTGCGCACCGCTGGCGGCTCTTGCGTCCATCAAATCCCGCGTCACCTCTGTCTGACCGTAGACCATGACTTGCTGCCCGGTCAGTGCCAATAGATCGATACGCTGACTGACCCCGTTGATGGCAATCTCCACCCCGCTGTGCGGCAAGCCTTCACGATGCATGCGGGTTGCCGCCCCACAAGCCTCCAGCAAGCGCACGGCCGTGGGCTCCAAGACCCCCGCGCGAATCCGGCCGAGTACATAGTCAGGGCTGCGCTGCTCCACAATGATGTTGTCGATGCCAGATGCGCTCAACAACTGGCCTAACAGCAAGCCTGCCGGGCCTGCGCCGACGATAGCAACTTGAGTTTTCATGGGATGTCTCCGTGGGTTGGCTGGGTTTGTCTTGTCTTTCCTCAAGCCTGAAGCGTAAAACTTCAAGACCCCGGCCTCAATGCACTGAACAGGCATAGACTTGTACTTTTCAGACATCCACCATTCAAGCCCATGAAATCCCCACTACCCGTCTTTTCGATCTACGGCGAGCGGGTGCGTGATCAAACTCAGGCTCAGGTGCTCGACTGGCTGCATTGCGAATCCATCGCCGAGCGCGCCCACCTGCACGACTGGGAAATCAGCCCGCACCAACACGATCTCTTGCTGCAGATCTTCTGGATTGCACGGGGACGTTGCACCGTCAGCCTGGACATGGCCGTGCACACCGTACAGGGCCCGTGCCTGCTGCTGATCCCACCGCGCTGCATGCATGGCTTTCATTTCCATCCGCACATTTCAGGCACCGTCATCACGGTACTGGCCCAACACGCGCGCCAGTTGCTGGCCACGCAGCCTGCGCTGAACGCCCGGCTCGCGCAAGCGGCGGCCCTGCCGGTGGACCGCCCCACAGCGCGCATCATTGCTGCAGCCATGGCGGTGCTGCAGCAGGAGTTTGCCAATGTGCAGGCCTGGCGTGCCATCGCGCTTGACAGCGCGCTGACCCAATTGCTGGTCAAACTGGGGCGCAGCCTGCCATCAGACCCGCAAGAAGCACCACGACGTGGCGACAGCGCCCATCGGCACCTCCAACGCTACATTGCGCTGATCGAAGACGCCTACCGGCAGCAACCCAGCCTGGCAGAACTCGCACGCCAACTGGGCGTCACCGGTACGCAGCTGAACCGCATCTGCCAAGCCGCCCTGCAGTGCACCGCCCTGGACGTGATGCACGCCCGAACTCTGCTCGAAGCGCAGCGCGAGTTGACCTACACAAGCATGAGCATCAAGCAAATCGCCCTCGGCCTGGGCTTCTCCGACTCGGCCTACTTCACCCGTTTCTTTCAGAGAAAAGCCGGCGCCACGCCGAGCGCTTGGCGCAGTGAGAAAGCGGCGCAAAGATAAGGCAATGGCTGCTCTCACGAAGTCAAGTGTCACCGACCGGCATATTGGAGCCACTCCGTGATCGGCGTATAGCGGTTGATGCGACGAGCTTCTTGAGGAGCGCCCTTGTAATGTGGCAGAACCTCGCGGGCGTAGTCGCTCAGTGCCTGCGCGACGGATGTCCGCTGCAGATCGAGAAGCGCTTGTTTGTCGGACTTACGCAGGTCGCGAGCATGCCCATCGGCCTCCTCCTGGGCGACCTTCTGGCTCTTGAAACCGCCACGGTCAATGTCCTGGCCCTGCACCCGCAGCCGAAACGCCCAGCCCGAGCCGTCCTCGTAGGCCTTAGCCATGGGGCACCTCCAGCGACGCAAGCGGCGTAGCGGTCCAGGGATGGGGGTGGTGCACGCTCAGCTGAGGCGAGGTGCCGCAAGCCTCGAACGCCCGGCCGAGTCGGCCGGCCTGGAAGCCCGCTATGGGCATCTGGAAGGCGCAAGCCTGCCCAGACGGAGTGAGAACAGCGAGGTGGGCCGTCGAGTGCGGGCCCGGGTTCGTAAGACGCAAGGTCAATCTCCTAAAGAGAGTTGAAGGTCTTGCGTATAGGTTTGCCGAGCCGGCATGACAGTGATTTTCGACCACCTTTTTTCGAGCACTTGC
This sequence comes from Roseateles koreensis, assembly GCF_028595305.1. Classification (GTDB taxonomy): domain Bacteria; phylum Pseudomonadota; class Gammaproteobacteria; order Burkholderiales; family Burkholderiaceae_C; genus Paucibacter_A; species Paucibacter_A koreensis. The sequence goes on along the minus strand of NZ_JAQQXS010000023.1, from coordinate 44,237 downwards.
GCATCAAAGCGCAACTGCCCGCAGCAGCCCACCAGTGAAAGTGTCAGAAACACCGTCAGAAAAGCAAAAAGCCCACCTACTAGGGCGGGCTAAGTGCTTGATTTTATTTGGTGGCCTGGGGCGGAATCGAACCACCGACACGCGGATTTTCAATCCGCTGCTCTACCAACTGAGCTACCAGGCCAACTGTTTGTATTCAGCAGTCTTTTTCAAGACTGCTTCGCTTCAAACCTGCGAAGACAGTGACTATAGCATGAATTTCTAGTCAAACACCAGTTCCGCGTTTATTTCGGCTCAAATCGACACCCAGCTGTTTGAGCTTGCGGTACAGATGGGTGCGCTCCAGGCCAGTTTTTTCGGCGACACGGGTCATGGAGCCGTTTTCTTTGGCGAGATGGAATTCGAAGTAGCTCTTCTCGAACGCGTCGCGGGCTTCGCGCAGGGGACGGTCGAGTTCGAAGCTTTGTTCGGAGGCCAGGCCCATCTGCGCAACCATGGGCATTGGGCTGCTGACCAAGCCATGGGAGGGTGCGGCGGTGGGGTAGCTCAGGCTGCCGAGGTCGCTGCGGGTGTAGCCCAGTGGCGCACCCAAGGGAGGCGGCGCGGGGCGCGGCGCCACCTTGACCAAGGCCTGCTCGACTGCGCGCAACAGCTTTTGCAATGTGATGGGCTTTTCAAGAAAGGCGATTGCGCCGACCTTGGTGGCTTCTACCGCGGTGTCAATGGTGCCGTGGCCGCTCATCATGATGACGGGCATGGTCAGCAGCCCGGCGCCGCCCCATTCCTTCAGCAAGGTGACGCCGTCGACGTCGGGCATCCAGATGTCCAGCAGAACCAAATCGGGGCGCATGCGCTCACGCGCCGCGCGCGCCTGGGCCGCGTTTTCAGCCAGTTCGATCGTATGACCCTCATCGGTGAGGATTTCAGACAAGAGGGCTCGAATGCCCAGTTCGTCGTCGACTACAAGAATTGTTGCCATGGAGTCCTAGTTCACTCTTGTTTCGGGGCGGTGTTCAGCTCGACCGCCGCAGTCGCGAGTTTTGAAAATGATAACGAAACTTGAGCACCTATCGTCACAGGGCTGTCATCCCCCCCCGAATGGAGGTTGGTCAAGCGCACCCGCGCACCGTGTTCATCGGCAATTTTTTTCACCACAGCGAGCCCCAGTCCAGTGCCTTTTGTTTTGGTCGTGACATAGGGTTCAAACGCACGTTTCAATACTTTTTCAGCAAAGCCGGCGCCGTTGTCGCTGATCAGCAGGCGCAAGACCCGCGGTTCGCCGGTCTCCGTGTAGCCTTGTTGGGTGCGTACCAACACCTGCCCATCGGGTCGATCTTGCACGGCATCAAGCGCATTCTGTACCAAGTTGTGAATCACCTGCCGCAACTGGCTGGCGTCGCCCTTGATCTGGGCCGGCGTGGGGGCCAATTCAGCGCGCAATCGGCCGGCTTCTTGTGCCGGGGCATAAAGCGTTAGCACCTCGCTGACCAGGGCATTCAAATCCAGCGGGCTCAAGTTGGCAGAAGGCAGGCGGGCATAGTCCCGAAACTCGTTGACCAACTGCTTCATCGACTGAACCTGATTGACGATGGTGGCCACCGAGCGCACGAGCATGGCTTGGTCGGCGCCTTCCAACTTCGATTCGAGCTTGTGTTGAAGGCGCTCGGCCGAAAGTTGGATGGGGGTGAGCGGGTTCTTGATTTCGTGGGCCAAGCGCCGGGCCACTTCGCTCCAGGCGGCGGAGCGCTGCGCCGACACCACTTCTGAAATATCGTCGAACACCATCAGGCGTGAATCATGCGGCAACGGAGCGCCGCGCACCAGCAGTGTCAGCACATCTTGGCCGGCTTCGATCTGCAATTCGAAGGCGTCTTGCCAATGGTCGCCGCGCTCACCGGCATCGGGCTTGTATTGCTCAAAACGCTGCCAGACGGCTTGGGCAAAGGCTTGCAGCTGCGGCACTTCGTCAAGGCGCCGCCCCTGGTAGGCCGACAGCGGCAGGCGCAGGATGCGTGTGGCGCCGGGGTTGACGGTGTCGATGCGCTGCTGCGCGTCGAACACGATGACGCCGGCCGTGAGGTTGTCCAGAATGGTTTGCAGATGGGTACGGGCGTTTTCAACCTGAGCCACGCTGCGCTCCACCAGGGCGCGGGCATCTGACAGCTGCTCCGTCATGTCGGCGAAAGAGCGTGTAAGCCCGCTGAGCTCGTCGCGTGAGCGCATCACCGGCTTGCGGCTGAGGTCGCCCTGCGCAACCTGGCGCACGCCCTCAGCCAACAGCAACAGGGGCCGCGCCAGCTGATTGCCAAGGGTCATCGCCAGCAACAGCGCGGCAAACACCGCCAGCACCAGTGCCAGGGTCAGCGTGCCGAGATACATGCGCCGCAAGCCATCTCGCTCCAGCGCGCGCTGCTGGTATTCACTGCTGGCGGTCTGCACAGCCAGGGCGTTACGCAAGACGTTGGAGGGGATGCGCCGCACCATCATCAAGTAGCGCTCGTTGCCGCTGCTGACGCCCAGCCGCAGGTCAGCATTGGGCAGCAGCACCAGGGCGCGGATCTGCGCCTGGCCTTGCAAGGCCAGGGCCTCGTCCTCCAGTCCCTCCAATTGGCTGACAGGCCGGCCATTGCGGGCTTGCCGCAGCAGGGTCTCGGTGGGTCGCTCAGGGCTCAGAACGCCGGCGTCACCACCCGCCGACAACAAGATTTGCCCCTTGCCGCCCACCAGCGCAACGGTACGCAGCCCCAATTGCTCGCGCAGTCGGTCCAGTGCCAATGGCTGCGGCAAGGTGGTGTCACCTTCGGCCAGATGCTCGGCGGATTCGCGCACTTTTTTGGCAAGGTCACTGACCATATCATCCAAGGTACCGCGGCCCAGATTGAGGCCGGCATCCAGCGCGGTGGCCAAGCGCACGTCAAACCAGCTGTCGATGCTGCGATTGACAAACTGATACGAGACGCCATAAATCAACAAGCCCGGCACCACGCCCACCAAGGCGAAGATGCCGGCGAGCTTGATGAGCAAGCGGCTGCCGAATTTACCGCTGCGCACCCGCAGCAGCAGGCGCACAACGGCAGTGCCGATCACCAGCGCAAGCAGCCCGGCCACCAGGGCATTGACCCAGAACAGCCATACCGAGTGACGCTCCAGAAACCCGCGCTGCGAGGTGGCGCCGATGGACAGCAAAAAGGCCAGGACGCCACAAACGCCCATCACGGCCACCATCGAGACCACCCAGGCCCACCGAGCCGCTTTACTCATGCGTCAAGAACCGCTGCGCAGGCTGAAGTCGGAGTTGAGGGTGAAGGTGCGCTCCACATTCAAGCCCCAGCCTTGGGGTGAGCCCAGACCGATCTGCATGGGTTTGGGCAATTGGCTGGTGTCCAGCCGGTAACTGAATTCAAGGTAGTAACGGCCATCATCATCGATGTCCTTGAGCTCGGCCACGTGCCAGCTCGACGCCCCCCGCAAGGAGCTAAGGGCTTCGCTGAGTGTGCTGTAGTTGCGGTTCAAACCCTCGGTGCTGACGCGGAACTGCCGGGTCAGCGATTTCCACTCAAGCCGCCAACTGCGCGAGGCCCGCGCGGCGCGCACATCGCGCCAATACCAACGACTGCGCAAAATGGTGACATCTGCGACGAAATACACCGGAACACCCTTCATCAGGGCATCTTCCACTGCGGATGACAAATTGAAGCGGGTACTGAAGCTCAACTCCAAGCCATCGTCCGCCTTGGCCGCACTGATTTGCGCCAGCTCAACGCCTTGCGCCTGCACCGCAGGGCTGCCCAGCCCCAGCAGGAGGCACAGCACCATGGCCATGCCGCCAGTCACCAGCCGCCGCAAAGCAGGCCAGTGGGGTGCAGCAACAGAGAAAGGCAGGTTGAACGAGGTCAAAAGTGACAGTGTCGCGACGGGTGGATAAGGAAAGCTCAGGACTTGCTCAGCAGGGCATAGTAAAAACCATCGAAGCGGCCCTCGTCATTTGACGAAAGCGCCGACCCGGCTTCGGCCTGCCTTGCATTGTCCGTGAGGGGCAGCAAATGCCCCGTAACACCCGTCACATCATGGGCCTTCGCGTCACCATGGCGTTGCAAAAATGCATCGATCTGGTCTTGGCCTTCGGCTTTGAAGATAGAACAAGTCGCGTAAACCATCCGCCCACCCGGGCGCAACAAGGGCCACAAGGCCTCCAGCAACTCGGCTTGAATGGCCGTCAGCTGCGCAATATCGCTCTCCCGGCGCAACCACCGCACGTCAGGATGGCGCCGCACAATGCCCGAGGCACTGCAGGGCGCGTCCAGCAAAATCGCGTCAAAGGCTTGGCCGTGCCACCACGATTTGGGCTGGCGCCCGTCAGCAGCCTTCAAGGTGGCCCGTAAACGCAGGCGCTGCAAGGTGTCTTGCACACGCTGCAGGCGCTTGGCGTCGCTGTCCAGCGCCAACATATCGAAGTCACCCAACTCCAGCACATGGGCGGTCTTGCCACCCGGGGCTGAACAGGCGTCTAGCACCCGCGAATGCTCGGCAAGCTTGGGCAAACCCGCGTGCGGATTTACCAGCAGATCCGCCGCCAACTGGGCTGCTGCGTCCTGCACCGACACCTCACCCGCCGCAAAACCCGGCAAAGCGGTGACCGGCACCGCTCGCGCCAACACCACCGCCTGCGGTGCCCGGGGCCCGACGGCCTGTGCCGCAATGCCCGCGCCGGCAAGCCGCTGTACATAAGTCGCCGCATCACCGTGCTGCGCATTCACACGCAGCGTCATTGGCGGATGTAGATTGTTGGCGGCCAGAATCGCCTGCCAATGCCCGGGCCAATCTTGCTGCAGCCGTGCAATCCACCAAGACGGGTGATTGAAGGCCGCCACCGGATCGGCGGTCACGGCTGCAACAAGCGTCTCCCGTTCCCGCAAAAATCGGCGCAGCACCGCGTTGACAAAGCCCGCACTGGCGGGCAGTCGGCGGCGCGCGGCGCTGACGGTTTGATCGACCACCGTGTGCGCGTCGTAGGGCGGCTCATCCGTCGGCCACAGCAGCGCCAGGGCACACAGCAACAAGCCCTCGACCTTGGGCGGCGGGGCTTTAGGCGCCAGCAAGGCGCGGGCGCCTTCGGCGCTGGCCAACAAACGCAGCACATAAAAACTCAAGGCCTGGGTGCCGGGCCGCAACTCAGGTGCGCCACGCGCCAGCACCTCGGTGAGTGAGCGCCCGGCCCGCACGGCCTGCACCGCGTCCGCCACTTGCGCGATCAGTCGCTGCAGGGGCACCGACTGCGACGCAGAGGACGCGGACGAGGGCAGCGAGGTAGGGGGGGTAGAAATTGAAGACACGGGCTCAGTGTAGGTCAGAGCCGCGCGCGCCAGTCGCTGCACCGCAGTCCTGCACGGGCTTTGCATTCCGGACACAATGCCGGCATTGGATCAACTTGAACTGCACATGACCGGCGTCACCTCCTCCACTCCGCCCCCACTCAGCGAAGCTCAGTTGGCCGCCCTGCCCGCGTCTGAACGCGTGCGCTATCGGCTGGTTGCTGCCGGGTGCCGCCACCATGCCAATGACAATATTGCCGACTTCATCCACGAGGGTGAGTTGGAAGAATTGCAGGCCGAGGTGCAGGCCCGCATGCAAGAGGTGCTGCGCGCCCTGGTGATTGACACCGAAAGCGACCACAACACTCAAGAAACCGCCAAGCGCGTCGCCAAGATGTATGTGCGTGAAATCTTTGCCGGACGCTTTGTGCAAAGCCCGCCGGTGACGGAGTTTCCCAACGTCACCCGCTTGAATGAGCTGATGATCGTCGGCCCGATCACCGTGCGCAGCGCCTGCTCGCACCATCTCTGCCCCATCATGGGTCGGGTCTGGATCGGGCTGCTGCCCAACGAGCACTCCAACCTGATTGGGCTGTCGAAATACACCCGCCTCTGCGACTGGATCATGAGCCGCCCGCAGATCCAGGAAGAAGCCGTGACCATGCTGGCCAATGAACTGCAAGAGCGGGTACAGCCCGACGGCTTGGGCGTGGTGATGGAAGCCGATCATTTCTGCATGCATTGGCGTGGCGTCAAAGACACCGAAACCAAAATGATCAACAGTGTGATGCGGGGCGCCTTTCTCAAAGATGCCAATCTGCGCCGTGAATTCCTTTCGCTGGTAAAGCGATAAAACGCACGCGCCCGCCCCGCCCTCAGCATCCACCGGAGCCGACCCCATGCTCGTTCGCCTTCTCTACGCCAGCCGCGCCAGCCAACCCATTGACGACAGCGCGCTGGCCACCATCCTCAAGCAATCGCGTGAGCACAATCCCGCAGAAGGTATCACCGGGCTGCTGTGCCACGCAGACGGCACCTTCATCCAACTGCTGGAAGGCGGGCGTGACGCGGTCAACGCGCGCTACAAGCAGATCGTCGGTGACGCCCGTCATCGTGACGTCGTGCTACTCAGTTACGAGGAAGTGACTGAGCGGCAGTTTGGTGGCTGGTCCATGGGCCAGGTGAATCTGCAGCGGCTCAATCCTGGTTTGGTGCTGAAGTACTCAGAGTCCGGGCGCCTCGACCCCTACCGTATGAGCGGCACCTCCATGCTGGCGCTGTTTCATGAGCTTGTCAGCTCGGGCGCCATCGTCTGCGCCTGAGCGTTCGGCCGCAGTTCGATATCAACTCGACATCAAAGCGAGCGGGCGTCGCCAAAGCCATACAAGCTGGCCAAGATGCGCGTCGGAAATTGCGTGACCGCCTGGTTGTACAGACCCACCGCCTGATTGAAGAGTTGCCGCGCAAAGCTGCGCTGACGCTCCACCAACTTGAGCTCATCCATCAACTCATACAACTCGATGTGCTCACGCAACTCTGCATGATGATCAAGCAAAGACATCAAACGGGTCAGCGCAGCCGCATGCACCGCATTGGCCACGGCCAAGCTGGCCACCGGATCACTGGCATAGGGCTTGGCACGCACGGCCAGGGCCAGAGTCTGCGTTTCAGCCTGCGCGTTCTCCAGCGCGGCGAAAGTGGCTTGCTCGTTCGGCAGCAGCGGACGCAACAGTTCCAATAACTTCGCGCAAAGGCGGGCACGCTCCGTCAAATGCAGGTCCAACTGCGCAAACGCGCTGGCAATGCCGTTGCGCAGGCTCATCACGCGGTTGTAAGCGCCAATACCCCAAAACAGGACAAGGGCCGCCAACCCCCAACCCAGCCAGGCCAACGAACTCATGCCGCCGACCCCGAGGCAAGAAACTCGTCATGCCCCCGCGCCCGCAACTCGCAGGCCGGGCAAGTGCCACACCCATAACCCCAGGCATGGCGATGGCTGCGATCGCCCAGGTAGCAAGTGTGCGTGTGCTCGACGATCAAGTCATTCAGGGCGGCGCCCCCCAACTGCGCACTCAAGGCCCAGGTTTGCGCCTTGGTCAGAAACATCAGCGGGGTCTCCACCGTCATCGGCGTGTCCAGCCCCAGGCTGAGCGCCACTTGCAAGCTCTTGAGGGTGTTGTCGCGGCAATCGGGGTAGCCGGAGTAGTCGGTCTCACACATGCCGCCCACCAGCACCGAGGCGCCGCGCCGGTAAGCCAGCGTGGCGGCAAAACTCAGAAACAGCAGATTGCGCCCCGGCACAAAGGTATTGGGCAAACCGTTGGCCTGCATTTCAATCGCCCGCGCCTCGGTCAAGGCGGTGTCTGAAATTTGCCCCAGCAGGCTCAGATCCAGCAGGTGATCGTCACCCAGCTTGGCCGCCCAATGAGGGAACTGCGCTCGCATGGCCGCCCGCACTTGCAAGCGGCAGTCAAGCTCCACCCGATGCCGCTGACCATAGTCGAAACCCAGCGTCTCCACCTGGGCAAAGCGGTCAAGTGCCCAGGCCAAACAGGCGGTGGAGTCCTGCCCACCAGAGAACAGTACCAGGGCCTTGCGTTGGGAGTTGGCTTGGGGAGGGGGTGTCATGATGCGTGAAGGGGGATACAAGAACGGTGAACAACAAGCTATAGCGGTTGGCGAGGGCCACCGCCGCCCAGCCCTCAGTGTGCCAGCGTTGGCCGTCAGCCGCCAAACCCAGCCCGCGCATCCCGAGTTTTGGAGGACCCGCAGCAAGGCCGCCGAGCGTGATTTTTTTGCGCACCTGACCAAAAGATAGGCCCCGGTCCCGGGCATGCCATCTTCCCGCCCCAGGGGTGGCGGAGTAAGCTTGGCCGCTGGCTCAATGCAACTAATGCGTTAGGCGAACGGCTCCTCCCACCTCTTCACGACACACGCCATGAGCTCCATTCACACCGTACGGGAACGCTCCCGCCTGGGCCAGTTGCTGGTCGAGAAGGGCGTTATCTCCAAGGCTCAGCTGAACCAGGCGATTGACCGGCAGAAAGACTCCGGCAAACGGCTGGGTGAAATCCTGACTGAACTCAACCTGGCCACTCAGCGTCAGATCAATGGCGTGTTGCGGCGGCAAAAACACCTGCGCCTGGCTGCCGCGGTCGTCACCTCGCTGCTCGGCCCCATGCAGGCGTTTGCATCGGCCGCCGCGCCCGTGCCCCTGACGCAGATCAGCGCCGGCAACACGCCGTCAAACCGCAATTCGTCATCCAACAGTGCGGGCGGCTTGCAGCCCTTGAGCGACGACGAAATGGGCAGCGTGTCCGCCCAGGGCATCACGCACGACAGCCTGCTCGCGCTGGCCAAGAACTCGAAAGATGGCTCCTCCCTGCAGGAGCTGGTGCTGTTGATGAACCCGGTGCTGCAGATGTTCGAATCCGACACATCCATGAAAAACGTAGTCTACGACCCGGAAAATGCCAAGACCAAGATCAACAAAGATGGCTCGGTCACCCTGAGTCTGCCCAGCACGATTGGTGAGTTGAACTTCAACAACATCCGCGTAAAGGGCGACACCTCCGGCCCGACCTTCGGCAGCATCCAGTTGAGCAATATCGATCTGCGCGGCACGACGATCACGCTGACGCACCATTAATGCACGCATGGATGCGTTCAACGTGACGGATCACCGGCCATAGGCCCCGGGTTCAGACGCGAATTTCGCCCTGCCCCAGTACCACCCACTTCAACGACGTCAGCCCTTCAAGCCCCACCGGCCCGCGTGCATGCAGTTTGTCGGTTGAGATGCCGATCTCGGCGCCCAGGCCGTACTCAAAGCCATCGGCAAACCGGGTGCTGGCATTGACCATCACACTGGCGGAATCCACCTCACGCAAAAAGCGCATGGCATTGGCGTGATGGGTGGTAAGGATCGCATCGGTGTGGTGCGAGCCGTAGCGGTTGATGTGCGCAATGGCCTCGGTCAGGCTGTCCACCACCTTGATGCTCAACACGGGCGCCAGGTACTCCTCGCTCCAATCGGCCTCGGTCGCCGCCTTGATTTTGGCGCCCGGGATCGGGCCCAGCAGGGCCAGGGTGCGCGGGCAACCACGCATCTCCACGCCCTTCTCGCTCAGCAGCGCGCCGATGTGCGGCAGAAAGTCCGACGCGCTTTCGGCATGCACCAGCAAAGACTCGGTGGCGTTGCAGGGGCTGTACTTTTGCGTCTTGGCATTCATCACCACGGTCAGCGCCAGGCCAAATTCCACTTCGGCGTCCACATAGCAATGGCAGTTGCCGTCCAGGTGTTTGATGACCGGCACCTTGGCTTCGGCGGTGATGCGCTCGATCAAACCCTTGCCGCCACGCGGAATGATGACGTCCACATGCTGCGGAGCGGCAATCAACAAGCCCACCGCCGCGCGGTCGGTGGTGTTGATTAACTGCACCGCCGCTTCAGGCAGGCCGGCCTCTTTCAAGGCAGCAGCCACCAGATTCGCCAGGGCCAGATTGGAGTGAATGGCCTCCGATCCACCCCGCAGAATACAGGCGTTACCACTCTTGATGGCCAACGACGCGGCCTCGATGGTCACGTTCGGGCGGCTCTCATAAATCATGCCGAACACGCCCAGCGGCACGCGCATTTGGCCCACGCTGATGCCGCTCGGGCGGCGCTTGAGGCTGGTGATCTCGCCCACCGGGTCCGGCATGGCGGCGATTTGCTCACAGCCCTGCGCCACGGTTTCAATCACCTCGGGCTTCAGCTTGAGGCGATCGCGCATGGGTTCGTCCAAGTCGCTGGCGGCCGCCAGATCCTTGGCATTGGCTTGCGCCAGCGCTGGGCCGGCCTCGCGCAGGCGGCGGGCCAGAGCCAGCAAGGCCTTGTTCTTGGCCGCAGTGGGCGCCGCGGCCATCAAGGCCGAAGCTTGGCGGGCAGCAAGGCCCACGGAGTCCATATAGGAGGTCAGGTCAGAAGCGCTCATGCCGATATTTTGACCGAAGTGCATCGGCACGCCGCAGTCGTGCACATAAGCTGCGCCCGACCCCGCCCACTCAGGCGGAAAAAAGCCCGGCGTGTGAGCACAGCCAAGCCCTTTATCCACTGCACGGCGCTTGTAACGTGGCAAGTAAATGCCACGTTACTTGGGCTGTTACTTGAGCTTCAACTCCTGCAACTCCATGTTGCCGCCCAGCTTGCGCATGACCTTGCGCTCACCGCTGGCGCTGTCCATCTTGTGAGCGTCCATGGCCATCATGGCTTCCATCTTTTTCTGGATGGCAAGCCGCTCGGCATTGCTGGCGTAGTCCTTGTATTCGATGGCCAGCACCAGATCTGGCTCGCCGCTGCGCGGCGCATTGACCTGCAGCACATGGTAGGACAGCACCACGCCCTCCTTTTTCAGGAACTCGTTTTGCTTCTTGTAGTTGCCGGCCAGGTAGTCCATATAGTTCTCGAACTGACCGGGCTCCACATGGATATTGGAAAACGACCAGACTGAACCAGGGGTATAGGAGCTATCGGCCAAGGCTGGCGCGGCGTAGGTCTGCGCAAAAATGACCAAGGCGGCGCCCATACTGGCGCCCAGGAGTCGAACAAGCTTCATGAAATCTCCCTGAGGGTTGAGCCGAGTGAATCACATCAGCACCATCGAATGGGCAATCTCGGCGCGCTTGCACCATCGCCGCGGACTATAGGGCGGCGGGCGGGCCGCGCACAAGCCACAGCCCCTTTGATCTAACGGGTTATTTCAAGACCTGACCATTCGCGTCGCGCAACTCCAGCGGCTTGCGGCCGAAACTTTGCAACTGCGGCAAGACCTTGCCCTGGTCGCCCACTGCCACAACGATCAAGCCGTCGGCATCGACATAACGCAGCGCCGCACGGTAAGCGCTGGCCGGCGTGACGGCGCCTAGCTTGGCGGGCAACTTGACCAGATAGTCCTCCGGCAGGCCCAAGGCCCAGAGCCCGGCAAAACTGGCCGCCACCACCTGATTGGTGTCCAGCATGCCCGGCAAGGACAGCAGCTGCGCGTTGCGAGCACGGGCCACTTCTTCAGCAGGCAGGGGCTTGGCGCGGACGGCTCGAATCTCGGTGAACATATCCTGCAGCGCCGCACCCGTCACATCCGTGCGCACACTGCCTCGTATGCCGAATTGCCCCTGCTCGCGACCCATATTGAAGTGCGAGTAAATGCCGTAGGTGTAGCCCTTGACCTCGCGCAACTGTTGATTGATGCGCGAGGTGAAGCTGCCGCCCAAGGCATTGTTCATGACCTTGATGGCGGCGGCGTCGGGGACCGTCGCACGCGGGCCCGCACAGACGACGGCCAGCGCGGTCTGTGGTGCGCCTGGTTTGTCCACCAGAATCATGCGGGCCTTCGTCGAATTCGTCGGATGGAACCCGACTGACTCAGCCGAGGTGGGTACCGATGGAGATGCCGACACAGCCGCCTTCCAGCCCCCGAACAAGGACGCAGCCAAGGCACGGGCCTCGTCAGCACTGACATCTCCCGCAATCACCAGGGCCGCGTGATCGGGCCGGTATTGCTGCTGCCAGAACTCGCGCAAATTCGCGCCGTGCGTGGCGCGAATGGACGCCTCATCGCCCAGCGAACTGACCGACAGCGGGTGGCCCTCGCCATACACCGCCCGGGCCGCCACCACGCTTGCCACAGTCGCGGCATCGTCGCGCTGCTGGGCCAGCGCCGCCAGGCGGGCCGCCTGCTTGCGCTGAACCTCGGCGTCACTGAATGCCGGGTTCAAGGCCAGATCCGCCAGCAAGGCCAGCCCGGGTTTGAAACGCGACTTCAAGCTGTTCAGCTCAATGCGGGACTCTTCCGCCGAAGCGCTGGCGCTCAGCACCGCGCCCAGATTGGCGATTTCATCGGCCACCTGCTGTGCACTGCGCGTCTGCGTACCCTCTTGCAACATGCTCGCCGTGAAGCTCGCCAAGCCCGGCAGCGCGGCCGGATTGTTGATCTGGCCAGCGCGCAGCACCAAGGTGGCGCTGGCCAGCGGCAGGCCGGGTTTGGGCACGTGCACCACCGTCAAACCGTTGGGCAGGGTGAATCGTTGGCCAGCGGGCAGACTCAAGGCCAAAGCCTTGCCTGCCTTGGGCTGCTTCATGCGCCAAACTTCGGGCGCATTCAGCTGCGCGCGCTCAGCAGCACTGGGTGCGGCCGGCTTGCCCGTGGGCATGGGCGGCGTGGACACCTCGGCGGCCAGCACCTTCTCGCCCGGCGTGGCCTGCACGACCACACGAGCGTCCTTGCGCAGGAAGCGGGCCACCGCCGCCTGCACCGAAGCGGGTGTGACGCTGCGATAGCGGCTGAGGTCCTTGCCCACGAAGTCAGGGTCGCCCGCCGTCTGGTTGTAGTGGTTCATCAGGTCGGCCAGGCTACCCATTTTTTCCAGGCGGGAGAGCAACTGAGTTTCGATGCTGGCCAGCGCCCGCTGCACTTCCTCGGTGGAGGGCGGGGTCTGGGCCAGCGCGGCCAGCTCGGTGTCCACCAGCGATTCGATTTCATCGAGCGATTTGCCGGGGCGTGCCACCAACTCAACGGCAAACACCGAGCCCAGGGCCATCGACTCCTGGCTGGCCTGCACGCTTTGCGCCAGCTGACGCTCGTAGACCAGGGTTTTGTAGAGCCGGCTGGACTTACCACCGCCCAAAATGATGCCGGCCAGGTCCAGATCGGCATCGCCCGCCTGGTACATGGCGGGGGTGTGCCAATTCAGGCTGAGGCGCGACAGCTCGATCTGGTCGGTCACCGCCACCCGGCGCTCATGGGTGATCACCGGCTGCGCCACCTTCACATCAGGCACGGCCTCACCGGCCTTGAGCGTACCGAAGTACTTCTGCAGCAAACGCTTGGCCTCAGCTGGTTTGAAGTCGCCAGCCAGCACCAAGGTGGCATTGTTGGGTCGGTAGTAGGTGCGCGAAAAGGCTTTGACGTCTTCCAGCTTGATGGACTGGATGTCTGCATGCGAGCCGATCACCGAGGCGCGATATGGATGGCCTTCAGGAAACAAGGCTTGAAACGTGGCCTCTTCCACAATGCCATAAGGCCGATTCTCGACGGATTGCCGGCGCTCGTTGCGCACCACGTCTTGCTGATTGGCCAAGGCGACGGCATCGACCTCATCAAGCATATAGCCCAGCATATCGGCCTTGATCCACAGGCCCAGTTCCAGCTGGTTGGAGGGCAAGGTGAAGTAGTAGTTGGTGCGGTCGAAATCAGTGCTGCCGTTCGCATCGGTGCCGCCCGCAGCTTCCACAATCTTGTCCGCCGCCCCACGCGGAATGTGCCGGGTGCCGGCGAACATCAGGTGCTCGAAAAGGTGGGCAAACCCGGTCTGCCCCGGAGCCTCGTTGCGCGGCCCGGCGTGGACCCAGAGATTGAAGGCGATCAGCGGCAGCCGGTGGTCTTCCACCAAAATCACCTCGAAGCCATTGGCCAGGCGAAACTTTTCGTGCCTGACCGCCAATTGGCCGTTCGCCGACTCCACCGCGCCCGGGGCCGCCGCAAATGCAAGCGCAGAAGTCGTCGCTGACGCCCCCGCCGCCAGCGCGCCCAGAGGGCTCAATCCCAAGGCCGCGCAAACAGCGGCAATCGCAGTCAGGTGGGTGATTTGCGGCTGCAATTTCATAAACGCGTCCTGATGAATGAAGAAGAAATCGGGATGAAAAAGGCGTAGGCCGCAACACTAACGGCTGGCGCTCCATTCAACAAGTGACGAAGGTCACCGGGGCACATTGGGCAGGGCCAGCTCAAAGACAAATTCGCTGCCCATGGCGGGCGTGCTGATCAGGCGGATTTCGCTGTCCATCTGGTGCACCAGTTGCTGGCTGATGGATAGCCCCAAGCCCGTGCCACCGAGGCAACGGGCCGCGTCGGCCACTTGCGCAAAGGGCTGGAAGAGTTGCGCAGCATCCTCCGGCGCGATGCCGATGCCGCTGTCTCGCACGCTGAATCGCAGCTGGGTCATGGCCTCGCCCTGCGCCACCACGCTGACCTCCAGATGCACCCCGCCGTGGTCGGTGAACTTGACTGCGTTGGAGAGCAGGTTCAACAACACCTGGCGCAAGCGCTGGCCGTCAACCATCAGGCGTTGCGGCAATTGGGGCGCCAACACCACGTCGAAGCGCAGGCCCTTTTCCTGGGCACGCAGCCGAATGCTGTCTGCCACCATTTCCAGCAAGGCCCGCAGATCGACAGCACTGGGATTCAGGCGCACCTTGCCCGCTTCGATGCTGGCCATGTCGAGCATGTCGGAGATCAGGTACAGCAGATGCTCACCCGAATTGCGAATGGAGTCGACACGTGCACGTTGGTCGGTCCGCAGGAGATCGTCCATTTGCAGCAGCTGCGCAAAGCCCAAAATCGCGTTCAACGGGGTGCGGAATTCATGGCTCATGGTGGCCAGGAAACGGCTCTTGGCTTGCCCCGATTCTTCGGCACGCGTGATGGCTTGGCGCAAAGCCTGGGTCCGCTCGGCCACCACGTCCTCCAGGTGATCGCGGTGGTGCATCAAAGCCAGTTCAGCCCGGCGGCGCTGGGTGATGTTGCTCACCATGCCTTCAACGCGAACCTGCGAACCGTCCGCGCTGGCCACGGTGTAGGCACTCAGCTCCACCCAAATTTCACGCCCGGCATGGGTGATGCGCGTGGGCGCGTGGTCAGGGGCCGGGCCCAGGCCGGGCGTGGCCATGAGCAACTGCACTTGCTGCAGGCGTCCGTCGCGCACCAGCGCACGCCGCAAGCGCCGGTAGTCACGCGCCTCCAAGGTCACCAATTGGCGCAAGCGGCGGTAGGCTGCAAGCGCCTGCGCGGGGTGGCTGAACCCGAGCATGCGCGCAAGGGCCACATTCAGGTCCAGCAGGCGCCCGCGCCCGTCGGCTTGAAAAATGCCTTCCGGTGCGTTTTCATACAAGCTGCGGTAACGCTCCTCGCTGAGCTTCAAACCGTGGCTGGAGGCCAGCAACTGCGCGCTCATGTGGTTGAACTGTGCCGTCAGCTGGCCAATTTCATCGGGATAGGCCACGGGCATCTGCGCCCCCAGATCACCCGCCGCCACCCGCTGCGCCAACTCACCCAAACGTCGCACAGGCTGTTTGACAAAGCGCCGCACCAGAAAGTAGGAACTGAGCATCACCGCCGCCAGCACCCCCAGCATCAGGGTCAAGACAAAGCGGTGCAGCTCACCCACTTGCTGTTGCACCAACTCGCGCGAGAACGTCAGGGCCACCGTGCCAAGCATGCCACCCTCCGGTCGCAAGGCGGTGGGTGCAGGTACGTCATAGACAAGGCGCAGGGGGTTCACCGGTGGGCGTGTGCGCTGGCGCATCAAGGGCGCTCCTGCGGACAAATCGCTGTGCAATTCGATGATGGCCACCTCGGGGTCGGTCATCGCCGCGTCCAGCAAGCTGTCGATCGAGCCTTGGTCAACCTTCCAGATGGGGCCCGCCAAATTGCTTTGGACGAGGTGCGCCATGCGATTGGCCCGCTGCTGCAAGGCCTCGCTCAAGCTGCGCTCCACCTGCTGCGTCCAAGCCCAACCCACCCCGGCGACCAAAGTCGTGGCAAGGCCCGCAATACCAAGCATCAAGCGCGCTTGCAAGCCCAGTGTCACCTTCCTGATTGCCATGCAATCCCTCCCCAGGAATCAAAGCCCGTTCGACTAACGACCTATTTTGGCGGTATTTTCCGCTCTGTCAGCCCGGGAGGCTCCTTGAGCGGATGTTGACGGGCTAGGCACTCTTTTTCGCGGCAGCCTTTTTCGCAACGGTCTTTTTGGAAGCTGTTTTCGCAGCTGTTTTCGCTGCCGTTTTCGCAGCCGTTTTCGTTGCTGCCTTGGCCGCTGTCGTGGTCTCCGTCGCATCAGCGGTTTTTGCAGCCGTCTTTGCCACCGCCTTTGCCGCGGGTTTTGCACCTGGTTTCCCGGCACGCGGCTCGAACTCGAACATCACCTTGCCCTCCTTCTTGTCAAAGGCCAGGAAGGCTTTGAACTTGCGGCGGGTTTTGTTGGAGACAAAGTTTTCGAGCAAATCGGTCTTGCCGGTGCTCAGCAACTTTTGCATCTGAGCCCCCTCAATAGGCTGCTGCAAGATGATCTTGCCGCTCTTGAAGTCGCAGGTGGAACCGGCGCCCACTGCGTGCTGGCACACATAATTGCTGCCGTGCTCGAACACGCCGCCACCGCACTTGGGGCAGGTGCCCAAGGTGGTTTGCGCGCTGAAGTCCACGGGCTCGCCGTCGGCCTCGGCCTTCTTGGCGTCTTCGCCGAAGTCGAATTCAAGCTTCCAGTTCTGGGTTTCATCGTCGAACACCAGCGCCAACTCGGCGGTGAACGGCCACCCCGCCTTGGAGCGGAAGCCTTCCAACGGGCCGATCTTCTTGTCGCGCAGAAACTGCTCGACCTCATGCAACTCGAAGCTGCGCCCGCCAGGAATCTTGCCGATGGAGAAGCCACAGCCTTCGCTGGTGGCATCTTTTCCAGTGCAAGTGAAGCGGCGGTAGTTCTCCTTCACCACCCCGCCGCATTTGGGGCATGGTGCCTTCAGCGTGGCGTAGTCGCCGGGAATGGTGTCACGGTCGTATTCCTTGGCCTTTTGCACCACGCGCTCGGTCATGGCGGCAATCTCGGCCATGAAGGCATCGCGGTCCAGCCGGCCTTTTTCCATCTCGGCGAGCTTGAACTCCCATTCGCCGGTGAGCTGGGGATTGGTCAGGTTATCCACCTGCAAGCCGCGCAGCAGCGTCATCAGCTGGAAGGCCTTGGCGGTGGGGATCAACTCACGGCCGTCGCGCAACATGTACTTCTCGGTCAACAAGCCTTCAATGGTGGCGGCGCGTGTGGCTGGCGTGCCCAGGCCTTTTTCGGTCATGGCGGCGCGCAGTTCCTCATCATCGATCAGCTTGCCTGCACCTTCCATGGCGGAGAGCAGCGTGGCCTCCGTGTAGCGGGCGGGCGGTTTGGTGGCCAGCGACTTCACATCCACGCTCTCGGTACGCACCACTTCGCCAGCGGCCACGGCCACCAGATTGGCGTCGTCTTCTTGCGCCTCTTTGCCGTAAACGGCCAACCAGCCCGGCTTGACCAACACCTTGCCGTTGGTCTGGAAGTTCAACTCCCGCGCGGCGCCGCCCAGCTGCGCCTTCACCGTGGAGATGCGCGTGGTGACCATAAATTCAGCCGGCGGGAAGAACACCGCCAGGAAGCGCTTGACGACCATGTCGTAGAGCTTGGCTTCGATGTCCGTCAGGCTCTTGGGCGCCTGCAGGGTGGGGATGATGGCAAAGTGATCCGACACCTTGGTGTTGTCGAACACCTTCTTGGTCGGCTTGATATAACCATTCTTCAAAGCGGTACGCGCGTGGCCAGCCAGCTCGCGCAGCGGGCCCGGCAGGTCTTCGCTGGCGATCATCTCGGCCGTTTGCTTGGCCACTGCGAGGTAGTCTTCGGGCAGAAAGCGTGAGTCGGTACGCGGGTAGGTCAGCACCTTGTGCTTTTCATACAAGGCCTGCGCCAGCGACAAAGTGGTTTTAGCGGAGAAGCCAAAACGCGAGTTGGCCTCGCGCTGCAGCGTGGTCAGGTCGTAGAGCCCGCCGCAGCTGCTGGTGCTGGGCTTGGATTCTTCGCTGACCGTGGCGGGCTGGCCCAGCACGGCGGCGGAGATGGCGTCGGCATCCGCGCGATTCCACAAGCGGTCGGCGCGGGACTCGGCGTCCTCGCCCTTCTTCCAGGCGGGGTCGAACCACTTGCCTTCGTACTGGCCGGCCTGGGCGTCGAAATCAGCGCGCACCTCCCAGTAGTCGCGGGCCACGTGCTTGCGGATTTTTTCTTCACGTTCCACCACGATGGACAGCGTGGGCGTCTGCACCCGGCCCACGGTGGTCAGGAAAAAGCCACCATCGCGTGAGTTGAACGCCGTCATCGCACGTGTGCCGTTGATGCCCACCAGCCAATCGGCCTCGGAGCGGCAGCGCGCCGCGTCGGCCAGCGGCAGCATCTGCGCATCGCTGCGCAGCTTCTCGAAGCCTTCACGAATCGCCTGCGGCGTCATCGATTGCAGCCACAGGCGCTGCACCGGCTTGTCCAGCTTGGCCTTGGCGGGCTGAGCGTATTGCAAGATCAGACGGAAGATCAATTCCCCTTCGCGGCCCGCGTCGCAGGCGTTGATCAGGGCCGTCACGTCCTTGCGGCGGATCAGCTTGACCAGCGCGTTCAGGCGGCCCTTGACCTTGTCGATGGGGTTCAAATCAAAGTGCGGCGGAATCACCGGCAAATTGGCGAAGCTCCATTTGCCGCGCTTGACGTCAAACTCCTCCGGCGCCTTGATCTCCACGAGGTGGCCCACGGCAGAGCTGACCACATAGCCTTCGCTCTCGAAGTACTCGTCATGTTTCTCGAACTTGCCCGCCTGTGGCGTGAGCGCTCGCACGATGTCCTGGGCCACAGAAGGCTTCTCGGCAATGATCAGTGTTTTGCTCATAGTCTCGCTAATGATGATTTCTTCTCTACTTCAGACGCAGCCGCAGCCAGCCTGCCTACAATCCGGCCTCGCGCATGCGCATACGTACGTGTGCACGCACACAGGTACGCACGCAGGCACGCGCACACCCATGAATTCAATGTAACCACAAACTCGATGACGCAAGCCGCTCGAAAAAAGTCCGCCGCCGCCCCAGCAGCCCAGACCGACGAACCCCGGGATGCTAAACCCAAGGGTCGACGCATCCAGGTGCGCAACTCCGGCGTGCATGGGCGCGGCGTCTACGCCGTCGCACCGATCGCGGCCGACGACATCATCATCGAGTACACCGGCGAGCGCATCAGCTGGGACGAGGCCATGGACCGTCACCCGCACGACCCCCGCCAGCCCAACCACACCTTTTACTTCCATATTGACGACGGCCGCGTCATCGACGCCCTGCACGGCGGCAACAGTTCACGCTGGATCAACCACGCCTGCGAGCCCAATTGCGAGGCCGACGAGGTGGACGGGCGCGTCTACATCAAGGCCCTGGTGGACATCAGCCCGGGGGAAGAACTGTTCTACGACTACGGCCTCACCATCGACGAGCGCTATACACCCAAGCTGAAAAAAGAATTCGCCTGCCACTGCGGCAGCCCGCACTGCCGTGGCACGATGTTGACGCCCAAGCGCCAGCTCCGCCAGCCCCGGAAGTAGCCCCCAAAGCCTCAGCCACTGCCACCCACACACCATGCCAGGTACCGAAAAAGCCCACCAGGACTGGCGCGCCGAAGCGCTTTGGGAGTCGCTCACGCCCCTGCTCCCCGGCATCAGCGTTGAAATACTGGCGCGCTGCGAATCCACCAACAGCGCCCTGCTGGAGCGCGTGCGCAGCGAGGCCACCAGTGGCCATCCCCTGCCCTACGGCCGCCGCTCCCACGACATGCTGCCCTGCCTGCTGGTGGCCGAGCACCAGACCCACGGACGCGGCCGAATGGGTCGGGCCTGGTTGTCGGGTACCAGCGGCCGCTCGCTCACCTTCTCGCTCGCCTTGCCAATGGCAGTGGCCGACTGGTCCGGCCTATCACTGGTGCTGGGTTGCGCCATCGCCGAAGCGCTGGAGCCCGAAGCCACGGCGCCGCGGCTGATGCTCAAGTGGCCCAACGACATCTGGCTGGATGAACGCAAACTGGGCGGCATCCTGATCGAGACCGTGCCCGCTGGCAACACCCGCATGGTCATCATTGGTGTGGGGCTCAACATCAGCGAGCCCAGCGGCGGTGAAGAGCTGTCGCCCAGCCAGTACAACACCGGTTTTGCCGCCTTGAGTGAACTACCGCCCCTGGGGGCTGGCGGCTGGACTGGCCCCGATGTGCTCGCCTTGATTGCACCGGCCATGGCGCGCGCGCTGCTCGATTTTCAGGCCCGGGGATTTGCCCCCTGGCGTGCCGACTACGCCCGGCGCGACTTGACGCTGGGCCGCCACGTGAGCGCCGGCGCGCTGAGTGGCGTGTCACGCGGCATCAGCGCCAGCGGTGAGTTGATGATCGAAACACCAGACCAGGGCCTGCAAGCCGTCAACGGCGGCGAAGTCAGCCTGCGCCTGACCCACGATCCCGCCTGAGGTGCACGGCGCCCGAAGGCCGAGCGCACGTGCTGCCCTGACAAAACGCATGACCAACCCCCACCGGGAGTAAATCCACGATGCTCAGAGCCTTGCTGCTGATCCTGCTGCTGTTGAACGCCCTGTTCTTTGCCTGGACGCGAGGGTGGCTGGACGACGTAGTGGGCATCAAAGCCCGAGGCGACCACGAGCCCGAGCGCGCCGCCCGCCAGCTCTACCCGGAGCGCGTGCAGGTGCTGAGCCCCCAGGCACTGGCCGCCGCCCGCGCCCAGGAGCCCCGCGTGTGCCTGGAACTAGGCCCCTTGCTCGGCGACGCCGCCCTGCAAACGGCGCAGAGTGCGCTGGCCCGTGCCGGTGTCACGCCCACCGAATTTCAGCCGCAGCACAGCAACCAGCCCGGCGTTTGGGCAGTGGCCACCATCAAGCTGAGCGCCAAGGAGTTTCAGCAGCGCAAAGAAGACACGTACCGAAAAATGAAAATCAATTTCGAGTACCTGCAAGACATGCCGACGGAAATGCCCAGCCTGATCCTGAGCCGCCATGACAGCGAAAAGGCCGCTAACGCCCAACTCGCTGCCTTGGATCGCCGCTCACTCAAAGGCCTGCGCGTCCTGCAGTTGCAAGCCCCGATGATCCGCCACAGCCTGCTGGTGCCCCAGGCCGATGAAGCACTGCGCGCCAAGCTGGCCGAGCTCAGCAAGGACCCGGCCCTGGCGCCCGGCTTCAAAGCCTGCCTGGCGGTGCCGAACAACAACCCGGCCCAAACCGAGACGGCTGCCAGCGGCGCGGCATCCGCCGCCTCTGCCGCAGCGCCGACGCCATCAAGTGCCGCCTCTGGCCGCTGAACCAGGCCACAGAACCGGGTGGCGACACGGTTCAGTTAAACAGCCGGTTCAGCCGGCCTCGATCAAACGGCCATGCCGCGCCCCCGGCGCAGCACAAACGCCGCCAACCCCAGCAGCGCCACCCACACGCCGCCCGCCGCGCCACCGCCCTTGCTGCTTGCGGGCGCAGCGGACACGGTCACGGTCACAGTCACCGGCGTTGCTGCCGCGTAGCTGGTATTGCCCGCCTGGGTGGCGGTGAGGGTGCAGGTACCCGCGCTCACCAGCGTCAGCGTCGTGCCGCTGACCGTGCACACTGCCGCCGTGGACGAGCTCAGGCTCACCGCCAAGCCCGAGCTGGCACTGGCGACCAGCGCCGCCGGTGTCGTGCCCAAGGTTTGCGCACCCGGCGAGGTAAAAGTGATGGTCTGCGTGGCCTGGCTCACCGCAAAGCTCTGCGTCACCGGGGTGGCGGCGACATACACCGTGTTGCCCGCCTGATGGGCCGTGACCGCGCAAGTGCCCACCGCCACCAACGTCAGCGAAGTGCCGCTGACCGTGCAAACGCTGGGCGGCGAAGCCGTGTACGTCACCGCCAGGCTCGAACTGGCCGTGGCGCTGAGCGTCAGCGGCGAGTTGTTCAAGGTCTGGCTGCCCAGGGCCGCAAAGGTGATGGTCTGGGCCGTGGTGGCGGTGTTGGCGTTCTGTGCTGCCGTCACCGCCGCGCCGGCGTCCAGCATGCCCGCACCGCAAGTGCTGGTGGTGCAATAACACTCATCCTGTACGGTGCTGGTGGGGGCATGGCACTGGGCGATGCCCGCCGTGCCGCCGCTGGTCACAAAGCTGCGCGCCGAACTTTTCACCAAGGTTTGCACCTGAGCCGGGGTGAGGTTTGAATTGGCCGAGAACATCAAGGCCACTGTGCCGGCCGTGATGGGCGCGGAGAAGCTGGTGCCCACCGAGTCGGTGTTGTTGGTATAGGCCGCGTCTGCCGCCACCGGCGTGGTGGTGCCGCTGTTGGTGGTGCTCAGCATGGTGTAGAGGCAGGCCCCGGTCGAGTTGACGCAGTTGCCGCCCGGTGCGGCAATCGTCACCTCCGGGCCCAAGCTGGAAAAGCCCACCTTGGTGCCCACGTGGCGCAAGGCTGCCACCGCAATCACGCCCGCACAATTGCCGGGAATGCCCACCGCCGTGCCTTCGCTATTGCCCGCCGCAGCCACGATGCTGGCACCCTTCGCGGTGACTTGGCTGATGGCGTCCAGGTACAACTGGCCCGTGGAGTTGGAGGTTGAGCAAGTGCCGGTGCCGCCCAGGCTCATGTTCAAAACCTTGGCGGGGTTGGGGTTGGTCGGCAGCCCTGACACCGCAATACCCACCGCCCATTTCATGCCGGCGATGATGTCGGAGTCATAGCCTCCGCATTTTCCCAGCACCCGCACCGGCACGAGCTTGACGCCCCAGGCGGTGCCCGAAATGCCCGCGCTATTGTTACTGGCCGCCGCGATCAAACCCGCGGTGCGCGTGCCATGCCACGAGCTGTCGCCAATGTCTGAGCTGGTGCAGCCCGAACCCAACGTACCGGCGGTGATGTCCGCCTGGCTGACCCAGTCGCCCGGATCGGTGGCATCCGTGGGCGTAAAGGCCGACTTGTTGGCCATGGCCAAGCCATAGCTGTCGCCACTTTGCCAGCCCACCATGTCTGCTCCGACATAACCCGAAGCAAAAGCGGAGTTGCTGATGAACTGCCCAGCCAGATCCGGGTGATCGAAGCGGATGCCGGTGTCAAGCACCGCCACCACCACGGTCGGCACCCCGGTGGTGATGCCCCAGGCGGCGGGCGCATCGATGCTGGACACCACCGCGCTGGTGGGTGTCTTGAGGTACCACTGGCCGTTGGCCGAGCCATTGCCCGAGACCGGCGCCACGCCGCCATTGCCCGCGTACAGGGTGTCGTTGGGCGTCACCGTGGTATGGCGGCGCAGATGGTCTTCGGCCACCAATTCCACCTCACTGTCCAGTGCCAGCTTGGCCACCAGGGCCGCAGAACTCATGCCGCTGGCGGTTACCACATGGGTGCGCTCGTCCAGGCTGCGCCGCGCCGTCAGCCCAGCCGCCAAGGCGCTGCTCAAGCCGGTGCGCTGCGCCAGCGCCGTGACCCGGGTCTGGGCCACCGATTGCACAGTGGCGGTGTCTGAGCTGGCCGACAGTGCTTTGGCCCGCACACTCGCCGCCGTGCTTTTGAAGCGCACGATGACACGCGCTTGCGCGTCCACAGCCGTGCTTGCCGTGAGATTCGAACTCGCAGCCTGCGCCGAATGGAGGGGCAGCAAAGGCCCGCCACCCAGCAGCAAGGCCGCAAGACCGGACAAGCCCAACAGGCGGCTGAAAGGACGGGATAAATGCTTCATGGCGGCGGAATCCGAAAAAAGGAGCATGGGACCCCACCAGTTTAGAAGGCCACCCCGCTGTTGGTCCGTTAAGAAGCGCTAAGCAAAAGTCTGTTTTTTTCAAACCCGACACATAAACAAGGCGGGCCAAGGCGAATCAAAAAATTCAAATCCTGTGCGCATGAGCAAGCCATGAAAACACCGTGACAGCGTGGCAAAAACCAACGCCCAACCCCGCCCTTTACCAAAAATGCGGGTAAAAAAATGGCCTCACCCTGCGGGAGAGGCCATAGACGCGGCGCATTGCCGCCGCCGCGCGGATGTCAGTCTTGACGCGATTACTTGGCGATCACGCGCACCATTTCGAGCACCTTGTTGGAATAACCCCACTCGTTGTCGTACCAGGCGACCAGCTTGACGAAGGTAGAGTCCAGGGCGATGCCGGCGTCGGCGTCGAAGATGGAGGTGCGGGCGTCGCCGCGGAAGTCGGTGGCCACTACCTTCTCTTCGGTGTAGCCCAGCACGCCCTTCAGCGCGCCCTCAGACTGGGCCTTGAATTCGGCGCAGATCTCTTTGTACGAGGCTTCGCTGTTCAGCTCCACGGTCAGGTCAACCACCGACACGTCGGAGGTCGGCACGCGGAAGCTCATGCCCGTCAGCTTCTTGTTCAACTCAGGAATCACCACGCCCACGGCCTTGGCTGCGCCCGTGCTCGAAGGAATGATGTTTTCCAGAATGCCGCGGCCACCGCGCCAGTCTTTGTTGCTCGGGCCGTCCACGGTTTTTTGCGTGGCGGTGGCCGCGTGCACCGTCGTCATCAGGCCGCGCTTGATGCCCCACTTGTCGTTCAGCACCTTGGCCAGCGGGGCCAGGCAGTTGGTGGTACACGAAGCGTTGGAGATGATGGCTTGGCCGGCGTAGGTCTGGTGATTGACACCGAAGACGAACATCGGTGTGTCGTCCTTGGAAGGCGCGGAGAACACCACCTTCTTGGCGCCAGCCGTCAGGTGCTTTTCACCGCTGGCTTTGTCCAGGAACAGGCCAGTGGCTTCGATCACGATGTCGGCGCCGACATCGTTCCACTTCAGGTTGGCGGGATCGCGCTCTTGCGTCAGGCGGATCTTCTTGCCGTTGACGACCAAAGTGTTGCCGTCCACCGAGACTTCACCGTCGAACTTGCCATGCACCGAGTCGTACTTGAGCATGTAGGCCAGGTAATCAGGCTCCAGCAAGTCGTTGATGCCGACCACTTCAATTTCCTTGAAGTTGGCGATGGCAGCGCGAAACACCATACGGCCGATGCGGCCGAAGCCGTTGATACCGATTTTGATCGTCATGGACAAATACTCCTGTGGGTCAGTCAAGCAATGGGAATCCGGGGAACCTGGGAGTTTAAATCCTCTCCAGGCAGCCCTCTGTAAGACGCGAAAAGGCGTCGACGATCAGCGCTTCTTGCTCTTCAGCTTGGCCACACCCAATGCCACCTTGACAGTGTCGACCACGTTCTCGGGCGTGAAGCCAAAGTGCTTGAACAGCACCGGCGCGGGGGCCGATTCGCCGTAGGTATCGATGCCGACGACGGCCGCGCAGCCGTACTTCCACCAGCCGTCCGTAACGCCCATTTCCACCGCAACGCGGGGCAGGCCTTCGGGCAGCACAGACTTCTTGTACTTGGCGTCTTGGCGGTCGAACACACTGGTGCAAGGCATGGACACCACGCGCACCGGGATGCCTTGCGCGGCCAGCGAGGCTTGCGCATGCAAGGCCAGTTGCACTTCGGAGCCGGTGGCGATGATGACGCCCTTGGCCTTCTTCTTCAGGCCAACCTCGGCCGGCTCGCTCAGGATGTAGCCGCCCTTGCTGATGTCTTCCACCGCGCTCTTGGGGGCGTAGGGCAGGTTCTGGCGGCTCAGGGCCAGCACGCTGGGGCGCGTGGCGTTGCCGATGGCCATGGTCCAGGCGACCACGGTTTCGGTGGTGTCCGCCGGGCGCCACACGTCCAGGCCCGGGATCAGGCGCAGCGAGGCCACGTGCTCGATGGATTGGTGGGTCGGGCCGTCTTCACCCAGGCCGATGGAGTCGTGCGTGAACACGTGAATCACGCGCTGCTTCATCAGCGCCGCCATGCGGATGGCGTTGCGGCTGTAGTCGCTGAAGGTCAGGAAGGTGCCACCGTAGGGGATGTAGCCGCCGTGCAGGGCCACGCCGTTCATGATGGCGGCCATGCCGAACTCGCGTACGCCGTAGTTGATGTGGCGGCCACCGTTGGAGGAGCCGTCAGTCTCAACGCGGAAGGCCGGTGTCGACTTGGTGTTGGTCAGGTTGGAGCCGGTCAGGTCGGCCGAGCCGCCCAGCAACTCCGGCACAGCGGCAGTGAAAGCTTCCAGCGCCAATTGGCTGGCCTTGCGGCTGGCGACGGTCTCGCCCTTGGTGTGGGCGGCCACCACGGCATCCACCGCGGTTTGTGCGAAGTTGGCGGGCAGCACGCCGGCCATGCGGCGTTGGAACTCGGCAGCCAGTTCGGGGTGCGCAGCGGCGTAGGCGTCAAAACGCTCGTCCCAGGCGGCTTCAGCCGCAGCGCCGGCCGTCTTGGCATCCCAATCGGCGTACACCTCGGCGGGAATGACGAAGGGCTCATGCGCCCAGCCGATGGCTTCGCGGGTCAGCTTGATTTCGTCGTTACCCAGGGGCTCGCCGTGGGCCTTGGCCGTGTTGGCGCGGTTGGGCGAACCTTTGCCGATGTGCGTCTTAGCGATCACCAGCGAGGGCTTGTCGGTGCTCGTCTTGGCTTGGGCAATGGCGGCGTCAACAGCGTCGACATCATGGCCGTCCACCGGGCCGATCACGTTCCAGCCGTAGGCCTGGAAACGCTGGGCCGTGTTGTCGGCAAACCAAGGGGCGACTTGGCCGTCGATGGAGATCCCGTTGTCGTCATAAATGGCGATCAGCTTGTTCAGCTTCCAGGCACCGGCCAGCGAGCAGGCCTCGTGGCTGATGCCCTCCATCAGGCAGCCGTCACCCAGGAAGGCGTAGGTGTGGTGATCGACGATCTTGTGCGCGTCGATATTGAATTCCTTGGCCAGCATCTTCTCGGCCAGCGCCAAGCCCACGGCATTGGTGATGCCCTGGCCCAGCGGACCGGTGGTGGTTTCAACGCCGGGGGTGATGCCCACTTCCGGGTGGCCCGGGGTCTTGCTGTGCAGCTGACGGAAATTCTTCAGCTCAGCCAAAGGCAGGTCGTAGCCGCTCAGGTGCAGCAGCGCATAGATCAGCATCGAGCCGTGGCCGTTGCTCAGCACGAAACGGTCGCGGTCAGCCCACTGTGGATTGGTGGGGTTATGGCGCAGGTGGCGGCCCCACAGCGCAACAGCGATATCGGCCATGCCCATGGGGGCGCCGGGGTGCCCGGAGTTGGCTTGCTGCACGGCGTCCATGGCCAGTGCACGGATGGCGTTAGCCATCAGGGTGGAATTGCTTGCAGCGTTTGTTGCCATGAGCGTCACGAGGTTGAGTGAAGAAGTAACCCATGATTTTACTTGGCTGCGGAGCGATACCCAATTGGTCTGTTAATCGGCCTGCTAATCGACCTTTCAATCGGCCCGCTGCTTGACCTGTGGGGTGGTACGTAGCGGCCTGTTTTTCAAGCCTCATCCCCAGGCATGCAGACTTGATTTGGAACAAGGCACCGCGCCAGCAATCTGGCAATCTCTAGCCTCGCCCGGGAGACAAAAAATGCGCATTGAATCCGCCCAAGCCACGCCGCTGGCCCTCAAAATCATTCGAGACGAACACAGCGCCTTGGCGGCCATGCTGCGCTCAATTCCGCTGTTATTGGCGGAACAACGGCGCCATCAAACTCTGCCAGACTTTGCGGCGCTGCGTGCCATGCTGTTCTATGTGGACGAATTTCCCGAGCGGCTCCACCACCCCAAGGAGAGCCTGCTGTTGTTCCCCAAACTACGGGCGCGGGCGCCTGAAATCCGCGGCGTGCTGGACCGCCTGGACGAAGACCACCGCCGCGGTGAGCACGCCGTGCGCGAGTTGGAGCATGCGCTGCTGGCATTTGAGATGATGGGCGAGGCCCGCCGTGATGCATTCGAGACGCAAGCCCGGCACTATGTGAAATGCTATCTGCAGCACATGGAAACCGAGGAGCGCGAAATCCTGCCCCTGGCGCTGCAAATGCTGTCGCCCGCCGACTGGGCCGAAATGGACGAGGCCTTCGCCGCCAATCAAGACCCGCTCTCCGGCCACGCGCCGCATGAAGACTATGCCGCGCTGGTGCAAAAAATTCTGGCCGCGCTACCGAGCCCGCTCGGACTGGGGCCGAGCCTGAGCTGAGCGCCGAGCGCGACAAGCCTGCCGGCCACCTACCCTGCCAATTCGCCGGCCCGCCTACACTGACAGCCATGCGAGCCATCATTCTCGCGGCCGGGCGCGGCGAGCGCATGCGGCCGCTCACCGACCACTGCCCCAAACCGCTGCTGCCCGTGCGGGGCCGCCCTTTGATCGAATGGCATATCGAGGCGCTGGCTGCCGGCGGCGTGCGCGACATCGTCATCAACACCGCCTGGCTGGCGCCGCAGTTTGTCCAGCAGTTGGGCGACGGCAGCCGCTTCACCCAAACGCCCGGCCTGCGCCTGCACTACAGCGACGAAAGCGCCGAGCCGGGCGGCGCGCTGGAAACAGCGGGCGGCATACGCCGTGCGCTGGAAACGTTATGTGCCGATGGCGACGAAGCCTTCTGGGTGGTGTCGGGGGATGTATACCTGCCCGATTTTCGCTTCGACCCGGCGCGCGCCAAGGCCTTTGCGCAAGGCCCGCTGGACGCCCAGCTGTGGCTGGCCCCGAACAGCCCGCATCACCCCCAGGGCGACTTCGGCATCACACCGCAAGGCCTGGCCTGCACCAGCGCGCAGCCGCGCTACACCTGGGCCAGCGTAGGCTTGTTCAAGCGCCGCATGTTCGAGTCGCTGGAGCCTGGGCGCAAAGCCGCCCTGCGCCCCAGCCTCGAGCAAAGCATCGCCCGCCAAGCCCTGGGTGCCGAGCTGTACCTGGGCACCTGGGTGGATGTGGGCACGCCCGAACGCTGGGCGGCGCTGCAGGGCCCGGCCGCTTGAGCCGAAGCCGTCAAATCAACGAACCAGTCCTTGGGTCATGGCGTCGATGCGAGCCAGCACCTCGGGCGTGAGCTTGGGGGTCAGGGCCAGTGCGCCGAGGTTGTCGGCCAACTGCGCCGCCTTGCTGGCACCCAGGATCACCGTGGACACGTGAGGATTCTTGTTGACCCAGGCGATGGCCAGTTGGGCCACATTACCGCCCAACTCAGCGGCAATACCTTCCAACTGCGCAACCGCCGCGTTGCGCGCCGGATCCAGCAAACCGTCGCGCAGAAAGGCCAGGCTCTCCATGGCACCACGGCTGCCCGCGGGGGCGCTGCCATTCTTGTACTTGCCGGTCAAAAGGCCCGAGGCCAAAGGGCTCCAAGTGGTCAAGCCCAGGCCGATGTCTTCATAAAGGCGCGCATATTCTTGCTCGACCCGCTGGCGGTGGAACAAGTTGTACTGCGGCTGCTCCATCACCGGCTTGTGCAAATGATGGCGCTCAGCAATGTCCCAGGCCGCACGGATTTCAGCGGCCGACCACTCGCTGGTACCCCAATACAGCGCTTTGCCCTGCGTGATCATGTCACTCATGGCACGCACCGTTTCTTCGATGGGCGTGAACGGATCGGGACGGTGGCAGTAAACCAAATCGATGAAATCCAGCTGCATGCGCTGGAGCGAGCCATCGATGGCCTGCATCAGGTATTTACGGTTCAACGTGTCTTTGCGATTGACGGTATTGCCCTCTCGCGACAGGCCCCAGTAAAACTTGGTCGAGACCACGTAATTCAGGCGCGGCCACTTCAGCGCCTTGAAGGCCTCGCCCATCACCACTTCACTTTGTCCGGCTGCATAGCCCTCGGCGTTGTCGAAAAAGTTGACGCCAGCGTCGCCCGCCTGAGCCAGCATTTCAATGGCCGCCGACGTACCGACCTGGTTGTGATACGTGATCCAGGAGCCCAACGACAGTTCAGAGACTTGCAGGCCGCTGCGACCCAAACGACGGTATTGCATGGAAGTAGTCCTTCAGCAAGGTGGATAGCCGAGCCCGGATAAAAGCTCGGCCACAAATAAAGTGGGCAAGCGTAATCGATGCGCGAAAATCCTGCTGCCACCCGTTCATCTGTAACCCGCACCGCTGCCTCGCCGCACACCGACCGCCATGTTCTCCTTGCACGACTCCAGCGCCACCACCGCAGACGACCTCTATCTGGCCATCGTCGGGGCCGGCCCGGCTGGGCTCACACTCGCTTTGCTGGCCGCGCAATGGCTGCCCAAGGCGCACATCAGCTTGTTCGACGCCCGCCCCTTGTCGCACGATGTCTCGGGCGACCCGCGCACCTTGGCTTTGTCCTTGGGCAGCGTGCAATTGCTGCGCCGCCTGCGGGTGTGGGACGACGCGCAGGCCCAGGCCATCTTGCAAGTGCATGTCAGCCAGGCGCCGCCCACCTTGAGCCACCCCGTTTTCGGCCCCGGCATGGAGCCGCAGGTTCATATCAGCGCGGCCGAGCAAGGCGTGAGCCAACTGGGCGCGGTGCTCAGCTACGGGCAGTTGGTGGCCCCTTTGCAAGCGGCGTGGCAGGCCCGTGTGGCGCAAGAACCGGCGCGCCTGAGCCATCGCTTTGGCACGCCGGTGAAGGCCGTGAAGCCGGTCGACCAAGGCACGCGCGTCGAAGTGGATGCCGAAATTGCCGAGGTGTTTGACCTGGCGGTCATTGCGGAAGGCGGCGTATTTGCAGACCAGGCCCGCAAAGCGATTGCGCATGACTACGCCCAAAACGCCTGGGTCGGCACCGTAAGCCTGAGCGCCGACAGCCCCGCCAGCACGGCCTACGAGCGCTTCACCCGCAATGGCCCGCTGGCCCTGTTGCCGCTGCGCCCCGTGCAGATTCAAGGTCAGCCCGCGCAGCGCCGGGCCGCCTTGGTCTGGTGTGTGCCACAGGCCGAAGACGACATCGCCAACTTGAGCGATGCGCAGCGCCTGGCCGTGCTGCAAAGCCTCTTGCCCGCCACCGTGGGCCCGCTGCAAGGCATCAGCCCGCTGAAATGCTTTGCACTGGGCTTGAACGCTGAGCGCACCCTTGTGGAGGCCTGCACCGTGCGCATCGGCAACGCTGCGCAAACCTTGCATCCAGTGGCCGGCCAAGGCCTCAACCTCGGCCTGCGCGACGCCTTTGCACTGGTAGAGGCGCTGCGCCGCACAGTCCAGGCCGCCGCTGAGGGCGCTGGGCAAACCGCCAAAGCCGACCTGATTCAGAAGGCATTGAAGCAAGTGGAATGGAGCCGCGCACCCGACCGCTGGAGCATGATTGCCGCCACCGATTTTCTGGCGCGCAGCTTCGCCTGGCGCTGGCCCGGCTTGCCGGCTGCACGCGGCCTGGCCTTGGCCGCCTTGCAGGCCTTGCCGCCCCTCAAGCGGGCCTTGGCCCAGGGGATGATGTTCGGGCGCCGCTGATCAAGCGGGCCAGTTCATTTCCATCAACTCGCGCACCATCGTTGTCACGTTTTGGTGCACGGCTTCTTCGCTGGCCTGGCGGGTGCGCTCATTGGGGTCGACCATGCTGTCCAAGAATTGCACCGTGTGCAAACTCCGCAAGCGGCGCTGGTACACCACTTTGTCGCCAGCGTTCTTGTCGATCAACGTGTAGTCCATCACCACAGACACCTTCATATTGAGGGCGAACAGTGGTTGGTCCAGCGCCACCAGATTGACGCTCAACAAATAACGCCCAACCCCCGGTGTGTTGGACAGCAGGCCCAGCGAATGCAGGGACTCCGAGAGAGCCTCCTGCAGCGAGGCATTGCTGATTTTTGCGCCCCAGAACCGCCCGGTCGGTTGCCCGCCGGTGACAGACTCCAACACCATCTGGTACTTCAAGGCCTCGGGCACCCAGGCGCGCATCTGCAGCGACTCGACCGCACTCAAGCGCATGCCGGGTGAATCGGCCGGCGTGCCGCAGCCCACCAAGGCCAGCAGCGCGGCAGCGGTCAGCAGAGGGGCGGCATTAGCAACAATTTTCATGTCCACAATCCTTCGGTTCGGGGGGCGTGGCCCTCGATCACAGGCGGCGGTGCTGGAGTGCCGGCAACTGCTGACGCACGGCGCGCAAGCGCGCCATGTCCAGGGTTGCCACCGCCAGCCCCTCGCCCTCGGGCAGGCAGGCCAGCACATCGCCCCAGGGGTCGACAATCATGCTGTGCCCCCAGGTTCTGCGGCCATTCTGATGCAGGCCGCCCTGCGCCGGTGCGATGACAAAGGCTTGGTTTTCGATCGCTCGTGCGCGCAATAGCAACTCCCAGTGCGCCTGCCCTGTGGTGTAGGTGAAGGCGGCAGGTACCGCGAACAAATCACAGGGCACTTGGTCGCCGGAGAAGCTCATGGCGCGGTACAACTCCGGGAAGCGCAGGTCGTAGCACACGCTCAAACCCACTTTCAAATCAAACGCCGCATGCTCTGCCGTGGCGGAGATCGGCGCCACAAAAGTGCAGGGCTGCTCCCCCGCCTCCAGCACCCGTGCTTCGTCATAGCTTTCGCGGCCATTGTCAAAACGGAACAAATGGATCTTGTCGTAGCGCGCAGCCAGGTGGCCATCCGGCGCGTACACGCAGGTCGCATTGCGCACGCGCTCCGGCGTGGCAGCGCGCAGCGGCAGAGTGCCGCCAATGAGCCACAGGCCCAGTGCCGCCGCCGTCTCGCTCAACATGCGCTGCAGGGGGGCGGTGGTGTCGGCGGCCGTTTCGGCAATCGCGAGTTTGTCGCTGTCTTGCTGCCCCATCAAGCAGAAGTACTCCGGCAAGGCTGCCAATTGAACGCCTTGCGCCGCGGCCTCATGGAGCCAGTACCGTGCGCGCTCAGCGTTATGGACCGGGTCTGGCGTGGACACCATCTGGATGGCTGCAACTTTCATAAGGTCCCCTACTTTGAAGCTTGAACAGCTGCCGCCGCAATCGGCCACAACCGCCCCGATATTTAATTTTTACCCGAACTCTCCGGCAATGCTGGTGCGCTGGCAGACTTGTCCGGTGCATCAAGTTTTTCGACTTTTTCGACCTTGGGGTCCACCCAACTGCCGGTGATGTGGAATTGCCGTGTCCCGGCCACCGCCATGGGGCGGCTCAACACCCATTGGGCCAGAAAAGCCCCCAAACCCACGGCCGGGTTGATGGCAGCATAGGCCAGTGAGGCACCGCCCATGCTGACCTCGGGCACCACCAGCACGTGCAGGTTCTGGGTTTCCGCCGCCAGATCGGCCTGACCTTCAACCGCCACCGTGGCCTGCAAGCCGCGCATGCGCAGATTGTTACTGCTGGCCACGCCGTGCTCAATCGTCACGTCGCCGCCCACGCCGTCAAAGGTGAACCCCTCCGAAAACACATCGCGGAAATCCAACAGGAAACGGCGCGGCAGCGACTGCAGGCTCAACACCCCAAGCAGGCGCCCAACACCCGGCTCCGCGTTCAGGAATTGGCCTGAAGCCAAGGTCAACTTCAACTGCCCGTTCATGGTGGCAAAGTCGGGCGAGAGCGGCGAGCCCAGCCAACCCAATTGCCCCACCATTTGCCCCTTGCCGCCGCGCAGCACCTTGCCCTCACCCATGCGGTCGAGCATCGCGCCGGCATCCAGCACGTCGAGTTGCCAGTCCAGCTGCGTTCGCCGCTGCGAGAACGCGGGCTCAGCCAGCCAATGCCCGGTGGCGTTCAGCACCGCGTCGGGCGACTTGATCTGCAGCTTGGTCAGGCGCCAATCGCGCTGCGGCCCGTTGGCTTGCGCCTGCACCTCCAAACGCCCCAGACGCTTCCCACGCAACTCGAAGTCGTCGATCACCACGTCCAAGGCCGGCACGCTGCCTGCCGGCCTGCCGCCGTGCACGTCACCACTGCCCTGATCCAGCAACTGAGTGACCGAGTCCACCTCTTGCTTGGGCAACGAGAGGCGGCTCAATCGAGCAAACACCCGGCCCGGCGCACTTGCTTGCCCCGCAGCACCACCGCGCACCTCAATCAAACCGCTAAGCTGGTCGGCATCCAGGCCGAAGCGCCAGCCCTCCCCCTCCACGCCGCCCACGCGGCTGATGTTCGCCACCACATGGCTCATGCTGCGTCCCGCCAGATGCAGGTGCAGCGCACGCAGATTGATTTGCTGCGGCAGGTAGCTGCTGCCGGGATCAGCACCAGCGGTGGTTGTGGGGGCGCCAAGGCCCGCACCGCCGCTCGAGAGCTTCTGCGCCGCAACATTCCAGGCATCCAGATTCAGCGCGTCAAAGGTGGCTGCCAGATGCACACCACTGGTGGGCAGGGGCGGCAATTTGTCTTGCACGCCGATGGCGCCACGCAGAACGCGCGGCTGCGCCGTGCTGGTGTCGCGCAGGAAGTAGGCCTGCAGCGTGCCGCCCAACTCCAGGCGCAATTCATCACGTGAAGCTTGGCCGTTATTGGTGAGTTGCAAATGCAGGGGCAGCACCATGTCTGCGTCTTTGTGCAAAGGCGCGGGCAGATCCAACGCCAAGCCCTGCAGATTGCTGTTCAGGTTGAGGTCGGCACGGCCTTGATTGACGCCCAATTGCAAGCGGTAAGTCGCCTGTCCGCTGGCGGACTGCGCCAGGCGGGCCAAAGCCCCCAATTCTGCAGCGCGCCGCAGACCTTCAGCGCTGGCTTGCCCTTGTACTGTGAAGGCCAGGCCACCGCCCGACAAAGACCCACCTTCAAGACTCAAATCCCCGCCCAGCGCACGCGCCTGCCCGCCGCTCACCTTGACGCTTTGCTGGTCGAATTCGATCTTGCCGCGCGTATTGCTCAAGAGCGGGATTTCAGGGCGGATGCGCAGCTCGTTACCCATCAACTGCACGGTGCCCTTGATCTGATTGCGCTCCAGCGCCAGCAAGGGCAGCTTGAGCGCTAGCTTGAGCGTGGAGGGGCCGGTGGCCTGCGCCTGGCTGAGCGCGCCGCCCGTCCACTCCTCCAGCGAGCTCATGTGGAGGTAACGCAGCAGCTCGGCGGTCGGCCCACGGCCACTTCCCTCCAGCTCCAGCACCCGTGCGTGGGCCAGATCCTTGATGCCGCCATTCACGCCGCTGAGCTCATAACCCAGCACCTGCGCATGGCCGTTCTTGAAGAACAGGCTGTTGCGCTCGAAGATCAACTCTGCGTGCGTATGCTGCAGGGCTGGCCAACTATGGGCTGGGGGCGCCTGCCCCTCGTCCACCGGCTCAGGCGACGCGTAGGCAAACTCGACGTCGTGTGCCTGCGTGCTGATGCGAAATACGCCCGGACGCCCGCCATCGAAGGGGAAGTCTTGCAAAGCCCCTCGCAAGCGTATTTGCGTGTTGCGCGCCTCGCCGCTGCGCAGTGCATTCAGCAAATAACTGCGCGTGGCCTCGCCCACGGACAAGGGCAGATAGGCGCGCACCCGATTGGCCGCCATACGGTCGACCGAGCCACTCAGCTCCAGGCTGCCGGGAAAGCGGGCGTCCGCCGGCTTGGCGCCGCCCACACCACTGCGCCAGACAGCATTGAATTCGCCCTGCGCGTCGGGCGTGGCCAGTCTCAAGTCACCGACATGCACCTCCAATTGATCCGGCTTGCCGGCCACCGAGTTGATGCGCCAGTCCAGGTTCGTGCTGAGGCGACTCAAGGGTACGGTGGCCTCCTCCAGCACGCCGGGCAGTATCAAGGCGCCGTCGCTCACGTTCAGGCTCGCCCGGCCGCCCCGCTCGCTGGCGTCCACCTGCAGGCTGGCACCTTGAACCCCGGGTCGGCCGACCCCGGGGGCAGCGCCCTCAGCCACCGGCCCGGCGGCGAGGCTCAAACCATCGATCGCACCCTTGACGCGATAACGGGTGGGCGCGTCCAGCGGCCCCTGCCAACTGGCATTCAAATCGCGCAACACGCCTTGCGGCGCAACCGAGCGCAACCAGCCGCGCGCGGCTTCCCCCACAGGCAAGCGCTGCGCCAGTTGCGCCATCAGGGCAAAGTCCAACCGCTGCGCCTGCAAACTGCCACCCAGGGGCGCGCTGAGATCGGTGTTGAAAGGGCTGCTGCCCGCCGGCTCGACGCCGCCCCGCACCTGAGCCGGCGCCGGCAGTTGCAAGGCGATGCGCCAGTCTGACCGGGGCCACTCCACCCCATCGCCGCTGACAAAACCCAGCTGGGTGGCGGTCAGCGCCAGCTCGTCGTGTTGCTGCTGGAGTTGCAACCGCCCTTCCACACGCGCCAGTTCAAGCATCTCTGCTTTGGCGGCCAGACGCAGTTTGACCAAGCGCAGGCCGATGTCTGCGGTCACCGATTGGGGGCGGCCATTTTTGATCTCGGCCCAGGCGCGCAACGCGCCGTCGCCGTCGCTCAACTCAAAGGGCAGATTGACATGGCGGCGCAGGTGGCGCAAATCGGCCTGGGGCAAATCCATATAAAGCTGGCCGCTCCAAGACTTGAACTCGCCCGCCCTTTTTAGCAAGGGCTGCGTGAATCGCCCCTGCAAGGAGAAGCGTTGCCCCCACTCGGGAGGCGGGGTGGCATCCAGCCGCATGGCATGGCTATGCAGGCTGTTGCGCAGCACCAAATTGAGAGAAGACAGCTCCAGCGGCGGCGCGGCGCGGCGCTCATCGATCCAGCGGACCCGGCCATTCAAAATGACAAATTCATGCTGCACCAGCAACCAGTCGGCCCAGGCACCGGCCAGGTCGGCGGTTTCCGGCGTGTTGGCCGACTCCATGCTCAGCCCCGCCAGGAAGATGCGGCCCTGCGCATCGCGGCGCACCACCAGCTGCGGCGCATCGATCAGCAATTGCTCAAAGCGCAACTCCATCGCCAGCAGCGAGCGCGCCGACAAGGCCGCAGCCACCCGGGGCAGCCGCAAAGCCTCCCGCCCCTGCGGGTCGAGAAACACCACCTGCCGCATCTCGACGGCGGGAATCCAGCCCCCTGAACTGACACTGATTTGCCCAATGCGCAATTGAACACCCAGCCGTTCGGAGGCCCTTCTTTCGAGCGTGCCGCGCCAATCATCGATGTGCGGCAGAATTGCCCAATGCAAGACCAGCCAAGCCGCCAGCAACAAGGCCCAAAGCAGCAGGGTAAGCCCCAGCGCCCAACGCGCCACGCGCAGGGCCAGCCGCATGGGTGTTCTGCACCAACGGGCGGCACTGGCGTTCAGCTTGGCAAGAAGAGACATCGAAGGGAAGCGCTCACCGTGGAGACTGGGGTCGTAATTGTCATGAATCCGCTGAGCTGGAGCTGCCGCGCGCAGGCCAAAGCCATGCCGGGGGGAATCTAGCACAGCCCATGGAGCCCGAACCTGCACCGGGCATGACATTTACCCACTCTTTGCCTGCTCGCCACCCTGCTTCACATCATGACAGACGCCCTGCCCCACGCCACCACCCCCCTTGCCCAGGCCTCGCACAGCCGCTTTGTGCAACGCGTGCGCCGCCGCTATGCCGACGAGTTAGGCCTGCTGGCAGCCGGTTTGCCCGAGCGGGCCGGCATTGAGCAGCTGATCCTCGCGCTGCAAGCCCAGGGGCGGCCTTTGGCCTGCGCCATGCGGATTGCCCGCCATCTGGTGCTGGAGCGCTTGGCGGTGCTCGACATCGAAGCCGGCGCACCGATGGAGCACGTCACCGTCGCCATGACGCATTTGGCCGAAGTGACGCTTTGCTTGGCGCTGGCCGCCGCCCGCGCCGAGCAAGACGCCGTGAACGGCGCCCCCCGCAATGCGCAGGGCGAGGTGATCGAGTTCTGGGTGTTGGGCATGGGCAAGCTGGGTGCCCGCGAACTCAATGTCTCCTCTGACATCGACCTGATCTATGTCTATGAGGATGAAGGCCAGACCGACGGCGTGGAGGGCGGTCGCAACGCCGTGAGCGCGCACGAGTACTTCGCCAGCGTGGCCAAGCGCCTCTATGCGTTGATTGGCGAAATCACGGACGACGGCCAAGTGTTTCGTGTTGATCTGGCGTTACGTCCCAATGGCAACTCTGGCCCGGCGGCGGTCAGCCTGGCCATGCTGGAGGAGTATTTTCTGGTGCAGGGCCGAGAATGGGAGCGCTTTGCCTGGCTCAAGAGCCGGGTAGTGGCGCCGCAGCCGACGCTCACCAACCAGCGTGCGCTCGCCCTGCGCGCTTTGGTGGCACCGTTCGTTTACCGCAAGTATCTGGATTACGGCGTGTTCGAAGGCCTGCGGCAATTGCACCGCAAGATTCGCGACGAAGCCCAGCGCCGCGCCGCCGGCCGGCCCGAGCGCGCTAACGACGTCAAGCTCTCGCGTGGCGGCATCCGCGAAATTGAATTCACGGTACAACTGCTGCAAGTGGTGCGCGGCGGCCAGTTTCCAGAGATCCGCACCCGCTCCACACTCAAGGCGCTCGACCGGCTGGCCACCGGCGGCCTGATGAAGCGCGACACCGCCACGCAACTCGCCGACGCCTATGTCTTTTTGCGCCGGGTGGAGCACCGCATCCAGTTCCTGGACGACCAGCAAACCCACTGCCTGCCCGCCGGCGACGACGATCTGCGCTGGATCGCCCTCAGCATGGGCCTGCGCTGCCAACGCGAGGCCTGCGAGCTGCTCGACAAATTGTGCGAAGTGCGCGAGATCGTCGCCAACGAGTTCGACGCCCTGCTGCACGACGGCAACAGCCCCGGCAACAAGGGCGGCTGCAAAGGTTGCGGTGGCCCACCCCTGAGCGTGGACAGCGAAGAATTTTTGGCCAAGCTGCAGCCCGAGCTGGCCAGCGTGGTGCGCCGCTGGGCCGCGCAGGAAAAGGTGCAAAACCTGCGCGAAGAATCGCGTCTGCGCTTGGCCAAATTGATAGGCCGTGCGGCACTGGCAGTGCGCGACGAGGCCTGCACCATGGACGCAGCCCAGCGCTTCATCGACTGGGTGGAACCCCTGCTGCGGCGCGAAAGCTACCTCGCCCTGCTGGTGGAGCGGCCCGCCGTACAAACCCGTCTGTTGCGCCTCTTGGGCCTGGCGCGCTGGCCCATGCGCTACCTGATGCAACACCCCGGGGTGATTGACGAATTGGCTGACACGCGGCTGCTGAACGAGCGCTTCGACGGCCCCGCCTTTGTGCAGGACATGCAAGACCGTTTCGAGGCCTGGGAGCGCAGTGGCGAGGCCCATGAAGAGGCGCTGCTGGACAGCCTGCGGCGCGCGCATCAGTCCGAAGTTTTTCGCACCCTGGTACGCGATGTGGAACAAAAGATCACCGTGGAGCAGGTGGCGGACGATCTCTCCGCGCTGGCCGACGCTATCTTGCAATGCACCATACGCTGGGCCTGGGCACGGCTGAAGCAGGCGCACCGCCCCAGCCCGCGATTTGCAGTGATTGCCTACGGCAAGCTCGGCGGCAAAGAGCTGGGCTACGGCGGCGACCTGGACGTGGTGTTCTTGTTCGATGACGACGACGACAACGCACCCGACATCTACGGCGCCTTTGTGCGCAAACTGATCATGTGGCTGACGGTGCGCACCTCGGCCGGCGGGCTCTTCGACATTGACACGGCGCTGCGGCCCAATGGCAACTCCGGCCTGCTGGTCACCTCGCTGGCCAGTTTTCAAAAATACCAGACCGGCCGGGGCAGCAACACCGCCTGGACCTGGGAGCATCAGGCCATCACGCGGGCACGCTGGTGCGCAGGCGACGCCGGGTTGATTGCGGGCTTCGACGAGGTACGCCGGCAAGTGCTGACCGCCGAGCGCGATCAAGCCGCCCTGCGCCTTGAAGTGCAGACCATGCGCGACAAAGTGCGCAGCGCCCATCCGCAACGGGCCGGCCAGTTCGACCTGAAGCACAGCCCGGGCGGCATGATGGACGCCGAATTTGCGCTGCAATACCTGATCTTGGCACATGCGGGCGCACATCCGGCGTTAACGCCAAATTTGGGCGTCATCGCCTTGCTACAACGCGCTGAAGAGGCGGGCCTGCTGCCCGCTGAGGTGGGCCGTCACGCGGCGGATGCCTACCGCGAGTTGCGCCGCGCCCAACACCGCGCACGCTTGAATGAAGAACCCACCGCGGTCGACCCCGAGACGCTTGCCCGGCTTGGGCTGATCCCGCACCGTGACGCCGTGCTGGCCTTGTGGCGGGCCGTATTTCCTTGAGCGGCGCTGCCCGCCCGCGCCCCGCACACCGGCTCGGCCATCCCTATGGCGGATGGGCTTGGCTCGGCCTGGGCGCGCTGCTGATTGCGGGCACGCTGCTGGTGTGGCTGCAACCCTCCTCACGCTGGGATTGGCAACCTGCGCTGGCCGGCGCCGAACCCTGGCGGGCCTGGAGCGCCGTCTTCGTGCACTGGAGCCGGCAACACCTGCAGGCCAATCTGGGCGCCTGCGCCGTAGTGGCTTGGTTTGGCTGGGCGGCACGCGTGCCGCTGCGCGCCGTGGGGGCCTATCTGCTGGCTTGGCCGCTCACCCAATGGGGCTTGCTGCTCAAACCCGATCTGCTGCACTACGGCGGGCTGTCGGGCTACCTGCATGCTGGCGTGGCCGTGGTGCTGGTGGAATTGGTGTTTGGCCCGGCTGTCCAAACCACTCACTCTGCCCGCCAGCGGCGCATTGGCCTCGCAGTGACGCTGGGGCTCGCCATCAAGTTGTGGAGCGAGGTGCCGCTGGGCACGCCCATGCGCACCGTCGCCGGCTGGGATATTCCGGTGGCGCCCTTCGCGCACCTGAGCGGCGCGGTGGCGGGGGGCCTGTGTGCCGGCCTGCTGCTGATGCTTCAGCGACGCAGCACGGCCCGCTGACGGCCGAACCAGCACGCCAGCGCCCGGCACTGTCGCCTTGGTGAACCCCCTCGTCAGCACTCACGCTTAGACTTCCCCCACCCTACTTGGAGCCCCCTTATGACGATCAAACTCTGCGGCTTTGCCCTTTCCAACTACTACAACAAGGTCAAGCTGATCTTGCTGGAAAAAGGCATCCCCTTCGAAGAAGAACTGGTGATGACCAAGTCCAGCGACGAGGCGGTACTGAACGCCAGCCCTTTGGGCAAAGTGCCCTTCATTCACACGGATGCAGGGTCGTTGTGTGAAAGCCAAGTCATCGCCGACTATCTGGAGGCCGCCTACCCCCAACCGGCCCTGGTGCCCGCCGATCCCTTCCAGGCCGCCAAGCTGAAGGAGATCGTCACCTTCATTGAACTGCACCTTGAACTGGTGGCGCGCGAGCTGTATCCGCAGGCCTTTTTCGGCGCAACGGTCAGCCAAGGCACGCAAGACCGGGTACGCGCCCTGCTGACCAAGAACATCGCCGGGTTCAAACGTCTGGCCAAATTTGCGCCTTATGTGGGGGGCGACACTTTCACCCAAGCCGATT
This sequence comes from Roseateles koreensis, assembly GCF_028595305.1. Taxonomy (GTDB): domain Bacteria; phylum Pseudomonadota; class Gammaproteobacteria; order Burkholderiales; family Burkholderiaceae_C; genus Paucibacter_A; species Paucibacter_A koreensis. Next base: position 3,204 of record NZ_JAQQXS010000023.1, on the reverse strand, counting down.
GCGCCGCCTGGGTCAGCCTGCCCCTGGTGGCCATGGCCAGCAAAGCCGTGCTCGGCGAAGACCTGCTCACCGCTGGCGGCATCGATTGGAAGCCCTATGCGCAAATGATCGGTGCCCGCCCCGCCGCGCAAAAAGTAAGCGCCAGTCGGGAAGCAGACCAGCAGCGCATCGCGGCCATCAAAGCGCAAGCCGCAGCCAGCCGCTGAACCCGCACGTTGGGAGATCAGCCTTGATTTATATCCATGCCATGGGTTCATCGATCAGAACGCGCCAGGCACAGCCCGGCATTGCCGATGAACTGGCGAGCTTTTACGCCCAGCATTCAGGCCTGATCAAAACCTTGGGCGGCGCGGCTTTGGCCATCGCCATGCCCAAGATGAAGGACCACGTCAACCCGTCTTGAAACAGGCGGTGATGCGGCACTGGGAAGCGCCGCATCACCGCACCCAGACAAACGACCTGGGTGCTGAGTTCACTGCATATGCCAACCATGGCTGACCGTGATGGACTGTCCGGTCAAGGCATTGCTGGGGAAGGCGGCCAGGAAGATCGCTGTTTGGGCCACATCTTGCGTGGTGGTGAATTCGCCGTCCACGGTGTCCTTGAGCATCACGTTCTTGATCACCTCAGCCTCGCTGATGCCAAATGCCTTGGCCTGCTCGGGGATTTGCTTGTCCACCAGGGGTGTGCGTACAAAGCCGGGGCAGATGACGTTGGCGCGGATCTTGTCTTTGGCACCTTCCTTGGCCACCACCTTGGCAAGGCCGATCAGGCCATGCTTGGCCGCCACATAGGGCGCTTTCAAAGGTGAGGCTTCGTGGGAATGCACCGAGCCCATGTACAGCACGGTGCCGCCACGGCCGCCCTGAATCATGGCGCGCATACAGGCGCGGGTGGTCAGGAAAGCCCCGTCCAGATGGATGGCCAGCAGCTTCTTCCAGTCGTCAAGCTTAAAGTCCACGATGGGGCTGATGATCTGGATCCCCGCGTTACTGATCAGGATATCCACCCCGCCATAGGCCGCAACGACGGCGGCCACGCCGGCATCGACCTGGGCTTCGTCGGTCACATTCATGGCCACCGGCATGGCCGTGCCGCCCGCTTCGGTGATCTCTTTCGCGGTGGCCGCAGCGGCCTCCAGTGACAGATCGGCGATGACAACCTTGGCACCCTCGCGGGCGTACTCCAGGGCGATTTCCCGGCCGATGCCGCTGGCCGAGCCGGTGATGATGGCGACTTTGTCTTTAAGTTGCATTTGGCGTGAGTCCTTGGCTTGAGGAGGAAAGTGAATGGGATGTTAGCGGGTGAGATAGTCGTGGGCGACGGTGCCCAGCGGCAGGGTCAGGTCAGCCAGAATGTGGACGGTGGAGAGCACCTCCAACACAGGCAAATCAGCCACGGGGGCTAGCGCGTGGTCGCGCAGGTCGAGGGCGCCGGGGCCGCTCCAGGCACCCTTGACGATGATGTCGGTCAGGTTGTAGCGCACCAACTCGCAGATGCGCGGGGTGCCGTCCACATGAGGGATGATTTTGAGCAGGAATGCCGGCGCCGCCAGAGCAGCATGCGCCTTGGCCGGGTCCATGGCCTGGTGCTTGTAGCCCATGGTGCCGGTGGCAACGCGGAAGTCGCTGTAATCCAGCGTGCCCATCAAGGTGTCCGTATGAACTCGCAGTTCGGGATTCCCCAGTTTTTTCGGGAACCCCCACAACTCGCGCCCAGCCGCAATGGGCGGGTGGTCATTCAAAAACATAGACAACACAAAGCCGCCATGTTCGCCGTTCAGCGTCACCGGGATGACCTGGCCGGACTCGGTGTAATCACCAAAACCCGTGGAGTCCGGCATGCGGATGAACTCGAACTTCACCACCGGCTCGGCCAACTCCAGCGGCGCAGGGATCAAGCGGCGCAAAGCCTCGGGGTCGGTCCGGTACGTGATGATCAGGTATTCACGGTTGACGAAACGGTAAGGGCCGGGCGGGTATGCCGGACTCTGGATGGGCATGGCAAATGCACGCTCACGCACTTCGTCTTCTGTCATGACATGGCTCCTGGCGGGTGGGCTGACATGCGGCGGCAAAAGCGGCCACATCAACGGCTCAGTTCAGGGGCAGACTAGCATGGTGTGAAGACAAAAATGTGGGGGCTTGTGAATTGCGCTTCACTTCGTTCGGCGAGTTGACGCTGCCACTCTGCGTTCTTTGGAAGACCTGGAGCAGTTGTCCTAACTGGAGCCGCGGTGTTGCCTAACCCCTTGGTCAACCTGACCCGTTACGGCGGGCGACAACAGATTCGGAGGCATTCATGCTCGACTTTCTTTACGGTGCAGCGCAGGGCGTTGCAGGCAACTTCATCACACGCCTCATCGACGCCTTGTGGCCGAATCTCCCGGACCAACAACTGCCAGAGTATTCGGAGCAAATACATCGGGAGCAGGTGGCCCCGGCTGAGGCTAGGCGTCTATTTCAAACGTTTCACATCAAGTCTGGGCTTGAGGCTGTACTCAACGCGACCATTGATCCCGTAGTGCACATCGTCCTTGAAGACCAGCCTACAACCTTCTACCACCTCGCAGTTCTCGTAGTGGAATCAAGAGTCACGGGCGAGTGGTACGTCTCAAGTAAAGGGGAATTATCCTTTGAGGGCAGCGGCGGCGGCATCCTCGTGGCAGAGAAGGTGGCATCTATGTGCGCAAACCGCCGCATTCCAATGGCGGGTTGGGTTTGCTCCCGTGGTCACTCAGACTCCTTGGCACAAGGTGAGGTACTTTGGCCTCAAGTGCGCCCAGAATTGATTCCTCTTGTCGCGTATGCTGGGAATGAAACGTTCGTCAAATACATTGTGTCTCGGTTCAAGGAAGTTGCCGCCTAACCCGTAATTCGAGCTGACTCACCGCAGCATGGCACCTCAATTCCAACGTTGTGCGACAGCTTTCCGGCAACTTGTTTCGGCAGGGCCGACGACTGCTTTGGGCACGATCCGGGCATTGGCGTCCGACTGCAAGGTGCCCAAAGCCGACATCAACGAGGGGCAACTCTGTGGCGGGCTGGTACAGCAGCGTTCAGGCGCTTGATCGGGCAGCCAGCACATCCATCGGACTGCGCACGCCCCCGCCGCCCACCTTCAGGACATGGGTATAGATCATGGTGGTAGCGACGTCGGCATGGCCCAACAACTCCTGCACCGTCCGGATGTCGTAGCCCGACT
>NZ_JAQQXS010000022.1 GCF_028595305.1 Roseateles koreensis | reverse complement strand
CCTCCACGCGGAGTACACCCCCTTGCGGATAAAAACAATGCCGATGGCGACCACAAAGAAAGTACTTCTCCTGTGCCTGAGCACATGGCTCACGATCGGAGTATCAGCAGCTTGGGCGTTCTACCCCGAGGACGACGAGCCCGCAGGTGTGGCCAAGGAGCTGAGCACCGACCAACTGAGCACCATTGCGGCGGCCTTCAACTGCAATCACAAGGGCCGAGCAGAAATCACTGAATCCCGATGCGCTCAGGGCGCACGGGAAATTGTGTCGAGGTTCAATTTCACCCGGTCGGACTGAGCTTGTCGAAGCCAGCGTGCTATACAGCCGTTGTCGGCAGCTATCGGTAGGACGGGGCGAGTACGCCCCGTTTCGAGCTTACTTCTTGTCGTCGTGCTTGAGCTGCGGCAGGCTGCTTGCGGAACCCGCTGAGAGCAGGCCGACCTGCGCGTAGGTGGTGAGCTTCTCGCGTGTGTCCTTGATGTCCAGGTTGCGCATGGTCAGCTGGCCAATGCGGTCGGCGGGCGAGAAGGGAGCGTCTTCCACTTTTTCCATCGACAAGCGCTCGGGCTTGTAGGTGAGGTTGGCCGAGCGGGTATCCAGCAAAGAGTAATCGTTACCGCGGCGCAGTTCCAGCGTGACTTCGCCGGTGACGGCGCGGGCCACCCAGCGCTGGGCGGCTTCGCGCAGCATGATGGCTTGCGGGTCGAACCAGCGGCCCTGGTACAGCAGGCGGCCCAGTTTGCGGCCACTTTCGCGGTACTGCTCGATGGTGTCTTCGTTGTGGATGCCGGTCACCAGACGCTCGTAGGCGATGAAGAGCAGGGCCAGGCCGGGGGCCTCGTAGATGCCGCGGCTCTTGGCTTCGATGATGCGGTTTTCGATCTGGTCGCTCATGCCCAGGCCGTGGCGGCCGCCGATGCGGTTGGCTTCCAGCAGCAAGGCCACCGGGTCGCTGTACTCGACGCCGTTCAGCGCCACGGGCTGGCCTTCTTCGAAGCGCACGGTGACTTCTTCGTGCTTGACCACCACGTCTTCACGCCAGAAGGCCACGCCCATGATGGGGTTGACGATCTTCATGCCGGAGCTCAGGCTTTCCAGGTCCTTGGCTTCGTGGGTGGCGCCGAGCAGGTTGGAATCGGTGGAGTAAGCCTTCTCGGCCGACATCTTGTAGCCAAAGCCGGCCTTGGTCATGAAGGCCGACATTTCAGCGCGGCCGCCCAGCTCGTCGATGAATTGCTGGTCTAGCCAGGGCTTGTAGATTTTCAGCGCAGGGTTGGTCAGCAGGCCGTAGCGGTAGAAACGCTCGATGTCATTGCCCTTGAAGGTGGAGCCGTCGCCCCAGATGTTGACATCGTCTTCCTTCATCGCGGCCACCAGCATGGTGCCGGTCACGGCGCGGCCAATGGGCGTGGTGTTGAAGTAGGTCACGCCAGCGGTGCTGATGTGGAAGGCACCGCTTTGCAGCGCGGCAATGCCTTCATTCACCAACTGTGCGCGGCAGTCCACCAGCACGGCCTTTTCGGCGCCGTACTGCATGGCTTTGCGGGGGATTTCATCGTAATCGGGCTCGTCGGGTTGGCCCAGATTGGCGGTGTAGGCGTAGGGGATGGCACCCTTGTTGCGCATCCAGTGCAGGGCCGCGCTGGTGTCGAGGCCGCCAGAGAATGCGATACCGACCTTCTGGCCGGCGGGGATGTGCTGAAGAATGGTGGACATGGGTTCGAGGGGTGAAGTATTGGTGCGCATTTTCAGGCAAATTTGGGCAGAAACCCGTGTAGCCGCTCGAACAAGGTCGAACAATTTGCATTTGGTGCGGAATCACGCCAGTCGCACACCGCTTGAAAGTCGCCTTATGTTTTGTCGCTTCAGGGACAACACGGTCCTTGGCCTGCACGCCAGAATGAGCGGCATGCCGAACATCGGGCGCCTTGGCCTCTCGGTACCAAAGATAAACAGCAGGAGACAGTGCAAATGGTCGTCGCCGTAGAAGCTTTGCCAACACCGGACAGCCCGCAACGCCAGGCGCGACGCAGCCATTGGCCGCGTCGCCTGCCCCGTGAGTTGGCGATTCCGCAGACCTCCTTGTGGTTCAACCTGGATGTTTCGGCCAAGCGGCACCCCGACAAGGCGGCGACGATTTTCTGCGGGGCCTCGCTCAGTTATGCCGAGCTCCATGCGCAAGCTGAAGCATTGGCGGGTTGGTTGCAGGGGCAGGGCGTTGAGCAGGGCGACCGGGTGGCGCTGTTCATGCAAAACTGCCCGCAGTACATTGCCTCGTTCTATGCGGTGAACCGTGCCAATGCGGTGCTGGTGCCGGTCAATCCCATGAATCGCATGGAAGAATTTGGCCACTACATCACCGACCCGCAGACCAAGGTGGTGATCTGCTCTGCCGAGTTGGCCGGCATCGTTGCCGCTGCCAATGCGGCGCTGCCGCAAGCTCAGCGGGTCAAGGCCGTGCTGGTAGCGAGTTACGCCGATGCGCTGCCCCCGCCGGGGATTCCGGCCGAGTTGGGCTTGTCAGACGCGCTAAGGCAATTTCTTTGTGCCGAACCGGCTTTGCCGGACAGTGCCGGCCTGACCAGCATCACCCACTTCACCTGCTGGAAGGATGCGCTCGATCAGCGCCTGCCGGCCGGGCCGCACCGGGTGGGGCCCGATGACTTGGCGCTGCTGCCCTACACCTCGGGCACCACAGGGCTGCCCAAAGGCTGCATGCACACCAACGCCACTTTGATGGCCAATGCCTGTGGCGGTGGGCAATGGGGTTATGCCTCGGCAGAATCGGTGGGGCTGGCGGTTGTGCCAATGTTCCACATCACCGGCATGCTCTACGGCGTGCTGGGCCCAATCTATCAGGGCATGACGGTGGTGGTGATGCCGCGCTGGGACCGCGAATTGGCTGGCAACCTGATCTCCCGCTGTAAGGTGACGCACTGGACCTGTGTGCCCACCATGATCATTGATCTCTTTGGCAGCCCCAATTACAAAAAATTTGACCTTTCCAGCCTGACTTATCTCAGCGGGGGCGGCGCCGCCATGCCGCAGGCGGTGGCAGAGCGTTTGCAACAGGAATTTGGGCTGACTTTTGCCGAGGGCTATGGCCTCACCGAAACGGCTGCCCCGTCACACGCCAACCCACCCGAGCGGGCCAAGCTGCAATGTCTGGGCATCCCGATTTTCGGCGTCGATTCGCGCATCATCGACCCGGTGACGCTCGAAGAATTACCCATCGGCGAGGTGGGCGAAATCATTACCCACGGCCCCATGGTGTTCAAGGGTTATTGGCGCCAACCAGCGGCGACCGAGGCGGCCTTCATCCAGCGCGAGGGCAAGGCCTTCTTCAGGACGGGCGACCTGGGGCGCATGGACGATGAAGGCTATTTCTTCATCACCGACCGGCTCAAGCGCATGATCAACGCCAGCGGCTACAAGGTTTGGCCGTCGGAGGTGGAGATGCTGCTGTACAGGCACCCCGCCGTGCAGGAGGCCTGCATCATCGCCGCCAAAGACGCTTACCGCGGTGAGACAGTCAAGGCCATTGTGGTGCTGCGCACCGAGGCCAAGGGTAAGACCACCGAGCAAGACATCATCGATTGGGCCCGCGAGCACATGGCGGCCTACAAAGCGCCTAAGCTGCTTGAGTTTGCCGACAGCCTGCCCAAGTCGGGCTCGGGCAAGGTGATGTGGCGCTTGCTGCAGGAGAAGGAAGGGGCCTGAGGCCGCTTGCCATGCCCTATCAAAACCCGCTACCCGGCAGCGCGAGATAGGTTTCTTCAGCTGCCGTGCTGATGCGCCCCAGGATGGCGTTGCGATGGGGAAAGCGGCCGAACTGTGCAATCACCGCCTGGTGCTTGCGGGCAAAGTCGAGTGCGCCCTGGAGGCGTGGGTCCAGCGGCACCAAGGCTTCAAATGCGGCCACGCATTGCGCTTGCAGGGTGGCGTCTTCGGCGTGCTCCAGCGGCATCAAGACGAACCAGCGCTGCAAGGGGCTCAGGGCTTCAAAGCGCGGGGTGTCGGCTATCAGTACCAGCGCCTCCGCCAGCGCTTGCGGGTCGCCCGCAAAGCTGCGCGGTTGGCCGCGAAAGTGGTTGCGCGTGAATTGGTCCAGCAGCAGGATGCGGGCCAGGCCGCCCAGGCCGCTTTGGTGGCTTCGGTGGTTTGTGTCGCTTGTGCTGCTTGTGCTGCTTGTGCCGGTACTCGGCCAGTCTTGCAGGCCACCCGCCAGGGCGGCTTCGATCAGCGGGGCGAAACGCCGGCCGATCTCGGCATCCGTTGCCTCGTTCTTGGTGAACCACAGCGGGCGCAGTTGCCCGTCTTCAGCACTGCCCAAGGGGCCGAACCAGAAGTTGAGCACCTGTTGTAGCGGCTGGGCCAGCAGCAGGCGTTGCCACTTGGGCTGGCGCTTCAGGTAGGTGGCTACATAGCTGCACTGCGGCACGAGTTGCAGGCCGTCTTGTGTGGCGAGCCATTGCAAGGCGGCGTCCACGAGCCGGGCCGCCAGGCCCCGGCCTTGCAGCGCGGGGTCGACGCCGGTGTGATGAATGGTGAGTTGTGCTGCCGTGCGGCGGTAATCCAACTCCACGGGGTGCCCTTCCACCCGGGCGTGGAAGCGACCGCCGCCTGGATGCGGGTCGTGACTGAGTTGGAGGGCTGTCATGGGCTGGCTCAGCGTTTGAGTTGTTGCCACAGGTAGGCAAACTCCATGGCCTTGAGCGTGGCACGTTGATCGTTGTCGGCCGCGCCGCCGTGGCCACCTTCGATGTTCTCGTAGTAGTACAGCTCATGCCCCTGGGCTTGCATCAAGGCGGCCATCTTGCGGGCGTGGCCGGGGTGCACGCGGTCGTCTCGCGTGGAGGTGGTGAACAGCACCTTAGGGTACTTCACGCCCTTTTTGACGTTTTGATAGGGGCTGTATTGGCTGATGAAGGCCCAGTCGGTCGCTTGGTCAGGGTCACCGTACTCGGCCATCCACGAGGCACCGGCCAGCAGCTTGTGGTAGCGGCGCATGTCCAGCAGGGGCACCTGGCAGACCACAGCGTTGAACAGGTCGGGGCGCTGCACAAAGGTGGCACCCATCAGCAAGCCGCCGTTGCTGCCGCCCATGATGCCCAGGTGCTTGGGCGTGCTGATTTTTCGCTTGATCAGGTCTTGCGCCACGGCGATGAAGTCGTCATAGCTGCGCTGCTTGTTTTCCTTCACGGCAGCCTGGTGCCAGTTGGGGCCAAATTCTCCCCCGCCGCGGATATTGGCCAGCACATACACGCCGCCCCGCTTGACCCAGGCGCGGCCGATGCCGCCAGAGTACGCCGGCTGCATGGACACCTCGAAGCCGCCGTAGCCATACAGCAGCGTGGGGTTCTTGCCATCCGCCTTGGCACCCATGGGCCAGACCACGAAATAGGGCACGCGGGTGCCGTCTTTGCTGACGGCGAAGAATTGTTCCGCCTTCATGCCGCCGGCGTTGAATTGGGGTTCGCGGCTTTTCAGGGCCTGACGCTCATCGCTGCCGGCTTGCGCCAGATACAGGGTGTCGGGCGTCAGAAAGTCAGCGTAGTTGACAATGTAGCGGTCCGCCAGATCGTCGGCGGGCAGTTCACTGTCGTACAGGCTGGCGATGCTGAGGGTGCCGGGGAAGGGCGCCTGGATCTTGCGCAGCTGAGGCTCGGCGCCGGTGAAGCTCCATTCCTCCAGGCGGCTGGCCACTTGCTCGCTGATGTTGAGGATCACATGCTGGCGCGTGACGGTGTAGCCGGCCAGGGAGCGCGACTCGGTGGGTGTGAACAGCGACTGAAACTTGCGCTCGCCTTGCAAAAAGGCTGCGGCATCGCCCATCAGCAGGCTACCGGCCGGGTAGGTGTGGCCGGTGACGGTCCAGTCCTTGCGGGGTTCCAGCAGCAGCCGGGCACCCCAGAAGTAGGGTTGTACGTCGCTGGGCAAGTCCAGCTTCACCAAGGGGGTCTGGCCCTGGCTCTGCGCGCGGGTGTCGAGGAGAAAGCTGCTTTGGTTGTAGAAGTCCAGCGCGCGGCTGAAGATCGTGCGGGCGTAGCCCGGCGTATGGTCCACCTGAACGCTCACTGCCACGTCTTGTGCTTCACCCTCGAACACGGTGACTGCAGCCGAGATGGGTGTACCGCGCTGCCAGCGTTTGATGACGCGCGGGTAGCCCGAATCGGTCAGGGAGCCGGGGCCGAAGTCGCTGCCGACATACACCGTGTCGGCGTCGATCCAGCTCGATTCAGATTTGGCTTCAGCCAGGGTAAAGCCGCCTTCCACAAACTGCTTGGTGTGCGTGTCGAATTCGCGCAGCACATGCGCGTCAGCGCCCCCGCGTGAGAGTGACAGCAGGCACAGGCGATAGTCGGGGGCCAGGCAGCTTGCGCCGCCAAACACCCAGTTTTCGTTTTCGGCCGCGCCCAGGGCGTCGAGGTCGAGCACGGTTTCCCATTCAGGCTGCGGCTTTTGGTACTCCGCCAGCGAGGTTCGGCGCCACAGCCCGCGCTTGTGTTGCTCGTCCTGCCAGAGGTTGTACAGCCAGGGGCCCATGCGCCGCACCATGGGGATGCGGTCTTTGGCGTTCAGCACCTCCGCCATGTCTTTGCGCAGCCCCTTGTATTCAGGGCGGGCCTGCAGCACCCGGGTGCTGGCGGCGTTACGTTCGCGCACCCAGTTCAAGGCGCGCTCGCCCTGCACGTCTTCCAGCCACAGATAGGGGTCGCTATCGCTGAGGGCGTTGGCGGTGGTGTCAGCGTCTTGCGCCATGGGCATCTCCGAGGTCAGCAACAAGGCCAATGTGGCTAGGGTCAGGCGGGTGAGGGTGGCGGCAGAACGGGCAAGCGGCATGGCTTTTACTCTCCTGGGCGGCGCAGGGCAATCGGGTTGATTTCAAGCGAGTCAGCGGCGGTGGAGACGTAGATGCCGCCGTCTTGCACCGTGACTTGCAGCTGCATGCTGCGCTGCGCAAATTTGGCCAGCGCCTGAGATTGCTCTGACGGAATCTGCCAGACCGCCAGGCGGTTGAGCCGGGTCAGCTTAGATTCGATATTGGCCCACCAAATGGCCGTGCTGTAGGCAAAGCCGTACACGCTGACGAGCTCGGAGCGGCCATGGGCCTTGAGCAGGCGCCGATCATCGGGCTGGCCCAGGTCAATCCAGTGTTTGATCTCACCGGTCAGGTCGCGCTGCCACAGTTCGGGCTCGTCGGCATCGGCCAGGCCTTTGGTCAGTTCGAGCCGCCCGTTCAGGTCATCGGCCGGAACGTTCAAGGCAAAAGCCAGGATGCGGATCATCATGCGCTCGTCGGTTTCCGAGGGCTGGCGGGCGATGGTCAGGCTGTGTTCGCCATAGACGTTGCGGTCCATGTCGGCGATCTGCACTTGGGCTTTGTGGATGGTGGCTTTGATGGCCATGTGGGCGGGCGCTCGGTTGGTGTGGCTGCAGGCAAATGGGCTGCGGCAAAGTGGCGGATTATCGATGACGGACAATCGCATCCACTGAACCCACTGTGGACACCCCATGAGCATGAAGAAAACGGACCTCGATCGCCTTGCCGGCCTGAAGCTGGACAGCCAGATGCGCGGTGCCCCCGTCCCCGGCCGCTTTGGACAAGGTGCGGCCCAATTGCCGGACCGCAAGGAGCAGCGCCGCCTCGACGCAGCCGCAGGCCTGGTGCCGTTTGCCTGCAAGCTGCCTTCGGAGTTGACGCAAACCCTGCGCGAGCGCGCGGCCGGCCATGCCGATGGCATCAACGGGCTGGTGGCCGAATTGCTGCGCAAAGCACTGGCCTGATCCCCCGTCTTTCAAAGTGCAACTGAGTATTTCGCCTCAGGCCCAGCCCGGGCCGGGCGTGGCATAGTTCTGCTTTCGCTTCAAATTTCAGGCTTAGCTGCCGAGTCATTGTCATGAAAACTATCGTTCTCGCTCTTGCCCTGGCGGCCTTGCTGCCGGTTTCTTTCCAGGCGGCAGCCCAGTCCAACATCACGACCAACCCGAACGCCAAGGTCGACCCCAAGAACAACAAGGTCGGTAAGCCCGTGGTCGAGAAACCCAAGCCCAAGGTCATGACGCGCGATGAATTGCGCAGCTGCATGAACCTGTACGACGCCAACACCAAGGAAGCCTTGTCCATCAAGGAGGGCCAGCAAGCCTACAAGGACCAGAGCGTTGCCCTGAAGAAAGAAAAGGACGATCTTCAGAAAGAAGAAGACGCCTACAGCGCCGAGGTGGCCGAATTCAAGAAGGAGCGTGAAGGCATCCTGAAGATGAACGAAGACATCCGCGCCGCTGCGCCGAAGATGGAAAAAGAAGAGCTCGAAGCCAAGCGCAAAGAATACGAAGCGCGCGCAGCCAAGTTCGACGCCAGCGCAGCCCCGGTGATCGAGCGCGGCAAGACGCTGGCCGCCAAGCGCAAGGTCTTCTCCGACAAGGTCGACCCTTTCAACGCCAGCTTCAAGGCCCTGGAAGAGCGCACCGAAGCCCATCTGGACAAGGTTGACTCCTGGAAGGCTGAATGCGGCAACAAGGCTTATGACGAAGCCGACGAGCAAGCCATCAAGAAAGAGCGTGCTGCTGCGGCCCCAGCTGCCAAATAACGCGGCCCAATAGTCCGCTCAACGAGCGGTGGCATCTGAAGGCCAGCGGGCTTGATGGCCTGCCATCGGACCGTCAGCCGCTCAGAAAATTTGCACAAGGCGCCAAGCTCACCAGCCTGGCGCTTTTCTTTTTGATTGAACATACCGACCGCGCCATGAGCCCCCAACTTCAGAACAACCCTTTGTTGCAAGACTGGACGGGCCCTTGCGGGCTGCCGCCCTTTGGGCAGATCGCGGCCGCTCATTTCGCGCCAGCCTTTGAATGGGCACTGGATGCGCATCGTGCCGAACTGAACGCCATTGCAGCCCAAGCCGAGCCCGCGACTTTCGACAACACGCTCGTTCGTTTTGACGCTAGCGGAGGCTTGTTGGGGCGCGTGGCGCATGTGTTCGGCACCTTGGCGGCCTCCGCCACAAACCCTGAGTTGCAAGCGGCCCAGCGCATGCTGGCAGCCCCATTGGCGGCGCACAACAGCTGGGTGTACATGCACGCCGGCCTGTTTCAGCGGGTGAATGCGGTCTATCAGGCGCGGCACGGGCTGGGCTTGCCGCCGCAGTCCCTGCGTTTGCTGGAGCGTGTGCATCTGGACTTCGTGCGGGCCGGCGCTCAGTTGGTGCCCGCTGAGCAAGCGCGTTATGCGGTCTTGATGTCGCGCTTGGCGGAGCTGCACACACGGTTCGGGCAAAACGTGTTGGCGGATGAGAGCGCCTATCAGCTGCAGCTGCAAGGCGAAGCGGATCTGGCGGGCCTGCCGGAGTTTGTGCGGCAAGCGGCCAGCCAGGCTGCGGCGGACCGGGGCCTAGCCGGGCATGTCATCACCTTGTCGCGCTCGTTGATTGTTCCTTTCCTGACCTTCAGCGAGCGTCGCGATCTGCGCGAGCAGGCCTACGCCGCGTGGGTGAGCCGCGGCGCGCACGAGGGTGCCACCGACAACCGCGCCATCGCGCGAGAAATTCTCACGCTGCGCCAGGAGCAGGCGCGCTTGCATGGCCACGCCTGCTACGCTGACTATGCCTTGACCGACACCATGGCGGGGTCGCGCCAGGCCGTGCTGGCCTTGTTGGAACAAGTTTGGGCTCCCGCCAAAGCCGCCGCCGCGCTGGAGCAACAGGCCTTAGAGGCGATGATGCAAAGCCAGGGTCAGGTCTTGCCTTTGCGGGCCTGGGACTGGCGCTTTTATACCGAGAAAGTACGCAAGGCCCGCTATGACCTGGACGAGGCGGAGGTCAAACCCTACTTCCCCTTGGACGCGATGGTGCAGGCCCTGTTCGATTGTGCGCAGCGCTTGTTTGGCCTGCGCTTCATTGCCCAGCCCGCAGCGCAGGGCTATCACCCAGACGTCAAGGTGTACGAGGTTCATGGTGCCGAGGGCGGTTTGCGCGGTGTGTTTTTGCAAGACAACTTCGCCCGCATGAGCAAGCGCAGCGGCGCCTGGATGAATGCCCTGCAGTGGCAGGCACGCCAGGGTTCGCAGGGCGTGAACGTTTTGCCCATCATCCTGAACAACAACAACTTTGCCAAGGGCGTGCCAGGCCAGCCCACCTTGCTGAGTTTTGATGACACACGCACGTTGTTTCATGAGTTTGGTCATGGCTTGCACGGGCTGTTGTCTGACGTTGAATTCGAGCGGCTCTCGGGCACCCAGGTGCTGCGCGATTTCGTCGAATTTCCCTCGCAGATGTTCGAGCATTGGATGGCCGAACCAGCGGTGCTGAAAAAACATGCCCGCCACTATCAAACCGGCGAAGCCATTCCCGACGCCTTGCTGGCCAAGCTCAAGGCCGCCGCCTTGTTCAATCAGGGTTATGAGACGCTGCGTTATACGGCCAGTGCCCTGGTGGATCTGGCCGTTCATTCTTTGACGGACATGCAAGGCCCGGAGGTACAGGCTTTTGAGGCGCAAACCTTGGCAGCCTATGGCCTGCCCGACGCGGTCGGCGTGAACCATCGGCTCACGCATTTCCAGCACCTGTTTGCCGGCAGCTCCTACGCCTCGGGCTACTACGTGTATATGTGGGCGGAAGTGCTGGAGACCGATGGCTTTGAGGCCTTTGTGGAGGCCGGTGATGTATTCGACCCCGCGGTGGCCCGGCGCTTGCTGGACTGCATCTACGCTACCGGCAACAGCCGCGAGCCGGGCGAAGCCTTTCGTGCCTTCCGCGGGCGCGACCCGCGTGTTGAGCCCATGCTCAAAGCGCGTGGTTTGCAGGCTGGCTGAGAGAGTTTGAGGCTGCAGCGAGCGTTCTTTTTCCCAACCCGAGAGAAATTTGCATGACGACTTTCGATAAATTCGCCCTTGTCACCGGCGCTGGTTCCGGCATCGGCCGGGCCGTGGCGCTGGGCTTGATGCAAGCGGGGTACCGTGTGGCGCTGGTGGGTCGGCACGAGGCGACTTTGCGGGAAACCGCCGCGCTTGCTGACTCGGCCCGCTCCTTCGTGCTGGTGGGCGATATCGGGCATGCCGAGCAGGTGGCCGCCTTGTTTGCGCGGGTGCAAGATACATTCGGTCGATTGGATGTGTTGTTCAACAACGCTGGCATTTCCGCGCCGCCGGTGCCTATTGATGAATTGACACCTCAGCAATGGCAGACGGTGCTGGACGTCAATCTGAGCGGTAGTTTCTACTGTGCACAAGCGGCCTTTAAGTTGATGAAGGCGCAAAGCCCGCGTGGCGGACGCATCATCAACAACGGCTCGGTGTCGGCGCAATCGCCCCGCCCCAATTCGGCGCCGTATACCGCCACCAAACATGCCATCACCGGCCTGACCAAGGCGCTGTCTTTGGATGGCCGGGCGTTTGACATTGCCTGCGGGCAGATCGATATCGGCAATGCCTTGACTGAAATGGCCATGCCCATGACGCGAGGTGTGAAGCAGGCCAACGGCCAGACGGCTGTAGAGGCCACCATGGACGTTGCCGATGTGGTGCGGGCCGTGCTGTACATGGCCAGCCTGCCTTTGTCCGCCAATGTGCAGCAGATGACGGTCATGGCAACCACCATGCCCCTGGTGGGGCGGGGTTGAAAAGCGGTGGGATTGCCCCCATCTGTGGCAATCCCTGGCCTGAACTGAAAGAGGGTGTTGATGATTTCTGCTTTTGTGACCCTGCTGGCCCGCCTCGTGCTGGGCGTGGCCACCGCTGTATTTGTGCTTGTCTTGCTGAGCCTGGCGCTGTTTGCCATGCTGGCGCTGGCGCTGTGGAGTCTCGTCCGGGGCCGCAAGCCCGTGGTGGATGTGTCCGGCTTGCGTCGCGCCAGCCAGTTTCGGGCGGGCCGTGACATGGCAAGGCGCCCCATGGGCGAGGTGGTTGATGTCGAGGTGCGTGAGGTTCCGCAAGCGAAATCCTGAGCGCACACGCCCGCCCCGTGCCTTTCTGATCCGCATCACAGGGTCGTGGGGCCGGCGGTCGGCTTTTGGCGTGGAAAGACTCCTGGCCGCTACCAGCGCTTGCTGGTCAATTCGGTCAGGATTTCGCCATAGATGCGGTAGCGGCTGGCGCTGATCAGGCCGGCCTCAACGGCGTCTCGCACGCCACAGCCGGGCTCGTGCTGATGGGTGCAGTTGTAGAAGCGGCAGTGGTCGGCATGGGCACGCAAATCAGGCATCAGCAAGGGCAGTTGCGCCGGCTCGACCTGGCGCACGCCAAATTCTTGAAACCCGGGTGAGTCGATGAGCGCCGACTTGCGCTCGGCATCCACCCAGTACCACTGCGTGGTGGTGGTGGTGTGGCGGCCTGAGTTGAGGGCTTGCGAGATGTCGCCCACCTGCGCCTTGGCGTCCGGAATCAACAGATTGATCAACGTGCTTTTGCCGGTGCCGCTGGGCCCCATCACAAAGCTACGCTGCCCGGTGAGCCACGGCGTTAGCGTTTCAATCGATTGCTGAGGCTGCGCCTTCAGCGCAATTTCCATCATGTTCAACCCCATGGCGCGGTAGGGTGCGAGCCGCTCCCGTGCCGCCGCCGTGCCGGGCAGGTCGGTCTTGTTGAGGGCGATGGTGGTGTGGATGCCGGCGGCTTCCGCGGCGATCAAGGCGCGGCACAACTGGCTCTCGCTGAAAACCGGCTCCACCGCCACCAGGATCAGCAATTGGTCAACGTTGGCGGCGAAGCTCTTGGTCTTCCATTCGTCCTGGCGAAACAGCAGGTTACGGCGCGGCTCAACGGCTTCGATCACGCCTTCGTCCGACCCGCTGGGGGCCCAGCGCACTTCATCGCCCACTACGCAGTCGCTCTTTTTGCCCCGCGGATGGCACACCCGGCGCTGGCCTTCGCTGTCTTCAACGATGTAGTGACGGCCATGGCCGCGCACGACCAAGCCGAGGTCGAGGTCGCCGAAACGGCTCATGCGCCAGACTCGGGGAGGGCCGAGATCTGCGCCGCGCAGATGAAGTCATTCACGCTCAACGCGTTGACCGCATGCGTCCACAAGCGCAGCGTACAGGCGCCATAACTGACGATCATGTCGGGGTGATGGTCTTGGCCGTGCGCAATATCGGCCACCGCGTTCACGAAGGCCATGGTCTGGTAGAAGTTGTCAAAGCCGAAATGCGCTTCAAGGGCGGGCGGCATGTCGTCGGATTTGACAAGCTGCCAGCCGGGCACTTTGGCGAGCCAGGGCTGCAGGTCGGCCTCGGGGAGGGCGGCGGGGCGAGGGTCGCACTGGGCGACAAGAAGGTTGATGCTCATGGTCAGTGGGTCTGCAGCGCAGCCAGGCGTTCGCTGGCGGGCGGGTGTGAGTAGTAGAAGCGGGCGTACAAAGGGTCTGGCGTCAATGTGCCGGCATTGTCTTCGTGCAATTTGAGCAAGGCGGCGGCCAGATCAGCGCCATTGGCCTGGGCGCAGGCATAGGCATCGGCCTGAAATTCATCGCGCCGCGAAAAGTAGCTGCCCACGGGCGTGAAGAAGTAACCAAACACCGGCACCACCAGCATGAACAGCAGCAGGGCCAGCGCGTCGTTGGGGGCTGTGGCATTGGGCAGCACGCTGAAGGCCACGTAGAACGCGGGTTGGCTTGACAACCAGCCCAGCAAGGCAAAACCGGCCAGGCTCAAGGCAAACATCAGCACCATGCGCTTGGTCACGTGCTTGTGCTTGAAGTGGCCCAACTCGTGCGCCAGTACGGCTTCCACCTCTGGGCCGTTGAGACGCTCCAGCAAGGTGTCGAAGAAGACCACCCGCTTGGCAGGCCCGAAGCCCGTGAAGTAGGCATTGCCATGCGCCGAGCGGCGGCTGCCGTCCATCACAAACAGGCCCTTGGCCTTGAAGCCGCAGCGCGTCATCAAGCCCTCGACACTGGCCTTCAGGCCTTCGTCCGGCAGCGGCTCGAATTTATTGAACAGCGGGGCGATGACCGTGGGGTAGAGCACCAGAATCAGCAGGTTAAAGCCCATCCACGCGCCCCAGGCCCATAGCCACCACAGGCTGCCCGCCGCGGCCATCAGCCACAGGATCAGGGCGGCGATGGGCAGGCCGATCAAGGCACCAACGAATAGGCCTTTCAGCGCATCCATCACGAACATCTTTGGCGTGATGCGATTGAAGCCAAAGCGTTGCTCCAGCGAGAAGGTGTTGTAGATATCCCAGGGCAGATCCAGCACGCCGCCAATCAACGCAAAAACAAGAATCAGCGTCAGCTGATACGCCATGCCGCCCCACCGGGGCGCAACGGTTTGCGCGACCCAGCCATTGAGCACGTCCAACCCGCCGAGCAGCGTCCACCCCAGTAACAAGGCCGTGCTGAAGGCCAGATTGAGCAGGCCGAATCGGCTGCGGGCGATGGTGTAGTCGGCCGCCTTCTGGTGTGCGGCGAGCGAGACGGTACTCGCAAATGCGGGCGGTACCTGGTTGCGGTGCTGTGCCACGTGGCGAATCTGGCGGCTGCTGAGCCAAAACTTGGCCAACAGGGTCAACACCAGCGCCGCAGCAAAGGCCTGGGCCAGGATTTGGGGGTTCAAGATGGAAGGAATGCTTGCAAACATGGGCCGAAGTGTAGGGCTGCAGTGCGGGGCTGCGACAATACGCCCCAATCAAAGTCCCTTCGAAGTTCATTCAAAGATCCACATCAAGCCCCTATGAGTAACTCGCCCGTCTCCGATTCCAGCCCTGACAGCGCCACGCCGGTGCTGGCCCTCAGTGACCAGAACCTGATCTGGATCGATCTGGAAATGACCGGCCTGTACCCCGACAGCGACCGCATCATCGAGATCGCCGTGGTAGTGACCGATCCGCAACTGACGGTGCGGGTTGAAGGCCCGGTGTTCGCGATTCATCAAACAGATGCAACGCTGGACAAGATGGACGCCTGGAACAAGGGTACGCACGGCAGGAGCGGCTTGATCGACAGGGTCAAGGCCTCCACCATTGATGAAGATGAAGCGGTAGCGCAGACTATCGCCTTTTTGCAGCAGTACGTGCCCGCAGGCAAGTCGCCCATGTGTGGCAACAGCATCTGCCAGGATCGGCGTTTCCTGGCCAATTACATGCCCAAGCTGGAGTCTTTCTTCCATTACCGCAATCTGGACGTCTCGACCTTGAAAGAATTGGCCAAACGCTGGAAGCCCGACATCCTGGCAGGCTTCAAGAAGGCGCAGGCGCACACCGCCTTGGCCGATATCCAAGAGTCCATTGATGAATTGGATTACTACCGAACGCATTTCCTCAGCCTTTGATGGCAAAGCGCTGAAGTTGAGCGTTAGAACCTATTCACCGCGCTGACCTTTTAAGGACGATTCGTGGCTGATGCCATGCGATCCGCAGGCCGTTTGACAGCGGCTTTTGATTTTCCGCGCCATCCTTTGGCGCGGGAGGACGGCGAGCGCGTGAGCGGTGCCTTCTACACGCCGCCCGCGCGTTGGCTGCGTGCACATCACACTTCTGATGTGGCAGCGGTGCTGACGCAGGCGCACCAGGCCAGCCGCGATGGCGCCTGGGTGCTGGGGGGCTTGCGTTACGAGGCGGCAGGCGCTTTCGACAAAGCTTTGCTGACCCATTCCGTTACCCTGCCCTTGGCGGAATTTGCGGTGTTTGACTCAGCGCCCGAGCCTTGGCCGGACGGCTTCGAGCCCGGCATTGCTGACGCCCAGGTTCAGCGGCTCTGTGCCGATTGGTGTGACGACGGGCAGGCGCCGCAATCGTGCGCCCGCATCGAGCGCATCCGTGAGTGGATTCGGGCGGGTGATTGCTATCAAGTCAACCTGACCACGCGGCTGCGCTCTGACTTGTCGCCGTCCGTCGATCTGGCGGATTATTTTTTGGCCTTGCACCGTGCGCAGTCGGGCGGCTTTTCGCTCTTCTTGCGCGAGGCGGGTGTGGCCAGCGTTTCGCCAGAGTTGTTTTTTGACTGGCGGCCCGTGCCTGGTGCCGCCAACGCGTGGTTGCTGGCCGCGCAACCCATGAAGGGCACGGCGACACGGGGTCGGGACGTGGTGGAGGACGAGGCGGCGCAAGCCCATTTGCACACCAGCCTGAAAGAGCGCGCCGAGAATCTGATGATCGTCGACCTGCTGCGCAATGACATGAGTCGCGTCGCACAGTTGGGCACCGTTCGGGTGCCGCGTTTGTTCGAATTGCATGCTCTGCCCACAGTCTGGCAGATGACGTCGACGGTGACGGCGGTCAGCCGCCCGCGTTTGACCCTGGCTGAGTTGTTTGCGGCCTTGTTTCCTTGTGGATCGGTGACGGGGGCGCCCAAAATTCGGGCCATGCAAATCATCCACGAGTTGGAGCCCGCTGAGCGGGGTTGGTACTGCGGCGCGCTTGGGCTCTTGCAGCCCGGCGGCGTGGCCACCTTCAATGTGCCGATTCGCACCGTTGAACAAGCCCCTGCAGCGGGTGTCTCGGCGCCCGCCGGTTTGGTGGCGGGCGTTGGCAGTGCCATCACCCTGGATTCAAACCCGGAGGCGGAAGTGGCTGAATGGGCCGCCAAGGCGCGTTTTTTGTCGCGCGCCCAGGCGCCCATTGCCGCCCTGGAAACCCTGCGGTTGGATCACGGCGTCTATCAACGGCTGAACGGCCACCTCATGCGCTTGCAGCGCACGTGCCAGCACTTCGGCCTGCGTTTGCCCTTGGCTGACTTGCGCGCCCGTTTGCAGGCGCTGGCCAGCGAAACGCCGGCGGGCGATTGGCGCGTGCGAATCACCCTGGGCGAGCGGGAGGGCCTGGCCGTGACGGCCACCGCGCTGCCGGCCACGCCGCAATGCGTGATACTCGCGCTCGCGCCGTCGGCCATCCAGACACGGGGGCCGGGCGCTGAATTTCTGCAACACAAGACGACCCGGCGCGAAGCCTATGATTTTTTTACCAGTGCGAAGCCGGCTGAGGCCTTCGACGTGCTGCTTTGGAACGAAGATGGCGAATTGACCGAATGCACCTTCGGCAATGTCGCCGTTCAGTTGAATGGCCGTTGGCTCACGCCACGGCTGCAAGCCGGCTTGCTGCCTGGCGTCTACCGGGAAGAACTCCTGCATCAGGGACGTCTCATTGAAGCCAATCTGCGAATCGCAGATTTGGCGAATGCCCAGGAACTTGCCTTTTTCAATAGCCTGCGTGGTTGGTGTCAAGCCCGCTTGGCGACCCGCCCGGATGATGCGTTCGGGCGCGTTTGAGCCGACGCATCGTTCACACCGAATTGCATAATTTCATGGCCACAGCCTCTAAAAAAACTGGGAGCGGCAAGACCGCTGCCGCGAAATCTCCACGCACCCGCGACGCCGCCGGTGTCAGCGCAATTGCAGCTGAACCGCAGGTGACAGCTGCCAGAAAAAAAGCGCCCAGCACGCGCGTGGCCGCAATGCCAGTCAAAGCGGTGAAACCTGCAGCGAAGAAAGCGGCAAAGACCGCCACGCCGGTGAAATCCGCCGCGAAGTCCATGGTGAAAGCGACCGTGAAGTCGGCAGCGAAGGCGACGGTGGACGTGCCCGCCATGGCCTCCGCTGCTGCGAAGCCGGCGAAAAAGACAAAGACGGCGGCTTTGCCGCCCGCCAAAGCCGTCAAGTCCACAGCCAAGAAGGCTGCGAGCAAGAAGCTTGGCGCAGCGGAACCGGCTGTTGCCAAGCCCGTGCCGGTAGCCGAGCCGGAATCAACGGCAGCCCCCAAGACCAGGAAAACCCCATCCAAGACTGCTGCAAAGACGGCGCCAAAGGTGGTGGCTAAGGTGGCGTCTAAGGTAGCGGCAAAAGTTGCTCCTGAAGCCGCACCCAAACCCGCAAAAAAAGCAGCGACTGTTGCTGAAACACCTGCCGCCAAGTCCACCCGCAAGATCGCGCCCAAAGCTGCGATCAAGGCGGAGACACCTCCAGCAGCAGTGACAAAACCTGCGCCGACCAAAACGGCGAAGGTGGCTCAAGCGCCCAAGGCCGCTGCAGTCAAAAAGCCGGACGCGCCCAAGGCCGCGAAGCCCGTGGCGCCGAAATCGCTCAAGCCAGCCCAGCCTTCTGTCAAGGTGGCGCCGGAGCCTGTCGCGGTGCCCGTGCCGGCGAGCTTTCATTTGCAGGCGGAAGATGCTGCCTCGCACTTTGGCGCCTATCGCGTAACGGCCTTGGCGGCCCTCACCGGGCAAGCCGCCTGGCGTGTGATGGTGCATGGCGCACAGGCGTTGGACTGCCGCTGCAATTGCGCGGCATTCGCCTTCAGCGACCGGGGCAGTTGCGAGCATATTGAGTTCGTGTTGGAAACCTTGCTGGCGCAACCTGAGTCGGCCCAAGTGCTGCTGCAAGGCCGGGAGACCGATTACAGCGAGGTGTTGGTGCGCTATGGGGCACGCCGACAACTGCGCTGGCGGGCCGGCCGGCATTGCCCCGATGCGCTGCTTGAAAGCGTGCAAGCCTTGGTGGACGAGAACGGCCGCCTGCGTGCTGAAGTGCCGGGCGTATTGAACACCTTGCTGCAGACCGCGGCAGAGTTCGGCCACGAGTTGCGTGTGGAGGAAGGCGTGTGGCCCTTGCTGGCCCATCGCCGCGATGCCGCGCAGCGGGTGCAGCGGCTCGAGCAGGCCTATCCGCAAGGTTTGGAGAGCCCGGCTCTTCATGACTTGCTGAAATTGCCTTTGCCGATCTATCAGATCGAAGCGGCCTTGTTTGCCGTTTGCGCCGGCCGTAGTCTGCTGGCGGATGACCTGGGTTTGGGACAGCACGCTTGCGCTTTGGCGGCTGCAGAGTTGCTGATGCGCCATTTTGGCGCCGAGCGGGTGCTGGTGCTGTGCGCCGCCCCGGCGCAAGCCCGCTGGC
The DNA here is from genome assembly GCF_028595305.1 of Roseateles koreensis. Classification (GTDB taxonomy): domain Bacteria; phylum Pseudomonadota; class Gammaproteobacteria; order Burkholderiales; family Burkholderiaceae_C; genus Paucibacter_A; species Paucibacter_A koreensis. The sequence continues at coordinate 43,887 of NZ_JAQQXS010000022.1, read as the reverse complement.
TGGCTGAGGCGCAGACCTTGAGCCCGCGTCAAGCCCGGGTGGTGGCCGGCGATGCGCTCGCCCGGTCGGCGCAGCTGACTTCGCTGAAGAGCGGCGCTGAGCTCACCATCTGCGATGTGGCGAATCTGGCGCCTGATTTCACCGCACTGCAAAGCCTGGCACCGGACTTGATCATTGTTGACGCGGCGGCCAGTCTCGACGCCGCGCAGCTGACCTTGCTCAAGCAGCTCAAACATGAATTTTTGGTGCTGCTGAACGGCACGCTCATGACGGAAGCACCCCTGCAACTGCTGCCGCTGGTGGACTTGCTTGACCTTCAGCGCACGGGCCCCTATGCGCGCTTTCTGAGCCATCATGTTCAGCGCGATGCCCAGGGGCATGTTCAGCGTTTGATCGGCCTCGACAGCTTGGACCAAACCCTGGAGCGCGTCATGTTTGCCCGCAGCCGCAGCGAGCTGGCGCCGACCCTGCCGCCCGCCTTGCTGCAGCTGCGCCCGGTTGCCCTGAACTCCGTGCAGATGGCCATGCAAGCGCCCTTGTGGCAGGCCTTGCGTCAGACCGTACAACGTTGGCAGCGTAGCGCCTATGTGTCGGATGCGGAGCTGTTGCAGATCACCCGGCACCTGCAGGCTTTGCGCCGAGTCGCCATCAGCGCCGAACTGCTATCGCCAGCTGAAGCCATCACCGTGCCCGCTGGCGTTGAAGGCCTTGCCGCAGCGCCCAAATTGACGGCCGTGGTCGCGCTGGCGCAGGAGTTGTTGGGACTTGCCGCTTCACGGTTGGTGGTGTTCTGCCAGTGGGACGACGCCCTGGCCCTGCTGGCCCGCTGCCTGGAGGCTGAAGGCTTGCGCGTGCTGCATCTGCAGTCCCATCAAAGCCTGGTGCAGCGCCAGAACCTGGCGCGCCGTTGGCGTGATGATGAGTCTGTGCAGGTGTTGCTGTGCAGCGATGGCGCGGCTGCGGGCCTGGATCTGCTGGCGCGAACCGACGCGAGCCTGGACGACGGCACCGTGGCGCAGGGCGTGGGCCTAGTCAATCTGGAGTTGCCGTGGAGCGAAGCCCTGCTGGCCCAGCGCCTGGCGCGGGTCAGTCAGGCTGAAACACGGGGCATGCCTTTGATTCAGCTTTTCGCGCAAGCCAGCCTTGAGCAGCAGATGTTGTTGGCCATGGACCAACTGCCCGAGTTGCCGGCCAGCAGTCTGGACGGCGACATCAGCTTGCGCCTCTTGCAGGGTGAGGCCTTGCAGGCCTTCATGCAGGCCCTGGCATTGCTGGTGCCGCAAGACGCCTGAAGCTTCCGCCACGCCTTCACCAGGGCCAAGGTGTCCGAGGTATGTAAGGTGCTGAGCGTGACGTAAATCACGCTCAGCACTTCTTGCGTCTTGCTGGACCAAAAAGACTTCTCTCGTAAACCCTAGTGTGCTATAGTCTAAGTCTTGCTTGCGGTGAAGAAGTTTTTTTGGCCGCAGCAGTTCGTACGTCTCCTCTGACCTTTGTTCAGGCCGCTGCCCAGGCGCTTCTCCCTTGAAGTCTTGTGCGCAGTGACAGCAACACACCCTTGTCGGGTGTCCTGCTGAGCACCCTTTACCGGGTGATGCGTTGAACGCCCTTCGGGTTCGGTCGGCGGCGATGCCGTCGCTTTGACTGTTCCCCCGGCGCCGCCCCAGGCAGCGCATCGGCCCGCTTTTGCGCTGCCGATGCATGAAGACCTGGCGCACGACGCGAGCTTTCTCCCAGCGACTTTATTGGCTTGATGCGCTTTCACAAATAGCGCGTTCAAGCATGTGCATGCGTTTGCCTTTTTGCGATCAAAAGCAAGGCAGGCGGGGCACAGCCTTGTTGAAAGAAAATATGAGCTTTGAAAATCTAGGCCTGCACGAATCCATTTTGCGTGCCGTCAAGGATAGCGGTTACGAGACCGCCACTGAAGTACAAACCCAAGCCATCCCGCCGGGCATCGAAGGCAAAGACTTGATGGTGTCGGCCCGTACCGGCAGCGGCAAGACCGCCGCCTTCATCCTGCCTTCGCTGAACCGTATCTTGGCCAGCCGTGGCGACGGCACCGGTGCCAACACCCGCCGCGAAAAGGGCAAGATCCATGGCCCTCGCGTGCTGGTGCTGTGCCCCACCCGTGAACTGGCCATGCAAGTGTCCAAGGCCGCGCAAACCTACGGCCGCCATGTGCAAGGCCTGAAGATCGCCACCGTGTTGGGCGGCATGCCTTACGCCTTGCAGATTCGCCAATTGAGCGGCCCCCTGGACATCCTGATCGCCACCCCCGGTCGTTTGATGGACCACCTGCAATCTGGCAAGTGTGTGCTCGACAACGTTGAGACCCTGGTGCTCGACGAAGCCGACCGCATGCTGGACATGGGCTTCATCGACGACATCAAGTTGATCGCCAGCCGCATCCCCGCAGAACGCCAAACACTGATGTACAGCGCCACGTTTGCCGGCCACGTGGGCCGTCTGGCGCATGAGTTGATGCGTGATCCCTTGCGTGTTGACGTGGCTTCGCACACCGACACCCACGAAAACATCACCCAGCGTCTGCACTGGGCTGACAACAACAATCACAAAGACCAATTGTTGGAGCACCTGTTGGCCGACAAGGATCTGGATCAAGCCGTGGTGTTCACCAGCACCCAGCGCGATGCGGATTGGCTGGCTGAGCGCCTGCAAGAAATCGGCCACTCGGTCGCTCCCTTGCACGGCGGTATGCCACAAGGCCGCCGCAACCGCGTGCTGATGGCCCTGCGCCGTCGCGAGGTGCGTGTGTTGGTGGCGACCGATGTGGCCGCTCGCGGCATTGACGTGCCCACGATCAGCCACGTGATCAACTACGGCCTGCCCATGAAGGCTGAAGACTATGTTCACCGCATTGGCCGTACCGGCCGTGCTGGTCGCTCGGGCTTGGCCGTGACGCTTGCCACGCGTGAAGACGTGTCCATGATCCGCCGCATCCAGCAATTCACCACGCAGACCATTCCGTCGGCGCACGTTGAAGGCCTCGAGCCCAAGACGCAAGAACCGCGCATTTTCCCGCCTCGGCCCGCTGGCGCCGGTGGTTTTGAAGACCGCGGCCCGCGTCCGGGCTGGGGCAACAAGTTTGGCGGCGGCGGCAACAAGTTCGGTGGCGGCAAGCCGTCGTTCCACCGCGATGCCGGCAAGCCCTTCGTGCGTGAAGGCGGCGGCCGTCCTGACTTCGCTCCGCGTGGCGATTTCCGTCAAGACGCACGTCCTGCCTTCGACCGTCAAGAGCGCCCTGCGTTTGACCGTGGCAACGACCGTCCCGCCTTCGACCGCGGCGACAACCGTGGTTTCGCACCGCGTGGCGACAAGCCTGCGTTTGCTCCCCGTGGCGACCGCCCCGCATTTGGTGACAAGCCTGCGTTTGGCGACAAGCCTTCGTTCGGTGGCAAACCCAGCTTTGGCGGCGATCGCCGTCCGGGTGGTTTTGACTCCCGCGGCCCCAAGCGCGCCGGCCCTCCTGGCGGCGCACCTCGCCGCAGCGGTTTCGGCCGCTGATTGAGAGAGGCAGTAGCGCTTGAAGCCATTTCAAGCGCACCGTCCCTGGTGAGTTAATTCCCCTTTGAAAAGCCGCTGAAATTCGCTTCAGTGGCTTTTTTTCGTCCAGTCGGTTCTTGCAAATTCCGGAGCCTGGATGTGGCCGGATGTTGGGACTAGGTCGGGCGACCGGCAAGATGCGCTGACCCCGGACGAACGCTATGCGCAGTCGAAAGAATGGGGCATCATGCTCCATCGCTGTATTCGCTCAAATAACTTGGTAAATGCGCGGTGTAAGCCTCGACGCGGCCTTGTTCGCCGGTCAGCGGGGCTCCTGCAGGCGGGTTGCCGGGGTTTACGCCGTGCCGATATTGCGGGCGCGCGAGGGCTGCTCAGGCCTGATTCATGTCATTCACCTTCAATTTCGGAGAAGAACATGCACCTCACGCAAGGAACCATCAGCAGGCTCGTACTGAGCACCTTTTGCAGTTTGCTTGTGGCCGGCGCCATGGCCTCGGACAAAGCTTCCATCAGACGCGGTGAATACCTCGTGGCGCTGGGCGGCTGCACCGATTGCCACACGCCGGGTCATTTCTTGGGGCATCCTGATTTAACGCGTTATTTGGGCGGCTCAGATGTCGGCTTTTCAATTCCGGGTGCTGGCGTGTTTTTGGCTCGAAACCTCACGCCCGACGACGAAACGGGCTTGGGCAAATGGACGCGCGAGCAGATCGTTACGGCCATCACCACGGGCAAGCGTCCCGACGGACGCCAACTTGCTCCCGTCATGCCGTATATGGCCTTCTCACGGCTCACACCGGCCGACGCTCAAGCCATCGCCCAGTATTTGAAGAGCTTGCCACCGGTGCGCAACAAGGTCCCGGGGCCCTTTGGCCCTAACGAAGCGCCGACCTCGTTTGTCTTCGCCGTGCTGCCTGCTGACGTTTACAACGCGATGCCCAAACCGCCGGCCAAGTGAGGGCTGGGCCCGGTTTTTTTCAGGCTTCAGCGAGAATACGCGACCTGTGTTTTCTCGAACCGACCGTTGACGATGCGACAAGAAGGCCAATTGAGCCAGTGGGACGATGCCAAAGGCTACGGCTTTATCGTCCCCAAAGCGGGCGGCGCGCGCGTGTTTGCGCATATCAAAGATTTTGCCCTACGGGCGGAGCGACCCGTGCTGGGTTCACGCCTGAGTTTTGAGGTGGCGCTTGATTCGCAAGGCAAACGCCGGGCCGTTAAAGTTCGTCTGATACCGGTCAAGGCAGCCACCGCGGCGGTAGCGGCGTCGGCTGCTGATGTGGCGGGGGCGCGGCGCGCACGCGCTTTGTTGCTGGTGCCGGTCTTTGCGGCCTTCTACCTGGCCTGCCATCTGGCCTGGGGTTTACCGCCAGCTGTTTGGGGCCTCTACATGGCGTTGAGCCTGGCGACCTTTGTGGTTTATGCCGGTGATAAGCGTGCGGCCCGGCGCGGCGAGTGGCGGGTGTCGGAGGGCACTTTGCATGGCCTGGCGCTGGCGGGCGGCTGGCCGGGTGCCTTGCTGGCGCAACAGATGCTGCGGCACAAATCCAGCAAGGCGTCGTTTCGGCGCATGTTCTGGTGCACTGTGTTCGGTAATTGGCTGATGTTTGTGTTGGCGGCTGCGCCGGCGGTGCGCGCAGCCCTTGTGGCGGCCATTAGAAGGTGACGGGTTTAAACCAACGCATCGCCCCGAATGGCGCGGGCGATCAGTGGCCACATCGCTTGGTGTGATTGGCGAAACCAGTCCAGGTGGCCCAGTGCTTTGAGCCCGTGTTCGGTGGGGGTGACGCGCAGGGTTTGCTTGGGCGCAGCGGGCCAGGTTCGCAAGAGATCGGCCACGGTGGCGGTGTTGGCGATGTCGTCGTCGGCGGCGTACAACACCGTGACGGGCGTGCGGACCGCCGCATGAAAATCCTGCTCCGGCAGGTGTCTGACCGCGTTGGTGGCATAGCCACCGGCCGCGCACCACTGGCCCCATTGGCGGCCCACTGCGGCGGGCAGGTTTTCACCCAAGCCCACCATGGCTGTGGGCGCGTAGCCCTTGACCAGCGTGCCCAGGGGCACGATGCAGCGCAGGCCCAGCACGGCTTTGAAGCGGAAGGCAGGGCGCATCTTGCGCATCCAACCGGTTGAGGCGGCAACGCCCACCAGGCGGGATACCCGGTGATGGTTGGGCAGCAGGCCCATCATTTGCCCACCCGCACTGTGCCCCACCAACACCACTTGCGGCCGGCCTGAGCGCTGCAGCAGCCAATCCAGCGCCGCCACCTGGTCTTGCTGGCCCCATTCGGTCAGTGTGGCGCGGCAGTCTTTCAGGCGCCCTTGGCGGGAGAGCCCGATGCCACGATAGTCGAACACCAGCACATCATGCCCCTGTGCTGCCAGCCAGGTGGCAAAGCGCAGGTAGAAGTGTTGCTTGACGCCCGTGGCCGGTGAGATCAGCACCGGCAGCCCGGCTGTGTGGCCCACCGCCTGCAGAAAATGGCCTTGCAGGCGCACGCCATCGGCACAGGTGATTTCCACCCGCTCGGGCTGGGTGTTCGCTGCAGTGGCTTGGCTTGGCACCTGAGCCGTGGATGGGGTGTTCATGGGGTCGAATCTCCGTGCGGTGCGTTTTGGATGTGCTGCACATGCCGCAGCCAGCGGGCCACGGTTTGCAGTTCTTCATCGGTAAAGCCTGATTTCAAACTTTGATTGATGCGCTTCAGCGCTTCATACAAAGCGGGCAGTTGTTGCCGCCCGTCGCCCTGGAGCCAGACGCGTTGCGTGCGGGCGTCGAGCGGGCAGGGCTGGCGCCGCACCCAGCCCAGCGCCTCCATGCGCTGAATGAGGCCGGACATGGCGGAGGGCCCCAAGTCCAGGCCCAGTGCCAGTTCGCCCATCGTCGCGCCGTCGTTCTTGTCGAGCATGAACAGCACGCCGCTGTGCGCAGGCGTGGGCGCGCTGCCCTGGCCGCTCAAGTCGCCTTGCAACGAGGCCATCCATTGCTGCAGGCGGCGTTGCGCGCTGTTGAGCAAAAAAATGAGGCGGGGAGGAGATGCCATGGTGAGGTGCATTTGAAATTTATTTCGCATGCGAAGTATAGGGTGAATTCGAAACGCGCAACAGCCGCCCAGCGCCGCGATCCGGAAGACGGCATTTGCCGGCCGTCAAGTCCCGGTTCGCTCTCTCAGGTCGGGGATAATCGCCGCCATGCGGGAGACCACCAACCCAGCGAGCGAAGACGAAGCTCGCTTTGAAGATTTTTTTCGCGATGCGGCGGCCCCCAGCGAGGCGCAGCTGCTCTGGCAACTGGAACGGCAAGAGGCCCTGACGGCGGCGCTGCGCGCGCTCTTCCATGGCCCAGCCACGCTGGTGAAACTGCGCGTCTGGGTGTTCATGGAAGTGATGGCGATGCCGGCCTCGCGCATCAGCCGCGAGGCCCTGAACCAGCATTTCCACATGCTGCGTGACGAGCCGCTGGAGCTGGTGCTCAAGCGCCTGCGCGAGGCCGAGTTGCTGCTATGGGACGCCTCCAACCAGCAATACGGTGTGACGCCGCTGGCCCAACAGCTGCTGGGCCTGCTGACGCCCCTGGTGAGCAACCAGGCGCAAGACGCCGACCTGAGCGCCTTGCTGGCCAATGTGGCCGGCGCGCACCAGCTTGGCACCCTGGATCCGGCCCAGCTGCAGCATTTGCAGGCCCAGCTCTCGCGCTTGTACGACGAGTTTGCCGACGCCATCGCCAGCGGGTCGGAATTCCATTTGCGGCGCGCGCGCCAGCGCTTCGGGCGGGCGCTTTCACTGGTGGAGAAGGCCAGCGAGGCGCTTTCCGCCATCATGGTGCAGGCGCAGGAGCAGGGCAACGCCAAGCTGGAGCGGTTGGCGCGTGAGTTGGGCCTGGCGCAGGCGCGGCTTTTGGCCATGGCCAGCCAGTTCAACCGGGCGTTGCAGCAGGCCGACCGGCAGCGCGTCACGCTCGGCTCCACCGGCATCACCACCACCGATGTGCGGCGTTGGTTGCAGGGCGTGCATTTTCTTGAAAACCTCAGCTTGGGGGCTTTATCGCGCCCGGTGCAACCGATTTTTGTGGCCCAGCATGAACTGCTGGACAGCTGCGAGGCCGAGTTTGAGCGTGACCGCCCCGCCCCCAAAGAGGCCGAGGCCCTGCCCGGTGCGCAGGCCGCGCCCGCAGGTGAGTTGGCCGTGATGAGCTTGCCGCCCGAAATGAGCGTTATGCAGGCGTTGTTGGCGCGCTGGAGCGAGTCGGGTGAGCTTGAGCAAAACCTGGCCCCCGCCGTGCTGGGAGGCAGTTATGCCCGCGCTTCTTACCGGGCGCAGCTGCTGCCCTTGCTGGGCGACCCGCAGGCGCAGCACCTCAGCGGCGCAACAGGCGATATGGCACGCCAACCCTGGCGGGTGCATTGGTCCGCCAGCCAGGGGGAGGTGGATGACGAGTACGTGGCCTGGATGAGCCAGGGGGTGTTGCGCAGCGTCGCCGCCCCTGAACAGCAAGAAGAGGACAAAAAAGAATGAGCGCAGCTTTGGACGACGCCGCCGCACTGGCGGCGCAATTGCTGGCGCGCCGCTGGCTGCCGCGCAGCCACCCTTTGGTGCGCCGCGCCTTGATCGATACCGATGTGTGGACGGCGCTGGGCGAGCGCCTCTCGGCCGTGGGCCTGCGCGTGATCGACAACCTTTACGCCGACCACATCAGCCTGGCGATGCTGCGGCCCGCTGAAGTGGCCGTGTTTGGTGAAACCGGCCTGGCCGCGAACAATAACCTTGATCTTCCACGGGACGGCGTGGCCTTGCTGGTGGTGCTGTGGTCGCTGATCGTGCTGCCCAAACGCCAGCGCCAGGTGGCCCGGGCGGAAGCGAAGGAAGAAGGGCAGGGCGAGATGTTCGCCACTGACAAACCACTGCCCACAGCGAGTAGTGTCAGCCCCACCGTTTCCTACCGTAGCTTGCTGGCCGACTTTGGTAACCAGCTGGGCAAGAAGATGCGCCTGGACTCCAACCTGAAGCTGCTTGAGCGTAACGGCTTCATCACACGGCGTGGTGAAGACATCGCCGAAGGCCCGCTGCTGGACTTGCTGCTGGACTACGACACCCTGGCGCCGCGCATTCTCGACGGGGCCTTGGGCGATGTGCTGGCGCGCAGCACCGATCCCGTGGCGGCGCCGGCCATTGCCAAGCTGCGGGCGCCGGAAGAAGTGCCTGAAGACGTGCCTGCCGTGGCACCGCAAGAACCCGAGAGCGAGTCCTGATCCATGTTCCACCTGCAATCCCTTGAACTGCTGCATTGGGACTACATCCAGCGCGTCACCATGCCGCTGGACGGTGCCATCATCACCATCGCCGGCCCCAACGGATCGGGCAAAACTACCTTGCTCGACGCCATGCGCACCTTGCTGGGCCTGGAGTGCTCGGGCGGGCGCACCTACAAGACCTACGCCCGCCACGCTAACGCCGAAACCGCCTGGTTGCGCGCCCTGGTCGACAACCGCCCGCGTGGCCGGCAAAACAGCAGCCGGCCCTTTGCCAGCTCGCTGCTCTACTCGGATCAGGTGACCCTGGTCTGCCGTATTGAGCGGCATGGCGGCGACTGGCAGCGCCGCTATTTGGTGATCGACGGTGTGGCTGAAATCGAGCAACTCGCCGAGCGCGGAGAGAAAGACTGGATGGGCATCGAGGCCTGGCGCCGCCGCCTCGAAGCCGCCGGGCTGACCCGCGCCATTGGCCGCGTGCTGGCGCTTGAGCAGGGGCAGACCGATCGCCTGTGCGAGCTGTCGCCCAAGGAGCTGCTGCGCTTGGTGTTCGAGGTGTTTGGCGATCAGGAGGTGCTGGACCGCTACGACCAGGCCCGCAGCCATCAGCAGCATTTGCTCAAAGAGGTGGAGCAAGCCGCGCACGAGTTGTCGCACACCCAGGCTCAGTTGTCTGACCTGGCCAACCGTGTCACCAGCTACCAGCAGTACCAGTTGCGTCTGCGTGACCGTGAACGTCTGGCGACCGAAGTGCTGCCCGTGCTGCAGTGGAGTGAGGCCCGCCAACGCATCGCCCAGGGCCTGCGCGACCTGCACCGCCAGCGCCTGTTCGCCCGGTCTGACGAGCGCAGCTTGGCGCAACGCCGTGCCGAGCTGCTGAAGTTGTTTGAGGCCTCCGAGCAGGCCAAGCGCCGCTTGGGCGAGCTGGAAACCGAGCGCAAGCAAAACCGTGCGGCCTTTGACGCTGCACGCGAGGCCGAGCGCCCGATGGAATTGCTCGCCAAGCGTGAGGAAGAACTGCGCACCCTGGCCGCGGTGGAAGCCGATGCGCAAGAGTTGGCGCAGCGCGTGGAGGATTTGAGCCGCCGCCAACATGGCCTGCGCGAGAGCTTCACCCGCGCCAATGACCAGAGCCGCAAGGCGCAGACAGCGCTGGAGAGTCTGGCCGGCCAGCGCCTGCCGCCCCCGCCGGTGGAGGTTACGCGCTTTCGCCGCGCGCTGGACGACGCCGGCATCCATCACCATGTGCTGGCCGATTGCATCGATATCGCCGACGAGGCCTGGCGTGCGGCGGCCGAAGGCATGCTGCGCCCCTCGCGTTGGGTGGTGGTACTGGAACATTCTCGCGATGAAGCCCATGCCTTTGCCCTGGCCTCACGCGAGCGCTATCGGCATTACGTGGTGGCGGAGGGCGAGCACGCACCGGCCACCGTGCCGCCTGACTCGCTGCTGGCTGCCTTGAAGATCAATGCCAAGCTGCCCGCTTGGCTATTGCGTCAGCTGGGCGGCGTCCGCCGGGTCAAAGACACCGAGGCGGGGGCTGCCTTTTGCGGTGAATGGATCACGCCAGACGCCTATTACCGCGACGGCCGGGGCGGCCGCAGCTTGTGGGTGGAGCCGCGTGACTTCCAGTTCGGTGTGTCGGCGTTGGAGTCTCGCCGCAAGGCGCTGGAGGCCGAGTTGGCCCGCTACGACGGTGAACTGACCCGTCTGGCCAAAGAGCAAGCCGAGGTGGAGCGTCAGTTCAAGGACGCGCAACGGGCCGCACAAGGTCACAAGGCCGCGCAAGAATTGGGTGAGCGGGCTGATGAATTCGCGGCTTGCCGCGAGCGCCTGCCTGCGCTCAAGCAAGCGCGCATCGAGGCCGCCAACCGCATGACGGCATTGGACGGCGAGCATGACCGTGCCCTGACCCAACACACCCGCAGCGAGCGCGACTACGAGGCCGCGCAGGCCAGCCTGAAGGCCAGCGACGACAACGTCAGCCGCGTGCAACGTGAGCATGGCGTGCGCCGGGCTGAATTGCGCCTGGCGGCCAAGGCCTCCAACGCGGCGCGTGCGGCGTTTCCGGTGGCCTGGGTGCAGGCGGCCACGCTACAAGCGCTGCGCGACGAGTTCGAGAACGCCAAGCAGGCCGAGATTGCCGGGCGCCATGTGCAGGCGGAGCTGGACAACGGCGTGTGGGAAACCGACCCGCAGGTGCAAGACCGCCACGCCCGCATGAGCGTGGCGGTGCTGGAGCAGAGTACGCAACTGGACGACCGCCGCGCCAGCAACGAGATGGCCCGCATTGCCGCTTTCAACGCCCGTGAGCGCTACATCGACGTTTTGCGCGCGACGGTGCGCCGCTACAAGAAGAACGTGCAGGAGTTGGGTGAACTGGCGGGCGTGATCGCCGTGGCCGAACTGCCGCACCTGGACAACGACGACATGATCCTGGCCCAGGCGGGCTTGCAGGTGCGCTTCAACTTCGACGGCAAGGGTGAGGTGGGGTTGAACGACGGCGAGGCTTCAGGCGGGCAACAGGTGCTCAAGAGCCTGATCCTGCTGGTGGGGCTGATGAAGGACGACGATAGTGCTGGCGGCTTTGTCTTTATCGACGAACCCTTTGCCCACCTCGATGTGCGCAATATCCAATTGGTGGGTCACTTCCTGCGCTCGACCCGCGCGCAGTACCTGCTCACCACGCCGATCACGCACAACGTGGAGGTGTTCGAGCCGTCTGAAATCACCCTGGTGACCAGCAAGAAGGCCCGTGGGTCGCGCTGGGCCCCACCCATCGCGGTGTTGGCGCGGCGGGCCGAGAAATCCGTCTACGATTGACGCTGCTTACCCCTTTTGTGACCCGCTTTTGGAGCCCCGCCATGCCCTTCGTCAACATCCAGATCACCCGTGAGGGCGCCACCGCCGAGCAAAAGGCCGAGTTGATCGCCGGTGTCACCGAACTGCTGGCGCGGGTGCTGAACAAGAACCCGGCCACTACCTTCGTCATCATCGACGAGGTGGATACCGACAACTGGGGCATTGGCGGCCAGCCGGTGACAGCGCTGCGCCTTGCCGCCAAGGCGGGGCGCTAGTTCACCGGCCAGCCTGGCCTGGCTTTTGCGCTGCCCGATGTGGCTGCGGTGAATGCCACCCATGCAGCCTGGTTGGCGGTGGGCCTGCCCATGCTGCAGCAGCCCACGGCCATGGACTTCGGCTTTACCTTCACGGCAATCGACCCCGACGGCCCCCTTGCGCGTGTTCACACCGCAAGGGGGGAGCCGCCTAGCCCGGCTCAGTTGCGGGCGTGGGTGACCCGGTATTCGGTCACGCCCGATATTTCTCTGAGCCGGCTCGCGTAGCGGGTCAGCGTTTGGCTGCCGTAGTTTTGAAACGAGGTGCAGACGAACTGCCATTCTTCACGGTCGCCAATGCCCGCCACGCTCATGGAGCCGGGGGCAAACATATAGCCCAGCTGATGGGAAAATTGGGTCAGCTCGGTCTGGGTGAAATGCCGCCCCGGCTCCCCGCGCAAAAAGACCGAAATTGCCGGATGCGAGGGCAGCCGAGCCTCTAGCTTGGCGCCCCACATCATCAAGCCGGCACACAGCAGGGTGAGGGCAATGGCGGCGAGGTAAAAGCCCATGCCCACCATCACGCCGATGGAGGAGGCTGCCCAAATGGAGGCCGCCGTGGTCAGGCCGCTGATGTTCATGCCCTCGCGCATGATGACGCCTGCGCACAGAAAACCGATGCCGGTGAGGATGCCTTGCACCACGCGGGTGGGGTCTACCGCCAGGGGCGCCAAACCGCCGGCTTGGTGGCCGCCGAACCAATGCTCCGGAAAGGCCAGCACCACAATCACCCCGGTCGACGCCATGCACACCAGCGCATAGGTCCGCATGCCCGCAGCGCGCCCATGGAAGGCCCGCTCGTAGCCCAGAATCAAACCCAGGCAGCCGGCGCCCAGCAGGTGCAGCAGCATCAGCACATTGATCTGAAACTGTACTTGCGACCAATAACGCAGCAGGTGGTCAACGTCGAGCAGATTCATGGCGAGAACCCGGTAGTTCGCCTTCATGCTAACTTTGAATTCAGCGGGATGCAGACGAAAAAAAGGCCCTGTTCAGGGCCTCGTTTCTTGCTGTCGGTCAACTCCGGAGTGGCGTTGCGTTAGGGCTTGGTCTCAGACGGCCAGCAGGTCCACTTCAAACAGCAGTGTGGCGTTCGGCGGAATCACGCCGCCCGCGCCGCGTGCGCCATACCCCAGCTCGGCGGGGATCACCAACATGCGGGTGCCGCCAACCTTCATGCCCTGCACGCCCAGGTCCCAGCCCTGAATGACTTCACCGCCATCCAAGTGGAAGCGGAACGGATCGCCCCGGTCCTTGCTGGAGTCGAACTTCTTGCCGCGCGTGCCGTTCTTGTACAGCCAGCCGGTGTAGTGCACGGTGACGCGCTGGCCGGCTTTGGCCTCGGCGCCGTCGCCCAGCTTGGTGTCCTCGAATTGCAAGCCGCTGTCCAGCGTAGTCAGGTTCAGTTCAATGGCTTCGTTACCGCCGCTCAGTCCCAGCAACTCGACTTCAAAAATCAGTGTGGCGTTGGGCGGGATCACGCCACCGGCGCCGCGTGCGCCATAGCCCAGTTCAGGCGGGATGACCAGCGTACGGCTGCCGCCGATCTTCATGCCTTGCACGCCTTCGTCCCACCCGCGGATGACCATGCCAGCGTCCAGCTCGAACTGGAAGGGTTGCTTGCGGTCTTTGCTGGAGTCGAACTTGGCGCCCTTCACCCAATTTTCGCCGTCTTTGGTATAGAGCCAGCCGGTGTAGTGCACGCTGACGTCGTGGCCCGATTTGGCCTCGGCGCCGGTGCCTTGCACCGTGTCTTCGAATTGCAGGCCGCTGGGGCTGGTGTTCATGTCAAATCCTTTTGTGTTGCGGAGCCGGGCAGAGGTTCTGGCGACTGCGAGGCGGGCATCATAGTTCCTCGCCAGGTTTGGACGCCGTGGGCCAGCACATCGGCCACGGTGTTGCCCTGGAGATTCAGGCCGAGGTGCTGGCCGGCCTCGATCAAGGTGGCGGCTGGATGGGTCAGATTCAAGGCCGCCGCGCCGTTTTGTTTGGATAGTTTTTCGCCGTTTTCACCCAAGACCAAGGGGGTGTGCAGATAACGCGGTATCTGCACACCCAGCAAGGCCTGCAGGCGCAATTGGCGTGGGGTGTTGTCGGCCAAGTCTTCACCCCGCACGATGTCGGTAATGCCTTGCAGGGCGTCGTCCACCACCACGGCCAGTTGGTAGGCCCACAGGCCATCGGCACGTTTGAGTACAAAGTCGCCCACCGCCCGGCCCAGGTCCTGATGTTGCAGGCCCAAGCGGCGGTCCTGCCATTCCAGGGGTGGCAGGGCTTGTTGCGCAGCCAAGTCAGCGGTGCTGAGCAGGCGCCAGGCGCGTGCGGGGCGGCCTTGTAAGCCGTGGCGGCAGGTACCGGGGTAGACCAATTCGGTGTGACGGGCACGGTGAGCGTGCCGATCATGGCCCCGAGGCTGCGCCTGCGCAATCTCCGCACGTGAGCAGGCGCAGGGGTAGGCCCAGCCCGCTTGTTGCAGGCGCGTCAAGGCTTCGGCGTAATGGGCGTCGCGTTGCGACTGCCACAGCGGTGGCTCGTCGCTCAGCAGGCCGCAGCGGGCCAGTTGTTCAAGCACCAGGGCGTCGGTGCTCGGCGGGCAGCGGGGGCGGTCAACGTCTTCGATACGCACCAGCCAGCGCCCGCCATGCGCTCGGGCGTCCAGCCAACTGGCCAGCGCGGCCACCAGCGAGCCCGCATGCAGCGGACCCGTGGGCGAAGGGGCGAAGCGGCCGATATAGCGCGAGTTCATGCGGGAATCAGGCGAAATTCAAACGAAGGTTCAAGGCTCAGCACATCAGAAAACCAAACATCAGAGAATCAAACCCTCGTGCTGCTCCAGCAGCGCGCGCCGGGTGGTTGGGCTGGCCAGTTGTTGCAGCCACCAGCTGAGTGCCCTGCCGGGCGGCTGGGCGCCGTTGCTGCCGCTGTTTCTCCAGGCGTAATGACTAGGGAAAGAATGCACCCCACGCAGGGTGGTCAACTGCACCAAGCGGCCCGCCTCTAAATGCCGCCGCACCATGCTGGCGGGCAGGTTGCCGCAGCCCAAGCCGCGCAGCAGTGCTTCGAGCTTTGCAGCCATGGAGGGCATGGTGAGTACGTCTTGTCCCGGCACCACGCCCACGGTGATGGGTGTGAGGCTGCGGGCGGTATCGGCCACGGTGATGATGCGGTGTTGCGCGATGGCCGCCGTGTCCAGCGGTTGTGACGCCTGGGCCAGCGGGTGGTGGGGCGCCACACAGAACACCATCTCCAAATTGCCCATCAACTCGCTATGCACGCTGCCCGTGGGCGCTTGGGCCGAGGTGCCGATGGCGAGGTCGGCCTGTCCGGAAATCAAGGCCTCCCACGTGCCGGACAGCACCTCGGTGCGCAGCTTGAGCCGCGTTGGCGGGCCATTTCGGGTTTCTCCCTCGCAGGGGATTTGATAGAAGGCCTCGACGAGGTCAAACAAGGCGCGGCGTGCCATGGCGTCGTCTACCGCAATGGTCAATTCGCTCTCCCAGCCGGTGGCGATGCGCCGCACCCGGTTGGCGACCGAGTCCATCTCCATCAGCAGGCGCCGACCTTCGATCAGCAATTCTTGCCCCGCCGCGGTCAGGTGTGCTTGGCGCGAACTGCGGTCGAACAGCAGCACGTCCAGCGCGTCTTCCAACTGCCTGACGCTGTAAGTGAGCGCTGAGGGCACTTTGCCCATCTCACGCGCGGCCGCTGCGAAGCTGCCGCTGCGGGCGATGGTGTCCATCATGGCCAGGGCTTCAGGCGTTAGCGAACGGTTTTTTGGGGGCGTGATCATGCCCTTCATCTTATTTGAATGCTGACTTCAATGCCGCGCAGCCTGCCCACGCTCGGCGTTCCTTACAGTGGCTCCATTGCGACAAGAAGGGGACTGAATATCATGTTGGAGCTGATCAAATCGTGTTCGCGGGGCCATGCCGACCACGGCTGGCTGAAGTCGTTTCACAGTTTTTCCTTCGCCGATTACTACAACCCGGCCCGCATGGGTTTCGGTTCGCTGCGTGTCATCAACGAAGACCGCATCGCGCCGGGCACCGGCTTCGGCACGCACGGCCACCGCGACATGGAGATCATCAGCTATGTGCTGAAGGGTGAACTCGCGCACAAAGACAGCATGGGGAATGGCCAAACGGGTGCCAGCTCAGGCAAGGCTGATGGCGTGATCCGCCCTGGTGATGTGCAGCGCATGAGTGCCGGCAAGGGCGTGATGCATAGCGAGTTCAACCATGCCCAGGGCCAGGAAACGCATTTCTTGCAAATCTGGATTCAGCCCGACGAGCTGGGTGTGTCGCCCAGCTATGAGCAGCGGCATTTCAGTGATGCGGAAAAGCGCGGTGCCTTGCGCCTGGTGGCCTCACCTGACGGGGCGGCGGAGTCGGTGCGGATTCACAGCGATACGCGTTTGTACGCTGGCCTGCTGGACGGTGCCGAGCAAACCTCGCTGACGCTGGCCCCCGGCCGGCAGGCGTATGTGCATGTGATTCGCGGCCAGCTGAGCGTCAACGGCAAGGTGCTGTCCGGTGGCGATGCGGCGCAGATCACGCAGGATGCGGCGGTGGATCTGTCGCAAGGCGTGGATGCAGAAGTGTTGGTGTTTGACCTGGCGGGTTGAAACAGTTCGAGCCCGTCGCTTGGTGCAAGTCGTATTTAAATTTTTTGACCTGAAAAGGAATTGACCCATGAGCCAGATCGTTATCGTTTATCACAGCGGCTACGGCCATACCAAAAAAGTGGCCGAGGCGGTTGCTGCGGGCAGCGGCGGCACCTTGCTGCCCATCGACGCCGAGGGCAATTTGAGTGAAGCCGACTGGGCCACCTTGGCCGGCGCCGATGCCATCGTGTTTGGCACGCCTACATACATGGGTGGCCCGTCCTGGCAATTCAAGAAGTTTGCCGATGCTTCCAGCAAGCCATGGTTTGGCCGTGTCTGGAAGGACAAAATCGCCGCCGGCTTCACCAACTCGGCCTCTTTGAATGGCGACAAGGCCTCGACGCTGAACTACCTGTTCACCCTGTCGCAACAGCATGGCATGGTGTGGGTGGGTCTGGGCATGTTGCCATCCAACAGCAAGGCGGCTACACGTGGCGACCTGAACAACATGGGTGCCTCCGCCGGTTTGCTGACGACGACACCGTCCGACGCGTCGGTGGATGAAATGGTGGCGGGCGATCTGGCCACGGCACATGGTTTTGGCGAGCGCGTGGCCGCCACTGTGGCGCGCTGGGTCCGCTGATCTATTTCAGCCCGCCACTGAGAAATTGCTGCAGGCGTGGGCTTTGTGGCTTGATAAGCACCTCACGGGGCGGGCCTTCTTCTTCCACTTTGCCTTGGTGCAGGAACAAGGTGTAGTTGGAAACTTCCCGTGCGAACCCCATCTCGTGGGTCACCACGATCATGGTGCGTCCTTCCGCGGCCAGGTCGCGCATGACCTTGAGCACTTCGCCCACCAGCTCGGGGTCGAGGGCGGAGGTGGGTTCGTCAAACAGCATCACTTCAGGTTCCACAGCCAACGCCCGGGCAATGGCCACGCGTTGCTGCTCGCCGCCGGAGAGCTGCGCCGGGTACACGTCTTTGCGATGCGCCACACCCACGCGGGCCAGCAGGGCTTCTGCCTTGGCGATGGCTTCGGCACGGGGCACGCCCAGCACGTGGATGGGGGCCTCGATGACGTTTTCAATCACCGTGCGGTGGCCCCAGAGGTTGAAGTTCTGGAACACCATGGCTAGGCGTGAGCGCCAATGCTGCAGCTGCTTGGCATCAACAGCCTTCAGGCTGCCATCGCGGTCGCGGCTGAGCTTCAGGGTCTCGCCGTTGAGCGAGAGCGTGCCCTCATGGGGTTGTTCCAGCAGGTTGAGGCAGCGCAGAAAAGTGCTTTTACCCGATCCGCTGGAGCCGATCAGGGTGATCACATCGCCTTTGCGGGCCGACAGGGAGACGCCTTTGAGCACCTCGCGCTCGCCGTAGCGCTTGTGCAGACCTTGGACTTGCAAGCTGGCCGTCATTGTTGGAATCTTTCTCAGGCGCCCAGCAATTTGCCGGTGCGCAGGGCTTCGCGGCCGGCCACCTTGGCCACGCTCATGCCGGTGTTGGCAAAGCGCACGAAATCGCGTGCGAAAAACAGCCCGTCCACGGGGCTCTTCAATTCGGTGACTTGTGCGCTGATGGGGTCGATGATGTGGGCCAACACGTCGCCGGCCTTGACCGTGTCGCCGACCTGGCGAACAAAGGTCAGCACGCCCGGGCAGGGCGCCTTGATCGGCATGCTGCCGGCCAGGGGGCGGGCGTCACCCTGGGCTGCTGGCAGGGTGGGTTTGGCACCGGTGATCAGGCCTCGGTAGTGCAGGAAGTCGATGATGTTCTGCGCGTCTTGCTCGGCAAGGGTGTGCTCCACGTCGGCCGCGCCCCGCAACTCGACCGTGACAGACATGCAGGCCTGGGGGATGGGGAACTTGTTGCCAAAGCGCGCCTGCAACTTCCACCAGAGCTGCGAGCAGGCTTCGTCGAAGGGGTTATCGCCCGACTCTTGCGCCAGCAGCGTCACACGGGCGCCGATGAATCGTGCCAGGTCCTCGCAAACCGGCCAGCAGGGCTTTTCGGTATAGAGGTGCATGAGGGCCTGCGCATCGCAGTGCAGGTCCAGCACGTAGTCGGCATCGCAGCTGAGCGACATCAACGTGCGGCGCAGCGATTGAAGTTCGGTGGTGGCGGGCGAGGCGGCGACGGCCTGCCTCAACTCACGCCGCAGGACTTCGACGTTACGGGTGGCATCGGCGCCCAGTTGTGATTCGGCCGCCCGCGCAACGGCGTCCACCTGCTCTGGGTAGTGGCGGTTGAAGTTTTCGCCAGTGGTGGTTTCAAACCGACCCTGCTGCATGTGCAGCACAAATTGCGACAGGCCGATCGGGTTGGCCATGGGCACCAGCACAATTTCGCCGCAGATGCGACCCGCTGCCTGCAAGGCGTCGAGCTTGGTGCGCAGGTGATGGGCCACCAGCATGCCGGGCAACTCGTCCGCATGCAGCGAGGCCTGGATGTAGGCCTTCTCACCGCCGCCCTGGCCGTAGTGCAGCGAGATGAGTTCGCGTTGCGTGCCCGGAGCGGGGGAGATCAGGAGGTGTTTTTGAATCGACATGGCGAGGGGGCGACAGACAAAAGGCAATGAGCGGATGAGGTCAATCGTCAGGTTCAGCGCGGCAACAGCGGTTTGAGCCATTTGGCCTCGGCCTTGTGGAACAAACCAACAAGGGTCAGGGTCAGCAAAAAGTAGAAGCAGGCCGCGGTGATGAAGGCTTCAAACGGAATGTAATGCGTGGCATTGACACGGCGGGCGGCGCCTGTGATGTCGAGAATGGTGACGATACTGGCCAGGGCCGTGCCGTGCAGCATGAAGATGGCCTCATTGCTGTACGCCGGCAAGGCGCGCCGCAACGCCGAGGGCAGCACGATGCGGCGAAACATGACCCCGCGGCTCATGCCCAGGGACTTGGCTGCTTCGATCTCGCCATGGGGTAGCGCGCGAATGCTGCCGGCAATGATCTCGGTCGTGTAGGCCGCGGTATTGAGCACAAAGCTCAGGCAGGCGCAAAACCAAGCCGAGCTGAAGTAGGGCCACAGCGCGCTCTCACGCACCGCCTCAAACTGCGCCAGGCCGTAATAGATGAGAAACAACTGCACCAGCATAGGCGTGCCGCGAAACACATAGGTGTACACCCAGACCAGGCGCGACAGCCAACTGCCGGAAAGGCTGCGCAACACCGCCAGCGGTACGGCCAGCAGCAGCCCCAGGCCGAGGCTGACCAACAGCAGTTGCACGGTGGTCCAGGCACCGCTCAGGTAGAGCGGCAGGTTTTCAAGAATGGTGTCCCAGGCGATCACAGCGGGCCTCTCACAATGTGCCCCGGCGCACGCCGGTGGAAAACCGTTTTTGCAGCGTGTTGAACAGCAACTCCGACAAGCTGGTGAAGCTCAGGTAGATCAGCGCCACGGCCAGATAGAAGACAAAAGGCTCGCGGGTGGTGCCGGCCGCCTGCTGGCCGCGCGTCATGAGGTCAGACAGGCCGATCACCGATACGATGGCGGTGCTCTTGATCAGCACCAGCCAGTTGTTGGACAGGCCCGGCAGCGCGTGCCGAAACATCTGCGGGAAGGTGATGCGCCAGGCAATTTGCCAGCCCGACATGCCAAAGGCCAGGCCCGCCTCGCGCTGCCCCGGCGGCACTGCCAGAAACGCGCCGCGAAAGGCCTCGGTCAAGTAAGCGCCGAAGATGAAGCCGATGGTCAACACGCCCGCCACATAGGGGTTGATATCGATGTAGTCCTCATAGCCCAAAGACTGCGCGGCAGCATTCACCGCCACCTGCCCGCCGAAGAAGATCAGCAGCATCAACACCAGATCGGGCACGCCCCGAATCACCGTGGTGTAAACATGGGCGATGCCTCGCGCCAGTCGCCACTTCGACAGCTTGGCCAGGGCGCCCATCAAGCCCAGCGCCATCGCCATGGCCAAGGAGGCCAGGGCCACGCTGAGCGTGACACCGGCGCCTTCAATCAGACTGGGTAAAAAACCGTGCAGCATCGGGAGTGATTTTTTGAAAGGGGCTTACTTCTTCTTGACTGAAATGTCGTAGTCGAAGTATTTGTCGGCCAGCTTCTTGAAGCTGCCATTGGCCTGCAAGGTGGCAATCGCCTCGTTGAACTTCTTGCCCAGGATTTTTTCGTCCGCCTTGCGCAGGGCAACGCCGGAGCCCACGCCAAAGAACTTGGGATCGTCAAAGGCAGGGCCGATGAAGGCGAAGCCCTTGCCCTCGGGCTTTTTCAAAAAACCTTGGTCGGCGGCAGGCGTGTCGGCCAGCGTCACGTCGATGCGGCCGGCCTTCAGGTCCAGAAAGGCCTGGTCTTGCGTCTGGTAGCGCACGATTTCGCTTTGGGTGAAGGTGGCGGCGGTGAAGGCTTCGAAGATGGTGGCGCTCTGCACGCCGATCTTCTTGCCCTTCAGGCCGGCCGGTGTGAGCTCGAACTTGGCGCCGGCCTTGGCCACGAAGCGGCCCGGCGTCTTGTAATAGGGGTCTGAAAACGCAACGGTCTTCTTGCGCTCGTCGGTGATGGACACGGAGGCGATGATGGCATCGACCTTGCGGGCCTGCAGGGCGGGGATCAAGCCGTCGAAGTCTTGCTGCACCAGCACGCACTGGGCCTTCATTTCGGCGCAATAAGCCTGGGCCAATTCAATCTCGAAACCCTTGAGCTTGCCGTCAGCGCCCAATTCAGAAAAAGGCGGGTAGGCCCCTTCCACACCGATGCGAATTTTCTTCCATTCGGGCGACTGCGCCATGGCACTGGGGGGGGTGAAGGCGCTGAGGGCCAGGGCGGCCACGGCGGTGAGGGCGATCACTGAACGGCGTTGCATAGCGTGTCCTTGCGTGCGGATTTGAAGGGGGTGGAAGAGATTAGGCCTGATTCTGGATCTTGCCCGATCCAAACGACTCTTCATCTTAGGGGAATAGCGTAGGCAGAAAAGCCAGAACTGGCGCCAGGCTGGCCTGAGCATCCTCTTCTTGCGGTACATGCCCCAGGCCGGGCAGCATGTGCAAGCGGCTGCCCGCGATGTCGTGCGCAAAGGACTGGGCGACTGAGGGCGGAATCAGCCGGTCTTGGTCGCCCCAGAGAATCAAGGTAGGGACGTGCAGGCTTTTGATGGCTTCGCTGTGCGCGCCCGGTTGCATCTGCGTCAGGCGATGGCGCAGCGCCTGGCGGTTGCCCGCCCGCAGACTGAGTTCGAAATAACGCTCCATCACCTCGGGCCCGATGCGTGTGGGGTCGCCGTAGACAGCGCGCACGCTGCGCTCGATCACGCTTCTGGGCAGCACGTAGTCGCCCAGGGCACCCAGCACGGGGATGCGCGCCAGTCGAAAACCCAGCGGTATAGCATCGGGCGCCATGGCGTATCCGGCGGCATCCACCAGAATCAAGCCCTTGACCTGCGCCGGATGCGCCGCCGCGTACTCCCAAGCCAACTCACCGCCCAGCGAGTTGCCTGCGATCACCACCTGGCGAACCGCCAGATGGCTCAGCAGGCGCTGCAGAAAATCGACGTAAGCGGCGGTGCGGTAGTCGTCTTGGGCATTCGGCCCGGTGAGGCCAAAGCCCGGCAGGTCCACCGAAATCACCCGGTGCGCGGGGGCCTGTTTTTGCAGGCCATCCACCCAACCCTGCCAGGTGTGCAGGCTTGCCGAGGTACCGTGCAGCAGCAGCAAGGGCGCCGGGTCGCCGCGCGGCCCCACATCGCGCAGGTGCACCAACTGGCCTTGCAGGTCGATGAATTCAGAGGGCGGCGGAGCCCAGCGCTGCACCAAAGTTTCCAGCGGCCGGTCAGGTGCTTTGCTGGCCGCAAACCCCAGCGCTGCAACAATCAGGAGCAAGCCCAGCATGCGCCAGACCCAACCCTCGCGCGGGTTGTCGTCCAGCGGCGGGGGGTGGCCGCGACCTCGCTCAGTCGGCATGGCTTGGGTGGCTTGCTTGGGCTGCCTGGGTGGCGTCAGGTTTGGCTCGGTGCGATTCAGATGCCGGGCGAACGATCTCCGTCGACGGGGCCAGGCCCGCATCCAGGGCCTCGCGCTGGTCAAAAACAAAGCACGCGCCGTCGTAGTGCGGACCGCCCGTTTCTTCGAAGTATTTCAGGATGCCGCCTTCCAGCTGATAGACCGGCCCGTCCAGCCCTTGTTGCTGCAGGTAGATGGCCGCCTTCTCGCAGCGGATACCGCCGGTACAAAAACTCACCACCGTCTTGCCCATCAAGTCCTGACGGTGTGCCTGTACAGCGTCCGGGAATTCGCTGAACTTGTCGATGCGCCAGTCGATCGCCCCTTCGAAGGTGCCGTAGTCCACTTCAAAAGCATTGCGCGTGTCCAGGGTTACTACCGGCCGGCCGTCGTCGTCATGCCCTTGGTCGAGCCAGCGTGCCAGGGTCACGGCTGGCAGCGAAGGCGCACGGGGCAGGGCGTCGGGGCGAATGGCTGGGTGGTTCATGCGGATGATCTCCGGTTTGACCTTCACCAGCAGTTTTCTAAAGGGCACCGAGGCGCTCCAGCTCTCTTTAGGCGCCAAGTCGGCGAAGCGCGGGTCTTGGCGCAGCGCAGCGACCCAGGCCCGAACGTTTTCAGCGGAGCCGGCCAGAAATAGGTTGATGCCTTCCTCCGCCAGCAGCACGGTGCCTTTCAAGTCCAAGGCCAGCGCACGCTCGAACAACTGCTCGCGCAGCGCAGCGCAATCGTTCAGCCCGACGAACTTGTAGGAAGAAATATTGAGAATGGGGAGATCGGTTTTTGGCATGGTCAGTGCCGGATTGTAGGCAAGGGCCTCGCCAAAATCGCATCCAAATGGCGTCCAATAGCAGGATGGAACTCTCTCACCCCATCGATCCCCAGCTTGAGGCCCGCCTCACAGCCCTTGAAATCAAAGCCAGCTTCAACGAAGACCTGCTGGACGAGTTGAACGAAATCGTCGTCAGGCAACAGCAGCAAATCGACCTGCTGCGCAATGAACTACTGGCGCTGCGTGAGCAACGCAGCGACGACGGCACGCCAGCATTTCGCAGTTTGAGAGACGAGTTGCCGCCGCATTATTGACAGGGACACAGAGCGCACCTTCTTAACGCACCGCAACCCCCCAAGGCAGTTTGCCCACCGCGATGTCGGTCAACCGGGTCTGGGTGTCGGTGTCGATCACTGACACCACGCCGGAGCGGCCGCAGGCGACGTAGAGCTTTTTGCCATCTGGGGTCAGGGCCATGTTCCAGGGGCGTTGCCCGACGGGTATGGTGGCGCTGATTTTCAGCGTTTGGGTGTCGAGCACCGAGACGGTGGCGGCGCCGCCGTTGGAGATGTAGACCCGGCGGCCGTCGGGGTGGACGGCGATGCCGTTGGCGCGCAGCCCGGCCTTGATGCGGCTGAGCACCTTGCGGTGCGGGACGTCGATGAGGTAGACCTCGTCGGCGTTTTCTGCGGCGACGTAGGCCACGGCGCCATCGGGTGAAAAGCCGATGCCGCGCGGTCGGGCGCCGACGGAGATCTGCCCGACCTGCTCGCGTTGCTCGACGTCGATCACGTCCACCGCTTCGCCTTCTTCGGCGCTGACGAAGACCCAGCGTCCATCGGGGCTGAACATGGCGTGCTCGGGGTTTTTCCCTTTCAGCCTGACCTTGAAGCTGAGCTGCTCAGTTCGGGTGTCGATGAAAACAACTTCATTGCTTTCCTCGATGGCGGCGGCAATCCAGCGCCCATCGCTTGAAATGCCCACGCCCTCTGGCGATTCGCCCAGCTTGATTTCGCCCACCGGCTGGCGGGTTTGCAAGTCCAGCACCACCAGGCGGTTGTTGGGTTGGTCGCTGACGTAGGCGCGGCGCCCGTCCAGGCTGAGCACCGTGCCGCGTGGTTTTTTTCCGGTTGGAATTTCAGCGACCACCTGGTCAGAGGCGGTATCGATGACGCTAACGGTGCCCGAGCCTTCATTGGGAACATAGGCCAGCGGCGCAGCCAGCAGGCTCGCAGGGCCCAGCAGCACAGAAAGAATTGCGAGACGGTGGAGGCTGTGGCGCATGGTGTTTTTCAAAAGATTTTGAAAAGTTTTTCAGAATTTGATGCG
This sequence comes from Roseateles koreensis, assembly GCF_028595305.1. Taxonomy (GTDB): domain Bacteria; phylum Pseudomonadota; class Gammaproteobacteria; order Burkholderiales; family Burkholderiaceae_C; genus Paucibacter_A; species Paucibacter_A koreensis. Next base: position 19,342 of record NZ_JAQQXS010000022.1, on the reverse strand, counting down.
GCGCATCAGGTCATCGCAGTCCATGAACTGGTGCTTGAGTGCCATCGCCACGTGGCCGAGAATCAGCACGGTCAGCGCCAGCGCGCTCATTTTGTGCAGCGTACTCAAGGCGCCGTACAACAGGGGCAGGTTGGTACCCCAGGGGGGCAGCGGCAGGCCGAAGAACTTCAGCCCGTGCTTGCTGAAATTCGATGCCACGTAGCCTGAGGCTGGCAACACCAGCATGGCCGCATACAGGGCGGCGTGGCCCCAGCCGGCAGCCCGTTGCTGAACGGCTGACATGTTGGGTGGCCACGCGGGCGGGCGGTGCCGCAGGCGCCACAACAGGCGCAGCAGCACCAACAGCAGCAACAGCAGGCCCACGGACTTGTGCAGGTTGATCCACCCGGCGCGGCCCGGTGTGCCGCGCGGTGCCAGGTCGTCCAGCAGGACGCCGAAACCCAGCTGCACAATCAGTGCCAAGCCGGTCAGGGCATGAAGCACCCGGGCGACTCGGTTGTAGGTGTTTACAGAGCTTTGCATCGAGGGCCTTGCGCGGCTCAGAACTTGAGGCTGGCGGTGGCGCTGGCCAGCCAGGTTCGGCCCGGTGCGGGCTCAAAGTAACGGGCGTTGCCTTCGTTGACGATGACCGAACCCACATAACGCTGATCTAACAGGTTATCGACACGCACCATGGCGTTGAGATCCCATGCCCCCAGGGCCAGCACGTAGCCGGCGTTGGCGGCCAGCGTGGTGTAGCCGGCTGCGGCGTCGGTGTTGAGGTCGTTGACGTAGATGCGGCTCAACGCCCGGGCTTCAACACCGGCGCGCCAGCCTTGGGGCGGCGCCCAGTTAAGCGCCGCGAACAGAGCGTGCTTGGCGATACCGGGCATCTTGTTGCCAGCGGCTACGCTTTGATTGGCGGTGGCGCAAGGCGTGGCGGTGCAGGTCATGTAGCCATCGCGGTATTCAGCGTCCAGGGCGGTATAGGCCAGTTGGGTGCGCAAATTGGGCAGCAGGGCTTTGGCCCAGGCCAACTCAAAACCGAGGCGGCGGGTGCGGCCCGCATTTTGGTAGGTGGCTCTCCCGCCGAGGTTGGTTTGGGTGACGATCTCCTGGTCTGTGCCGGTCTGGAACACCGACGCGGCCAGTTCTCCCCACTGAGGGCTGTTGGACAACTTCACACCCAATTCGATGCTGTCGCTGTGGGCGGCCTGCAAGGCGAAGTTGAGCCCGGAGGCACCGCTGGGCCGGTAAGACAGCTCGTTGAGCGTCGGTGTTTCAAAGCCCCGGCCTGCGGTGGCGTAGGCATGCAGGGTGGGGCTCACGGCCCACAGCAGGCCCAGCACGGGCAGGGTGGCGCTGAAATGAGCGCTGCCGCTGTCGTCCGGATTGCTGGCGGTGACGTAGTGGTCTTGGGATTTGAAGTTCAGCTGGGAATGGCGCACGCCCGCGTTCAGGCTGATCTGGGGTGCTAACTGCCAGTTGGCCTGCACATAAGGATCGGTACTGCTGACGGTGTTGTTTTCATCGCGGCGCAGCGCGCCTTGCACGCCCAAGCTGCTGCCGATGAAGTTTTGGTAGCCCTGGCGATGCTCTTTCAACAAGTCATAGGCGAGGCCGCCGGTCCAGTTGATGGGCCCCAAGCCGCTGTTGGCCTTGCCGCTCCAACGCAGGTCGGCGCCCTCATAGTCGCGGTGCAGGTCGATCGCGCCGCCAGGATGCAAGGGGCTTTTTTGCGCAGCGACGGGGATGGACTGAAACTGCTCGGTGCTGCGGCTGCCGCCATACACCGTCAGCTGCACGGTGTTGTTGGCGTCGAGTTGCCGGTCAATGCTGGCACCCATCTGAGTTTGTTTCAGGGTCTTGCGGGTGTTGAAACTGAGCGCGCTAGAGTCCACGCCACGCGGGTCGCCGGCCAGCTGTGCGCGAGACAACCCCATGGGGTCTTGGGCCTGCGGCAAGTCGAGCGCATTCAACACCAGGGTGAGGCGGCTTTGCGGGTCGAGTTGCCAGCTGAGTTTGGCGTTAGCCAAGCGGCGATCGGTGTCGCTGTGCTGGCGATATCCCTCCGTCTGGAAGCGGCTGGCACCCAGTGTGTAGTTCAGGCCGGCGTCTGTGGCGCCTCGGGCTTGCGCGCTCAGGCGGTGCAGCCCATCGCTGCCCGCCGCGACGTTGAAGCTCAGGCGCGGTGGCGCGCTGCCGTCTTCAGTGAACACCTGAATCACGCCGCCTGAGGCGTTGCCGTACAGCGCTGAAAACGGGCCGCGCAATACCTCAATGCGTTCGACCGAACCCAGCTCGACATGGCTGATCTGGCCTTGGCCGTCAGGCAGGGTGGCGGGGATGCCGTCCACATACAGGCGCACGCCGCGAATGCCAAAACTCGCGCGGGCACCAAAGCCCCGCACGGACAACTGAACGTCCTGGGCGTAATTTTGCCGATCCCGCGCGAGCAGGCCCGGCACGCCGCTCAAGCCCTCCGAGATATTGATCTGGGCGTGGCTGTCGCGCAGTTCGTCGCCGTCGACCCGGCTGATGGCCGCGGGGGTGTTGAAGGGCTGCACCGCGCTGCGTGTGGCGCTGATCACGGTGCGTTCAAGCATAACGGGAGCAAAAGGGGCCTCAGCTTGCTGGGCCAGGCTCAAGGTCGGCACGGCCAACAGGCAGCACGGGCTGGCGAGGCGCGCCCATTGGCGAAATTGGAAGGGAGTGGACATGGATGTGGGCTTTGTTTGATGCTTCAATACTTCTTCAAATAGGCGGCGGGGCTTCGACAAGCTGAGTCCGAACGCGCGGGTTCAGACCGGCGTCCAGCCCACCTTGTGCGCCTCGAAGAGGGTTCGCAGGCTGCCGGTTTGGCTCAAAGTGCTGACGGCTTCTTGCAGCGTCCGCGCGAGTTCTGTTTCACCGGCCTTGACGGCCAGGCCGATGGCCCAGCCTTCGCGGGGCAGGCGCGGCAGCGGTAGCGCTTCAATGGCGTACTGGGGCTGATCGCGCAAGATGCTCTGCAGCTCTGAAGCCAGCCCGGCGGCTGCCGCCACCTCACCCCGCTGCAAGGCTTGCGCGCAGGCGCAGCCGTCCGGCCATTGGGTGCTGAGTTGCTGGCGGTAGGCGCCTTGATCCGCACCCAACAACAGCCAGCCGGCCAGGGTTTGGCCGGGTACGGCGATGGTTTGCGTGCCGATTTGCGACAGTTGTTCCAGCCGCGGCAGCTTGTGCACGTCGCGGGCGATCATGACCCGCTCCCGGTAGTAGGGCGCCAGGATCTGCACCTGGGGGCAGGCGTCCATGAGCGGGCGGTCGACTGGCACATGCATCAACACGTCGGCGGGGCCGTAGCCGAGGTAGTGGCCTTTCCAGACCATATTGCGCAGGTCGTCCAGCATGTTCTCGTCGGCGTTGAAGGGCAACAGGCTGAGCTTGACGCCCAAGGCCTGTGCCAAGGCCTGAGCGAGGTCCACATCCACCCCCAGGCCGGCCACGTGAAAGGGCGGCATGTCTTGGTAGATGCCTACCCGCAAGGTGCCGCGTTCGCGGATCTTGCTCAGGCTGGTTGCCTCGGCGGGGCCGGCAAAGTGGGCCAGCAGGGCCGCTGATGCGGCGCGTGCCAGCCAGGCGCGGCGCTGGGCGTTCATTGCGCCGCCTGCAGTGGTTTTTCGCGCCGGGTTTCGAGGTAGCTCTTGATCGCCCAGATGGCTTCTTGATCAAAAGTTCCCTCAAAAGGCGGCATATAGACTGCGCCGTTGCGGCTGCGGCCATGGCGCACGGTGGTGAGGAAGTAGTCGTCGTTGTCCTTCACGCAGGCATCCCTGCGTTTGGCGTCTTTGAGGCTGGCGCAGTCGTTATCGAGCCGGCGCAGATCGGGTGCGATGCCACCTGACACCGCCTCCAGGCCGTGGCAACGGGCGCAATTCTGTCCAAAGGCCGAGGTGCCGACCTTGATGGCTGCCTCGTTGGCGCGGTAGGGGTTTTCGGCGCGCCAGCCCTCTCCCAGTCGGGGCAGGGTGCTGGTGTCTACAGCCTGGGGGGTGACGTCGCCATGCGACCACGCCAGGCCGCTCAGCAGCAAGGTGCAGGTCAGGCCGCCCAGCCAAAATGCTTTGCGGCGTCGCGTTGGGGCGGGGGGCAGGGGTGTGTTCGTCGGGTAGGTCATGCTTGTCTCCTGGATGGTTGGCATGGATTGGCTGCGCGGCCTGGGGCCGTCTTCAGGGCTTTGGAGCCCGACGATTGCAAGCTCTGTGCCAAGCTGCGGGTGTTCCAAACTGACACAGCCCCGCCTCGGGAATGTTCCATGGACAAGAAGCACAGCGAATCGCAAGATCAGCCTGACCCATCCGTCGCTCAGCATCAGGTAGGGCGAACAATAAAGAGACAAGCCGCATGGCGGCAAAAAGGATCTGCATCATGACGACGTCCAACCGAGAAGTTGACGTTGCGGCCGCTGCCCTGCCACGGGCCGCTTTCATCGAACGCTCGCATCAACGCAGTGCGGGGCTGGGCTTGTCCCGTGATGCCCGACTGGCGGTGGAGCCCATGGTGCGCAGCGACCTGACGCTGGCCAGGGAGCGCAATCGGCGGCTCTACTTGCACGCGGCGCCGGTGATGCACATGCTGTTCGAGCAGATCCGCAACACCGACAGCATGATCGTGCTGACCGACGCGGCGGGCACGGTCTTGCATTCAGTCGGCGACGATGATTTTCTGGCCCGCGCCGACAAGGTGGCGCTGGCGCCGGGGGCCAACTGGGCCGAGCATTCGATGGGCACCAATGCCGTGGGCACGGCCTTGTTTGAAGGCACGGCCACCCTGGTGCATGGGCCGGAGCATTTCATCCACGCCAACAGTTTTTTGACCTGTTCGGCAGCGCCCATCTTCGACCCGCGTGGCAATATGCTCGGCGTGCTGGACGTCTCGGGCGACCAACGCAGCTATCACCAGCACACCATGGGGCTGGTGCGCATGTCGGCCCGCATGATCGAGAACCATTGGCTGTCCGACGATTGCAACAACCGCTTGCGCCTGCACTTCCACAGCCGGGCCGAGTTCATCGGCACCTTGCTGGAGGGCATTTTGGTGGTGGGCGCTGATGGTCGGCTGCTGGGCGCCAATCGGGGCGCACTGGACCAACTGGGCCTGAGCGGCGCGGCGCTGCGTGCGCAAACCTTGTCTGGCCTTTTGGGCACCACCACGGCGGCCATTTACGACCATTTCCGCATGCCTATGTCGGCGCCCATGCAGCTCAAGCTGCTCAGCGGGCAGGGGGTCTATGTCAGCGCCCGTTTTGACTGGCCCTCGCGCCCTGTCGTGGCCGGCCTGGGCTTGGCGGGTGATGAGGTCGAGCGGCAGGTGGTCGAAGAGATTGCCCCTGCCGCCGAGCCGTGCGACGACGACGCCCGCAGCGCCAACAGTGGCTCCAGCGGTGGCTGCAAACTGTCAGGCCTGCAATACCTGCGCACAGGTGATGCGCAGGTGGAGGTGCTCGTCGGCAAGGTGCAGCGCGTGCTGGACCGTGACATCCCTTTGCTGATCCTGGGTGAAACGGGCACCGGCAAAGAACTGCTGGCGCGGGCCGTGCATGTGGACTCCAAGCGCGCACGCCAGCCCTTTGTTGCGGTCAATTGCGCGTCGATTCCGGAAACTTTGATCGAGGCGGAGCTGTTCGGCTACGAAGACGGCGCCTTCACCGGTGCACGCCGCAAGGGGGCGGTGGGTCGCATTTTGCAGGCCAATGGCGGCACCTTGTTTCTGGATGAAATTGGCGACATGCCGCAGCCCTTGCAGGCCCGGCTCCTGCGCGTGCTGCAAGAGCGCAGCGTCACGCCCTTGGGCTCGAATAAATCCATCGCCGTGGACATCGCCGTGTTCTGTGCCACCCACCGCAATCTGCGCGAGATGATTGCTGCGCAAACCTTTCGTGAAGACCTGTATTACCGCCTCAACGGCCTGGCCGTGCGGCTGCCGGCCCTGCGTGAGCGCAGTGACCTCGAGGCCATCGTCCGCCGTATTTTGTTGACCGAGCGGCCTCACGATCCGCCCACCTTGAGTGCCAAGGTGCGGCAGCTGTTTCAGTGCTATAGCTGGCCCGGCAACATCCGCCAACTGGCCAATGTGCTGCGCACGGCAGCAGTCATGTCTGCCGGTGAAGCGCAGATCAACTGTAGCCATCTGTCGGACGATTTTCTGGAGGAGGCGCAGGCCCAACTGGGGCAGTGTATTTCTCTCCAGCTGGCGGCCGTTGACGTGCCTTTGTCTCCGGTGGCCGAAGGTGCCGACAGGCAGGGCGTTACTGCCGATGAAAGCAGCCCGGTGCCGCAGTGCCACAGCACACCGTTCAAGCCCTCGGGCGAGCGGCAAGCCATTGATGCGAGTTTTTTGAACCCACTCGTGTTCGAATCCTGCCCACCCCACGAGTTGGCCATGCGCAGCACCCAAACCGCCGTGCTTGGCGGCTATACGCCGGTGCCCCAGCACACCCTGGAGCAAGCGGAAATTGACATGATCCGCAAGGTGCTGGCCGCCGTGGGCGGCAATGTGTCCGCAGCGTCCAAACAGCTGGGCATCAGCCGCAACACCATCTATCGAAAGCTGCTCAAGAACGTCGGTGAATCGGTTGAGAAAATCTGAGCGACGGCGGGCGGGTATTGCAGCAGGCACGCTGCTCCTCTTGAACGGTGGGTCGGCGGCTTGGGCTGCAAACCCCAATTCGGCCCATCCAGCCGATACGCAGCAAGCCCAAGCACTTGTGCTGCCGGCCGTGCAGATCGTTGCACCGGGGCCGGGTGGGGTGCCAGGCTCAGGCGTGCCCAAAGACTGGTTGGCCATGCCCGTGCAGACTTTTGACGAAGCTGACATGGCGCGCGGTCACGCTTTGGATTTGTCGGACTATTTGGTGCGCAAGCTTCAGGGGGTCAGCGCCAATGACATGCAGGGCAATCCATTTCAGATGGATTTGCAATACCGGGGCTACACCGCCTCGCCCTTGCTGGGCACGCCGCAGGGCTTGTCGGTGTACATGGACGGCGTGCGGCTGAATCAGCCTTTTGGTGATGTAGTCAGCTGGGATTTGATCCCGCGTTCAGCCATCTCAAGCGTGAGCTTGATGCCTGGCAGCAATCCCTTGTTTGGCTTGAATGCGCTGGGCGGCGCCATCGCTGTGCAAACCAAAGACGGGCTGACGTCGCCGGGCCAGGTGCTGCAACTGGAAGGGGGCAGCGGCGGGCGCCGCGCCGCACAGTTCGAGAGCGGTGGTTCCGGCGGATTTGCAGGGGCTTGGCATTGGTTCCTCACCGGCCAGCGTTTTCATGAGCAAGGCTGGCGTGACGCGTCGCCCAGCGATGTACGCCAGCTGTTCGGCAAGCTGGGCATGCAATGGTCGAATGGGGAGGCGCGCCTGACGGCTGCCTTGGCCGACAACGAGTTGACCGGCAACGGCCTGCAGACCCAAGCGGCCTTGCGGACGAATTGGCGCAGCGTCTACAGCCAGCCCGACCGGACGCGCAATCAAGCGCAATTGTTCAACCTCACCTTGCGGCAAAAAACGCAGCAGGGCGTGCAGTGGGCCGGCAACGTGTATGACCGCCACATCCGCACACAAGCGCTCAATGGTGATGTGAATGAGAGCGCGCTGGGCCAAGCCGACACGGCTGGCGTGTCATTCGCGGGCCTGCGCGCCAATTGCCAGGCGCAAGTCGCCGCGAATCTGGCGCCACAGCTAGTTTGCAATGGCCTGCTCAACACCACGCAGAGCACGCAACACAACGCCGGCGTCAACGTGCAGGCCGAGGGGCAGGGGACGCTGGCGGGCGTGGCGCAGCAATGGTTGCTGGGTGCGGCGCTGGACGTTGCTCAGCTGAATTTTCGCCAGGCGACGCAGTTCGGCGCGCTCAACGCGGATCACACCGTGAGCGCCGTGGAGGGACTGGGCGCGTTTGCCGATGGCAGCCAGCAAGGCGAGGGCGCCTTTGACGCCCGGGTGAACCTGAACAGCCATACCCAGACGGCCAGCGTCTTTGCCAGTACGGTGCTGGCGCTGAATGACGCGGCCCACTTGACGTTGTCTGGGCGTTACAACCGCCATCACCTGCGCAACCAGGACGTACTCACGCCCGGTGGAGGCGCGGGCTCGCTGGATGCCAATGCCGCGTACGCGCACTTCAACCCCGGGCTTGGGTTGGCCTTGGATGTTCGCCCCGGGCTGGCTTTTTATGCAGGCGCCAATCAGGGCACGCGAGCGCCCACCGCGGTTGAACTCGGGTGTGCCGACCCCGCCAACCCTTGCAAGCTGCCCAATGCTTTTGCCGGCGACCCGCCGCTGCGGCAAGTCGTCACGATCAACGTGGAGATGGGCTTGCGCGGCCGCGTTCAAACGGGCTGGCCCGGTGGCGAACCGGGTGATCTGAGCTGGCATCTGGGTCTCTACCGGGCGGAGAATCGTGACGATTTACTGTTCGTGAGCGACCGGGTGAGCGGCTTCGGCTACTTTCGAAATTTTGGCAAAACACGCCGCCAGGGCCTCGAGTTCAGCCTTGACGCACACCCGACGCGCACCCTGAGCCTGGCCGCGAGCTTCAGCCTGCTGGACGCGACCTACCAGTCCAGCGAAACCCTGCCGGGCGCCGGTAACAGCAGCAATTCGGGCGCCTTGGCGGGGCAGCCGGGGGGCGAGGGCTCCATTCAAATTCAGCCTGGCGATCGCATCCCCTTGTTGCCGCGCCAGCAGCTCAAGCTGTCAGCCGACTGGGCGTTCGCGCCGCAATGGCGGGTGGGCATGGACCTGAATGCCGTCAGTGAAGCGAGGGCCCGGGGCAACGAGAACGCGCAGCATCAGCCCGACGGGGTGTTCTACACCGGCCCGGGCCGCAGCCCCGGCTACGCGGTGTTGAACCTCCACGGCGACTACCGTTTCAGCCCCGCGTTGCAAGCATTTGTGCAGGTCAACAACGCGCTGGACCGCCGTTATGTGAGCGCCGCGCAACTCGGGGCGAACGCCTTTGATGCGCGTGGGAATTTCCAGGCCCGGCCCTTGCCCCAGAACGCGGGTGGCGACTATCCCCTGGTGCACAGCACCTTCTTTGCGCCCGGCGCTCCCCGGGCGGCCTGGGTGGGCGTGCGCTACACCTTCGGGGAGTAAAGCGCCCGAAGAAGACGCTGGGCGCGCAATTTCTCAGCCGGGCAGCGGGGTCCAGGCTTGGCACCATCCGGTGTGGGCGATGTGCTTGCGGCCAAACATGGCGCAGCCGGCCCAGGCGTCATCCGGCTTGCCTTGCCAGAAGCTGCAATTGCTGCAGCGTTGCATCGCAGCGTGGTGAGGGAACTTCTTGCTATCGACCTTGCTGCTGTCCTGGCGATAGGCCAGGGCTTGCGCGGTTTCATCGGCCTCGCTGACGTGGGCAGGCTCGGCGTGGGCGCGCGTGGCGACGGTGCATGAAAGGCTGGCCAGCGCAAGGCTGAGGTTGAATTGGCGGCGTGAAAAAAGAATGGGCTGCACGGGTGTTGGCTCCCTTGGGTGGGTGCGATTAGGGTTTAGAGACAGAACGTGGGCCCGTGTTTCGGGCCCACGTGTCTATGGCGAGTTGGCAGGGTGATCAGCGGGCGTTGGCGATCTTGGTGTGGTCACCGGCCTTGGGGATTTTGAAGACCCAGACCATGCCGCCTTGCTCCAGGAAGCTCACGCGCTTGGCCACGTCGCCGCCCCATAGCGGCACCGCGCCGCCCCAACCCGACACCACGCTGACGTACTGCTCGCCGTCTTGCATCCAGGTCACGGGTGGGGCCACCACGCCAGAGCCGGTCTGGAACTCCCACAGCACTTTGCCGGTTCGCGCGTCAGCGGCCTTCAAGAAGCCTTCGGGCGTTCCCCAGAACACCAGATTGCCGCCGGTCGTCAGCACGCCACCCCACAGCGGGGCGTAGTTTTTGACCTCCCAGACGATCTTGCCGGTCTTGGGGTCAACGGCCCGCAGCGCGCCGATGTAGTCGTCATTCAACGGTTTGATGGTGAAGCCGGCGCCAAGGTAGGCAGCACCCTTTTTGTAGGTGACGGGTTCGTTCCAGATCTCCATGCCCCACTCGTTGGCGGGCACGTAGAACAACTGGGTGTCAGGGCTGTACGCCATGGGCATTTGGTTTTTTCCGCCCAAAAAGCCGGGCGCCGCGAAAACCGATTTGCCCTTATGCCCATCGGCGCCGGGCGTGCCCGCCGTGGGGTCGCCGCTGCGGTTGGCGTCGATGAATTGGGGGCGGCCCGTTTGCAGGTCGACGCCGCTGGCCCAGGTGAGTTGACGCACAAAGGGGAAGGCGTTGACGAGTTTGCCGGTGCTGGCGTCGTTGACGTAGAAAAAGCCGTTGCGGTCGGCCTTGCCGCCCATGCGCCGGCCATTCATGTCGAAAGTGATGAACTCGTTGGCGCCGTCAAAGTCCCAGGCGTCGTTGGGCGTGCCTTGGTAGTGCCAGCGGATCTGGCCGGTCTTGATGTCCACCGCCACCGTCGAGCAGGAGAACAGGTTGTCGCCTTTGCGCAGATGGCTGTTCCAGGGCGCGGGATTGCCGGTGCCGAAATAAGCCAGGCCGGTCTTGGCGTCGTAGGTGCCACCCATCCAGGTGGAGGCGCCGCCGGTTTTCCAAAGGTCGCCGGGCCAGGTCTGGTTGGTCGTGCCGCTAACGCCGTTCTCGGTTTTCTTGCCGTCTTTGTCGTAGCGGTAGCCCATATGGCCTTCCACCGTGGGGCGCGACCAGACCATCTGGCCGGTACGCGGGTCGCGCGCTTCCACGCGCCCCACCACGCCAAACTCGCCGCCCGAAACACCCGTCAGCAGCAAGCCCCCGGCGATCAACGGCGCGGCGGTGGCGGAATAGCCGGCGGCGTAGTCGTCAATCTTTTCTTTCCAGACCACCTCGCCGGTGTTTTGATCCAGGGCGACGAGTTGCGCGTCCAGGGTGGCGAAGATCACCAAGTTGTCGAACAGCGCCGCGCCCCGGTTGACCACATCGCAGCAGGGCATGATGCCTTCGGGCAGGCGGTGCTCGTACTTCCAGAGTTTCTTGCCGGTGCTGGCGTCCAGCGCGTAGATGCGCGAGTAGGAGGCGGTGACGAACATCTTGCCGTCGTGAATCAAGGGCTGAGATTCTTGTCCGCGCTGCTTTTCTCCGCCAAACGAAAAAGCCCAGGCCGGCACCAGTCGACCGACATTGGCCGTGTTCACCTGCTTTAGCGCAGAGAAGCGCTGGCCTTGGGTGCCCAGGCCGGCCGAGAGCACCTCGGCGCCGGTCTTGGGCGCGTCTTGAATCATTTGTTCGGTAACGAGGCCGGTGGCGGCCCAGCCCGTCAGGGCCGTGCTCGACAGGGCGATCGCGCATGCGGCGGCCAGTGCACGCCGAGCGGTGCGTGCGTGGCTTGACGGTCGATGCGTGGAAAAAATGGGGTGCTTCAAAGGCATGTCGGTCTCCTTGTGGTCTTGGTTTGGAAATGAGCGGGGTGCAAGCGCGCGCCGGGCGATGTGCCATGTGCACGACGCCGACTTCATCCGCAACATGCGTGCCATGCCGAAATGGCCACTCAAACGCACGGGTTCAGCCTCGCTGTACCAGCTTTGAACAAGGCTGGGTGCCGCGGTCTTCAGGCGGGCTGTCCAAGGCCATCATCCCTGGCTTGTTGATTGCGTCACAACGGAACAGCGCGTCCGTGCTTTCCCCTAGGCAAGCGGGCTTCGAAGGTGGGGGTGCGTGATTTCATCGCCTGCAAATGGTTGGCACGCAAGCTGCTTTGAAGGGGTGAGGCCGGTATCGCGGCCCCACAAAACCCTTATCAGCGGAGACTCAAGATGGACATGCTCGAACCCGGAAAATTTGGCACCCCCGTTGCGTTCAAGAAGCGCTATGGCAATTACATCAACGGCGAGTGGGTGGCGCCGATCAAAGGCTTGTACTTTGAAAACGTCACGCCGGTGACGGGCCGTGTGTTCTGTGAGATTCCGCGCTCCAGCGCCGAAGACATCGAGCGCGCCCTCGATGCAGCCCACGCCGCCAAGAGCGCCTGGGGCAAGACCTCGCCAGCCGCTCGCGCCAACATCCTCAACAAGATCGCCGACCGCATGGAGGCGAACCTGCCCATGTTGGCGGCTGCGGAAACCTGGGACAACGGCAAGCCCATCCGCGAAACAACGCTGGCCGATTTGCCGCTGGCCGTTGATCATTTCCGTTACTTCGCGGCCTGCGTGCGCTCGCAAGAAGGTGGCATCAGCGAGATTGACGACAAGACCTACGCCTACCACTTCCACGAGCCCATCGGCGTGGTCGGGCAGATCATCCCCTGGAACTTCCCGCTGCTGATGGCGGTGTGGAAGTTGGCCCCAGCGCTGGCTGCCGGCAATTGCGTGGTGCTCAAACCCGCTGAGCAAACACCCGTGTCCATCCTGGTGTTGATGGAAGTGATTGGCGATCTGTTGCCGCCCGGCGTGCTTAATGTGGTCAACGGCTTTGGCCTGGAAGCCGGCAAGCCGCTGGCGTCGAGCCCGCGCATCGGCAAGATCGCCTTCACCGGCGAAACCACCACAGGCCGCATGATCATGCAGTACGCGAGCCAGAACTTGATCCCAGTGACTTTGGAGTTAGGCGGCAAATCGCCCAACATCTTCTTCGCCGATGTGTTGGCCAAGGACGATGCCTTCTTCGACAAGGCGCTGGAAGGCTTTGCCCTGTTCGCGCTGAACCAGGGGGAGGTATGCACCTGCCCCTCGCGTGCGTTGATTCAAGAGTCGATCTACGAGCAATTCATGGAACGCGCCATCAAACGGGTGAATGCTATCAAGCAGGGCAACCCGCTGGACATGAATACCATGATCGGTGCCCAGGCCTCGAAGGAGCAGATGGAGAAGATCCTGAGCTACCTCGATCTGGGCAAGCAAGAAGGCGCCAATTGTCTGACCGGGGGCTCGCGCAATATGCTGGGCGGCGATCTCGAGGGCGGTTATTACGTCAAGCCCACGGTGTTCAAGGGCCACAACAAGATGCGCATCTTCCAGGAAGAAATCTTCGGACCCGTAGTTTCGGTGACTACCTTCAAAGATGAGGATGAAGCCCTGGCCATCGCCAACGACACGCTCTACGGCCTGGGTGCCGGCGTGTGGAGCCGCGACATGAACACCGCGTTCCGCATGGGCCGGGGTATCCAGGCCGGCCGCGTCTGGACCAACTGCTATCACGCTTACCCGGCGCACGCGGCGTTCGGTGGCTACAAGCAATCAGGCATCGGCCGTGAAAACCACAAGATGATGCTCGACCACTACCAGCAGACCAAGAATCTGCTGGTCAGCTACGACGCCAACGCGATGGGCTTCTTCTAAAGCCAAGTGTCCCAAGCATCCGTGGTGTAGGGACGTTAGCTCAGGGCGTTCGCGGAGTTTTTTCCCGTTCGCCCTGGGTTCGTCAAAGGGCTTCGCAAGTTGGGAATTCGTTCAATGTCACCTCCTGCCTCACCTTCGGCTGGCTCTGCGGCTGGCGGCGTCTCCCAAGTCGTTGCCACTCCGGCCGCCTTGGCTCTGATCGCCCAGATCAAGGCTCAGCACGGCGCGCTGATGTTCCACCAGTCGGGAGGTTGCTGCGATGGCAGCGCGCCCATGTGCTACCCCGCCGGTGATTTGCTGACGGGTGAGGGTGACCGCTTGCTGGGCGACATTGGCGGCATGCCGTTCTACATCAGCACATCCCAGTTCGAGTACTGGAAGCACACGCAGTTGATCATCGACGTGGTGCCCGGGCGCGGCGGCATGTTCTCGCTGGAGGGGGCTTCGGGCCAACGCTTTCTGACCCGGTCGAGGCTTTATGACGACGCGGAGTGGGCTGCTTTGGAGGCTGCCGGGCGGGTTTGATCTGCCGCGGCCATGCCAAGCGTCGATCAGACGATCAGCAGTTTGTGAATCAATTCCGGGGTCGATGCGGCGCTGTATTTTTTCATCAAGCGAGCGCGGTACACATCCACCGTGCGGGGGCTGATGGTCAGCTTTTTACCGATCAATTTGCTGGTCATGCCGTCGATCAGCAGGGCCGCAATCTCGCGCTCGCGCGGGGTCAGATCAGCCTTGAGTTGGCGCCGCGCCGACAAGTCCTCAAAGCTCCAGATGCCTTCCGCATGCGGGTCCGATGGGTTGATGGCTCGCCCCGCCACATGGCACCAGAACAACTCACCGCTGCCAACCCGGCGCATGACCCGGTCGTCCGCATAAAAACCTTGCGTGTCCAGACTGGCCACGATGCGCTCGCCAGTGCGTTTGAACTCATCCACACTCGGGTAGAGCACCTCGAAGCTTTGCCCAATCAACTGCTCCCGCTCGGCGCCAAACATCGCCAGCAATTGCCGATTGCAGTCCTTGATCAAACGCTGGGCTGACAGCACCAGGCCGATGGGCGCGTGGTCGAAGGCGGTTCGGTAGTCCAGGGGCATGGGTGGGCACAAAGTAAAGGGCGTATTTTCTTAGGCGATTCTACGTAACGCCTTACGCAGTCAACGGTAGTACGCTACTCGCCCAGCAAGGTGCTAGGCAGCGGAGTCTTCTTCCATGAACAAAATCTATCCCAGTGCAGCGGCAGCGCTGCAGGGCATTGTCAGTGACGGGCAGTTGCTGGCGGTTGGCGGCTTTGGCCTGTGCGGCATTCCGGAGGCGCTGATTGCGGCCCTGCGTGACAGCGGCGCCAGGGATTTGACCGTGATCTCCAACAACGCGGGTGTGGACGGGTTTGGCCTGGGCCAGTTGCTGGAGACACGGCAGATCAAGAAGATGATCTCCAGCTATGTGGGCGAGAACAAGGAATTCGAGCGCCAATACCTGGCAGGCGAGTTGCAGCTTGAATTCACGCCGCAAGGTACTTTGGCGGAAAAGCTGCGCGCTGGTGGTGCTGGCATCCCGGCCTTCTACACGCGCACGGGTGTGGGCACCATCGTTGCTGACGGCAAAGAATTGCGCGAGTTTGATGGCCACACCTATGTGCTCGAGCACGCGTTGATGCCCGATGTGGCCCTGGTCAAGGCATGGAAGGCGGACAAGAGCGGCAATCTGGTGTTCCGCCGTACAGCGCGCAATTTCAACCCGGCGGCGGCCATGGCAGGCAAGCTGACAGTGGTGGAGGTCGAGCAGCTGGTGGAAACCGGCGAAATCGACCCGGACGCCGTGCACCTGCCGGGCATCTATGTGCACCGCATCGTGGTCAATGCGCATCCCGAGAAGCGCATCGAGAAAAAGACCACCACACCGTCCAAGTGATTGGCGCCCCTCGCGCAAATCCCCCAACCGACTGGAGCAAACAATCATGGCTTGGACTCAAGACCAAATGGCCGCGCGTGCGGCGCAAGAACTGGAAGACGGCTTTTACGTGAACCTGGGCATCGGCATCCCGACCCTGGTGGCCAATTTCGTACCGGCTGACAAAGAGGTGTGGCTGCAGAGCGAGAACGGCATGCTGGGCATTGGCCCTTTTCCTACTGAAGACGAGGTGGACGCCGACCTTATCAATGCAGGCAAGCAGACGGTGACCACCATTGCGGGCTCCAGCATCTTCGGCAGCCACGACAGCTTCGCCATGATCCGCGGTGGCAAGATCAATTTGTCCATTCTCGGGGCCATGCAGGTCAGCGAGAAGGGCGATCTGGCCAATTGGATGATCCCCGGCAAGATGGTCAAAGGCATGGGCGGGGCGATGGACCTTGTGGCCGGCGTCAAACGCGTGATCGTGCTGATGGAGCATGTGGCGCGCAAGAAAGACGGCAGCGAGGACATGAAAATCCTGCCCCACTGCACCTTGCCTTTGACGGGCGTTGGTGTGGTCAATCGCATCATTACCGATCTGGCCGTGATGGACGTAACGCCCGCCGGCCTCAAGTTGGTGGAGTTGGCCGACGGTGTGAGCCGTGAGCAAGTCCAGGCCAAGACGGGGGTGACCTTGCTCTGAGGCAAGGCGCCAGCCCGGATGAATTTGGGCGTGGGGGGGTGAAGGTCAGCAACAACCGGCCTTTTTTCATGGGCAGGTTGGGTTGACGGCTTCATGTCTAAGAATAGGCCAGCCCGGGCCGTTGGACGAGGCCTTCGCCCTTCGGCTTCTCGTCGTCTCAAGTCTTGATCTGGCGCTGCGGACATTTCCCGTAAGGGCCTCAACCTCGGCGTGCACGGGGAAGTGTTGGCCGTAGGTGGGGCCGGCGTAATCGCGGGCCAAGCGGATGGGGGCGCTGCCCAGGCCGTTCTGGCTCCGCTGATGTTCGAAGTAATGCCAGGCCAGGTAGCGGACATGGCCGTCCACGCGGGCAGAGGGGTGTCCCATTCGGGGCGGGCCCAGTTCCACAGTCCAATCAAACGGCCCCCGGCCTTGGGCGGAGTGTTTTGATGATGGCCTCCCACAAGGCCAAGGCTTCGGCTTGGCTGAAGTCGCTGCCAGTTTTTTTGCCGTTTTTGTATTCCGCAAACTTCATAACAACATGGATATGCGGCATCCGAACGCTGCCGTTGGCCCGCCGCGTCTCCATCTGATAGGCGTAGTTTGTTTTGCCGTTGTCAATTTCACTGGGGCTCTTGAAGCCGTTTTCATTGGCCTTCATGCCAAAGAAGTCGTAGCGGCGATCATGCAGCTTGGGATCGATGACATTCAAATAGGAACTCGCCTTGCGGGCGCGGGCAAAGATGTCATCCTCTTCGTCCTCCTGAATGGCCGCGAAGTTGATCTTGACTTCAAGGTCGGGATACTTGGGGTGCCAAAAGTAGATGTCCAGCTTTTCTTCGTCGTATTGCCCCGCGATCAAAAGCTCGTCAATGCAAGTGCCCTTGCCCGCTTTGAGCGGATCGCTGACTCGGCTGATGCGGCGGGAAAGGTCGAGGAGGCGGGTGGTGCCTTCAGCAATTCTTTCCGGCGTCGAGTTCGCGGTGCGCGTAAGCGTGTAGGCAATCCCATCCCGAAAACCCAGATAGCTCAAGTCGACTGTTTCACCAGAGTACGTTGACCAAGTCTGGGCTAAGGTCTCAGCACCATAAGGTACTACCCGGGCTAAATTGGTTTTGTGTTGATCGGGCTGTGCATATTTGTTAAGTTCATCCCATTTGGCAATTTTCTTTGTTACATAACCCTGAAACTGCTGATCACCAAGCCCTTGCTGGATGTTAACGATTCTCAGCAAATCGTGATCGGCATCCAGTCCGATAAAAAAACCGGCCTCGGTGTCCGAGGACAGCACAAAACCTTGCGGCAAATCAATCAAGTAGCGCCCCACACAATGGGTCTGCATCTGGGTTGTGAGTTGTTCGATCTTTTGCATTTCTTTCTCCGTGAGCACCGTCGAAGTGGGCAGTAAGGCATAGCTCAGGGTCGCCACCAGAGCGCCTACGAGCAGTCCTTTCCAACGCTTCATGGCTTGACTTGAGGCACTTTGGCCTTCTTCAAAATCTTGGCCAGCGCGTACAAGACCCAGTCCTGCGCGGCCTCGTTTTGGTAAGCCTTCTCATGACCAAAGCCAGCCAGACGGATTTGTTGTTGTATGCACTGGGGGTTTTGGGTTAGCGGGGCGCGGCCCGACACGGCGGGCACGGTGCCGTCGCCGCCCGCGTCGAACAAGTCCATAACCATGCTCCAAGGTTGAACAAAGCGGTAACTGCCGCCGAATTGCGAGTTGTAGTTGGGGTTGGGCTCTTGCTTCAGGACGTAACTGCCACCGGGCTCCAGAAACGCTGAATGGGGGAGTCCGGCCAGTTTGTCGTCGGCAATCTTTTTGCTTTGATACGGAGAAAGCTTCATCCTCCAACTGACAGCGGCCACGCTGTTCTTTTCATGCAAATCGTCGGGCTCGCCACAGAAGACGTAGGTATTGGGGTGGTAGCTGGTGCCCAATGCTGTGTGAAAGTCTTTAGCCAATTTGAGCGCTTTGTCGGTGTAGTCCTTCCACGTCCATTGAATCCCACCTGTTGGACGCAGCCATTCCTCCTTCACCAAGCCCCACCAATCCTTGCGGTTGAGGTAGATCTCTTCGTAGGGGTCGGCCTTGGGGAAGCTGTCGATCAACTGCCCTTTTTCATTGAGCAGGCGCAGCCAGCCTTTGGGGTATTGCGCATTGGGTAGCAATTGCAAAGCACCGGGTGCCTGTGCAAACACAGGGGTGACATCGCTGCCCAGGCTGCCGATCACCCAGCCCGCGATCATGCTTTCATCCCCCATGCCCGCCTTGGTGCGGCGGTAAGCCACCGGAGCACCGATGGCTGGCATGACACCATGGATCACGCCAGCAATCTGCTCGGCCATGCCCAGTTGCTGGCAGCGCCTGGCCACCAGGCCGCCCATGCTGTGGGTGATCAAGATCACTTGGGCACAACGGTGAAGTTGGCCTTGATTGTTTTCTTGAATCACGGCTTTGATTCGCTCTGAAAGCAGCTTCGCCGCTTCTTCATTGGAGGCCAGCCAGTTGTAGCCGCAGGCATACACCGGAAAGCGCCAATGATTGGTCTCGGTCACCTCGGCCTCGCTCAAAACCTGGGCTGTTTTTTCCGCGCGCCATGCCTTGAGTGTCTCTGCGTCACCTTGGCCAGGGCTGTGTATCCATTTTTTCAACGCGTGCCAGCGCTCAGTGTTGAGGGTCGCTTCCAGGTGCAATAAAAAGCTGTGATAGCTGGTCTCGGCGACCTCGCCCCAGCCACGCTGACGATATTGCGCCAGTTCGTGCACAAAGCCTACCAAGTGCTGGGGTGTGGCGCCGCCATCATCGACCTCGCAGCGGCTTGGGTGCAGCAGGGCTTGCCGTTGGCCAGCGCTCGCTGTGCCCCAGTCAAAGAGCAACCCCCCGGGCTGGCCAAGAGTTGCATCCAAACGCCAGACTGGATCGGACGTCCGCCCCACGCTCTTCAAATTACTCCCCATGATGCCCGGCACAAAGATGATGGGCAGCACATCCGTATTGATCTGAAACACCACAGGCTCGGTGATGGTGTCCGGCGTGAGCGTCCAGTTCGCCGTGAACTGGCCATTGCCCATGGGACGGGTTTTGACCAGACGGGAAGGATCACCCAGCAAGGGCTCTTTGGGTTCGCTCATTTTGTTGTTCCCCACTGAATTTCGAGCTGCTCAGGCGTACCGTCCACGGCATGCTTGATCAGCCCGTCGGCGGTTGTGCGCCCGTGCTCTTTCTGCCCCGTGACCCGATTGCGCACCGTGAATGGCATGTCACCGATAGGCTGGCCGCGCCGATCTTTGAGTAGCAGCTTGTCATCAAAGCCGGCATCCTTGACCTTCATCACCCCAAAATACCCCAAGCCCTCCGCCCCACCCGCCGAGGTGCTGGGCTGGCCTGACCAAGCGCCGCCTGTGTAGTCCACCTTGACGCCTGCCTTGTTGATGACCT
>NZ_JAQQXS010000021.1 GCF_028595305.1 Roseateles koreensis | reverse complement strand
GGCCATGATTTCCCCTTCCGAGTAAGTTGATGAGATACCGTACTTCCCATCGTGGCACTCAGTTGCCGTTTGCCGCAACGCGGCTAGCTCGGGACGGGGAAGTCCCTTTCATTCGTTAGGCGTCGAATTTGTCGCAAAGTTTCAGCTGAACTGATGGGTGCGACCACGCACGCAGGGTCATCATCGCGTCGTAAGACTTGTCAATTCGACGCCAAGCGGTTGGTCCCGCCAGTAGGAATCGAACCTACATCTGAGTCTTAGGAGGACCCCGTTCTATCCATTGAACTATAGCGAGACGCGCCCTCGGGTGAGGGCGGGCTGGATTCTCGCATGAGTTGCTTGGACAACTGGCTGGCCGCTGGCGGCAGTGTCTACTCCCACTTCCATTGCCAGATCAAGTCCAGCGCGTTGTCGTCGCCGGATTGGGCGCGCAGGGTGAAGCGTTGGGCGATGCGGTAGATCAGCTGCCACAGGCCGGTGGTGGTGTTGAGTCCGCGCTCGTAGCCCACGTACCAGCGGTCGGAGAGGTTTTTTCCCACACGCAAGACGGTGCCTTTGATGTCGCTGCCCTTGCCGTCGAAAGACAACTCGTCCAAGCCGACGGTCTTTTTGAGCTTGCTGCTCATGCTTTCGCCGTCGCCAGCCAGCAGTGCGAGTGCGGCGCTTTGCAGCATCGCGGAGTCGTTGCTTTCCAATTGATCCGGGGCACGGCCCAACAGCAGCCATGAAAGTTTGGCGCTGTCTTGCATTTCAGGGTCGGAGTAGAGCTTGATGCGCGGGGCCAGCGCCGTGCCGGTGATGCTCACGCCCACGCGGACTTCGTCATTGCTGGTGCTGTTGAGGTTGTTGGCGCGCAGGGCAAGCACATCCAGGCGCGGGTTGTCGAGCACGCCGGTGAAGGTGATCAGGCCTTTCTCGATGCCCAGCTTTTGCCCATAGGCATCGAAGGTGCCTTTCACGGTTTTGATCTGGCCGTTCAGGGCCGGGCCGGTCGGTGCCTGGGTCAGTGCCAGATTGCCGGCCAGCAGGGTGTCGATGCCGTGGCCCCGCACGCGGAGCTTTTTGCCCAAATCGATGTCGAGCTTGAGTTTGATGGGGCGCTTGGGGGTCGATTTATCAGCCACCACCTCAGGTCCGCGGTCGGGGCGGCGCACGATGACGTCTTCACCCAACTCGGGCGCATTGCCGCGCGAGAAGTCGAACAGACCCTCGTCAATGTCCAGCCCGCCCTGGATGTCCAGGGCATTGGCGTCCATCTGCATGCGGACCTGGCCATTGACCGCCAGCCGCCGATCCACACGCCGCAGGATGGCGAACTTGTTGGCCTTGAACTGAAAGTCCGCACGTGGTGCTGCCCCCAATTGGAGTGTGCCGGCGCCGGTCAATTCGCCGTCGCCAGCGAGTACGCGGAAGCTTTCGAGTTGCGCTTTGCCGCCACTGAGGGTGAGGGACATTTCGCCGTCTCGCATGTCCACGCCCATCAGGGGGTTGCGCAGCGACAGTTTTTCGGCCCGCGCCTGGCCCGTGATTTCTGGTGCGCCGAGCCGTCCGCCAAAACTTGCACTGGCATGAATACCACCGCCCATGCGCCACCCGGCGGGCACCCATGCGCCCCAAGTGCCCAAATTGGCCACTTGCGCCTCCAGCACGCCCTCCAACTGCGAGTGGGCGTTGGGCCAACCTTGGCCATCGTCATTGCGCGCCGTCAAGGCGCCGGCCAGTGCGCCTACATTGCTGCCCGCCAGCGACTGGGTGAGGTGCCAGATGCCGGGGCTGCCGATCAAGCCCACACGCAGATCGCTGAGTTTGAGCTGTTGCGTGCCGCTGTCGTCGGTGACGCTGAGGTCGCCCTGTGTACGCTCCAGTGCGATGTCGACGGCCAGGGCGGGTTGTGCACTGACGTGGGCGTAGCCGCTCATCACCAGATCGCCACCCCAACCGAAATCGGGTTGCCAGCGCGCCAGCAGCGGCGCAACAGCCAGCGGCTCCAGGCGCAGATCCAGGGCGATACGCTGGCCGCCTTGCCATGCCATCTGTTGCCAAGTAAAACCCGCGCCCAGCAGGGTCAGTCGGCCGGGTGAGAGTTCCGCCGTTTGCACTTCAGCGCGCGGACCGAGGCTCAATTGCCCGGCAAGCCCCTGGGCCTGCAACCAGGGGCCGAGCGAGGGGTCTTGGGGCTGCGCCAGCCCTTGAGCTTTGGTGAAACGCCAATGCCCGCCGTCTTGCCAGAGCTTGAGCGGCGCGGTGTCCAGACTCCCGTGCAGGGCCGCTTTGAAAGTGCCTCGGGCCTGCTGGTGCGGGGCTTGGCCGGGGGGAATCAAGGCCACGGGAATGGGCAGTTCGCTGATGCCGTTCAGCTGCAATTCGTGTTGCGCCCAACTGCCCAGTAATTGGAGTTTTGTGTTGCTCAGCGTCAGGCCTTGTGCCTTGAATTGCTCCATGCTCAGCTGCGCTGACAGCGGGCTGTTGAGCCCGCTGCTGAGCGACCATTGCAGCTGCGCAGCGGTCAAGCGGGAGGGTGAGGCAGGGGCAGGGGCCTTGTTGTTGCCACTGCTTGCTGGCGCGAATTGCCATTGCAACTGGGTTGCCCGCAGATCGGATTCGGTGTGCCAGGCCCAAGCGCCGGTGCTGCTTGGGGTGGGGTTGACGTTGGCTGTCGTTTCGGGGCTGACTTGCAGCTGGACCTTGCCCTGGATGGCCCCGCTCACCTGGGCCTGTGGGATGAAGCTGGCAAGCAGGCCTTGCGCCTGGTTCAATTGCGCCGCCTGCACGTCGAGCCGGGCTTGCAACTGTTCATCGGCCACCAGATGGGCTTCGCCCAACAGGTGGTTGTCGCCCATTTGCAATTCGGCCTTGGCCGAGGGCAGGGCACTGCCGACTCGGCTGTAGCTCAACTGCCCACCGACCGGCACACCCGCCAGCGACCCCGGCAGCCACTGAACGCTGAGTGCTCCGGTGGGTGCCCTTTGCAGCAAGGTTGCTTGGGCCGCCCGGGTCGGCTTGCCCGAACCGCTCGCCGGGGGGGGCGACTGAAGCTCAGCCTTCAAGCGAAGGTCCAGTGCTTGGGCTTGGCTCTGCCAGGCGCTGCCGGCCACGCCAGGGAGCAGGCGGCGCAGATCGGGCGCTTGCGCACTGGCTTCGGTCGACAGGCGCCAGCCTTGCTGCAGGCTGGCCGCTTGTTGAAGGGCCAGCTCGCCGCTGCCCTTCAACTCAGCGGCACCGGCCTTGAGCAGAAAATTCTGCAGCTTGACTAGCTTGCTGCCCAGCTGCGCCTGCAGATGCAGGCTCAAGGGCAGTTGGGGCGGCAGATGCAAGGTGGGGGCCAGCGCGCCCGGCGCTGCAGGGCCTGTTGCCCCGGCCAATGGCCCCGAGGGCGGCGTTGAAAGTTGCCCTGAAAGCTGGGCATTCAGCTGCAACTGCGGGTCTTGTGCGCCGCTCAATTGGCGCAGGGTTTGAATGCTGCTGATCGACAGCTTGCCCTCGAGCTGCAAGGCCTGCAGCTGGGAGTGCAGCGCTGCGCCACGCAGCTGTTCAAGCGCAATATGCAATTGGCTGCCTTGCGGGCTGGCGCTGGTGCCCGTGGCGTGAAGTCGCCCGCCGGGCAACTGGGTGCTGCCCAGCTGCAGATCGAGCGTGCGGATCAGCAAGGTGGCCGGGTCGTCGGGCTGCAGGCTCATGTCCAGCGCCAGGGAGCGGAGCGGGAGCCGTGCGCGGTCCCAGGGGCCCGCAGCCGCATTGTTCAGGTCAACGGCCAGTTGAAAGGTTGGTGCACGCGGTGCATGGGGTGCGGCGGTCTTCGCTGGCGTTGCATCCTGGGCCGGTGTTGTGGCTGGCCCTTGGGTGCCGAGGGTGGCTGTGCCGCTCAAGGCGGTGTGCGGCACGCCGGAGAGCAGTGCGGCGAGATCCAGCTGGTGGGTGTTCAATTGCAGCGCTTGCAAGGGCCAGGCGGCAAAGGGGTGAACCGTTGCCTGCGCCGCCAGTTGCTGCGACTGTGCCTGCAAGGTGGCCTTGATCTCGGGCTGCAACAGTGGCCCTTGGGCCTGCAGTTGCGCCTGCCAGGCGGGCAAGCCTTGAAGGCCCGCAGCGGACAGCAGCTTTAAATCGGCTTGCAGTGCCAGCGTGCCGGTGGTGGCGAAGCTGGCCTTGCCGCTGGCCTCCAGCAGATCCCAGCCCAGGTGATCGAGCAGAATATCGTGGCGCAAGCCCTGCGCTTGGCTCAGCTCAATGCGGCCACGCAGATCACGCAGGGGCTTGTCGCCCAGCTCGGGCATTTGCAATTGGCCGACGCTCAAGGCCTGAACGTGCACGCCCAGCGGAATCAACAGATCGGTGGGTGCATGGCTGGCTTCGGTCGATGGGGCCAGCGCCAGGCGGATTTGATCGGCGTGCAAGCTTCGCAGGCTGAGCTCTCCCCATAGGCGTGGGCTGTGGCTCCAGGCCAGGCTCAGGCCTTGCCATTTCAAACCCTGTACTTCAATCGTGTCAGCGGCTTGGCTGTGCGGGGCGGTGCTGGGAAAGGTGTAGCGCAGGCGGCTTGCCGAGAAATCGCCGACCAAAGTACCTTCAACCTGCTCGGTACTCAGCCCCGGAATCTGCTGGAGCACAAAGCGTGTGCCGGCCTCGCTGGCCACACCCCACCACAGGCCCGTGCCGGCGGCGCAGAGCAGGGCAGGCACGGCCAGCAGGCTCAGCAAGAGGCCGTGCCCCTTGGGCCGGCGGGTCGGGGCTGGGCCGGACGCTGGCTGTGCCGCGCCTGCGTCGGCGGTGTCGGTTTGAGGGTCTGGATGGGCTTGCATGGAGGCTTAGGCCCGTTTACATGGCCACGGCCACGCTGAAATGGAGGCGCCAATTGCCCGTGGCATGGGCATGGGCGAAGTCAAGGCGCAAGGTGCCCAGCGGGCTGCGGTAGCGCAAGCCGAGGCCGGTGGCGACGGTGGGGTGCAGGGTGCTCCAGCCCATGGCGGCTTGGCCCGCATCGACAAAGGCGGCGCCCTGCAGGTCCGGCAATTTGGCGGTGAGGGCATGGGCCAGCTCAAGGCTGCCGGTCCACATGACGCGCCCGCCCGTGGCATTGCCATCACTGTCAACGGGCCCGAGATCGCGCAGGTTGTAGCCGCGCACCGACTCGTCGCCGCCGGCGCGGTAGCGCAGGGCTTCGGGCAGGCCGACATCGTCGCGGGAGAAAATTTCAGACCAATTGGTGCGGGCGCTGCCGTACCAGCCGCCGGGCAGGAGCTGGTAGCCGTGCAGCGTCAATTCACTGCGCCCGAAGGTGCCGCTGTTGGCAATGGTGTTGTCAGCCCGGCCCAGGCCCAGGAGCAGACTCGCGGTATAGCCCGTGGTGGGTTTGAGCGTGCTGTCCACCCGGCGCCGGGTCCATTGGATATTGGCAGAAACGGCGCCGCTGTTGATTTGCTGCTGGGGGTCGGTTTCATGGGCGCGCAGCACCTCCAGATAGTAGATGCGGTCATCCGCCCCGGTCTCGCGCAGGCGGCCCAGGCGGGCACGCAAGTTGATGCTGACCTTGGCGTCTTCCACCACGCGTTCCAGATAGAGAGCCGCCAGGTCGCGCTGCATGTCGGTGCGCGGGTGCGAACTCAATTCCCAGTCCAGCGAGGGATTTTCCTGGCTGACATTCATTTTGAAGCGCGAGCGCAGGTTCAAGCCAAAGGGCCTGCGGTTGGTGTAGTCCAGGCCCACACGCGGGCCGTTGCCGGAGCTGTAACCCAGGCTGGTGGTGAGCTGCTGGCGCGGCGCTTCACGCACTTCTACCCACACAGGCGTTTGCACCGGCCCATCGGGCTCGGGGCGAATCGTGATGTTGACGTTGTCGAACAGGGTGGTCTTGACCAGTCGTTCTTGAAAATCAAGCAAGGCTTGTTCGGAGTACGGATCGCCGGGGGTGTAGCCGCTCAGGCGCTCGATCACTTCGGGCGGTTGATTCTTCAGTCCCGTGATGTGCAGTTCACCGAGGCGAAACAAGGGGCCGCTGTCGAGTTGCAATTCAATCTCGGCGCTGTTGGTTTCAGCATCGACGTGTACCGCCGATTGCTCGAGCCGCGCTTGCGGATAGCCTTTTGCGCGCGCCTGGCCGAGCAAGGCCGTTTTGGCGTTGGACCAAGCACCCTGCACAAAAGGCGCGCCATTTTTCAGCGGCCAACTTCCTTGCAGGGCGCTGCGCAGTTGTTCGGCTTGCTGTTGGGCGGCCTGCTGCGGTGCGGGCAAAGACGCGCTGCCAGATTCAGGCGGTGCCAGCTCTCCGCTGAAAGAAAACGTCACGTTCTTGATCGTGGTGCGCGGGCCGGGATCGACCTTGACCGTGACGACGATGGGTGTTTGCGTCAAGTCGCGATCCACCGTGACCCGGGCGTTGAAGTAGCCTTCAGTCTCCAGCAGGGATTGCGCTTGCTGGGGTGCTGCGGCACTGAGTCGGGCCAACTCCTGTGTGCCCAAACGTTGGTCGGCCGGCGCATTGCGGAAGCGGGCCAGGTCCAGGTTTTCGGTAAGCAGTTCACGCAGTTCTGAAGGCGCCTGCACATTGAGCGTGTACTCCGCAACCATGCGCACGCCTTGCGGCGCGCTGGCGCTGTCTGAAGGGGCCGTTGCGGCTTGTACTTTGGCGTCGGGTGCTGCGGCTTGTCGGCTGAAAGGGGCCAGGCCTGAGCAGGCGGACAGCGACATACACAGCCATACACATAGCGCAGCGCACAGCGACACATGCCGGGCAGGCGACGAAAGTGAGGCCGGAGCGGCAAGAACGGCCGAAGGCGCCCGCTGTCGCAGGGCCGGAGCCCTTGAACGTCGAATCATTTGCTCAGCAATCGCATCGCGCCTTCAAGCCCCGCCAGCGACAAGGGGAACATGCGCTGGTGCATGATCTGCTGGATCAGCGCCACGCTTTGGCGGTACTGCCACACGCCCTGCGGTTCGGGGTTGATCCAGGCGTATTTGGGAAAGGCGTTGGCCAGGCGCTGCAGCCACTCCGCACCAGGTTCTTCGTTGTTGTACTCGACGCTGCCGCCGGCTTGCAGGATCTCGTAGGGGCTCATGGTCGCGTCGCCGACGAAGATCAGTTTGTAGTCGCGGTTGTACTTGCGAATGATGTCCCAGGTGGGTGTTTTTTCGGCGTAGCGGCGCCGGTTGTTCTTCCAGACAAAGTCGTAGACGCAGTTGTGGAAGTAGAAGAACTCCATGTGTTTGAACTCTGACTTGGCGGCCGAGAACAGCTCTTCCACCCGGTGGATGTGCTCGTCCATGGTGCCGCCCACGTCCATCAGCAACAAGACTTTCACCTTGTTGTGACGTTCGGGGATCATGCGGATGTCCAGCATGCCGGCATTTGCGGCCGTCTTGTGGATGGTGTTGTCGAGGTCGAGTTCCAGCTCAGAGCCTTCACGCGCGAAGCGGCGCAGACGGCGCAACGCCACCTTGATGTTGCGGGTGCCCAGCTCCAAATTGTCGTCGTAGTCTTTGTAGGCGCGCTGCTCCCAAACCTTGACGGCGCTCTTGTTGCGGCTGGCGCCCCCGATGCGGATGCCCTGCGGGTTGTAGCCACTGTTGCCAAAGGGGCTGGTGCCGCCGGTGCCAATCCATTTGTTGCCACCTTCGTGACGTTCTTTCTGTTCTTCGAAACGTTTTTTGAGCGTCTCCATCAGCTCGTCCCAGCCCATTTTTTCAATGGCGGCCTTTTGCTCGGGCGTCAGCTCCAGTTGAAGGTGTTGGCGCAGCCACTCCAGCGGCACCTCTTTGCTGAAGTCGGTGAGCAGTTCCACCCCTTTGAAATAGGCCGAGAAGGCACGGTCGAATTTGTCGAAGTGCGCTTCATTCTTGACCAGGGTGGCCCGGGCGAGAAAGTAGAAGTCATCGATGCTGGGTGGGCCATCTGAGCCGATGACGCCGGCCTTCAAGCCTTCGAGCAGGCTCAGAAATTCCCGCACGGAGACCGGCAGCTTGGCGGCGCGCAAGGTGTAGAAGAATTTGATCAGCATCGGAGTTCTTTAACGCTATTTCTTGGCGGAACGGGCGGTCGGCTTGTCTGGCTTGCCGGGCGCATGCCCACGCAGCCAAGAAAAGAATTCACCATACCAGAGCAAGCTGTTCTGGGGCTTGAGCACCCAATGGTTTTCGTCAGGGAACCACAGCAGGCGTGCGTCCACACCACGCGCCTTGAGGGTGTTGTAGTAAGCGAGACCCTGGGCGTCAGGCACGCGGTAGTCTTGCGCACCGTGAATCACCAGAGTGGGGGTGTGCATGTGCTGGGCAAAACTGTGCGGGCTTTGCGCGGCGATCTTGGCCGGGTCGTCCCAGTACCAGGCGCCCAGCTCCTTGGCGTGCCAGGTGTAGGCGTCGTCAGCAAACATGGCCTGCCAGTCGTAGCAGCCGGCATGGCAAATATAGGCCTGATAACGCCCCGGCTGCACGTGTCCGTTCATCCAGGCCACCATATAGCCGCCGTAGCTGCCACCGGTGGCGTAGATTCGTTGGCTGTCCACCCAGTCCTTTTGAAGCAACCAGTCGGTGCCGGCTTCAATGTCTTGCAACTCCAGTTCGCCCCAGCGGTGCGTGATGGCGTCTTTGAAGGCGTGGCCGAAGCTGGACGAGCCGTGGTAATTCACGCAGGCCACGATGTAGCCCTGCGACGCGAATACTTGGTGGTTCCAGCGCCAGTGCCAGGAGTCGCCAAAGGCCGTGTGCGGCCCGCCATGGATCACGTGCATGACGGGGTATTTCTTCTTGTCGCAGGCGTCGAAGCCGGGCGGGTGGACCAACCACATCTGCACTGCGTCGCCCTGCGCGCCTTGCAGCGTGACCTCCTCATGGGTGGCCAGGGCATAGCGGGCCAACTCCGAATTGTTGAAGTGTTCGATCCGCTCAGGCTGGGCGTCAGCATTCAGCGCCGACAGCCGGGGCGGGTACTGCACGCTGTCGTGCTGAACCACCACCGTGCCATTCGCCTGCGAGAAGGCCGTGGCATT
Source organism: Roseateles koreensis (assembly GCF_028595305.1). Lineage (GTDB taxonomy): Bacteria > Pseudomonadota > Gammaproteobacteria > Burkholderiales > Burkholderiaceae_C > Paucibacter_A > Paucibacter_A koreensis. The sequence continues at coordinate 54,477 of NZ_JAQQXS010000021.1, read as the reverse complement.
GCCGCCCTCGAAGCGCAGGGCCGCTTCTTGCGTTTGCAGATTGAATTGCCACAGGTGACGCCGGCCCCGGTCTTCTGCAGTGAAGAGCAGGTGCAGGTCGTCTTCCGCCCAGACCAGGGGTGCGCTCACCTCGTGGTCCCAGGTGTCTGACACCACCGCCCATTGGCCCTGCGTGTCGAGCACCGCCAACTGCGCCGGCATGGTGTGCTTGAAGCCATGGTGGCTGGCGATAAAGGCCAGGTGCTGCCCGCCGTGGCTGTAGCGAGGCGCTTCCAGATGCCAGTCTTTGTCCTGCAGCAGGGTGCGTATTTTTTTGCCGCCCTTGACTTCCACTTCACCCAGGGCGAAGCGGTTGTCCAAACGCTTTTCCTGCGCGGGGTCGAAGGAAAAGACGATGCGCCGGCCATCCGGTGAAATATCGAAGCAGTTCATGTCGGGTTCGGCCCAACTGAGGCTGATATCGCTGCCCTCAAACAAGTCGGTGACCTTGCCGCTGTCGACGTCCAGCACATGCAGGTGCGGCACGCGGCCCATGGGGATGTGGTGGTCCCAGAAGCGGTAGCAGGCTTGTGAGGTGACGTAGCCTGTGGCCTTGCGTGCTTTGAATTCTTTCAGCGCCTTGGCTTGTGCCTTGCTGCCGCGCAGTTCGGGCCAGACCCAGGAAACGAAGGCAATGCGGCGGCCGTCAGGAAACCACTTGAAGGACTCGACGCCGGTGGCGATGCCTTGCGCGTCTGGGCCGGCGCGGCGCGCTTCGCCGCCATCGGGGGCAATCAGGTAGAGCTGGGCTTCGTCGTCCTTGACGCCCTCTTGCTCGCGTCGCCCGATGAAGGCAATGCGGTCGCCGCGCGGGCTCCATTGCGGCGCCGCATCTTTTTCGCCAGCAACGGTCAGTTGCCGTGGTGCACCGCCGAAGGTCGACAGCAGGTACAGGCTGCTGCTGCCCTTGTTCTTGTCGGCGTCATAACGGCTGACGCTGACGGCTACTTGGGCGCCGTCAGGTGACAGGCTGGGCGCGCCGACGCGTTCAAGTTGCCAGAGCGCTTGGGCATCGAAAACCTTGCGTTTCATGAGGGTTGAGCTCTCTTCAGTGCGTCTGGCGCCAATGCGCCAGCAGGCTGCGGCACAGCAGGCGGCCGGCGCCGCAGCCGGCCAGAATCAACAGCAGGCCAGTGATCTGAGGCAAACCCCAGGCGGCGCTGCCCACAAAATCAAAGCCCAGGGCCAAGCCCAGCTTCCAGCCGGCCAGGGCGCCGAGGACGAAGCCGAAGGCGTCGGCCACGCCCTCTTGCAGGGCATTCTTCAGTGCTTGATTCATGGCGCTGAAATCAACGGTTATGCCGCTGCATGAACACCAGCTTTTCAAACAGCGTCAGGTCTTGCTCGTTCTTCAACAAGGCACCGACCAGAGGCGGCACGCTGACCGATGCGTCTTGCGTGGCCAGGGTTTCGGTGGGGATGTCTTCCGCCACGAGCAGCTTGAGCCAGTCCAGCAGTTCGGATGTGGACGGCTTTTTCTTCAGACCCGGCAGGTTGCGCACCTCGAAAAATGTTTTCAGCGCGGCGGCCAGCAGCTCTTTCTTCAAGCCCGGGAAGTGCACGTCCACGATGGACTGCATGGTCGCCGGGTCGGGGAACTTGATGTAGTGGAAGAAGCAGCGGCGCAAAAACGCGTCGGGCAACTCCTTTTCGTTGTTGGAGGTGATGAACACCAGCGGCCGGTGCTTGGCCTTGATCAGTTGCCGGGTCTCGTAGACATAAAACTCCATGCGGTCGATTTCACGCAGCAAGTCGTTGGGGAATTCGATGTCGGCCTTGTCAATCTCGTCGATCAGCAGAACCACCGGGCGGTCCGCCTCGAAGGCTTGCCAGAGCACGCCCTTGACGATGTAGTTGTTGATCTCCCGCACCTTCTCCGCGCCCTCGATACCAGCCAACTGGCTGTCGCGCAAACGGCTGACGGCGTCGTACTCGTACAAGCCTTGCTGGGCCTTGGTGGTGGATTTGATGTGCCACTGCAACAGGGGCATACCCAGGCTTGCGGCGACTTCTTCTGCCAGCATAGTCTTGCCGGTGCCGGGTTCGCCCTTGATCAACAAAGGGCGTTGCAGCGTTGCAGCTGCGTTCACGGCCAGCATCAAGTCGGGCGTGGCGATGTATTGGTCAGAGCCTGCAAATTTCATGCTGTCGATCAAATAGGTTTAAGGGTGAATTCAGTATAAGGCGGGCCCTATAATCGCCGCCGACCTCAGATCAAGACCACGGGACTATGAAAAAACTGTTGCAGATCTCGATTGCTTTGTGCGCCATGTTGGGCGGCGCAGCCTCTGTTCAAGCTCAGGCGGCCGGTGCGGCCAGCGTTCAGGCCAAGGTGGCCATGTGCATTGGCTGCCATGGCATTCCGGGGTACCGCGCGACGTTTCCTGAGTTGCACAAGGTGCCCATGATCGGGGGTCAAAATGCCAAGTACATTGCTTCCGCCTTGACGGCTTACAGCAAGGGCGATCGCAAGCACCCCACGATGCGCGGCATTGCCCAAACATTGAGCGAACAAGACATTGCCGACATCTCGGCTTACTACGAGGCGCAAGCTGCAGCAGCTGGTGCCGCGCCGGTGGCCGAAACCCTGGCGCCAGCGCCGGCCCAAGTGGCTGAGTTGCTCACCAAGGGCGCTTGTGCGTCTTGTCACGGTGCCAATTTCAGCAAGCCCATTGATGGCAGCTATCCCAAGTTGGCTGGCCAGTACGCCGACTACCTCTACGTTGCATTGAAGTCCTACCAGACCGAAGGCAACCCGGTGGTGGGGCGTGGCAACGCCATCATGGCAGGCCAGGTCAAGCAATTCAGCCATGCGGAGTTGAAGGCGCTGGCTGGCTATCTGGCCTCTGTGCCCAGCGAATTGCGCACTGTGCCGCAAAGCAAGTTCCGCTGAGTACAGCTAGCCATCAAGTCAAGCTGACTTGAACCGTGCAAAGCCGCCGAAAGGCGGCTTTTTTCATCTCTTTGTCTTGCACGCCGTTTTTGCGATTCCGCGATACTTTGTGTCTTGTTGTCCTAATGAGCTGCAAAGCCGGCAATGCTCAAAAAAATCCCGACCCAGTTCGTTCAACTCGGCATGTATCTCCAGTCCATGGAAGGCTCGTGGCTGTCGCATCCGTTTTGGAAGACCAAGTTCGTCCTCACCGAACAGGCCGACCTTGAAGCTTTGCTGACCAGTGGCGTCCAATTTGTCTGGATTGACATCAGTCGCGGTAGCGACGTGCCGGCGTTGAAAGACCCCCAGCGCGCCCTTGACGAGGCCGAGGTGGTTGCTGCACTGGTCATGCCTGTGCTTGCTGCCCAGGAGCCTGAACTACCGGTAGCGCACTTCCCGCAGCAGAGCGCCGCTCAGGTCAGCCTGGGGGCTGAGGTGCTTCAGGCGGGTAAGGTGATCAATCGGTCCAAGCAGGCGGTGATGAACCTGTTCGGCGAGGCGCGGATGGGCAAGGCCGTGGACAACGCGCAATGCATCTCGATTGTTGAAGATGTGGCGAATTCCGTCTCCCGTAACCCTTCGGCTCTGATCAGCTTGGCTCGGCTCAAGACCAAGGACGACTACACCTATATGCACTCGGTGGCGGTGTGCGCCCTGATGGTGTCCTTGGCCAAGCAATTGGGCATGGATGAAGCCCAAACCCGGGATGCCGGGCTCGCGGGCTTGCTGCACGATGTTGGCAAGATGATGATGCCGCTTGACGTGCTGAACAAGCCCGGCCAGCTCACCGAAGCCGAGTTCAATGTGATCCGCTCGCATCCCGTGCGTGGCTACCAGATGCTTTTGGTGGGTGGGGCGGTGCCGGCCTCGGCGCTCGACGTGTGCCTGCACCATCACGAGAAAATGGATGGTACCGGCTACCCTCAAAAGCTCAAGGGCGAACAAATCAGCGTGCTGGCGCGCATGGGCGCCATCTGCGATGTGTATGACGCCATCACCTCGACGCGCCCCTACAAAAGTGCATGGGATCCGGCAGGGTCCATTCAGCGCATGGCGCAATGGACGGGGCAGTTCGACCCCGCCATTTTCAAGGCCTTTGTGAAGTGCGTTGGCATCTACCCCGTGGGCAGTCTGGTCCGCCTGGAGTCAGGGCGCTTGGCCGTGGTGGTGGACCTCAATCCGCAGAGCTTGGCTGCCCCGATCGTGAAGGTGTTCTATTCCACCCGCTCCAAACTGCCCTTGCCGGTGCATGTTTTGGACCTCTCCAGCCCGGCCGCGCAAGACCGGGTGGTGGGGCGTGAGTCGCCGCAAGAGTGGGGTTTTACCCATCTCGACGATATCTGGCGCGCTGCGTAGCGTGGCCGGTTGCACTGCGCGACCGAGTTTTCGCATGCAGTTGAGTTTTGTGGTTAGGTGCTGAAACCACCTGCATCTCCGGTCAATCCCGGACATCACTTGCTGGCAAGATCATGCGACAAGAAGGCCTCGGGCCTTCAGCTTGAAATGGCCATGTTGCGCAATCTCCTTGTCTATGTGGGTCCTGATGTCAGGGGCCGACTCCTTAGAGCTTTCTCCGCCTTGCTGTTCGGCATGGTGGTCAGTGCCTGTGGGGGCGGTAGCAAAGGCAGTGACGCCAGCACCAGCAGTGGCGGCAGCACCACCTTCAGTGTGACGCCAAGCCTCAGCGGTGTGGCGGCAGTGGGCTCTCCCCTGACCTTGGCCACAATCACGGTGCTGGACGGTACGGGCGCGACCGTGGGCAGTGCACAAACGCTGGCGGCTGATGGCAGCTACACGCTCAGCCTCAGCAGCAAAAGCCTGACGGCGCCGCTGCTGGTGCAGGCCCGTGGCATGGACGCTGCCGGCACGATGCAGGTCTTGCATTCGGCGGTGCCGATTCTGAGTGCTGCTGCGCCAGCCATGGTGGCCCACATCACGCCTTTGAGCCAGGCCATCGTGGCCTTGGCCGTTGGAGGGGATCCGCAAGCCGTTTTTTCCGCACCGACGCAGAACACAACGTCGGTTGCTGCGGTGGCCACCGCAGCGAGTGCCGCCAGCACCTTTGTCAAGACCCTGGTGAAGACGCAGCTCAGCGATCTGAAAATCAGCAACACCGCCGCGCTGGATTTGCTGGCCGACCCGGCTTTTGCCGCCAACAAAGGCGCGCAAGACTTGCTGATTGAGACTTTGAGCGTGCGCGTAGTCAAGAACAGCAAGGGCGTGATGGAGCTGCAGCTGAACAACAAGCTCCAGCCCAGCCAAGCGGCTGAAGTGGTGGTGGCTTTGCCCACGGCGCAGACCGAGCTGTTGAAAACAACGGCCAGCACCCCGGCCAACGCCATTACTTCCACTTTGCTCGCCACTACCAGCCCGACCGGCACGCTGGCCAACCTTGGCGCTCTGGATAATTTGAGCGCCGCATTGAACAAGCTGATTGCGCAAGGGCTCAATGCCAGTGGCATGGCTGCGTCACCGCTGCTGGCCAGCTACGACACGCACAACGGTCGGGCTCCAGCCGATGTAGCCGCCAAATTGGCGAGTTATGCGGCGGGCAATCGCCAATTTGGGCATTGGCTGATCACGGGCTGCGCGGACGTGGCGGTTAGCAATGGTTTGTGCAACCGGGTGCTGGTGTCAGCCCCGATCAGCGATGCATCAGGCACGGTGGTTGATCTCTTCAGCGATGCAGTCAGCTTCAACAAGACTTCCACAACAGGCAGCACCTGGAACTTGATCGGCAATGGCCGCAAGCTTGAGTTGGCGGTCACCCCCATGGCCATGACGGCGTTGGCGGCGGACGGCAGCAGCAGCACAAGCTTCACGCCCAACCCTTCCACCGGCCTGCAGGCCACCATCCAGGCGCAAAGCAGCGCGGGTACTCTGTTGTTGAGCAGTGCCACCTTGCAGACGGCCGGTAATTTCAGCGTGCCATTTGCCTATTGCGGCTTGCCCAAGCTGTGTGTGTCTGCCACCGCGGGCGCCACCAGCGCCGTGCCACTTGGTGGCGTGAGCGACACGGGCCTGCTGCAATCCAGCTTGGCATGGTTGGGCGCCGCGGATACCGCGCGTAACGCCAAATTCACCGTGACCTATACATGGGGTGGCACGGCGACCACAAGCAGTGTCTATCTGGGCGCCGATGTACCCGCCAGCCCGGCAGCGAGCCGGTTTCCCACCCTGGACGGCGTGGGCAGCAGCGCGCCTTTGCTGGGCAGCCAATTTGTTGCGGGCACCACCCTCAATTGGGCCAACTGGGCAGCGGCCAACCCGGACATGCGCTTGGTCAGCGTGAGCACCGTGCTGAGTCTGGCGGCTGATGCCACCCAAACGCCTCTGATCACCGACACCGCCGTGCCGCTGCCGCCCACAACCACGCTGGCCGTACCTGCTCTGGCGATGCCCAGCTTTACGGCAACCCGTTATGTCTTGTGGTTAGGCGCGCAAGATGCTTTGGGCCAGCGCTTTTATACCCGCTACACCCTGACCACGCCCTGAGGGCTTGCTTTTGGCGCGGCAACGCTGCGGCGCTGCCCCTATTCCTGGCAGCGCGTCCGCTTGCCCTCGGTCGTGCAAGTGCGCAACAAACGCCGCTCAGGGTCGAACATGCGGGCTGTCCAGTTGCTTGTGCCGGGTAGGCGATCGAACACGACGAAACCGAATTCCGTGGCGTGCGCTTTGTCGCTGCCGGCCTGGGCGATGGGGCTGGTGCTGAATGCGTCGGGGCGGGCGCTGCGCCCGTCGGACTGTTGAAAGGCCCAAGGCGCTTCATGCCAGGGCCAGCGTTTGTCGTCAGGCGAAATATCGGTGGCTTGATGTTTCGGCACGGCCATGGCGTAGGGGCGGGCACCGCGTGAGCTAAAGACCAGACCCTCCAGGGTTTGGCCCGACATGCCGATCAAAAACTGCGTGGGCAAGTCTGCCGCAGCGGGGTGGCTGATCATTTGCCAGCCGTGGATGTGCCCCGAGTGCACCATTTGCAAATTCGCAGGCAAGTGCCCGTTGCCTGCTGCAAAACTTTCTTCGCCGGCTTGCAGCGCCTTTTGAAATTGCCAGGTGCTTGAGGTGACTTGCGGCCCGCCGGCGTAGTAGGCAAATAAGGGCTTGTGCGTCACCAGCCAGGAGATGGCGGCGCTGCGGGTGGAGGGGGCCTCGGCCACCGCATTCAGTTGCCGGGCCGTGCGCACATGGTCGCCATTGCTCCAGCCTTGGTTGCGGCCACGCCCCGCGCTGTCAGCCAAGCCTGCAGCGTCCATCAAGATTAGTTGCAGATCGCCCAGGCGTACCAGCAGGGGGTCGGTGTAATTGCTGCAGGTGTTGGCGTCGTAGCGCGTGCTGTATTGCGGCTCGGCGGCCGGAAAGCTGCGGTAGTCCAGAAAGCGGTACCAGCCCGCACCGGCGCGGTCACATAACTCGTGATTCCCTCGGGTGATGACCCAAGGCGCGGCGCTCAGCAAGGGTCCGGCCGGCTTGAAGAAATCGGCCTGCCAGGCTTTCCATCCATAGGTGATGGTGTCCAGATAAGCGGCGTACCGCACCTCGTTGGGCTGGCTCTGGCCGGGCTCCAGGCCTTTGGGTGTGCCTTCACGGTAATGAATGTCGCCGTTATGGATGATCAGATCCGGATTGAAGCTGGCGGCCGCGCGGGCGATTTTGCGCCAGGGCCAGTCGGATTCGTCGCTGCAATCCTGCAAAGGCGCCCCCGTTGACCCCGCCGGGCCGAAGGCCTCGGGCCCTTGTACGCGACAGCCGGTGTCGCCCACTACCACCACCCGTTGAATCAGCGCGGCAGGGTCCAGCACTGCCTGACGCTGCCCGTTGATCGCCACAATCCGGGCCGCTGGGGGCAAGGGCGCCTCGCAGGTCAGCACCTCGAAGTCGGCCTTGATGGGCGGCTGGCCTCGGCCCATTTGGGCGGCGCTGTTGCTGGCGATGCCTCGCACCCGCGGCGCGCGAACCTTCATGGCCACGGCTTGGCCGTCCACCTGCATCTCGGGGCAGTGGCTTGCGGTGGTGATTGCGCGCGCCACCTGACGCCCGACGCCCAGCCCCGGTGCGCTCATCTCGTAGCGCGCTGCCAGATCGTCGGGGCTGGCGTTGCTGACCTTGGCGGCAGGGCCTGACATCGGTAACTCGTCGTTCAGGCTACCCATCGCAAGCGCGCTCCCATCTTTGGCAAAGCGCCCCACGGCGCTCAGCACGGCACGCGAGAAGGGCGCTTGCCCGTCGTCGCTGAACTGCGTCCACGCATAGAGGCTGCCGGGCGGGGCGATCAGGGGCAGCGCGGTGCCTGGCGCCTGGCCCGCAGCTTGTGCGGCGCCGAGCAGCGCTTGGGTGTCGGCATCGAGGCGTTGAAGCAAGTCTTTGCTGATGTCCTGGGCTTGGGTGGGGTGCATCAACTCTTCAGGCCTGACGCCTGCACGGGCCGCCACGCGCAGCTGAGCTTCGCCGGGCGAAAGGCCCGCCGTTACCTGTGCTGCCAGCAAACGTGCGAGGGCGGGGTAGGCGTTTGTAAGTTCTTGCGCCTGAGGGTTAGCTTGACTGAGCATGCCGCTCGAATTGCGCGCGGTTTGCGGCATTTGCGGTGCAGTGCATGCCGCAATAAGTAGCAGACTCAGCAGCAAAAAACGTTTTGAAACGGCGGTGGTGGGCATGGGGTGCAGTGAACGTTCCTGAGGCCAGCATTTTGCGCTGGCAGCTAGGGCCCCTGGGGCTTTGATCGCTTTCTTGATCTGCTTCATGGGCATCACGGTTTCGGCTCATCCCCTGGGACGCCAATCGATATGGCGCTTGATCTTGCGCAAAAAGTGACAGGCCTGGCCTTTGCGTTGCCTCAAAAGGAGGCGGCGCGGGCTGTTCCACAGTCAAGCCCTGTGTAGGATTTTTTGGAGACGACAATGTCCACCGCTCCCACTCTGGCCGTCACACGGTCGAAGCGCCGGCTCAATCCGGCCTCGTTGAGCCTTGAGTCCGATGGCTTTGACGCTGTGCGTCCCCGCGGCCGCGCGTCGGCGCGTGGGCACAGTGTCGACATGCCGTCCGCTGCGGCTTTGCGCGCCACCTTGCAGTCGGCATTTCCGGTGGAGCAGTTGAGCGAGGGGGCACTCGCCGCCCTGCTCGGTTTGGGGCACCTGCAAGGCCTGACAGCCAAATCCATGTGCCTGGACGAAGGCCAAAAGGCCGACGCTTTGTACCTGCTTGTGCAAGGCACGATCAGTGTGGGGCGGCATGATGCCGCCCGTCAATGGAGCCAACGCCGCACGGTGCACGCAGGGCAATGGGTGGATGCTGAAAGCGCGTGGCTGGGCGGCAGTTTCCGTGAATGCGCGCGGGCAGAGACCCAAGCCCTGGTGTGGGCCTTTCCGGTGGCGGAGCTTGAAATTGCCATGGGTACACAGCCCGCGTTGGCGCGTGCCTTGCTGGCCGTGAGCGCGGACCGGGTCCAACGCGTTGCCGGAGATGCCCATGAGTTGATGGCCAAGAATGTGTTGTCGCGCTGCGCGGCATGGCTGCTCAACGAGTTGCAGGCCTTGCAGGCGGAATCAAAAACGGACATTGAGGGCTCAGCACTGGCGCCGGCGGGCCAGCAGATTGTGCTGAGTCAGCGCAAGTGCGCTATCGCATCACAGCTGGGTACATCGCCGGAAACCTTCTCCCGCAGCTTGCGCCAGTTGCGGGAGTTGCAGGTGATCGCAATCAAGGGTTACCGCATCAGTGTGCTGAATCTGCCCGCCTTGATCGCCTTGTGTGAGGCAGACGAGCCCCCCAACGTCGCGGATTGAAGGCGTGCTGGCCGCGCGCTACGTCACGCCATATCCGGCTGGCCTGGGCTGCGATAGGCTTGAGATCTGCCGCACCTGCCGGTGCAACTTCACACACGGCCCGCAGTCTCCTACAGCGCTTGTCCAATTTTCAGAGGCGACGCAGCAATTTTCAATTGATAGTCAATTTGATCGCCGAGCCGTGCAGGCAAAAAAATGCCCATGATTGACATGGGCATTTTCTTTTTACTACTGGCGGAAGCTGTGTCCTCCGCCAATAGATTTAATGCCATCCAATGACATTCAAATAGGGTCTCTCTCATAGGAAAAATGACCAAATGTCGTTCCAACGGCGTCCAACGAAAACCAATGCAATCGCGTAGATTATGGTAGAAAGTATGGTAGATAAAAAAGAGGCCCTTTCCCCATGGCACGTAAAGCTAAAGAACTATCACCCTTGTCTGTGGGCAGGCTGACCCAGCCAGGGCATCACGCCGTGGGTGGAGTCGCAGGTTTGTACCTTTACGTTGTTGAATCTGGATCTAGATCATGGGTATTGCGTGTGATGGTCGGGTCAAAGCGGCGTCATATTGGCTTGGGTGGGTTCCCAGATGTTCCGCTGGCACAAGCCAAAGAGCGGGCGAGAAAGGCTCGTGACGAGATTTCTTTGGGCATTGACCCCATCGCACGCAAGCGCGAAGCGGCGAGCCAGCTGCGGGCGCAGCAAGCGACGGCGATCACGTTTCAAACAGCCGCCGAGAACTACGTCAGCGCTCATGGTGAGACCTGGAAAAGCGCCAAGCATCGTGCGCAGTGGACCAGTACATTGAAGAACTATGCCTACCCCGTCATCGGCGATCTTCAGATTCAAGATGTAGGGCAGGAGCAGGTTCTGAAAATCCTTGAACCCATTTGGAAGACCAAGAACGAAACCGCCAGTCGTCTTCGTGGCCGACTTGAGGTGGTCTTGGACTGGGCAACGGTGCGCAAATACCGCACCGGCGACAATCCGGCTCGCTGGAAAGGCCATCTCGACAAACTCTTGGCGGCGCCGAGCAAGATCCAAAAAGTTGAACATCACCGGGCGCTTGCCATCGATGCCATGCCGGCGTTCATGGTGGACCTTCGAAAGCGCGACGGCATCTCGGCTCGTGCTCTGGAGTTCACAATACTGACGGCCGCACGCAGCGGCGAAGCTCGCGGCGCAATCTGGGCTGAGATCGACAAGGTCGCCAAGGTCTGGACAATCCCGGCCGAGCGCATGAAGGGCGGCAAAGAACACCGAGTACCTCTGACTGATGCTGCGCTGCAGCTGATTGAAAAAATGCCAATGGTCGCCGGCAGCGACTTCATTTTTTCGGCGCCTCGTGGCGGTCAGCTATCGGATATGTCGCTGACGCAGGTGATGCGGCGAATGGGAGTGGACGCTGTGCCGCATGGATTCAGATCCACGTTCAGAGACTGGGCCGGTGAGCGGACCAACCACCCGCGTGAGGTTGCTGAGCAGGCGCTGGCACACGTGCTTGAAAACAAGGTCGAAGCTGCCTACCGTCGCGGGGATGCACTTGAGAAGAGGCGAGCGCTGATGAAGGACTGGGAGTCCTTCATTGGGAAGCCAAAGGGTGCACCATCAGTTTTTGATCTTCTTGGAACCGTGGGGTAGGCCCGCAGTGGTTGAGGACATCACAAGTAGGCGAAATGAGCTTGGAATACGTTACAGCTTGGCAATTTCGTCGGGATACGACGGGCTCGCGTTCGATAGTTGTTTGACCTCCATGATCGCTATGGCCTCTTCCTTTAAGGGGCCGCAGAACGCTCCTTGAGCAAAGCTACCAGTGCCAACACCATCTCGGACTGTTCAGCTTCACGATACGCCGCCCCTACGCTGATTTGGAGCTGATCCCCTTCTTGAATTTCCGTGTATGAAACGCCCTTGCGGGTGATCGACTTGAGGGACTGGGGGACGAGCGCCACACCTTGGCCGGAGGCAACCAGACCGAGCAACACATGGTGGTCGGCGGGCTCGGGAATTCGTTCCGGCTTGAACCCCAAGCGATCAAAGACCTTCTGGCAGTGATCGTGGTACGCCGGATTGAGCTTTCGATCAAACCAGAACAACTTGTCCTGCGCAAACTCGCGAATCGACACGATGCGCTTCTTCGCCGCAGGGTGATCCGAAGCCATGCAGACGACCATCCTGTCGTCGAACAGATGCGTGGTGGTCAGGTCCTCGGCGCGCGAGGGCAGGCCAATCACTGCCACGTCCAGGTGGCCCCGATTCAAGTCACGGATCGACTGCGACGATATCTGCCGTTTCACGGTCAGGCGGACGCCAGGAAACCGCTGCGCGAAGGCAACCTCGACCCACGCGAACAGGCTGGCATCGATCACCGTCGTGATACCGAGGGTGAGTTCGGCCTGCAGGGTGTTCTGGTCCGAACTGAATCGGGTCAGTACCTGTTCCGATTCCTTGACCAGGGCGCGCGCGTCGACGAGGAATCGCGTACCCGCCTCGGTGAGCCGCACCCCGCGCCGATCGCGATCAAACAGCGGAACACCCAGACTGTCTTCAAGCATCTTGATCTGCCGGCTCAGCGGCGGTTGGGTGATGAACATCCGCTCGGCCGCTCGCCGAAAACTCAGCTCCTCGGCCACGGCGACGAAGTAGGTTAATTGCCTCAGCTTCAGTGGATTGCTCACGTCGACCTCCCAGTCGTGTCGTTGATGCTCGAAAGGTATCAGCAAAAAATGACATAGGCACACGTCGTGTCCCTCGGTACGGTTGCACCCATGCCAAACACCAACACGACCGTGAACGCAAAGACCTACCAAGGCGGGCTGGACTGCCTGCGCATGATTGAGGCAACCGACAAGCCATCGATCATTGATGCCATGGCCGAGATCGCGCCCGATCTTGCTCGACTCGCAATCGGCTTCGTCTATGGCGAAATCTATCCTCGCCCGCATCTGAGTCTGAAGGAGAGGCAGCTCATCACCGTTGCCGCGCTTGCCGCACTGGGCAACGCGCGGCCTCAGCTCAAATTTCACATCGCCGGTGCGCTCAACGTCGGCTGCAGCGCAACCGAAATCATCGAGCTGATGATGCATCTGGTGGTCTACGCGGGCTTTCCAGCGGGGCTGAACGGCGTGTTCGCAGCCAAGGAGGTGTTCCAGGAGCGTGGCTTGAAGTTCGATCCCGCGCCGCAGACCAGTCCGGCGCAGAACGCGCGCTTTCACATGGGCTGGGATGCGCTGTCCCGCATCGACGGCCACGCCGGGGAGCAGGTCATCGCCGCCCTGGCCGACGTGGCGCCCGACCTCGGCCGCTTCATCATCGAGTTCGGGTTCGGCGACATCTACACCCGCCCTGGCATGAACCTGCTACAGCGCGAATTGGTCACCGTCGGCGCTCTCACGGCCTTGGGCACCGCGACGCCACAACTCAAAGTGCACGTGCATGGCCTGCTCAACGTCGGCGGCACACGCGAACAGTTGATCGAGGCCGTCATTCACGTCGCCGCTTACGCCGGCTTTCCGGCTGCCATCAATGCGATGTTGGCGGCCAAGGAAGTGCTCGATGAGCGCGAACCTGAACCGAAGAATGCTGCCGGTTCGTCGTCGCCACGCGGCAGAAGGTGACGCCAGAGTTCACCGATCCCCACCGTACCACCGCCACCCCTACTGCAATCACCTCAGCAGCCCTTTCACTTGACGGAGAAAACCATGTCTACCAAAGCCCTTTTGATCACTGAAGTGACGCCGAGAACTGGTTCTACGAAGCAGGTCGTCGAGGCCTGGGCCGCGCTGATGCCGCCGAAGAGCAGCGTGATCCAGCGTGCCATCTACCAGTCGCTCGATGGTGAGGTTGCTCTCGAACTGTGCGCCTTGAACACATTGGCCGACGCTACGACCCTTGAGTCTTGGTGGGCACTCGCACGGGAGAAGCTGAGCCCAAACCTTGCCAGCGACTTTCGGCGGCAGCTCCTGACCTTCGTGGAAGCGCCGAAGGACACACCGGATGCCCTGCCTGCAACGGCCTACGTGCAACTTCGGCATGTCGAAGTGCCACCCGACCGCTACGCGGACTACCGAGCTTGGCGCGAGAGGACAATCTTTGACGTTGTTCGGACCGCAACCGAAGTCGAGGTCTTTCTGGCCTATCACACGGTGCTGAGCACCGAGCCTGGCGTCATGTTCGTGTCCGGGTTCTCCGGACCGGTGGACAACTACGCAGCGGTGTTCAGTTCCCCCCCGCTATCAACAGATCGTCCGCGAAGCCGGCGACCAGTTCATCACCGGTGGTGATCGCGGTCTGTACACACGGCTCTACCAGCGCATGGCCACCGCCTGACGAGGCCCGCTATGAAGTCGCACATCAACGATGATCTTCGGGACCGAGTGGCTCTGGTCAGTGGAGCGACGGGCGGGATGGGCAGTGCGATCTGCGCTCGGCTGCTGGAGGACGGAATGCGCGTCGTCATGCTGGGCCGCGACGCGGCCAAGCTCGCACGCGTCCACGACACCCTGTCCACGAACGTGAGTGAAAGCGATCGGATTTCCACCCAGGTGGTGGACATCAGCGAACCGGAGTCGGTTCTCCAGGCCATCGCCGAGGTACTGAGTCGGTACGGCCGGGTGACCGATCTTGTGCAGGCCGCCGGAGACGGACCTGTGGCCTCGTTGCTCGAAACCGATGAGGGCATGTGGGCCGAGACCGTCCAAGGAAAGTTGCTCGGCACCGTGCGGCTGGCCCGCGCGGTTGCCCCCGGCATGATCAGCGCGAAGTCCGGTCGGATGGTGATCGTGAACGGCGTTTTCAGCCAGGAGCCCGATCCTCTCTTCCCCATCAACAGCACGATCAACTGCGCCCTTGCCGGCTTCGCCAAGGCGATCTCGCGTGACCTTGGAAAGCACGGGATTCGAGTCAACGTGGTGAATCCAGGCGCCACGACCACGCCGCTGTGGGACACGATCTGTCGAGACCTCGCCGCACGCTTTGGGGGGCGGATTCAACCGGTCGTCGCAACACTTTCAACCAGGAGGTGTTTATGGGGAGACCCGCAGGATGGATGAAGCAGTTGACTGGCAGAGACGCAATGCGATCTCCAGGGGCACCATCGCTACGGCGAGAGGTCGAGCGTCAGTTCTGGGTTCAGATTGCAACCGGAATCACGAGTGAGAAGGCCGCCGACGCAGTTGGCGTTTCTCAGGCTGTGGGATCTCGCTGGTTCCGGCATCGTGGTGGCATGCCTTTGTTCATGTCGAAACCTGTATCTGACAAGTACCTATCGTTCGCGGAGCGAGAAGAGATCGGGATCCTGCGGGCGCAAGATCTTGGTGTACGGGAGATCGCTCGTCGTCTTGGGCGCAGCCCCTCAACCGTGTCGCGGGAGCTGACTCGCAACGCAGCGACCCGCTGCGGCAAGCTAGAGTACCGACCCTCAGTCGCACAGTGGAAGTCGGAGCTTCTGGCCAGACGCCCCAAGCCGGCCAAGCTGGTGACGAATCTACGCCTGCGCGAGTATGTCCAAGAACGCCTGGAGGGCTCTATCCATGATGCTCGCGGGCTTGAAGTCTCAGGCCCCCAGCAGACGCCGTTCATTGGTCGCAATAAGCCTCACCGCGGTGACCGCAAGTGGGTCAATGGCTGGTCGCCGGAGCAGATTGCCAACCGATTGCTGCTCGACTTCCCCGATGATCCCTCTATGCGCATTTCGCACGAAGCCATCTACCAGGCCCTGTACATCCAGGGTCGAGGCGCCCTCAAGCGCGAGTTGGTAAGCTATCTGCGCACTGGCCGTGCTTTACGCACCCCTCGGGCCCGTAGCCAGGCCAAAGCGTGGGCGCATGTCAGTGAAGATGTAATGATCTCGAACCGCCCTGCTGAGATAGAAGATCGTGCTGTGCCCGGTCACTGGGAGGGGGACTTGATCATCGGTCTGGACAGATCGGCCATTGGGACGCTGGTGGAACGGACGAGCCGTTTCACCGTGCTTGTGCACCTTCCGCGTGAATCGGGCTATGGACAGAGTCCTCGTATGAAAAATGGTCCACCGCTGGCGGGATACGGGGCCGTCACTATGGCCAATGCCCTCAAGCAAGCAGTCACGAAGCTGCCTACCCAGCTATGGCAATCTTTGACATGGGACCGTGGCAAAGAGCTGTCGGACCACGCCAGATTCACCATCGAGTCTGGGGTAAAGGTGTTCTTTGCTGATCCCCACAGCCCATGGCAACGCGGCACGAACGAGAACACGAATGGGCTGCTGCGCCAATACTTCCCAAAGGGCACCGACCTATCAAGGTGGAGTGATGAAGAGATTCAAGCGGTGGCACTGACCCTCAACAACAGGCCGCGTAAAACGTTGGGTTGGAAGACGCCGACGGAAGCCATGACCGTCTACCTAGAATGCGTCGCTTGATCCGGTGTTGCGACGACCAGTTGAATCCGCCCAATACGTCAGCATTCGGTACACCGAACGCTTGGCGGAAGCTGGCGTTGAACCGTCCGTAGGCAGCAAGGGGGACAGCTACGACAACGCGCTGGCCGAGACGATCAACGGGCTCTACAAGGCCGAGCTGATTCATCGCCGCGCCCCGTGGAAGACCAAGGAAGCTGTGGAACTGGCGACTCTGGAATGGGTGGCCTGGTTCAACAACCACCGCCTGCTCGAACCCATCGGCTACATACCGCCTGCAGAGGCTGAGGCAAACTACTACCGGCAACTCGCCAGTCAAGCCGTCGCGGTGGCGGTCTGACTTAAACCAAATGGCCTCCACAAATCCCGGGGCGATTCAGTTGCGGATCAGGTGCACGATGCAGGTCTGCAGCGTCGTGGCCGGGAACACCGCGCCCAGCGCCTCTGGCATGCCTTTTAGGCCGTCGGTGACGGCAATCAAGATGTCTTGCACCCCACGGGTCTTCAACTCGTTGAAGACCTTCATCCAGAACTTGGCGCCCTCGGTGTTTTCGATCCAGATGCCCAGGATGTCGCGGCTGCCGTCGGGCAGCACGCCCAGGGCCAGATACACGGCCTTGGAGCGCACGAGCGCATCTTCGCGGATCTTGACCCGCAGCGCGTCAAAGAACACCACCGGGTACATCGACTCCAGCGGCCGCGTCTGCCAGGCGGTGACCTCGCTCATGACTTCGTCTGTGACGCGACTGATGAGGTCTGGCGAGACCTCCACCGAGTACATCTCCGCCAGGAAACCCTGGATCTCTCGCACCGTCATGCCGCGTGCGTACATGGCAATGATCTTGTCGTCAAAGCCAGTAAAGCGCCGCTCGTGCTTGCCGATGAGTTGCGGCTCGAACGTGCCCTCACGGTCGCGAGGAACGTCGATGCGCAGGGCCCCAGCGTCGGTCAGCACGGTCTTGGCACTCTTGCCGTTGCGATGGTTGGCGGCCGATCCCAAAGGCTTGATTTCACCCGGCGCGTAGCCAAGGTGATGACTCATCTCAGCTCCGAGCGCACGCTCGAACAAGGCCTTCTTCATCTGATCAAATAGTCCCTGCATTTGCTCAGGCGTCATCGGCCCGGTGACCAGTTGGTCAAGCAACTCGGCGGGGATCTGGAATTGCGGCTGCGCCGCCTGGTCCGCCGTAGCGGTGGGTTTTGTCTTGCGTGGCATTCATGCTCCTTGTCGACATGCTATGCCTCACACACAAAATTTCTGACAGGCTCTTGCTGGCCGACCCTTGGGCCTTTCGCGGGTCCTATTTGACCTTTCCCCTGTGCGTTGGATAGCTTGGAACAAGCACTATGTCTGCATAACTTCTTGACTTGAATGCAGTTCTTTTCAGGCACATATCACTGACCTAGACGAACGCTAGATGCTTCATCGCCGCGCAGCGTGCGGTGCCATGTTTGCTTGCTACTTCTAAGCCCTAAACCAAAGGCCCGGCTGATCGAAAGATCAGACCGGGCCTTATGCCGTCAGCACGCAGTGCATCAGCTGAATCTGCTCACCTGCACCAAACCAAGGAGGTTTCACCGGCATCCAAATCCACGCCCCCACTCTCGCACTAACCACCTCATGGAGCCAACATGAAATTCAACGATTCCCCGCTGGACTACCTCGCTGCATTCGCCATCGCTTTCGCGTCCGGCGCACTTTCAGCTGTTGGGATGTTCCAGTACATCACCTCCCTCAAATCGAAATGGCCGACGCATGAAAAACGTATGCCCCCGCTGTAGATCGGCATCGTGCTGCCGGCGCGATCTCGGCAAGTGGGCCGCTGGTTCGATTGGCGCAGCAGCTGGCGCGGCCCGTGGCGCTTCTCAAGCCTGGAATGGCCCCAAGTTGGGGGCCTCGATAGGCCTGAGAGCCTCGCCACAGGCTGCTGCCGTCGGCGCGATCTCGGGTGCAATTCTGGGTGGCCTGCTGGGCGGTGTCTCGGGTTGCAGCATTGGTCACGCGCTGGGCTCTGCACTGGATGAGCATGTGTTCGACGCCTACCGCTGCCTTGACTGCGGATTCACATTCAACCTGGCACCACGCCCGGCGCCATCCGCATCGACTGACTGAAGTCGACCTTCCGGCGCTCGAAGCCCTGCATGCCGATCGCGGCTGCACATTCCATCCCCGTTAACCACCCATGACTGACCCAAGCCTGTAGGCCCTGAGCCCGCAGGCCACCTTCGCTCGTCTGAACTTATTCAACCGCACAAGAAAATTCAAATGGCACACCTTCTCGAATCCATGGCCTACGTCGGCGAAACACCGTGGCACGAACTCGGCAGCAAATTGCCGCCCAAACAGCCCATTGAGGTCTGGGCTGACAAAGCGGGCATGAACTGGGACATCTGTTCGACGCCAGTCCGGTACATGACCGAGCAAGCCGGCACGCTGGGCGCGGTCATGTCTTTTGACGAACAAATGGTGCTGTACCGCAGCGACACCAAAGCACCGCTGTCCGTCGTCAGCGACCGGTATCAGGTGGTGCAGCCGCGTGAGGTGCTGGAGTTCTACCGTGACCTGACTGAAGTCTCCGGCTTCGAGCTGGAGACAGCAGGCGTTCTCAAAGCTGGCAAGAAGTTCTGGGCCTTGGCGAAGACGGGCAAAGAATCCATGCTCAAGGGCAATGACGTCGTCAAAGGCTACTTGCTGCTGGCCACATCGTGCGACGGCACGCTGGCCACCACGGCCACTCCGACGACGGTTCGGGTGGTCTGCAACAACACCCTAACCATCGCGTTGAACGGTTCCAGCAGCGCCATCAAAGTGCCACACCGTACGAGCTTTGATGCATTGGCCGTCAAGAAGCAACTGGGCATAGCGGTGTCGCAGTGGGACAGCTTCATATACCGCATGAAGACCCTGTCCGAGCGCAAGGTCAAAAGCCACGAAGCGATGAACTACTTCCTCAAGGTCATTTGCCAAGCGGACTTCCAAGGCGATAGCGCGCCAGGCCTGAGCAACGAACGTGCCCTGAAAAAGGTGCAGGCCTTGTTTGACGGCGCTGGCAGAGGTGCAGAGCTAGCCGCTGCCAAAGGCACAGCTTGGGGCCTGCTCAATGCCGTCACCGAGTTCGTCGATCACGAACGCAAGGCTCGCAACCAAGAGTACCGGCTGGACAGCGCTTGGTTCGGTCAAGGCGCCAATCTCAAGCAGCGCGCGCTTGATCAAGCCTTGCAGTTGATCTCTTGAGGCTACATCGCTCCCCTCCCGTCAAACGCCAATCCCGACGGCATAAGCCCCGACCCACCTCGTGTGGGCCGGGGCTTTATTTCATCTGAGTCCAAACCATTCGTAAGAAGGAGCTTTCATGGCACTCGCCCAATCATCAACCCAACCCGCATCGCGCAAGCCAGCATTGAGGCTTGTCAAAACGACCAACCTGGATCGCGATCAGTGGCTGGAAGTCCGCAAAGGCGGCATCGGCAGCTCGGATGCCGGCGCCGCTGTCGGCCTGAACCCGTACAAGTCTCAGTTGCAGCTCTGGATGGAGAAAACCGGGCGGGACGCCAACCTGCCCAAAACTGATCCCAACGACGAGACCAGCCCGATGTACTGGGGCACGTTGTTAGAGCCCATCGTCGCAGCCCACTACACCCGCCGAACTGGCAACCGGGTTCGGCGCATCAACGCCGTGCTGCAGCATCCAGACGAGCCATGGATGCTGGCCAACATCGACCGGGAAGTCACTGGCGCCCCCGAAGTTCAGATTCTTGAATGCAAGACGGCTGGCATCAATGGCGCCAGGCTGTGGAAAGACGGTGTTCCTGAGTATGTGCAGCTTCAGGTCATGCACCAACTGGCAGTGACCGGCAAGCAGGCCGCTGACGTCGCTGTGCTCTTGGGTGGGCAGGACTTGCAGGTGCACCGAATCGAGCGGGACGAAATTCTGATCCAGCGCCTTATCGAACTGGAAAGGAAGTTCTGGCGCTATGTCGTGGACGACGTGGCCCCACCCGCCGATGGTTCGGATTCCGCTGACACCGCCTTACGGGCGCTCTACCCGCAGGACTCAGGGCAAACGCTGGACCTGTCTGCGGACTTTGCCATGTCTGGCGTGTTCTCAGACTTGCTGGCCGTGCGGCAGGTGCTGGACCAGCAAAGCCTGCTCGAAGCTCAGCTTAAGCAGCGCATTCAGCAGCACATGGGCGACGCAACGAAGGCCATCTTTGAAAGAGGCGATGTGACCTGGAAGCGAAGCAAGGATTCTCAAGTGTTGGACGCAACTCGGCTTTGCAAGGACGAACCCGAACTGGCCCGCTGCTTCATGACGACCAGGCCCGGATCACGACGCTTTGTAGTGACGGGCTGAAACCATCAAACTCAACAAGGAGAACACCATCATGCTCAAAGGACTGGCCCTAACGCCGCCCATCATCGGGCGGATCTCCATCGGCAAGGTTGTCGAGAAAAACGGCAAGCGAATGCCAGAGAAGGACGACGAATTCACACTGACCAGCCAGGTTCAAAACAAGGACGGCTGGGTGCCTCATCCGTTGAACGAAACCTTGCGCCAGGCCAACACCAAACTGCGCCAGATCCCAGTGCGGCTGCTGTTCGACGACCCTGACCTCAACATGCGCGCCAGCTACAGCTGTTTTGACCGGCAGACCGGTCGGCCGGTGTGCGTCGGCAATGGCGAAACCTGCAAGCGCTCAACCGCCTCAGGCGTCCAATCGATGTCTTGCCCTGCGCCGGAAGGCTGCGAACTTGCTCAGAAAGGCTGCAAGCCCTTTGGGCGGCTCAACGTACGAATTGGCGATGACGATGAGCTGAGTGCCTTTGTGTTCCGCACGACGGGTTTCAACAGCATTCGCACTTTGTCCACGAGGCTGCGCTACTTTCATGCAGCGTCAGGCGGACGTTTGTCGACCTTGGCCCTGGAATTGAGGCTGCGGGGAAAGTCCACAACCCAGTCTCATCGGGCGCCGATTTATTACGTCGATCTGGCGCTGCGCGGTGGCCTGCGCTTGAGCGAAGCTGTGGCCGAGGCTCGCGCGGAATGGGACCTGCGGCAGGCTGGAGGCTTTGATCAACTGGCCCTTGACGCGACGGCGCGGGAAGGCCTGGAGCAGGGCGCCTTCGAGGAGTCGGTCGAGGATAGCCCTGCCATCGTGGAGGAGTTTTTTCCGGAACGCGGACCTGGCGAAGGGGCGCAAGAGGATGAGCACCCCAGCACTGGAACCCAAAGCGTGACGGACCAGCTCGCTGCCAAGTTGGCAAGGAAGCTCACGTCTCAATCAGCGGCTGCGGCGTAACACCTTATTTCACCGGCTCAAGCAGCACGCGGGCATCTACGCCCAACGCATCTGCGATTCGCTGGATATTGCGAATGCTCAGATTGCGGCGCTTGCGCTCGATGCCCGAAATATAGGTTCGATCCAGATCGCAGAGATCGCCCAAAGCCTCTTGGGATAACTGGCGCTGCAGGCGCAAGGTGCGCATGTTCTCGGCGAATAGCCGGAGAAGGCGATCCTCGTCGGCAGGAGCTGGTACAGCACCACGACCACGTGGGCTGAGCAGCTTGCGGCCAGCTAATAGGGAGGGTTCTGAGGCGCTTTTCACGCCTCAGATCCTCTAGATATGAGGACAATAAGACTACGGACTATGAGTCACGTATGCCAATGATGCGAAGGCTTGCGTGAACTTACTACTCGGAACGATGCCACTGCGGCATCGCTTTTTTTGCTTACCAATGAGACTCAAAGTCAACAAAAGGGAAGGGGAGCATTCATGACAGAAAACTCCGCATCACAAGAGATCCTCTGGTACTACGAACAATCAGGCCAGCACAAAGGGCCAGTCTCAACCGCCGACATCCAGACGCTAGCCCTCAATGGCACCGTGTCTGCAAGCACTTTGATCTGGCGCAGCGGCTGGGGTGCCTGGGCTCCCATGGATCGCTCAGAACTGCGGGTGCTCCTGTCTGACGCGTCTGCCGTGTTGCCAGCTAAAGACGATCCTGCCAGCAAGACCTGGCACTACGAGCAGTCTGGCCAGCGCAAAGGCCCAGTGACCCAAGCCGAGATGCACGTGATGATTGAAGGTGGCGTCATAACCCATGGCTCCCTTGTCTGGAGTGCCGGTATGCCTGCCTGGACACCGGTCGAGGCCACAGAGCTAAGTTTGCAGCTGTTACATGACGCCTCTCCGCCACTGCCCGGTGACGCGATCAACAACAGTGTTGTTTGGCTGCTGGCACTGTCGCCTGTACTGATCGAGCTGCTCCGCTACGTCATCGCGCTGATCGCCACGGGAGGCAACGAAGCACGGGCCGATCGACTGGTATCGCAAAACGCCTTTTGGGTGGTCGGGCCCGTGGTCAGCATCGCCCTGTCCTACTGGGACGTCTCTGTTCTCAAGAAGGCCGGCGTGAATACCCAGTTGCTGGGCCAGGCTTGGCTCGTACCGGTCTATCTCTTCAAGCGGTCCAAAGCGCTGACACAACGCCCTGCCTATGCATGGGTCTGGATCGGGCTCTTTGTGCTTAGCCTGTTTGCGGGCGCCTGAGTTCAGGCCGATGTGCGCATTGACCAGCAGCACTGGGGCTTCCCAATTTTTGAACTATTCAAATCAACCATGAACGATCACAACAACGCTCCTAGCGGCACATCGACCGACGTGCCGCCGCCCCTGCCATCTAAACTGCCGGGCGCCAGTGCATCGGCGCCGTCGCACAACGAGCGGCCGCCCGCACCGTTTAAGTCAGTAGCGACTCGCCCGAACGAGCCGCTGCCTATTGGTATCAAGGGCTGGTGCTGGGGTGGCTTCTTGCTCAACTGGGTCTGGGCGATCCGCTTCCGTGTTTGGTGGGGTTTGCTCGCCCTGGTGCCATTTGTTGGCCTGGCTGTGCCGATCTGGCTCGGCATCAAGGGGCGTGAACTGGCCTGGCGCCGAGGCGAATGGACCAGCGTGCAAGCGTTCAACGACGCGCAACGCAAGTGGTCTATCGGCGGGGCGGTGGTCACCGCTCTGGCTTGCCTGGCCTACGGCGGAAGCTTCGCCTACGAGCGGTGGCAGGCCCATCAAGCCGAAGTAGCCGCATCAGGTCCGGGCATGACGCCGGAGCAAATGGCCAAGATCATTTCCGCGCCTGTAGATCTCAAGAAGCTGGGGGTGGCGACCAGCGTGGACTTGAGCATATTCGAAGGCGCACAGGCTGGTACCGTGCTGAAGGACGCCTACTGGGGGCCGAAGATCGCCGCGATCACGCCAGCAGCCGGCCGACAATGCGTGGACCAGACGCTACCAGAGCTGCCGCCCCTGCGTCTGAAAAGTGAACGGTTCGTCGTCAGTGTGGCCCATGGCTCGCATGCAGAGAACTGGGTGGCGGGCTTACTGCAGCTCGGCGCCGACGGGCAGGTGGAATTGGCCCTGGTTTGCGACTTCGCAAGCGACCACATCCTGTTTATGAGGTCGCTGGATGTCAGCGCTGCGGTGTCGCCGGGCGTGAAGAGCTGGCTCCAAGAGCAGGGCAGCCCAGACACGAAGGTCACGGTCTTCGATGGCAAGCAGTCCCATGAAACGACCGTCGGCGCCTTGCTCAGCACACCAAACTAACTCCCGCAGGCCGCTGAAGGAAGGTATCAATCCGAGCAAATAGTGGCCGGGCCAACTCAGTAGCGCGTCAACACTTGCCAGCAGCGCAGACACGGCGTAGGCCACTCCATCCATCGAACGGCGATTGAGTGGCTTTGTCTTGCTTTTTTTTTGTTCGAACGCCATCGAATTGCGCAGGCTGCCCAGTCCATGAGCCAATCGCACCGACAGCACAGGCAGGGTCGGCAGCAATGCGCCCAATTGCCAAAGTTCATTTGACTTCGGCACTAGGCTGGCAGCCGAAGCCCGGTTTCTGTGCACCAATTGCCGCTGCTGCCGACTCGGGTCATTGAGCATTTCGTTGGACGAATGTCTGCAGCACCTTCCGAAGCTGCCGATCGGCTAAGTCTGAGTGTGCGACCAACAAGGCAGGAGACGATGGCAGACCCAACGACAGCTTTCACAAGCTGCGAATCAGCATCAGGGCGCCGCTGGCGTCAACGGCGAATGTGCCTGTGGCGGTCTCCTCCGTGCCCATAGCCGAAGTACGACCTCAGGGCTGACGGTCGCCACTGCAGCGATTGCCGTCGTCGCCCTCGGTGCCTCCGACGTCTGCATCGAATGCGAAATCCGACACCCGAGTTCGATGGGTGACCTGCTCAGCGCTGCCCTAGTGTTCACGCAGCCGAAATGAAAGCTCGCCAGTTGATTGGGCCGTTACGGCTGAGTGTTAATTTCCATCTGGAACTGACCCAGTAGGCCACCAGGACAAAGCCCGCCAGGTCCATCCAGGCGATGCGGGCGGGCCGCGATGTAGTCCTGGGCCTGCTGTAGGGTCACGTCGCGATGAAGCCTCGGTCACGCCAGCGGTCGGCGACGAAGTGCTCGAAGTCGTAGCCCTCGCCGAGCTCCAGTCTGTCGGCATGGTCGCAGACGATGATTTGCGGCTTGTTGCCGACCTCCTTTGCCGTGTCATCACAGAACTTGGCCAGGACGGTAAACATCTTGGCGACGGTATTCAAGTCGTCGTCGGCAGTCGAGATGCGTGTGTGCGTGTCCACAGGCGAGTTCGCGGCGCGTGTCGCGGGCTCGTCCGCAATCTCTTCGGACTGCGGGCTGCCGGGCGCGCTGGCGGTTGTGTCGTCCTGGTTCGCGCGCAATTGGGCTGCATTGAATTCCTTGCCGTAATCGGCGGAGGGGAAGTAGACCTGCGTCGGTTGGTCGAGAAACAGCACGGGCGGCAGCTTGCAGTCGGCGTAGGCCGCAAACTGGTAGTGCAGGGACAGGAACAGCGTCAGGTGCGAATACAGCCAGTTCGCGCCACTGCCCATCGACCTCAGGAAGACTTTCTTCTCCGGCGCGCCGTTTGTCCCAGGTGTCTCATGCCATAGGTCGAAGGAATCGATGTCGAACTTCAGGGATCCATTCTTGTAGGAGTCCTCGAAGTCGAAATGTGTGCCGACGATCTCCAGACGCCGGTTGATGTCGCGTTGCAACGCCAGCAGCCGGGGCTCGACATCGAGCAAAGCCTTCTTCGATTTCAGGTCCGCCACCCGGTCCTGGAGCAAATTCACCAACTCCGTGGTTTCCGTGGGCGGACTCTCGATGCGGCGTTCAATGGCGATTTCTAGCTTGATCTTGGCTTTCTGCGCTGCCGCATCGACAGACTTCGAGCGCTGCAGGCGGTCGGCCTCCTGGTCCAGTGGACGCAGTGTGCTTTCGACCTGCCGCAAAGCCTGGCGAGCCTTCTTGAGTTGCTCGTCAATGTCCCGACGCTCCTGTCCAAAGCCCTCGCGGGCATAGGCCGAGACCTTCAGCTCACCGTTGAGCCAGTGGATGGCCGCCGAGAGTCTGTTGGCCTCATCTTCGGCGGCTTCCGAGGGTGACGCACAGACCGGGCACACGGCATGGTCCAGATGGGTCGCCTTCGGGATGGGCAGATCCGTCATGGCACCGGCGAATCCCTCGACTTGCTGTGTCGAGACGTCGAGCAGGTAGCGTGTGTTCAGGGCCTTCTGGATCTCGGCCATGAGCTCGGCCTTGCGTGTGCGCAGTTCCTTGCGGGTCGCGTCGAAGGTATCCGACTGCCCATCGACAGTGACGGCAATGCCGGTCAAGCGTTCCAGGGCCTGCGCCGGCCGCAACCAGATTTCTTCGGCGGTCAACTCTGTCAGCGGCGTGCCCGCCAGGGCGTGGAACTCCCGCAGGTAGCCCGCCATCTCTCCGATGCCGGCCGATTTGATCTGCTCCTGCTTGGGGATGACGGCCAGGGCACGCTTGAGCTCGGTTTCTGCTTCGGCGAGTTCTTTGGCCAGGTCGAAATAGTCCTCTCCCACGATCCCCATGAAGATCTTGAAGTGATCGATGGCCTGTTCGCGTTTTCGCTTTTCGTCGAAGCGGTAAAAGATCGCATGCCGGTTGGCCACCAGGTTTTGATGCTGGAGCATGAACGAGGCAAAACTGCGGATGGAAGGCGTCGGGCTTTTCTGACGCATGAGCTGCTTCTGCAGCGGGTCGGTGTCGATGTCTTCCATAGTGACGCCGAAGTAGCGCCCCAGGCTCTTGGAGAATTCGATCCGGCTAAGCTGGTATTGCGCGGTGAAGAAGTTGTCCACATCCTTGATGTAGGCCAGCACATGCCTGGCCCGCTCGCCACTGACTTCTCGCAGGAAACATTGGTTGGCGTTGTCTGCTCTGCGGCCGGCGACGACCGCCATCCCGGAAAAGCGCCAAACGGTAAAAAATATCTTCGCCCGCTGGGAGATGATGCCTTGCGGAATCGTGTCTTCGGAACTGCCCATGCAGTAATCGAAGATGTCGAGAATGGCACTTTTGCCCTTTGAAGATTTACCGGTAATGATATTCAAGCCTTGCTTGAATATCACACTGTGCGGCTCATTTTCTTGGTCGATCACGCCGATATATCGGACATAACATTTCATAGCGACTTCAATCCCAGCATTCTATAAATGGTCACGACACTTTCGTTCCTGAATACCATGGCGAGCTGACTCGCATATCGCAGCATCTTGGGAGCTGCATTCTCTGACTGTCGGTTTTCACCGGCGATAACCGACAGGTCGTCGTTGAGTTGGAGGCTTTCATCCGAGCGCAGTATCAACAGCGCCTTGTTGGTGATGGGTTCATATTCCGAGATGCGAAGCGCCAAGCCGACCAATCGGGATGAGTCGGATGTCATGGTCCGGATCGAACTGGTTCGATTGGCGGTATGCAAATAGTCCTGCATCGCGGGAAAGGACACCAAGGGAAGAACTAAATAGCTCAGCAGTATGTCCTTCTCCCTTGGCTCCCAATTCAGGTAGAAGCTCTGGATCACTGGCGCGAGCGCAAAGGCGTTGCGATGCAAGGTATATAGATGATCGGCGGCGGTACTCGTCATTCCCAGAGTTTCCAGTGAAATTCTTCGTCCTTGTTTTTGGGAATCTCGTCTGCCAGCATGTGATAGATGCCATTGCGAAATTCCGGCATGGTGTTGGCCATGGCGCAAAAAGGTTCCGTCGAAGCTCTCAGACGTGCCAGGTAGAACCTGAGTGACGCCTTCTTGAGGGCCGCGTCGTCCTGCAGGCCGTCGCAATCCAGAATGGCCGCTTCTCGCTCCACAAAATGGTTGCTGCGGTGGTTGTGGAGATAAAGGTCAAGAGAGGGCTTGATGGGAATCTGATCCTTGAGGAGCCCGGAAATCGTGTCCTGCGCAAACAGGCGGTGCAGGGCCGCGTGTTTGAGATATTTTTCGCCCTCGATTTCGAGGATTTTCCTGGCGAAGAGCATGGGCCTGATTTCGTCGAGATCGACTCTTTCTTCCAGCGGCCGAAGATCTCTCAAAGGGAACTCTGCCGGATGTTTCATGCACAAGGAGTTCAGAGCAGTCAGCTTGGCGGTGAACGCCTCGTGGGTGATCTTCCAGCCGTTTAGGACGAGTTCGGTGCTGAACATGAAGCCCAGCAAGTCGTCAAGGTACTGTTGCTGCAACGACGGTCGTATGACTTTGAGGTAGCGGGTCTTGTAGCTGTCGATGCGCTCTGGCAGGGCGTCTTCGCCCGGGATGATGACCATGCGTTCCAACACCTCCAGCAGCGCCGCGCGGCTCTCGGGCGCTAGCACCTCCTGCTGTAGTGCCCGCGCCTTGGACGGTTTGCGGGCCGTAGTTTCAGCAGTTTGGACGGTCTCGTCCTGCGGCTCGGGTGACTCCTCCATTTGCGTCTGCGGTGCGCCAGCCCCGTCGCTGCCGATCTCCTGCATGCGCTCAAGCCGCTGCACAGCGGTCAGGGTGTTCCAGTTCTTGAGGCGGCTTTGGGTGCCGAACTCCTGAGTCGTCAGAAGCACCAGGGACTTGTAGCTGCTGCGGTCAAACCGCTCATGCAGCCAGTTCCGGATCGTGTTCCAGAAGTTCTGGTGGCTGTCGGTCAGCTTGTCGCTGTAGTGCTTGACCTCGATCTGCGTCTTGCCCGGCACGGTGACATCGCCCATGGCTTCAATCCATAGGCACTCTCCGGGCATGAGGTCGTGGCACTGTTCTACGGCCACAAGCAACTGATAATGCAGCGCTGCGAAAAGTACCGTTGCATCGAAGGGCAGAGCTTGCGTATCGGTCTTCAGCTGTTCGGACGGAGGTGGCATGGGCGGTGTCGGCTGCAACTCGAAGTCTCCTGTTTCCTCTGTCTCTGTCTCTGGCGGCTGGGTTGATGGGGCATGCCCGCAGTCACCATCCGGCACGGCCTGCATAGGTCAGGAAACGGCCAGTGCTGGCATTGTTTTTTGACATGTAAATAGACTGTATCGGAATGCTTGGGCTGTTCACCACGCTGGCTGCATCAGGTCTTCAGATATGAGTGGCGAGCCCGGTTGCTCTCAAGTTTCTGCTCTTCCAGGCAGCCGTCATTCATGGGAAGGCGGCCGACCAGTGGCTCACATCCTAATGCTGAATTTCGACGAACTTCAGCTATGGGCACACTGCTGCCGCAGATGACGAGAGAACGAGCGGATCCTCTAGGGTCGATCGCGCCTTTTCGACGTGTCAAGCAGCAGCCATTCGGCTCCGGTTGACCTACGACTTCGTGAACGGCGCCTCTGAATGACAACAGCACCATTGAGACCGGACACTCGCAGGTAACATTTGTGCCGTGTGCTTGGCAACTTATTACCAACAACAGGGTGGCTACTTGTTTTACCGGGATTCCGCAACTGAGGCTACGGCGGCACTAAACGTTGCTATTGCTGACTACAACGCAACTCACTACGCCGTCGTGGACGCCGCCAAATCGTTGTTCAATTTGCGCAAGCAGGTAGGAGAAATTCTGGTACCGCATGCAGCGGAATTTGTCGACCAGATCCATGATGCTCCGACGGAAATCCGGGACGTCTTTACCAAATTTGCCCACGAATTTTCCGCCTTCTCAAACGTTGGCCACGTGGTCAGCAAACAGATTGAGCAGGCCTCATTCAACAACGGGCGCGGCGAATTCGTGGTGGCAGGCGCAAGCTCAGTTTTGGGCGCCGGCGTCGCGCTTGGTGGTCCTCCGGCAGCCATTGCGATCGCAACAACGTTTGGGACTGCATCGACGGGGGCGGCGATATCAAGCCTCTACGGGTTGGCCTTAACAAATGCCACGATGGCCTGGCTCGGGGGCGGTGCCATCGCAGCCGGTGGAGGGGGTATGGCAGCCGGCACTGCCCAACTGGCCTTAGCAGCGCCAGTTGGGCTCGGCGTCGCTGGAGCAGGCATCACACTGAGTGCTGGGTATCACTTGTATAAGAATTTTAAAGTTGCGCGAACGGCACGAACTCGAATTGAATCGCTTGCTGAGTCGAAGCGGCTACTTGACATCGCTCGGCATCAAATCAGCGAAATGCTCGCTGCAACGACGTCGCACGCTTCTGGCCTTCGCATTCTTTTGACTCAATTCAAAGAGCAAGTCCTGCCCTCAATCTCTTTTCGAGATTGGACCGGAACTCAGCAAGCAGCAGTTCAGTCACTTACGACGCATGTTCAATCATTGACTTGGCTGCTCGGTTGGACTCTTGAAAAGCACGACGCATAGCCTCAAAAAAATCGCATCTTCAACCTAAAAATCGGCTTGTTAGGTTCACTCCGTCAGAATGCGGAACTAGTTATCAGCACCATACATTACCCGTCGTAGCGACCGAATGAAGTCTATGGGTAAATCTTGCTGCCTCTTTGGTCCCGGCTTTGGACTTAATCGGACCAAGCTCTCACTACGACCAAACGTGCGAGCGCCATTGGGCAAGAAGAATCCCACCGAGAAGTCAGGTTTTGCGAAATAGCTCGCAATTTTGTTAATGCCCTGCCAGGCACAAGTATCACTAAACAGAACTTGACCGAGCGCGTTATATTGGTAGGAATTTTTGAAATTAGCATTACAGTTCACGAAATAGCCGTCACCACAGGTCAGGCTCACCCATTCATCCCCCAGTTTTTTTACAGCCCAAACATCGTTATTTGCTTTGTTTGCGTCCAATAGCAGAGTTACGTGAATGTGTGGCCCTTTTCGGTCTCCACTCTCTAGTTTCCAGGCATATCCAATGAGCGCTTCACCATATAGCCCCGGAATCGTTCGGAGTAGCGAATCACGATCACGCGCAAATTGTTCGCCAGTCAAAAGGTCTTGTTGAAACCGCCAGGATCCGGCAGTCCTGTAGTGGCAGTCTATCCGGCACACCAGTAGTCTCGTGGTCTGTTCGAATCCCTGTAAGAATAGATCGATCATTCGTTTGTAGACGTTGTTTCCATTACGTCTACTCTGATTCACGATACGTCGGTACTGGAGTGAATTCATTCTCCTCTGCAGTTTAAATATCGCAGCCTTCATTTCAACTAAAAACTGAAGGGAATTCTCATTGCTCCAGCTGTCGCCTTCTTGGCATTGCATGCCCCAGCGCCTTGATAGCTCAAGCAGTTCAGGAAATCCACTCCATTGATGAACGGTTAATCCCGACCTATAGATCATTCCAACAAGACAGTAAAGATTTTGAACCGGTTCAGGGAGGAATAGCAAATGATCTCGCTGCTGAAGCATCGAAATCACCTCTATGTTGACATGCTCCAATTCATGGAAAACGCCATCGATATATGACTGATCCCATGTTTTTGCCTGATTGGTCATTTGTGAACTAAAAATCATTGCGTCACCTTTTGTGAGTCCATTGCTCGATTCACAAGGTTATGCGGATTGATATTTTGTTACTCTGGCTCCTCATATTTTCGTCACTCTACTTTGCGAGTAGATCAACTGTTGTAAGTTTATTCAATCAAGTGCATCGGTATTTCATAGGCTATGTCTTGATTACTATTTGTTAAATATCAAATAACCGAATTGTTGATGGTCGAGAAAAGTGAGTGCTCGGTCAATTGCATTCCTTGTCATCAATTAAAGCAATATGTAATAGCAAGACGACCCTTTGAGGCCGGTAATTAAGTTAGTGTCGAATTTACTTGGGTTTTCATTCAATTTCATCAATATTAGCCAAGCGGTTGATCTCACTGCCAAGGCGGCAAACCGAGTAGGAGAGCCTTACCTGAAGTTCTGCCAACACACGCAGCAGTCGACTGGTCATTCGGTTTGATAGGGCGCGTCATCGCGCGGGTCAGTCAGGCAGCAAACATGACCCAAGAGCGTGACTCGGGCGGTCACAAGGGCAACAGCGGGGAGTCACGATGAACGGGCGGAAGTGAGGGCCCTCCCGAATCTATCCAGTTGCAAACAATTTTCCGGACATGTCGGGCTTTTTCCTGGGCGATCTTCAGGTAATCACGTATCTCTTTCACCGTGGGCTTGACGCGTCCTGCAACGATCTCTGGCCACACAACAGCCGCCCAGTCTTCTATCTCCGACCGTGACGTTTGCTTAGTAATGCTTCCGACAGCGATTACCGAATGAGTAGTGCCATCCGTGACTGGCAGCGGTTTCGTAGTGACCGCAATCGGTGCCGTGACTGACTCAATTGCTGGAGCGACATGCAACTCATTGCGCCGGGCCGTCCGCACGGCATTGCCCCTGCCTGCCAGGTTGCGGTTCTGAAAATGTAGGGACCAGCATAGGCAGCCAAGTCCTTCAAGTATGAAGGTGATCGGGAGCACGGTGATCCAGCGTGCGCTCTCGCGACTCACGCTCAAGGTGCTCGCTAGTCTCGCCGTGACCGGGTCGTCACGTGCCGCAATCCTGCGTCGGTCCAGTTGGTCACGCTTGTCCTTCCAAGCCCGCACCTCCTCGGCCTCGGCGTCCAGTGACGCAATGTGTCCGTTCAGCGCGGTCAGCCGCGCTCGGTTTGCAGCGCACTTATCTTCGCATTCAACGCGGGAGCGCCGAGTCAGTTCAAACATCACCTTGGATCGCTCTTCAAGAATTGCAGAGAGGTTGCGCGGCTGTGCGACCAGGTCCGCCAACGGGGCCGAATCAATTGCATCGACTCGTCGCTGACCGATTTGCTCTTGTACGTCAATCAGGAAACTGGCATGGCTGTAAGCTGCATAAGCCATGCAAGCACTCCACACTAGGTAGCCGATTAGGCGCAGCCTCAAGGGGGCACTGCTGCACTGCGATGGCAGCAGATGCCCGGCCAGCACGGCGATGACGCCAACGCTGGCCAGGAGCAGCCTTTCGGTGTTGGATCCACCACGCTGCCAGCCGACTTGCACCGAGACGGCCAACGAGATCGTGCTCGCGCAAAGCGCCAGCAGCAGGCAGAGCCAATTTGGTCCTGGCGCTGAGTGTTCAACAAATGTTTTTTTCACGTTCATGTTCGCTCGCTTCACTTGCTACCGTAAAGCATGGCATGGCTGACTTGGTCATCAGCACATCGATCATGCTGGTGCAATGCCGTCACTGTTCCCACCAATTCATGGCAGCCAACTGGTCAGCAATCTGTTTTCTTAGGGAGTAGTCCTTGGTGTCAACTTCATCTTCGTTGTCGCCGTCAATCTGGATGTCCATGGACCGGACCACGTGATGGGCAATGCTCTCAACCTCATCCGTGAAGACATCGACATCGGTGATGGACGCCAGTTCACGCCGACTGAATTCA
The DNA here is from genome assembly GCF_028595305.1 of Roseateles koreensis. GTDB lineage: Bacteria > Pseudomonadota > Gammaproteobacteria > Burkholderiales > Burkholderiaceae_C > Paucibacter_A > Paucibacter_A koreensis. Next base: position 21,684 of record NZ_JAQQXS010000021.1, on the reverse strand, counting down.
TTTCGACAATCCTTGATCGCCTCAGCCAGATACCAGCTCACCTGCGCCTTCTCGTCGAGCACCACGCCAACAACCGCAACTGGTGCAACTGGCGCAACTGGTGCAACAGAATGACGGCGATCAACAAGCCCAACCGGCGCAACTGGAGCAACTGGAGCAACTGGAGCAACTTGTGAGGTGCGGGCCGATGCCAGTGAATCAATCCCGACTTGCGCATGGTGCACCCCAAGTGGATAAAGAGGGGTGGCACTATTCGGCAAACCCGTAGCTGCGAAGTCAACCTGCGTGAAAGTCGCGTGGTTTCGCCGATCCCAGTTATTAGGACTCGCGACCTGTACCCCAGCGTTGGGGTCGCTCCATCCCTGTCCTGCACTCAGGCCAGCATAGGGCGCCAGAGGATGACCGATGTCGATGGCCTGGGCAAATGGGCTGCCGTGGTTCATCACGGCGTGCGGCCGCCACGATGGTGGTGTTACTCCGGGCTCGATGGTGGCTTGTTTCAAAAACCAAATCGACGGGCTGGCCGATCCGACCCCCTTCTGCTTTTCGCAACCGACAAGGTCTCGCAGTTTGGCTTTTGCCCTCTTGATCGAGGCCGTCGATATACCCTGCGCCCCGGCAAGTTGTTCCAATTGCGGCCACGGCATCGGGCAAGGCGTCAGCACTGTTAGAAGGAAGTCGCAGGCCTGTTTGACGGCGTCACTGGGCTCATCACTGTCTTGTGTTCCATGGCTGCCTTCGGCGTCTCTTAGGATATCGGCTGCCGTGCCATGCAACATCTCAGCGTCCCAGCGTAGTTTGGACGTCTCGATCGGCCCCTTTGGAGAACCGAAGGTGGTGCCTTCGACCCAGTATCTGAAGCCCCCGCCATCTGGACCGATGTTGCTCTTGACCCGCACCAGCACACTGCCGGCGTCATCACCGGCCTTGCATTTGGCCGTCATCAGCACAACACGCGGGTAGGCGGCGAAGGCAAGGCTTCCGGTAACGCGCTCCAGCGGAACCTTCTTCTGACCACCCTTGCTCACGTGTGTGAGGCCCAGGATGGCGCAACCTGTTTCCGCAGCGAGTTCCACCAACGGGTCCATCGAACGACGAACATCCTCGTTTTTGTTCGAGTTGCCAGAAACCGCTTGCACAAGCGAGTCGATGATCACCAACACCACGTCGCCGAGTTCCGCCAATTTCTGGCGCAATTTAGGCACATCAGTCTTAAAGTCAAAACGCCGAATGCGCCCTCCGCTGTCGAGGGTCCCTTCAATGAAGTGAACGTAGGCAAGGTCGGCGCCCATGGCGATCAAACGGGGAACCAGGGTGTCGCTGACGCCATCTTCGCCAGACCAGATCAGGACGTGCCCCTGAGGCGCCTGGCTTCCGTCCGGCCAGTTCATGCCACCGATGCTGCCTTTGGACACGATGGCGGCACAGCAACATGCGATTGTGGTCTTGGCAGTTCCAGGCTGCCCAGCCAGAACAGCGAGTTTTTCGCGCGGCAGAAAGCCTTCCCAGACCCAGCGAATAGGCTCTGGCGGCACCTCCGCCGCAGTGATGAGTCGCACGCACGAGTGAACCTGCGCCGGACGAGGAGTGCGCGGAAAGCGCTGGTCATGAACGGTGACTGTCATTTAATTTTCCTCACTACAGCGATGAATCCTGCAGGTGCGGCCTTCATCGCGATCATGAAACTTGTACCGATGGTTCTCAGAACAAGACAAATTGGCGAAGCAAGCCGCACTTGCCTGACCGGTGGGTGTTCCAGCGGCTTCACTACACGCCCTTGTTGACTTTCGCCGAAGCGCGGCTCTTGTCGGCCCAGGTCTTGAGCCATTCATCGATCTCGGAGGCGATCCAGAAAATCGAACGACCACCACCCCCCAGGCGGATCGGGAGGGGGAAGCTGGCATCGAAGTAGGGTGAGTTTTTATCCATCCAGGAGTACAGCGTGCCGTTCGCCACGGGTATCAGTTCCTGGAGTTGGCGTTTGCGCAGCAGTCGGCGCACATCGGATTGGACTTTTTCGATTGACATTGCTGGCTCCTTTTCGTCGTTGAATGCAGCCATTGCAGTGTCCAAGGCCCTGCCAATCCGCGTAAGAACTGTGAGCCCAATCGCGTAGGTTGTTTGCCTGCAAACCTCCCAAAAATTTGCATGGCTTCGAACGCTTTCGGACACACGCGGGGTCGATTCCCAAGGCCTCAGGACTCGGAAAAATCAAACGGGCAAAAAAAAAGCTCTCCGGTTGGGAGAGCTTTTTGCGTCAGGCGAGTTCTATTTCTTCTTGGCCGCAGTCTTTGGAAACAGCTCTGCGGCGTCTGGCAGTTCTTTGAGCCAGTCGCTGACCGTTTTTTGCGCCTGATCAGGGCTGAGCTTGTGCCCATCGCTGACAGGCGTTTTAAGCAGGGCCTTTGAAACAGTGATGGCGGCCTGCCTCAAAGAGGGCCAGCCGTTTGCCGGTCGCATCTCACGTTCGAGTTCAAAAGCCCGGGACTTGGATTTGTCAATGCGAGCCTTGCGCGCATCGGAGCCTGATCTCGCCACGCTCGATCTTGCGTCTTTGTAGGCCGCTTGTTCAGCCAGATCCAGCGCCCCTGAGGCGTTGACGACGCCGGACCAGAAATAGGCTTCAATCAGGTTGCCTGCAGCAAGATTTCGATCGCCATCCTTCAGTGCATGTGCGGCCTGTGCTGTGTAAAGGCAGGCGATCTGAATGATGTGCTGATCGACGTTCGCCACATCAGACTTGCCTGCCATGGACATCAGGTCTTCGAGCAACTCATCGGCGCGGTAGCCTGAGACCAGCAAGGGCCCGATGACCTCTTTTTCGAAAATGCTCCTGTCTGCACCGGGCTTGATCTTTGCGTAGGCGCGCATCAGGTTTGCCGACACGATCTCTACACGTTGTTCCAGCGGAATCTGCGCGCGACTGGTTCCCGTCTCAATAATCAATTTATGCTCCCTGCTTTAGGTTGGTGGGCAATGCTTACACCCACGGGATTCGTCACGAGTTCACTGCGTCGCCTGAGCGAACTCACTTCACAGGCAAAGGCATTGCACTCGCGCGACCGCCTTCAATCCTACTCACCGATGTTGTGCACCAGCCTGCCGCAAGATCGGAATTCGTTGGAAAGTGTGCCAAGTTGGGCAAATGGTCGGTAGGGCTGGTTGAAGCCAATTGCCTTGTTAATAGGTCGGCCAAGAGTCTGAAGCCGATCCGGCATGTGTTGGTTCGCGTTGCACCACCGCGTATACCGGCATGCGATTTAATCTAGATCGGAAAAAGATCTCAACGGCACGGACCAAGGTTCGGAAAAGCGTTGCAACCATGGAGTCACGGGGTCGGCACTGGATGCGTGCCGCTCCACCGGGCCAAAAAGACGCACCGCTAGAGAACTGGAAGACACCGCCTCGTTGGAACGAACTGCAACTGCTTGGGCCCAAATCTACTGAATTCAATCAGATCAATGATTGGTAGATAGGATGGTAGAGAGGAATAAAAAACGGGCCGCTAAGGCCCGTTTTTGCTTACTTTCTGGCGGAAGCTGTGAGAAAAAAACTCACTTCCACCAAAACCCAGTAAATTCGAGGGTTCTAGAGGTTTTTCGTAATCGATTTTGTCATACCTCCTTGGCATAGTCAAACCGGCCTCAGCCGGGTCAAGATGGCTGGACAATTCGGGACCCGGCTTGCTCAAATCGTGTTCCGGTACCTCCGTGTTTAACCGTTAAACATCCTTACGCTCGGCCAGGAGGACCAGCTGCCCGAACTGTGATGTTCCGCAGGCATTCACGCAGAAATAGGTACGCCCGGCGCAGAAAGTGGTTCGCTTGACGAAGAAATGGGTACGGCCACCGGAGAGATGTGCTGCTGCAGAGTATGTAGTGCAAGTGCACACCATCGGGTTCGGGATAAAAGGTCAACGGGCTGCTCCGCCCGACATTACTCTCTTCGACCTCGAAATGGCCCGAAATCAGGGCGCGTTGGAATCGCCTCTTCAAGCTTTGCCAGCATGGGATCCGTGGACGTATCGGTCATGCGAACGAAGTTCTTCGCTGCATCGAGATCTTTCGAAGCTGCTTGGGCGGCACGGCCTAGGTGAAACGCAGAACTCAGCTTGACCGCGGCCAGATCCAGTTGTTCATCGATCAGTTTGTTGAAACGGCCTTCTGGTGGCGTGTCCTTGTGAGTCATTGCAGTCTCCTTGGGTGCCCTATGTTCCGCCATTTGGGGTTCACGTGCTAGTGCGTGTCTAGTCTATTGCGGGCCGCGCGGTCTACGAGCAAACAAGGTTCGTTGGGCGGTGGTTGCGCAGTCTCAATCAGTGTCTACGAAATCGGCAGTAGCCCAATGAGCTAGGTAGGGCAGGGCGATCACCCCTCGGTCTGCAGCACGAGTGTGTCCGGCGTGCACACATGGCGAGCCCATGGCCCTGCCCCAAGGCAAGATTAGGTGTATGAAGAGGGGACCGCAAGGACTTCTAGGAGCCCTGGTCGGCGACGGTGCAACTCAGCGAGCGCGGATTGCGTCATGCGGCTAGCTTTCGACGTTTGACACCTAGCTTTCGATGTGCCCCGAAACCGCAGAACCGCAGAACCGCAAGGGGTAGAGGCCGTTTGGGAGGCGCGACCCACTGGCTTAGGAAGGCGAAAAAGACCGCCCCAAAAGGGGCGGTCAGCGATCAAAGAAAGTCCTCTTCGAAATACTTTTGTTTCGAATCCATGCTGGAAGCTTCAAGCTGCTGTGCAAAGTGCCCCAGGCGTTTCAGCACAAGGTCAGCATTGCTATTGGGCACGACTGAACTTTCTGAATGGAGTACATGCAAACACACGTACGCATTCACAAGTTCGAGTTCCATATGAACGATACCAAGGGGCACCAACTCCATCCAGATGCTGTCCGCCAGCATGACTTCTAGCAATTCGACGTTGCAAAGACTGCTAGTTCCAGGTTGTGTAACAAGGTCCGCTGGCTTGACTCTGCCAACCAGCAGTTGCACCACAAATGCAGGCACGCTGAGTAGATCAGCACATGCGCCCACCAGGTCATCCGGAATTCGGTGGATGGCCTTTTGACGCGAGGAGAGTTGGCTGAGGTAGCCAACTGTGACCCCCAGAAAACGGGCGAGATCAGCGGTACTCCAGCCGCTTTGAGCAGCATGAATATCGAGGAGCCGAATCAGAATGGGTTCGTCCTGTTCCTGGCATAACTCATTTACGTAGCGGCTTGCATCTGGCACTTGTAGTTCGATCATGTTTTGTCCTGTATGCCGGGCAATGTGCCGACTCTATGTATAGCTTCAACAATGCAGAGTCAGCAGAAAAAGCAAAAAATTTCTCAGAAGGCGGCGTTTCGCATAAACAGGCTGTGAGTTCTTCATAGACAGCTACATCCAGTTTGAATTAGCAGACTGGTGTGCGTTTGTGCATACACATAAGCGCGCTTTTAGTCGGACCCCCGACTGCTTAGCAAACGACCTCCATATGAAAAATGATCTTCCAGAAATTTTGAGTTTTGAAGAACCCAGCACCAACGAGGAATGGCTTGGCCCGCCGCTTCCCCTGGACGGTGCATCCTCAGCGCCAAACCCGTTTCCCATGGACGCACTACCGCGTGTTTTGTGTGATGTAGGGAGACTGATCTCGGATGCAATTCAAGCCCCCGATGGCATCATCGGCGGCAGCCTGATCGCGGCTGCAAGTCTTGCGGTTCAACCGTTCGGCAACGTGCTGATGCCCCATGGTTCCGTATCTCCGCTCAGTTTGTTCGTTATTTCAGTCGCAGAATCTGGAGAAAGAAAGAGTGCTGTTGACTCAATCGTGCTGCGGCCCCACAGGGCCTTCGAGAAGTTCCTGGCTGATCAGCAAAGGCGGGAAACGCAGCCTCAGAAGAGCGCCGGGCATGCGGGTCGCGGTGAGTTGGATAAACCACGGGATGCCGTGTTTTTGACGGGCGATCCGACGATTGAAGGCTTGTCGAAACTTCTCGGAACCGGTTTGCCAGCGTTGGGAATTTTCTCAGCTGAGGGCGGACGCTTTATCGGTGGCCATGCAATGTCTGATGATGCCGCGCTGCGCACTGCCGCCGGCCTGAACCAACTGTGGGATGGTGAAGCGCTCGACCGGGTGCGAGCGAAGGAGGGTGCGGTGAAGTTGTTCGGGCGCCGCGTCGCGGTGCATTTGATGATTCAACCGCGTGCGGCCCTAACTTGGCTGGCTAATGCAGCACTGCAAGACTCCGGCTTGTTCGCCAGGTACCTAACGTCATATCCAGGCAGTACCGCTGGCACGCGGATGTATCGAAATATCAATGTTGTGCAGATGCCAGAATTCCTCGCGTACAACGACGCCATTTCGTCCATCTTGAATACGCCCTGGCCACTCAATGAGTTTCATGAACTCGCGCCGCGAGGCCTTGTTGTCGAAGGAGAGGTGCTGGATGCGTGGATAGCAATGTTCAACGATATTGAACACGCTATTGGTCAGGAGTTTCATCCCATTCGCCGATTCGCCTCCAAAGCCGCTGAGCAGATCCTGCGCGTAGCCGGCTGCTTTACTTTGATACAAGATATGAACGCTTCTTCGATCAATTTGCAGCAGCTAATCGGAGCGGAACGTGTCGTTCATTTCTATCTCAATGAAGCACTTCGGCTCGAAGGATCAAAGGTCCACAGCGTGGCGACCAGTGACGCTGCAGTGTTGTGGACTTGGTTGCGAGATCGAAGAGTCTCCAGCATTTCCTTAGGAGAACTGGTCAAAGCTGGCCCCGCAAAGCTGCGGCGTGCTGACGGCGCAAGGGCAGCGATGTCTGTACTTGCAGACCACAATCTAGTGCGACTTATGCCTGACGGTTGCATCTGGGACGGGGTTCGACGCAAGGTAGCGTGGCAAATCCGGCTTGGCTGAACAGACCGCCCGTATGCGGTTCTGCGGTTCTGCGGTTCGGTGTGGATACGACTCCGCAAATGACTGGTGGCACACGATCAGTTTTACACAGCCGATAGAAGAATCAATACTGATTTACAAGAAATGTCATACAACGACCCTGGGGGGCCTCGGTCCGCAGTTGGATGTATCGCCGCCAACTTGAAAGAAATTGAAGCGAGCGGTGCATCAAATTGGTGAACGACTCAGGTGCTTTCCTTGGCGTGCTTGAGTCGTTGTTGGGGTAGTTTGGCGGTCTATTTGTACGAGCTCTACCTAATCAAGATGATGAGTATGGTATCGTCTTTCTGATCTTATTCAACATCTTCTAGCGGGCAATCAGCATGGGAAAGGACAGCTTGGCCGTATCAATGGATGTGCCGCAGGCACAACGCGAACGCCTTGCGTTCCTTGAGTTGCGAGCTTTCTTTGCCGGTGAGCTGCGGCGAGGGGACATCGAAGCTCGTTTTGGCGTTAAGCCCGCGGCTGCTTCACGGGACTTGAGCTCTTATCGCGATATCGCCCCGGCCAATCTTGATTACGACGTGGCTGGGCGGTGTTATCGGCCGTCCGATTCCTTTAGTCCGGTTTTCCCTTTTTCGACAGAACGAGTCCTGGCCTGGCTGTTGCTAGGCTTTGGTGACGGCCTCGATCTAAAGCTGCGCCAAGCAGCGCCTTGTGAAGGGCCGGGTCAACTGATAAAGCCGAACTTGGATGTGCTTGCAACCATCACCCGAGCCTTGGTTGCCAAGAAGGCAGTACGAGTCAACTATTTATCGCTGTCTTCCGGCGAAACATGTCGCGATCTGGTGCCGGTTGCCTTGGCAGACAACGGGTTTCGCTGGCACATCCGAGCGTTCGACCGTGACAAGGCTCGATTTGGCGACTTCGTGCTCACGCGGCTGACAAAGGCTCAGATGATCGAAAGCGAAGTGCAGGAGCATGAGCTCTTGAGCGCCGACGAACAATGGGCTCGGATCGTTGACCTAGAGCTGGTCCCGCATCCGAGCATCTCATGGCCCAGTGCCGTCGAGGCAGACTACGGCATGTTGGAGGGTGTTTTGCGTATCAAGGCAAGGGCCGCCCTTGTCGGCTATGTTTTGCGGCGATGGTCTGTTGACAGTTCGCCCGGACATCGGCTCGATCATGCGTCGCATCACTTGTGGCTACGCAATCCGCAAACGCTCTATGGAGTTGAGAGTGCCACTCTTGCGCCGGGATACTTTGACGCGGGCGAGACTGCAGCCGATGAGCAAGCAGCACAGGGGAGGACCGAATGAAACTCGAACAAATATCCAAGGGCGCCCAGATATCCGGCATCGAACCCGGCAAGGTGGTGCGTGTGGTCAGCGCCGACCCCTTGGGCGACAACGCCGTCACGGTCGTCTACAAAGCCGATGACGGCCGCTTGGGCGAGCGGGTGCTGTTCCGCTCCAACGAGTCGGAGCTCAACATCGCATCCGTTGGGCGTCCCTGGAGCTTCGACGCTGACGGTGCGGAATTCAAGCTTGCTGCCGAGGCCTACCGGATCAACCTCGCGCACCTGTTCGATCCCATGATGGCGGTCCATACGTCGAACGTTGAGCCGCTCCCGCACCAGATCACCGCGGTCTATGAGTCCATGCTGCCAAGGCAGCCGCTGCGCTACGTGCTGGCCGACGATCCGGGTGCTGGCAAGACAATCATGGCGGGACTCTTAATTCGCGAGCTGCTGATGCGTGCAGACGCCGCCCGCATCCTGATCGTGTCGCCTGGAAGCCTTGTGGAGCAGTGGCAAGACGAATTGTTCGAGAAGTTCGGGCTCTCGTTCACGCTGTTTGGTCGCGACTTGATGGATCAAAGCCGGTCGGGCAACCCGTTCGACGACCACGATTTGCTCGTTGCCCGGCTCGACCAGCTTTCGCGCAGTGAAGAGCTCCAAGAGAAGATCAGGAATTCCCGTTGGGACCTGATCGTGGTGGACGAAGCCCACAAGCTCTCGGCCACTTGGTTCGGCACCAAGATCAACGAGACCAAACGCTTCAAGCTGGGCCAGCTCTTGGGTTCTGTCACCCGGCACTTCTTGCTGATGACGGCCACGCCCCACAACGGCAAGGAGGAGGATTTCCAGCTCTTCATGTCGCTGCTGGACTCGGATCGCTTTTATGGCAAGTTCCGCGACGGAGCCCACAAGGTCGATGTGACCGACCTCATGCGCCGGATGGTTAAAGAAGACCTGTTGAAGTTCGATGGCACGAGGCTCTTCCCTGAGCGGGTGGCCTACACCGCCAACTACAAGCTATCGGAAGCTGAGGCGCAGCTCTACAACGACGTAACGACCTACGTCAAAGAAGAGATGAACCGCGCGGATCAACTCGACGGCAAGCGCAAGGGAACAGTCGGCTTCGCCCTGACGGCCCTGCAACGCCGATTGGCATCAAGCCCCGAGGCGATCTATCAATCCTTGAAGCGGCGCCGCGAGAAGCTCAAACGCCGGATCGAAGAAGAGAAGATCAAGCAGCGCGGGGGCGGCAAGTCATTGGCGGAGACCTACGCGGATAAGGCGTCCGAGGACATTTGGGATTCGGCTGACGACATGGCCCCTGAGGACTACGAGGAGTTCGAAGAGGAAGTCGTTGACCAGGCCACCGCCGCCCAAACCATTGCCGAGCTCGAAGCCGAAGTCTTCACACTGGGGCACCTCGAAGAACAGGCGAAGACCTTGGTCCATTCTGGACAAGATCGCAAGTGGGAGGAGCTGCGCGAGCTCTTGCAGAACACGCCTGAGATGCGTGGCCCCGATGGCTTGCAGCGCAAGCTCATCATCTTCACTGAGCACCGCGACACATTGAACTATTTGGCCGACCGGATTCGGGGCCTCTTGGGCAAGCATGAAGCCGTCGTGATGATCCACGGCGGGGTTCACCGCGAAGATCGGCGCAAGGTTCAAGAGCTGTTCCGCAACGATAAGGACACACGTGTCTTGCTTGCCACGGACGCGGCGGGGGAAGGCGTGAACTTGCAGAACGCCCACCTCATGGTGAACTACGACTTGCCTTGGAACCCGAACCGCTTGGAGCAGCGCTTTGGCCGTATCCACCGCATCGGGCAAACGCAGGTTTGCCACTTGTGGAACATGGTCGCCGCCGAAACCCGCGAGGGCGACGTGTTCCAAAAGCTCTTCGACAAGATCGAGATCGAGCGCAAAGCCTTGGGTGGCCGTGTGTTCGATATCTTGGGCGAGGTTTTCGAGGGCGTGAGCCTGCGGGACTTGCTGATCGAGGCGATTCGCTACGGGGAAGACCCGGCCCGCAAGCTCCATCTTCGCGAAGTGGTCGCAACCGCGTTGGAAACCGAGAAGCTCCGCGAGATCATCAAACGCAACGCCTTGGCCGAAGAAGTCATGAGCGAGGAGCGCCTGTTCGCTCTCAAAGAAGAGATGGAGAAGGCCGAGGCCAGAAAGCTCCAGCCCTATTTCATCCGGTCATTCTTTGCCCAAGCCTTCGAGCGTCTTGGCGGGGACCTGCGCCCGCGTGGATCAGGCCGCTACGAGATCACGTTTGTTCCCGCGAACATCCGCGAGCGCGACCGCCAGATTTCGGGGCGGGATCGCCGCAACATGAATCCGGTGGTGACCAAATACGAGCGGGTCTGCTTCGAGAAGAACAAGGTCCGCATCGAGGACAAGCCCAATGAAGCGGTGGCGAGCCTCTTGCACCCGGCCCATCCTCTCATGCAGTCGGTTGTGGACCTCATGATCGAGCAGCACCGAGGCAAGCTCAAACAAGGGGCGGTGCTGGTGGACCCCAACGACGAGGGCATTGATCCGAAGCTTTTGTTTCTGATCGACCATTCGGTCAAGGAGGGCGGCGAGTCGGGCTTGGTTGTATCGCGCCGCTTGCAATTCGTGACCATCGACCGCCACGGCCAAATCTGCAATGCCGGTTGGGCGCCCCACTTGGACCTCAACCCCATCGAGCCGGATCAGCGGGCCATGGTGGCAAACGAGATCGATGCCGACTGGATCAAGAAAGACCTGGAGGAGGCAGCTCTCAGCCATGCATCCGACAAGCTCGTGCCCGAGCACTTCGAGGAAGTCAGGGAGCGCCGCGAGCGCCAGATCGACAAGAACCTCGCGGCGATCCACGAGCGGTTGGTCAAGGAGATTGACTACTGGTCCGACCGCCACGAGAAGCTCAAGACCGACCTATCCGTAGGCAAGGATGTCCGGCTTCCCTTGGAGAATGTCCGGCGCACGATTGATGAATTGACGGTGCGCCTTGAAGCCCGCACGAAGGGGCTTCAAGCCATGCGGCATGTGGTCTCTGGCATGCCGGTGGTCGTAGGCGGCGCCCTCGTGATTCCGGCGGGGCTAATAGCGATGCGAAGTGGGGAGGTCGAAGGCCCGACATGGTCAGCCGATGCGCAGGCCAGAGCCCGCGTCGAGAAGGTCGCCATGGAGGCCGTCCGCAAGGCGGAGCAGGCCAAGGGGCACCAGGTAATCGACGTGTCCGCCGAGAAGTGCGGATGGGATTTGACGGCGATTGTCCCGGTGGTCGAGGGCAAGCTCCCGCAGGCCCGCCATATCGAGGTCAAGGGACGATCCAAGGGCCAATCCACCATTACCGTTACCCGCAACGAAATCCTCTATGGGCTTAACCAGGCCGACAAGTTCATCTTGGCCATCGTGATCGTCGATGGCGACGACCATGAAGGCCCCCATTACGTCCGCAACCCTTTCACGCAAGAGCCTGATTGGGCGGTAACCAGTATCAACTTGGACCTCGCGTCTCTGCTCGAACGGGCGCAAGCATCATGACCATCAAAACACCAAAAAAACTCATCGAAGTGGCTCTGCCACTGGACGACATCAATGTCGCATCGTCCAAGGAAAAGTCGATCCGCCACGGGCATCCGTCCACGTTGCATCTTTGGTTCGCCCGCCGGCCGCTGGCTGCAGCGAGGGCGATCCTGTTCGCTCAGATGGTCAATGATCCAGGCTACGAGCGCCATCTAGGGCGCGGCGTCAACAAAGAGAAGGCCAAGATCGAGCGCGAGCGCCTGTTCAACATCATTCGCGATTTGGTGAAGTGGGAGAACACTGACAACCAAGAGGTGCTCGACCGAGCTCGGGCAGAAATCCGAAAGTCGTGGAAGGAGACCTGCGACCTCAATCCGGGAGTGCCCGGATTCGACCCTAACGTCTTGCCAGTCTTCCATGACCCGTTCGCTGGCGGTGGTTCGCTTCCACTGGAGGCCCAGCGCCTTGGATTCGAGAGCTACGCGACTGACTTGAATCCTGTGCCCGTGGTGCTGAACAAGGCCATGATTGAGATTCCACCGCGGTTCAAGGACAAGCCGCCAGTGGGGCCGCAGTCATTGGCCGCGAATCAAGAGCGCATTCCCGAGCGCTGGCTTGGAGCCCGAGGACTCTCTGAAGACCTGCGCCGCTATGGCAAATGGGTCGGGCAGGAGGCCTCCAAGAGGCTCGCCAAGCATTACGCACCGATCAAGCTTCCCAAACGGCTGGGTGGAGGTACGGGCACCGTGTTGACTTGGCTTTGGTGCAGGACTGTCGCGAGTCCCAACCCCGCAGCGGGTGGTGCCCATATTCCGTTGGCGAAGTCGTTTCAGCTCGCCACGCGCGAAGGCAGGGAAATGCACATCGTTCCCAAGGTCGCCGCCGACAAGCGTAGCTACTCGTTTGCAATCCAGGAGGGAGGCAGCCCGAAATTGACCAGCACGGTCGGTGGCCGTGGAGGGATTTGCATCCTGACAGAGTCACCAATTCCATTGACCTATATACGAGCAGAAGGGGTCTCTGGGCGAATGGGTCAGCGGATGATGGCTGCCGTAGTCAATACGCCCAATGGCAAGGCTTACGTCGCGGCCAGCGAGATGGAGGAGCTGGACTTCTCTGCCATCGAACCCACAGCGCCGGAGGCGGACATCCTGCATTGGGCAGGTTGCACCAATGTCGTGGTCTATGGCATGAAGACCTTCCAGAGCCTCTTTAATGTCCGGCAGCAATTGGCTTTGTCCACTTTCGGGGCTTTGGTGGTCGAGGCGCGCGATGTCATTAAGCGCGACGCGATCAAGTCAGGCTTAAAGGACGATGGTTTGGGCTTGGAGCAAGGCGGCATGGGCGCCACCGCCTACGCCGAGGCAATATCTGTTTACTTGACATGCGCGATTGGGCGGGCGGCCGACTACTGGAACACACTGACCTCATGGGAGTCGGGCGGCGAGTTTGTCGCCCACGCGTTCACTAAGCACGCTCTGCCCATCGTTTGGGACTACGGCGAAATCAATCCTCTGACGGATGGCGGCGGTTCATGGGTAAGTGCATTGGGCTGGATAGCGCGCGTGATCGATTTGCTTCCTGCCTACAAGACAGGGCACGCGATGCAACTTGACGCGGCCAAGTCCAGCATTCCGAACGAGTCGCAGACGGTGGTGTCCACCGATCCGCCGTATTACGACAACGTTCCGTATTCGAATCTTTCGGACTTTTTCTACATCTGGATGCGCCCCTGCCTGCGACAAGTCTTCCCTGACATCTTCGCGACCAGGCAAACGCCGAAGGCCGACGAGTTGGTGGCCTCGCACAGCTTGTATGCAGACATCAACGATGCGATGCGCCACTTCACCGACGGTATGACATTGGCTCTGCGCCAAATGCATGCGAAGTCCAACGAGTCGGTTCCCGTCACCATCTACTATGCGTTCAAGCAAAGCGACACAGGGGCAAGCGGCACGGCGTCTTCCGGCTGGGAAAGCTTCCTAGAGTCGGTCATCAAGGCCGATTTCGTCATCACAGGAACTTGGCCCGTGCGCACCGAGCGCAGCAGCCGGGGGCGGGCTATTGGATCGAATGCTTTGGCCTCCTCCATCGTGCTGGTGTGCCGAAAGCGTGATACAGATGCCCAAACGGTTTCGCGCCGGGAGTTCCAACGCGAGCTCAAGGATCAGCTTTCCGAAGCGCTAGACGTGATGATTGGCGGAGCCGAAGGGGTATCGCCAGTTGCTCCCGTTGACTTGGCCCAAGCAGTCATCGGCCCTGGTATGGCGATCTTCTCGAAGTACTCGGCTGTGCTCGAAGCTGATGGTAGTCCGATGACCGTCCATACTGCGCTGACTATCATCAACAAGATGCTCACTGAAGGCGCAGACGACTTTGATTCCGACACTCAGTTCTGCCTCTCGTGGTTCGATGAGCAAGGCTGGTCGGCGGGCGAATTCGGGCAAGCCGACGTGCTGGCCCGAGCCAAGGGGACAAGCGTACAAGGCGTGGCCGCCGCTGGCGTGGTCGAGTCGGGCTCAGGCAACGTCAGGTTGTTCAAGCCTTCTGAATACCCGTCGGATTGGCTGCCGGAGAACGACAACAACACGCCGGTTTGGGAGGCTTTGCACCAAATGATCCGGGCGCTGCAAGCCCAAGGCGAGTCTGCGTCCGGAGAGTTGCTCGCAGGAATGCCCGCCCGAGCCGACCACATTCGAAATCTGGCCTATCGGCTCTACACCCTGTGCGAGCGCAAGGGCTGGGCGGAAGAGGCCATGGGCTACAACGAATTGATCACCTCTTGGACGGGCATCGAAAACGCCTCGCACGAGAAGGGCCACTTCGGATCGCAAATGTCTATCGAGGATTAAGGGAGAAAAACAATGAGTCTGAAACCTTGGCGCGAAATCGCCGTCCCCCACGAAGATGTCTTGAAGGGCACTTTCCAGCAAGCCGAGTTCGCCGCCGACATCTCCAAGGTGCATCAGGGCATCGCGACCGAGGAGTATCAGGACGCGGCCCTGTTCTTTCAGCGGACCTTCATCACCGAAGGCATGCGCCTCTTGCTCGACTCCGTCGTCAAGCGGTTGGCTGGCAAAGGCGGCGACCCGGTCGTGCAGTTGCAGACCGCCTTTGGAGGCGGCAAGACCCACACGCTGTTGGCGGTCTATCACCTAGCCAAGGGCGCAACCACCGCAAGCAAGATGCAGGGTATTCCGCCGATCTTGGATGCTGCAGGTATCACCGAGTTGCCCAAGGCCCGCGTGGCAGTGCTGGACGGCGTGGACTTGCTGGACCTCGCGAGCAAGCCGCGCGTGTATGGCAAGACCACCGTAAAAACGATCTGGGGCGAGATGGCTTGGCAGTTGGGTGGAGAAGCCGCCTTCGCCAAGCTTTCGGAAGCTGACCGCGACGGGACGGCTCCGGGAAAAAGCGTGCTGGCCGACATCATTGGCGGCAGCGCGCCTTGCATCATCCTGATGGACGAGTTGGTCCGGTACGTTTCGCAGTTCGAGGAGGGCAAGACGCTGTCGGGCGGCACCTACGACACGCAGCTCTCGTTCATCCAGTCGCTGACCGAAGCCTTGAAGGCCGTGCCCAATGCGATTCTTCTGGCGTCGCTCCCGTTCTCGGATCGGGAGGCAGGTAGCCAGCAGGGCGTGAAGGCCTTGAGGGCTTTGGAGCACTATTTTGGACGTGTGCAGGCCTTGTGGAAGCCGGTGGCGACCGAGGAGGCCTTCGAGATCGTTCGCAGGCGCTTGTTCGCGGATGTCACGGATCGTCTCGCCGCCGAGGAAGTGTGCCGCGCCTATGCTGACTACTACACCGCCAACGCGGGCGACTTCCCGCCCGAAACCCAAGAGACCGGCTACCTAGATCGGCTTAAACACGCTTATCCGATCCACCCGGAAGTCTTCGACCGGCTCTATGAGGATTGGTCGTCGCTGCCTAACTTTCAAAGGACACGCGGTGTCTTGAAGCTGATGGCCACAGTGATCCACCGTCTTTGGACCACCGGCAACAATGACCTCATGATTCAACCAGGGAGCCTCCCGCTATTTGATTCAGACACAAGAAACGAAACGATTGTTTACCTTGAGCAGGGCTGGGACCCCGTGTTGGACCGTGATATTGACGGCGAACGGGCCGCGAGCACCGAGCTCGACAACGCCCGCCCACTGTTCGGTGCGATCCATGCATGCCGCCGCATTGCGCGAACCGTGTTCTTGGGTTCAGCCCCTGACGCCGGAGCCGTGGGTGGCGCCAAGCACCACCGAGGCATCGAGTTGGAGCGGATGCTGTTGGGCAGCGCGCAGCCTGGCCAAGTGCTGGGTCACTACAAGGATGGTGTACGGGCCTTGGTGGACCGCTTGCAGTACATCAACAGCGCGAACAACCGCTTCTGGTTCGACACGCGCCCCAACCTCCGGCGCGAGATGGAAGACCGCAAGCGGCGGTTCGACATGCGCGAAGACGTATATCCCTTCATCAAGGACAAGCTGCGTTTCGCCAATGGCGTCTTTGGCGGCACCCATGTGTTCACGCCATCGTCGGACGTGCCGGACGACTGGCAGCTCCGGCTCGTGGTGCTGTCGCCGGAGGCGACCTTCAGCAAGGGTGCTCAAAGTCCTGCAATTGATGCAGCCACCGCAATCTTGAAGGGGAGGGGTGACCAGCCGAGGCAAAAGCAAAATCGTTTGGTCTTCTTGGCCCCTGATACCGACAGCCTTCCTCGCCTGAGAGATCAGGTAACTTCACTTCTGGCGTGGAAGTCCATCGTTGATGACGTGAAGGAAGGGCGCCTCAATCTCGACGGTCATCAGACTAAACAAGCATCGAAAAGCCTTGAACTCGCCAACGACGCTTTGGGTCGGATGGTGCGCGAGACCTTCAAGTGGCTGCTGGCGCCCTTGCAGGAGGCCAAACCCGGCAAGGGCATTGGAGAGCTTCAGTGGGACCACTTCCTGATCAATCCGACTGCTGTTAACCGCACCGAGGAAATCGAGAAGGTACTCAAGGAGCATGAGCTCCTGATCACCGAGTGGGCGCCGATTCATTTGGCCAAGATGCTGCAAACGTGGTTTTGGAAGGACGACGCGACGGCGGTCGGTGCCTTGGAGACGTGGCAGAAAACTTGCTGCTACCTCTATCTGCCGAGACTGCGCGAAGCCGATAATTTGAGAGCCACCATTGCCGCGGGCGCGGCCTCCCGCGACTTCTTCGGCATCGCTTACGGGCGCGAGGAAGGCCGATTCCAAGGCTTCAGTTTTGCGCAGAGCACTACCCCGATTCTTGATGATGCATTGCTGCTGATCGAGCCCAAAGCGGCGGCAGCGTTTGCAGCCAAGCTCGCTGAGGAGGCTGCAGAGCGAGCGGCAGCGGCCAAGGAGAAGGAAGCGGGAAGCACAGGCGCCGGAGGCGGGTCCAAAGGCGAATCCTCGGGCGGAACTTCTACTACCTCGACCGGCACGGGCGAGGGATCAGCTGGCTCGGGCGGTGGCGGTTCGACTGGTGCCGGATCGGGAACAGGCACGGGTTCGGGTGGCGGCGCAGCATCGGCCAAGAAGACGATGTTCTTTGGCTCCGTGGAGCTCGATCCGGTCAGAGCCAAGTTGCAGTTCTCGGATGTTGCCGAGGAGGTGCTTATGCTGTTCACGCAAAAGCCCGGTGTGAAGGTGCGCATCTCCGTCGAGATCGAGGCCGAGTCGCCAAGTGGCTTCGACGATGGTATCCAGCGGGCCGCGCGTGAGAACTGCGATCAGTTGAAGTTCAAGAACCGGGCGTTCGAGGACTGAGCGGGCCGAGAGAGTGCCCCCGGTACCTACGTGCGCCAAGTGCGCCCGAACCTTTAAGGTTAGCTTTCCATGAGTCGCGACATCATTTTTATGACGTTTCCTCAGCCGCAGCGTGAGGCAGTGTTTTTGCGCCGACCGCAACGGTTTCTGGCTGAAATGTCTTTGCCAGGAGGGTCAGATGAGCTGGTCTACTGTGCAAACTCAGGTGCCATGACTGGCTGCCTGACCTCCGGCATGGCAGCTCTACTTTGGGATAGCGCGGACCCGAAAAGAAAGCGTCGGTACACCTGGCGAGCGGTTGAGTTTGAGGATGGCTGGATCGGAACGGATACACATCTTGCAAACCGCATTGTTGAGGAGGCTTTGAGGTTGCAATTGGTGCCGGGCCTTGAGAGTTATTGCACGCTGGCCCGTGAGCAACTGGTGGAGGTAGGTTTCCGCGTGGATTTTGTGCTCACCGGCCCTTACGGTGAGTGTTTGGTTGAAGTGAAGAGCGCTACCGTCGTGGAAGGTGGAGTCGCCCGCTTCCCTGACTCTGCTACACCAAGAGGTGTCAAACATCTAAAAGCGTTGAAAAGCCAAGCTTTGGGAGGAAAGCGCTCTGTCCTGCTCTTTCTTGTTCAACGAGCTGATGCAAAAAGTTTCGTGGTCAGCAATACACACGATCCCGTCTATGCCGAGGCCTTCGATGAAGCCGTTGCTTCAGGCGTTGAAGTGATCGCCCTAGCGGTTGCAGTCAGCCCTGAGGGCTTTGGCATACCCCAAGTACTTCCTTACGCCAATGACTCACTGACGTCGGTGAACACATGAACGGAAGAACGAACAAGGGCGGAATGTCTGCCAGCAGTTGGACGTAAGGCTGCGCCAGGCCAGGATTTCAAACATCAGTGCATAGCTGTCCTTTGCCTAGGCAGTCAATTTTGGAAAAGCAAATGAATTTCGAATCAATCATCGAGCCTGAAACCCGGCGTGCTTACGAAGAGACTGAATACAGGGTTATCGGTGAATCTCCGTTCGTTTTACGAATAGGTGTTGCATCGCAAGAGTTGGCGACCGTGCAGGTAGCAACAGGTGTTCTTAGCAGTGCCTTCGTTACGGCCTGCAACCCTTTTGGTGCCGTTTTGACTGATGAAGAAAACTCCCGGCGGCAAGTCGAGCTTGCGCAGGAATTGAAGACGCGTAGCTTGTCTTTTATTGAGGGCGTTGGTCAGCATCCAAACAATAATTGGCCGGGAGAATCGAGCTATTTGGTGCTGGGATTGAATTTGGAGGCAGCCAGGACGTTAGGCCACCGCTTAGAGCAAAACGCAATTGTTTGGGCAGGCGATGACGCCGTACCTCAACTTGTTTTGCTTAAGTAGCCTGCAGCAAATGACCCGATGACTGAATTTAGGCGAAGAAAAAAGGGCGCACTAGGGCGCCCTTTAAAATATTAACGAAGCGTGGCTTCTAAATCCGTGTCTGTCAGTTGATCGAGTCCCACTCGTAGTAGCAAACGATAAATGTTCGAAAGCAACCGAGGCGGCGCACCGTTTGCATTTCGGGAGCACCCTTTGAATGCTTCGTACATGCATAGCTCTGCTGCCCGCAAACTTGGATCAGTAGCATCGCCCGAAAACGGTCGAGGCATAGACCAAGCTGGATCGTCCCGCATATCAGCTGCGCGAATTCGCTCGGCGACAAGATACTGCTCATCTGGCGCTAGCCAATCGATTGGCCGAATAGTCCCTGCAAGCATCATCACGATGACCGGTGGCAGTTGCAGCAACTGGGCTGCAGACTGAACAAAGTCCACGCCCACATTCTGAATTTGTTTGATTCCGCTGCTGAGCTGATGCAGGTAGCCCGGAGTAACGTTTAGGTCTGCGGCGATTTGTTCAATCGTCCGACCCTGGCGCCGAGCGGCGTCTCTGATCAATCTGATCAAAAGCGGCGCGCTCTGTGCAGATGCAGGCTCTGAATTGGTGTTGCAAATTTGCGAATGCGTCATTGTTTGCATTGTTTGTCCTAGTGAAAACCGGAAACCGGCTTTTTGTATAGACAACAAACTACGCAGGTGTTGAAGAAATTCAAATATTTTTGAAGCGTACCTGGTACCTGTCCACCCAACCCGACCGCCAACAAGTGCCGGCCCAACGGTTTTCGCGATTTGCGGCGCTGGGGCACCTACTTGTTGTCTGCCGTGGAAGTGGTCGCGACCTACAAATTGCACAATGCGAATAGAACGCGACTGGAAAGTATCTTCCATCGTCTATTTAGATCCGCGCAGCTTGACCTAACTATTGATGACCGCTTCGGGAATCCAGTAAGCAGTAAGGCCGAGGGAGTGGTTCATGGTGCCCCATCATGTGATTGATGAAGCCGTCCAGCGTCTTCAGGATGGATCAATTACACGGGTAATATATGACCTCAAGTCAGCAAATTTGGTTGAATGCGGAAGCAAGAGCACATGAACAAAGATCAAGAGCTCATCGATGAGTTTGTCCGTGTCAGCGAGTATCCGGACGTCATAGTTATCTTTGTAGGAGACATCACATGGTCGGGGCATGAACCCTCGATGAAGTGGGTGCCTTTGGTTGCCCTCTCGCCTGACACTCCACCACACAAAGTTCAGCAGCAGGCGGCTTCGGTGATCCAGCGCAAGCGCTACTTTGCCGTCTGCAAAGAGTGCTCGCAGCGAAATCCTGTCGGTTGGATGTCCAGTGTGACGCTTTGCCAGTCTTGTGCTGAAGAGCAAGGGGCGGTCTTTTAAGGCGCCTTGATGTCGCCCTTGATCGTGTCGATGTGGAAGCTGTGCGGTTGACGATTTAACGGTTAAACACAGTTTGCGGTTGGCGCCGGCATATATCAAACGCACGTAGATCGAATGTGAACATGGTTCGTGTTTTGACTAATCAAACATGGCAGCTACCCTCTTCGCCCACGAAAAGGGCCGAAGTCAGAGCGCGAGGGAACGTCACCTTCAAGTTTTGTCAACAGCGCATTCATGGACGAATCAGAATCTGTCATGCGAGTGAGGTTGGCTGCCACACAGTCTGCCAGGGCTTGGCCTTTTATAGAGCAGTACCGCTTGACCGTAGACAGTGACAGACCGAACTGAGCTGCAGTTTGACTCATACTGGCGCCGTTAACCCTCCGCCACTGCGCAACTTCACCTGGATTGGCCCCGAAGGGACGGCCCATGCTTGTCTTCCCCCGGTGTGTCTTGCCGGTAGCATCCAAGGTGGATCGGGCAGTCGCTCTGCCGGCAGCAGTACGCTCAGCAATTCGATCTCGCTCCAAGCTCGCGACCTGAGCCAAAACTGCCAGGATCAACTCGCCAACCCCCTTCGAAATCAAGCCGAGCCCATGAACATGTACCGAGACACCTCGGCCAATGAGATTTCGAACCGTGGCCTGGACATCCAAGGCATCGCGACCCAACCGGTCAACTGCGGACACGAATAAGGTGTCCCCCTCCCTGGTGTATTTGAGGAGCTCGCTGAATCCAGGGCGGGCCGCAGCCAGGACGGCACCGCTGACCCCTTCATCAATGAACTCTTTGTCGAACGCTATGCCGCAACTAATTGCGCTTCGCTGGGATTCGATAGTCTGGTCGCGGGTAGAGACTCTGTAATAAGCGATGCGGGCCATGGGTGTGCTTTGTATCAAAAGATATATAGCGATTGCGAGCCTGGCTTGCAATGACTCACAAGTAACTTTTGAGCCTAATGAGCTGTCCATTTGCTCTGGTGTCAAAAGGAACAAGTTTTGACCCCTGGTTGAAAGTAGGCCGGATCGCCAATGGCCAGCCTGCAGCATGCTACGCAGGTTTCAACCGTTGAAAGTGCGATTCACCATCGCTGCACAGGGTCTTGGCGACCACCCGGCTATCAGCGACTTTCAACGGTTGAAACCTCCAATGGACTCAGGAGGTAAAACCCGTTCTTTTTCGGCATGGGCTCTGACTCTCATACAAAAACTCGCAGCGAACTTGTTGTTTTAGTTCAAGTTCAACGATTGTGATTTCTATTTTTCTACTTTTTCTGGAAACGCATCTTTCAATAGCAGAGTTAAGTGTTTAATAATCCAGTCCACTTCTTCAATAGTTAGTCTGACCTGCAATACCTCGCCAACCCGCATGAACACTGGTGATTTGGGGTGAATGCCGATGGTCGGAACTCCCAGGAAGATATCCAATCGATATTGATTTCTGGGAGTTCTGGAGGGG